>NZ_BCYX01000001.1 GCF_001598415.1 Sphingomonas mali NBRC 15500
GGGAGGGTGAGGGTCTTCTTACTTCTTCTGTTTCGGCACACGCTTGGAAGAAGAAAGAAGACCCTCACCCAACCCTCTCCCGTAAACGGGAGAGGGCTTAAAACGGGGAGGGCTTTATGTTCATCGGTCACTATGCGCCGGCCTTCGCGGCGGCGACATCGCCCAAATCGCCGCGGCTCGGCGCCTTGTTCGTCGCCGCGCAATTGGTCGACATCGCATTCTTCAGTTTCCTGATCCTGGGCGTCGAGAAGATGCGGATGCTGCCCGGCGCGACGGTGATGAACGCCATGGACCTGTACGACATGCCCTGGACGCACAGCCTGGCCGGCGCGATCGGCTGGGGCGTACTGTTCGCGATTGTGGTGCGGTTACTGCGCGGCAGCTGGACCGCCGGCCTGATCGGCGGTGCGGTGGTGGTCTCACACTGGCTGATCGACCTGCTGGTCCATCGCCCCGACCTCACGCTCGCCGGAAGCCCGCCCAAGCTCGGGCTTGGCCTTTGGAACCATCCCTGGATCGAAATCCCGCTGGAGCTCGCCTTCGCGTTCGGCGGGCTGTGGTTCTTCGTCAGCCGGACGCGAGCGATCGGCACGATGGGCAGATGGTCGCCTTGGGCGCTGGCTGTCGGCATGGCGGTGCTCCAGGCAGTCAACTGGACCACGCCGCAGCCAAGTGAGGCCGGCCCTGCCCCGGCGTCCACTGGCTGGCTGGGATTGTTCGCTTATGCCGTGCTCGCTCTGCTCGCCTGGTGGGTGGCGCGGACGCGACGTTTGGCGTAGCCCATCCCCAAAATCGGGGAGAACCGGATGTCGCTGGTCGCAGAGCTCAAGGGACTGAATCGCAAGCAGGTCCATTCGATCTGGGCAAGCTATCTCGGCTGGACGCTCGATGCGTTCGACTTCTTCCTGTTGGTCTTCATGCTCTCGGCGATCGCCAAGGAATATGGCACCGACATCAAGACGGTGTCGGAAGCGACCTTCCTGACGCTCGCCGCGCGACCGTTCGGCGCGTTCGTGTTCGGGTGGATGGCCGATCGATTCGGGCGGCGGCCGATCATGATGATCGTGATCCTGTTATTCTCGCTCTTCTCGTTCGCCTCGGCCTTCGCCTGGTCACTGGCCAGCCTGTTCGTGATCCGCACCCTGTTCGGCTTCTGCATGGGCGGCGAATGGGGAATCGGGGCCAGCCTGGTGATGGAGTCGATCCCCATCAAGCTGCGCGGTCCCGTCTCCGGCCTACTGCAATCGGGCTATCCGACCGGCTATTTCCTCGCGAGCCTGATCTATTTCCTGCTGTTCGACACGATCGGCTGGCGCGGCATGTTCATGGTCGGCATCGCCCCCGCTATCCTGGTCTTCCTGATCCGGATGCATGTCGAGGAGAGTCCGGCTTTCGAAAAACGCCGCCACGAACGGCCGGCCAACCCACTCCGCGAGCTCAGGAAGCATTGGAAGATTGCGCTCTATGTCGTTGTATTGATGACGGCGTTCAACTTCTTCAGCCACGGCACGCAGGACATGTATCCGACCTTCCTCGAGAAACAGCACAAGTTCGATACGCACATGGTCGGCCTGCTGGCGATGGTCGGTAATGCTGGTGCGATCGTCGGAGGCATTTCAGTCGGAATTTGGTCTGAGCGAATCGGCCGCAAACGCGCGATCATCATCGGCAGCCTGCTGGCGTTGCCCGTGATCCCGCTCTGGGCGTTCAGTGCGACTCCATTGATGCTCGGACTCGGCGCCTTCCTCATCCAGATCGCGGTGCAGGGCGCGTGGGGTATCGTGCCCGTGCATCTCAACGAGCTATCGCCGCCCCTGGTGCGCGGCATGTTTCCCGGATTCGCCTATCAGCTTGGCAATCTGATCGCATCGCGCAACCTGCCGATCCAGGCCTCGATCGCGCAGAGCCATGGCGGCAATTTCGGGCTGGCCATGGCGATCGTCGCGGGCATCACGGTGGTCGTACTGGTGGCGTGGACCGCGATCGGGCCCGAGCGCACCGACGTGGATTTTCTGACGGAGAAGACGAATTGAAGGCGACGATCTGGCATAACCCGCGCTGTTCGAAATCACGCGAGACGCTGGCGATCCTGCAGGCGACGCCCGGCATCGAGGTCGAGATTGTCGAATATCTCAAGCACCCGCCGTCGCGGGACGAGTTGGCCGCGCTTTATGCCGCGGCCGGGATGACCCCGCGCGAGGGGCTGCGCAAAGCCGAGGATGGCGCCAAGGCGCTCAAACATGCCGACGACGATGCGATCCTCGACGCGATGGCCGCCGATCCGATCCTGATCGAACGCCCGCTGGTTGAAACGCCCAAGGGCGTGCGGTTGGGACGGCCACCCGAAAAGGTCCGCGAGATCCTCTGATCGCAGAACGTTCAGGCCTCATTTAGGCGATCGGGCGCACGCTTCGGGCTATAAAGTCAGGGAGGGAAGCCATGACGCCGTTGTTGCTCGCCGTATTCCTGATGGCTGCCGACGGTCCGCCGCCGGTCAATCCGCAGATCGATTATCAGGGATTCCAACGACTCGCGGCGCGAGTCTCGCCCGAGCGCGCAAAACGCCGCATCACGCTCATGCGCTTCATGCAGATGGCCGCGACGGGCGGGGCGATCATTCTCGACGCACGATCGGCCGATGCATTCGCGCAGGGGCATATCGCTGGGGCGATCAACCTGCCGCTGACCGATTTCACCGCGCCGGCGCTCGCCGCAGCCCTGCCTGACCGTAACCAGCCGATCCTGATCTACTGCAACAACAATTTCTCGAACGACCGGCCACCCGTGATGCTCAAGTCGGCCGCGGTGTCGCTCAACATCCAGACCTATATCAACCTGGCCGCTTACGGGTATCGCAACGTCTACGAACTCGGCGAGACCGTGGATTTCGATGACCCGAAAGTGAACTGGATAAAAGGCTGACGCCGGGCGCGCGCAGCCGATCGGCCACACGCGCCCGCGATCGTCAGTTCGAGGTGGTCGTGACGGTCGTCTTCGTCTTGACCGTCGCTGGCGCCGCCCTCCGGACGACGTGACGTCTGGTCACCACGCGCTTGCGCGGAGCCGCCTTGGTAACGACCTTGGTTGCCGGCGAGACCGTTTCGGTGGTTATCGTCGTGCTGGTCGGCACGGGCGGTGGCGGCGCGGCGATGACTACCGGTGCCGGCGGCGGCGCGTTGCGCGCCGCATTGGCGTCGGCTTCAGCAGCAGCAGCGCGGGCATTGGCGTCGGCCGCCGATCGCGCGGCGTCCGCGGCAGCGGCCTCGGCCGCCTGCTTGTCGTCTCGGGCGCGCGCGAGTTTGGCGCGCTGCGCCTCGCCCAGCGCCTGATCGGCGAGCGTCGACGCGCGGTTGGCGTCGGCGATCGCGTCGGTCTTCTTATCGCGCGCCAAATCCTCCTGCGCGGTGCGCAATGCCCCTTGCGCCTCGGCGAGCAACCGGGGCACCTCTCCCGCGGCGCCGACCTTACCGGCGGCATCGACCTTGGCCTGCGCGGCGGCAACGGCCTCTCGCGCCCGGTCCTTCTTCCCCTGCCCAAATGCCGGCGGCACGGCTATTAGTGCGACCCCGGATACGCACGCCAGAATGGTTGGGAAACGCATGTTACTCTCCTGTTCATGGAACCGCCGCACAACGATCGTTACGATGGGGTTGTTCCGAAACGGTCTGGATGGGTGACGGATGCGGCCGAGGCCGCTAAGGGCGTGCGGCATGACCGGAATCACGCCCGAAATCGTCGCCGAACACGGCCTGTCGCCCGAGGAATATGAGCGCGTCCTGCACGCGATGGGGCGCGAACCCAACCTGACCGAACTGGGTATCTTCTCGGTCATGTGGTCCGAACATTGTTCGTACAAATCCTCGCGTATCCATTTGAAAAAGCTGCCGACCAAGGCGCCCTGGGTGATCCAGGGTCCGGGCGAGAATGCCGGCGTGATCGACATCGGCGACGGCCAGGCGGCGATCTTCAAGATGGAGAGCCACAACCACCCCTCGTACATCGAGCCCTATCAGGGCGCTGCGACCGGAGTCGGCGGCATCCTGCGCGACGTCTTCACCATGGGCGCGCGGCCGGTCGCCAATTTGAACGCCCTGCGCTTCGGCCGCCCCGATCATCCCAAGATGCGCCACCTGATCGCGGGCGTGGTCCACGGCATCGGCGGCTATGGCAATTGCGTCGGCGTGCCGACGGTCGGCGGGGAGGTCAATTTCCACGCCGCTTATGACGGCAACATCCTGGTCAATGCGATGACCGTTGGCGTCGCCGAGACCGCCAAGATCTTCTATTCGGCGGCGTCGGGCATCGGCAATTCGATCGTCTATGTCGGCTCCAAGACGGGACGCGACGGTATCCATGGCGCCACCATGGCGTCGGCCGATTTCTCCGAGGATTCGGAGGAAAAGCGGCCGACGGTGCAGGTCGGCGATCCGTTCACCGAGAAATTGCTGATCGAAGCGTGTCTGGAGTTGATGGCGTCCGACGCGATCGTCGCGATCCAGGATATGGGCGCCGCCGGGCTGACCTCGTCGTCGGTCGAGATGGCGTCGAAGGGTGGCGTCGGGATCGAACTCGACATGAACGCGGTGCCCTGCCGTGAGACTAGCATGACGCCCTACGAGATGATGCTGTCGGAGAGCCAGGAGCGCATGCTCATGGTCCTCAAGCCCGGCCGCGAGCCCGAGGCGGAAGCGATTTTCCGCAAGTGGCAGCTCGATTTTGCGATCATCGGTACGGTGACAGATACCGGCCGGATGGTATTGAAATTCAACGGCGAAACGGTGTGCGATATCCCGCTCGGGCCGCTTGCCGACGACGCTCCCGCTTATGATCGGCCGTTCGTACGCACCACGCCTCCGGCCGATCTGACCGACGAACCCGAATGCGAAGATCTGACCGGCGATCTGATCAGGGTGATGGCGTCGCCCGACATCGCCAGCCGCCGCTGGATCTGGGAACAATATGACCACATGGTCGGCGCCGACACCGTCCAGCGTCCCGGTGGCGACGCCGCGGTGGTTCGCGTCCATGGCACCAACAAGGGCCTGGCGATCACCACAGACTGCACGCCGCGCTATTGCCTGGCCGATCCGTTCGAGGGTGGAAAGCAGGCGATTGCCGAGGCTTATCGCAATATCTGCGCAGTGGGTGCGAAGCCGCTGGCGACGACCGACTGCATGAATTTCGGCAACCCGCAGCGGCCCGAGATCATGGGCCAGTTCGTCGGCTGTATCGAGGGCATGGCCGAGGCGTGCACCGCGCTCGACTTCCCGATCGTGAGCGGCAACGTGTCGCTCTACAACGAAACCAAGAATGACGATGGCAGCGGATCGGCGATCCTGCCAACGCCGGCGATCGGCGGCGTCGGCCTCCTGCAGGATTATACCAAGAGCGCGACGATCGCGTTCAAGCACACCGGCGACGCGATCCTGGCGGTCGGCGAGCGCGGCGGTCATCTCGGCCAGTCGATCTGGCTGCGCGAGATCCATGGCCGCGAGGATGGCCCCCCGCCCCCGGTCGATTTGAAAGCCGAGCGCCGCACTGGTGAGTTCGTCCGCTCGGCGATCGAGCGCGGGCTGATCAGCGCGTGCCATGACGTCTCCGACGGCGGCATGGCGGTGGCGCTGGCCGAAATGGCACTGGCGAGCGGGATCGGCGCGATGATCAACGAAGCGCAGCCGTTCGGCGTGGCGGGATCGTTCTTCGGCGAGGATCAAGGCCTCTATCTGGTCACCGTGCCCGACGAGGCGCTGGCCGAATTCCTGGCCGACGCCGCTGCCGCCGACGTCCCGGCCGATCCGATCGGACGGACGATCAAGGACCGGCTGATCTTCGAACTCGATGAAGGCGATTGGTGCGTCAGCATCGCCGACTTGCGCAACGCGCATGAAGGCTTTTTCCCCGAGTTGATGGGCGACACAATCGTCTGATTGGGCGTCTGATTGGGCGCCTGATCCGGCACCCGATCGGCGGCTGGTCGCGTGGGACTGTTGTAGTACAGCAGGTTGGTGATAGCGTCGGCGTCATGGCATCGCCCGACGCTTCGTCTTCGCACCCCAATGCGGCTCCAGCGGGCTATTCGGGAACCCCGCTGGCGAAGAAGTTGTCGCTCGCGCCAGGCATGCGTGCCTGGTTCCATGCCGTGCCCGATAGCGTGCGCGCGGAGATCGATCTCGCCGCGATCGGCGTTATCGACCTGGATGCTCCGCTCGAGGGCCTCGACGCCGCGCACCTGTTCGTCACCGAATGCGCCGAGTTGGAACGGCTGATCGCCCAGCTGCGCACCATGATCGCCCCGGCCGGACAGATTTGGGTGTCGTGGCCCAAAAAGGCCGCCAAGGTTCCGACCGACATCACCGAGGACGTGATCCGCACCGTGGCACTGCCGACCGGGCTGGTCGACGTGAAGGTGTGCGCGGTCGACGCAATCTGGTCGGGGCTCAAATTGGTGATACGCCGCGAATTGCGGTGAAACAGGGAGAGGGATGATGGGAACCGGCCGTAAGATTCTGCTGGCGACATTGGTCGCCGGCACGCTCGATATCCTGTCGGCGTGCGTCTACACGCTGATTGCCGGGCGAGCGCCGATCAACATGCTCAAGGGGCTGGCGAGCGCCATCCTGGGCGACGGCGCGGTCAAGGGCGGGCCCGGCGTGGCTTTGGTCGGGCTATTGCTGCATTTCGCGATCATGGCGGTGATGGCGGCGTTCTTCGTGATCGTCGCCGATCGTACGCCAATCCTCAAGTCACGCTGGCTGATCGCGGGTATCGCTTACGGCATCGGACTATGGGCGGTGATGAGCCTGATCGTCTTGCCGCTGCGCTTCGGCTGGCACCCGTTCACGGCGTTGGGGCTGGCCGAGCAGTTCTTCAGCCATAACGTTCTGGTGGGCATCCCGATCGCCTGGTTCGCGAAACGGTGATCGACCCGCCGGCGAGCGACGGCGCGGCCGTGCCGCTACGGCTGCGCACGCTCGACGCAGTGCGTGGGGTCGCGGTGATGGGCATCTTGCTGCTCAACATCATCGATTTCGCGATGCCCGGCTATGCCGAGATCGACCCCAGCTTCTACGGCGGGTCGACCGGCGCAAATTGGTGGGAATGGGCGATCGCCTATGCGATTGGCGACGGCAAGTTTCGCGGGCTGTTCACGATGATGTTCGGTGCCTCGACCCTGCTGATCGCCGACCGCGCATTGCTGAGCGGCCAGCGGCCGGCCAAGGTCCATTATGCCCGGATGGCGACCTTGTTCGTGTTCGGCATGGTCCACGCTTATCTGATCTGGGCGGGCGACATTCTAGTGCTCTACGCGCTGACTGGGATGATCGCGTTCGTCGGTTGGCGCGTACGGCCGCGGATGCTGGTGACGATCGGCATGTTGCTGCTGGCGTTCAAGTTGGCCGATGGACTGGTCGCCTATCAGCATCTCGAGACCGCGCGCGTGGCCTCGATCCAGCCAAATCCCGATCCGACCCTGGCCGCCGACTGGCGCGCGTTCCGGCAGCAATCCGACCCGCAGCGCGACGGCATCGCGCGCGAACTGGCAGGCTATCGCGGATCCTATAGTGACGCGCTCAAGGTGCGGACGCAGACCGCAATCTTCTTCCAGACGATCGTCAACCGCATCGCCTTCATCGACACGCTGGCGTTGATGCTGATCGGCATGGCGCTGTTCCGCTGGGGATTCTTCTCCGGCGCCTGGTCGCGGCGCGCTTATTGGCTGACGGCGGCCGCCGTGCCGCTGGCCTGGGCGGCCTATGTTCCGCTGGTCGGCTGGCTCGATGCGACGCATTGGGCGCCGCTGACGATGATCGCGACCGAGGCGATCCAGCTCAGCTTGCTGCGGCCCTGGCTCAGCCTGGGCTATGCCGCCTTGGTCATCCTGTTCGTGCAATCGGGGCGCCTGCCTTGGCTGGCGGATCGCTTCGCCGCCACGGGAAGGATGGCGTTTTCCAATTATCTCGGCACCTCGATCGTCTGCACCTTGATCTTCAATGGCTATGGCCTGGGCTGGTACGGCTATCTGCAGCGCTGGCAGTGCCTGATCGTCGTCGCCGGGATGTGGCTGTTGATGCTCGCCTGGTCGAAGCCGTGGCTCGATCGATTCGCCTATGGTCCGTTCGAATGGCTGTGGCGCAGTGCGGCGCGCGGACAATGGCAACCGTTCCGACGCACGGGGCAAGTTGCAAACGTGTCGCAATAGTATTGCGAATCGATCTCACTATCGCTAACTCGATCGCAACGAGCGCGAGGGATAATCGGTCTCATGATGGTGTGCGTCTGCAATGCGATCCGCGAACGCGAAGTGCGCGAGGCCGCGCGCAACGGGTCGATGACGGCGTGTCAGGCCTATCGCTCGCTCGGCCGTCAGCCGAAATGCGGTCAGTGCGTGCCGTTCGCGCGGTCCATTATCGATGATGAGCGCGCTGCTGCGTAGCGTTCGCAACTCGAGAAAAACCGCAGAAATCCGCCATTTTTTGGACTTTTTCCGACGGAGCCGGCAGTCTATAGTCGCGCCCGAAGAACAATGAAGGGCAAGACTATGAAGGGCGATCCGCAGGTCATCGATTTCCTGAATACCGCGCTCAAGAACGAACTGACCGCGATCAACCAATATTGGCTGCATTACCGCCTGCTCGATCATTGGGGCGTGCAGAAGCTGGCCGAGTTCGAGCGCCACGAATCGATCGACGAGATGAAGCATGCCGACTGGCTGTCGGAGCGCATCCTGTTCCTTGACGGCCTGCCCAATTTCCAGCTGCTCGGGCGCCTCCGCATCGGCGAGACGGTCGAAGAGGTGTTGAAGTCGGACCTCGAGCTCGAAATGGAGGCGTTGCCGCTGCTGCGCGACGCAATCGAACATTGCGAGAAAGTGCGCGATTATGTCAGCCGCGACCTGTTCCGCCGGATCCTCGACAGCGAGGAGGAACATGTCGATACGCTCGAGCGCCAGTTCGACATGATCGAGCGGATGGGGCTGGAGAATTACATCCAGCTCAACGCGAAATCAGCGGAAGAAAGCGAAAGCTGACCGACAGTCAGATGGCGCGGCGGCCGAAGGCGGTGGGGCGGCGTTCGACCAGCGGGTTGGCCTCGCGTTCGAGCATCGCGAGCGTCGCTTCGAAGGTCGGGCGCAGCTTGACGACATGTTCCAGCGCCTGGTCGGGCGCATCGCGCGTTTCCACGCACTGGCGCCCGATGACTTCGATGGCTTCGGCGATCGCCGCGAGTTGCTCCGCCCCGAACTGACGCGACTCGCCCTTCAGCGTGTGCGCCGGCAGCACGATCGCGGCGGCATTGCCGGCGCGCATCGCGTCCTCGATCGCTGCGACCGATTTGACGCCATCTTCCTTGAAATAGCCGAGAATGCGGACGAACCCGGCGCCGAGCTCGCTTCGGGCCGCCTGAAAAGCGCTCCAGTCCACTATTTGCCCGCTATCGATCGTCACCACGTCCTCCACCCGTATCGGCACGCCCCCGCTGCCCCGATGTGTCCGATGTAGCTGGCGCAGGTAAACGACCGGTTGACGGAATTCGCAGCCGTCAGCCTCTAAGATCTTGGAGCCGTGCAACTTTCACGAAATTATGTTCAATCCCGATCAAATGGATTCTTCGGCGCGCGCAGCGTCAACCGAACGGGGACTGCGCCGAAGCCAAGATCCCGGCGCATCGAGTTGACCAAATAGCGTTCGTAGCTTGCGGGAAGCTGATCGACGCGCGTGCCGAAAATAACGAAACTGGGTGGGCGCGTCTTGATCTGGGTGACGTAGCGCATCTTGATCCGCTTGCCGCCGGGCGCTGGCGGAGGATTGGCGTCGATGGCGCGTTCGAACCAGCGATTGAGCTCGCCGGTGGAGACGCGCTTCGACCAGGCCTCACGCGTTTCGAAGGCAGCGCCGAGCAACTGGTCGATGCCCTTGCCGGTCGCGCCCGACACGGTGACGACGATGACGCCCTTCACCTGGCTCAGACCGTCCTCGAGCGCTTTCTTGACGCCATTGAACAGCGACGAGGCATTTTCGGCGATGTCCCATTTGTTGAGCGCGATGACCAAGGCGCGCCCTTCCTGGAGGACGCGATCGGCGATTTTGAGGTCCTGGGCCTCCAGCCCCAAGGTCGCATCCAGCAGCAGCACGACGACTTCGGCGAAATCGACCGCGCGCAACGCGTCGGCGACCGATAGCTTTTCGAGCTTGTCCTGCACCTTGGCGCGCTTGCGCATCCCGGCCGTGTCGATCAGCCGCACCGCGCGCGGGCCGTTCTTCGGATCGTGCCAGGTCCAGTCGATCGCGATCGAATCGCGGGTGATCCCCGCTTCTGGACCGGTGATCAGGCGATCCTCGCCCAGCATGCGATTGATCAATGTCGATTTGCCGGCATTGGGACGGCCGACGATCGCCAGCTTAAGCGGCGCGTCGGGGCTGTCGTCTTCCTCTTCCTCGAACTCTTCCGGCTCGGGAACGAACGGGACCAGCGCCTCGAACAGATCGGCCATGCCTTCGCCATGCTCGGCCGACACCTGGACCGGATCGCCGAAACCGAGTGCGAGCGATTCGATGATGCCGGCCTCCGCCGCGCGTCCTTCCGCCTTGTTGGCGACCAGGATGACCGGTGTGGTCGAGCCACGCAGCCAGCGCGCGATTTCCTCGTCGAGCGGAACGATCCCGGCGCGGGCGTCGATCAGGAACAAGGCGACGTCGGCCTGTGCCACCGCCGCCTCGGTCTGTTGCCGCATCCGGCCGGGCAAGGTCGCGGCTTCGAGATCCTCGTAGCCGGCGGTGTCGATCACGCGAAACTCGAGGCCGAGCAGGTTCGCGTCGCCCTCGCGCCGATCGCGGGTAACGCCGGGCTGGTCATCGACCAGGGCAAGCTTCTTGCCGACGAGCCGGTTGAACAGCGTCGACTTGCCGACATTGGGACGGCCGATAATGGCGACGGTGGGTAAGGACATGCAGGGCGCTGTAGGGCGTGTGCACGCCAGCGGCAACGCCCTGAACGGGGCGACGCTTACGCCGCCCCGTTCCGATCACTCAGCGATAGGCGGAAATTCGCCCGCGCCCGTCCAGCACGTAGAGTGTGTTGTTGGCGACCACCGGCCCCAGGCCGAAGCCGTCCTTGCCGGGAATCGTCTGGCCGACGGTGCCGTCGCTCGGCGAGGCGAACACCATGTCGCCCAGCGAATTGACCAGCACCAGGCGGTTGCCGGCAAGGACCGGACCGTACCAGGTCAGCGGGTTCTTCTTCTTTTTCTTCTTTTCGACCTGGAAGGCGCGCAACTGGCTGATCCAGCGGATCTTTCCGGTCGAACGCTGCAGGCAATAGAGCTTGCTTTCGTCGGTGACCACGAACAGCCACTCGCCCGCCAGCCAGGGCGTCGAAATACCGGCGAAATTCTGCTCCCACAGACGCTGACCGGTAGCGAGATTGGCGGCAATCAGACGACCGCCCTGCCCCAATGCGTAGACATTGGTGTCGTCAATCACCGGATCGGCGTCGATATCGGCAAGACTGGACACCGAGGTCGAAATGCTGGTGCGCGACAGAGCGTCGCCCCAGATGGCGCGGCCATTCTCGACGCGATAGGCGTTGAGCTCGCCCGACGAAAAGCCGGCGACGACCGTCTGGTGCGCCACTGCCGGCGCAGCGACGCCGAATACGCCCTGGGTTTCGAGACTGCCCGAGGCCGACCAGACTTGCTGCCCGTTGGCGGTCGACAAGGCGTAGAGCTGATTGTCCTGGCTCAACGTGTAGAGCTGGTCGCCGACGACGGTCGGCGATCCGCGCAGCGGCGGCCCCGGCTTGGCGCGCCATACTTCGGAGCCGGTCTTGGCATCGAACGCCACAATGTCGCCCAGGCCATCGGTCGCATAGACGCGGCCATTGTCGTAAGTCGCGCCGCCGCCGAACCGTGCCGCCTTGCTCTTCTCTGCCTTGGCGATCGGCACGGTCCACAAGGACGCGCCCGAATTGGCATCGAAGGCGTGCAGCGCGCCGTCGACATCGACCGCGTAGAGCTTGCCGTCACCGATCACGGGGGACGCCGCCAGCCGCTGCCGGTTCGATCCCGCCGGGATCGTCACCGTCCACACGCGGGAAACGGATCCGCCCAGCGCCAGATGGCCCATCGACTTTTCGGGATTGCCGCCGGGCTGGGCCCAGTCGGTATTGGCGACAGGTGCCGGCAACAGGACGTCGAGCCCCGAAATCGCCGGATCGACCTTGGCGTCGCTTTCCGACACCAGGATCGGCACGCGATCGCCGAGCACGGGAGTCTTCTTTCCGCCGCCCTTGAATGCGCCGCACGCGCCGAGCGCGGTCAGCGCCACCAGCGCAATCGGCATCCTCCACTTGGTCGTCATGCTGCTTACTTGCCCTTCTGAACGTTCGTACCGGTATCGAGAGCCTGGGTCGCCTGAACCGCACGTTGACGGATGCTGTCGGGAACCTTGTCGCTCTCCGCGATCAACTTGAACATCGCGCGCGCTTCCGCCAACCGGTTGAGCTTGAGATCGGCCATCGCGATCATCTCGCCGGCGCTGCCGAGCCAGGCCGAGTCCGAGGTCGCGAGCGGCTTCAGCCGGTCGATCACCACCTGCGGCGCGAGCGCGTCGAATTCGGTATGGGTCTGGCGGATCGTGGCGAGGTCGCGGATCGGCTGCCCGACACTGCTATCACGCGCGACTTCGCCATATTTCGCCGCGGCTTCCTTGGTCTTGCCGGCTGCGAGCAGATCGTTGCCTTGCAGCATCTTGGCCAGCGCGCGATAGCCCGGCGCGCTCTCGCCGGCGAGCTTGTCGATCGGCGCCTTAGCCGCCTGGGTATTGCCGCTGGCGATCGAGTCATAGGCCTGTTGCAGTTCGATCGCCTGCTTTTCGGCAGCGCCATGGCTCCATGCCCGCCAGCCGAGCACGCCGGCGAAAATCGCCAATGCGGCCACGATCAGACCAATGATCACGCGACCATAATTCTTCCACACGCCCACGATCTGATCGCGGCGGAGTTCCTCATCGACCTCGCGCAGGAAAGCTTCGTCGGTTTTCGGCGTCACAGCCAAGGGGTAGGCTCCAATTGGGGGCAAAAATAAGTCGGCGGACCTTAGGGACCGCGTTCGGCTCTCGCAATGGCCGTGATCGGCGACTGTTCCTAGGGGGGTCCCTTAGCGGCGCGCCACCCAAAAGCAACGCGCCTTGGGCGGTCAGGTCTTGGGCAGATAGGTCTGCTCGACCCCCGGGAACGTCCGATTGCGTACCTCTTCGGCATAGCGTGTCACGGCATCGGTGATGCGGCCGGCCATGTCGTCAAACTTCTTCACGAAACGCGGCGTGCGCTCGAACAGGCCGAGCATGTCCTCGGCGACCAGCACCTGACCGTCGCAGGCCGCCGATGCGCCGATCCCGATCACCGGAATGTCGGTGGTTTCGGTGAGCGAGCGCGCGATCGGTTCGATCACCCCCTCGACCACGACCGAGAAGGCACCGGCCTCTGCAACCGCCCGGGCGTCGTCCTTGATCTTGGCTTCTTCCTCCTGGCTACGGCCGCGCGCGCCGTAACCGCCGAGCGTGTTGATCGCTTGAGGCGTCAAGCCGATATGCGCCATCACCGGGATGCCGCGCTCGGTCAGGAAGCGAATGGTCGAAGCCATCGCGGCGCCGCCTTCCATCTTGATCGCGGCGCAACCGGTCTCCGCCAGCACGCGGCTGGCGCTGGCGAAGGCCTGTTCGGGTGAGGCTTCGTAGCTGCCGAACGGCATGTCGACCACGACGACGGCATGATAGCTGCCACGCACCACCGCCGCGCCATGCGCGCACATCATGTCGAGCGTGACCGGCAGCGTCGAGGGCAGGCCATAGACGACCTGCCCGAGCGAATCGCCGACCAGCAGGATATCGCAATGCGGATCCAACAGCTGGGCCATGCGGACCGTGTAAGCGGTTAGCATCACCAGCGGTTCCTGCGTCTTTCCCTCGAACTTGCGGCGCTGAATGGCCGGCACGGTGAGTCGCTTCATCGGCGCCGGCGTCGGGTTGGCGCGGCTGGTCGAGGTGTCGATCGTGAAGGTCGTGGACATGGCGGGCTCCCTAGCCAGTTCCGCATCGCATCGCCAGCGCCCACCAACGCGAACGACAGCCGCGCTTGACTTAATGTTATATATATTTAACATGATGGCGACTGATTCGTACATGAGGTCAAAAATGCCGTTCAAGGAAAAGATCGCCTGGATCTCGGTCGTCACGACCGCGATCGTCTGGGGCGGCTATTTCACCTTCGCTTTCCGGACGATGATGACGGGAGGCGTGCCGCACCCCTCTATTTACATGGCCGCGTTCACCGCGGCACTGATCCTCCAGGCCCTGCTGGCCGCGGCCGCCACGATCGTCGTCGCGATCCTGGCGCCGAAGGATGCCAACGCGCCAGCCGACGAGCGGGACAGGGAAGTCGCGCGCCGCTCGTACGCCATCGCCTATCCTGTGCTGATCAGCCTGATCGTCTGCGTCACCGTGACGGTCTATTTCGGCGCCACGCCCTGGGATCTGGTCAACGGCATGATGGCCGCGATCGTGATCGCGGACATCGTCCACTATGGCGCGCAGATCGTCGGCTACCGGCGGGGAGCATGACCATGGCCTATCGCGAAAAGACCGCCTGGCTGACGCTCGTCTGCATGATCGTCGCTTATGTCATCTATTTCTCGCTGGTCCTGTCAGGGCAGGTCGGACCCAGGCTGCTCGATATCGTCTGGACGTTCGGCATCGTCGCCTCGATCCAGGCGATCGTGGTGATCGTCGGCCATGTCGTGCTGGCTGTGAGTAGCGACGCCGACGAACGTGCTAGGCCCGACGAACGCGACCGCGCGATCGCCCGGCGTGGAGGAAGCGCCAGTTATTACGTCCTGCTGGTCGGAACGATCATCGTCGGCGTGGTGATGCCATTCAGCGATCCGGCACCCAAGATCGTCAACAGCGCGTTGCTGGCGATCGTGCTGGCGGAAACCCTTCGCCATGTCCTAATCGTGACGAGCTATCGGAGGGGCTGGCATGGCTAAGCCGCTTCCCGGCCGGGTGGTCAATCAGATCCGCTTGCTGCGCTTCATGGCGAATGAGATGACCCAGGCCGAACTGGGCGAGCGGATCGGCATGACTCGCCAGACGGTGGCGGCGATCGAGGCCGGCAAATATTCACCCACGCTCGAGGCCGCGTTCCGCATCGCTCAGGTGTTCGGCAAGCCGCTGGATGAGGTGTTCCAGTGGGAGGGCTGAGCGCCCTCCCCCGACGTCACCTTCCTATCCAGCCTTTCTTCGCCGCCATCCCCGAAAACCAGATCGCGAACAGGCCGACTACGGCGATGAACACCGGAAACGGCACCACCTTCGCCGCACCTTCATGCGCGATCAGGTCGGTCATCGCGAACGTATAGCCGAACTGGACGATCACCGCGATCAGCGAGATCCAGAACAGGATGATCGCGCGGCGTTCGCGCAGCAGCAAGGCAAGGCCGCCGAGCAATCCGCCGAACGTGGCGACGGCGTAGACATAATTGTACCAGCTGGGCAGTGAGCGGTAGAGCGCCTGGTGATAGGGCGTCTGTTCCCACATCGCCGAGGCGGCACCCAGGCGGAACTGCTCGACGCAGAAATAACAGCCGATCGCGTTCCACAGCACCAGCAGGATCGCGACGATCCAGAACCAGACCGGCGGCTTGACGGTTTGAGCCATGTTTCCCCTCCCTATTTAGGTGGTGGAGACTGCGCCCGGATGCGCGCGCTGGCAAGCTTAGCCGATACCGGCCGTTTGCCAGGCGTCAGGCTTGAACCCGGCGGCCAGCACGCCATCACCTTCGACGATCGGGCGCTTGATCATCGATGGCTGCGCCAGCATCAGCGCGATCGCCTTATCCTGGTCGAGATCGGCCTTGTCGGCATCGGACAGCGCGCGGAAGGTCGTGCCCGCGCGATTGAGCACGGTTTCCCAGCCCAATGCGCTCGTCCAGCGACGCAGCGACGCTTGGTCGACGCCCAGCTTCTTATAGTCGTGAAAGGCATAAGCGACGCCGCGACCGTCGAGCCAGGCGCGGGCCTTTTTTACCGTGTCGCAATTGGGGATGCCGTAAAGGGTAAACATGGCGCGTTCCTATGCCCGTCGCGCGATGCGCCAAAGCGTAAAGAGCCCGATGCCCGCCCAGACCACGTTGAGCACCGCCGAGGGGATCGCGCCGTTATAGCCGCTATTGACGACGAAGCACGCCGCGCCGACCAGGTTCATCCACTGATAGAGCCGCGATTGTCCGCCGACCCGACCCGCGGACAGCAGGAGATAGGCGACCAGGATCAGCACGGCGCCGGTCCAGCCGATCGTTTCGATAATGATGCGTTCCGCCGTCATGCGATCCGCCGATGACGCGGTTCGTCGCTTCCGTCCAGCCGTCACCGTTAAGTCGGCATTCAGGGCCGATTGACTGATATGCTGTCATAAGACGATATAACGGTAAGGGAGGATCGGCATGGGACGGCTGAGCTCGGCGACGCTGACATTGTTGCTGGCGGGGAGCGCGTTTCCCGCCGCCGCGCAGGATCGCGCCGACGACAATGCGGTGACGCAGGCGGAGGACGGGTTCGGCTTCAGCGTCGGGCGCGAGACGATCGGCATCTACACGTCGAGCAACGCGCGCGGCTTCTCGCCGACCGCGGCGGGGAACGTGCGGATCGACGGCATGTATTTCGACCCCGCGATCGCGCTGTCGAGCATCATCAACGATTCGACCAGCATCAAGGTGGGTCTGTCGGCGCAGGGCTATCCGTTCGCCGCGCCGAGCGGGATCGTCGACCAATTGCTGCGCCGTCCCGGCGACAAGGCGGCCGCCTCGATCGTGCTCAACGCCGACAGCTACAGTTCCTATGGGTTGGAAGTCGACGGATCGCTGCCGGTCAGCAAGCGGCTGTCGGTCGGCTATGGCGCGATCGTCGGGCGCACCGCATTCCCCGACGGCACCGACAATTTCAATCACAGCCAGGGGCTGATCGTCCGCTGGCGGCCAGCGCCCGGCGTGGAGATCATGCCGTTCTGGACATTGACCAACGATTACAATGACGAGGCCGGGCCGTTCTACGTGCCGGCGGGCAAATATCTGCCGCCAAAGCCCCCCGCGCATAGCTTTGACGGCCCCCAATGGGCCGATTTCCGCTATACCGGGACCAATCAGGGACTGCTCGCTTCCTATGCGCCGGGCAAGACGTGGCTGCTCCGGGTCGGCGCGTTCCGGTCGGTGTTCGATCAGAAGAAGAGTTACGCCAATCTGTTGGTCGACCTGCAGCCTGACGGGACAGCGGACCGCCTGCTCATCGCCGATCCGCGCGCGAAGAACGTATCGCTGAGCGGCGAGGTCCGGCTGACGCACAGCATCGTCGACGGGCCGCGACTCCATGTGATCCATCTCAGCCTGCGCGAACGCGACGCGCGCCACCAGTTCGGCGGATCGGACGACGTCGATCTGGGTCCGACCCGGATCGGTGTCGAGGAGGATTCACCCAAGCCGAATTTCATGTTCGGCGCGTCATCGCGCGACCGCATTCGCCAGGCGACCCTGGGCGTGGCGTATGACGGGCGCTGGCGCGACATTGGCGAGATCAGCTTCGGCCTCTCGCGCGCCGATTACCGCAAGACTACCTGGCTCCCGGGCGTCGCGCCGATCGTGTCCCGGTCGCGGCCATGGCTCTACAACGGAACGGCGGCGGCCTAT
This sequence comes from Sphingomonas mali NBRC 15500, assembly GCF_001598415.1. Taxonomy (GTDB): domain Bacteria; phylum Pseudomonadota; class Alphaproteobacteria; order Sphingomonadales; family Sphingomonadaceae; genus Sphingomonas; species Sphingomonas mali. The sequence goes on from NZ_BCYX01000001.1 coordinate 17,732, forward strand.
CTGTCCAAATCGGTGTCGCTCTATGCCGGCTATGCCCGCGGACTGGAGGAAAGCGGCGTCGCGCCGCCCAACGCGGCCAACCGCAACCAGCCGCTCAACGCGATCCTGACCGAACAGAAGGATGCCGGCATTCGCTGGACGGTGACGGGGAACGTCAAGCTGATCGCCGGGCTATTCGACCTGCGGAAGCCCTATTTCGGGTTCGATGCAGCCAATCGCTACACCCAGGTCGGCACCACCCGCAGCCAGGGGGCGGAAGTGTCGGTGTCGGGCAATTTGACCAGGACGCTCAACGTCGTCGCGGGCGGGTATTTCCTGCGCGCCCGGGTCACGCGCGATCCCACCGCGCTCGGCACGATCGGCGCGCGCCCCGTTGGCTTGCCGGGGCACCTCGTCAATTTGAACCTCAACTGGAAGACGCCGGTGCTCGACGGGCTGTCGCTCGACACCACCTTGCTCCAGCGCGGCAAGGTGCCGTCGACCACCGACAATCTCGTCTCGTTACCCGCGCGCGCGCAGCTCAACCTTGGCGGTCGCTATCGGTTCAAATTGATCAACCGCGATGCGACCCTGCGCATGCAGGTGACCAATATATTCGACAATCGTCCCTTCAACGTCGCCGGACCCGGCATCTATGGCGCAGCCGCGGGACGGTACCTCACCGGCTATCTGGCGGTGGACGTCTAGTCCACTGCCCCGCTCCATCGGCGCGAAGCGTCAGGAGACGCGCGCAGCGGCGACGGGTGAAGACGCCGCCGTGGGCCGCGAGCGCGCCAGGAAATAAAACGCGGTGACGTGAGTAATCATCAGCAGCGGCACATAGAGGATCGGGATCGCATAGGCCGCGCCCAACTCCCCCGCATGCGCCGGGAGATCGGCCTGGATCGCGTGGCTATAGGCAAGCACGAGATCGACCAGGCCGACAAGGTTGAACGCGACAACGAACAGCCAGAAGACGGGCCGGATCCGAACCGTCGCTAGCGCGAGCATCGCGAGCAGGCCGGTGGCAAGGTCGCCATAAGCGGCGGGGATGGCAAAATGCGCCGGCAGGCCGTCGCCGACCACGCCCGGCACGATGAAGGCGAGCCCGAAGAAGCGGAAGCTGTGGAGCGTCGCGATCGCACGGTGCGCCGCCACGCGATCGATCGATTTGAGCCAGGGCAGGACATAGGCGCCAAAGCACAGCAGCCACGCCACGTACCCGACGAAGAGATGCGTCTGAAAGATATGGGTTATCGACATGGCGATCTCCGGTCCTGAGTCGATTGCGGCGGGGTCGACCGCCGCTGTCCGGTTGAGGTGGAGGTCGCATCTATGGTCGCTTTGCACGAGCGACTATGGGCGATAATCTCGACGATCTATGAAGCAGAACTTCACAGTCCGGCATGGTGCGCTCGACGGGGTCGAGACATTTCTGAGCGTCGCCCGCTATCGCAGTTTTCGCCGCGCTGCCGCTGCGCTCGGTGTCACGCCGTCGGCCGTCAGCCAATCGGTGCGGACGCTCGAAGCGCGGATCGGCGCGGCGTTGCTGACCCGGACCACGCGCAGCGTCGGCCTGACCGAAGCCGGCCAACGCTTCCTCGACCGGGCTGGGCCCGCCTTTGACGAGCTCGTCGCCGCCAGCGAAGCGGCGCGCGATCTGGGGCAGCGCCCTACCGGATTGTTGCGCCTCGCCGTACCCCGATCCGTGGTGCCGTTGATCCTTGAGCCGGTGATCGCGTCATTCTGCGAGGCCTATCCCGAGATAGAATTGGAGATCGCCGCGAGCGACGAGATGGTGGATATCGCTGCTCGCGGTTTCGATGCCGGCATCCGCCTCGGCGAACTGATCGCGGCCGACATGATCGTGGTGCGGCTAACGCCGCCGTTCCCGTTCCACGTCGTCGGCAGCCCCGATTATCTGCGCGGGCACAAGCCGCCGGCCCGAGTGGAGGACCTCCGCGATCATGCGTGCCTGCGCCTGCGCCGTTGGAACGGATCGATCGCGCCTTGGACCTTCGCCGTTGGTAACGATGTAATCGAAGCGGCGGTGTCGGGGCCGCTGATCGCGCACGATTACCCCACCCTTCTCGGTGCCGCGATGCAGGGCCTGGGGCTCGCGCAAGTCCCTGGCCCGATCGCCGAGGCAGCGATTGCGGATGGCCGGCTACAAGCGTTGCTGACGTCTCAGGCGATCATGACGCCGGGCGTCTTCCTTTATCATTCCGGCAAACGTCAGATGCTGCCGAAACTCCGCGCATTCATCGATCACATGAAAGCGCCTCGACGCATGGCGGCGGAGGGCGGTTAGTCGCGGAACGAAAGGGCTGCCCCAATCAGCTGTCGATCCGGTAATGGATCGGCTTGAAGGTGCCGCCGTTCGAATCCGGCGCCGAACAGGCGGTCAGTCCGATGACGAGGTCGATCTCCGCCCGGAAGGTAATATGATCCCCGGCCTTGCTCCGCGGCGGCAGCACCTTCAGTTTCCCTGTCCGTCCATCGACCGGCACGTTCATGAAGCAGTTGAACGCGACCGGGATGCGGTCAGGCCCGATGCCATAAGGCGCCAGTGCCTCGGCGAGATTGCCGAAACAGCCGCGATGCGGCGGCAGATCGGGATAGAAATGGTGGAAGGTATCGATCGAACACGGCGTCAGCAGGAAATCGTGGCACCCGACCGTATCCTCGACGATCGTCAGCATCGCGCGCGAGCGGTTGGAATATAATTCATGCCCGGTCGTCAGCGCGATCGTCTCGGCATAATCGAAGGTGCGGCCCGATGAGATCACCTCGTCCACATCCTCGGCGTTGAACGCGAGCAGATCCGCCACTTGCTCGCCCCTGGGATCGATCACCGTCAACAGCGCGCCGCGAGGCAACGGGAAAGCGGTGCCGCTCCGTTCCGGAATGACGATCTCGCTGCTCATTTCGCCTCGCCGCGATATTCGAACGGAGGCTCCCAATCCTCATCCACCGCGCGGCCCGAATATTGCCGCGCCTCGCTGACCTCTCCATGACGCGCCAGCATCGGATTGCGCGACCCGGCAAGATTGTCGTCCCGCACCAGGATCTTCTCGCGCAGCCCTTCATATTTGCCGGCCTCGCGCAGCCGCTCGAATTGGTCGTGGAGGTTGAAGACGAGGGTCGGCTGCTCGAACCGGCGAGCCGGACGGCTAGCCTTGGGATGAAGGCCGACGATGAAGAACGCCTCGCCCCCGAAGCTCAGCGAGAAATGCGGGTTGCCGGGATCGGCGCTGACACGTGAGTCATAGGCCTGACCGCGCCAGACGTCCTTGTCGTGGAGCGACTGGACGCGATCCCATAGCGCGCGTTCGAACGCTTCTTCGTCGAGATTGACGGGGCCCTGGAAAACGACGGCGAAGCTCTGGAATATCGCCGGATCGTCGCGATACGCCCCGGTGAAGCGCAACAGCGCCTCATGGATGCGCAAATCGTCCCAGGCGCTGTCGATATTATCGCAGGCAAGAACCGTCAGGCGACCGCGCGCCAGCGCCGATTTCGCGCCGACACAGGGAAATGACGCGGCTTCGACATGAGCGAAAAGTTTGCGTTCCAACGCGTCCTGAGCGGTGTGAGTCCAATGAAACATGGGGGTAGTGAAGATCCTTCTGGAAATCGCTGGTCAAGGGATGCTCAACCGCCGGCCGGTCCGAGCACGGATGGCAGGTCTACTGGCGCCCGGCCGCTTCACCGTCAGTGCGACAGCGCATAGTGACCGAACGCCCATCCGCCCGGTAGGTTTCGGGCGATCTGATGTCGCTCAATACGATTACCGTGTGCGGTCCGCTGGTTTACCCAGCCAGCCGACATAGCGGCGGATCAATGGCTCGCCGTCGCCCCCTGCGCGCGCAACTCGAGATATTTGCGCGTGATGGCTGGCAGGCTCTCGTCGCAGAACCGCGCCATGGCGAGTTCCTCGTCCAGCGTTCGTTGCAGTAGCGGCAAGGCACTGCCGAACCCACCCGTCTCCGCGACGGTGATCAACGATTTGTAGCTCGCCACCTCGAAATTCTCGAAGGCGAAATTGGCGAAACTGTTCTTGAGGATTTCGTCGGGTGCCAAGACATGGCCCAAAGCGGCGAGGTTGCCGACCAGCCCCAGGGCGGTATCCTTTACCACCGACGCCTTCTCGTCGAGCGACTGCAGGATCTCGTCGAGCCGTTCGATCTGTCCCTCGGTTTCGACACGATGCGCCTTCAGCCGCTGCGCCACTTCGGGATAGTGGCTCAAATGATCGATCTGACGGTCCATCAACGCCAGCGCCTGGTGCTCCAAAGCGTGGGCGTTGCGCAGACCCACGACAAACACGTGTTGAACCACGTCGGCGCGTTCGAGTGTCTCAGCCATCATCTACTCCATCATCTGTAAAAAGGGGTTCGTTATTCGGCGGGTTCGCTGAGCAGCGTGGCGTCCGCCATGTCGGTCGCTCCGCCGAGATCTTCGTCGGTCATCCGGCCGGCACCCGGACCGGCCCCGAGGTCCGCGCCCGTCGTCGGATTGTGATCGGACCGCGATGCGGTCCGCTGCATCAGAGCCGCGGCCGCCTTCGCGTCGCCGTCGCCCAGTTCGACGCTGGCGTCGCCGCTACCGCCGTCGAGCGGAACGCTGCCGGCGACATCATCGACGCGATCCCACTGCTCACCCTCGTTCCAGGCGCCGTCGACATCGCCGTCACCCTGCGAGGTGTTGACGTACATGCTGGCATATTTGGCGAGCCCGGGAAGCTTGCCCGGCGGGAAGTTGTTCTCGATCGCGTACAACGCTTTCTCGAAGCTCTTCTGATGCGCGATCTCGCGCGTCATCAGGAAGCCCAGCGCATCCTTGATCCCCGGATCGTCGGTGATGTTGATCAGGCGCTCATAGACGATCTTCGCCCGGCTTTCCGCGGCGATGTTGGACCGCAGGTCGCACGTCGGATCGCCTCGGCTGTCAATATAGGCGGCCGTCCACGGCACGCCGGAGGAATTGGTCAGCGCCGGCCCCCCACCATAGAGGATCGCCTGGGTGTGGCTGTCGCCGCCCTTGGTCAGCGACAGATAGAGCTCGGCCTCTTCCATCGCGCCCTCGGCCAGTTGCGCCTTCACGCCTTTGTTGAGCATCGCGACGATCGACCCGATCACCTCGAGATGGCTCAATTCCTCGGTCGCGATGTCGAGCAACAAATCCTTACGACCGGGATCGTCGTCGCCAAGACCTTGCGTGAAATAGCGCATCGCCGCCGCCAATTCGCCGTCCGGCCCGCCGAACTGCTCAAGCAGCAACGAGGCGAGCACCGGGTTAGGTTCGGACACGCGCACTGTATATTGCAGGCGCTTATTATGCATGAACATGGATCGTACTCCTTGGTTGACTGGCAACCAGCCAAGAGCACGGACGTTCCGCGTTTTTTCGCGAGGCTAACGTGGGTTATAGCGATATTTCAAATGGATGAACCAACCGGGGACATATGGCTACCGGTCAGCCGAGACTGGCTGAATGCCGGGCAAGATCGACATAAGCGCCCCGGCTCAGGCCTCGATCGCGACCACATCGCGAAAATAGACGACGCCAATCGTGTTGCGCGCCTCGTCCTCGACCTCGATCTTGTGGTGGAGCACCAAGTGACCGCGCGCCTTGACCGATTCCGCAGCGAAATTGCGCGCCTCATCGGCCGCGCGCCGCATCGCCATCGAGGTGTCGGCCAATTCGGCCCCCTCCTCGTCCAACGTGATCTCGTCGTTATAGACGTTGAAATAATACCGGCTCATCGCGATGGTCAGAAAGCCGCTGCTGCGATTTGGTTTCATATCTTGCTCAGAATCAATGTGTTTCCGCTCGGCGGCTGCTGAAGGTACGTGTCCCGCGGAACGGAGGCGCGACCCGCCCGAGCGCGGATCAGGCGGCAATTTCTCGGAGCAGGGCCGCCAGTGTCTCGTCCGTTCCGGCCAATTCGTTTCGGCTCTGTGTCAACGCCTTCTCGGCGTCGTTCAGCCCGAGCGAGTGAGCGAGCGCGATGGCAGTTTCATAGCTGACACGCTCGGCCTGCACGCCTTTTCGGAACGCGCCGATCAGCGCGATATCGAGAAGAGGACCTTGCTCGATCATCGTCGTGTCGCGATGCGCGTCCTCCAGGATAGCGCGCAGCCAGATATTCTCTGCCCCCGCTATGTCTATGCGCAAGGAGGTCGCGATGGCCTGAAGGCGGCCCGCACGCTCGCGTCCCTGCCCGATCTCGGACTGCATCACCGCGGCAAACCGGTCATGCGCGATCCGGTCGGCGATGCCGCGGACCCGATCGGCCCAGACGCATTCGCCGTCATGAAGGTCCTGCACGGCGAGAACGAAGAGGGCGAGAGAAGTGGTGGCGAATTGGGTCATGCCTTTCCGAACGCGGCTGGCTCGGCCGGGTTGCGTCAGCGGATCACACCCTCGTCACCCGCAACGCGATCCAGGGCTTGCCAGGCAGCGCAACCTTCGGCCGCGTCGGGTCCTGCACGTCGTAGTCGTTCTTGCGCGCCATCTTGAACACGCCGTCGACGGGGGTGATGGTCATGTTCCAGGTGTCGATCACGTCGATCCGGTAGCTCTGTAGCGCCTCTTCGCCACGGCCGGGCAACACGACCTCCCATTCGGTCGGGCGGTCGGCGCCGAAATAGCGAAGGTAATAATGATTGGCCTTGCCGCCGAGATGATAGTTCCACCACGCCTGGATCGGCTCGATGCCGGGGACCGGCCCCTCCTCCATGATCTTGCGCAGAAAGGCGAGCCGCGGCGGACTGGTGCCGACCAGCTTGCCGCCCTGTCCCAGCCACGAGAAATCGGCATTGTGGTTGACGTCGAACGTCTCGCTATGGCCGACATAGGTACCGCCGATCAGTCCGTACCAGAAGCGTTCGACCATCTCCTCGCCGGTCAATTGGCCCCAGCGTTTGTCCGAATTCCCTTCATAGACCACTTCGTCGAAGATCACCGGCTTGAGCGCGAAGGCACGGTGCAGCTCGGCGCGAATGTCGTCGAGCACTGCCGCACCGTTCTGGATGCTGGCATGCGTGATCCAGGGCTTGCGCGCGTCATAATAGGTGTTGATCTGGTGGATCGAGCGCAGCCGGTCGTGGGGATCGGCGGCGACCAGCACCTGGAACAGATGATCCCAATCGTCCATCGTCTTGGTCTTGATGGCATCATATTCGTTACCCATCGACCACCAGACGTTGCGATAGGCGCCGAACCGCGCGGCGACGTAGCGCAGGTAACGCTGGTCATCGGCGCGTGTCATGTCGGAATAGCCGCGCTTGGTATCGTATGGGTGGTAGAGGATGACGTCGGCCTGGATGCCGAGCGCGCCCAGCCGGACGATCCGATTCTCGTAGCGGCGGAAATAGGCCGGGTCGAAGCGCGCGGGATCCCAGGCCTTCGGCCCGTCGCCCGTCCGCACGAACGGATTGGTCGCGACCGATTCCACGTTGGGAAAGACCAGCATGCGCATCTTGTTGAACGGCGCGCCGGCAAGCGTCTTCAGCGTCTCCGCGCATCGGGCGTCGGATTGCAGCGCCCAGGAATAGCTGGTCGTGCCGATCTGGCGGAACGGCGTCCCGTCGGCATATTCGAAATGATAGCCGTCCTTGGTGACGCGCACCGGGCCATGGTTGCCGGCGCTCGGCGCGATCGCCTCGAACGCGCCGGTGCGGCCGCTGAGCGTGGGCGCGTCGCTCTCGCTGGTCCAGCGCCAATCACCGATCTCGGGCGGGCTGAAGCGGATGCGATAGACGCCGTTGCCATCATAGAAGCCGGGCACGCGGATCGTCCGTCCACCGTCGGTGAAGGTCGCATGCAAGGTGACGTCGTCGAAGGGATTGTCGGTCTGCGGCCCGTCAAGCGCGATCTCGTACACGCCCCAGCGTTCGACACGCTTACTGGCCGAGCGCTTCGTTGCCGCCGATATCGGACCCGAAGCGGCAACCGCTCCCAGCACCATGGCATTGGCCAGCACCGCGCGCCGCGAAAGTCCCATCGCCTCATCCTCTCCTGGCGACCGAATTGTGGCTTCGGCCGGGTTTTCCGAGAGGTATCGGGCGCCTCCAGCCGAGTCAATTTGGGATTATAATATGATCAATTGCCGCGATGGCACGATCGACAAACCCGGTACCAACGCGCGAAGACTTGCGTCGCTCTGCACCGATGCTACACTCAGAAAATAATATTATCATACGCTTTAGACGGAGAGCATGCCAATGACCACGGGGGGCTCCGCGACAGGAGGCTGGCGGGACACGATCCTGGCGGGTCTGGCCAATTATATCGACGCCGGATCGATCGTTGCGGGCTCGGTGGCGCTGGCATTGTGGCAGGAAGCGTACGGGCTCAGCAACACGACGCTCGGCGTCCTCGGGGCATTCGGGCCCAACGCGATATCGGCCGGAATCGGCGCGCTGATCGGCGGGCGGCTGTGCGACCTGCTGGGCCGCAAGAAGATCTACCAATACGATATGCTGTTCTACGCGTTCGGCATGCTGTGGCTGGTGTTCGCGATCAACGCCTGGATGGTCGTGCTGGGATTCTTCCTGGTCGGCCTGGCGGTGGGTGCCGATATCCCGGCGTCCTGGTCGCTGATTGCCGAACAGGCGCCCGACGATTCGCGAGGCAAGCATAGCGGCGTCGCACAGGTGCTATGGTATCTCGGTCCGACAGTCGTGCTGCTGATGTTCCTCGTGCTCTCCCCGCTTGGGCTATTGGGCGCACGGATCGTGTTCGCGCATCTCGCGATCCTGGCGATCGCCCTGACCTTCCTGCGCGCGCGGATGCACGAATCGAAGCGGTGGCTCGACGCGCAAACCCAGCCAGCCAAGGACCAGCGCCGTGCCAAGCTCAGCGATTTGCTGACCTGGCCGAACCTGCGTTCGATGGGTTTCCTGATCGGCATGTACGGCATGTGGAACCTTTGGGCGGGGACCAACGGCTTCTTCTTTCCGTTCATCCTGCGCACGGTCGGCAATCAGAGCCAGTTTACCGCGGTGGCGGTACAGACGCTGAGCTTCTTCATCGGCATGATGTCGATCTACCTGATCTTCATGCAATTCTCCGACCGGGTGAACCAGCGGATGCTGTTTGGCATATCGGCGGTGATCCAGGTGGTCGGCATGTCGTTGCTGGCGATTTTCCCGCTCACGCTACCGATCGCGATCATCCACGTTTTCCTGATGGCGTTCGGTCAAGGTTTTGGCGCGCAAAGCTTTTTCCAGCTATGGAGCGCCGAAATGTTCCCGACGTTGCTGCGCTCGACCGCGCAGGGGGTCATGTTCGCGATCATCCGCGTGTCGCTCGGCATTTTCAGCTTCTTCGTACCGGCCCTGACCGCGACCGGCTTCACCACGCTCGCCTGGATCCTGGTGAGTTTCCTGGTGGTCAGCGGACTGATCGGATTCCTCGGCGCGCCGCGCAACGAGGGCAAGTCGCTCGAGGAAATCGAGGCAGGGATGAAAGCCGCGCGCTGACGCGCGCGAAGGAGGGGAGAATGAGCTGGGCCAAAGCGGCGATCGCGGCGCTGGCGCTGGCGACGGCGACCACCTTTCCGGCAACGGCGCAGGAGCGGACGCCGTTGCTCAAGGTGTCGGACAACGGCCGCTATCTCCAGGCCGGCGGAAAGCCTTTCTTCTGGCTGGGCGACACCGGCTGGCTGCTCCTCTCCAAGCTCAATCGCGAGCAGGTCGAGCAATATTTCGCGACGCGCGAACGCCAGGGCTTCACCGTCATTCAGGTCATGGTGCTCCACCGGCCGGAAATGGCGAACCCGCTGACCGGACCGGCCTTGGTCGATGGCGATGTCGCGCGGCCCCGGGTCACGCCCGGTAACGATCCTTCGAAGCCCGGTGAGTACGATTATTGGGACCATCTCGATTGGGTGGTCGACCGGGCTGCGGCGCATGGCCTGTACGTCGCGTTGGTGCCTGCCTGGGGCACGTTCGCGGAAATGCGCAAGCTGACGGTCGACAATGCGCCGATCTATGGCCGCTTCCTCGCCGAACGCTATAAGGACAAGCCCAATATCGTCTGGATCAACGGCGGCGATACCCATGCCGACATGGCGACGTTGACCTGGCGTGCGCTGGGCGAGACGATCAAGTCGATCGACCACACCCATTTGATGACTTTTCACCCGTTCGGGCGGACCGATTCCTCCTGGGTGTTTCATGACGCAGCCTGGCTCGATTTCGACATGTTTCAGTCGGGGCACCAGGACTATGCGCAGGACACCCAGCGCTGCGCCTATGGCGAGGACAATTGGCGCTATATCGAGGACGATTGGAAGCGCCGCCCAGCCAAGCCGACGATCGATGGCGAACCGAGTTACGAGAATATCCCGCATGGCCTCGATTTCGTGCAGTTTCCGATCTGGCAGGCAGCCGATGCGCGCCGTTACGCCTGGTGGTCCGTGCTGGCTGGCGCGTTCGGACACACCTATGGCGAGAACAGCGTGATGCAATTCTACACGCCGGGCGAGAAAGCCGCTTACTGGCCCAAGATTTCCTGGCAGGACGGGTTGCAGGCGCCAGGCGGCGGGCAGATGCGGTTCCTCAAGGACCTGATCCTGTCACGGCCCTATGTTGAGCGCGTGCCGGACCAGTCGCTGATCGTCGGCAACGGCACGCGCTATGATCGCGTCGCGGCGACGCGCGGCACCGGCTATGCGATCGCCTATAGCTATACGGGCAAGCCGTTCCGCGTGCAGATGGGCAGGATCAGCGGCAAGCGCGTGCGCGCTTCGTGGTACGATCCGCGTACCGGCCAGACACGGGCGATCGGTACTTTTCCCAATCACGGCAGGCGTCTGTTCACCCCACCCGGCACACCGGCGCCGGGCAACGACTGGGCGTTGCTGCTCGATGACGCGGCGGCGGTGGCTGTAAAATAGGGCTGCTATTCCCTGACACCGTACGCAACATTCGCGTTCGAATCCGACTGCGGCGCGCTTCCGGCTGAAGCCACCAAACAAAAAAGACGGAGGAAGCAGCCGAAACTGCTTCCCCCGCCCAGGGGAGGAAACGGGTTGCGAGGTTACATCTTGATCCGGAAACCGGCGTAGAAACGGCGGCCGATCGGATCGTAGATGGTCGAGGGATTGAAGTTGCCGACATTGCCGTAAAGCGGCGGCATCTTCACATCGAAGGCATTCTTCGCGCCGAGATAGAATTCCCAATTCTTCTTGACGTCGAAGCGGACCTGCACGTCGGTGTAGACCCTGGCGCCGAGCGTGAACAAGCTCTTGGGCGGCAATGATCCATCGGCCAGAACATAGGTGGTCTGGAAGTTTTCATAGTCCAGCATCTGCTTGCCGATATACTGGTTGGTGACCGTCACCCCGAACATGTCGTTCGACCAGTCGAGGGTCAGGACGGCCTTGTCCCGCGGGTTGCCGAACTCGCCCATCGTGTTGTCGTATTTGTCGCCCTGGAGCGGAACGACGCCATTCTTGAGCAGATGGGTCCAGCTGCCCTCGAACGTGGCCGTCCCGCCAAAGACCGCCTGACGATAGTTCAGCGTGAAGTCGAGGCCGCGCGTGAATGCGCCGCCGCTATTGACCAGCGTCGTGAAGATTTGCTGGACCGACCCGATGCTGAACGCGCCCGACGGCTGATCGCGCCGAGTGATGAACTGGCAGAAGTCCGAAATGCCCTGCACGTAACATTTATTGAGGATGGTCGTTGTCGACAGCCGGCTGATCGCACCCTGCAGCTGGATGTCGAAATAGTCGGCCGTGAAGGTCAGATTCCGCAAGGCATTGATCGAGCGCGGATTGATCACGACGCCGGCAGTGAAGGTCTTGCCGGTTTCCTGCTTGATGTTCGGGTTGCTGCCCGACACGCTGCCAACGCCACTCTGGTCCGACGGCGTCAGCGTGAACTTGCCGTTGGCGTTGATGTTCGCGACGACGGACGGGACGGCGAGGCAATTGGCGGCCGTCGCCCCGGTCGACGTCAGGGTAATGCCCTGACACGGATCGGTGATTGAGGTGATGCCCGACGACGCGGCCGAGAACAATTCGCCGATGTTCGGTGCGCGGACCGCATGCGCATAGACCGCACGGAAGCGGATATCCGAGGTCGGCGCCCATTCACCCCCGATGTTCCACGCCGAGAAGCTGCCGACGGTCGAATAGTCCGACAAGCGATACGCACCGCGCAAGGTCAGTGCCTTGAAGAACGGCAGGTCCGCCAGGATCGGCGCGACCACTTCGCCATAGGCTTCCTTGACGTTGAACGAACCCGACGTGTTCAGCAACTGAACGTACCCGTTCTTCGCCTGATTGCTCAGCGGGTCGAAGATGTCGCGGCTGGACTCGGTGCGATATTCGGCACCGACCGAGATCTGGAGCGGACCATAAGGCAGCTTGAACAAATTGCCGCCCAGGTTGAGCGATGCGACCTGCATCTCCTGCTTGGAGTCGCGGATGAGGTTGGTCTGCAGGTATTTCGCCGCGGCCGCCGAAATCTTCGACGAGCCATCGGGATTCAGACCATAAATGTCGACCGGGACGCATCCCGCCGCACGTGCATTGGCATCGACGCAGACGGCCTCGGTGAGGTTGCCGTTCTTATTGTAGTCGAAGATGTCCGGCATGACCTGGAGCGCGTTGGCGAGGTTGTAGAGGTTCGCCAGCCCGGTCATTTCCTGGTGCTGTTTGGTGTAGCTGTACTGGTAATAGCCATCGAGGCTCCAGCTGCCGCCAATGTCCCAGGATCCGCCGGCGGCGATCCGGAAATTGTCGCGCTCGGTCGGCGTCTTGCGTGATCCGAACGCGGTCGTCCGGATCAGCATGCTCAAGTCTTTCGACCCGATCGCATCATTGGTCGAGCGGTCGGTCGCGGCGTTGAAGACGGCGGTCGGCACCAACGGGTTATTGACGATCACCGTCGCCCCCGTGGTCGGATTGGTCACCGCATATTGGATCGGATAGAAACCGCCGGTCCCCGGGAACGCACCCAACGCGCTGTCGGTGCGCATTGGCGACGCTTCGCGCTCGCCGTTGGTGCGCACGTTCACATAGGTCGTCTCGAGGAAGACGTTGACCTTGTCGGTCACGTCGAAATTGGTGCGCTGGGCGAAGGTCAGTCGCTTCGACGGCGGCGCGATCTGGCCGTATTGCGCGGCGTTGAAGCCGTCGGTCGCCGCGTTGTAATTGTGGAACGAGCCGTCCGGGGCGATGATCTGGTTCGACTTGCCGCCGATCACGAAGGCGCCGCCCGGGCCGACGCTCGACGGAACATAGGCGCGCTTGAACAGATCCTGCGCCGCCTTGAGGTTGAGATCGGACTTGCCGGCGACGCGTTCGGTCGTGCCCAGGCTCAGCGCCGAAAGGCGGCTGAAATCACGATCGGCCGCGAAAACGGCGCTTGCCTGGTTCCAACCGACATAGGCCATCACGTTGCCGCGATCGCCGGCGAAATTGGTGCCGAAGGTGACATTGGCGTCGAGCTCGTGATTGTCGCCCTTCTGCGAGATGCCGTCCTGGACGTTGAGCTGAACGCCGGTGAACTTCTTCTTGTAGATGAAGTTCACCACGCCCGCGATCGCGTCCGATCCATAAACCGCCGAGGCACCGCCGGTCAGCACGTCGACGCGATCGACGAAGGACGGCGGAATCATCGACACGTCGACCTGCGCCGTGCCGGGTACGCCCGCCACGGTTCGCCGGCCGTCGATCAGCACGAGGGTGCGGTCGGGGCCGAGGTTGCGAAGGTTGATGGTCGCGAGGCCGGGGTCGGTATCGTTCCCGGTCGTGTTACGGCTCTTGCCCGGAATGCCGACCGCGGGATTGATCTGGAGGATATCCTGGACGTTGGTCGTGCCCTGCTTGCGCAGGTCTTCGCTGGTGATCACCTGAAGCGGCGACGGCGACGTCAGCGTCGGGCTCTTGATGCGGCTGCCGGTGACGACGATCTCGCCCTGTGGCGCATCCGTCGTATCCTGGGGAACGTCCGCGGTCGGTGCTGGCGCCGGAGTCTCCTGGGCGAATGCCGGGACCGCGATCATCGTCATCAGGCTCACACCGGCGAGCAGTGCGGCATGCGCAGCACGCCGTTCGAATCCTGGCTTCTTCAGATATACCTTCATTGTCCCACTCCCTATTTTCGACTTTTTCTTCGAAATCACACCAGCTTCCCGGATCTCCGCCCGGCGTTACGTCTCGCTCGATCCGGCCGCGCGCACCGCGCCGGCCACCGCCGCACGCCAGCGGGCAAGCAGGCCTTCGCGCTGCTCCGCCGACATTGTCGGATCGAAAAATTCCTTCTGTTGTTCGCCGCTTGCCGGCAGCTTCATGCCGATCCCGTCCGCCGCCAGCCGCGCCACGCCGAGCGCGCTCGCTTCCGGGATGGCGGGTCGGATTGTGCGCCGTCCGGTCAGATCGGCGAGCAATTGCATCAGCAGCGCGTTGCGCGCGGCACCGCCGTCGATCGACAATTCGGTAATCGCGGTGCCGAAATCGGCATCGAGCGCCGCCACGACGTCGCCGATCTGCAGCGCGATCGCTTCCAACGTCGCGCGCGCGATGTGCGCCGGCTGAGTAGCGAGCGAGAGCCCGGTGATCGTTCCGCGCGCAGCGCTGCACCAATGCGGCGCGCCGAGCCCGGCCAGCGCGGGCACGAAGACCACGTCGCCACTGTCCGCGACACTCTCGGCCAACGCCGTCAGTGCCGCTTCGTTGGGCAGCCCGAGCATGGTGGTGGCGAAGGCCGCGGCATGGCCGGAGACCAGGATATTGCCCTCGAGCGCATATTGGACGCGATCGCCGCGACTCCATGCGATGGTGCTCGACAGGCCATGCGCCGAGCGCAGCCGTTCCCCGGTCGCTGCCATCAGCGAACTGCCGGTGCCGATCGTCACCTTGACCCGCGGCGATCCGTCGGCACTGTGCTCGAACAAGGCTGCGTGGCTGTCACCCATCACCGCCAGGATCGGCGTGCCGTCGCGAAGCGCGGTCAGTCCCGGAGCGACGGTGCCGAACTCGCTGTCGGACGGCATCACTTTGGGCAACAGGCCGAGCGGCACGTCGAACAGGCGGGCGAGTTCGGCGTCCCAGTCGAGCGTGTCGATGTTGAAGAGTTGCGTGCGCGAAGCGTTGCTATGGTCGGTCGCGTGCACCGCGCCACCGGTCAGGTTCCACAACAGCCAGCTGTCGACCGTGCCGCAACGCAGGTCGCCGCGTTCAGCCCGCGCCCGCGCATCGGGAATCGTGTCGAGCAGCCAGGCGATCTTCGCTGCCGGAAACAAGGGATCGATCCCCAACCCGCTGCGCGCGACGATCTCCGCCTCATGCCCCGCCGTGCGCAAAGCGGCGCAGCGATCGGCCGAGCGGCGGCATTGCCAGATCACCGCGGGGCCGACGGGGCGGCCGGTCTCGGCGTCCCACAAAATGATCGTCTCGCGCTGGTTGGAGATCGCGACGGCGGCGATCGAGGCCGGATCGACCGCCGCCGCCAATTCGGCGATCAGAGCGGCAACGCCTTCCCAGATGTCCGACGCCGATTGTTCGGCCCAGCCCGGCTGCGGGTAATCGACGCGCATCGCCCGCGACCGCGACAGGCGCACCGAACCGTCGGACGCGACGAGCAGCGCCTTGGTGTTGGTCGTGCCCTGGTCGATCGCAAGGATGAGCCGGTCGTCCATCAGCTTTTCCCGGCGACCAATTCTTGCGCGGCGGCGGCGATGCCGGCGGCATTGAGCCCGGCATGGTCCATCAGCCAGGTCGCCGACCCGGTCGGCGCAAAACCCTGAAAGCCGAGCATCCGCATCGGCACCGGCCGATGCTGCGCACAATATTCGGCGATCGCGCCGCCCAGCCCACCGCGCGCCAGACCCTCTTCCGCGGTGACGATCGCGCCGGTCGCGGCCGCAGCGGCGAGCGCGTCGGTATCTAGCGGCGAGACGGTCGCCATGTTGACCACGCGCGCGGCGATGCCATGCCGCGCCAGTGCGGCCGCCGCATCGAGCGCGCGATGAACCAGCGTGCCGCTCGCGATGATCGCGACGTCGCCGCCCTCGCGCAGCGTTTCCGCCTTGCCGATCGCGAAGACCGCCCCGCTGGGCCGCTCGATCGCCGGGACCGGCATGCGGCTGATCCGAATGAAGATGGGGCCGTCATGCGCGGCGGCGGCCTTGATCGCCTCCGCCGTTTCCCATGGATCGGACGGCACGATCACGGTCAATTTGTCGATCGCGCGCAGCCAGGCGACATCCTCGATGCTGTGATGCGTCGCGCCGAGTTCGCCATAGGCGACGCCACTGGAAATTCCACAGAGCTTCACGTTCGCCTGGCTATAGGCGCAGTCGACCTTGATCTGCTCCATCGCGCGCGCGGTCAGGAAACAGGCCGCGCCACTGACGAACGGCACCTTGCCGCCGTTCGCCAGGCCGGCGCCGACCCCGACCATATTCTGCTCGGCGATGCCGACATTGACCAGCCGATCGGGAAAACGATCGCGAAACTTGCCGAGCTTGGACGACCCGACCGAATCGTTGCACACCGCGACGATGCGATCGTCGGCGGCAGCGAGCTCTTCGAGCGCGCGGACATAGGCGTCGCGGCAATCGAACATGCCGGGAAGATTGGCCGGGGCGTTCACTCGCTCTTCTCCGCTTCGAGCTCGGCGATCGCCTGGGCAAGCTGATCCGCATTGGGGACGCCATGGTGCCAGCCGGCCTGGTCGCGCATGTAGCTGACGCCGTTGCCCTTGAACGTGTTGGCGATCAGCACGCGCGGCTTGTCGCGCGGCTGCGCGGCATCGTCGAACGCCCTGAGCAGGGCGATCACGTCATGCCCATCGACCTCTACCACGTCCCAGCCGAATGCGCGCCACTTGTCGGCGAGCGGTTCGAGCGCGTTGGTCTCCTCCGTCCGCGCGCCCTGTTGCAGGCGGTTGCGGTCGACGATCACGGTGAGGTTGCCGAGCTTGCGATGGCCGGCGAACATCGCCGCTTCCCACATGCTGCCTTCCTGCAACTCGCCGTCGCCGGTCAGCACGAACACGCGATAGCCGGCGCCGTCGATCTGCCCCGCCACCGCGACGCCGACGCCGACCGGAAAACCGTGGCCGAGCGGCCCGGTATTGGTCTCCACCCCCGGCAGATAGACGCGATTGGGATGGCCGTTGAGCCGCGATTCGGGCTTGAGATAGGTGTCGAGTTCGGCCTCGGGAAAGAATCCCGCCCCCGCCAGCGCGGTATAGAGCGCACCGGTACAATGCCCCTTGGACAGGATGAAGCGGTCGCGATCGGGCGCGTTCGGATTGGCGCTGTCGATGCGCAGAATATCGAAATAGAGGGACGCGACGATGTCGCTGGCCGAAAGGTCGCCGCCGGGATGGCCCTGGCCGGCATCGACGATCATCCTGAGCAGCCGCTGACGCATCCAGTTGGCGCGCGCCCGGACGTGCGCGGCGCGCTCTTCCAGCGTATGAGCGTTCGCATCGGAAGACCGAAGCGCCTGATGGTCCATTGATTAACCTCTCCTGCGAAGGGTTATAAGTGTGATTATATCCGAACACAAGCCATTTGCTTACGTTTGCTTTCGTTTTTGCGGCCAAAAGACGAAGAGATTGACAAAAAGCGAAAACCCGACCTATCGAACTCGAAACTGGAAGCGAGCCAGCAGAAGACCATGGAGAGCCATGCCGATAAGGTCGCGTCGGGTGTCGAGCCCGGCGACAACAAGGAAGACCGGCCGGTGAGCGGGGGCTCGCGGTCGCGGCTGCTCGGCGAGGCGCGACGCGCTCGGATCCTCGACTGGCTGCAGGAGGAAGGCAGCGCGCGCGTGCGCACCCTGGCCGAAGCATTCGAGGTGTCCGAAGTGACGATGCGCCAGGATCTCGAGAAGCTCGAGACCGATGGCCATATCGTGCGCGAACATGGCGGCGCCTTCCTCAAGTCGGTGACGCAGCAGGTGCGCTCGATGGCGCTCCAGCATCTCGAGAATATGGACGCCAAGCGCCGGATCGGCCGCGCCGCCGCGGCGCTGGCGAACGACGGCGAGACGGTGATCCTGGACTCGGGCTCGACCACTACCGAGGTGGCCGCGCAGCTGATCGGCAAGCGCGACATGACCGTGATCACCAACGCGCTCAACATCGCGCTGATGCTGGGCGCCGAGCCGGGGTTCGAGGTCCATATGACCGGCGGCCATTTCAAGGCCCCTACCCTGTCGCTGTCGGGCGAGCGGTCGGCAGACTATTTTCGCGGGCTGTTCGTCCAGAAACTCTTCCTGGCAACCGCCGCCCTCGATCTCGAGGCAGGGCTGACCTATCCGGCGATGTCCGACATCGCCGTGAAACGCGCGATGATCGGCGCGGCGCAGACCGTCATCCTGGTCGCCGATTCGAGCAAGATCGGGCAGCGCTCGTTCACGTCTTTGGGCGGATTGGAACTGGTCCGCACGCTCGTAACCGACGAGGCGATCCGCGACGAGGACCGCGCGGCAATCGAAGGCATTGGCGTGGAGGTCATCGTCGCCTGAGCCTTTGGATACGCCGTATTCGTAAGTTTTCGAAACAATTAGGTGAGGATCGAACGTGAGCAAGCAACGGTACGGCGCCGGCATCTGGCATTTCGCGACCTATGTCGACCGCTACGCGACCGATGGCTACGGACCGCCACGCACGCTGATCGAAATGATCGATCTCGCCGGCCAGGTCGACGATCTGTCGGTGGTCGACATCAATTACCCCTTTCCCGGCGGCGAAACCTCGTTCGACAAAGTCGAGGAAGCGCTCAAGCGCAACAACCTCTCGGTGATCGGCATCACCCCGGAAATCTACACGCGCCAGTTCGCCAAGGGCGCCTTCACCAACCCCGATCCGGGCGTGCGCAAGCTGGCCAATGAGATGGTCAACGACGCCGCCAATGTCGTCCGCCGCTTCGGTGCCGATTACGTCAAGCTCTGGCCCGGCCAGGACGGCTGGGACTATCCGTTTCAGGTCGACCATAAGCAGCTGTGGCGGCACAGCATTGAGGGCATCGGAGAGCTTGCCTCGCAGAATCCCGACCTCAAGTTCGTGATCGAATACAAGCCGCGCGAGCCCCGCGTGCACATGAGCTATGACAGCGTCGCCCGCACCTTGCTCGGGATCGAGAAGATGGGCGTGCCCAATGTCGGCATCCTGCTCGATTTCGGCCATTCGCTTTACGGCGGCGAAAGCCCGGCCGACGCGGCGCAACTCGCGATCGACCATGGCCGGCTGTTCGGCATGGACGTGAACGACAATTTCCGCAGCTGGGACGACGATTTGATCGCCGGATCGGTCCACCCGATCGAGCTGTTCGAATTCTTCTACACGCTGCGCAAGAACAAGTGGGAAGGTGTGTGGCAGCTCGACCAATTCCCGTTCCGCGAGGATTGCGTCGCCGTCGCCAATACCGCGATCGACTTCCTCAAGATTGTCGAGCGCGCCCTCGACAAGCTCGATTTCGCGGCGATGCAGAAGGCACAGGACGAGCATGACGCGGTAACCGCGCTCAAACTTGCGCGCGAGGCGTTGTTCACCTCTTATTGAGGGGTGACGACGCCGCGCATCGCCGTTAGAGAAATAATATGATTATTTCTTCGGCCACAGATTTCCGGGAAGCGGCGCGGCGACGTTTGCCGCGCTTCCTGTTCGATTATGCCGATGGCGGCGCCTATGCCGAGGTGACGTTGCGCCGCAATGTCGAGGATCTGGCCGGCATCGCGCTGCGCCAGCGCGTGCTCAAGGACGTCGCGACGATCGACCTGAGCACCAGCCTGTTCGGCCGGCAGGTCGGCCTGCCGGTCGCGTTGGGGCCGGTCGGGATCAGCGGCATGTACGCACGGCGCGGCGAGATCCAGGCAGCGCGCGCCGCCCGGGCAGCGGGCATCCCGGCTTGCCTGTCGACCGTATCGATCTGCTCGATCGAGGAGGTAGCGCGGGTCGCCGATCCGTTCTGGTTCCAGCTCTATGTGATCCGCGACCGCGCCTTCATGAAGGACCTGATCGCGCGGGCAAAGGCGGCTGGCGCCAGCGCGATGGTCTTCACCGTCGACATGCCGGTCCCGGGTGCGCGCTATCGCGATGCACATTCGGGCATGTCGGGACCCAACGCGCCGCTGCGCCGCATGCTGCAAGCGATGGGCAAGCTGGCCTGGTCCTGGGACGTCGGTTTGCGCGGGCGACCGCACACGCTCGGCAATTTGCTGCCCGTGCTGGGCAAGGATAGCGGGCTCAACGATTATATGGGCTGGCTCGGCGCCAATTTCGATCCGTCGATCCAATGGCGCGACCTCGACTGGATCCGTGCCGAATGGGACGGTCCGCTGATCATCAAGGGCATCCTCGACCCCGAGGATGCGCGCGAAGCGGCGGCGATCGGCGCCAACGGCATCGTCGTCTCCAATCATGGCGGCCGCCAGCTCGACGGCGTGCTGTCGAGCGCGCGCGCTTTGCCTGCAATCGCCGACGCAGTCGGTGACTCGCTGACCGTTCTGGCCGACGGCGGCGTGCGCAACGGACTCGATGTCGTGCGGATGCTGGCGCTGGGCGCGAAGGGCGTGCTGCTCGGGCGGGCCTGGGTCTATGCGCTGGCGGCGCAAGGCGAGGCCGGCGTCGCCAAATTGCTGGAATTGATCGCCAGGGAAATGACGGTCGCGATGACCTTGACCGGGGTCAACCGGATCGACGCGATCGACCGCTCGATCCTGGCCGAGCCCATCAAGTAACGAGGAAACAGATGAAGCTTCTCGAGGGAAAGACGGTGCTGGTCACCGGCGGATCGACCGGCATCGGCCGCGCCGCAGCGATCGGTGCTGCGCAGCATGGCGCGGACGTCGCGATCAACTATGTGTCGAGCGACGACAAGGCGCATTCCTGCATCGCCGAGATCGAGGCGCTCGGGCAGCGCGGCATTGCGATCAAGGGCGACGTCGCGCTGCCCGAGACCGCAACCGATTTCGTCGCCCGCGCGGTCGCCGAATTCGGCCGCGTCGACGTGATGGTATCGAACGCCGGTATCTGTCCGTTCCACGCCTTTCTCGACATGCCGGTCGAGACGGTCGAGCGCACCTTCCGCGTCAATCTGCACGGCGCCTATTTCATGGTCCAGGCGGCCGCCAATCAGATGGTCAGGCAGGGCGATGGCGGCGCGATCGTCGCGGTGTCGTCGATCTCGGCATTGGTCGGCGGCGAGTTCCAGACGCACTATACCCCGACCAAGGCCGGCGTGCATTCGTTGATGCAATCCGCCGCGATCGCGCTCGGCAAGCATGGCATTCGCTGCAATTCGGTGCTGCCCGGCACGATCCTGACCGAGATCAACAAGGACGACCTCGCTGATGCGGAAAAGCGCAAGTACATGGAAGCGCGCACGCCGCTCGGCCGGCTCGGCATGCCCGAGGACCTGGCCGGGCCAATCGTCTTTTTGGCGTCCGACATGGCGGCTTATGTCACCGGCGCCGCGCTACTGGTCGATGGCGGCATGTACGTGAACCTGCAATAACGCTGCCGTGACCATCTGCATGCCCGCCCCCGACGAAGCGGTGCTCGCGCGCCGCGGGGAGATCGTTGCCGCGATGCGCGCGATCGTGGCGGGCGAAGGAGTGATCGACAAAGCCGACGAACTGCGCCCCTATGAATCCGATGCGCTGACGGCCTATCGCCAGCCGCCGATGGTGGTGGTGCTGCCCGAGACGACCGAGCAGGTCGCGGCGATCCTGCGCTGGTGTCACGCCAATCGTGTCAAGGTGGTGCCGCGCGGCGCGGGCACCTCGCTGTCGGGCGGCGCGCTGCCGCTGGCCGACGGCGTGCTGCTCGGCATGGCGCGGTTCAATCGCATCCTCGAGGTCGATTATGCCGACCGTTTGGTAGTGGTGCAGCCGGGTGTGACCAACCTGGCGATCACCCGCGCGGTCGAGGACGAGGGCTTCTATTACGCGCCCGATCCGTCGAGCCAGATCGCCTGCACGATCGGCGGCAATGTCGCGGAGAATTCGGGCGGGGTGCATTGCCTGAAATACGGCCTGACGACCAACAACGTGCTCGGCGTCGAATTCGTCACGATCGAAGGCGAAGTATTGCGGATCGGCGGACGCGGGCTGGAGCCGGCGGGCCTCGATCTGCTCGGCGTGATCGTCGGGTCCGAGGGGCTGCTCGGCGTGGTGACGGAAGTGACGGTCCGCATCCTGCCCCGGCCCGAAACGGCGCGCGCCTTGCTGATCGGCTTTCCCGAGGTAGAGGGCGCCGGACGCTGCGTCGCCGACGTGATCGCCGCGGGGATCATCCCCGCGGGCATGGAGATGATGGACAAGCCCGCGGTCCATGCCGCTGAGGCGTTCGTCCAGGTCGGCTATCCACTCGACGTCGAAGCGCTGCTGATCGTCGAGCTCGATGGTCCAGCCGCCGAATGCAACCATTTGCTCGAGGAGGTCGAGAAAATCGCGCGCGCCAACGGTGCGATATCGATCCGCATTTCGGCCGACGATGACGAGCGCGTCGCCTTCTGGGCGGGGCGCAAGGCCGCCTTCCCGGCTGCCGGACGGCTGGCGCCCGATTATCTCTGCATGGACGGCACGATCCCGCGCCGCCGCCTGCCCGATGTGCTGACGCGGATGTGCGCGCTGTCCGGGCAATATGGCCTGGGCGTGATCAACGTGTTCCATGCCGGCGACGGCAATCTGCACCCGTTGATCCTCTACGATGCCAACAAGCCCGGCGAGCTCGAGCAAGCCGAGGCATTCGGCGCCGATATCTTGCGATTGTGCGTCGAGGTCGGCGGCGTGCTGACCGGCGAGCATGGCGTCGGCGTCGAGAAGCGCGACCTGATGCCGGTGATGTTCTCGCCCGTCGATCTCGCACAGCAGCAGCGCGTCAAATGCGCGTTCGACCCCGAATTGCTGCTCAACCCCGGCAAGATGTTCCCCGAACTGCACCGTTGCGCCGAACTCGGTCGGATGCACGTGCATCGCGGCGCCCTGCCGTTCCCTGATTTGCCGCGCTTCTGACGATGGCCGACCCGATCCGCCCCGACAGCGCCGATGCGCTTGCGGCGATAGTCGCCGAGGCCGCGCGCGACGGGGCGCGGCTGCGACTGCGCGGTGGCGGCAGCAAGGATGCGATCGGCGCGCCAACCCCCGACGCGCGGATCGTCGACATGCGCGGCTTTTCCGGCGTGGTCGATTATGATCCGCCGGAATTGGTGCTGACGGTGCAAGCAGGAACGCCGCTTGCCGAGGTCCAGGCTTTGGTCGCCGACAAGGGTCAGATGCTGGCGTTCGATCCGTTCGATCACGGCGCGATACTCGACGGCGCGGTTGGCGGGGCGACGATCGGCGGCATCGTCGCGGCCGGCGTGGCGGGTCCGACCCGGGTCAGCCGCGGTGCGGCGCGCGATCATCTGCTGGGCTTCGTGGGGGTGTCGGGACGCGGCGAGCGCTTCGTCGCGGGCGCGAAAGTCGTCAAGAACGTCACCGGCTACGATCTTCCCAAGCTGATCACGGGAAGCTGGGGCCGGCTTGCCGCGATCACCGAACTGACCCTCAAGGTTCTACCCGCGCCGCGCCTGCGGCTGACGCTCGGGGTCACCGGCCTGGATCCCGCCGCCGCGATATCGGCGATGGCACGGGCGATGGGGTCGGCCGCCGAAGTGTCGGCAGCGGCGCATCTGCAGGACTGGAACGGCGCCCCGCTCACCGCGATCCGCCTCGACGGCTTTCCCAGTTCGGTCGAGGCGCGCGCGGCGCTCCTCACGCGGCTGGTCGACGGCATCGCGCCGCTCGCTGACGAAGAGGCCGCACGCCTCTGGCCCGCGATCACCACGGCGGCACCATTGCCGGCGGGCGTGCCCCTGTGGCGGATCATCGCCCCTGCGGCGCAGATGCCGAACGTTATCCCCGCGATCAACGGCGCGTGGCTGCTCGACTGGGCCGGCGGCCTGCTCTGGCTCGCGAGCGCAGACGATCCGCAGGCGATCCGCGCCGCTGCCATGCAAGCGGGCGGACATGCCATGCTCGTGCGCGCGGACGCCGAAACGCGCGCCATCGTGCCGGCGCTTCATCCGCAACCCAACATGCTCGCCGCGCTGGAGGAGCGCGTACGCCGCGCCTTCGATCCGGCGGGCGTGTTCGAGACAGGGCGCTTCTAGGTGCAGACGCAATTCTCCCCCGAGCAATTGGCCGATCCGGCAATGGCATCGTCCGAAGGAGTGATCCGCAAGTGCGTCCATTGCGGATTCTGCACCGCGACCTGCCCGACCTATGTCCTGCTCGGCGACGAGCTCGATAGCCCGCGCGGGCGGATCTACATGATCAAGGACATGCTCGAGAACGAGCGCGCCCCGAGCGCCGAGGTCGTCAAGCATGTCGACCGCTGCCTATCCTGCCTGTCGTGCATGACGACGTGCCCGTCGGGCGTGAACTATATGCACCTGGTCGACCATGCCCGAGCCTATATCAACGCGGGCTACACGCGCCCGTGGCACGAGCGGATGCTGCGCAGCATTCTGGCCTGGGTGCTTCCCTACCCTGCCCGATTCCGGGCCGCCCTGCGGCTCGCGCAAATCGGGCGGCCCCTGGCGCCGCTATTCGCCAAGGTAGGCGCGCTACGTCCCCTAGCAGCGATGCTCGCGCTGGCGCCGCGGCGGATTCCGTCCGCGCCGCAGAAACACGTTCTAGCGTCCACGACGCGTCAGCGTATCGCGCTGCTGCAGGGATGTGCCGAGCCGGTGCTGCGCCCAGAATTCCGCGCCGCGGCGATCCGCTTGCTCGATCGCGCGGGCTACGATGTCGTGCTGACACCCAGCGAGCAATGCTGCGGGGCGT
Source organism: Sphingomonas mali NBRC 15500 (assembly GCF_001598415.1). Classification (GTDB taxonomy): domain Bacteria; phylum Pseudomonadota; class Alphaproteobacteria; order Sphingomonadales; family Sphingomonadaceae; genus Sphingomonas; species Sphingomonas mali. Next base: position 42,522 of record NZ_BCYX01000001.1, read on the forward strand.
TGGTGCACCATATGGGGCGCGAGAAAGCCAGCCTTGAAGCCGCCCGACGCAATGTCGACGCCTGGACGCGCGAGATCGAGTCCGGTGGTCTCGCGGCGATCGTCGTCACTGCATCGGGCTGCGGCACGACGATCAAGGATTACGGATTCATGCTGCGCGACGATCCCGCTTATGCCGAGAAGGCGGCGCGGGTCTCCAGTCTGGCGCGCGACATCAGCGAAGTGCTGATCGACGCCGAGCTGCCGCTGGGCGACGGCCGCGGTCTGACGGTCGCCTATCATGCCGCTTGCTCGCTGCAGCATGGGCAAAAAGTGACCGACGCGCCGAAGCGATTGCTGGCCGGCGCCGGTTATGCCGTCCGCACGCCGATCGAGGCGCATCTCTGCTGCGGGTCGGCGGGCACCTACAACATCCTCCAGCCCGAAATCGCCGGCAAGCTCGGCGACCGCAAGGCGGCCAATCTCGCGCGGCTCGACGCCGACGTGATCGCCACGGGCAATATCGGCTGCGCGATGCAGCTCGCTCCACGCCTCGGCATTCCGGTCGTCCACACGATCGAGCTGCTCGACTGGGCCACCGGAGGCCCCGTTCCACCGCAACTTGCAGGCCGCGACGCCCCTAAGAGCGGTTGACTTTAATAGTCATATTATACAATCCAGACGAACGATGCCGCTAAGGGCGTCACGGGGGAAGGATTCGGATGGGCCTGCCGAAGATCAAGCATGTTCGCACGTTCACCGTCCGGGGCGGCGGCGCCGACTATCACGACCAGGGCGATGGCCATTGGATCGACGACCATATTTCGACGCCGATGGCGCGCTATCCCGAATATCGCCAGTCGCGGCGGAGCTTCGGGATCAACGTACTGGGGACGTTGGTAGTCGAACTCGAGGCCGATGACGGCACGATCGGTTTCGCGGTGACCACCGGCGGTGAGCCCGCCGCGTTCATCGTCGAGAAGCATCTGTCGCGCTTCCTCGTCGGCCGCAGCCCGGCCGACTATGAGAAGATCTGGGACCAGATGTACTTCGCGACCCAATATTACGGGCGCAAGGGACTGGTGGTGAACGCAATTTCGGGCGTCGACCTCGCGCTCTGGGATCTGCTCGGCAAATTGCGCGGCGAGCCGGTCTATCACATGCTCGGCGGCGCGGTGCGCGACGAGCTGCAATTCTACGCCACCGGCTCGCGACCGGATATCGCCAAGCAACTCGGCTTCATCGGCGGCAAGCTGCCGCTCCATCATGGCCCGGCCGAAGGGCTGGAGGGAATGGAGAAGAACATCGCCCTGCTCGCCGACATGCGCAGTAAGTGCGGCGACGATTTCTGGCTGATGTACGATTGCTGGATGAGCCTCGACATCGACTATGCGACGCGGCTTGCGCAGCGCGCCTGGCACGAATGCGGACTGAAGTGGATCGAGGAGGCGCTGAGCCCCGACGATTATTGGGGTTACGCCCAGCTGAAGAAGAACGCGCCCAGAGGCCTGCTCGTCACCACCGGCGAGCATGAGGCGACACGCTGGGGCTTCCGCATGCTGATGGACATGGAATGCTGCGACATCATCCAGCCCGACGTGGGCTGGTGCGGCGGCGTCACCGAACTGATCAAGATCGCCAATTACGCCGATAGCCGCGGCGTGATGATGGTGCCGCACGGATCGTCGGTCTACAGCTATCATTTCGTGATCACGCGTCACAATTCGCCGTTCGCCGAGTTCCTGATGATGCACCCTGGGCCCACCGAAATCGTGCCGATGTTTGCACCGCAGTTGCTCGGCGAGCCTGTCCCGGTGAACGGCAAGATCCGCGCGAGCGAACTCGACAAGCCCGGTTTCGGCGTCGAGCTCAATCGCGAGATCGCGCTCCACCGTCCCTATCCAAACTAAGGAATAACAATGAAGCTCTGCCGTTATGGTGCCGTGGGCGCCGAGAAGCCCGGCCTGATCGATGCCGAAGGCCGCATCCGCGACCTGTCGGGCCTTGTCGCGGACATCGGACCGAACGAGTTGGGCAAGGACAGCCTCGCGAAGCTCGCGGCGATCGATCCCGCGAGCCTGCCGCTGGTCGAAGGTGACGTCCGCTATGGCGCCTGCGTGGCGGGCACCCGTCAGTTCATCGCGATCGGCACGAATTTCGCCGACCATGCAGCGGAGTCGAACCTGCCGGTGCCCGAGGAACCGGTCGTGTTCCAGAAGTGGGTGAGCTGCATCCAGGGGCCGAACGACCCCGTCACCATTCCGAAGGATTCGAAGAAAACCGACTGGGAAGTCGAGCTCGGCGTCGTGATCGGCACCGCCGCTTCCTATGTCGACGAAGCCAATGCGCTCGACCATGTCGCCGGCTATTGCGTGATCAACGACGTGTCCGAGCGCCACTGGCAGATCGAGCGCGGTCTGACCTGGGATAAAGGCAAGGGCTTCCCGACCTTCGGGCCGATCGGCCCATGGATGGTCACCGCCGACGAAGTGGGCGATCCGCAGAACCTGGCGATGTGGCTGTCGGTCAATGGCCGCAAGATGCAGAACGGCAGCAGCAAGACGATGATCTTCACCGTCGCGCAGATCGTCGCCTATTGCTCGCAGTTCATGACCCTGTTGCCGGGCGACGTCATCACCACCGGTACGCCGCCGGGCGTCGGCCTCGGCCAGAAGCCCGAGCCCTGGTACCTCAAGGCCGGCGACGTGGTCGAACTCGGCATCGAGAAGCTCGGCGAGCAGCGGCAGGAGTTCGTCGCCTGGGATGCGACCAAGTGAGCGTCTATGCCGGCCGCTTTGCCGGGCGCGCGGCGATCGTCACCGGCGGCGCGTCGGGCCTCGGCAAGGCCGTCGCCAAACGCATCGTCGCCGAGGGCGGCACGGTCGCATTGTGGGACCTCAACCCCGAGGCGCTGGCGGCCGCGAAGGACGAGGTCGGCGCTGCTGATATCCAGGCGCTCGACGTCTCCGATCCCGCCGCGGTCGAGGCTGCGGCCAAGGCCAGCGGCGCGGCGCTCGGCAAGGTCGACGTGCTGGTCTGCTCGGCCGGCATCACCGGCGCGACCGTTCCGGTTCACGAATTCCCGATCGACAGCTGGCAGCGGGTCATCGACATCAACCTCAACGGCCTGTTCTACTGCAACCGAGCGGTGGTGCCGCTGATGCTGGCGAACGGCTATGGCCGCATCGTCAATATCGCGTCGGTCGCGGGCAAGGAAGGCAATCCCAATGCCAGCGCCTATTCGGCATCCAAGGCGGGCGTGATCGGCTTCACCAAATCGCTCGGCAAGGAACTCGCCGAAAAGGGCGTGATCGCCAACGCGCTGACGCCGGCGACGTTCGAAAGCCCGATCCTGGCGCAGTTGCCGCAGAGCCAGGTCGATTACATGCGCTCGAAAATCCCGATGGGCCGGCTGGGCGAAGTGAGCGAGTCCGCCGCGATGGTCTGCTTCATGGCGAGCGAGGAATGCAGCTTCACCACCGCATCCACCTTCGACACGTCCGGTGGCCGCACGACCTTTTGACATGACCGAGCGGCCGCCCTTCATCGACGCGCACGTCCATCTGTGGGACCTGTCCCACATCCGCTATCCGTGGCTGATGCCGCCGTTCGCGGAGGACGGCCCGAACGGCAGCGTGGAGCCGATCGCCAAGGGTTACGGGCTCGACGATTATCTTGCCGATGCACGCGGCTGGGACGTACGAGGCATCGTCCATGTCGATGCCGGCGCCGATCCGGCGGACGCGCTGAAGGAGACCGATTGGCTGCAGGCGACGGCCGATGCGCGCGGCATGCCCAACGCGATCGTCGCCTTCGCCGCGTTGGACGACCCGAAGGTCGAGGCGTTGCTCGCCGCGCATGCCGGGCGCCGGTCGGTGCGCGGCATCCGCCATATCGTCAACTGGCACCCCGATCCGGTGCGCACCTATACGCCGCGCGATGTAACCCGGGACGAAGCCTGGGCAGCGGGCTTCGCATTGCTCGGCAAATATGGCTTGAGCTTCGATCTCCAGGCCTATCCCGGCCAGTTTCCCGCTCTAGCGCCGTTGCTCGAACGGCATCCCGACGTACCGGTGATGATCAATCATGCCGGCATGATGGTCGGGGAGAGTGGCCGTGAGGAATGGCGCGCGGGGATGCGCGCACTTGCCGCGATCCCGCATGTCGCGGTCAAGATCTCGGGCATCGGCTTCGCCTTCCGCCCGTGGACGATCGAGCAGATGCGCAGCTATGTGCTCGAGACGATCGAGCTGTTCGGCACCGACCGCGCGATGTTCGCCAGCGATTTCCCGACCGACAAATTGTTCGGCGGGTTCGACCAGCATCTTGATGCCTATAATGCCATCGTCGCCGATTTCAGCGACGACGAGCGCCGCGCCTTGTTCGCGGGCAACGCCAATCGACTATACCGCCTCGGCCTGACGCTCTGATCATGCGCATCGTCGATCTGCGCGCCGAATACACGATCGATCTGCTCGGTACCGATGTCAAGCGCCCGCGCCTGTCGTGGCGGATCGAAAGCGATCGGCCGGGTACCGTACAGGCGAGCTATCGCCTGCGCGCGGCCGACAGCGCCGAAGCGCTTACGGACGGCGCATTGCTGTGGGACAGCGGCGAGGTTGCGGGCTATGCGACCGTCGATATCGCTTATGGCGGCCCTACCCTTGCCCCCATGCAGCGCGTCTGGTGGTCGGTCGAGGCGACGGACGAGATCGGCGCCGCCGCATGCTCGGCGCCGAGCTGGTTCGAGACCGGCCTGACCGGGCACAATTCCTGGCACGCCGATTGGATCGAGGCGGAGGACGACAATGCCGCCGCCGACCGCGCCGCCGGGCTCGCCTGGGTGTGGAGCGAGACCGCGCTCGACGATCGCCCCCACGCCTTCCGCCTCGATTTCGAGGCGCCAGACGATCTGGTCCGCGCGGAAATATTGCTGGCGGGCAAGGATCATCTGCGCGGCGTCTGGATCAACGGCGCGCCGGCCCCGCTCGATCGGCATTTCGACTGGGACACCTACCTCCCCTTCTGGGGCACGCTCGCGCCTTATGCCGGCGACGTTCGGCCCGGTCGCAACAGCGTCTGCGCGCTGGTCGAGGCGGACACGACCGGCTTCTTTCCCGTCGACGGTGGCGCCTTCGCGGCGTTGATCCGGCTTCATCGCGCCGACGGCAGCGTCGAGCGCCTGGTCAGCGGGCCGGCCTGGAAGGTGCGCCCGAGTCCGCCCGCCGATTGGACGGGCGCCGATGCCGATACCTCGGACTGGGCTACCGCGCAGCCAAGCGGCGCGAATGTCCGCAACGATCCGCGACCTTCGGAGCCGGGGATGCTGCTGCGGACCGAGTTCGACGCGCGGGGACCCGTGGTCGCGGCGCGGCTCTACGCGACAGCGCTCGGGGCCTATGACGCACGGATTAACGGTCAGCCGGTCTCGGAGGCGTTGCTGGCGCCCGAAGTGACCGTCGCGCACGATCATATCCTTTACCAGACCTACGATGTGACCGACCTGATTGCTCCCGGCGCCAACGCGCTCGCCGCGATGGTCGGCGACGGCTGGTATGCCAGCCCGTTCGGCTGGCGGATCGAGCGCTATGGCTTCGGCCCCGCGCCGCGCCGGCTGCGCGCGCAACTCCGCATCGATTATGCCGACGGCAGCAGCGAGTGGATCGCCACCGGACCCGATTGGCGGATTGCGCCCTCACCTGTCCTGAAGTCCGAAATTTATGACGGCGAAACCTATGACGCTCGGCTGGAGCGCGCGGGTTGGGACCAGCCGGGGTTCGACGACAGTGGCTGGGCACAGGCAAAAGTCGGTGAAGCGCCCAAAGCGCGGCTCGTCGCGCAGACATCGCCTGCGCTGAAGGCTACAGGGACACGCCGCGCGATCGCGGTCAGCGAGCCGCAACCGGGGCGCTACATCTTCGATTTCGGTCAGAATTTCTCGGGCTGGGTGCGCATCCGGGCGACCGGACCGGCCGGCGCGACCGTCACCGCCAAATTTGCTGAGTTGCTCAACCCCGACGGCACAGCGGATCTGTCCAACCTCCGCCTCGCCAAGGCGACCGACAGTTTCACGCTCGCCGGGTCTGGCGAGGAAGTGTTCGAACCGCATTTCACCTATCACGGCTTCCGCTATGTCGAGATCGCCGGATATCCCGGCGTGCCGACGGCGGACGACATCGAAGGGGTCGTCGTCCACAGCGCATGTCGCGAAACCGGCAGCATGACTTTCGCCGACGCGCCTTTGCTCCAGACGATCTGGCACAACGCTTTGTGGAGCCAGCGCTCCAACTTCTTCTCGGTGCCGACCGATTGCCCGCAGCGCGACGAGCGGATGGGATGGATGGGCGACATCCAGGTGTTCCTCGACGCCGCGGCGTTCAACATGGAGGTCGATCCCTTCATCCGCCGCTTCCTGCTCGAAGCGCGCGCCGCGCAGCGGCCGGACGGCGCCTATCCGATCGTGGTGCCGCAGCCTCTGTCCTTCCCAGATGTGGTGACCGCGGGCTGGAGCGAGGCGGGCATCATCCTGCCCTGGCAACTCTGGCAGCGTTACGGCGACACCGCCGTGATCGACGAGAATTGGGCGGCAATGGAAGCCTGGATGGACTTCGTCGCGCGAAGCAATCCCGATCATATCTGGCGCAACGACCGCGGACTCGACCTCGGCGACTGGCTGTCGGTCGATGCGATCAAGCCCGACGACGAGACGACGCCGCGCGTGCTCTGCGCGACCGCTTATTGGGCCTGGTCGGCGGCATTGATGACAGAGATGGCAGAGGCGACCAGCCGTTTCGCCGATGCCGACCGGTATCGCGCTCTTCGCGAGAAGATCGGGCAAGCCTTCGCCGCCGAATTCGTCGCAGCCGACGGCACCGCCGGCAATGGCAGCCAGGCCAGCCAGGTGCTCGCCTTGTTCATGGATCTGGTGCCCGGCGACCGACGCGACGCCGCAGCCGATGTGCTGACCGCGGATATCCGCAAGCGCGGCATGAAATTATCGACTGGCTTTCTCGGAACGCCCTACATCCTCGACGTGCTGGCCGATGCCGGCCGCCTGGAGGAAGTCGCCGGACTGCTGCTCCAGACCGGCTATCCCAGCTGGGGCTATATGCCGGAGAAGGGCGCGACCACGATGTGGGAGCGGTGGAACGGCGACACCGGCGACCTGTCGATGAACAGCTACAACCATTATGCGTTCGGCGCGATCGTCGGGTTCTTCTATCGCCGCCTGGCGGGTATCGCGCCCGCCGCACCCGGCTTCCGCCGCATCGCCGCGCGGCCATTGTGGCTGCCGCAGATCGGCCGCGTGTCGGCGCGCTACGACTCACTGGTCGGCCCGATCGAGACGAGTACGGACGGCAATGCCGAGCAGTTGACGCGGTTCGCGCTGTCGATCCCCGCCAACACTATCGCCGAGGTCGAACTGCCTGCGGGCGATTGGCGTGACAGCGGCCATGGCCTCGATGCGCGTCCCGCGATCAGCGCGCTCACCAATGATGGCCAATCGATCCGCTTCGAGGTCGGCGCCGGACGCTACGATTTCACGATATAAGCCCTGAGAGGAACTACCCGTGGCCACGCTAGGACTCATCCACAATTCGCCGATGCTGGCACCCGTGTTCAACGAGATCGCCGCGCGGGTGATGCCCGATGTCCGGCTGCTCCACTTCGTCGATGAGAGCACGATCAAGAACACGATCGCGGCCGGCCACCTCCAGAAGGCGACGATGCGCCAGGTCATCCGGCTGGTCGGCTCGGCATTCGACGCGGGTTGCGATGCGGCGCTGGTGACCTGCTCGTCGATCGGCCGCGCGGTCGACATGGCCGCCGAACTCTACGACCAGCCGGTTCTGCGCGTCGATCGGGCGATGGCGGAAAAAGCCGTCGCGACCGGCAAGCGGGTCGGCGTGGTGGCAACCCTGTCGACCACGCTCGAGCCCACCGCAGAGCTGGTCCGCCGTGTCGCCGCCGAGCAGGGCAAGCAGATCGAGATCGTCGAGCATCTCTGCCAGGGTGCGTTCGACGCGGTGATGGCGGGCGACGGCGCGACCCACGACCGTATCGTCGCCGAAGGGCTGACCGAGGGCATGAAAGGCGTGGACGCGATCGTGCTGGCGCAGGCGTCGATGGCGCGTGTCGTCGCCAGTCTGCCCGAAGGCGCGGTATCGGCACCGGTCTATTCGAGTCCGGAGCTCGGCATGGAGCGAGCGCGCGACGTGCTGGCGAGCCTGGGCCGTTGAAGAAGCGCTACGCGGTCGTCGGGTTGCTCGCGCTCCTGTCGATCATCACCTTTCTCGATCGGATGGCGATCGCGGTTACCGGCACGTCGATCCAGAAGGATCTGAACATCGGCGCCGAGCAATGGGGCTGGATCCTCGGCGCTTATGTCATCGCCTACGCCGTGTTCGAAATCCCGTCGGGAGCGATGGGCGACGCGCATGGTTATCGCCGGGAATTGACGCGGATAACGATCTGGTGGTCGGTGTTCACCGCGGCGACCGCGGTGTGCCGCAACTTCTGGCAGCTCATGGGCGCCCGCTTCCTGTTCGGACTGGGTGCGGCGGGCGCCTATCCCAATATGTCGGGTGTGCTCTATCGCTGGTTGCCGGCGCGCGAACGCGCGCGGGGGCAAGGGGTGATCTGGGCAGCAAGCCGGTTCGGTGGCGCGCTGGCGCCGCTGTTGCTCGTGCCGATCAACAAATATTTCGGCTGGCACGCCGTGTTCATCGCGCTGGGCGCGATCGGGTTCTGCTGGGCGATCGCGTGGCGAAGCTGGTTCCGCGACCGACCCGCCGACCAGCCCGGCATCGCGCCGGAGGAAGTGGCCGACATCGGCAGTGACGATAGCGGCAGTCACCTCGGCACCCCTTGGCGTCGGCTGCTCGGCTTGCCGCAGCTCTGGCTGATCACGGCCGCCTATTTCTTTTACGCCTTCGGCAGTTGGTTCTTCTTCGGCTGGTTTCCGACCTGGATGGTCAAGGGCGCGCATTTCACCGAAGCCGAAATGGGCCTGTACGGCGCGATCCCGTTCCTGCTCGGCGTGGTCGGCAATCTCGCGGGTGGCGTGCTGTGCGACCGGCTGGCGACCCGGATCGGTATCCGGCGCGCCTACAAGATCATCGCCAGTATCTGCCTTACGCTGACCGCGATCCTGCTGGTCGCGCTCAGCCTCGCCGCCACCAAGACCGCGGTCGTATTGCTGTCAGGCTCCGCCTTCATGGTCATGGACCTGATGCTGCCGAGCGCCTGGGCGATGTGCATGGCGATCGGCGGGCGCTACGGCGGCACCGCGAGCGGGGTGATGAATACGGCGGGCAATATCGGCGGCTTCGTCTGCTCGGTTGCGTTCGGCCATGTCGTGGCGTCGACCGGCAATTACGCGCTGCCGCTTCAGGGCGTGGCAGTGATGGTGCTCGTCGCTGCCGGTATCTTCACGCTTGTCGACTGCACCAAAGGGTTCGATCACAAGATCGCGCCCGAAAAGGATCTGGTGGCCGCATGATCCGCAAGCTCTCTATCGCCATTGCCGGCGTCGCGTTGATCGCCGGCGCCGTTCCGGTCGCGCCATCATTCGCCAAGCCGCCGGCAGCCGCGCCTCTTCCCGTTGCCCAAGAACGGCTCTGGCTGGGATCGGCCTGGTATCCCGAGCAATGGCCGGAAAGCGCCTGGCCCGAGGATTTGCGGCTGATGAAGGGTGCCGGCGCCAATGTCGTCCGCATCGGCGAATATGGCTGGAGCCGGATGGAGCCGAGCGAGGGCCAATATGATTTCGGCTGGCTGGTCCGCGCCGTCCGGCTCGCCGCCAAATACGACATCAAGGTCGTGGTCGGCACGCCGACCGATACGCCACCCGCCTGGCTGACCGAGAAATATCCCGACACGTTGCAGGTCGACGGCAGCGGCAAGCGGCTGGGCCATGGCGGTCGGCGGCAATTCTCCATCTCGTCGCAACGCTATCGCGTACTCGCTCGCGACATCGTCACGCGGATGGCACAGGCGCTGAAGGACGAACCCAACGTCATCGGCTGGCAGGTCGGCAACGAACCGACTGACGAAAGCTACGACCCGGAGGCGCGCGCAGCCTGGGTCGCGTGGCTCAAGGCGCGTTATGGCACACTCGACGCGCTCAACGAGGCGTGGACGACCGCTTATTGGTCACAGACCTATAGCGCCTGGGATCAAGTGCCGTTCAATACCGACAAGGGCAATCCCGGCTGGATGCTCGAGCTCAAGCGCTTCATCACCGCGCAATGGGGCGAGTTCCACCGCAACCAGCGCGACGCGATCCGCGCGGTGGTCGGACCGAAGCCGTTCATCACCGTCAATCTGGGCGGCCTTGGCTGGGCCGACCGCTTCGATCGCTATGCGATCAACCGCGACCTCGATCTCGCCTCGTGGGACGATTACGTCGGCACCGGCCATCTCAAGCCCTATCGCAACGGCGCCACGCATGATCTGGTGCGCGGCTGGAAACGGCGCAATTTCTGGGTGATGGAGACGCAGCCCGGCTTCGTGAACTGGGCGCCGGTCAGCAACATCCTCTATCCCGGCGAGACGCGCGCGATGGCCTGGCAGGCGATCGGGCATGGTGCCGACGCGGTGCTCTATTGGCAGTGGCGCAACGCGCTGAACGGCCAGGAGACGATGCATGGATCGGTGGTTGGGCCCGACGGCAAGCCATTGCCGATCTATCCCGAGATCCAGGCGCTGGGCCGCGAATTCGCCAAGGCCTCGCCGATGCTGGCCGGCACCAGTCCGGTATCCTCCGTCGCATTGCTCCAGGATTATCCGAGCCGCTGGGCGATCGATTTCCAGCTCCACCATCGCGATTACGATCAGATCGAGGTGCTGCTCGATTATTATCGGCCGCTCAAGGATGCGCTGGGAGCCGTTGACATCGTCGAGGCGGCCAATGCGCCGCTCGACGGATACAAATTGGTCGTCGCGCCCAGCCTCAACGTCATCACCGATGCGATGGCGAAGCGGCTGGCCGATTACGTCCAGCGCGGCGGGCACCTGATCCTGGGTCCGCGATCAGGGATGAAGGACGCATTCAACCGCCTCGATCCGCAGCGCCAGCCCGGTCCGCTCGCCGAGTTGCTGGGCGGGCGCGTCGAGCAATTCTACGCGCTGGACGAGAAGGTCGCGGTCGGCGACGGCAGCGCCTCGATCTGGGCCGAGCAACTGACGCCGACGTCGCCCGACACGCGGATTCTGCTGAGCTATGGCAAGGCCAATGGCTGGCTCGACGGCAAGGCCGCTGTGATCACGCGCAACGTTGGCAAGGGCAGCATCACTTATGTCGGCGCCTTGGTCGACGACCATGTGATGGACGAACTGATCGGCGCGGCGGTGCGAGATGCCGGGGTGACGCGCGACTTCGCCGTGCCGGCGGATGTCGAGCTGATGACGCGCCAAGGCCAGGGGCGATCGATCGTCATCCTGATCAACCATGGCAGCGAGAGTCGGACCGTGGCGCTGCCGGAGACGATGGGCGACGTGCTGGCCGGCGGCCAGATGCGGTCGGTGACGTTGCCGGCGCAGGGTGTGGCAGTGCTATCGCGGTCGGTGCGGGGGAAGCCCTAGTTCCTCCCCGGCACGGGGAGGGGGACCATCGCGTAGCGATGGTGGAGGGGGCCCGCGACCGACTCATCGCAAGCGAAGAGGTTAGCGGATCGTGGGGCCCCTCCACCACGCGGCTATGCCGCGCGGTCCCCCTCCCCGTTCCGGGGAGGAATTTAGGAGCCGCTATCCTCCGAGCCTAACCGCTTCGAAAAATCCCTCGCCGCCCATCTGGCCGCCCTTCAGCACCAGTTCGAGCCCGTCTATCACCGGATCGGCGGCATGCGCGCGCACCAATGGCGCACCGCGCTCGATCGGGGCAGCCCAGGTCAATGCGTCGATACCCAATTGGGCGACGCCATGGCTCGACGTATCCCCACCGGCGAACAGGACGCGGCGCAATCCGGCCTGCCGTATCGCGGCACTCGCGACACGGCCCAGCGCGGAGCCCAACCGATCGCCTGCTGCCGGGGCGACCGCTCCGAGCGGGCCTTCCGCCGAATGGATCACCGCGCGGCCACCCTCGCTTAACGCGCCCCCGGCCGCCTGCACCAACCGTTCCTCTTCCGTGCTCTCGCCGCGCAGCAACGCGTCGACATCCGCGCGGATCGTGGTGAAGCCGTCGGTCGTGCTGCGCCCGATCTGCGCCGCCGTGGCCGGCGAGCAGCTTCCGCTCACTACCAGTAGCCGGTCGACCTCCTGCGCGCGTACGCTGCTCGGCTCGCCCGTGACGATCCCGACCGCCCGCCACGCCAGCACCAGCGCGCGCGTGACACCCGAACTGCCCACCGCGAATTTCACCTTGCGGCCGAGCAGGACCGCACCGGTCGCGACGAGATCGTCGACCGACAGTCCGTCGAACAGGATGCCTGCGGCGTCGCCCGCTTCCGCAAAGGCGGCGTCGGCTTCATCGGCGTGGATGCGATCGATCGGCACCAACGCGATCCGCGCGTCGGTTTGCGCCGCGAGATGCAGGACAAGATCCGCCTCGTGCATCGGCGTCACCGGGTGGCGCGACATCGTCGGATGGCGGTCGATGCGAAACACCTCCGCCCCCGCCGCCGCGAAGAGATTGCCGAACGCGACGTAGCGGCGAAGATGCGGCGCGCCGACAACGATCGCCGCCGGACCACCGAAAGCGGCAACACCGAGGTCCAGCGCGCGCCCGATCGAGCCGGTGTGCGGACTGGAATCGAATGTCGAACAGGTCTTGTAATGGATGATCGCAGCGTCGCCGAGGCTGGCGAAAGCGCGCGGCAGATGGTCATCCATCCAGTCGGGCGAGCGGCTGCGGCTGTCACCGGCAAGGCCAATCGCCCGCGCCTCGGGGAAGCGTGCACGCAATGCGGCATCGGGATCGCGCAGGAACAGGACCGCCGGTACCCCGCCCTCGGCGCATTGCTCGAGGACATCGGTCGATCCGGTAAAATCGTCGCCATAGAAAGCGTAGAGTGGCGTCACCCCCCGAAGGCCTCCAGCGCTGCGGCCAGCTCGGGCGCATCGCGCGCGGCGTCTTCCACCGGTACCCCCGCCACTGCCGCTTCCCATGCCTGACGCAGCGCGCGCACGCCCGCGGCCGGGCCGCCGGGATGCGCCATGATCCCGCCGCCCGCCGCGAACATGCAGTCGACCGAACCGAGCGCGGCGAACGTCGGCGCGGCCTGTCTGGCCGACTGGCCCGAGGAGAAGACCGGCATGATCTCGCAGCCGGGGTGCGGCGGATCGAACATCGGCGTCAGACACTCGCGCGCCGAGGCAATGACGCTCTCGTTGCTCTCGCAGAACTTGTTGTCGATGCCGTTGACATGGGTGTGGTCGATCCCGGCCAGACGCCACAATTTCTGGAAAGCGATATAGCTCATGCCGATCGCCGGCGAGCGGCCGAGCATGCCCCAGCCGTTGCGATGGCCGTGGATCGGGAGCTGGGAATGCGCGCGCAGCACCTTCATCGCTGGCAAGCCGATCGAATTCATGCTCGCCATGACGCAAGTGCCGCCCTCGGCGATGACATGGTCGTGGCGCGAGAGCATCTCGTCGATCTCGCCGGTCAGATTGGCGGCATACATGACCCTCTTGCCGGTGCGTTGGGCATGGTCGTTGATCACGCGCATCACGGCCGAGACCCGCGCGTCGAACGGGCAATGCGGACCGTCCGCCTGGAGCTCGTCATCCTTGATGAAATCGATCCCGGCCTCGACCAGGGTCCGGACTTGCTCGGCGGTCGCCTCCGGGGAGAGGCCGACGCTCGGCTTGATGATCGTGCCGATGATCGGCCGGTCGAATACTCCCGCCAGCCTGCGCGTGCCGGCGACGCCGAATTGCGGACCCTGATAGCGATTCAGGAATTCGGGCGGCAGCGTCACGTCGATCAACCGCAGCCCGGAAAACGCCTTGAGCTCGCTGAGATTGCCGTTGATCGTCGCCAGCAGATTGGGGAGCGACAGCCCCATGTTCGATACCGGCCAGGACAGAGTCACGCGCGCGGCGCGGCGCTTGGCGTCGCCCGATTTGGGCAGCCCCGACCCCGGGAGCGACGGTGCAGCGACCTCGCCCAGCTCGATCAGGTCCTCGACCCGTGCCGCATGCGCCTCGCGCAGTTCGTCGGTCTCGCCGGGCACGCGTACGAAGGTGCCGGTCGATTGCTCGCCGGCCATCGTCGCCGCCGCCTGCTCCAGCGGGAACGCCGTCTCGATCCAATAGGTCGCGCTGATCCGGGGTTCGGTCATCAGGCAGTCTTGAAATAGGTGTTGTAGCGTTCGGTATCGACGTTGAAGTACGGCACGAACACCAGATCGCGGCCCTCGACCTGCGCGCGATACGACTGGTTCTGGCCCGGCATCGGCTCGAGCGCGGCCGGCAAGGCAATGGTCTGGTCGCCGATCCCGGCCCAGGGATTGAGCCCGACATACATCACCGCGCCGCGCATCACCGCCGCAAGATTCGGGTTCTGGTCGTCGATCGGCAAGGTGCGCAACGGCTGCGGCAACGTCAGTTCGACCACGTCGCCCGCTTTCCATGTCCGGCTGACCGTTGCCAGCGTGCCGGGCGCAACCGCTTGGGGCGCGCCGTTGACGCGGAGCGATGCTCCTTTGGTCCAAGCCGGAATGCGCAGCTTCAGCGCGAAACGGCCATTGCCGGGCTTGCGCACCGTCAGGCGGATATGGTCGGTCGCCGGATAATCGGTTTCCTGCACGACCTCGACCGCGCCGCCGGGACGATCCCAGCGGACTTCGGAGCCGGCATACATGTTGACCATCAGCGCATTGTCGTCGTGGAAATAGAGGCCCTGGACATAGTCAGCGACGCCCTGGACCAACGTGCCCGAGCAGCATGGCCATTTCTTCTGGTAATAGAGCTTCTCGGCGTCACCGCCGTAGTTCGAATAATAAGGATAGTCGCCGTCGCTGTCGGGCAGTCGCGTCGCGAGCATCGTGTTGTAGAGCGTGCGCTCTAGCCCGTCGCCATAGACCGGCGCACCGGTGAAGCGGGTGAGGTAACGCGCGAGCTTCATGTCGGCGAAGCTGCCGCACGGCGTCTCGAAATGCGCCTTGGAGGATTTGAGGCTGGCGGCGAGCTTGCCTTGATGGAGAGGCACGAACTGCTCTTCCGGTCCCCAGCCGCCGCTGGCGAAACGCTGCGGCTCCATGAAGGTCCAGGCATTCTCGAGCGCCTTGCGGTATTTGGGATCGCCGAGATGGAGATAGGCCTGGCCGCCCGAGCTCAGCGCGATCGTATGGCTATAGGCATGCTTGGTCGGCAGCACGTCCTGGCCCGCCGCAAGCGGATCGAACCATTCCTTGTTGAGCAGATAGTGCACCGCCATCGCGCGATATTTGTCATCGCCGGTGATATCGGCGACGTGGAACAGATTCTCGGGCAGGACATAGGTCTCGTCATAGGGCGGGTCGACCTTGCCGACCCGGTCGCGCGACACTGGCGAGATATACGGCATGCATTTGTCGATGATCATCGGCAGCAATGTCTTGGCCTGCTCGACCCCG
Source organism: Sphingomonas mali NBRC 15500 (assembly GCF_001598415.1). GTDB lineage: Bacteria > Pseudomonadota > Alphaproteobacteria > Sphingomonadales > Sphingomonadaceae > Sphingomonas > Sphingomonas mali. Next base: position 58,063 of record NZ_BCYX01000001.1, read on the forward strand.
CTCAACCGATAGGCATCGACGAGTCCGACGACATATTTGTCCATGACATAGGCCGCCCACTGTTCCTGCGCCTTGGGTCCGGCATAGGGGTTCTTGGCGGCGATCATCGCCTTGCCGAAGCCATCCACCAAAGCCGCGACCTTGGCGTGAACCGCCTTGTCCCCGGTGGTAGCGCCGATCCGCGCGAGGCCCGAAACATATTGGCCGAAGGCGAGACCCGGCACGAAGCCATCGGCATCATACCAGCCGCCCATGTCGGGGCCCGGCGCCGGCAGACCGGCATTCTGACGGAAGACCTTGAGCAGGCGATCATTGTCGAGCGCGAGGTAATGCGCGGCGATATGGTCGTAATGTTGCTTGATCCGGCCACCGGTCAGGCGGACGGCGCCGTACGGGAATTCGTGCACCGCTTCCTTGCCGCGCAACACCGCCTGCTGTGCGGCGAGCGCCATCGGCGACGCGGCGAGCGATCCCGCAACCGCCGTCGCGCACGCCACGCAATGGACGAATTCGCGGCGAGACACGTCGGCCTTTTTCAAGCCTGTCATGACAATCCTCTCTATACACCGGCGGTCCGCGAACAGCGCAGCCAAGCCGGCCCCGCTCTTGTGTTATAATAGTATCATTTACACCGCAAGGCGGCGCAGCCGGGTAAAGGACTATTTCGTCGTCTTGCGCTTGCGCGGCGCGCTCGCGCGCTCGAGCCGGTCGAGACCATGGGTGATGATCGCACGCATCGCCTGTGCCGCGCCGGCGCCATCGCCAGCCTCGATCAGATCGACGATGCGGGTATGGCCCTGCACGCTCTCTTCGTGCACCTCCGCCTCCCGCACCGGCGAACTCAGTCGGAACGAGGCGAGCAAAGCAGTTTCGATCACCGCCGCGAGCGACCGCATCAGCACATTGCCCGAGGCGTAACCGACGGCTTTATGGAAATCGAGATCGGCATGGGCGAAGTCGCTCGCGCTGCTCGTCGCTTCCGCCATACGGCTGAGGCAGCCGCGCAGGATCGCTATGTCTTCCGGCGTCGCCTGTTCGGCCGCGGCCGCGGCCGCCGCCGGCTCGATCGCCATGCGGATCGCGGCGACGTCGCGGATGAAATCCACATCCAGCCCCTGGGCAACCTTCCAGGCCAGGATGTCGGCGTCGAAGAAGTTCCAATGTACGCTGTCGAGCACGGTAGTGCCCACGCGCGTCCGCGCGACGATCAGGCCCTTCGCGGTCAAGGTCTTGAACGCTTCGCGCAGGACGGTGCGCGACACGCCGAAACGCGCCAGCATCTCGGCCTCGGACGGCAATTTCGAACCAGGCGCGAAGACACCCGACAGGATGTCGCTGCCGATCGAGCGTGCGACCTGGTCCGCGTTCGACAAGGTCGCGTCGGCGACCCTTCCGAAATCAGGACGGGATTGCATCGTCATTGGTCTCCTCCGATCGCCCGGTGCCGGAAATCCGATCGGGGTCGTAAACCGTATGACAATAAGGGCCGGAACTCGGTGCGCGCAAGCGGCAGCCGCATGGCGGTCCGGATGCCGAGGACCCGATGACCGTCACCTCAGCTCGATCTCGTCGGCGAACACCACGCGGACCGGACCGAGCAGCCCCGAATCCACCAGCGGCTCGTCCTTGGCGTAGAAGGTCCAGGGCGAGAAAGTGACGCGACCGCCCGACGGCTTGGGCTGCCCGGCTTTGTACCAATCGGGGAACGCCGTGATCTTGCGCGCCATGATCGGTGTCTTCTTGCCATCGGCGCCGACGCGCTCGCCGATCGCCCAATCGCCATCGACATATTTGCCCTCTTCGGGCAGCGCGGCGTCCGCGATCATGCGGTTGACCCAGAGATCGGTGACCGCGACCGAGACCTTGTTGGCGCCGGCATGGACGACATCGGTGATGTCGACGCGATACGGTTCCTTCCACACCACGCCGAGATCCTTGCCGTTGACCGTCACCCCGGCGAGCACTTCGACACGGCCGAGGTCGAGGAAGACACGACGCCCCTTGCGCAACGCCGAGGCGGGAATGGCGATCTCGCGCTCGTAGGCCGCCGTGCCGGAAAAATGCCGGATGCCGCTATCGGCGTTGTGGCTGAGCGATTCCAGGCGCGGCAACGTGGCGGCGGCGGGCGCGCCCCTGCCCGGTTGAAACCGTACCGACCATGGTCCCTTCACGGCGATCGGATCGGGGACCGCGGCGGTGAAGCCCGCGCCGGTGTCGGTCGTGTAGTTGCCGCTCCGCCAGGCAAGGGCGTCGAGCTTCCCGTCGCCGCGCCGCGTCAGCGTTACCGACGAGGCGCCAGTCACGGGAAGCGACGGGCCCTTGGCCGCTTCCCCGGCAATCTCGGCCGGCGTCAGTGCGCGCGGCACGGTCGCGAGCGGAGTCGAATTGCCCTCGAAGAAATAGGTCACGCCCGTCGGCGATGGCGCGTCGCTGCCGCCAGCGAACACATGGCGTCCGCTCTTCAGGCCGGTGCGCACCAACTTGCCGTTGAGATAGAGGCTCGGCACGCCCTTGTCATAGACCAACGCGACATGCGTCCAGCCGCTGATCGGCGTGCGGCTGACCAGCACCGCCGGGACGACATCGGGCGAGACACGCTCGATCACCATCGCGCCGTTGCGGCCGATCGCGAGCCCGGCCACCGCCGTCCCCTCGCCGTATAGATCGCGGCCCGAGCGGGCATTGATCAGATAATTCTTGCCGGTTTCGTTGATGCGCCCGTCGATCTTCTCGTCGGGCATTACGCGGAGATCGACGTCTGGCTTGGCCCACAACGAAAGCGTGAAGCTATCCGAGGGCGCGGGCGCCGCCTTGACCGGCGCGGCGTCGAGATCGGCAACCCGCTGGCCGTCGCGCGCGATCCATTTGATGCCTCGCTCCGCGCCGGCCGGATCGAGCATGACGAAGGTGGAGCCGGCCGGCGCCAGGTCGAACGACACGGTCGTCCTGTCGGCACCACTTTCGAACAGAGCCGGGCGGGCGATCTTGCCGTTCTCGGCATCCCATAAGGCCGGCACGGCATTACCAACGCGGAAGGTGCATCGCACGGTTTCCGCGCGGCGCTGACGGTTGGCGACGAAATACATGTCGCTCGCGGTCAGTCGGCGATGGAGCCATACCACCTGTCCGTCGGGACTATCGGTCCGGCATTGCGCGTCGGGCGCTACCTTCATGCCGGCCAGCGCATCTCCGATGCTGGTCCCGGAAAGCACCCTGCCCTTGCCCACGGGGCGTGCCGGCGCCGCTGAGGGGCCGCTGCCCCAGAGCGCCGCCACCGCCGCGTCGAAGGCGCGATCGCCCTCGGACCTGCCGACGAGCGTGAGCGAATGTTGCGGCCTGGGACCCAGAATCGTCGCGCCTTGCTCGACCAGCGCGCGGAGGCGTTCGGCCAGCGCCGGGGTCATGCTCGACAAGGTCGCCGGCAGCACCAGCAAGGGGTAGCGCGCGCCGTTGGGCAGCACGATCGCGCCGTCTTCGACATGCGCGCGGGTCAGCAGCACCTCGGCATTCACCAGGTCGTAATTATAGCCCGGCGGCATCTGCGGATCGAAATATTGCCCGATCTTCGGATTGGTGTCGGGCGACACGTCGGGCCGGACATATTCCGCCTCGTTGGGGCTCTCCTCGCCGACGAAGTAAAGCACATCGGCGACATAGGTGCCCTGGCGCAGCAGATATTGGCTGCGCGCAAGATACTCCATCCACGGCTTCGATTGCGCGAACCAGGTGTTCGAGCGCTCGAGGTTGATCCCCCACGGCCCCATGCTCATCCCCGGCACGGCGTTGGGATCGGGCTGGTGCGCGTAGCGGTGGAAGAAGACCTGGTTGAACCCCTGCGCGAACATCTGGTCGCCCAACAGCTTCATCGCATAGGGATAGTCCTGCCAGCGGCTGGTCTCCGCTTCGCCGGTGAAGGCCTCGGCGGCGATCACCGGCTTGCCGTAGACGTGCGCCGCCGACGACACCATCTTGACCGTGCGGTTGTCGGTCCACGGCGTGCGCGTCCAGAACTCGGTCATCGGCACTTGCGCGCGGCCCGATACCTGGAGCTCGTCGAACGGGCCCGGCCCATAGCCCTCGACATGAAACCGCAGGCCCGCCGCGTTCGCATTGGCCTGCATCCGTCCATAATAATTGTCGGCCATCAGGTCGGCGAGCGTGCGGCGGAAATCGAACAGGAAGCGGTTGGAGGTGTCGAGATCGCCAACGATCCGCCCGGTCAGCGCCGGCAGATAGGGCAGCATCGAATAGCCGTTACGCTTTTGGAAATCGGCGGGCAGCGCGGCGGTCCAGTTCTGCAGCCCAGCCTCATAGCTGTCGATCTCGAGCATATCGAAGGTCGAGCCGGCGAGCGGTCCCGACGCCTTGACCAATCGGTCGACACTGTTCTTGAACTGAAAGTCGGTCGCCGCGGCGTCGAGCTTGTCGACTTCGAGCCCACGTCCCGAATCCGAGGCGGAGACGTTGAGGTGCCCGGTCGTGGTGTGTCCGAAACGCAGGATCGTCCAGCGGCCGCGCGGCGGCGTCCAGCGCAACGTCCCCGAGGCGTCGATACGCGCAGTGACGTCGACGATCTTCTTCGGATCGATCGCATAGCGGGCCATCGGGTCGGACGGCCGGGCCTCGGCCGCGGGCAGCATATGAAACAAATGCTCACCCTTATTGCCCCAATCGTCGATCCGCGGCGTGGCATAGAATAACGCTTCGGCGAGCCTGAGCTTGCTTTTGGGCGTGATGCGGAAATAGCGCGCGGTGACGGCAGGAAAATTGATGCTGCCCGGCGCTTCGATGCCGCGTTCGTGCTGCACCGGCGCGGAGACCTCGCCTACTTTCTTCCAGCGAGCACCATCGTCCGATGCCTCGATCGTCGCGCTGAACGCATGCGCGTCCACGTCCCCGCAGAGCGTCACTGCCTGCGCGGTGAAGGGCGCCTTCATCTCGATCACCAGTGGCGAGTCCGGCGTGATCTCCACCGCGGTGTGGAGATCGCGATCGGTCAGCCCGCTCGCCGCCACCGGTCCCGCCACGCGCATCGACGCGATCGCGTCGCGATAGACGCTCTCGTCACCGTCGCTCGCGGGAAAGGCGAGCACCGCCGCGTCCCGGTAGAAATCCTTCTTGGTATAGGGTTGCGGCAGCTTGATCGCGACGGGCTTGCCCCCAGCGATCGTCGTCTCATTCCAGACGATCTGCTGCATCGAGCGGTCGGGCGTAATCCACGGGCCGCCCGACGACGACCAGCCCGGCGCATTATGCAGTCCGACCTTCAGCCCCAGCGCCTTGGCCCGCTCCATCATATGCGTCATCAGGTCGAGCCATTGCGGACTGAGATAGTCGACCGGGCCCTTGGGCACATCGCTGCTGCCGTCGAACATCATCGCGCCGCCGAGCCCGGCGTCGCGCATCGCCGCGAGATCGGCGTCGATCCCTTCCCTGGAGACGTTGCCGTTCATCCAGAAGTAGAGCGTGTTGGGTCGGGCATCCGCCGGCGGATTGCGGAAGGTCGCCGGATCGGGATCGGCTGGCGCTGCCGCAGGCACCGGGGCGGGCACCGGCGCATCTTTCGCCCAGGCTGCCGCTGCCAGCGCAGCCATGGCGCACCCAGCCGCGAATCGCCCGATACCAGTCATTCCCGTCCCTCTCCCGATTGCCGCGATCACCTGCTGCCGCGACTGCGCAAACATCATATAAACATATTATTTGGCGCAAAGCCATGATTTCGCTAGGATGGTTGCCGTCGCGCCGGCAAGCTGGCGCGATGGATAGAACAGATAGCCAATATCAAAGGGATAGGATGTCGGGTCGCGGAATCATTGCCTTGCTGGCGACGGCCTTACTGGCGAGCGCGCCAGCCGCATCGGCGCCACAGCAATCGCCGCCCCCCTTTCCCGAACGCGCGACCGCCTTTGCAGCCCGTCCGGCGATCGCGGTCGGCACCGCCTGGTATCCCGAACAATGGCCCGAGGCGCGCTGGGACGTCGATCTCGCCATGATGAAGGCGACCGGGTTCAACACCGTGCGCATCGGCGAGTTCGCCTGGAGCCGGATGGAGCCCGAGGACGGCCGTTTCGACTTTGCCTGGCTCGATCGCGCGATCGCGGCGGCCGAGCGCCACGGCATGATGGTCGTGCTTGGCACCCCCACCGCGGCGCCACCCGCCTGGCTGACGCAGAAATACCCCGACGTGCTGCGCGTCGACGAGAACGGTACGCGGGCCGGCCATGGCGCACGCCGCCAATTCTCGTTCGCGAGCAAGCGCTATCGCGACTTCAGCCGCCGGATCGCGACCGAGATGGCGAAACGCTATGGCCACAATCCCGCGGTGGTCGGCTGGCAGATCGACAATGAGATTGGCCCGCCGTCGTTCGACGATGAAGCGCTTGTCGCCTGGCATGCTTTCCTCAAGGCTCGCTATGGCTCCATCGCCGTGCTGAACAAGCGCTGGGCGACCCAATATTGGAGCCAATATTACAACGATTTTGGGCAGGTGCCGCTCCACGCCACCGGCCAGCAGAACCCTGCCCTGCTGCTCGATTTCAAGCATTTCGCCACCGCGACCTGGATCGATTACGTTCAGAATCAGGTGCAGGCTATCCGCCCGCTGATCGATCCGCGGATGTTCGTCACCACGAACACGATGTTCTGGAATGCCGGCTTCGACCATTTCGCGATGCATCGCGGCCTCGATATCGCGGCGTGGGACAATTACATTCCCGACGGGCGCCCCGATTGGGTGGCGAACGGCGCCAATCACGACCTCGTCCGCGGCTACAAGCAGCGCAATTTCTGGTTGATGGAGACGCAGCCCGGGCGCGTCGACTGGGTCCCGGTCAACCGCGCGCTCGATCCCGGCCAGGTGCGCGAGATGGCGTGGCAAGCGGTCGCGCACGGCGCCGACGCGATACTCTACTGGCAATGGCGCCCGGCCGCCAACGGCAAGGAAACCTATCATGGCGCGATCCTGGGCCAGGATGGCGAGCCCAATCCAATCCAGCCGGAAATCGCCAAGACCGCGAACGAGCTGGCCAAGGCCACTCCGTTGCTCGCCGATACCGTACCCGCCGCGCGCATCGCGATGATCTTTTCCTATGACAGCCGCTGGGCGATCGACCTGCAGCGCCATCATCGCGACTTCGATCCGGTCAAGGCGTTCACCGACTTCTACCGCCCGTTGCGCGTGCAGTCGCAAGGCGTGGCGATCGTGCCGGCGGAGGCCGATCTGTCGCGCTACCCCTTGGTCGTGGCCCCTAATCTGAACGTGGTAACCGAAGATCAGGCCAAGGCGCTCGACCGCTACGTCCGCGCCGGCGGGCATCTCGTGCTCGGGCCGCGATCGGGGATGAAGGACGACACCGACGCTCTATGGCCGCAGCGCCAGCCAGGGCCGCTGGCCGATCTGCTCGGCGCGCGGGTCGAGCAATTCTATGCGCTCGATCAGGACGTCGGCATTACCGGCAGCGTGGCGGGCAAGGCAAGGATCTGGGCCGAGGCACTGACGCCGACCGCGGGCGACGTCCGCACGCTGGCGACCTATCGCGACGCCGGCGGCTGGCTCGACGGCAAGCCGGCGATCGTCACGCGCTCGGTCGGCCGCGGCAGCATCACTTATATCGGCGCCTGGCTCGACACCGCGACGATGGCGAAGCTTGCCGCCAATTTGCTCGCGGACGCGAAAGTCGTGCCGATCGTGGCAGGCGCCGATCCCGACCTCGAGATCGCCAAGCGCGCCGGCGCGGGCAAGCGCCTGCTGATCGTCATCAACCACGGTAATGTCGCGCATCCAGTCGCTCTGCCCGCCGGTGCCTCGCCGGTTGGAGGGGACTGGGCCGGCGGCCAGATTGCTGCGCACGGCGTGGCCTTGTTCGAAATCGCTCGCGGAGGAAAATAATGAAACGTCGCCTTACCCTCGCATTGCCGTTGATCGGACTGCTCGCCGTCGCCGCTGCCGGAACGCCGGAGCGCTGGGTGCCCGGCTGGGCCGCGCCGGCAATCGGCTACGAGCCCCAGATCAAGGAAGCGCTCGGCCGCCCGTTCAAGGACGAGAGCGTCCGCCAGGATCTCCGTGCCGGGATCGCCGGCCGGGCGATCCGGGTGCGCTTCTCGAATGAGTTATCGGATGTCCCGCTGCGCATCGGCGCGGTGTCGGTCGTGCGGCTCGACGCGCAGGACAAGCCGATCGCGGGCAGCCTGCGCTCGCTGACCTTCTCGGGCGCGCCCGATACGGTCATCCCAATTCGCGCGCCGATGCTGTCCGACCCGATCGACTATCCGGTCACCGCCGGCGAGCGGCTCGCCATCACGGTCTATTATCCGGAGGAAGCGGCGCCGCCCGCCCATGCGCAAATGGTTGATGTGGCCCCCGGGAACGCCACCGCCGCGCTCACGCTGACCAACCCCCAGCGCGCGCGCGCGCCGGGTGTGGTCAGCGGACTGGAGGTCTCCAGCCCGGTTGCGACGCGCGTGCTGGTGACATTCGGCGATTCGATCACCGAGGGTGCCGGCGCGTCGAAGGCGATGAGCTGGCCCGACCAACTCGGCCGCCTGCTCGCCGCCAATCCACGGGGGCGGTGTTGGGCTGTCGCCAATGAAGGGATCAGCGGCAACCGCCTGCTCAGCATGGGCCGAGGACCCGATGCCTTGTCGCGCTTCGACCGCGACGTGCTCGCGGTGCCCAACGCCACTCATGTCGTGATCCTCGAAGGGATCAACGACATCGGCAAGGTGCGCGACCCCAAGGACTGGCAACCTCCCGCCGCCAATCTGATCGCGGCGTACGAGCAGATGCTCGCGCGAGCGAAGGCACGTGGGCTCAAGGTAATCATCGGCACGCTGCTGCCGTACGAAGGCGCGGGTTATGCCGACGCCGCGGGTGAGCAGCGGCGCGAGACGGTCAATGCGTGGATTCGGGCCAACGCCAAGAGGTTCGACGGCGTGATCGACTTCGACGCGGCGATGGGCGAGCCGGGAAAGCCGACGGTGATGCGGCTGGCGGAGCAGATCGGCGACCATCTGCATCCGAATGACGCAGGCTATGCGCGGATGGCGAAGACCGCGCTGCCGGTCATCGTGGGTCAGGGCTGCCGGTAAGCAGTTAGCTGAACGCCAGTCTTTTCGCCGTCACCCCGGGCTTGTTCCGGGGTCCAACCCTCCCCAAACGGAATCCTTCGGGTGTTGCACGTTGGATGCCGGAACAAGTCCGGCATGACGGTTGGATGGAGTGTCGACCTCACTTGCTACGTTGATGGCCTAGTTTCGCGCGACCGCCGCGGCGCCGATGTCCCGGCGTCAGCGTTCGACGCGGATCAGGTAGCTGGTCGTTGCCGGATTGCCGATCGGGAGTTCCCAGCCCGGCTCGATCATCTTGCCCGATATCTCCTTGCCGATCGGTCGCGCCGCGCCGTCGAGCGGTTGCGCAAATACACCGATTGCACCTTCCAGGTCCTTGAGCGTCACCCAGCCGTTGATCGGCTCGATCAGGGTCGGCGCGGTGCCCCAGACGGTCAGGTTGGAGCCGCGCTCATCCCATTTCTGGCCGCTATTCTCGACCCGCCCCGTGGTGGTCAGCAGGATGCGGTTGGACAGGTTGAGCGGCTTGCCGTCGAGCGACGACAGAGTGATCACCGCGAACCGGTTGCGGATCTGTGCCGACAGGTTGCGCGTCTCGACCTTGTTGGCACTGATGAAGCCGACCAAGGCCTGACTGCGCGGACTGTTGACGCTGACCAGGCCGTTCTTGCCGCCGTCGGTGAGCCAGCTGAGCTCACCGGTATCCGACACGATCGGGTTCATCGGTCCGAGCGGCGCCGGCAGGCTCGGCTTGCAGTCGAGGCACGAGACGCGCGAGCCGTGGACCAACGGAATGCGGACGTCGAAGCCCGGCGTGTAATAAGGCATCGCCGCGCGCGGCAGCCGCGCCGCCTCGCTGATCTGGTCGGTCGAATAGGACCGCGTCAGCATCGTCTTCGCCGCCGACACGTCGCCGCGCAGGAAGATAATCGCACCGACTGGCATCTGCGCCATCGCCACCGGATCGAGCGTCATGTCGAAATGGTCGGTGATCATCGGCGTCCACTCGCCCGCGACCTTGGTCTCGAACGTGTAGAAGAACACCGCGTCCCAATCCTGCAGCGAGGCATAGGAGGCCAGGATTGGAATCATCTCGGCGCCGTAATCGGTCGGGAACGGCTCGTTGACCTCGCTGACCGTGAACGGCTTGCCCGCGACCGCGCTGCGCGCCAGCTTGAGGATCGTGGACAGCTCGGGCGAATTGACCATCGGCTCGTTGCGCTGGCCGTAAATCGCCGGGTGCTGCCAATAGACGTGCGCGTCGACGATGTCGGACTTGATGAGCGTGCGCAGCAGCGGCTGGTTGGCCATGAAATAGGTGTGATCGGCCATCGGGATGATCGGCACTTTCACGCCGACCTCGTCCTTCAGGAAGCGCTTCATCTCGGCGTGGAAATCGACTTCGACCGAGGTGAGGAAGGCGATCTCCGCATCGAGCCGCAGCCGTGGCGCATCGGGATGATCGCCGCGCCGCATGAACGGCACCGGCTGGCCGTCGGCGATTCCCGCCATGCGGTGCAATTCGGCGATCTCGGCGGGCTTGCGGTTCTTCACCAGCCAGTCGTTGTACATCCTGACCAGCAGCGCCTCGTAATGCGGCGTCATGTCGAGCTGGTAGTTCGGCCCGTCCTTGGTCCGCTCGCCACGCAGCCAGTTGCGCGCCCAGAATTCGAGCAGCGAGTTCTCGTTGACCACCTCGACCAACGCCACCGCCGGGTCGTCGGCATAGCGCAGCCCGGTATAGGCGTTGCGATGGCCGAGCAGCTGCTTGGCGTAATCCTTTTGCAGCGCGACCAGCTCCGGCCCGAAATAGGTGAAGCCCTTGGCATTGTTGATCAGGTCGACGTCGGGGACGTTGTCGCCCGATTTGAACACGCGGCCGACGTTCAAGTTGAAGTCGGCATAGATGCCGTTCTTCTTGAGCTCGGCGATCCAGTAATCGAGCCGGTCGAGCTGGTCGGCGTTGAAATGCCGGCTGTCGGGCAGATCGCCGCGGATCAGCCCGCGCGGCGGATGGGTGAACGGCCCGGCGGTCGGTGAGATGCTCGCACCTTCGTTGCGGATCGGCAGGGCGGTGTCGGGCCGGTCGAGGAAGTGCAGCCGGACGCAATTGACGCCGATCCGCGCGAGCGCCGCGGCATAAGTTTCCGCCGCCTTGTGATCGGGAAGCTCGGCCGATCCCTTGGCCCAGCCGGTCATATTGAAGCCCCAGCACCGGAATCGCTTGCCGTCGCCGCGATAGAGGTGGCCATCCTGGACACGGATGAAGCCGTGGCTCCCGGCGGGGCCGTCATGGACGAAACGCGCATCGGCAGGAGAGTCGACCCGCACCTCGTGATCCACGGTGAAGGGCTGAAGCGCCGGCGTGTCGGACTGTGCGCCGACCGCGCTCGCGCCCAACAGTGCCGACGCGATCGCCGCCCAGCGGCCCCAGCGTACCAGTCGCGCTCGCTTGTCCATCACAGCCCCCGTTGCTCGTCGATATGGCGTAGTGCGGCCGCCCCCGTGCCGGCGGCCGTTCAGTCGGTGATCAATGCGTTCGGATGCGCAGCGCGTAGGGGAAAGACCCGTCGGCTGCGGGGGGCAGGCTCACCTTCAGCCCCTGGGGCGTCTGCTGCCAGCTGATCTTGCCGCCATCGAGCAGGTCGATGCTCCTGATCGGCGCATCGAGATAGGGCGTCCCGGCGTACAGGGTCTTGATCAGCACCTTCCCGTCTGCTGGCCGTGCCAGGCCGAGCGCGTAGACGACATTGCCCTTGGTGGTGAAGCGGATGTCGGCCGGGGTGAAGCCCTTGATCGCCGATTGCTCGACCTGGCCGCCGACGCGCACCTGGCCCGACTTGGTCGGCCCTTCGCCGAAATATTTGAACGGCCGCGTGCCGTAGATCGCCTCGCCATTGACCTTTAGCCAGCCGCCCATGCCCTTTAGCACCGAGACGATCTCGTCGGGAATCGTGCCGTCCGACTTCGGCCCGACATTGAGCAGCAGATTGCCGTTCTTGCTGACGATGTCGATCAGGTCGGCGACCAAGGATTGCGGGGTGCGATAGCTGTCGTTCTTGGCATAGCCCCAGCTCTTCAGGCTGACCGACGTGTCGGACTGCCAGGGCGTCAGCCGGAGCTGGTCGGTCTTGCCGCGCTCCATGTCGAACAGCGCGCTGCCTTCAGCGAACTGCCCGCCCTTATAGGCGATGATCCCCGGCGCGCCCCAGCTCGCGCTGCGATTGTAATAATAGGCCGCGGTGTCGCGCATCCGCGATTCGAACATCGGCGCGGCGGTCCACCAGTCGAAATAGATCAGTTCGGGATGATATTTGTCGATCAGCTCCGACGTGCGCCCCATCCAATCGTCGGTGAACGCCTTGCTCGGCGGCATCCATTCCTGGAGCTGGTTGCCGTCGGGCCAGTTGGTCGGGCCGTCGGCGGGCAGGCCCATCGGCGCGGCCGGTCCGTAGAGTCCGGCATATTTCGGGTCGTTCACGTCGGAATCGAACGTGCGGCCCATATAATACCACCACCAATGTTCGGCGCGGTGCGAAGACAAGCCGAAATGCATGCCGCGGGCACGTGCCGCCTTGGCGATCAGGCCGACCACGTCGCGATGCGGGCCCATCTCGGCCGCGTCCCATTCGGTCAGGTCGGACTGGTACATCGCGAAACCGTCGCAATGTTCGGCGACCGGGACGACGTAGCGTGCTCCCGCCTCGGAGAAGAGCTGGACCCAGGCGGCGGGATCGAACCTCTCCGCCTTGAACATCGGGATGAAGTCCTTGTAGCCGAACTTCGATTGCGGGCCGTAGGTCGCGACCTGATGCTCGTAGGCGGCGTTGCCCGGCACGTACATGTTGCGCGAATACCATTCGTTGGCGAAGGCCGGGACCGAATAGACTCCCCAATGGATGAAGATGCCGAACTTCGCGTCGCGGAACCAATCCGGCGTGCGATATCCGGCGCGCAGCGAGTCCCAGTCGGACTTGAACGGCCCCCTTGCGATTCCCGCTTTGACGTTGGCCAGTTTGGTGGCGAGCTTGGCCTGGTAGCCCGGAATTTCGGCCGACGCTGACGACACCGCCAGGGCCAGCGCAGCACATGCCGACACCCCGCGTGCGATGCTTCTTGTCAGCGTGCCCATCGCTCTCTCCTGCTCAAAACGCGCGCGGCTGATGCCCGTCGCCATGGTCCATGACTTAAATGAGCGTAGCCCGGCGGATCAAGCTTTATTATCGTATCATATTACATTATCCATCACCCAGCGCCGGCGATGGGCGGGAGAGGATTATGGGAATCGGACGTCGGGAATTCCTGGCGGGTGCTGCCGCAGGAAGCTTCGCGGTCACGCTGAGCTGGCCGGAAACGAGCGAGGCGGCGACCGGCGATACGCTGCTCGACCAGTTCCGGTCGCCGGCGCCCGATGCGCGCCCGCACACCTGGTGGCATTGGATGAACGGCAACGTCACCGCCGAAGGGATCACACTCGACCTAGAGGCGCTGGCGCGCGTGGGAGTCGGCGGCGTCCACATGTTCGATGTCGGCTGCGGCATCCCGCAGGGGCCCGCCAAGACGCTGAGCCCCGAATGGGTGAAGATGATCCGCCACGCCGCCGACGAATGCGGCAGGCTGGGCCTGACCCTCGTCCTGCACAATTGCCCGGGCTGGTCGTCGAGCGGCGGCCCCTGGATCACCCCCGAACGCGGGATGCAGCAGCTCGTATGGAGCGAAGTGACGGTCGAGGATGGCGCCGCGATCGACCGCGTGCTGCCGCGCCCGTTCGCGCGCCTAGATCATTATCGCGACGCGATGGTGATCGCCTATCCCGCACTTCCCGGCGACCGTGCGGTCGTACGCGGCCAGATCGTCCGCGCGACGCTCAACGGCGCGCCTGCCGATGTGCGGCTGATCACCGATGGCGACGGGTCGACCGCGCTCGACGTCAAACCAGGCGACTCGCCGTCACAAATCGTGGTCGAGTTCGCCACCCCCTACCGCTCCCGCTCGATGCTGCTGCAGGCGGCACCGCAGGAGGACAACGCCAACTTTTCTCCTTCGGCCGCCTTCACCGTGGAAGTGTCGGACGACGGCACGCTTTGGCGTCCGCTTGCCCAGGCGCCGGTTCCGACATGGCGTGTCCACACCACACCCCCAATCATCGCCAATTTCGCGGAGACCGCGGCGCGCTTTTACCGGGTGGGTGTGCCGGCTGCATGCCGCCTCTCGGAACTTCGCCTGTCAGCCGATCCGCGTGTCGCCGACCTCGGCGCCAAGGGCGGCTGGGGGCGCTACGCCAATATCGGCGAAACGCCCGGCGCCCCCGCTCCCGCCGCCACGATCGATCCGGCGCAGGTGATCGACATCAGCCACTTCATGGACGCCGACGGCCGGCTACGCTGGACGCCGCCGAAAGGCGCCTGGAGCATCCTCCGCTTCGGCCACACCGCGACCGGAGCGCGCAACGTCTCGGCCGCGACCGCGGGCATCGGGCTGGAATGCGACAAGTTCAGCGCCGACGCGCTCGACTTCCATTTCGCCACCTATTTCCGCGAATTGCTTCCCGCGCTCGAGCGGCTCGGCCAGCGCCAGCTCGCGGGCGTGCTGATCGACAGCTACGAAGTCGGCATGCAGAACTGGACCGCGGCCATGCCGCGCGAGTTCGAGGCGCGGCGCGGCTATGCACTGACCCGATACATGCCCGCACTGACCGGCCGGCTGATCGGCGATCCAGAGACCACCGAACGCTTTTTGTGGGACATGCGCCGTCTTCAGGCGATCCTGATGGAAGACCTCTATTACGGCCGCTTCCACGATCTTTGCCACCAGCACGGGTTGCTGTCCTTCACCGAGCCCTATGGCAACGGGCCCTTCGACGACCAGCGTCCGGGCGCCAAGGTCGACAGCCTGATGGGCGAATTCTGGGTGCGCGGCGGCGCCGCCGCTTATTCGGTCAAGGTCGCCGCGACCACCGCGCATGTCCAGGGCAAGACCTTTGTCGGCGCCGAATCCTTCACCGGCCGCCCGGCGCAATCGCGCTGGCAGGAGCACCCCTATGCGATGAAAGGCCTGGGCGACGAGATGTACTCGCTCGGCCTCAACCATTTCGTGTTCCACCGTTATGCCCAGCAGCCGCATCCGACCGCACGGCCCGGCATGACGATGGGGCCCTGGGGGTTCCATTTCGACCGGACCAACACCTGGTTCGAGGGAGCCGGACCGTGGCTAAGCTACGCCACGCGCTGCCAGCACATGCTATCCTCGGGCAATTTCGTCGCCGATATCCTGTTCTTCACGGGCGAGAATTCCCCGGTGCAATGCCCGGTCGACATCGAGGAACCGATCGCCGCTACCTTGTCGGGTCCGCGGCCCAGGCTGCCGCATTCGGTCCCGGCGGGACACGATTACGACGTGTGCGGCGCCGACGTGCTGCACGAACGCGCGCGGATCGAGGGTAATCACATCGTGCTGCCCGACGGCATGCGCTACCGTGTCCTGGTGATGCCCGATGACCCGCGCATAACGCGCGAGACATTGGCCAGGATCGACGAACTTGTCCGCGCGGGCATGTGGCTGGTCGGCGCGCCTGTCGAACGCTCGCACGGGCTGCGCGACTATCCGAACAGCGACGCCGAGGTGAAACGGCTGGCAAGCGGCTTGTGGGGTGACCTCGACGGCAAGGCGCGGACATCGCGCGCCTGCGGCAAGGGGCGTGTCTTCTGGGGCGTGCCGCTCAAGCGCGTGCTGGCCGAAGCCGGGCTCGCGGCGGATGTCGCGATCTCGACGCGCGCCAGTGACGCGAGGATCCACTGGATCCACCGCCGCACCGCCGACGCGGAGATCTATTTCGTGTCCAATGCACGGCGGCGCCCCGAAGAGCTGGTCGCGACCTTCCGCGTCGCCGGCCGCCAGCCTGAATGCTGGGACCCAATGACCGGGGAGACCTATCCCCTGCCGGTATACGAACAGGGGGAGAGCCTTACCCGCGTCGCGCTCCGCCTCGACGAGGCAGGCTCATGCTTCGTCGTGTTCCGCAAGCCGAGCGCCACGTCTGGCGCGGCCGCGCTGCGCGGACCAACGACCGAATTGCTACGGACCGCAGCATATCCCGCCGCCCCGCGCGAAGAGGCGGAGGGACGCTTCACCATCTCGGCCTGGCTCAAGCCCGAGGTCGAACTGTGGCCGATCAGTCCCGACATGGCCATGCCCAATCCCGAACCCGACCTGACTACCCCGCGCGCCGTTGCGCTCGCCCGTGGCGGCAGCGTGGAGACGCTGGGAATTGCCGGTGCCAGCTTCCTGATCGATCCGCCCGCCGGAAGGACGATCTACGGCGCGGGTAACGCCACCCTCGCGCTTTCGGCGGGCCGCAACGGCGTCATCGCCTACGCCAATGAGGGCGACAGCTATCGCGCGCTGCTGGCCGCGCCGACACCGATCGCCGGATGGACGCACCTTGCGCTGACTGCCGACAATGGCAGCACCGCATTGTTCCTCGACGGGAAGCCTGTCGCGACCGGCATACCGACCAAGGCGCGACTCCACGCGCTGCTGAACGCGACGATCAACCAGCCGCGATTGTTCGAAGGCGATAGTGCCGGGCTGACGCTCCGTCGCGCGGTGCTCGATCGGTCGGCGATCGGCCGCCTCGCCGCCGAACAGCCCCCTGCTCCCACCGCGCCGCCCGCGAGCGAAGTCGTGCCGGGCGGCCTGCTCCTGTGGCAGCAGGGAGGTTACACACTGGGCGACCGGAAAATCGCCGCCGGCGCGATTCCCGCGCCCATCGGTCTCGCCGGTCCGTGGCAAGTGTCCTTCCCGCCCGACCTCGGGGCCCCAGCAGCGATCACCCTCGACCGTCTCGCGTCGCTGCATCGGCATGCCGACTTCGGGGTGCGGCACTTTTCCGGCACGGCGACCTGGCGGACGCGGTTCGCGGTGCCCCCTTCGGCCTTGGGTGGCGACCGGCGGCTGTACATCGATCTCGGCCGCGTCGAGGTGATCGCGCGCGTCACGCTCAACGGCAACCCGTTGGGCGCGTTGTGGAAGCCGCCCTATCGCATCGACGTCACCGACGCGGTGCGGGCCGGCGACAATCTGCTCGAGGTGCACGTTACCAACCTCTGGCCCAACCGGCTGATCGGCGACGAACATTTTCCGTCGGAGAACGCGTACACGGTCAACGCGTTCGGCTGGGATGGCGGGATCGAGCGGTTACCCGATTGGTACCGCGAAGGCCGCCCCAAGCCGCCCGGTCAGCGGATCGCGTTCACGACCTGGAAGCATTATTCGGTGGACTCGCCGCTGCTCGAATCCGGCCTGCTCGGCCCCGTCCTGCTACGGAGCGCCCGGTTCATCCGATTGGGCTGAGCGCACCGCTCTCCAAGGCTTCGACCGGGCCACCGCCAAGCCGCGCGTGTCGTTGGGCCATTTGCCGCTGACCGCGCAATAGAAGTGATAAAGCGCGCCGTCGTGATAGATCACGGCGGGCTTGTGGGCGAATTTCTCGTCGATCGACCCCGGGGCGCCGATGTCGATCAGCACCTCGTCGACTTTCTCGAAGCTGGTCGGCGTGCGACCGAGTGCGAGCAGTTCACGGCATGGGCCGTCATTGGCGCGGCCGAAATAGAATAGCCCCCATTCGCCATGATGCTTCACCACCACAGGATCGCTCGCGAAGCGCGCATCCGGGGCGCCATTGGGGCCGTTGCGGATCAGCGGATTGCCCGGGTGGCGGGTCCAGGTCTTGAGGTCCTTCGACGTGGCGAGCCCGGTCTGCTCGACCCACGGCGTGCCCGTCGTCTTCGCGTTGTAGTAGAGATAGAACGTGTCGCCTTCCTTGACGAGATAAGGCTTGTAGAGCCCCCCGCGCTCCCACTCGGCGCCGTCTTCCGGTCGCAGGATCACCGGCCCGCGGTGCCAGTGGAGAAAGTCGTCGCTCCAGGCGAGCCCGATGACCGCCGCGCCCTGCTCATATCCTGCGCCCGGATAGGCATGCCAGGCCGCGAGATACCGCCCGCCGATCTTGACCAGCCGCGCCGGGGATTGGAGTTCGTTTTCGCGCAGGATCGAAGCGCAGGCGACATTATAGCGGGTGACCGGATCATTGGGATCACGCGAGAGGATCATGCCCTTGCGCGTCCAATGGAGCAGGTCGGTCGATTCACAGATGCCAGTCTGATAGCCCTCGCCGTCGAACCCGACATAGGTCAGATAGAACTTGCCATTAGCCGAGAAGACGAACGGGCAATCGACGGATTTGGCGTCGAATTCCCCGGCGATCCCCGATCCGCCCAGAACCAGCTTCGGATGTTTGTACGGCGTGCGATAGTCGGCGACCGGATCGATGGCCGCCCGCGCGAAGCCGGGAAGCGCTACCGCGCCGGCGGCCCCCGCCGCCATGCCGAGAATATTCCGGCGGTCGAACTCGGCCCTCTCCATCATCCTGCTCCTGCGTCGCCGCCGTTACACCCGGCCGTTGCAGAATCACGCTATCGCCGCGCTCAATCAGGGCCAAGTTATTTGTCATACGAATTGTTGTTTTCTGGCGGCTCGCGCGGTTGCTTTATGCGCGTCCGGCGTCATAGTCGGGCGGGGAAACAGAACATGGGGACGAACGCTATCCACTTCCGGTCCTTGGCCGATGGCTGACCGCGACATGCGCGAGCCGGGCAACGTCCGCTCCGCCGCTCGGCGCAGGCCGGCAAGCCCGATGGAAGCCGAGATCAGCTTCCACAAATTCAACCGCAAGGCGCGATCGAACCACGACCAGGTCGCCCGCGCTTTGGGCATCGAGATCATGTCGGGCGTCTATCCGCCGGGCACGCGATTGCCGCACGAGGCCGATGTCCTCGATCGCTTCGGCATCTCGCGCACCGTATTGCGTGAAGCGCTGAAGACGCTGACCGCCAAAGGCCTGATCGCCTCCAAGTCGCGGGTCGGCACCAAAGTGCTCGACGCGACCCATTGGAACCTGTTCGACGCCGACGTGCTGTCGTGGAAGGTGGCGCAGGGGTTCGACGAGAAATTGAGCAACGACCTCGCCGAGATACGGCGCGCGATCGAGCCGCGCGCGGCCGCGCTCGCCGCCAAGCATGCCGACCGCGATGTTATCGCGCAGCTTCGCCGTTGCATTGCCGACATGCGTGCCGCGACCGACAGCCGGCGGCATTTCGCCGAGGCCGACCTCGAATTCCACCGCGCCGTCGGGGCGGCGTCGGGAAACATGCTGATGCGCGCGCTATCGGCGGTGATCGAGACCGCTTTGGTCGAATCCTTCACCCTGAGTTCGCCGGTCCGCAACCTCGCCCAGCACGAGACCGTGGTGCGCAAGCACGAACGTATCGTCGACGCGATCGAAGCGCGCGATCCCCAGGCCGCCGCAGCGGCGATGGACGCGGTGATCGTCCGCGGCGTCAGGGGCGTGGACGGCGCGCTGGTTACCTGAGGAAGACCGCGGTCCTTCTCAACGCTTCCCCGGCGAAGCGTATTTGCTTTGCTCGCGTTGACGAGTGCTAAATCGTCCACCCGCCGTCGATGATCTGCACCTGCCCCGTCGTGTAGGTCGCCCCCGCCAGATAGACGACCAGATCGGCGATTTCCTCCGGCGCGCCGATTCGGCCGATCGGTTGACGCGCAATGAACGCGGCACGCGCGCCGTCATAATCGCCGCCGGCCGAGAGACGATCGTGCAACGACGGCGTCTCGACCGTTCCCGGACAGATCGCGGTGACGCGGATGTTGCTGCCGACGAAATCGGCCGCGATCGACTTGGTCAGCCCGACCACCGCCGCCTTGGTCACGGTGTAGGCGAAGCGGTTGGGTACGCCCTTCACGCTCGACGCCACCGACGACATGTTGATGATCGCGCCGCCGCCGCGCTCGACCATGCCGGGCAGAACCGCCTGGCAGGTCCGCGTCATCGCGACGACGTTGAGCCGCCACGCGAAATCAAGATCGGCGTCGCTCGTCTCGAGCACCGTTCCGCCATGGACGACGCCCGCGCAATTGAACAGGATGTCGATCGTCTCGCCGGCGAGCGCAGCGACCGCTTCGGGGTCGAGCACGTCAAGCCGGCGAGTCTCGATCCGCTCGCCGGCCAACCCCTCCAGCCCCGCTTCGTTGACGTCGGTCGCGATGACGCGCGCGCCGGCTGCGGCAAGTGCCAGCACCGAAGCGCGGCCAATGCCTTGTGCGGCGGCGGTGACGAGGGCAGTCTTTCCGGTCAGGTCGATCAACTTCTTGGTCCTCAAGGCTGGGGGATTGGAGTGCCGGGCGTATTGCCGGCGCTATAACAGGCTTCGACCAGCGCCATAGTCCGCCAGGCGTCATCGACGCGAGTGGCAAGCACATCGTCCTCGCCCGCGGCGAAACGCTGGAGATTGGCCATCGGGCCGATGAACGCGTCGGGGAACCAGGCGCCCGAAAGCGCGACCTGCTCCCACGGCCCGCCACGCGGGGCGAGCCAGAGTTCGTCGGGCTCGCCCGCCGGGTAATCGAGCAGCACGCCGAGCTTTGCCTGGGCCGCACCGTCGGTGCCCTCGACCCGGAAGCTCGCCTCCTGGTGACGGCGGCCGAAATCGTGATGGTGGTTGATCGACAGGGGCACCCGGAGCCTGTCGCCATAATCGAGCAGGATCGACGTTCGCGTGTCGACGAGTTCGCTCGACGGATGGCCGAAACTCCGCGCGAAGACACCTTGCGGGTTGCCGATCAGAGCGCGGATCGTGTCGAGATAATGGATCGAATGACTGACGATCTCGACTCGTGGATTGGGTTTGAGATGCGGAAACAGATGCCAGGGCGTGACGAGGTTGATCCGCACCTCGACCTCGAGCAGCTCGCCGAGCCGGCCTTGTCGAATCGCATCGGCGATTGCGAGCATCATTGCCGAATATCGTAGCTGGAAATTGACCGACGCGGTGAGCCCGCGCGCCTGCGCCGTATCGCGGATCGCGGTCGCTTCGGCGAGGTCGAGCCCCATCGGTTTCTGCAGCAGCACCGCCGCCCCTTCGGGCAGAGCTTCGAGGATCGCATTGTGCGCGACCGGCGGCGCGGCGACATCGAACACGGCATCGGCCCGCGCCGCTTCCTTGATCGACGCGAAGACGTGCGGCACGTCCCATTGCGCCGCAAGCGTCCGGGCACGGTCCTGATCGAGATCGAACAGGCCGGCGACCTCGAATCCAGCCTTGCGATAGGCCGGCAAATGCGCGTCGGCGACGATGCCGCCGGTACCGATGATCACGATCGGCCGCGGCGCCGACGGCATCGGCCATTGCTGCCGGAGCGCGGTCATGACGTCACCCTCGCCTGTGCCTCGGCGAGCAGATCGGCGGTCGCGCGATCGGTCGTCACCGCCGCCGTCATCAGGTCGTCGACGATATGGCTGATCCGCGCCAGATCGGCAGTCAGCGGCATTTCGCGGGCATGTTCGTGCAGCCATTCGAGCCGGTGGTAATAGGGCATGGACGCGTTGATATCGGGGTCGGCCCAAGTCGAACGCCGGACGCCGATTGCGCCTTTGGTCGTGGTCAGCCGATCCATCGGCGCGGTGGCGCAATGGCGGAGGAAATCCCAAGCGAGTTCTTTGTTCGTCGATCCCGACCCGATCGCCAGCACCCAGAAGACGTTGAGCGATACGCTGCGTCCGCCCGGTCCGGCCGGCAACGGTGCGACGTCGACCAGCCCACGCACCCGGCTGTCCGCGGCGGTGTCGGCATAGGCAGCGAAGCCGAACCAATTGGCCATCAGCGCGATCTTTCCCTCGGCGAACAGGCCGCCCGACTGGACGCTGTCGAGCGACCGGCAGTTCGGCGCGATCGCATCTTGGTCGGTCGCCAGCGCTCGGAGGAAATCGAGCGCGGCGTGCGCAGCCGGCGAGGTGAAATCGGGCCGGCCGTCAGCGTCAAAAACTTCGCCGCCGCGTGACCAGACGTGAATGCAGAAATCGTAGAAGCTGTTGTGACCATCAGGAAACAGCGCCAGCACGGTGCCGTAGCGGCCACTGGCGGGATCGTGATGCTGCTGCGCAAGCGCGTGGAATTCCTCCCAGGTCACGGGAGGTTCGGTGATCAAGTCCTTGCGATAGATCAGGCATTCCGGACCGTCATGATAGGGCATGGCCCAAAAGCCGCCGTCGAACCGCTGTAGCCCGGTCAGCGATGGACTCCAGGCCTCGGGAAAATCGGCGATCGGTGCGCGCGCCATGTGCGGCGTCAGATCCTCGAGCAGATCATCGGCGACCGCCTCGGCCAACCAGTCGGTGTTTAGGAAGGCGATGTCCCATGCGCCGGTCGCAAGCCCGCGCTCCCCGATCGCGCTTTCGTGCAACGGATTGAGGTCCATCGGCACCGCTTCGAGCTCGGCCTCGACGCCGTTGGCTCGCGCGAAATCGGCGAATTGCGCGGCAATCGCGCTTTCGAACGGGCTGAAGCGGCGAACCGCAACGCGGAGCTTCGCCATCAGCCTGCCTCCGCCACGACCGGCGCTTCGGGCGCGGTATCGACCGTGGCGCGGCGCACCCGCCGGCGGTCGCCGCCGACCGTGTAGATCGCCGCCGCGGCGATCACCACCGCGCCCTCGATCAGTCCCTGATAGCTCGCGCCGAGGTCGAGCACGTTGAACCCGTTGGTCAGGGTGAACAGCAGCAGGGCGCCGATGACGGTCTTGAGCACGCTACCCGCGCCGCCCAGCAGCGACGTGCCGCCCAGGATCGCGGCGGCGATCACGGTGAGCTCGGTGCCCTGAAGCGCGGTCGGGTTGATCGCACCCAACCGGCAACCGAACAGCACGCCGGCGAACCCGGCCGCTGCGCTCGACAGGACGAAGGCGCCGAGCTTGTAGGCGTGGACGTTGATCCCCGACAGCCGCGCCGCCTCGGCGTTGCCGCCGACCGCGTAGATGCGCCTCCCGATGACGGTGAAGCGCAATACCGCCCAGACCGCGAGGGTGAACAGTGCGAGATAGACGACTGGCGCCGCGACGGTGAAATCGCGACCCGCGAGCAGCGCCAACGCGGCGACGACAATGCCCGCCAACGCGTCCAGCGGCCGCCTCTTCCACACCGCGAGCGCCAACAGCATTGCCGCGAACAGCAGAGCCGCCCAGAAGACCGGTACGCGCGTGCTCTCGAACGCCAGCATTTGCTGGAGCACGTCGGGGCGCTCGACCATCAGCGAACGTCCGTCGGTCAAGACCAGCACCAGCCCCCTGACCGCGGTGAGCGTGCCGAGAGTGACGATAAAGGCGTTGATCCCGACGAACTGCACGATCGCGCCGTTGAAGATGCCGACCGCGATCGCGGTGACGATCGCGGCACCGACAGCCAGCGGGAAGCCGATGCTCGGCGCCAGGCCGACCAGCACCGCGGCGGCGAGCGCCGCGACCGAGGCCACGGACAGGTCGAACGCGCCGGTGATCAGCATCACCGTCATCGCCACGCCCATGATCCCGA
The DNA here is from genome assembly GCF_001598415.1 of Sphingomonas mali NBRC 15500. Lineage (GTDB taxonomy): Bacteria > Pseudomonadota > Alphaproteobacteria > Sphingomonadales > Sphingomonadaceae > Sphingomonas > Sphingomonas mali. Next base: position 81,566 of record NZ_BCYX01000001.1, read on the forward strand.
CCAGCGACGCCTGGTAGACGATGTTGCCGAGATTCTGCGGCGACAAATAATTGGGCAAGCCGCGCGATTGCGCGATCGCCGCGAGCAACACGAGCAGGATCAGCAGCGCGTAATAGACGCCCGCTTCGCGCAACCCGAAGGTTCGGCGCCAGTCGATGGATCGGGTCATGCGGCGATTTCCGTTCTGGATTGAGTTCCACTGGCAAGCTGGATCAGTCCGGCCTCGTCGGTCGTCGCCGGATCGGCCTCGGCGACTATCGCGCCGTCGCGCAGCACCAGGATTCGATCGGTGACCGCGAGCAATTCCTCGAATTCGGAGCTCACCAGCACTACCGCCAACCCCTCATCGGCGAGCCGCCGGATCAGCCGCAGGATGTCGGTGCGCGCGCCGATATCGATGCCGGCGGTCGGCTCGTCGAGCAGCAGCACGCGGGTGTAGGGAGTCAGCCATTTGGCGATCACCACTTTCTGCGCGTTGCCCCCCGACAGTTCGCCGACCAAAGCATCGGCGTCGGGCGCCTTGATCGCGAGATCGTCGATCGCGGCCGTCGCCGCAGCGCGCTCGCGGGCCGGTGCGACCAGCCAGCCATTATGCGGCAGCGCGATGTTCTCGGCGATCGTCATGCCGGGAATGAATCCCTGTGCGGCGCGATCCTCCGGCACCAAAGCGATGCCCGCGGCGACCGCTTCGGCCGGATCGCGACCCGCTTCCTCGCCGCCGAGCCGGACGGTGCCCCGCGCTGCGGGATCGGCACCGAAGATCGCGTGGAGCAATTCGCTGCGACCCGAACCGAGCATGCCGGCGATACCGACGATCTCCCCGGCAACGACCGAGAAACTCGTCGGCGCGAGCTTTCCAGGCGAGGCGAGGTCGCGGACGTCGAGCAAGGCATCGCCCGTCGGGCGCCGGCGCTCGACCCGATCGAGCGCCGTGACCGAGCGCCCCGCAATCGCCGTGGCGATCGCCGCTTCGTCGAGGTCCGCTGTCCGCGCATCGAGCACCGCGCGGCCATCGCGCAGCACGGTGACCTCGTCGGTCAGCGCAACGATCTCATCGAGGAAGTGCGAGACGAACAACACTGCCTGCCCCTCGGCGGCCAGGCGGCGGATGGTGCGATAGACCTGCTCTCGCTCGCCGCCCGCGAGCGAGGCGGTCGGCTCGTCCATGATCAGCAAGGCAGGGTCGCTCATCAGCCCTTGCGCGATCGCGGCCATCTGGCGCGTACCGATCGGCAAGTCGCCGACGATCGCATCGAGATCGAACGAGTCCCCCAAAATATGCGCCACCGCCGCCGCCCGTTCGCGCGCGACACGATCGATGCGCCATCCGCCACGTTGCTCGAGCAGCATGTTCTCGATCACCGACAAGGTCGGGACGAGCGGGATATGCTGATAGATGGTGGCGATGCCTCCCGCCCGCGCGGCGCGTGGACTGGTCCAGCGCACGGGCTCGCCACGCCATTCCACGCTGCCGCCGCTCGCCGGGATCGCGCCCGCCAGCACCTTGATCAGCGTCGACTTGCCGGCGCCGTTGGCGCCGAGCAGCCCATGAACCCTGCCGGCGCGCACCGTCAGGTCGACACCGCGCAAGGCTATGGTGCCGTTGGGCCAGATCTTCTCCAGCCCGCGCAATTGGAGGAGCGGCGCGTCTACCATTGCCCAACGCAGTCGCCGATCGTCGCGCGCGTGACTGCCGGGATCGGATAGGTGCGAAAGCGCGGCGCGGTACCATTCCTGTCGTGGAGCGCCGCGAACGCCAGGGCGCCGAGCGCCTCCGGCTTGAAGCAGACCGTGCCGTCGACCGCGCCGGCCTTGATCGACGCGATGCCCAGCTTCGAGCCCCCTACTCCGATCAGCCGCGCCCGCGAGCCGCCGGCGCGGACCGCGCGCGCGCAGCCGATCATCATGTCGTCGGCCTCGTTGTAGAACAGGTCGATATCGGGATGCGCGGCGAGAATGTTCTGGCACGCCGCCTCGCCGCCCTCGCTGGTCCAATTGCCGGGCTGCGATGCGACGACGACATAGCGCGCGCCCGCCGTGTCGAGCGCAGCGCGGAATCCGCGGGCGCGCTGCTCGACTTCGGGAAACCCGGCCGCGCCCTCGATGATCGCGATCCGCGCCGGCCGATCGCGCGGCAGCCAGCGCAAAGCCAAGCTCCCCGCCGCGCGCCCCGCCGCCACTTCATCCTGCGAGGCGAGCGCGACGAGGCCCGGATAGACGTCCTCGACCGAGCGCGTCTTGGGGTCGCCGACCAACGCCGCGACCGCCGCGATCGGCACATTCTGCGCGTTGGCACGGCGCACCCAGCCCTGCGCGACTACCGAATCGAGCGGCATCACCGCGATGCCGGCGACGCGCTGCGCGATCAGATCGTCGATGTCGTTGGCCTGTTTCTGGACGTCGCCCTTGGCGTCCAGCACCACCGCACTTGCTCCGGCGCGCGCCGCTGCGTCGCTGAACCCCTTGGCGATCGCCGCGGCGAAGGGATAGCTCAGCCCGACGGTCGACAGGCCGTAGCGCGGCCCGCCGGCGCTGCTGCTAGCAACCACGCCCGCCTCCTCCCGCACCGCCCGCCGGACACCGGCTAACGACGCCGCCGCCACTGCGGCGACCACCATGCACAAGGCAATCGGGATCGGGCGCAGCCGCATAGTTCAGTCCGCCGGACGGCGCGCAACGAGATAGAGATGCTCGCACGCGAGCACGGTCTCACCGCGCTGGTTGCGGATGTCGACCGCCTCGGTGACCACACCGTGCGTGATGCGCTTGGGATGGTCGCGCTTGTCGGCGATGCGCGTGATCGTCGTGATCGTGTCGCCGATATGCACGGGGCGGATGAAGCGCAGCCGGTCATAGCCATAGGACATTGCATGCGGGTTGATCGTCGTCGCGGTCAGTCCGATACCGATCGCGAAGACCATCGTGCCATGAGCGATGCGCTGACCGATGTCCTGCGTCGCGCACCATTCGGCGTCCATATGGTGGGGGAAGAAGTCGCCGGTATGGCCGGCATGGACGACGAAATCGGTCTCGGTGATGGTGCGGCCGAAGCTCGTGCGCTCCGACCCGATCTCATAGTCCTCGAAATATTGCTCGACGATCATTGGCCAAGTTCCCGGTCGATGGATAAGCGGTCGGCACCGAGACGGGGCGCCGCGCGCGGAGAGGCGAGGATCGCGCCGTCGACGCGGATCGGGCAGCGGGTCAGCGTCAGCGCCGCGCCATCGGGCGAGTGCACCTGCTGCGTCGCGTCGAGCGCAGCAAAGGCGGGTTCCGCTAACAGCGCCGGCCAGCCGAGCACCGGCGCCGCCCAGATTCCGGCGGGTTCGAGTAATGCCAGCCAGTCGCCGGTCGCGCGCGTCGCCAGATGGTCGCGGATCAGCGCCTTGATCGTGTCGCGATCGGCGAACCAGCGATCCGCCGGGAATTCCGCCAGCCCGGGCAGATCGATCACCGCGCCCAACCGATCGACCGGCGTCATCGCCAGCGCGAGATAGCCATCGGAGGTGGCGTAAATGCCATAGGGCGCGGCGAGATAAACATTGCCGTTGGCCACCTCGCTGCGAGCGGGCATCGCCCCGCCGCGATTGAGATGCACCGACAGATGCTCGAACTGGAGATCGACCGCGGTCTCGATCAGGCTGACATCGACGCGCCCACCCTCGCCCGTCACGCCGCGCCGCACGAGCAACGCCAATATACCCTGGCAGAGCTGAGCGCCCGCCATCATGTCGGTGATCGACAGCCCCGCCGGCACCGGCGCGCCGCCGGCGTCGCCCGACAACCAGGCGATGCCCGACAGCGACTGGACGAGCAGATCCTGTCCGGGGCGATCGCGCCACGGCCCGTCCGGACCGTAGCCGCTGACGCCAGCATAGATCAGCCGCGGGTTGAGCGCGGACACCTGGTCCCAGCCGAGCCCGAGCCGGTCCATGATGCCCGGCCGGAAATTGTGGATCAGCACATCGGCCCGCGTGATCAGCGCTTTCACCGCGGCGAGATCGGTCTCGTCCTTGAGGTCAGCGGTATAGCTTTGCTTGCCGCGGTTGATCGCGTGGAACAGCGCGCTGTCCTGATCGAACGCCGTGTCGGCTAAGAACAACGAGCGGCTGGCATCGCCTCCGTCAGGCCGCTCGACCTTGATCACCCGGGCGCCGAGGTCGGCGAGGCGCAACGCGCAGGACGGGCCGGCGAGGAATTGGCTGAAATCGAGCACGATTATGCCATCGAGCGGCAATGCGCCGGGGGTTCCATTCCCGCCTTCGTCCCGCACCGCCGCTTCCACTCAACCAGCTCCTAAAAAGTATGACTATATTATCTTTGACGAACTGCTATTGGCGGCTGAATGGCGAGTCAACCGTTTCCCGAACGGGTGACGATCAAATCGATGGAGTAAGGCGCGACTATGCGCGGCATGACCTGGAACCATCCACGCGGCTACGATCCGCTGGTTGCCGCATCGATCGAATGGAAGGCGCTGACCGGCGAGACGATCGAGTGGGATCGGCGCTCGCTCCAGGATTTCGAAAGCTATCCGGTCGAAGAGCTCGCTCGAGGCTACGACCTGATCGTGATCGACCATCCGCATGTCGGCCAAGTGGCCACCAGCGGCTGCCTGTTGCCGCTCGACGAAGCGATCGATCAGGCAACGCTCAGCGGGATCGCCGAGGGGTCGATTGGCGGGTCGTATGAAAGCTATACCTGGGCGGGGCATCAATGGGCACTGCCGATCGACGCCGCGGCGCAGGTCCAGGCCTGGGTGCCGTCGCGGATTGCGGCACCGGTGACCGACTGGCGCGCGCTTGCCGCACTCGCTGCGGATGGTCGCGCCTCGCTGCCGCTCAAGCCGCCGCATAGTTTGATGAGCCTGTTCACCTTGTGTGGGCTCGCCGGCGTGACGCTCTATGGCGCAGGCGACGACCTCTTTCCCGCCGGAGCCACGCACGCTTATGATCTGCTCGCGACGCTCGCCAGACAGGTCGACGAGCAGGCTTATGCGATGGACCCGATCGACATGCTCGAGGCGATGGCCGATCCTGCCGGCAAGCTTGCGGTCGCGCCGTTGATTTACGGTTATGTCAGCTATGCGATCGACGGCTTCCGGCCGGAGACCGTGCGCTTCGACGACATTCCGGCGCTCGATCACGGCCCCACGGGATCGGCGCTCGGCGGCACTGGGATGGCGGTGTCGGCCCATGGCAGCAATCCGCTCGCCGCGGCGCGCTTCGCCGCCTGGGTCGCCAACGGCAAGGCGCAGCGCGATCTGATCGCGCGGCATGGTGGCCAGCCCGGCCATGCCGATGCGTGGGACGCAGACAGCGTCAACGCCACGACCAACGATTTCTACCGCGCCACGCGCGCGACGCTCGACCGCGCCTGGGTCCGGCCGCGACATGACGGCTATATGTCGTTCCAGCACGCCGCCTCCGAACGGATCAACGCGGCGCTACGCGGCGGCGAACCGGCGGCAGACGTCATCGCGGCGCTCAACCAGCTCTATCGCGCGAGCCGATGAGCGCGCCGCTCGAGGGTCTCCTCGTCATCGACATGGCCCAGTTCCTGTCGGGCCCGTCGGCGGCGCTGCGCCTGGCCGATCTCGGCGCGCGGGTGATCAAGGTCGAGCGTCCCGATGGCGGCGACATCTGCCGTACGCTCTATCTCAGCGACACCGATCTCGCAGGCGACTCCACGCTGTTCCACGCGATCAACCGCAACAAGCAGAGCCTCGCCGCCGATCTCAAGAATCCGGGCGACGCACGGCGCGTCCACCGGCTGATCGACCAAGCCGATGTCGTCATCCAGAATTTCCGCCCCGGCGTCGCCGAACGACTAGGCTTCGGACCAGCGACGCTCCGGGCACGCAATTCGCGGCTGATCGTCGGCAGCATCTCGGGTTATGGCCAGGATGGTCCCTGGGCCGCTCTTCCGGGCCAGGATCTGCTCGCCCAGGCGGTGTCGGGCGCGATGTGGCTGAGCGGCAGCGCATTGGACGGTCCGGTGCCGTTCGGACTGTCGGTCGCCGACATGCTCGCCGGCCATGTCCTGGTCGAAGGGATATTAGCCGCCTTGGTCCGGCGCGGGATCGGCGGCGATGGCGCGACGGTCGAAACCAGCCTGCTCGAGGCGATGGTCGATCTCCAGTTTGAGGTTCTGACCACGCATCTCAATGACGGCGGCCGGCCTCCACAGCGCGCGGCGGTCAACAACGCCCATGCCTATCTGGCGGCCCCGTACGGCGTCTACCGTACCAGCGACGGCTGGCTCGCTCTGGCGATGACGCCGCTCGACGTGCTTGGGCGGTCGCTCGACCTCCCGCTCGCGGGCCGCGATGCCTTTGCGGAACGGGACGAGATCAAGGCGGAAATCGCAGTACTTCTGGCGCGCTGCACGACCCAGGCAGGGATCGAGCGGCTGCGCGCCGACGGCATCTGGTGTGCGCCGGTCAGCGATTGGCCGACCTTGCTCGCACAAGAGGCCTTCACGCGGCTCGACATGCTGCAGCGCCTCGAGCGCGGCACCACGTCGATCGCCACTACGCGCGCGCCTGTTCGCGTGAATGGCGCGCGCGTGGGCACTTCGGCCGCAGCGCCGCGCATCGGCGAGCATAGCGACACCATCGTCCGCGAATTCTCACTCGACGGCTGAGCCGCGCTCAAAAAAAGGGACACGAACCGGTGGTTCGTGCCTAGTCGGAGGTCAGGGGAAGTACCGGCCGGATTCTCCGCTCCCCCTTGAGCAGAGAATCCGGCCGGGTGGGGTATTTTAGACCGATCAGTATTTCACACGTACGCCGACCATGAACTGGCGGTCGTCGATCGTGAACTGACCCGGCTGCGTCGCGACCTGATAATATTGCTGGATCTGCGTACGCTGGATGTTCTGCGCGTCGAACGTCAAGGTGAAGTGCTTGCCCACATCCACGTTCAGCGAGGCATCGAGCCAGCCATACCCCTTGGTATAGACGGGGAACACGTACGAGACGGTCGATCCTCCCGGCGGGGTGTAACCGCCGGCCAGGATGCTCGACAGGAAGCTCGACCGATAATTGTAGGCGACGCGGGCCGAAACGCCGTATTTCTCGTAGATCGCGGCAACGTTGAAGCTGTTCTTCGACAGCTGCGTCAGCGGTGCGGTGAAGCCGACCAGCGAGCTGGGCGCCTTACTGTCGGCATAAGTGTAATTGGCCTGCAGGCCGAGGCCCGCCAGCGCGCCCGGCAGGAAATCGAAGAATTGCTGATAGCCTACTTCGACGCCCTTCACCGTGCCGGGATCGGAATTGACTGGCAGCGAGACCGTATAGCCGGTGACGCCGTCAATCGTTTGGCCAGGCGTGGCGCGCGTAAAGATGAAGCCCTTCACCCGTTTGTAGAAGCCCGCGACATAGAGCGAACTCGACTTGCCGAAATACCATTCGAGCGACACGTCGGCGTTGGTCGAGGTGATCGGGGACAGGTTCGGATTGCCGCTCGACGCCGCCAGCTGACCCGGCACCACCGTCACCGCAGGTGACAACTGGCTGAAGTCGGGCCGTGTCAGCGTTTCGGAGCCAGCCAGACGAAGCTGCAGATTGTGCGTCAGATGGAAGCGGATATTCGCGCTCGGCAACCACTTATTATACGCGTTGTCGACGATCACCGGATCGACCGCCTGGGGGCTGTCCACCACATAGGTAACAACCTTCGTAACCGGATCGGTGACGGCATGCCTGCGCAGCTGGAAACCGTTGATGCTGTCCTCCGTGCGGACCCAGCGCACGCCGATATTGCCATCAACAACATCGTTGAAGTTGAACTTCGCCATGACGTAACCGGCATAGCTCTTCTCGTCCGCGGCGAAGCCGGCGAGCTGATTGCTGATCGAGTTCGGGTCCGGCGCGGTCAGGCCAAGCGCACTCACCACCCCGCTGAAATTGTTCTTCAGATTGGCGGGCAGCGCGTACGGATAGGTGCGCTGGAAATCCAAGCTAGAACCAGGGCCCGAATAGAAATCGCCGAACTGATTGGCAGTGAAGAGCGAAGGGTACAGGGTCGGATTAGGCGCCTTTGTTTGCCCGACAAAGCGGACCGGGTTTTGCTGCGCCACGGCTCGGTCGGAATAGCGAAAGCCGACATCGATCGCCGACAGGAATCCGCCGTCGAATTTATACTCGCCGTCCAGACGACCGGCCCATTCGTGCCCGACATAATGGTTCTCGTTACGCGTCAGACCACCAACCGTGTAATTCGAGAGATTCGCCAGATCGAAACCGGGCGTTGATGAAGACGGCGGATTGGTGGCGGCATATTGCGTGAACACCGGCGCATGCGTCACCAGGTCGAGCTCGGTGTACCATAGATCGCTCTTCGATTTGGTATAGGTACCGTCACCGGTGAGCGTGAAGTTCCCGCTGGTCCACTTACCCTTCAACGAGACCTGCTTGTTGACGTCGAGCAGGTCGCGCTCGGTGCCCCCCGCGGTGATGACCTGGTTGCTGTAGCTGGCTTGGCTAACGTCGTTGGTGCCGCTGAAATAGCTGGCACTGCCCGGGATGAAAGCCGAACCCGCCGTGGGGATGTTCACGGAATATTGCTGCTGATTGGTGCGGAAGCGTTGATACTGCCCCTCCAGCGAGAATTCGAGATTGGACGCCGGACGCCATTGCAGCGCGGCGTTGGCACCGATGCGTTGACGGTTGCCGTTGATCAGCACCTGATAATTGCCGTTCGGTGCGAACACCGTGCGGGTGGGATCGATCTGACTGGCTAGCCCAGGCACGCGCGGCGTGGGCGCCCCCGTCGAGTCGAGGTCCTGGCGGTAGGACCGCTCTTGATACGAAATCGCGGCGAGGACGCCGATCTCGCCGATCCCGGTCTGCCAGCGATCGGACAACAATAGCGAAGCCATCGGCTCCGACTTCTTGATGCGGTCGGCGTAGTTGTTGCGCACCGTCGCACTGAGCGTCGCGCCGCTAAAATCGAACGGCAAGTGCGTGCGCACGTCCACGGTTCCACCCAGGCCACCTTCGATGAGGTCTGCTGTCGGCGACTTGTAGACGTCGATGCGGCCGATCAGTTCGGCCGGAAGATCCTGAAAATTGAACGTGCGGCCGCCGCCGGCAGTGAAGGTCTCACGGCCGTTCAGCGTGGTCTCGACTTGCGGGAGGCCGCGAATGGCGATCGAGCCGCCTTCGCCAACGTCACGCGAAACCTGCACGCCGGTAATACGCTGCAACGCCTCGGTCGCATTGTTGTCGGGGAGCTTGCCGATATCCTCAGCCACGATCGAGTCGACGATCGACGAGGCGTTCCGTTTGACGTTCTGCGCCGACTGAAGACTGGCCCGGACGCCGGTGACGACGATGTCGACGGGCGGTGCTGCATCGGCAGTCTGCGGAGCTGCGTCGGTAGCCTGCGGCGCAGGCGTGCCCGCGTCCTGCGCATGAGCGGCGCCGGCGGTGAGGCCGATGATCATCGCGCCGAGCGCGACACCGCAACGAATCTGACCGGAATAGTTCATTCCTCTCCTCCCAAGCGCGATTTCGGCTTATTTGCCGCGTTCGATTTATACTACTAATATGCGTAATATTGTATGATTATATGCTTGTCAATCACCTGCGGAGGGCGGTTACCGCCTAGTCAACTCCGATCTAGGAATCTGATATCTATAGGTATTTATCGGAGTACCGGATGGGCTTGATGCCGCCGGTCAAGCCGGCTAATTATGTCTGAGTTATTGGAGACTCAAAAATGATCCGGTCCCTCCTCCAGTTCGACGACGGCCAGCGCGGAGTCGCGGCGATGAGCAGCGATGGCGTGCGGCGTGTGACTGGCGCGGCAACGACGCTCGCACTCGCCGGGGAAGCGCTGGCGGCAGGCGTTTCACTCGCCGATCTGGCGGCCGCCCGTTTAGGCGATGCGATCGATCTGGACAGCGTGACCTTGCTCTGCCCGATCGACCATTCCGACCCTGCGCACTTGCTGGTCAGTGGCACTGGTCTCACCCATCTCGGCTCGGCCGAGGGGCGCGATCAGATGCACCGCGCCGCGATCGAGAATCCGGCACCGACCGATTCGATGAAGATGTTCCTGATGGGGGTGGAAGGCGGCAAGCCCGAGACCGGCTCGATCGGCGTCCAGCCCGAATGGTTCTACAAGGGCGACGGTGCAATCCTGGCCGCGCCCGACGCGCCGCTCGCCATGCCCGATTTCGCACTGGACGGCGGCGAGGAGCCCGAGATCGCCGGCATCTATCTGATCGCGCCCGACGGCACGCCCGTCAGGATCGGCTTCGCGCTGGGCAACGAATTCTCCGACCATGTCACCGAGCGCGGCAATTATCTGTGGCTCGCGCATTCGAAGCTGCGCGCCGCGGCACTCGGTCCCGAATTGCTACTAGGCGAGCTGCCCGAAGATATTCGCGGCACCAGCCGCATCCTCCGCGACGGCGTGGTGTTGTGGGAAAAGCCGTTCGTCTCGGGCGAGGCGAACATGTCGCACAGCATCGCCAATCTCGAGCACCATCATTTCAAATATGCCGGCTTCCGTCGTCCCGGCGACCTGCACGTCCACTTCTTCGGCACCGCGACGCTGTCGTTCAGCGACGGCGTAATCGCCCAACCGGACGACGTGTTCGAAGTGTCGGCGGCGCCGTTCACCCTACCGGTGCGCAACCGATTGGCCAGGGCGCCCGCGGATCCTGTCGCGGTGCGCATATTGTGAGCATTGTCACCCGAAGCGCGACCGCATAGGCTGGCACGGTCGATGGATGACGACCGTCCCCCTCCCGCGCCACGCATCCATGGTACGATCGCGCGCAAGCTCGGTATCGAGATCGTCGGCGGCATCCGCAAGCCCGGCGACATCTTGGACGGCGAGATCGAGGCGAGCGAGGAGCTCGGCATCTCGCGCACTGCCTATCGCGAGGCGATCCGTATCCTCGCCGCCAAGGGACTGGTCGAAAGCCGGCCCAAGGCGGGGACGCGAATCACGCCACGCAATCGCTGGAACCTGCTCGATCCCGATATCCTGGCCTGGACCTTCGAGGGCGAACCCGACGCCCAGTTCATCGTCGACCTGTTCGAGCTGCGCGAGGTGATCGAGCCCGCCGCCGCGGCATTCGCGGCGCAACGGCGCAGCGACCGCGATTTGGCTGAAATGACCGAGGCGCTCGACGGGATGCAGGCGTTCGGCCTGGCCGACGAGCGCGGACGTGCCGCCGACCAGCGTTTCCACCGCGCCATCCTGGCCGCCGCGCGCAACGAGCCGCTGACCGCGCTTGCCAGCACGGTCGGCGCGGCGGTGAGCTGGACCACCAAGTTCAAGCAGCGCCGCCGCAGCTTGCCGCGTGACCCGCTCCCCGACCACCGCCGCGTCCATGCCGCGATCGCGGCGAAGGATGCCGATGGCGCGCGGCGCGCGATGACCGACCTGTTGCGGCTGGCGCTGACAGACATGGAGTTGCCTGGGAGGGAGTGACAAAGCTCCCCTCCCTGCAAGGGAGGGGAAATTGGAGTGTCAGTGATTGTCGCGCGGCAGGCCCTTGGTCTGGGCAATGCGCTGATAAGCCTCCGCCCCTTCCAGGATGGCGCCACTGCCGAGCTGGCCAACCACCGCGCGCTGGATCTCCTGCCACGGAGTCTGCGATGCGGGATAGCGATAGCCTCCCGCCGCCTCCAATGCGCGCCGCCGCTCGGCAAGCTCGGCCTCGTCGATCAGCACATCGGCGGTTCCGCGCCTGAGGTCGATTCGCACGCGATCGCCGGTCCGGAGCAGAGCCAGCGCACCGCCCGCCGCGGCCTCTGGCGAGGCATTGAGGATCGAAGGGCTGCCGCTCGTGCCGCTTTGGCGGCCGTCGCCGATGCACGGCAACGCATGGACTCCATCGAGGATCAGGTGCGCGGGCGGGCGCATATTCACCACCTCGGCCGCGCCGGGATAGCCGATCGGCCCGGCCCCGCGCATCACCAGCAAGGTCCCGGACGTGATGTTGGACGCGGGATCGTCGATCCGCGCATGATAATCCTCCGGCCCGTCGAACACCACGACCGGCCCCTCAAATGCGTCGGGATCATTGGGGTCTGACAGATAGCGCTCGCGGAATTCGGGCGAGATCACGCTGGTCTTCATGATCGCGCTGTCGAACAGATTGCCCGACAGGACGACGAAGCCGGCGTCCCGCATCAGCGGATCGTCGAAGCGGCGAATCACCTTCTCGTCTTCGATCGCGGCGTCGCGGCAATTGTCGCCGATGGTGCGACCGTTGGCGGTCATCGCGTTCTCTGCGATCAACCCGTGCTGGATCAATTGTGCGACCACCGCGGGAACGCCGCCCGCGCGGTAATAGTCTTCCCCGAGATACTCGCCGGCTGGCTGGAGATTGACCAGCAGCGGAATGGCATGGCCATGATCCTGCCAGGTCTTCAGCGGCACATCGACGCCGATATGGCGCGCGATCGCGGTCAGGTGGATCGGTGCGTTGGTCGATCCGCCGATCGCCGAATTGACCGCGATGGCGTTGAGGAAAGCCTCCTTGGTCAGGATGTCCGACGGCTTGAGATCCTCCGCGACCATCTCGACGACGCGCTTGCCGGTGCGATAAGCGACTTCCTGGCGGTCGCGATACGGCGCCGGGATCGCCGCCGATCCGGGCAGTGCCATGCCGAGCGCCTCGGCCAGCGAGTTCATCGTTGTCGCCGTGCCCATCGTGTTGCAATAGCCGGTCGAGGGAGCCGATGAGGCAACGAGGCGGATGAACTCGGCATCGTCGATCTCGCCTGCCGCGAGCAGCTGCCGCGCTTTCCAGACGATCGTGCCCGACCCGGTACGCTCGCCCTTGTGCCAGCCGTTGAGCATCGGCCCGACCGACAAGGCGATCGCCGGGATGTTCACCGTCGCCGCCGCCATCAGGCAGGCGGGCGTCGTCTTGTCGCAACCGATCGTCAGGACCACGCCGTCGATCGGATAGCCGTAGAGCGTCTCGACCAGACTGAGATAGGACAGGTTGCGGTCGAGCCCGGCGGTCGGACGCTTGCCCGTTTCCTGGATCGGGTGGACCGGGAATTCGAGCGCGATGCCGCCCGCCTCACGAATCCCTTCGCGCACGCGCTCGGCGAGTACCAGATGATGGCGGTTGCACGGACTGAGGTCGGATCCGGTCTGCGCGATGCCGATGATCGGCTTGCCCGATTGCAACTCCTCGAGACTGAGGCCGAAATTGAGGTACCGCTCGAGATACAGCGCGGTCATGTCGACATTGTCGGGATTGTCGAACCAGGCGCGGCTGCGGAGCTTGGGCATGTTGTCGATGGGCATTCAGGGCTCCAGGGGGAATTGGGCGAGGCACGAGGCGGCCGCGAATTTCGTGAATCTCAATACATTATGCATGCCGCCCCTCCTTTCGATACCGAGCGGATTGACCGCGGCATGAGCGATATATAATCAGACAATTAGCCAAGGCACAAGCTTTGCGGTCGTACGAAGGAAGAGGAAGATGGCAGGTCCCGCGGCAACTACCCCGCGTCAGCAGGTCGAAATGCAGGCCGGCGGCAGATACGGGCCGGCGCTCGCCTTGCTCGCCAGCCTCTTCTTCATGTGGGGGTTCATCACGGTCATCAACAACACGTTGCTGCCGCACCTCAAGAGCGTCTTCGAACTCAATTACCTGCAAACCACCCTGATCGAATCGACCTGGTTCGTCGGCTATCTCGTCGCCTCGATTCCCGCGGCCAAGCTGATCGAACGGATCGGCTATCAAAAGGCGCTGACGGTTGGGCTCGCGGTGATGACATTGGGGTCGCTGGGGATGATCCTGGCGGCCAGCCTGCCTTCCTATGGTGTCACGCTCGCTTCCCTGTTCATTGTGTCGTGCGGAATCGCGTTGCTCCAGGTCGCCGCCAATCCTTACGTCGCGGTGATCGGCTCGCCCCAGACCGCGGAGTCGCGGCTCACCCTGGTCCAGGCGTTCAACACCACCGGCGACGTGCTGGCGATCGTGTTCGGCCGTTATCTGATCCTCGCCCGCACCACCGCCGGCACTTCGGCGGAGGGTGTCCAGCTGAGCCACGCGCAGCGCATGGCCGACGCGCAGGCGACCGAATTGCCGTATCTGATCGTGGCGATCGTGCTCGCGGTGCTGACCGTCGTCATCGCGCGTGCCAAGCTACCCGCGCTTGGCTCCGCGACGCAGCGCGCCAATGCCGAGGAGCGCAAGCATTTGTCGCTGTGGAAGCACCGCAACCTGATCCTCGGCTGCGGCGCGATCTTCCTCTACGTGCTGGCAGAGATCGGCGTCGGCAACCTGTTCATCAACTTCGCATCGCAGCCCCATATCGCCAACATCACCCACGAGCAGGCGGCGTTCTACCTGACCTTCGTGTGGGGCGGGATGATGGTCGGGCGCTTCGCCGGTGCGTGGATCATGCGCTATTTCGCGCCGGAGAAGGTGCTCGCCGTGTTCGCGGTCGGAGCGCTGGTGTCGGCGCTCGTCGCGACCTTCGTGCCTGGCCCCACGGCAATGTACGCGCTGATCGCCGTTGGCCTGTTCCACTCGATCATGTTCCCGACGATCTTCGCGCTTGCGATCCGCGGCCTCGGGCCGCTGACCGAAGAGGGATCGGGATTGCTGATCATGTCGATCGCCGGCGGTGCGTTGGTATTCATCCAGGGCAGCGTTGCCGATAATTTCGGCATCCAGCTCGCCTTCATCGTCACGGCGTTGTGCGAGATGTACGTCCTGTATTACGCGCTGTGGGGCAGCAAGGTGACCAACCCGGCCTGACGGCCGGGCAGCCTCAGCAGCCCGCCCCCTCCGCACGCGCGGCCCAGCGGATCGCGCCGCTGATCATCTTCTGGTGGAGCGGCTCCGAATAGGTCTCCGCTTTGTGGCCGAGTGCAGAGAAGAACACCCGTCCGCGACCGACGCAGCGCGTCCAGATGATCGGATGGAGCTTGCCCATCCGCACGCGCTCGGGAAACGGATCGTAGCTGCTCTCGTCGAGCGTCGCGAGGATGTGCGTATCGTTGCCGGTCGGGACCCGATCGAACGAATACCATTCCTCGGTCCGCACCCATTTCGTCGGCAGGCCGCGCGTCGCCGGATTGCTGCGATCGATCACGTCGATCGTTCCCTGCTGGAATTGCTTGGGATGCCCGGTATGACCGATGAACTGCGCGCCGATCAACGTGGTCGGATACCAGTTCCAGTCATATTGCGGGTCGCCGCCGGCACCGTGGAGCAGCACCACACCACCGCCCTTTTCGATCCACGCCTTGAACGCCGCCCGCTGATTGTCGTCGAAGATCGTCCCGCTGGTGCTGCTGAGCACGACCACAGAGAAACGCGCGAGGTCGCGCGGGTTCATCACCGCAGCATTCTCGGTCTCGAACACGTCGCGATGCTGTTTGCGGACAAGCTCGACGAGCACCGTCTTCGCGGCGGCGATCTGATCGGGATCGCGAAAGCCGTTGGTCTTGGAGAGCACCAGCACCGCGCCTTTGCGCATTGCTGGGATCGCCGGTGGCACCGTGTCCATGACCGGCGTCGGCCAGTTGCGCGGATCGCGCACCCACGTCGCGACGGGCGCCGGAGTCGTAGCCTGGAGCGCGATCACGAACACCAGCGCAGCACGTAACATCATGGCCTCATCCCTCCGTTTTTTCCGGTTGTCCGCGAGCGATCACCACTCGAACGCATCGCCGGTGGTACGTTCCGCGATCAGGAAGGCGTCCGCCACGAGCTGGAGTGGCCGCAAGTCAACATCGCTTTTGCCGGTCGCAACCAGGTCCGCGAAGCGACGGTAGAGGCCGGGATATTCGGCGTCCGCCGCATTGCGGGGTTGCTCGTCGGGCAGGCGCAGGATCGAACCGCCCATCGACAGCACCATCGTACCGGCATCGGTATCGACCTCGATGTCCCAGGTCTGTGGGCCGGTCTGCAGGAAATCGAATTCGGCCGACACCGGTACGGTGCCTGCCGACATCCCGAGCGTCGCCTTGAGCGGCCCCTGCCGGCCGGCAGGAACGGTGATCGTCGCGGTGTCCACTCGCCAGGGCTCGGGCAGGATTCTGGTCGCGATCGAGAGGGCGTTGATGCCGGGATCGAACACGCCGAACCCGCCCGCCTCCAGGATCCAATCCTGTCCCGGATGCCAGCGGCGAATGTCCTCGCGCCACGCGATCCGGACCGCATCGATCCGCCGCCCGGCGAGCCAGGCGCGAGCCGGCTCGACTCCGGCCGCCTCGCGCGAATGCCATGTGGCGAACAGCACCACGCCTTTCGCTTGCGCCATATCCGCCAGCGCCACCGCCTCCGATAGGGTCGCTGCCGGCGGCTTCTCCATCATGACATGCAGTCCCGCCTCGATCGCCGCGGCCGCCTGATCGAAGCGGCCGCGCGGTGGCGTGCAGAGCGATACCGCGTCGAGCTCGATGTCACCGCCGAGCATCGCCTCGATGGTCGGAAAATTGGCGACGCCATCGAGCGTGGCGTTGCGGCTGGCGATCGCGACAAGATCGTAGTCCGGGTTCGCGCCGAGCGCCGGCAGATGCTGATCCCGCGCGATCTTGCCGAGACCCACCAATCCGATCCGCAGCTTCTTCATGCCCGCTCCGTGTCCAAATAAATACTCATACATATTCCTATCGACCGGCCGTACTGCTAGCAACCGCATATCGGCAAGGAGTAGATATGGGCCGACGGGCCGGCGCGTACCGGGGAGGATCGGCCTCCACTGCTTAGGAGAACCGCGTGCGCATCCGTACTCTCGTCTATCTGGTCGTCATGCTTCTGGTCCCAGTGACCGCGCATTCGCGCGAGGAGTCGGATGTTTGTGCCGCGGTGCCGACGATGCCCCCGGAAGTGAAGGTCTTTCAGGTTGCCGCGGACGCCGCCCGCGCGGCAGGACGCAAACCGGATTTGCCCGCTCCCGCGGTGGGTGCCGCTTATGCCGCCTGGCAGCAGAAATTGTTCGCGGTCGATTTTCCCGGTGTCTGCCGATACCGAACCGCCAACGCCGCTTTACAGCCTGCGACGAAGCGCCGCATCGTCTTCTTTGGCGACTCGATCACCGAACGGTGGATGACGCTGCGCCCGGGCTTCTTTGCCGGTGATCGGGTGGACCGCGGCATCGGAGGGCAAACCACGCGGCAGATGATCGGCCGGTTTCGCGCCGACGTGATCGAGCTCCACCCCGCCGTCGTGCATATCCTGGCCGGGATCAACGATCTCGCTGGCGCGACAGGTCCGACCAGCCTGTCCGAAATCGAGGGCAATCTCGCCTCGATGGCCGAGCTGGCGCGTGCTCACAACATCAAGGTCGTGTTGAGCACGGTCCTTCCGGCACGCACTCTCGGCGGCCGGCCAGGATATGACCCGGCACCGGACATCGCGTCGCTGAACGCATGGCTGCGCGCTTATGCCGCGCGCGAGGGCTTCGGCTTCGTCGACTATAATGCGGCACTCGATGACGGTGCGCGTGGGCTATCGTTGGCCAATTCGGCCGATGGCATTCATCCAACCGCCGCCGGTTATGCGATCATGGAACCGCTCGCGGAGAAGGCCTTCGCCCGCGCCGTTCGCTGACACAACTCAACGTCTCTTGCCATTAATCATACTATACGATTCGACGGGGCGCTTCTATATCGCCGGCACCTTATCGGAGTCGGATATGCCTCAGCCCTTCATCACCCTGATTGACGGCAGCAAAATTCCCCAGATCGGCCTTGGCACCTATCAAGCTGCGGCAGACCGTACGGCAAAGATGGTCGAAACGGCGCTCGGCATCGGATACCGCCACATCGATACCGCGATGATCTATCGCAATGAAGCCGGCGTCGGGGACGGCTTGCGGGCCAGCGGAGTGCCGCGTGAAGACGTGTATATCACGACCAAATTGTGGAACACCGACCAGGGCGGAGAAGCTGCACGAACGGCGTTCAACACCAGCCTCGATCTGCTGAAGCTGGATTATGTCGACCTTTACCTGATTCACTGGCCGGTGCCCGCGCGCGATCTCTACGTCGAATCCTGGGAGACGCTGATTCAGCTTCGCGACGAAGGGCTGGCACGCGCCATCGGCGTCTCCAACTTCATGCCGGACCAGATCGATCGCCTGATCGAAACGACCGGCGTCGTGCCCGCCGTCAATCAGATCGAATGCCACCCGGCCTTCCAGCAGTTGTCGGCGCGCGCGGAGAATGCGAGACGAAAGGTCGCCGTTCAATCCTGGAGCCCGTTGGGACAGGGTGAACTTCTCGGCAACACCGTGCTCAGGACATTAGCGGAGAAGCACGATCGTACCGTCGCGCAGATTATCCTGCGCTGGCATGTGCAGAATGACCTGATCGTCATCCCCAAGACCGTCAACGAAGATCGCATGCGCGAGAATCTCGATATTCTGGCCTTCACGCTCGACACCGATGACCTGGCGAAGATTGCGACTCTCGACGACCCTGAAGGACGGATGGGACCCGACCCGCTGACATTTGAGTGAACCCACCGGCCGGCTCCGCCGATCGGTGGAAGGCGCCCCCCCGCGCTCATCGCCTCGGTCAGCAGCAGTCTCTCGCTCCGGTTATCCCCGTCGTCCGGCGGCCTCCAGAATGAGCCGGGTGATCTCCCCCGGATGGGAGATCAGTGAGAGGTGACTTGCTTTCACTTCGATGGTCTTCGCCCCCATGCGCTTGGCCATGAAGCGTTCTAGATCAGGGTTGATCGTCCGGTCTTCCGTCGAAACGGCATAGAAGCTCGGTTTCGACCGCCACGCCGCGTGCGTGGTCTTTCCCGTCAGCAAGGCTTTTTGGAACGGTTGCTGGACAGCGTAGAGGATTCTGGCTTTTTCTTTCGGCAGATCGCCCGCGAAATCGCGTAGGAACGCTGCTTCGCTGAGACGTCCTTCATCGCCGTCATAGACGATCCCGGCGGATGCCGGGGGCGTCGGAAAAGTCTTCGCCAAGGCCGTATAGTCCTCACCGGCATCCGGCGCCCGCGCCGCCACATAGACAAGCGCCGAGACGTTCGGATGAACGCCGGCCTCCGTGACGATCATTCCGGAGAATGAATGCCCGACAAGCACGGTCGGGCCGTCTTGCCGATCCAGCACGCGCTGCGCCGATGCGACCGCTTCAGGCAGCGTCGTCAGGGGATTTTGCACGGACGTGGCGTTGAGCCCAGCCGCCTGTAAGCGCGCGATCACCTCGGACCAGCACGACCCGTCGGCGAATAACCCGTGCACGAGGACGACATTGCGTGCCTTTGTCGGAACGGGGATCACGGCCGCGCCGCGGGTGGCAATCAGCGAAGCGGTAGCACCGGCAGCCAAGCTGGCAGAGAAGGTTCGCCTGTTCATCATGTCGGTTACTCCTTCACGACCGGCGCTGGTGGACCGCGGGAGGGCGATGCGAGACGATCGCCGTCGCTCGAATGAAATCGACTATACCGTCACCGGAACCGTCAGCAAACTGCTGCTATTGAATTAGCTGGGTGAACTCCCGCCCTCGGGCCAAGGAATTTACAGAGACAATCGATAAGGGATCCGCGTCCCGAAGTGCGGGTCGATGGGGTCGGCGTTCGCGAGGCTCGCGGCGAGGTACGACCATGACGTTCGCATTTCCTTGCCGAGGCGGACCTCGCCTGCAGGCTGGCGATCCAGCAAGCGCCATCGGCCTTTTGGCGATCGGCGCCGGCCGGACCCCGCTCACATCGTCCCTTCCTTGCGCATTCGGGCGCTGAGCGCGCGTTCGGCTGCGCGGGCATAGGCGCGGCAAGCTCCGGGCGCGGTTTGAAATCTTTCCTTGGTGCCGTACTGGTCGGGATGCGCCGTGATGAGAATATCGCAGCGCATCGCTGACATCGCCGCATAGCTGCGGCGAAAGCCTGCAACCAGGGGGCGGCTGGAAGGCGAGGTGAAGCGGTAGTCGTCCGCCGAAACCGGGTTGAGGCTCGAGGCGAAAACGACCGACTTGCACTGCCGCGCCTGGCACGAACGCCAGGTCCAACTCATGCTGCCCATCGTATGGCCCGGCGTGGCGCGCGCGGTAACGACAGTGTTGCCGAGCCGCAGCGTTTCGCCATCGCGAATGATCCGCACCGAGGACACCGCCGGAAAGCGGCTGTCATAGGCGCGCTGTGGATCGTCGTCGGCGAGGCGCCCGGATCGCAGACCTTCTGCTCCTCGCGGGCTCGCGACGACCGCTGCGCCGGTATCGCGAGCTAGCGCCGCGATACCGCCGGCATGATCGAAATGCGGCTCGGTGCTGAGGATGTATTTGATGTCGCGAGGACGGAAGCCGAGCGTCGCGACATTGGCGAGGATCGTCGGCTCGGCCTGTGGCAACGCCCCATCGATGAGGATCAGGCCATCGCCAGTATCGATCAATGCGACGCTGAGCCCGCCAAAGCCCACAAGATAGCTATTGCCAAAAATGCGGACAGGGGGACGCGGAGCCAGCCATTCCGCGGCCCGTTCCGGGGCGATCGGTCTGGTCAGTGGATCGTCGCGGTCTGCCGCGGCGGCGGATCCCACGAGGGCAAGGGCAACGATAGCGGCGAGTTTGGCGAGCATGTCCTGTTCTCCTTCGCCGCATTGATGCCGCCGGGCGGGGTGAACGACAAAGCATCTTCTCTGGACAGAGCCATGAGCTGAATTCAGGATCGGGTATGGATCGCGCCCGACTACCGCTCAATGCCTTGCGAGCGTTCGAGGCAGCAGCGCGCCACCTCAATTTTACACGCGCCGCGATCGAATTGTGCGTCAGCCAAGGGGCAGTCAGCCATCAGGTTGCGCAACTCGAACGTCGTCTGGGGACGCGCCTGTTCGATCGGCTGCCGCGTGGATTGGCGCTGACCGACGACGGCCACGCATTGGTGCCCGTTCTGGCGGAGACGTTCGATCGGATCGGCGCGACGCTCGATCGTTATGCCGATGGAGGTTTCCGGGACGCGCTGAACATCGGCGTCGTCGGCACTTTCGCGACGGGTTGGCTGCTCGAAAGGCTGGACGGCTTCGCGGCGGCGCATCCGCACATCGAACTCCGCGTGTCGATCAACAACAATCGGGTCGATCTTGCCGGCGAAGCGCTCGACTATGCGATCCGGTTCGGGGACGGCGCTTGGCATGGAACGCATGCCGAGCCGCTGCTCGAGGCGCCGCTGACCCCATTATGCTCGCCCGCCGTGGCGCGGCGATTGCAAGTGCCGGCCGACCTCACCCGCGAACGACTGCTGCGATCCTATCGCGCCAGTGAATGGACCCGATGGTTCGAGGCTGCAGGCACCACGCCACCAACGCTGCGCGGTCCTCTGTTCGACAGTTCCGCGCTCATGGTTGGCGCGGCAATGACCGGCCTGGGTATCGCCCTTGCGCCGAGGACCATGTTCGCGCAAGAAATGGCTGCGGACCGTCTCATCCAGCCTTTCGCTGTCGAGGTCGATGCCGGTCGCTATTGGCTCACGCGGTTATTATCCCGCAAGAGCCGAGCGGCCACGCGAATCTTTCGTGATTGGCTGTTGGACGAAATTACGGCGTAATCTGGCGTAGTTTTGACAAGGCCAGACTGGTCACCTCACTCCCACTCGATCGTCCCAGGTGGCTTCGAGGTATAATCGTAGGTGACGCGGTTGATGCCTCTGACTTCGTTGATGATCCGGGTCGCGACGCGCGACAGGAATTCGCCGGTGAAGTGATAGGCGTCCGCCGTCATGCCATCGACCGAAGTCACCGCGCGCAACGCCAGTACGTTGTCATAGGTGCGGCCGTCGCCCATCACGCCGACCGATCGTACGGGGAGCAGCACCGCGAACGCCTGCCAGATCGCGTCATACAGGCCGGCGTTGCGGATCTCCTCGAGATAGATCGCATCGGCCTTGCGCAGGATGTCGCAGCGCTCCTTGCTCACTTCGCCCGGGATACGGATGGCGAGGCCGGGTCCAGGGAACGGATGACGGCCGACAAAGATATCGGGCAGGCCGAGTTCGCGGCCCAGGGCGCGGACTTCGTCCTTGAACAATTCGCGCAACGGCTCGACGAGCTTCATGTCCATCCGCTCGGGCAGGCCGCCGACATTGTGATGGCTCTTGATCGTCACCGACGGGCCGCCGGTGAACGACACGCTTTCGATCACGTCGGGATAAAGCGTGCCTTGCGCGAGGAAATCGGCGCCGCCGATCTTTTTCGCTTCGTCCTCGAACACATCGATGAACGTCTTGCCGATGAACTTGCGTTTCGCTTCGGGGTCGGTGACGCCCGCCAGTCCATTCAGGAACAGCGTCTCGGCGTTCACATGGACGAGCGGGATGTTGTAATGGCCGCGGAACAGGCTGACGACCTGGTCAGCCTCGCCCGCGCGCATCAGGCCGTGATCGACGAACACGCAGGTCAGCTGGTGCCCGATCGCTTCATGGATCAGCACTGCGGCGACCGCGCTGTCGACGCCGCCCGACAGGCCGCAGATCACCCGCTTGTCGCCAACCTGGGCGCGGATCTCGGCGATCTTGGCGGCGCGGAATTCGGCCATCGTCCAGTCGCCGGTCAGCCCGCAGACATGGCGCGCGAAATTGGCGATCAGTTTTGCGCCGTCGGGCGTGTGGACGACTTCCGGGTGGAATTGCATCGCGTAATAGCGGCGAGTGTCGTCGGCGATCACCGCGAACGGCGCGCCGGCGCTGGCCGCGACGGGGCGGAAGCCGGGAGCGAGCGCGGTGACCTTGTCGCCATGGCTCATCCACACCTGATGCGTCTCGCCTTCGCTCCACAGACCGTCGAACAGCTCGCAACCATCGTCGATCTCGATAAAGGCGCGGCCGAACTCGCCGCTGTCGCCGAGCTCCACAGTGCCGCCCAGCTGATGCATCAGCACCTGTTGGCCGTAACAGATGCCCATGATCGGCAATCCGCTGTCGAGGATCGACTGCGGCACACGCGGACTATCGTCGTCCAATACGCTCGCCGGGCTGCCCGACAGGATGACCCCGCGAGGCTTCATTCGCGTGAAGGCGTCCGCGGCGGACTGGAAGGGAGCAATTTCCGAATAGACGCCCGCCTCTCGCACGCGGCGTGCGATGAGCTGCGTCACCTGGCTGCCGAAATCTACGATGAGGATCGAGTCGCTGTGCTGGGTCATGGCGCCCGATAGCGACTGATCCCTTCGAGCGCCAGTTAGGGCGCCCCAAAACCGATCCTGCCCCTCCGTATACATCCGGATGCAATTTCCGCTTCACAAAACTGCAGGAAATGTGTCATGATTCTGTAACATCGCGATCAAGCGGTGGTTTTGGAAGGATGCAGACATGATCAAGACGGTAATTCTCTCGTTGCTTGTCGCGGCGCCGCTGACGGCGGTTCCGGCAGCGGCGGCCTCGAATGACGGCCAGACCACGGCGCTCGTCACGGCACGCGACGCCGATGTACGTTCGGCCGAAGCGCTTACCCGCGTCGCGCCCAGGGATGGCGGCGCCTATATCGAGCTGGCCCAGGCCTATTTGCGCGCGGACCGCACTGCGGATGCCGCTGCTGCCTATCGCCGTGCGCTCGTGCTCGACAACGAGATGATGGAAACCAAGACCGGCGATTCGATCTGGTCGCGCAATGTCGCGCGCGCCGCGCTGGTACGTTTCCCCCAGATGTCCTCGCGCTGATTCAGCGGGGCGCGCCCGGTCTCCGCTCAGGAGGCCGGGTAGCGGCTTTTCGCGATATGGCCCGTCGTCCATTCGACGATGCGGCGGGCCACGGCTTAGTTGAAGGCTAGGCCCTCGAACTTGCCTGACCGCGTCCAGTCGTCGAGATACCGGAAATAAGCGAAGGCGCCGAGCGGATAGCCGACCGCGAGCGCCGCTGCCGGGCCCGGATCCTTGCCCTCATTGTTATAGTAACCAGGCGTGCAGTCGGGAGCGTTGCGCAACGTTCGCCCCGGTCCGGTCAGCAACAGATCGACCCAGGCCTCCTGCGCTTCCTGCGTCACCTCGACCTCTTTGGCGCCGATCTCTTCTGCGTGGCGAACGACCGCGGCAATCGCGCGCGCGGACTCGGTCAGATTGTGCGGCACGTTGGAGATCAGGTTCGCGCCCTGTGTCGGCGTCACCACGAACATATTGGGGTAATCATGGACGTGGATGCCGTGCTTCGAGCGCATGCCTTGCGCCCAGCTGTCAGCGAGTTTCACCCCGTCACGACCGATTACGTCGAAGCCGAGCAAGCTCTGCAGATTGGTCCCGACATGGAAGCCGGAGGCATAGATGATGCAATCGACCTCGTAATGCTTGCCGGCGACGACGAAACCGGTCTCGTCGATCCGCTCGACCCCCTGCCCGTCGGTGTCGATCAGATGCGTGCCGGGCGTGTTGAACGCCTGAAGATAAGCGTCGTGGAAGCACGGACGCTTGCAGAGCTGGCGGTACCAGGCCTTCAGCTTCGCCGAGGTTTCCTTATCCTCGACGATCGCGTCGACGCGATCGCGGATTTCCTCCATCTTCTCGAAGTCGGAATCCTCCCACACCGACATGATGTCGGCCAGGCTGCGCTTGTCCGGCGGCAGGGTCGCCACCCGGGCCTTGATCCGGCGCGACAGATCGGTCCAGCCGTCCTGGACCCAATCCTCCTCGATCATGTTACCGGGCGTCTGGTTGGCGGTAAAATTCTCCAGCCAGCGGCGTTGCCAGCCCGGCGTGGCGATGCTCGCGAACCATTCGGGGTCGATCGGTACGTTGTTGCGCACGTCGACCGAGGATGGCGTGCGCTGGACGACATAAAGCTCTTTGCACGCCCGCGCGAGATGCGGGACGGCCTGGACCGATGTCGCGCCGGTGCCGATGATCGCGACGCGCTTGTCGGCGAGGCCGGTCATCAACGCACCCTTGGCGTCGCCGCCGGTATAGTCATAATCCCACCGGCTGGTGTGGAACGACTTGCCCTTGAAGCTGGTGAGGCCAGGAATGCCCGGCAATTTGGCGACGTGAAGCGGACCGGTGCCGATGCCGACATATTTGGCGGTGAAGCGATCGTCGCGATCGGTGGTGATGACCCAGAGCGACCGCTCCCCGTCCCAGGCGATCTCGCGGATCTGGGTATGGAACAGCGCCTTGTCGTAGAGATGATATTGACGGCCGATCCGCTGGCATTGTTCGAGGATTTCCGGTCCATGCGCGTATTTCTCGGTCGGCATGTGCCCGGTTTCTTCGAGCAGCGGGATGTAGATCATCGACGCCGTGTCGCATTGCGCTCCGGGATAGCGGTTCCAATACCAGGTGCCGCCGAAGTCGCCGCCCTTTTCGATGATGCGGAAGTCGCCGATCCCGGCCTCGGCGAGCCGCGCCCCCGTCACCAGACCGGCGAACCCGCCACCGACAAACGCGAAGGTCACGTGATCGGTGACCGGGTCGCGCTCGGTGAATGGCGTGTGCGGATCGGCGGCATAATGCGCCAGATTGCCCTCGAGGTTGAGATATTGGGCGTTGCCATCGTCGCGCAGGCGCTTGTCGCGCTCGGCGATATATTTCGCGAGCAGCGTCTTTTTGTCGATCGGCTTCTTGAGCGGGGTCTGGTCGTTCATGACCATACCCTATCTTTGAAAAACGGTCCGGCGCAAGATGCAAAGCGCCGGACCGTGAACCTCATTTAGTCGATCGGCTTCACATCGAGGCCAGTCCATCTGGCAATGAACGCCCAATCGATCGCAGTCTCGTCGATGATCTTGTCGGTCGGCTTGCCCGACCCGTGTCCGGCACGCGTCTCGATCCTGACCAGGTGTGGCTTCGGACCTAGGTCCATCGATTGGAGCATCGCGGTGTACTTGAAGGTATGCCCCGGCACGACGCGGTCATCGGTATCTGCCGTCGCCGCCAGGATCGCCGGATAAGGCTTGCCCGCTCGGATATTGTGATAGGGCGAATAGGCGTAGAGCGTTTTGAAATCGGCCTCCTTGGAGGGATAGCCGTAATCGTCGACCCAATAGCGTCCGGCGGTGAAGCGGTCGAACCGCAGCATGTCCATCACGCCGACCTGGGGCAAAGCGGCCGCGAACAGATCGGGCCGCTGGTTGACGACCGCACCGACCAGCAGACCGCCGTTGGAGCCGCCCTGGATCGCGAGCTGATCCTTGCCGGTATAGCCCTTGGCCTTCAGATATTCGCCCGCCGCGATGAAATCGTCGAATACGTTCTGCTTGTTGGCGAGCCGCCCGGCGTCGTGCCACGCTTTGCCATATTCGCCGCCGCCGCGGATATTGGCGACCGCGAGCACCCCACCCTGCTCGAGCCAGGCAACGCGCGTAGCCGAGAAGGCCGGGGTCATCGAGATGTTGAACCCGCCATAAGCATAGAGCAGCGTCGGCGCGGGGCCGGTCACGCCCTTTTTGCGCACGATGAACATCGGCACCGTGGTCTTGTCCTTCGACGGATAGAAGACCTGGCTGACCTCATAACCGGCAGGATCGAACGCGACCTTGGGCTGAGCCCAGACGCTCGTCTTCCCGGTCGCGACGTCATAGCGATAGATCGTCGTCGGCGTGGTGTAGCTGGTGAAAGTGAAGAAGGTCTCGGGATTGTCGGCCTCGCCGCCGAACCCGCCCGCCGCGCCGATCCCAGGCAGCGTCACCTCGCCGTCGGGCTTGCCGTCGAGCGTGAAGCGGCGGACCTCGCTCTTCACATCGACCATATATTCGCCGATCAGCTTGCCGCCGATCAGGCTGGCGGTGTCGAGCACAGCCTTGTCCTGCGGGATGACCTCGACCTCGGGCGGGATTGCCGAGCGCGCGTAGAGATTGGTCATCACCACCTTGTTGCGCGGCGCGTCCTTGTTGGTCAGCCAGTAGAAATTGCCGCCCTGGTTACCGATCAGCCCCCACATATTGGCCATGCCGGTGAACAATTTCCGCGGCGTCGGGTTGGGCGCTGTCAGGTCGATGACCGTCACGTCGTTGCGGTTGTCGGTCCCCTCCGTCGTATAGATGACCAG
The DNA here is from genome assembly GCF_001598415.1 of Sphingomonas mali NBRC 15500. Lineage (GTDB taxonomy): Bacteria > Pseudomonadota > Alphaproteobacteria > Sphingomonadales > Sphingomonadaceae > Sphingomonas > Sphingomonas mali. The sequence goes on from NZ_BCYX01000001.1 coordinate 108,486, forward strand.
CCATTTGCCGTCGTCGGTGACGCCGGCGCCATGGCCCCATTTGGGATGATCGGGAGTCGCATAGACCAGCGCGTCCGCCGATTGCGGCGTGCCGAGCTTGTGGAAATAGACCGCCTGATTCTCATTGGTCGACTGGAACTTCTTGCCCTCTGGCGGTGCCGGGAAGCGCGAATAATAGAAGCCCGATCCGTCCTTGGCCCAGGACAGGCCGGAGAATTTGACCCATTCGACATCGTCGTCGAGCACCTTGCCGGTGTCGACGTCGAGCACCTTGACCGTGCGCCAGTCGGTGCCGCCGTCCTGGATCGCATAGACGAGCTTCTTGCCGTCTTCACTCGGCGCCCATTCGCCGAGCGCGGTGGCGCCGTCCTTCGACCAGCCATTGGGGTCGATCAATACCCTGCCCTGCCCGTCGACGCCGTCACGGACGAACAGCACGGCCTGGTTCTGAAGACCGCTATTGTGCAGGTAGAAATAGCGTCCGCCCTTGCGCTCGGGCTGGCCGAACCGCTCATAGTCGATCAGCTTCTTCAGACGCTCCTTGAACACGTCGCGGCCGGGGAGCGTCGCCAGATAGGCGTCGGTGACCTTGTTTTCGGACTCGACCCAAGTGGCGACCTTCGGATCGGTGCGGACGTCGTTTTCGAGCCAACGATAGGGGTCGGCGACCTTCACGCCGAATTGTTCGTCGACAGCGTCGCCGCGCTCGGTGGCGGGATAGGTGATGGTGGTCATATCGGTTTTCGGGGAACTCGTCTGGGCAAGAGCGGGCGCGGCAAGCGCGATCAGGGTCAGCGGCAAGATATGGCGCATTCAGGGCTCCGCAAGCTAGCGTGGGGCATTCTGTGTATCAGGCGGCACACCGCGTTCAATGGCTGGAAATGGCGCCGTTTCGGACCCATAACGGCCTTTAGGTGTTGTCCGCCCTGTAACAAGGAGAAGAATAAATGATCCGCTCCCTCCCGATCGCCGCGATCATATTGTCGTCGATCGCCCTTCCCGCGACGGCCCAAACCGTGTCCGAACAACGCCGCTGGGAAGCCGCCCAGCGCCGCTATGACAATGAGACCGCGATTTACGACCGCGCACGCGCAGATTACGAAGCGGCGCAGCGGCGCGACCGCCGCTACGGCTATAATAATGGCGGCTATAACGACCCGCGCTACAACGGCCCCAATGACGGCCAATATGCGACCGATTATGACGCCTCGCGTTATTATCGCGACGACCCGCGCTATCAGGAGCGCACGCTTAGCTCGAACGACCAGGTCTATCGTGGGTCTGACGGCCGTTATTACTGCAAGCGCTCCGACGGCACGACCGGGCTGATTATCGGCGGCGCCGCCGGCGGTATCGTCGGCAACGTCATCGATGGCGGCCGCAACCGCGTCGCCGGTACGCTGATCGGCGGCGCGCTGGGCGCGCTCCTCGGCAAGAAGGTCGACCAATCGAACAGCGAGTATCGCTGCCGCTGAGCCGCACGGCGTTGAGTTGACGCCGAGACGGCGCGGAATCCATTTCCGCCACGTCGGAACTAGGAAGGCCGCACTCCCACAAGGGGTGCGGCCTTTCTCCTGTCCTCTTCACAAGCTCTTCTCTGCCTATTGACAAAACAGGTCGTCCGGTCTGTTTTGTCGGCGACAGGTGAGAGGAAGCGGGGAAATGCCAGACACAGACGATCGGCCCGAGGAGCGCCGCGCGGGGGTCGGCGACTTCGACTTCCTTCACGGCGCGTGGCGCGTGCGGCACCGGCAGCGTCGCGAGCGGCTGGCCGGGTGCAACGAATGGATAGAGTTCGGCGGCACGATGGAAGCCGGTCCGATCCTAGGCGGCCTGGGCAATCTCGACCGCAACGTGATCGACCTACCCGACGGACGTTACGAGGCCTGCACGTTGCGGCTATTCCATCCCGACACCCGGCAATGGTCGCTGCACTGGATCGACGGGCGCGATCCCAAGATAGATCCGCCGCTCTACGGCGCATTCAAGGATGGCCTCGGTACGTTCTTCGGCGACGACAGTTTCCGTAGCCAGCCGATCCGGCTGCGCTTCCTCTGGGAGCGGCCGATGCCGACCACCGCGCGCTGGAACCAGGCTTTTTCGGCCGATGCCGGCACGACCTGGGAAACCAATTGGATCATGGAGTTCAGCCGCGCATGAAACGCTTTCCTTTTCTGTCACTCGCCGTTGCCGGCATTGCGGCGCTCGCCACCCCAGCCCCCGGCATCGCGGCCGACGACACGGCCCTGCATCCGGTCATTGAGCTGCGCCAGTACAAGATCATGCCCGGCAAGCGCGACACGATGATCGCGCTGTTCGAGCGCGAGTTCGTCGAAAGCCAGGAAAGGCTTGGGATGCGACTGGTCGGCCAGTTCCGGGATCGCGACGATCCCAGCCGGTTCACCTGGATCCGCGCCTTCCCGTCGATGGAGGCGCGCGGCAAGGCGCTCAACGACTTCTATTTCGGGCCGGTCTGGCAGGCACATCGCGGCGAGGCCAACCCGCTGCTGGACGACAATGACGACGTCCTGCTGCTGCGACCGGCCTGGCCCGGATCGGGATTCGGTCCGCCAAGCGGGCAACGGCCGCCACCCGGGGCCAGCGGCAAACCGGCTGGACTCATCGTGGCGACGATCGAATATCTGTGGAAGCAACCGGACGAGGGATATGCGGCCTATTTCCGCGACACACTGGCACCCGCCTATCGCGCGGCGGGCCTACCGGTACTCGCCGTTTATGGCCCCGAGACCGAGCCCAACAATTTCCCGCGCCTCTATGTGCGGCAAAACGAACGGCTGCTGGTGTGGTTTACGCGGGTTTCCAGCCCTGCCGCCTATCAGGCCGCCCAACGCAAGTTACGCGCAACGGCGGTATGGCGTGAGTCGCTTCGGCCGGCTTTAGCCAATTATCGCGAGCGCATCCCGCAAGTTCTCATGCTGTCGCCAACGCCGCGGTCGCTGCTGCGATGACCCAAACAAAAAAGGCCCCGCTTTCGCGAGGCCTTTTTTAGGTCGGTCGATGCCGATCAGGCGGCGACGTCGTAGTCGTCGTCCGTCATCACCGGGCCCGAATCCTGACCCTTGGCACTCACGTCGCGATCGACGAATTCGATGATCGCCATCGGCGAGGCGTCGGAAGCACGAATGCCGGCCTTGATCACGCGGGTATAGCCGCCGGCGCGCGAGGCGTAGCGGGGGCCGATCACGTCGAACAGTTTCACCAGCTGCGCGTCGTCGAGCAAGCGCGCATGCGCCAGACGACGGTTGGACAAGCCACCCTTCTTGGCCAGCGTCACCAGCTTCTCGACATACGGACGAAGTTCCTTCGCCTTGGCGACGGTGGTGGTGATCTGCTCGTGCTTGATGAGAGCGGCCGCCATGTTGCGGAACAGGGCGAGACGATGCGCGGAGGTACGCTGAAGCTTACGACCGCCAACCTTATGACGCATTTGATAGTCCTTTCAGTTCGTTAAGGGGCCGTTTCAGGTACCCCAGACCAGGTGGCGACGCGGACCACCCCCAAATCGTCACCCCCGCGAAAGCGGGGGCCCATCTCCCGCCGTCGAACCCAGACCTTTTTGAAGGAGCTGGGTCCCCGCTTTCGCGGGGATGACGGCGGATGGGCGTCAGCCCATAATCTCCTGCTCGAGCTTCTTGGCCATCTCTTCGATATTCTCAGGCGGCCAGCCCGGGATTTCCATCCCGAGACGGAGACCCATGCTCGACAGCACTTCCTTGATCTCGTTGAGCGACTTGCGGCCGAAATTCGGCGTGCGCAGCATCTCGGCTTCGGTCTTGCCGACCAGATCGCCGATATAGATGATGTTGTCGTTCTTGAGGCAATTCGCCGAACGCACCGACAGTTCGAGCTCGTCGACCTTCTTGAGCAGGTAACGATTGATCTGCTGGGTATCGCCCGAGACGCCGGTATCCGACGGTGCCGCGGCAACGCCGATCGGCGCCGAGCGGGTGATCGCCGAATCGTCGAAGTGAACGAACAGCGCCAGCTGGTCCTGCAGGATGCGCGCAGCGTAAGCGAGCGCGTCCTCCGGGGTCACCGTGCCGTCGGTTTCGACCGTCAGCGTCAACTTGTCGTAATCGAGTTCCTGCCCAACGCGGGTGTTCTCGACCTTGTACGACACCTGGCGCACGGGCGAGTAGAGCGCGTCGACTGGGATCAGACCGATCGGCGCATCGGCCGGACGGTTGGCGACCGCGGCGACATAGCCCTTACCGACATCGGCGGTGAGCTCCATGTTGAGCGTCGCGCCCTCGTCGAGGTGGCAGATCACCAGATCGGGGTTCATCACTTCGATGTCGCCCGATACGGCGATGTCGCCGGCCTTGACCTCGGCCGGGCCGGTGGCCGCGAGCTGGAGACGACGCGGACCTTCGCCCTGCATCTTCAGCGCGATCTGCTTCACGTTGAGCACGATGTCGGTCACATCCTCACGGACGCCGGCAAGCGAGCTGAACTCGTGCAGCACGTTCTCGATCTTGATCGAGGTGACCGCCGCGCCCTGAAGGCTCGACAGCAACACGCGACGCAGCGCGTTGCCAAGGGTGAGACCAAAACCGCGCTCGAGCGGCTCGGCAACGAAGGTCGCCTTGCTCTTCCCGTCACCGCCCTTCTTTTCGAGCGCGTTGGGCTTCTTCAATTCCTGCCAGTTCTTTGCATTGACAGACACGGGGGCTTCCCTCTGTTGGGCCGGGGGTGGGGGTAACCCCTGCGGCCGTGGGCGAATGCCGGCGCAGCGCGATCAACCGCGCGCCGGCCAGACGAATTCAGACGCGGCGACGCTTGGACGGGCGCACGCCATTGTGCGGGATCGAGGTAACGTCGCGGATCGAGGTGATCTGGAAGCCGACCGCTTGCAGCGCACGAAGCGCCGACTCGCGACCCGAACCCGGACCCTTGACCTCTACTTCGAGCGTGCGGACGCCGTGCTCGGCGGCCTTGCGGCCAGCATCCTCGGCGGCAACCTGCGCCGCGTACGGGGTCGACTTGCGCGATCCCTTGAACCCCATCATCCCGGCGGACGACCAGCTGATCGCATTGCCCTGGGCATCGGTGATGGTGATCATGGTATTGTTGAAGCTGGCGTTCACATGGGCGACGCCGGCGGTGATGTTCTTGCGTTCGCGCCGACGAAGGCGCTGCGGTTCACGTGCCATTTTTCTATCCTAACCTTCGAAGCTGGAAGTAGCGGTGCGGACGAGCGCGCCTGCTTACTTCTTCTTGCCGGCGATCGGCTTGGCCTTGCCCTTGCGAGTGCGCGCATTGGTGTGCGTGCGCTGGCCACGGACCGGCAGACCCTTGCGATGGCGCAGGCCGCGATAGCAGGCCAGATCCATCAGGCGCTTGATGTTCATCGCGGTCTCGCGACGAAGATCGCCTTCGACCATGTAGCCGGCGTCGATCGCTTCGCGGATCTGCAGGACTTCCTGGTCGGTCAGGTCCTGAACGCGGCGCTCGGGCGCGATGTTCAGCTTCGTGGTGATTTCCTTGGCCTTGGCCGGGCCAATGCCGTGGATGTACTGGAGCGCGATTACTACGCGCTTGTTGGTCGGGATGTTGACACCCGCAATACGTGCCATGAAATTTATTCTCCTAGCTCCACGGAGCACGGCATGGCTGCCACGTACCCCATCTCATCGCGATGCCCGAAACGCACGACAGCGGCGGACGCAGGCAAGCGCCGCCGGTCAGCCGGTGTATCGGAAGGGCGTTCACTTAGGGTCGAGTCGCTACAGTGTCAAGCGCGGGTGCGGGTGGAATGCGCCAGTCGCCCACTACCGGATGTCCGTGGCTGCATAACGATCGTCATCGCCTCGTCCCCGTCCATAGCTGAGATCGCCGGTGTCGGGAAGCGTATCGGCGGGTTGGACGAACGACGCGTCGACGATCTCGGCGCCGCGATCCGCTCCGTCCGCCGATGCGGCAAGGTTGGCATAGAACGGGTTCATCTCGGCCACGGTCTGATTGCCCGCCAAGATGCCGGTTCCGACTGCGGCCAGGATGCCCAAGCCGAGCCCGAACGCCCAACGATTGCCACCATCGACGCGCACCGGCCATCCTCCTTTCCAATGCCCGCAGGCATCGAACGCGAGAAGGCAGATCGGCGTTCCCGTTATTTCTTGTCGTCTGGGCCGATGGGAGCAGGCGGCGGGGCCTCCGCCGCGGTCTTGAGTCCGTCCAGCTGGGTGCCGAACACGCCGTCGACGAGCGGCGCGAGCTTCTCGAACCCGGTCGGCGAATAGCCCCCGGCGACATAAGTCATCTTGACCTTGGTTGCCTTGTCGCCCTCCGGCGACAGTTCGAACGTCAGGGTCGCGACGATCGCCTCACCCTGGAGCGGACCGAACGCGCCTTCCATCCGCAGCATCTTGCCCTTGTCGACGAAGATCAGCCGCGCATGCTGGACGCTGCCCCTGCCCGGCAACTTCTCGCAGAAGCACCCCGTCGACTGGCTGTCGATATAGAGGTTGGCGGAGTCGCCCGACCAGGTGTGCTCCTTGGACCACCAGCGTTGAGGGGCGCGCAGCGTCTCCCAGACCACGTCAGGCGAGGCGCCGATGGTGACGGACTTTTCGACGACGAAGCCGGCCGCTTCGGCTTTCACGACATCGGCAATGGCGGGTGTTGTGACGATCGCAAACAGAACGGCGGCAATTGCGGCGCGGAACATGGCGGATCCCCCCTCAGGATGGAGGAAGACTATCGTGCCACAAGCCATCCGTCACTCCCGCGCAACACCCTCCCGTCACCCCAGCCACTTCCGTCATCCCAGCGCAAGCTGGGATCTCAAGCGGCGGCGCGATCGCTTTGTAAACCACGAGACCCCAGCTTTCGCTGGGGTGACGGGAGGGTGTTTCGCTAGGATGCCGACTATTTGCCAAAGGAAGACGGCCGAGCCTCAGGCCCTATCGCCTTACTTCCCGTCCAGCGCCGCCGCCACCGCGGCACTGACCCGGTCGATATCCGCCATACCGTCGACGCGCGCCAGAATGCCGCGCGCTTCGTAGATCGGGATGATCGGCGCGGTCTTGCCGCGATATTCGGCCATCCGGGTGCGGACGGTCTCTTCGTTGTCGTCCGGCCGGCGCTTGAACTCGGTCGAGCCACAGACGTCGCAGACACCGGCGACCTTGGGCTGCTTGAATTTGTCGTGATAGCCCTCACCGCACTTGGCGCAGGTGTAGCGGCCGGTGATCCGCTCGACGAGCGCATCCTCATCGACGGTCAGTTCGATCACACGGTCCAGCTTGCGGCCACGATCGGCGAGCAATTGGTCGAGCGCTTCGGCCTGCGCGGCAGTGCGCGGATAGCCGTCGAAGATCGCGCCCTCGCCCGGCGTCATCTGGTCGAGCCGCTCGCCGATGATCCCCGAGACCACATCATCGGGCACGAGTTCGCCGGCATCCATGATCGCCTTGGCCTTGAGGCCGGTCGGCGTCCCCGCCTTCACCGCTGCGCGCAGCATGTCGCCGGTCGACAGCTGGACCATGCCGCGGTCGGCGACGAGCTTCGCCGCCTGAGTGCCCTTGCCGGCACCCGGTGGGCCGAGGAGGATGATGTTCACGCCGATCTACTCCCTGTTGGCGCCGCCCCTCTTAACGGAGGCGGCCGCCCTTCAACTTCGCCTTCTTGATGAGGTCGCCATATTGGTGCGCCAGCAGATGCGACTGGATCTGGGTCACCGTATCCATCGTCACGTTGACGACGATGAGCAGGCTGGTGCCGCCGAGATAGAACGGGATTTTGAGCGCCGAAACGAGATATTCTGGCACCAGGCAGATCACCGCCAGATAGGCCGCGCCGATCACGGTAATGCGCGTCAGCACATAATCGAAATAGGCTTCGGTGTTCTTGCCCGGACGGATGCCGGGGATGAACCCGCCATAGCGCTTCAGATTGTCCGCAGTCTCTTCGGGATTGAACACCACGGCGGTGTAGAAGAACGAGAAGAAGATAATGCCGAGTCCGTACAGCGTCATGTACAGCACCGAGCCGTGCTGGAGATACTGATTGAGGCCGATGACGACATCGCCCCACCAGGTATCGCCCTTGACCTTGTTGCCCGCGAGCTGGGTGATGGTCAGCGGCATCAGCAGCAGCGACGAGGCGAAGATCGGCGGGATCACGCCGGCCGTGTTGAGCTTGAGCGGCAAGTGGCTGCGGTCCGACTGCACGCCGCGCTGGGTTTGTCGCTTTGGATATTGGATCAGGATACGACGCTGCGCGCGCTCCATGAAGCAGATGAACAGGATGATCGCGACGACCGCCACGATGATCCCGATCACCTGGAAACTGTCCATGCTGCCGGTGCGGCTGCCGTTGACCAGGTTATAGATGTTGGTCGGCATGTTGGCGACGATGCCGGCCATGATGATCAGCGATACGCCGTTGCCGATGCCACGGCTGGTGATCTGCTCGCCCAGCCACATCAGGAACATGGTGCCGCCGACCAGGCTGATCACCGCGCCGACGCGGAACAACATTCCTGGCTCGACCACCGCCTGGATACCGGAATTGGCGCCATAGGCCTCAAGCCCGACGGCAATGAACCAGCCCTGCACCGCGGTCAGCGCGACGGTGCCGTAGCGGGTATATTGGTTGAGCCGCTTGCGCCCGCTCTCACCTTCTTTCTTGATCGCCGCGAGCGTCGGCGACAGCGAGGTCGCGAGCTGCACCACGATCGAGGCAGTGATATAGGGCATCACGCCGAGCGCGGTCAGCGACATGCGCTTGAGCGACCCGCCCGAGAAATTGTTGAAGAAGTCGAGCACACCGCCATTGGTCTGGTTCGACAGCACGCCGAGCGCGGTCGGATCGACGCCGGGCAGCGGCACGTAGCTCAGCAGCCGGAAGACGATCAGCGCGCCGATCGTGAACCACAGCCGCTTCTTGAGGTCGGTCGCCTGGGCGAACTTGGAAAGGTTGAGCCCTGAGGCCAGACTGTCGGCTGCGGATGCCATTTATTTGATCGTCCCGAAATAAAAACGGCGGAGATGCGTGTTCCGCGCCCCCGCCGCTCATATAGGCGCCCATTCGGCCTTGTCACCTATCGCCCGTCGCACAAGCGACGGACCGGTGTGGATTACTTCTTCGCGGCCGCCTGCTTGGCTTCCTTGTCAGCCTTGCGCTCGCGATACTTGACGCCCTTCTTGGCGGCAGCCTTGTCGGCGGCGGAGACGAGCTCGATCACCTCGACCTTGCCGCCAGCCTTCTCGACCGCCTCGATCGCGCCCTTCGACGCGCCGGCGACGAGGAAGCTGAGCTTGGCGGTCAGTTCGCCCTTGCCGAGCAGACGGACGCCGTCCTTGCCACCGCGCGCCAAGCCAGCGGCCTTCAGCGCGGCATGGTCGATAATGCCCTTGCCGTCGAGCTTGCCGGCGTCGACCGCCTTCTGGATCGCGCCGAGGTTCACCTCGGCATGGTCCTTGGCGAAGATGTTGTTGAAGCCACGCTTCGGCAGACGCATATGGAGCGGCATCTGGCCGCCCTCGAAGCCCGCGATCGAGACGCCTTCACGGCTCTTCTGGCCCTTCTGGCCACGACCGGCGGTCTTGCCCTTGCCCGAGCCGATGCCACGGCCGACGCGGATCTTGCGATGGCGCGCGCCCTGGTTGTCGCGCAGTTCGTTCAGTTTCATATCGTGCACTCGCTTTCGCTTTTGTCGCGCAAGCTCCCTCGAGCGGGAGCTTTATCCCCTCTCCCGCTTGCGGGAGAGGTACGGAGACTTGGCAGCTTGCTGCCTAGTCGAAGTGGTGAGGGTCTTCTTTCTTCCTCGTCGCCGCAACACCGCGGAGAAGAAGAAAGAAGACCCTCACCCAACCCTCTCCCGCAAGCGGGAGAGGGCTAGATTAGGTTTACTCGGCCACACTCACCATGTGAGCGACCTTCTTGATCATGCCGCGAACCTCGGGCGTGTCCTTGAGCTCGACGGTCCGGTGCATCTTGTTGAGGCCCAGACCGATCAGCGTGGAACGCTGGTCCTTGGTGCGGCGGATCGGCGAACCGGTTTGGGTGATCTTCACCGTGCCGGTCGCGGCTTCCTTCTTGGCTGCCATGTCGACTTACTCCGCGATCGCCAAGGCTTCAGCCTCGGCAGCGCCCTTGTCGGCGCCACCGCGGCCGAGCAAGTCGGCGATCTTCTTGCCGCGCCGCTGCGCAACCGACTTCGGCGAAGTCTGGTCGCCCAACGCCTCGAAGGTGGCGCGGATCATGTTGTAGGGGTTCGACGTGCCGACCGACTTGGTCACCACGTCGGCGACGCCGAGCGATTCGAACACGGCGCGCATCGGACCGCCGGCGATGATGCCGGTACCCTGCGGCGCCGAGCGCAGCGTGACCTTGCCCGCACCGAAATGGCCGTTGCCATCATGGTGCAGCGTGCGGCCTTCGCGCAGCGGAACGCGGATCATGTGCTTCTTGGCAGCCGCGGTCGCCTTGGAGATCGCCTCCGGTACTTCGCGCGCCTTGCCATGACCGAAGCCGACACGGCCCTTGCCGTCGCCCACGACGACCAAAGCTGCGAAGCCGAAGCGCTTGCCGCCCTTCACCGTCTTCGAGACGCGATTGATGTGGACCAGCTTCTCGATCAGCTCTTCGCCGCCGTCGTCACTGCCCTGGCCACGACGATCGTCGCGACGTCCGCCGCGGCCGCCGTCACGGCCGCCACGATTGCCGCCGCCGCCGCCCGGGCCGCCACGGCCACGACCGCCACGACCGCCACCACGGCCACCCTGCGGCGCCTCATGGGTCGTCGCTTCGGCCGCAGGCGCATCGACGGGAGCGTCGACCGTCGGGTTGGTTTCGTCAGCCATTCTCAGAACTCCAGTCCGGCTTCACGAGCCGCATCGGCCAGCGCCTTGACGCGGCCATGAAACAGGAAGCCGCCGCGATCGAACACGACCTGCTTGACCCCGGCCTTCACCGCGGCTTCCGCCACGCGCTTGCCGACTTCGGTCGCGGCGTCGATGTTCGCGCCCGACTTGCCGCGCACGTCCTTTTCCAGGCTCGAAGCGGCGGCAACGGTCTTGCCGTTCTCGTCGTCGATCACCTGGGCATAGATGTGCTTGCCCGAACGATGCACAGAGAGGCGCGGACGACCGCCGCCACGCGACCGAAGCGCGGTGCGATTGCGCCGGCGGCGCTTCTCGAAAAGCGAAAGACCCTTGGTCATTACTTCTTCTTCCCTTCCTTACGGAAGATGTACTCGCCATCGTACTTGATGCCCTTGCCCTTGTACGGCTCGGGCTTACGCCAGCGGCGGATCTCGGCGGCCAGCTGGCCGACCTTCTGCTTGTCGGCGCCCGAAATCTCGACCGTCGTGTTGTCCGGGGTAGCGACCGTCAGGCCCTCCGGCACGTCGATATCGACATCGTGGCTGTAGCCGAGCTGCAGCTTCAGCTTCCTGCCCTGGGCGTTGGCGCGGTAGCCGACGCCGGTGATCAGCAGCTTCTTGGTGAAGCCGTCGGTCACGCCGGTCACCAGGTTCTGCACCAGGGTACGCTGCATGCCCCAGAACGCGCGAGCGCGCTTGGTCTCGTTGGCCGGCTTGACGCCGATCGAGTCAGCCTGGACGTCGTAGACGACCTCATCGGCCATCGGCATGGTGAGGGTGCCCTTGGGGCCCTTCATGCTGAGCGTGCCGTCGGCGACCGTCGCGGTGACACCGCTCGGAATCGCGACCGCTTTTTTGCCAATGCGGCTCATCAGAACACCTCCGCCAGCACTTCGCCGCCGACATTCTGCTCGCGTGCTTCGGCATCCGAGAGCACGCCGCGCGGCGTCGAGACGATGGTGATGCCCAGGCCGTTCATCACGCGCGGCAGTTCCTGCGAACCGCTGTACACGCGGCGGCCCGGCTTCGAGACGCGCGCAACATGCTTGATGGCCGGCTGGCCCTCGAAATATTTGAGCTCGATACGGATGCCCTTGGCGGGCCCCATCTCTTCCTCGGAATAACCGCGGATATAGCCCTCACGCTGGAGAACATCGAGCACGCGGACGCGCAACTTCGACGCCGGCGAAAGGACCGAGTCCTTGCGCGCGCGCTGGCCGTTGCGGATGCGGGTGAGCATATCACCCAGGGGATCGGTCACTGCCATCTTCGTGTCCTTACCAGCTCGACTTCGTGACGCCGGGGATCAGGCCCTTGTTGGCCAGTTCACGCAGCTGCACACGGCAGAGTCGGAATTTGCGGTAGTAAGCGCGGGGACGGCCCGTCACTTCGCAACGGTTGCGGATGCGGGTCGGATTCCCGTTGCGGGGAATCTCGGCCATCTTCAGCCGCGCGATCAGACGCTCGGTTTCGTCGGCCGACTTATCGTTGGCCTGCGCCTTCAGCTTCGCATAGCGGTTGGCATATTTCGCCACCAGCTTCTTGCGACGCTCATTCTTGTTCACGGAACTCAGTTTCGCCATGACTTAAGTTCTCTTTCCCTTATGCCGCCTGCTTCGCTTCGCCGTCCGCCTCGATGGGGAACGGGAAACCGAAGAGACGGAGGAGCTCGCGAGCCTCATCATCGGACTTCGCGGTGGTGGTTACGATGACGTCCATGCCGCGCACCTTGTCGATGCGGTCATAGTTGATCTCCGGGAACACGAGCTGTTCCCTCAGACCCATCGCGTAATTGCCGCGACCGTCGAACGACTTGGGGTTGAGGCCGCGGAAGTCGCGAACGCGCGGGAGCGCGATCGTGATGAAGCGGTCGAGGAATTCGTACATGCGCTCACGGCGAAGGGTGACCTTCACGCCGATCGGCATGCCTTCACGCAGCTTGAACTGCGCGATCGACTTCTTCGCCTTGGTGATCACCGGCTTCTGGCCCGCGATCAGCTCCATCTCGGAAGCGGCCTGCTCGACCTTCTTCTTGTCCTGGGTCGCCTCACCGACGCCCATGTTGAGCACGATCTTCTCGAGCCGCGGCACTTCGAGCGCATTCTTGTACCCGAACTTCTCGGTCATCGCCTTGACGATCACATCGTCATAGCGCGCCTGCATGCGAGCCTTGTACTTGTCAGCCATCGATCTTCTTCCCGGTCTTTACCGCGACGCGCACCTTCTTGCCGTCCTTGCCCGTTTCGAAACGGACTCGGGTCGGCTTGCCGTCCACGACATGGGCAACCTTCGACACGTGCATCGGCGCTTCCGAGCGATCGAGACCACCCTGGGGGTTGGTCTGGCTCGGCTTGACGTGACGGACGTGCACATTGACACCCGACACGACGACCTTGCCGTCCTTCGGCATCGCCTTGATGACCTCGCCAGTGCGGCCCTTGTCCTTACCGGACAGGACGATCACCTGGTCACCCTTCTTGATCTTCGCAGCAGCCATTACAGCACCTCCGGAGCCAGGCTGATCACCTTCATGTGACCACGGGCACGCAGTTCGCGCACGACCGGGCCGAAGATGCGGGTGCCAATCGGCTCCTCGTTCTTGTTGACCAGGACGGCCGCGTTCGAGTCGAAGCGGATCACCGAGCCGTCGGGACGGCGGATGTCCTTGGCGGTACGCACGATCACCGCACGGTGAACGTCGCCCTTCTTCACACGGCCGCGAGGCTGCGCTTCCTTGACGCTGACGACGATGATGTCGCCAACGCCGGCCGTGCGACGCTTCGAGCCGCCCAGCACCTTGATGCACTGCACCCGCTTCGCGCCGCTATTGTCAGCGACGTCGAGATTGGATTGCATCTGGATCATCGATCCGGTTCCTTCTCGTTTGGCCTACCGGGACTGGCCCGGCGGTTCCGATGAAAACTGCTGACGCTTACGCGTCGACGTCGACCCGCTCCGGCGTCGCATGGGTGTCAACCCGCTCGATCACCTTCCAGGTCTTCAGCTTGGAGATCGGCGCGGTCTCTTCGATCCGCACGGTCTCGCCCTGCTTGTATTCGTTGCCCTCGTCATGGGCGTGATACTTCTTCGAGCGGCGAATGATCTTGCCGTAGAGCGCATGCTTGACCTTGCGTTCCACGTTCACGACCACCGTCTTGTCGCCCTTGTCCGAGACGATCTGCCCGGTCAGCACGCGCTTCGGCATGTCCGTTTCCTTACTTTGCCGCAGCGCGCGAACGCGCGGTCTGCAGGGTCTTGATGCGAGCGATGTCGCGGCGAACTTCACGCACGCGGCTCGGCTTTTCCAGCTGGCTGGTCGCAGCCTGGAAGCGGAGGTTGAACGCCTCGCGCTTCAGATTGCCCAGCTCCTGATCGAGCGTCTGCTCGTCCATGCCGCTATAATCGATCTTGTTCGCCATCTTACTCGCCTCCGAGGTGCGAGGTGTCGCCGAGGCGCGCCACGACCTTCGTCTTGATCGGCAGCTTCATCGCCGCGCGCTCGAACGCTTCCGCGGCCAGCGGGCCGGGAACGCCGTCCAGCTCGAACAGGATGCGGCCAGGCTTGACCCGCGCTGCCCAGAATTCCGGCGAACCCTTACCCGAGCCCATGCGGACTTCGGCCGGCTTCGACGAAACGGGAACGTCCGGGAAGATGCGGATCCACAAGCGCCCCTGGCGCTTGATGTGACGCGTGATCGCGCGGCGAGCCGCCTCGATCTGGCGCGCGGTGATCCGCTCCGGCTCCATCGCCTTCAGCCCATAGGAACCGAAGTTCAGCGTCGCGCCGCCCTTGGCGTCGCCGTGAATCCGGCCCTTGAACGCCTTGCGGAACTTGGTGCGTTTTGGTTGCAGCATGTCCTGTTGTCCTTAGCGGCGGTCGTCGCGCGCCGGGCGCACGCCGGAGGTCTGAGCCTCCATCATCAACCGCTCCTGCGCCATCGGGTCATGGCCGAGAATCTCGCCCTTGAAGACCCACACCTTGACGCCGCAAACACCGTAAGCGGTGTGCGCCTGCGCTTCGGCATAATCGAGGTGGGCGCGCAGCGTGTGCAGCGGCACCCGGCCCTCACGATAGCTTTCGGTGCGCGCGATCTCGGCGCCGCCGAGACGGCCACCGCACTGCACGCGGATGCCGTCGGCACCCAGGCGCATCGCCGACTGCACCGCGCGCTTCATGGCGCGGCGGAAAGCGATACGACGCTCGAGCTGGTCGGCAATACCCTGCGCGACGAGCTTGGCGTCAATCTCGGGCTTGCGGATCTCGACGATGTTCAGCGACACGTCCGAGCCCGTCATCGAGCCGAGCTTGCGCCGCAGCTTTTCGATGTCGGTACCCTTCTTGCCGATGATCACGCCGGGGCGCGCGGCATAGATCGACACGCGGCACAATTTGGCCGGACGCTCGATCACGACCTTCGAGATCGCCGCCTGGGGCAGCGTGTCGAGGATGTACTTGCGGATCTTGAGGTCCTCAAGGAGGAGCTTGCCGTAATCCTGACCTTCCGCGAACCAGCGGCTGTCCCAGGTACGGTTGATCTGCAGGCGCAGGCCGATCGGATTGCTCTTGTGACCCATTATGCTTCTTCCTGCTCGCGGACGACGATGCGAAGGCGCGAAAACGGCTTCAGGATGCGGGTGGACTTGCCACGGCCGCGGGTCGCGAAGCGCTTCATCGTGATCGACTTGCCGACCGACGCCTCGGCGACGACGAGCGCGTCGACATCGAGGTTGTGGTTGTTTTCCGCGTTGGCGATCGCCGAGGCGAGCACCTTGCGCGCATCGATCGCCATCGCCTTCTTGGAGAAGGCGAGGATATTGAGCGCGTCGCCGGCCTTACGGCCACGGATCAGACCCGCGACCAGGTTCAGCTTCTGCGCCGACCCACGGATCTGGGTAGCAACGGCCAGCGCTTCCTTGTCGCCGACCTTGCGGGGAGACTGAGGCTTCGACATCTTAACGCTTGCCCTTCTTGTCGGCGGCGTGACCCGGGAAATACCGGGTCGGCGCGAACTCGCCGAGCTTCATGCCGACCATGTCCTCATTGACCGACACCGGCACGAACTTGCGGCCGTTGTAGACGCTGAAGGTCAGGCCGACGAACTGCGGCAGGATGGTCGAGCGACGCGACCAGGTCTTGATCGGGCCGGTACGACCATTCGATTCCTGAGCGACTTCCGCCTTCTTCAGGAGGCTGAGGTCGACGAACGGACCTTTCCAAACGGAACGAGCCATGAGCGGTTAGCCCTTCTTCTTCGCGTGACGCGACCGGATGATGAACTTGTCGGTCTGCTTGTTGTGACGGGTGCGCGCACCCTTGGTCGGCTTGCCCCACGGGGTGACCGGGTGACGGCCGCCCGAGGTCCGGCCTTCACCACCGCCATGCGGGTGGTCGACCGGGTTCTTGGCGACGCCGCGGGTCAGCGGGCGAATGCCCTTCCAACGATTGCGGCCAGCCTTGCCGAGGTTGGTGTTCTGGTTGTCCGGGTTGGACACCGCACCGACCGTCGCCATGCAATCCGCCGGAATGTAGCGCTGCTCGCCCGAGTTGAGGCGAACGATGACCATTCCGCGGTCGCGACCGACGACCTGGACATACGTCCCTGCCGACCGTGCGATCTGACCACCCTTGCCCGGCTTCATCTCCACGTTGTGGACGATGGTGCCGACCGGCATCTGGCCCAGCTCCATGGCGTTGCCCGGCTTCACGTCGGTCTTCTTGCCGGCGACGACCTTGTCGCCGACGGCGAGGCGCTGCGGCGCGATGATATAGGCGACGCGATCCTTGCCGTCCTCACCCGCGCCATAGTTCACCAGAGCGATGAACGCGGTACGGTTGGGATCGTACTCGATCCGCTCGACGGTGCCGTCGACGTCCCACAGGCGGCGCTTGAAATCGATGATGCGATAACGCTGCTTGTGGCCGCCGGCGATGCCGCGCGAGGTGACATGGCCCTTGTTGTTACGGCCACCGGTCTTGCGCTTGCCTTCGGTCAGCGCCTTGACGGGCTTGCCCTTGTACAGCGCCGAACGGTCGACGAGGATCAAGCCACGGCGGGCCGGGCTCGTCGGGTTGTAATGCTTGAGTGCCATTACGCCTTGACCCCTTCGGTCACGTCGATCGACTGACCTTCCTTGAGGGTGACAATCGCCTTCTTCATGTCAGAGCGCGTATAGGGAGCGCCCTTCCACTTCTTGGTCTTGCCCTTCTGGACGATCGTGTTGACGTTCGACACGCTGACATTGAACAGCGCCTCGACGGCAGCCTTGATCTCCGGCTTGGTCGCGTCGCGCGCAACCTTGAACACCACCGCGTTCTGCTCGCTGACGAGCGTCGACTTCTCGGTGATGTGCGGGGCGACGATCACGTCATAGTGACGGATGTCGACCGCGCTTTTGGTCGGCTTCTTAGCCATTGAAACGCGCCTCCAGCTTCTCGACCGCAGCGCGCGTCAGCACCAGCGTGTCATGCTTCAGGATGTCGTAGACGTTGGCGCCGGCGGCCGGGAGAACGTTGATCTCCCGAAGATTGCCGGCGGCGAGCGCGAAGGTGTTCTCGACGGCGTCGCCATCGATCACCAACGCGGTCTTACCGAAGCCGATCTTCTCGAGGTTGCCCTTGAGCGCCTTCGTCTTGCCGCCGTCGATCGCGATCGAGTCCATGACGATCAGCGACCCGGCCTTGGCATGGGTCGACAGCGCCATCTTGAGGCCGAGCGCACGGATCTTCTTGTTCAGCGACGGATTGAAGTCGCGAACGCGGGCGCCGTGAGCCTTACCACCACCGATGAAGATCGGGGCTCGGCGATCGCCGTGACGAGCGGTACCGCCGCCCTTCTGGCGACCATATTTCTTGCCGGTGCGGGCAACGTCGGCGCGCTCACGCGTGCCGCGCGCGGTCGCACGACGCTTTTCGAGCTGCCAGGTGACGACGCGGTGCAGGATGTCGGCGCGCGGATCGAGGCCGAAGACCTCGTCGTTGAGCTCGATGTCCGCGGCCTTCGCCTTGGCGTCGAAGGATTGAACCTTGACCTTCACGTTCAGCCCTCCTGGCCTTCGGTCGCCTCAGGGGCGTCCACCGTCTCGGCGGGCGTCTCTGCGGGAGCGTTGTTGCTGTTGGCGGCCTGCTTCAGCCCGGCCGGGAACGGCGCGTCGGCGTGGCGGGCGACCTTGACGGCATCCTTGACGAACAGCCAGCCGCCCTTCGAGCCGGGCACGGAGCCCTTCACGAAGATCAAACCGCGCTCGACGTCCGTGCCGACGATCTCGAGATTCTGCTGGGTGCGATATTTATCGCCCATGTGGCCGGCCATCTTCTTGTTCTTGAAGACCTTGCCCGGATCCTGGCGCTGACCGGTCGAACCGAGCGAACGGTGCGAGACCGAAACGCCGTGCGTCGCGCGCAAACCACCGAAGCCCCAGCGCTTCATGCCGCCCTGGAAGCCCTTACCCTGGGTCTTGCCCTGGATATCGACGATCTGGCCGGCGACGAAGTGGTCTGCCGAAATCTCGGCACCAACATCGAGCAGGCCGTCTTCGTCGACGCGGAATTCCGCAACGATCGCCTTGGGCTCGACTTCCGCCTTGCCGAAGTGACCGCGCTGCGGCTTGGCGACGTTCTTCGCCTTGGCCGTGCCGGCCCCGAGCTGAACGGCGGTGTAGCCGTCCTTATCCATTTCGCGACGGGAGATAACCTGCAGCCCTTCGAGCGACAGGACAGTGACCGGCACGTGGCGGCCATCATCCTGGAACAGGCGGGTCATCCCCAACTTCTTCGCGATCACGCCAGTGCGCATGATCTGTTCACTCCATAACAGAGGCACCCAAGGGACCATCCCAAGGGTGCTTGTGACCGATGACGAACACCGATCGATCCAGCCCGGAAATGCGAAGCGAGCCCCCGTCCCGGGCTGGTTGTTCGTTGGCCTAAGCCAGGAACGTGACGGGAGACGCTGTCCTGATCAGAAGATCAGCGGTATCTCTATTTGTCAGCGTCCCGCAGGACCGATTGGTCAACCGCGGGAGCAGCGCCGATAGTCGAAGCAGAGCGCCCCGTCAACCGGCCACCCTCGTTTTCGCGAGGGTTAAGCCAAACTCGCTCAGGCGAGCTTGATTTCCACGTCGACGCCCGCGGCGAGGTCGAGCTTCATCAGCGCATCGACGGTCTGCGGGGTCGGCTGAACGATGTCCAGCATACGCTTGTAGGTGCGCACCTCGAACTGCTCGCGCGACTTCTTGTCGATGTGCGGGCCGCGGTTCACGGTGAACTTCTCGATGCGCGTCGGCAACGGGATCGGACCACGGATAAGAGCGCCGGTACGTCGGGCGGTGTCGGCGATGTCGCCGGTTGCCTGATCGAGCACGCGATGATCGAACGCCTTCAGGCGAATGCGAATATTGCTGTCCATGGTTCCTACCGATGCCAAAGAGCGGGGCAGCTCCCCAAAGCGGGGGCAGCCTCTTGCTGTTCAAACTAAACTGGAGGCGCGCGGATACAGGCGCTTCCTACAAAAAGCAACCGCCCCGGCGCCCTTTTTTTGGGCGCCGGGGCGGTCGTTTGGGGATCAGCTTACTTGCTGATGCCCGAGACGATGCCCGAACCAACGGTGCGGCCACCCTCACGGATGGTGAAGCGCTGGCCGACGTCCATGGCGATCGGTGCGATCAGCTTCACGCCCAGCGCGACGTTGTCGCCCGGCATGACCATCTCGGTGCCGGCCGGCAGTTCGACGGTGCCGGTGACGTCCGTGGTGCGGAAGTAGAACTGCGGACGATAGTTCGCGAAGAACGGCGTGTGACGGCCGCCTTCGTCCTTCGACAGGACGTACACTTCCGAGTTGAAGTCGGTGTGCGGCGTGATCGAGCCCGGCTTGGCCAGAACCTGGCCACGCTCGACTTCTTCACGGCCGACGCCGCGGATCAGCGCACCGATGTTGTCGCCAGCCTGGCCCTGGTCGAGCAGCTTGCGGAACATTTCGACGCCGGTGACGGTGGTCTTGCGGACGTCCGGGTGGATGCCGACGATCTCGACTTCCTCACCGACCTTGACCACGCCGGTCTCGACGCGGCCGGTCACGACGGTGCCGCGACCCGAGATCGAGAACACGTCTTCGATCGGCATCATGAACGGCTTGTCGAGCGGACGCTCCGGCTGCGGCAGATATTCGTCGACAGCCTTCATCAGCTCGAGAACGGCTTCCTGGCCGAGCTTCGCGTCCGAACCGCTGAGCGCGGCAGTCGCCGAGCCCTTGATGATCGGAATATCGTCGCCCGGGAAGTCGTAAGCCGACAGCAGCTCGCGAACCTCGAGCTCGACGAGCTCCAGGATCTCTTCGTCGTCGACCAGGTCAACCTTGTTCATGAACACGACCATCGCCGGCACGCCGACCTGACGCGCGAGCAGGATGTGCTCGCGGGTCTGCGGCATCGGGCCGTCGGTCGCCGACACGACCAGGATCGCGCCGTCCATCTGCGCGGCGCCGGTGATCATGTTCTTCACATAGTCGGCGTGGCCCGGGCAATCGACGTGCGCATAGTGACGGTTGGCGGTCTCATACTCAACGTGCGCCGTCGAGATGGTGATGCCGCGCTCACGCTCTTCCGGCGCCTTGTCGATGTTGGCGAAATCGACTGCGGTGCCGCCGGTGGTCTCGGCCAGGACCTTGGTGATCGCTGCCGTCAGCGACGTCTTGCCATGGTCGACGTGACCGATGGTGCCGATGTTCATGTGCGGCTTGTTCCGCTCAAACTTTGCCTTCGCCATTTTTCCCTACCTTCTGGAAAATCGTTTTCGTGAAATCCACCACGGGACTCGCGCGAAGGCGGCCCCATAGCGGGAGTTTTTGGGTTACGCCAGCTTCGCCTTCACTTCGTCGGCCACATTCTGCGGCACTTCGTCGTAGTGCGAGAACTGCATCGAGTAGCTCGCCCGGCCCTGGGTGAACGAGCGCAGCTGGTTCACGTAGCCGAACATGTTGGCGAGCGGGACCATCGCCTCGACGGTCTGCGCGTTGCCGCGCGCGTCGGTGCCCTGGATCTGGCCACGACGGCTGTTCATGTCGCCGATGACGTCGCCCAGATAATCTTCCGGGGTGACGACCTCGACCTTCATGATCGGCTCGAGCAGCTTGATGCCGGCCTTCTGGGCCGCTTCACGCATCGCGCCACGCGCGCAGATTTCGAACGCCAGCGCCGACGAGTCGACGTCGTGATAGGCGCCGTCGGTCAGGTGGACTTCGAAGTCGATGATCGGGAAGCCGATCAGCGAGCCCGTTTCCGCCGTCTCGCGCATGCCCTTCTCGACCGAGGGGATATATTCCTTGGGAATATTGCCGCCCTTGATCTCGTCGAAGAACTGGAAGCCCGAACCACGCTCGCCGGGGACCACGGTCACCTTGACGCGGCCGAACTGGCCCGAGCCGCCCGACTGCTTCTTGTGGGTGTAGTCGATGTCGACCTTCTTCCCCAGATATTCGCGATACGCGACCTGCGGGGCACCGACATTGGCCTCGACCTTGAACTCGCGCTTCATGCGGTCGACCAGGATCTCGAGGTGGAGTTCGCCCATCCCCTTGATGATGGTCTGACCCGATTCGTGATCGGTCGACACGCGGAACGACGGATCCTCGCGCGCGAGACGATTGAGCGCGACGCCCATCTTCTCCTGGTCGGCCTTGGTCTTGGGCTCCACCGACAACTCGATGACGGGGTCCGGAAACTCCATCCGCTCGAGGATGATCGGCTTGTCGCCGGCGCATAGGGTGTCGCCGGTCGTGGTGTCCTTGAGACCGGCCAGCGCGACGATGTCACCGGCATAAGCCTCGGTGATGTCCTCACGGCTGTTCGCATGCATCAACAGCATGCGGCCAACCTTTTCCTTCTTGTCCTTGACCGAGTTGACCACCTGCGACGCAGCTTCGAGCTTGCCCGAATAGATGCGCGCGAAGGTCAGCGTACCGACGAACGGGTCGTTCATGATCTTGAACGCCAGCGCCGAGAACGGCGCGTCGTCCGACGACGGACGCTCGTCCGGCGTCTCGCCGTCGAGCTTGACGCCCTTGATGGCGGGAACGTCGAGCGGGCTCGGCAGATAGTCGACCACGGCGTCGAGCAGGGGCTGGACGCCCTTGTTCTTGAACGCCGAGCCGCACAGCACGGGCACGAACGAGAAGTTCAGCGTGCCCTTGCGGATCAGCTTCTTGATCATCGCCGGATCGGGCTCTTCGCCTTCGAAGAACTTCTCCATGACGGCGTCGTCCTGCTCGACGACGGCCTCGATCAGCTCGGCGCGCGCGGCAGCGGCGGCGTCCTTCAGGTCATCCGGGATGTCCTGATATTCGAACTTCGCGCCCAGCGATTCTTCGAGCCAGATGATCGCGCGATTCTGGACCAGGTCGACCAGGCCCTTGAACCCGCCCTCGATACCGATCGGGAGATAGAGGACGAGCGGACGCGCGCCGAGACGATCCTTGATCATCTCCACGCAACGCTCGAAATTCGCGCCGGTGCGGTCGAGCTTGTTGACGAAGCACATCCGCGGAACCTTGTACTTTTCCGCCTGACGCCACACCGTCTCCGACTGCGGCTCGACGCCGGCAACGCCGTCGAAGCACGCCACGGCACCGTCGAGCACGCGCAGCGAACGCTCGACTTCGATGGTGAAGTCGACGTGTCCAGGCGTGTCGATGATGTTGATGCGATGCTCTTCGCCCTTGCCCTCTTCGGCACGCCAGAAGCACGTGGTCGCGGCCGACGTGATCGTGATCCCGCGCTCCTGTTCCTGCTCCATCCAGTCCATCGTCGCCGTGCCTTCATGCACTTCGCCGATCTTGTAGGACTTGCCGGTATAATAGAGGATGCGCTCGGTCGTCGTCGTCTTGCCGGCGTCGATGTGCGCCATGATGCCGATGTTGCGATAGCGGTCGAGCGGATGGCTGCGGGCCATGGTCGTAGCTTCCTTGGAATGTGGGGAGCCGGCCGATCCGGCTGCCCGCTATGTAGGTAATTAAATTACCAATACCAGATCGCCGGCCCCGCCGCAGCGGAGCCGGCCGATCCAGCCTTATTACCAGCGATAATGGCTGAAAGCGCGGTTCGCTTCGGCCATGCGGTGCGTGTCTTCGCGCTTCTTGACCGCATTGCCGCGGTTGTTCGACGCATCGAGCAGCTCGCCCGACAGACGAGCCGACATGGTGTTCTCCGACCGCGAACGCGCCGCCGAAATCAGCCAGCGGATCGCCAGCGCCTGAGCACGCTCCGGACGCACCTCGACGGGAACCTGATAGGTCGCACCGCCGACGCGGCGGCTGCGGACCTCGATGCCCGGCTTGATGTTGTTGAGCGCTTCGTGGAACACCGCGAGCGGGTCCTTCTTGGCGCGGGTTTCGACGGTTTCCATCGCGGAATAGACGATGCCTTCGGCGACCGACTTCTTACCGTCCAGCATGACGCTGTTCATGAACTTCGACAGAACCTCATCCCCGAACTTGGGATCAGGCAGGATTTCCCGCTTTTCGGGACGACGACGACGAGCCATCTTGAACTTCCTTTACAAACTTCAGCCGATCCGGAACCCGTCCGGGGCTTACTCTGGCTGTGTGATTACTTCGGACGCTTCGCGCCGTACTTCGAACGGCTCTGCTTGCGATCCTTGACACCCTGCGTGTCGAGCACGCCGCGCAGCACGTGGTAGCGCACACCGGGAAGGTCGCGCACACGGCCGCCACGGATCAGAACCACCGAGTGCTCCTGAAGGTTGTGGCCTTCACCGGGGATGTAGCTGATGACTTCGCGCTGGTTGGTCAGGCGAACCTTGGCCACCTTGCGCAGAGCCGAGTTCGGCTTCTTCGGAGTCGTCGTATAGACACGGGTGCAGACGCCGCGCTTCTGCGGGTTCTGTTCCATCGCAGGGACCTTCGATTTGGCCTTCTGCGGATCACGGCCCTTACGGACCAACTGGTTAATCGTCGGCATGAAGCCCTTCACCTTTATGTTACCAGAGACGTCTGGCGGTTACTTTGCCGGGAGCCATTGTTAGCGAATACGAAAAAGGACCGAGGGAGCGCCTTTCGGCTTCCCGGGTCCGTGTCTTCCGGCAACGTTCAGCTCTTACCCGCGCGGCAAAAATGCCGAGTGAGCGGGCGCGCCTATAGACGGGGAGTCGGAAACGGTCAACGGGGGAGAAGCCAATCCACCTTTACGCCCCGCTAACCCAATGGTGGTTAAAGGGGCCGATGTCCTCGCTCGATCGATCCTGGCGCCCCACCCTACTCGCGCTCGTGGCGGCGGCCAGCCTGTATGTGTTGATCTGGAACTGGTTCGGCAAGGACCTGCCCGATTATCTGGTGCCGTGGTTCGAGCATATTCGCCGTACTGGGCCGATCGCCGCCTTCGCGCACCCGTTCGGCAATTACACACCACCCTATCTCTACCTGCTCGCGGCGACGACGCTGGCCGCGCCGCTTGCAGATCCGATCACGTTGATCAAGTTGCTATCGGTCGCCGGCACGATCGGGCTGGTCGCGGCGATGTGGCGGCTGCTGGCCGCTCTCGATGTCGCGCATCCCAGCCGCAAGGCGATTATCGTGTTCGCCTTGCCCAGTGTCATCCTCAATGCTGGGTTGCTCGCCCAGTGCGACGCGATGTGGGCAGCTGTGAGCGTGATGGCGCTGACCGCGGCAGTGAAACGACGCCATGCCGCGATGCTGGCCTGGTGCGGGTTCGCGCTCGCGATCAAGCTGCAGCCGGCCTTCACCGCCCCGATCTTTATCGCCTTGCTGATCGGGTGGCGCGTGCCGATCCGGCTATGGCCGGTCGCGCCCACAGCCTTCATCGCGGCAATGCTGCCGGCGTGGCTGCTCGGCTGGCCCGCCGCCGATCTCGCCACGATCTACCTGCGCCAAGCCGATTGGTCACCCCTTCTGTCGCTCAACGCGCCCAACATCTGGGCGATCGCGCAGGCGCTGCCCATGATTGGCGACCTGCCTTTGACGGGGCTCGCCATCGCCACGGCCGTTGGCGTCTCCGCGGGGCTGATCGCGCGCTTTGCCTGGCAACCGCCTGACCGCGACCAACTGCTCGCGGCGGCCTTGCTGGTGACGCTCGCGACCGTCGGGCTGCTGCCGCGAATGCACGAACGCTATTTCTTCCTCGCGGACGTGCTCGCGCTTGGCCTTGCCTTCGCGCGCAACGACAGGCGAAGCTGGAAGATCGCCGGGCTCGTCCAGTTCGCGTCGCTCGCCGGATTGGCCGCCTATGTTTCTGGGTTGAGCGGTCTAGCCGTGATCGGCGCGTTGCCGATGATCGCGGCGACATGGATGGTCCTGGGCCAGTTCCTCGTCTCGCCCGCCAATGACAACGGCCTGCCGCTCAACCCGTTTCGGGCCTATCCCGCCTGATGAGGAGTTCGCTAGGCTAGCGCGCGAGACTCGGGATTCGCACAAAGGGGTATGGCATGTTCAACAAGCGTGATGACGCGCCGGCGTCGACCTATCAGCCCGCAGCCGCCACGGCGCGCCGGACCAACGGCAGCTCCGGCGCCGGCTTCTCGGTGATCGGCCCCGACGTCGTCGTGACCGGCAACGTCCGCGCCTCGGCGGATCTGCACATCGAAGGGCGTGTCGAGGGCGATCTCGATTGCGGCAGCCTGGTCGTCGGAACCGAAGCGCTCATCCAGGGCCAGGTCCGCGCCGAGACGGCGCGCATCGCCGGCCGCATCGAGGGCGCGGTGGCGATCCGCCAACTGACGGTCGAAGCGGGTGCGCGGATCACCGGCGATGTCGAGTACGAGACGATCTCGCTCGAAACCGGCGCGCATGTCGATGGTCGCCTGAAGCATTTCTCCGCCCAGGCCGCCGCGGCGGCCGCAACGGTCACGCCGGTGCTGGGCGCGCCGCGCGAATTCAAGATGATCGATGCGCCGAGCGAGGAAGAAGCCGCCTGACACCAGGTGGTCCGCGCACACACGGTCAGATCGTCATATGGTCGATCGCCGCGTCATAGGTGGATTGCGCGCTGGCGATATCGATCGCGAAGCCGATCCACATCGCCATCAGCACGATGACCGATACCCAGAATGCGGGGGCGCGGACCGATACCTTGCCCAGCACGATGTGCGCGAATGTGTGGATCACGCGTAATGCGACATGGACCCAGGCGAGGATGACCTGAACGTGGCCGGCCTGGTGCGTGATCAGCAGCAGCGGGACCAGCGCGTAGAACAATACCGGCGCCTCGAACAGGTTGCGCAGATTGTTGGCGGGCATCTCGACCGGCTGGAAATAGCGCATCGCCGCCTCGCCAGTGGCGAAGTCTTCGGGCCGCGGCGGCGTCTTCTTCATATATCCGGCACGCGCCACCGCGACCCAGACGATCACCACGAAGCTGAGTGCCGCGAGCGTAATCGTCGGCCACAAAATCGCGAAGGTCTGCATCCCCTTTGCTCCCCATTCTGTTAGGATCAGGCTGCCCCAACGCACGGAGGAATGGAATGACGAAGTGGACGCTGCCGATGGACGGGGGATGTCGCTGCGGCGAGGTCCGCTTCCGGATCAGTGCGCCGCCCATGTTCACCGCGATCTGCCACTGCACCGGATGTCAGAAGATGACCGGCGGCGCCTATTCGACCAGCGTGGCAGTGCCACGCGGAGGCTTTGCGCTGACCAAAGGCGAGACGGTTATCGGCGGGCTGCATGGCGAGCGGCTGCACCATCAGCATTGCGACCGATGCAAGAGTTGGGTCTATACCGACTTCGAGCCCGACATGGGCTTCGTTAACGTCCGGGCGACGATGCTCGACGATCCGAGTTGGGTTACGCCATTCGTCCAGAGCTATACCAGCGAGGCTTTGCCTTGGGCGCTGGTCGCTGCGCAGCATTCGTACGAGCAATTCCCGTCGATGGAAGAATATCAGCCGTTGCTCGCCGAATTCGCAAAACTTTAGCCAGCGGCACGGTCGCGAACGCGCCCCTACGGCGGAGTTCGAGCGCGACCGCGCCCCGGCTGGTCCGCGACCGCGAAGATTCGCCCGATGGCGAGTTCGTCCGCGGGGCGGGTCGCGTCAGATATGCAGCGCCCGACCATAGGCGCCGAGCACGCTCTCGTGCATCATCTCGCTCAAGGTCGGGTGCGGGAACACCGTTTCCATCAACTCGGCTTCGGTCAGTTCGCCGGTCTTGCCGATCGTGTAGCCCTGGATCAGCTCGGTCACTTCGGCACCGATCATGTGCGCGCCGAGCAACTCGCCGGTCTTGGCGTCGAACACGGTCTTCACGAATCCTTCGGCTTCGCCCAGCGCGATCGCCTTGCCGTTGCCGATGAAAGGGAAGTTGCCGACCTTGACGTCGTAGCCGGCTTCCTTGGCCTTGGCTTCCGTCAACCCGACGCTGGCGATCTGCGGGTGGCAATAGGTGCAGCCGGGGATGTTCCTGGGGTCCATCGCATGCGGATGCTTGCCGGCGATCGCCTCGACCGCAATGACGCCTTCGTGGCTCGCCTTGTGCGCGAGCCAGGGCGGCTGCGTCACGTCACCGATCGCATAGAGGCCGTCGATATTGGTCTTGCACATGCCGTCGGTGACGATGTGGCCGCGGTCGGTCTTCACGCCGAGCTCTTCAAGGCCGATATTCTCGGTATTGGGAAGGATGCCGATCGCGACGATGACGTGGCTGAACTCGGCCGTCGTGACCTTGCCGTCCTTGTCCTTGATCGAGGCCTTCACGCCATTGGCCGTCACGTCGAGCTTGTCGACGCCAGCCTTGGTCATGATGGTCATGCCCTGCTTCTTGAGTGCCTTTTCGAGGAAAGCCGAGACGTCGGCATCCTCGACCGGGACAACGCGGTCGAGCATCTCGACCACGGTAACATCTGCGCCCATATCCTTGTAGAAGCTGGCGAACTCGATCCCGATCGCGCCCGAACCGATGACCAGCAGCTTGGTCGGCATCTCGCTCGGCGTCATGGCGTGGCGATAGGTCCAGATGCGCTTGCCGTCGGCCTTGGCGAATGGCAGGTCGCGGGCGCGGGCACCGGTCGCGACGATGATGTTCTTGGCCGTCAGGTCGGTCGTCTTGCCGTCCTCTGCGGTGACAGTGAGCTTCCCTTTTCCCGTCAGCTTGCCCGTGCCCATATGCACGGTGATCTTGTTCTTCTTCATCAGGTGCGTGACGCCCTGATTCAGCTGTTTGGCGACGCCGCGCGAACGCTTGACCACCGCGTCGAGGTCGGCGCTGATCTTGTCGGCGACCAGGCCATAATCCTTGGCGTGCTGCATGTAATGATAGATCTCCGCCGAGCGCAGCAGCGCCTTGGTCGGAATGCAGCCCCAATTGAGGCAGATGCCGCCGAGCAATTCGCGCTCGACGATCGCTGTCTTGAGCCCGAGCTGTGCCGCACGGATCGCCGCGACATAGCCGCCGGGTCCGGAGCCAAGAACAATGAGGTCATAGGATTCAGACACTGGGGAGGTCCTCGCTTAATATCGAAGAGAATATGGGAAGCTGGAAGGCATCAGGCCATGGCCTGACGATTGTCGCCGAGCCCGACGAACACGAATCGACCCTCCGCGACCTTGGCCATCGCCTCGCCATGGCGGTCGCGTTTCCAGGCCTGGGTGGCGATGGTCAGCGACGTGCGCCCCTCACCCACCACTTCGGCCCACACCGACAATTCGTCGCCGATATCGGCGGGCGCCAGGAATTTGAAGCCATCCGCCGCCACAACGGGCGCGCGTTTGCCGGTTCGGCGCGACGCCAAGCTGCCGCCGGCGAGCGACATCTGGCCGAACAACCAGCCGACGAAGGCGGTGCCATAGGGATTGGCGTCGGCGGCCATCACCGTCACGCGGATGTCGGGCATGCGGTCGGGCGGCGAGAGTGGTTCGTCGCTCATTCGACGATCACCGGCCGCGGTTTGCGGTCCTGATCGATGGCGACGAAGGTGAAGCGCGCCTCGGTTACCTTGCGATGATCGTCGCGGTGGCGATCGCGCGCCCAGCATTCGACATCGATCGTCATCGAGGTCCGCCCGACCTTGGCCAGTTGCGCATAGACCGACACTTCGTCGCCGATATGGACAGGGGCGTGGAACTGCATGCCGTCCATCGCGATGGTGACCGCGCGGCCATGCGAGTGGCGCGCGGCAACCAGTCCGGCGGCCGAATCCATCAGGCTCATCAGCCATCCGCCAAAAATGTCGCCATAGGCATTGGCGTCGGCGGGCATCGCCGTGACGCGGATCGCAGGGTCGCGCGCCGGCGGGTTGAAAGAGGCGGCGGCGCTCACGCGTCGCGCCGCCCGCTGCGGTCAGCTCGCCACGACATCAGGAACGGCTTGAACCCGAAGCCGATCACGAACGCCATCGCGATCAGGCCGATCGGCCAGATCGTCGCCGCGCCCTGCGGATAACCCCACGCCGCCGTCGCGGTAATGAGGTAGGTCACGATCGCGCTGGCGACCATGTAACACGCCTCGGCAAGAGTCCGCGCGGACATCGCCCGTCCCTCAGGCGAGCATGCCGAGCGGTGCTTCGATCAGCGCCTTGAACGCCTGCATCAGCTCGGCACCATCGGCGCCGTCGATCGCGCGATGATCGAAGCTGCCGGTCGCCGACATCACGGTGGCGACGCCGAGCGCATCGTCGATCACGTATGGACGCTTCTCGCCAGCGCCGATCGCCATGATCATGCCCTGAGGCGGATTGATCACCGCTTCGAACTGCTTGATCCCGAACATGCCCATGTTCGAGATCGAGGCGGTGCCGCCCTGATATTCCTCGGGCTTGAGCTTGTTGTAGCGCGCCCTGGTGGCGAGATCTTTCATTTCGGTCGAGATCGCTGCGACGCCCTTCGTATCGGCGTGCGTGATGATCGGTGTGATCAGGCCCGATGGGGTCGAGACCGCGACCGAGATGTCCGCCCGCTGGAAGCTGATCAGCTGGTCCGGCGTGAACATCACGTTGCACTTGGGCACCTGGATCAGCGACGCGGCGAGCGCCTTGATCAGCAGATCGTTGACCGAGAGCTTCACGCCGCGCGGCTCGAGGCTCTTGTTGAGATCGGCACGCAGCTTGAGCAGTGCGTCGAGACGGATGTCGACCGTCAAATAGATGTGCGGGACCTGCTGTTTCGATTCGGTCAGGCGGCGCGCGATCGTCTTGCGCACATTCGACAGCTTGGTCGCCTCATGCGGGATATCGGGGATCGCGGCGGGCTTGGCCGGTGCCGGCGCAGCCGCTGCCTCGGCCGGCGCGGCGGCGGTGGCTGCCGGCGCGGTGCCAGGCTTGGCGCCCTCGACATCGGCGCGAACGATGCGGCCGTTGGGACCCGAGCCAGTGACCGACGCGATGTCGACGCCCTTTTCGGCAGCGACGCGGCGGGCAAGCGGGCTCGCCTTGACGCGGTCGCCCGAGGTTGCGGGCGCGGATGCTGGAACCGGCGTCGCGGCAGGAGCTGCGGGCGCGGGCGACGGAGCAGGAGCAGCGTCAGCCTTCGGGGCTTCCGCTTTCGGCGCATCGGCCTTGGGCGCAGCCTTGGCGGCGGAGGCATCTTCACCCTCGACCGCGAGAATCGCGATGACCTGGCCGACTTTCACATTGTCGGTGCCTTCGGGAACGACGATCTCGGCGATGACGCCTTCGTCGACCGCTTCGA
Source organism: Sphingomonas mali NBRC 15500 (assembly GCF_001598415.1). Taxonomy (GTDB): domain Bacteria; phylum Pseudomonadota; class Alphaproteobacteria; order Sphingomonadales; family Sphingomonadaceae; genus Sphingomonas; species Sphingomonas mali. Next base: position 138,977 of record NZ_BCYX01000001.1, read on the forward strand.
ACTCCATCGTCGCCTTGTCGGTTTCGATCTCGGCCATCAGGTCGCCCGACTTGACGGTATCGCCGGCCTTGATCAGCCATTTCGCCAGCGTGCCCTCCTCCATGGTCGGTGAAAGCGCGGGCATCTTGATCTCGATGGGCATTCTGCGTCCTCTCGGGCGTCCTGGGGAGGCGGACTAGGAAGCGGCTCCTTCGCGCCCGGCACGCTCCGGGTCAAGACCGTGGTGCTTGCGCGGACGCGCGTTCCGCGTCACCTATCGCGCGAACGAGGGGAGCCCGGCCGACATGCGCATCTATCTGGTGGTGGTCGACGACAGTCCCGAAGCCGAGGTCGCGTTGCGCTTTGCCGCCCGGCGCGCGGTCAAGACCGGCGGCGGCGTCGAAATCCTGTCGATCATGGCGCCGCAGGAATTCATTGCCTTTGGCGGCGTCCAGGCAACGATCGAGGCCGAGGCTCGCCAGCACGCCGAAGCGATCATTGCCGGCGCGGCGGGTACGTTGTTCGAGGAATCGGGGCTGAAGCCCGCGATCACGCTGAAACAAGGCGATGCACCCAAGGTCATCCGCGAGACGATCGAAGGCAATCCGGAAATCGCGGCACTGGTACTCGGCGCGGCGCCGAGCGGATCGCCAGGACCGTTGGTCAGCCACTTCGCGGGAAGCGAGGCAGGTACGCTGCCGGTCCCGATCATGGTCATCCCCGGAAGCCTGGATCGCGAGGCGATCGATCGTCTGAGCTGAACGAGACGATCACCTAACCCGCGTCCGCAAAATAATACCGCGATCCGCTGGCTCGATTTCGATCCGGTCGAGCTGGTCAATCAATTCGGCGAACAAGTCGTCGTTCGTAACCGGAAAATGGCGATTGAAGCCACTGCCCAACAATTCCAGGTCTCTGCTCGTCAGAAACCCGAACGCGACTACGCGTTCCGTGGCCATCACGCGTACCTCCTGTTACTGAAACGAACGTATCTTAACTATGTAAGTGCCAACCGTTTCGCAGGCGTTGCGTAATATTATTCATGTTGCCCCTAAATTTGTGCACCGACTCGATGATCGTCTTCCTCGGCATGACGCCTGCGCAGGCACGTTGTTCAGCGTCCAATTTCATTGCGCGGACCGTGATATCGGGTCACGCTGTCGTATGCGCAAAGTCCTGATGCTCGCCCCGCTCGCGCTCGTTTCCGCAGGTCCCGCGGTCGAGCAGCCCTCGCCACTGAGGATGAAAGCCACAGTCAGTACGCTAGTCGGGTTCGGCACACGACACTCGCTGTCCGATCCCAATGATCCGAAGCGTGGTATCGGCGCGGCGCGTGCCTGGGCGAAAGCGCAGTTCAACGCGATCGGCGCGGCCTGCGGCGGGTGCCTGACCAGCGAGACGATCGCGCGCGACTTCACCGGCCCGCGTGCGCCCAACGGTGTGAACATCGTCGATGTACTCGGGGTGCAAAAGGGCACCGACCCCGATCGCGTGGTCATCATTGGCGGACATATCGATTCGATCGTCGGCGACGTCATGGATGCCAAGGCGGACGCGCCAGGGGCCAATGACGACGCATCGGGTGTCGCCGTCGTTCTGGAGGCGGCGCGTATCCTGTCGAAGCGCAAGTTCCGCGCGACGATCGTCTATGCGGTGTTCTCCGGCGAGGAACAGGGATTGTGGGGCGGCAAGCTCCTTGCCGATACCGCGAAAGAGCGTGGCTGGAAGGTCACCGCGATGCTCAACAACGACATCGTCGGCAATTCGGTCGGCCAGGGCGGCGTGGTCGCGAACAAGAGCGTGCGGGTATTTTCCGAAGGCATTCGCGAGAGCGAGGATTTGAAGGGAGGTCTCGCGCGCCGGATGAACGGCGGCGAGGATGATGGCCCCAGCCGCGCGCTGGCCAAGACGGTCGACCAGGTCGCGGCAGGCATTCCCGGCGGGCTCGACGCGTTCATCGTGCGGCGCCCGGACCGGTTCGGGCGCGGCGGCGATCACCTGCCCTTTCTCGAACTCGGTTACCCAGCGGTTCGCTTCACCGTCGCCGCCGAGCGCTGGGACGGGCAGCACCAATATGTCCGAACCGAGAATGGCGTCGCTTATGGCGACACGATCGACAAGATGGACTTCGCCTATCTGGCCAAGGTGGCGGCGATCAACATCGCGACGATCCGCCGGCTTGCCGCCGCGCCTGCCGCGCCGGAGGGCGTGACGGTCCAGGGTGCATTGTCGCGCGACACCACGGTGCGCTGGCAGGCGGTTCCGGGCGCGGTCAAATACCGCGTGCATTGGCGCCGTGCCGACACGCAGAATTGGACAGTGGTCCGCGATGTCGCCGGCGCCACCGAGTTGGTGCTGAAAAATGTGCCAATCGACGACAATTTCGTCGGCGTCTCCGCCGTCGCGGCGGACGGATCGGAAAGCCTGGTGACCTTTGCGGGGCCGGCACCGCGGCCGAGCGAACTCAAGACTGGCCGATAGCCGCGCGCTCCGATTCTAATTCCAATGGTCGAACGCGTGTCTCAAGCCATCGCGATATTCCTGCAGCGCCTTCTGGAACGCCAGCTTTTTGCGCGCGAGGATTCGCTGACGAGCAATCGCGATGCCGGCGAATAGAATCGCGCTCAAGCCGATCGTCGCGATGGATTTACCGTCCATGCGCCAGATGAAGCTAAAGATGAAGCCAACCGCCAGGAGCGCCGCAAAACAACCGTAGACGCAAGTCTGGAACACTTCGAGCCGCCAGCTATCGGGCGCTTCCGGCTCCCCGCCTCGCGCCGGATTAGTCCGGAAATCATCGATGCCCAGCGGTGTCAGCCCCATCGCTGTCGATCCTCACAACGCACCTTGTGTAACCGAAGCCTATATAGGCCAGTGGCGACAGTCTACCGCGACCGCCCTCGCCCCGACACTGGCCAGATCGCATCGAGCGTCTGGCCGCGGACGACATGGTAGTTGTCGTAGAGGTTGACCGTCGGGTCGCAATGCGGCGTGCGGAGCGAGACGCGATCGCCAAGCGCGAGCGTGTCCGGCAGAGTCAGCAGGGCGCCATGTTCGTCGCCCATCAGGAAGAAGCGCGCACCTTCGGCAGCCCCGGTCTCTACCGACGGCAGCGGCGCATCGGTCGCCATCGACTTGATTCCGGCGTCGAGCGTGAACAGGCCCGGCGTATTCGCGCTGATCACGCTGGTGTCGATCATCAGCGAGGTCTCGAACGGGATCGGCGCGCCCTCTTCGCCGGTCAGGTCGCAGGCGCGATATTCGTCGTCCATGAACACGTAGGACCCGACCTGAAGTTCAGTGAAGAGGTCAAGTTCCGCGTCGATACGATGCGTGCCGGTGCCGCCACCCGTGACGATCTCCGGCGCACCGCCTACCTCCGCCAACGCGGCAATGACGGTGCGGAGATAATCGGCGCGCTCGCGCATCGCCGTTTCGCGCTCGACGAAAGCGTGGATGTGCTGGTGCGAGCCGCAATAGAATTGCACGCCGCGATAGACGAGTGCGGGCAGCGAGCGGATCGTTTCGAACAATTCGACGGCGGCTTCGGGTGATGCCACGCCGGTGCGGTGGATGCCCGGGTCGACGTCGATGATCACCGAGAGCGGCGCATCGCCCGCTTGTTCGACTGCGCGCGCGATAGCGCAGGCGTTGTCGGGATTGTCGACCACGGTCATCAGCCCAGCGGAACGCAAGTTGAGCTGAGCGAGCCGTTCGACGGCAGCAGCGGGTACGACCGGCGAGGTGATGTGGAGACCGGTGATGCCGCCATCGGCCAGCGCTTCGGCCTCACCGATCTTGGCGCAGCACAGCCCGATCGCGCCCGCCGCTATCTGGCGCTTGGCGATATCGACGCTCTTGTGTGTCTTGGCGTGCGGACGAAGCTTGAGCCCATGCGCCGCGGCGAACGCGGCCATCCGGGCGATATTACTGTCCAGCCGGTCAAGATCGAGCACCAGCACAGGCGTGTTAAGGTCGCGGCGCGACCCCTGGCGACCGATCAGATGGGCGTGGAGTTCCAAATCGTTCACGTGAGTCAGCTCCGGGCAGGAGGGGTCAGGCCGAACAGGCGAGCAAGGTCGTCGTTGACGAACTTCTGGCCTGGGTCGACGGTCTCGCGGACGCGCAGGAAGTCGCCGGTGCGCGGATAGAGGCGCGCGACGTCGTCGGCAGTCATGGTGTGACGCTTGGCCCAATGCGGGCGACCACCCGAGCTGCGCAGCACCGCCTCCATTTCGGTGAACAGGTCGCGCCACGGCATCTTCGCATATTGGTGGAACGAGATGGAGGCGGCCGGGCCGGCGTGAAACGGGCTCATCCAGATATCGTCGCCCGCGGTCAGGCGAAATTCGAACGGAAAGGCGACAGGCAGCTTGCGGCGGCGGATATAGGCGATCGCCTCCAAGAGGGTCGGTAGCCCGGCGGCGCGCGGCACTTCATATTCCATTTCCTCGAACCGGATCGTGCGGTCGGACGGAAAGACGCGCCAGGCGGGCCCGACACGCTGGGTCGGCTTCGCGCTCATCTTCATCATGAAACGCTGCAGCGTTGGGATCAGCTTGGGCACGCGACGCCCGATTTCGCAAATATTGCGGAAGATCGATTCGTCGATGTCGGTGGTGTGCTTGAGATCGCCGCTGCCCTCCACGGGGTGGAGCGTCTTGAAGATCACGTAATCGGCATACGGGAAGACGAAGAACTCGAAATGGCGGGTGGCGGCGCCGAGTTCCTCCCAGCGCTCGGCCATTTCGGCGAGCGGGCGGCGCTCGATCCGCTCCTCGAGATAATAAGCCGGCAAAACGTTGATGCGGATCCGCGTGGCGACGCCGAACAAGCCAAGCGACAGCCGCTGCGCCTGATAGAGATCGGGATTCTTGTCGGGGCCGCATTCGACCAGGCTGCCGTCCGCAAGCATCAGTTCGAACCCGCAGGCCTGGGTCGACAGGCTGCCTAGCTCGGCGCCGGTGCCGTGAGTGCCAGTGGCAGTGGCGCCGGCCAGGGATTGCGGGTTGATGTCGCCCTGATTGATCAGCGACAGCCCTTCGGCCCACAAGGCCTCGGTCAGCCGGTCTAGCCCCCAGCCGGCAGGCACCCAGGCAGTGCGGCGATCGGGCGCGATGTCGATGCCGCCTTCGTAATCGCCCATGCTGAGCAGGGTGCCGGACGTTTCGCACAGCGGCATGAAGGAATGGCCGGCACCAGTGACGCGCACCTTGTCGGCGGCCTGGATCAGACCCGCCAGTTCGGTGCGGCTCTTGGGACGTTCGATATGCTGCGGACGAGCGGCGACGCTGCCCGACCAATTGTGCCAATCCATGCCTGCTCTCTCCATGGGCAGCGGTCAGTCGAAATGCTCAAGATAGCGCGCGAACATCACGCACACTTCGCGGTTGATGATATCGGCGTCGCGGTCGGGTTCCTCGACCACCATCTCGCTCGCCGAGTAGCCGAGCTCGACGATCAGCCGGCAGGCCACCTGCACCCGCCGCTCATCGCTATTGGGATATTGCCGGCGCAGCGTCTCGGCGAACGCGCCCGCCACCATGTCGCGCGAGCGGATGCGCAGATCGTTGAGCAGCGGCACCGCGCGCAACGCGCGGCCGATCGCGATGCCGCCGGGAAATTCGCGGTGGACCGCGACCATGCGTTCCTGGATCGCGATGCTCTTGGCCAGCCGCTCCTCGAACGTCGCGCCGGTCAGGCCGCCCTCGGCGACCCAAATGAGCACCTCATCGTCCTGCGCGCGCATCAGCCGGTCGCCGAGCTCTTTCAGGACGGCATATTTGTTGGGGAAATAGCGATAGAGTGCCGGCGGCGTCAGCCCGGCTCGCTGGCAGATCAGGTTGGTGGTAAGTTGTTCAAAGCCGATCTCGCGCAGCAATTCGCCGGCGACGTCGAGAATCAGTTCGAACGTGTCCTGGCCACGTGCCTGGATCGGGCGATGCTTGGTCGCAAGCGGAATGGCCCGGCGGCGGCGCTTGCCACCGGTGGCCTTGGCGGCGCGATCGGAAGGAGAAGAGGCTGTTGTCATGCGGCGAACGAGTGGCGTTTGGCCCGGACAAAGTACAGCAGCATGACGATGATGAGCGAAGTGCCCAGCAACCCGATTCCGAGCGTCAGGCTTTGCCGCACATCCGCCTCACCGACGACCAGCGATGCCAGGAATGGCCCCGCGCTGCAGCCGAGCAACGCCGCGCCCGATCCGAACATCGCCGCGCGTCGCGTCGGGTCGGCGTCGATCGCCAGCGGGGTGAAGAACGGTGAGGCGAACATCCACAAAAAGCCGAACATCGCCGAGACGGTCAGGAAAACCGTGACGCCGGGGAGGTAGGCGAAGACGATCATCGCGGCGCCCATGCCGAGCAGCGAGACGACCAAGGTCGGAGCGGTCGGCAAGCGCCCAGCGGCAAAGGTAGCGATCAATCCGCCCGCGACCTGCGCGCCGAGCGACAGCGCCATCGCCAGCCCTGCGGTGCCTGCGGGATGCCCCGACTGGCGCGACAGTGGCTCGACATAGATCCACACCGCCAGGATGCCGGCATTGAACGCGAAAGCGGCCGCGAGCGCGACCAGCCCACGTGTGCTCAGCCGCCCGGTCGGCTCATCAGGGTCAACCGGCAATACCGCCAGGCTGTTGGGCACCACCAGTCCGGCGAGACCGGTCGCGATCCCGATCGCGGCAAGCACCGCGAACCCCACCCCTACGCCAGCCGCCCCTTCTACCAGGGCACCCAATGCCGCGACGATCACCGCCTGCGCCAGCGTCTGGACGGTCAGGTAGATCGCCGCCCAACGATCCGGACGCGCCGATCGCACAATCATCGCGGTCATCAGCCAGATCAACGCGCCACTGGGAATGCCGTTGAGGCCGCGGACGAGCACCACCATCCAGCCATCGACGACGATCGACAACGCGTTGAGCCCGGCCATCGCGAGCCCGCACAGGATCGTCAGCAGCCGCAGGTTCCTGATGCCGTAGAGCGGCCCGGTCAGTCCCGCCGCCACGCCCATCGCCAGCAATTCGGCGGTCCCCGCCTGGCCGAGTTGCGCCGGACTGATCCGGCCCGATGCCTCGAGCCCACCGAGCAACAGCGGCCCGACGCCGGCGAACAGAATCCCGGCGACGCCCGCGAACAGGATCGCGCCGATCTGCGCCGCGCTGGGCCGCGCGCCGATCCAGCCATGTGTGCTCTTCGTTGCGATGTCGGTCACGCCGGTCCGCCGATCAGTAATGCGCGCGGAGATAGAGGCCGTAAGTGCGTGGCGGCCCGACGCTGACGACGTCGAAGCCTAGGCTCGCGATCGGCGTAATGTCTGAGATGTTGGTCTCTCCGAAGATGTTCTTTCCCCACACGCCGATCTCGAGCTTGTTGCGCACAAGCTGCACGCCCAACCGCCCATCGACATAGACCCTGGCCTGATCGCTCAGGCGCGGCGTATTGGCGGTGTCGAAGAACACCTTGCTGCGATAGCTCGCGCTGACATTCGCGACGATCGCGCCGAACGATACCGGCTGGGTGTAGTCGACCGCGGTCTGGACGCTGATTTTAGGAGCCGACGGCAGCGTGTTGCCGGAATAATCGGTGCCGGCCGACACGAAGTTTCGGTAGGTCGCGTTGAGATAGGCCGCGTTCATCGAGATGGTCAGCCCTCGCGCCGGCGTCGCCTCCAGTTCGAGCTCACCACCGTACATGCGCGCGGCGGACGCGTTGGTGAACAGCTGGCGCGTGATGAAGCCGTCGATCACCGTCGTGTACACCTGAAGGTTCTGATAGTCATAGTAGAAGGCAGCCAGGTTGGCGCGCAGCGTGCGGTGGAGCAATTCGGTCTTCAAGCCGGCTTCATAAGCATTGACGGTCTCGTCCCGGTACGGCCCGATATCGGCGATATTGCCAGTCTGGCCGCTGAAGAAGCCGCCGCTCTTGGTGCCGCGACTGTAGCTCGCATAAGCGTTTACGTTGGGCGTGAAGCGATATTGCAGTCCGAATTTGCCGGACACCGAATCGAAGGTCTTGGAACCGTCGAAGGTGAAGAACGGCGTGCCGGTATTGGTCTCTCCGCTAAAGTAATGAAAATCCTTGTGGTCGGCCGAATAGCGCAGCCCGAGGGTCGCGGTCAGCCGGCTGGTCAGGTCATAGTCGAGCTGGCCGAACGCCGCATAGCTGTCGGTCTTCTGCGCCAGCGGCCAGACGAAGCGGCCGATCCCAGACGCTGGGTCGGCGGGCAGGATCGCGAGCACGTCATAGGCCGAATTGTTGGTCAGATCGTCATGAGCATAATAGAGCCCGAACACGTAGCGCAGGGTCGGCTTGCCACTCGATTGCAAGCGCAATTCCTGGCTGAAGGTGTTCTGGCGCGCGATGTAGCTGGCGGTGATCACCGGCAGCGGATTGGCGTCCGTCTCCTCCTGGTCGTTGCGGTCGGCATGCTGATAGCCGGTCACCGCGACGATATCGGCCGAGCCGAGATTGATCGTCAGCGTATTGGCAACGGTGAAGAGGTTGACCTTGTCCTTCCCCTCGAAGCTGTAATCGCCTTCGTAGAGATTCTTGCTGGCATTGGCGTAGCCGAGCACGTTCGTGCAGTTCGCAGTGCCGTAATAAGCTGGCGCACAGAGGCCGTCGGGGCCGGCGACGTCCGGGCTGACCGGGAACAGGGTGCGATTATAGGCCCAGATCGATCCGCCGCGCGACTTGCCAACGGTGACCGCGAGGTCGTCGGTGATCGCGCTCGACGGCGTGAAATGGACGCTGCCACGCACAGCCCAGCGATCGGCGTTGTTGCCGCGATTGCCAGTGAGCCGGTTGACCGAATAGCCATCGTCGCGCTGGTAGAGGCCGGCGACGCGTACGGACAGCAGATCCTTGGCCAGCGGCAGGCTGACCCCGCCCTGGAGGTTGACCGAGTCGAACCGGCCATATTCGGCCAGAAAGTCGGCTTCGACCTCGTTGCCTGGCTTGCGGCTGGTGACGTTGACCGCACCGCCCGTGGTGTTGCGGCCGTAGAGCGTGCCCTGCGGTCCGCGCAGGACCTCAGCCTGTTGCAAGTCGAAGAATGCGAAGCGCTGCGCCAGCGGCGATCCGACATAGACGCCGTCGGCATAGATGCCGACCGCGCTGGCGGTTGCCGGGTTGAAGTCGTTGACGCCGACACCGCGGATGAAGATGCGCGGGTTGGCGCCGTTGTCGTCCGACTTGATCTGCAAACCCGGCGTTGCGTTCGACAGGTCGACCAAATCGAGGATGCGCTTGTTCTCGAGCGTCTTGCCGGTCACCGCGCTGACCGCGACGGGCACATCCTGGAGATTTTCGGAGCGCTTCTGCGCGGTGACGATGATGTCGTCGACCCTCGGCGCGTTATCGTCGGGAGGTGTGGTTGCCGCCGTCGCAGGGTTACTCTGCGGCGCGTCCTGCGCCGATGCCGACCCGGCCCATGCAAGGGCCACCAGCGAAACTCCAACTCCGACTGCTCGACGCATAACCACTCCTTTTCGAGTGAGGATGCATAACGGTAGCATGAACTATCATAACTGCAAGACAGTCGCGGCAACGATGGATTTGCTTTGCAATACGTAATGTTACGGATGCTTGTTGAGGATTGGGGACAGCTCCAACCGGAACGAAATCGCCGTAGGCACGCCGGAAAGGCCCATGAAATGACGCTTTTGCGACTCGGTACTGGAGGCAAATGCGGCGGCCGGCATCCCTGCCCTGCGCCTGGCGTCGCATCCGGAGCGGAGATGGTCGAAAATGGACGACGGCGGCGCCCCTTCGACTCATCGCAAAACTCGGAAACTTTTGAGCTTTTGCGCGTTTTTACGCGCGATCACGCAGGTCGGTTCCTGAGCGGCCGCGTCGACGTCCTGAACAGAATCGAGCCGACACCCCCGAGGGGCAGCCGACCGCACCACTGAGCGGATGGCGAGCGACAGCGAACGACCTTCCTGTAGGTCGCATTCCGCGCGCTCCCGCGGGAGGGACGCCGATCACGGCATATTGCCGCATCACTCCTTCCCCTTGCGCGCGATGGACGCCGCGCGCGGCGCATCGCGCGCAGGAGGAGGTTAGGGATATGGACCGGCAGCGCACACGCGATATCGAGATCGAGCGCGACCCCGTCGACCGGGCGTCGAGGGACGGGTTTCCCGCGGACGACGCACCGACGCGGATGGGATCGGCACGCCGCGCCTTCGCGCAGTTTTCCACGCTCGCACCTGACGATTGGTTGCCGCCCGATGGGCAGTTCGACGAACAACTGAACGACCGTGCGGCCAATCACTGGCCGATCGTCGCGATCAAGGCGCTGCTCGCCATCGCGATGGGCGCGGCGGCCCTGGCCATCCCCGTACCCGCTCTGGGGTCGCTGATCGTGGCCTTCGCGCTCTATTGTTTTGCCGATGGCGTGGGATCCGCGGTGCTCGCCAGCCACCATGCGGTGAGCGGCACGCGCTGGGCGTGGCAGGCGGTGGCCTCAGTGATCGGGCTGCTCGCGGGCTCCGCGGCGGTGATCTATCCCGACATGCCGATCGCGACGTTCCTGCGCCTGCTGACCGCCTGGTCGTTGCTGATCGGCCTGACCAGTGTGCTGGCCGCCGCACGGCTGGAGGACGATCACGGACGCGGCTGGCTGATCGGCAGCGGCGTCGTGCTGTTGTTCGTCGCGATCGTCACCGGCGTGGCGCTGCCATTGGCACCCGATATGGCGCTGCGCTCGATTGCCGCAGGCATCCTGGTCGCAGGCGTGCTGATGAGTGCGTTGGCGGTGCAACTCCGCGCGCATCGTCCGGACCGGATGGCCGCCAGCGCCTAAAAGCGGAACTGCCCGCCGTCGCGATAGCGACGACGGGCAGCGTCCCCCAACGAACTGGTCAGATCAGCGGCAACCGCAGTAGCAAGTGCACCGCACCCTGGGCCGCCACTTCTTCACCGGCGCGCGATAGACCTTTCGGGCGACCGGGCGGTACGTCTCGGTGATGTATTCGGTGGTCGTGGTCGTGGTCGTTGCGCCCGGAATCACGATCGTCGTCGTGGTGCCCGGCGGGGTGTAATAGGTGCCGGCATAGCCGCCGCGATAGGCAATGGTCGGCGCCGGTACGGGCGGCGGCACGGCGCGATAGTCCGTGCGTTCCTCGTAATAGCTGCTGTTGCCGCCATAGCCCGGCACGGCATAGTCAGCGCCAAACGCCGGAGCCGGGCCGCCAAAACTCGGCCCGGAGACATAGCCGTTGCTGTCGTCATAGGCATAACCGTCGTCATAACGGTCCCAATTGATGTCGTAAGCGCCGTCATAGACCACGCCATAACGGTCGACGAGCAGCGCATCGTTGTAATAGCGCGTCCAATAATAGCCGGCAGGCGGCGTCATCAGGCCGTAGAGCTGCCAATCACCGATCATGAAATTAGACGACAGCCAATAATTCGGAAGGCGCTTGCCGCGCTTGATGCGCGAATAGCCGTTCCAGCCGCCGGGCGCCTGGACACCGGCCCACCAATAGCCGCCGACGCGATTGCCCCAACGGCTGCGATTGCCGTTCCAGCCGCCGCGCCATTGGCCGCCATTGTTCCAATTCCCCGGATTGCCGGGGCGAGAACCGTTGCCATTCCAGCCGCCCGGGTTGCCCGGACGAGGACCTTGCCATTGGCCGGGATTGGGGCGCGGCATCGGCTGCCCTTGCGGCGGTTGGCCGCCTCTCCAGCCGCCAGCGGGCGCGCCGCCGGTGCCGAGTCGCTGGGCGTCGGCGGCACCGCAGCCGAAGGCCAAGGTGGCCGCAACAGCAGCAATCACTAGGGTCCGCATGGTTAACACTCCCTGTTACTCGGCGCGGCCATTAACCAAGCGCGCGCGATCAATCTTGGGAATAGGTACCAAAAACCCCGGTTTTCCGCCAGTTTTTCGCCAGCGTTATGTTTGTCCCGATCTGGATCAAGATTCAGTCGTTAACCCTGTTCGTCAACAATCGCGCGATCTGTTCGATTCCGGCCGCGTCCTCTTCATCGAAGCGCGACGGTTCGGGACTGTCGAGATCGATCACCGCGACGACGCGATCGCCCGACAGGATCGGCACGACCAATTCGGCTCGGCTCGCGGCGTCACACGCGATATGGCCGGGAAAAGCATGGACATCCGCGACGAGTTGGGTCTCGCGCGTCGCTGCGGCAGCGCCGCACACACCCTTGCCGAACGGAATGCGGATGCAGGCAGCCTTGCCCTGGAACGGGCCGAGCACGAGCTCGTCGCCGACATTGCGGTAGAAACCCGCCCAATTGAGGTCGGGCAGATATTGCCACAGCAAAGAAGCAACATTGGCCATGTTGGCGACCCCGTCGGACTCGCCCGCGGTGACGGCGTCACAGGCGGCGAGCAGGTCGCGATAAAGGTCGGGCTTTGAGCCGGCGGCGATGTCGAAGGCGTACATGATGCGCCATGTAGCGATCGCGCGAGGCCAACGGGAGGGGTCGAATGATCGCTGGTCCGCGATACCGGTAAGCCGAACAGGTTTTAGCCGGATTTCTTCTCGGCTCGCCCGGTCCCGCCGGCATGCCGCGCCGGATATTTCTCCAGCGCGCGTTGCCACGATACGCTGTCGGTCAAGCGCGATTGCACGATGCGGAGCTTTTCCCAGCCGGGGAGCTGATGGAGCAGACGCCGCGCGGTATCGACGAGGACCGGCGGGATTGTCGGGCTGAACGTGATACGGCTGACCGCGGCGCGGTCGAGCGGAATATGGATCACGTCGTCCTCGTCGCCGCCAACAGCGATCGCGCGGAATTCGGCTTCGTCTCGGAAACCGGCGCGCTTCATGAAGGGCAGCCGATGGATGTCGCTGGCGTCGATCGTCGCGATGTCGGCGATGCGGACATAGTCGACCGGCCCGATCAGGCAGTTGGGCCGGCCTTCGAACATCGCGCAGAACCGGGCCTTGTCGAAATGGACGCAGACACCCGCCGATCCGCCGGCGAATACCTGCCAATGATGGAAGGTTTCGGGCGCCTCGGTCAGACAGACCGCACCGACAAAGCCGTGGCCGAGATGTTCCTGATAGACCGCCATCGCCTTGCGGTCATTGGCATCGACCCAGGCCGACGGGCTGACGAGGGTGATCCGCTCGTTCATCAGCATGTCGATCACCACCGGCAGGCTGGTGTAGCGGCGCAGACTTGGCGTGGGCTTTCTCGCCATACTTGTTCCCTCAGTCGATGCGGACCCTGCCGCGCCCGGCCTTAACCGTGCTGCGACCCTTTTTCTCGTCGACACGCCTCGCCTTGGCGGCCCGCGATGGCTTGGTCTTTACGCGCTTGGCCTGGCGAACGTGCGCGGCGCGCACCAGTTCGGCCAGCCGCTCGCGCGCATCCTGGCGGTTCGCCTCCTGCGTACGGAAACGGCGCGCGGTGACCAGCAGCTCGCCGCCTGCCGTCATCCGGCTACCGGCTAGTTCCTTGAGCCGCTCATAGGCATAAGGCTGGAGGCCGAGCGCGAAGACATTGACGCGAAGCTGGACGGCAGTCGCCACCTTGTTGACATTCTGCCCGCCGGGGCCGGTCGCGGCGAGGAAACGTTCTTCAACGATTGCAGTATCGATCCGATCGACCCAGCCGTCGCCGTCACTCATGGCCGAAGCCCGCCGCGGCGAACCTCTCCGGGATTGGCGCGATCGCCTCGATCGTCGGCTTGCCGTCGCGCGGGATGATCAGTTCGGCGGCATGGAGCAACATGCCGCCCTTGTCGGCACGACCATAGACCGGATCTCCGACCACCGGGATGCCCACTCCCTCGAGCGCATGGACGCGAATCTGATGGGTTCGACCGGTCGCCGGACGGAATTCGACCAGCGTCCGCCCACCGTCGGTGCGTAGCACGCGCCAGGCGGTACGCGCTGACTTGCCCTCGGGCGAGCCCGTCATCCGCCACCCCTCTTCGCGGGTCGAGACCTTGGCTAGCGGCAAGTCGATCACGCCTTCCACCTCGCCCGGCACACCCTCGAGCACGGCGAGATAGCGTTTCTCGACGCGGTTCGCTTCGAACGCCTGTTGCAGCCGGGCATGCGCCTTGGGATTGCGCGACAGCAACAGGCAGCCCGACGTATCCTGATCTAGTCTGTGCACCGCCATCGGCCAGCGCTGAAATCCGAACGTCAGGCTGTCGAGATGATTTTCCAAGCTGATCCCACCGCGACGCGGCGGATCGACCGGCAGGCCCGCGGGCTTGTCGATCACCATCGCCTCACCGTCGAGGAACAACACTTTATCCGCCAGCATGGTGCACCCCTTGCCACTCCAGCCGCCCCCGTGCCAGTGGTTGTGCGCTTTTCCCCCAGGGAGCGTGTTGATGCCGTTGCGCTGGTTGCTGGTTGCCCTGTCCCTATTCGCTCCCGCCACCGCTCTCGCGCTGACCCCGGTCACCTTGTGCAACGGTCAGACCGTCGAGCCGCTGCCCGACGGACGGATGCTGGGGCATATTCCTTATCCGGAAGGCAATCCGGCCGACATGGTCGTGATACCGGGCAATTTCGGCGTCGGTCGGGCATGCGAGCTTCATCGCGATGCCGCGGCCGCGATAACCGCGTTGCTCGCCGCCGCCGATCAGGTACCGGGCGTGAAGGGCAAATTGCGCGGCATATCCTGTTTCCGCACGATCGAACGCCAGCGCCAGATATTCTGCGGCCAGATCGGTCCCGGCAAGCGGTGCAAGGATGCCGCCGAGCGCGCCAGGAGTTCGGGCCCGCCGGGATATAGCGAGCATGCCACGGGCTATGCGCTAGATTTCGCGATCCGCCCGCTGACGCGCGACTGCGGCGATGTCAGCGATTGCATCGCCAACACGCCGGCCGGCAAGTGGCTGTTGCAGCATGCGCCCGAGTTCGGATTTGAACTGTCGTTCCCCCCAGGCAACGCGCAAGGGGTTACCTGGGAGCCGTGGCATTGGCGCTGGGTCGGACTGAGCGCGACGGCGCCCGGCGCCGCCGCCGCGCGGACGCTGTTTGCGACCGCGCGCAGCCGCTTTCCGGCGTCACCGGCGGTCACCGACCTGCCGCCCCAATGGCAAAAGGCGATCGAACCGCTGCCTGCGCCGACCCCGATGCCGGTGCCGACGCCCGCACCTGCATGGCCGAAATAAGACGATCGGGAACGATTACGCCGGACGAGGTTAATCCGACGCTGGCGGTCCCACGATCGGAATGTTAGGGCGCCCAACCTCGCAAAAGAGGGTGTGACCGGTGACAAAGCAGTTTCGTATCGCGTTGATTTTGGTCGCCTTCGCCGTCTCAACCCCGATCGCCGCCCAGGACGTCAGCCGCGTCGTTCCGCCGTCGGGCGTGATCGGCGTCGAGGACGCGATGCTGTCCCCCAATTACTGGATCGCGCGTACACGGGAATCGGCGGCCGTGCTGATGACACCCGGCGAAGTCGCCGCGCGCAACCGACAGAGCTTCGCGACCGATCCCAACCTGGTCGATCTGTCGCGGATCGGGCCGTCACTGACACGCGAGCGCGTGCAGGCCTGGCTCAAGTCTCTCGCCAGTCCGTTCACCACGCCACCGGTCGATGCCCGGGGCAAGCCGATCGACCGTGAGACGCTGGCCGGCATTGCAGCCGACGAGGATGCCGATGCGATCCCCGCGAGCCAGCCGGCACGCTATGGCATGGCGGTGCGCCGTTCGCTCCTTCGGCTCCATCCGACCGACCTTCACGCCTTTCCCTCTACCGACGCGCTCGACTTCGACAGTTTCCAGGGAGGTATCCTGTTCCCTGGCGATGCGGTCGTCCTGCTCCACCGGAGCCGCGACCGCCAATGGCTGTTCGTCCAGACCTGGCAAGGCCCCGCCTGGGTGCATGGAGAGGATATCGCGGTCGGCCCTGCCACGGCGGTGCTTGGCTATCGGAAGGGCGGTCCCTATCGGGTCGTCACTGGCGACAAGGTTCGCACGGTCTTCACGCCCGAAGCGCCCGCGGTGTCCGAACTGCAGCTCGACATGGGAATCACCGTGCCGCTGGCGCAGGTCCCGCCGGATCAGCCGGTCAATGGCGAGGGCCCGTCGCAATCCTGGCCGGTCGAACTGCCGACACGTGCCGACGACGGGACGCTGCATTTCATTGCTGCCTTGTTGCCCAAGGCGGAGGACACTGCGGCCAGCTACCTGCCGTTGACCCGCGCCAATATCATCCGTCAGGCGTTCAAGTTCCTCGGCGAGCGGTACGGCTGGGGACACATGTACAACGCGCGCGATTGCAGCGGCTTTACCAGCGACGTCTATCGCAGCATGGGTGTGATCCTGCCGCCCAATTCGGGCGCGCAAGGCGCCAGCCCTGCCTTTCGCCACCAACGCTTCACCGCCACGGACGGCCCAGCGGCGCGGCTGAAGGCGGTGATGGCGGCGGACGTCGGCGACCTGCTCGTGGTGCCGGGTCACGTGATGATGATCCTGGGGAAGGTCGGCGGCCAGCCCTATGTCATCCAGGACGTTCCCTACGCGATCTTCCGCGACAGGGCCGGCGCGCTGCACAAGACCAAGCTCAACCAGGTGTCGGTGACGCCGTTGCTGCCGCTATTGTACGACGACAATCACACCTATGTCGACGCGATGACCAGCCTGGTCCACGTCACCGCGCGGTAAGCGGCCGGCGAGGACCACCGATCAGCCGCCCACCCCCGCCTATGCGGCGACGCTTTCACGCAACCGAGGGACGGCGAAGTCGAGGAAGCGGCGCATCTCAGGGCCAGCCGCCGGACGATCACCCGGGGCTCGGCGACCTCCATCTGTAAAGACACCGGGCGCCGGTCCAGAAGACCGCAAGGTTCCAGACCAATCGCGGGCCGGCCAGTCTTTACTGCGCCCTCGACTTCGCGGGATCCAGCACCACGCGAACCGCCGGCGACGCTCGGCGCCGACAGCGAAGATTGATGGCGGTTAGACAGTCTTCCAAGGTATCGTACAGCTTGGCGTGGCTAAACGTGTTGGAACGCCGGATCTGCCGCCACGACCACGCGACGCGGACATGTCCACCAACGAGCATCGCCTGCGCCGGGAACACTTCGTAACGGGCACGATCGCGTATCATGCGAGGTCAACTGTCGGGCAGGTCGGCGCGTTCCGCGAGTAACCGGATGTTAGGCACGATTGCCTTCCGGGGCCCAAAAATCCACCGAAGTACCCGCTGGTGTCGGCGTACCGACGCGTTCTCCTTGAGCCGGCCGCGGCGATTCGACATAGGCGCAGCTGCTCGGAAAGCAGTGGGACGGCGATGATGCAGCAGGGAATCGGTGTCGGACTGATCGGATACGGGCTGGCGGGCCGCGCCTTTCATGCGCCCTATGTCGGCGCCACGCCGGGCATGGAGTTGCGCGCCGTCGTCACGCGCGACCCCGCGAAGGTGCACACCGACCTTCCCGACATGCGCGTTGTGCCCGATGTCGCAGCGTTGCTGGCCGAGCCGGGAATCGACCTCGTCGTCGTCGCCAGCCCCGATCCGCTCCATGCCGAGCACGCGCTCGCGGCACTGGGCGCAGACAAGGACGTGCTGATCGACAAGCCGTTCGCGACCAGCCTGGCCGATGCACGCCGCGTCGCGGCGGCGGGCGAGGCCGCGGGCAAGCTGGTGACGGTGTTTCAGAACCGCCGCTGGGACGCGGATTTCCGCACGCTGCGGCGGCTGATCGCGGAAGGCGCGCTGGGCGAGATCGTGCAGTTCGAAAGTCATTTCGACCGATGGCGTCCGATCCCGACGGGCCTGTGGAAAGAGGCGCGAGAGGGCGGCGCGTGGCTCGATCTGGGGCCGCATCTGGTGGACCAGGCGCTGGTGCTGTTCGGGCGGCCGGAAGGAGTCAGCTTGGACTTGGCGACCATGCGCGAAGGAGCACCGTCGCCCGATTATTTCCACGCGACGCTACGCTATCCAAAGCGTCGCGTAGTACTCCACGCAACCAAGCTCGCGGCGCAGCATAGCCTGAGGTTCGCGGTCCATGGCACGCGCGCGAGCTGGATCAAGCAAGGCAGCGATCCGCAGGAGGCTGCAACGATCACTGGCCATGCTCCGGGCGGCGAGAATTGGGGCGTGGATCCGGTCGAAGGCACGTTGACGACCGGCAATGACGGCGCCGTCACCCCGGTCAGCAACGAGCGCGGCGATTACCGGCTGTTCTGGCAGGCATTGGCTGCCGCGATTCGTGGCGAAGGGGCGAACCCGGTCCCGCCCGTCGAGGCGATCGCCGTGATGGAAGTGCTAGACGCAGGCTTGCGCAGCGCCGCCACGCGAGCGGAAGTGGGACTTCAGCTCTTATTGGCTTAGCGCTGCGTGGAGCTGTTGGGCGATCTGTTTGAGCGCCCCCTCGGTGCCTTCGCAAGCATCGTTGGCAAGGAGGACATAGCCTTCCTGCGACTGGGGATAGAGCACAACCTGGCTCGTCATCCCGAAGCTGCCGCCACCGTGCCACAGCATGCGCTGCCCATTTTCCAGCGCCATATTCCAGATCAAGCCCTCGCCATCGGCCAAGGTCCCGACCAGTGGCTGGTGCGCCAATCTGATCGCGGGCACGTTTTCGTCGAGTTGCCACCGCACATAGCTGACCATGTCGGCCGGCGTGGAATAGAGGCCGTATGCGGCACCTGCATTGCGCAAGTGATAAGGCGTCGCTCGGCCGAGCCGGTCATACGGAGTGACCAACCTTTTGCGCTGCGCCGGGGAGAGCACGAAATCGGTATCCTTCATGCCGAGGGGGCGCAGGATTGAGGCACGCATCAGGCGTTCGAACGACTGCTTGCGAACGGTCTCCAGTCCGAATCCGAGCACTTTCATGCCCAGGTTGGAATAAGCCTCGGTCGTTCCCGGCGTGCTCCGCAATGCTATGCCGTGCAACGCGGTGAGGTAACGATCGCGGTCATAGCCGCGGTCGAGCGCCAGAAGCGCGTTGGGGAGTGTCCGATAGTCGCGATGGTCGTAGAGCGCGTCGGTATCGGGATAATCGCGCGGTAGCCCCGATCGATGCGTCGCCAGGGAACGCAGCGTGATCGGTTGGCCATCGCGCTCCAGGTTCGGATAGGAGCCGGGAAGATAGGCGCGGAAATCCTGGTCGAGGCTCATCACTCCATCACTAACGGCCTGCGCGGCCAGCGCCCCGGTGAAGGTCTTCGTGACCGAGGCGATTTCGTAAATGCTGTTCCGCGTCGCCTTCCGCCCGGTCCGCCGCGAAGCCATCCCGTATTCGTA
This sequence comes from Sphingomonas mali NBRC 15500, assembly GCF_001598415.1. GTDB lineage: Bacteria > Pseudomonadota > Alphaproteobacteria > Sphingomonadales > Sphingomonadaceae > Sphingomonas > Sphingomonas mali. The sequence goes on from NZ_BCYX01000001.1 coordinate 158,158, forward strand.
GAACCGGGCCCGTCCATGGACGATCGTCGCAATCGACAATCCGACGCGGCAGTGATTGGCCAGGAACGCTGCGCCAAGTTTGGTGGCGGCGCCGTCAATCGTTGTCGCTGCCAGCGGTGGGGAGGATCGCATGGCTCCTGCCGATGAGGCTGCGGCCGTGCCGAATGCAGAAGCTGCGATCAGGGCAATGGTGAGATAAGCTACTTTCATTGCTGCGGATTTGCACCAACCATGCAGACTTGACTAGCCTGGCGCACTGCCCTGCCTCTACAAAAGGCCCCTTCAAGAGTGTCAGGTAAACGGCGTGTGGTCTCGGTCAGGCCGAGGGCGGTCTGACCGACCCGACATTTCTGAAGCGCAGCGGCTTGAGAGATCGGCGACGGCCTCCACAAATTTCGGCCGAAGCTAGGCCGCCCGCGCCCGCCCTTCCTCGATATAGATCGACTTCGGCCGGATCAGACGGCCGGTGAGCGCTTGCTCGCGGGCATGCGCGATCCAGCCGACGACGCGGCCCATCGCGAAGACGCCGGTGAAGCTTTCCTTCGGGAAACCGACCGCCTCGAGCAGCAACGCGGTGTAGAACTCGACGTTGGTTTCGATGACGCGGCTCTGCTTGCGCTGGCGCAACGCAACGAGAGCGATGCGTTCGACCTCCTCGGCGAACTCCAGGCGGTCGCCGACGCGGTCGAGCGTGCGCAACGCCGCCTTCAAGGCATCCGCGCGCGGATCGCGGATGCGGTAGATGCGGTGGCCGAAGCCCATCAGGCGATCGCCGTGATTGAGCGCGCGATCGATCCAGGCGCGCGCGTCGCCTTCCGCCGCGATGCCATCGAGCATCTCGATCACTGGGCCGGGTGCACCGCCGTGGAGCGGGCCTTTAAGCGCCCCCAGCCCCGCCAGCACCGCCGAGGTCAGACCGGTTTGAGTCGAGGCGACGACGCGCGCGGCAAAGGTCGAGGCGTTGAGGCCGTGGTCGCTGACCGTCACCAGGTATGCGTCGAGCGCCGCACCGCCAGCGTCGCGGCCAAGCATCCGCACCACGTCGTCGGCATGACCGCGTGCCGAATCGGGCGCGATCGGGTCCTCCCCCGCGGCCTGACGGAGCAACGCAGGGATCAGCACCGCGGGCGCCGCGACCAGGCGCAGGGCGTCGTCGAGCGCGATGCCGTCGGGCATCGGCGCGAGCGCGGCGCGCATTGCGTCATAGACTGGCAACGGCGCCAACAGCGGCAGCAACGGACTGGCACGCTCGAACGCATCAGCACGCGCTTGCCCCAGCCTCGCGGCCAAGCGCTCGGAATTGGGCAGGTCGTCGAAGAAGCCGCCGAATAGCAGATGCATGACCTGCTCGAAGGTCCATCGGCCGGCCAGTGCCTCCAGCGGATGACCGCGGATGATCAGACGTCCTGCCTCACCATCGACATCGGACAGCACCGTTTCCGCCGCGACGACATCTTCCAGACCGCTGTTCATAAGCCGAACTCCCTTGACGTGACGCAGGGCAAATGATCGTGTCGCAATCGTCAATCAATCTTGATCAAGTGAATCAATCATGCGGGAATGGGTGTCGCGCGACGAAGCGCTGGTCACGTTGGGTATCCGGCAGCAGACGCTCTATGCGTATGTCAGTCGCGGCCTGATCGAACGGCGAGCCGAGACGGCCGATCCCCTGCGTAGCGAATATCGTGGCGACGACATTCTGGCGCTGACCAAGCGGCGTGCCCGCGGGCGGCGGACGGCATCGATCGCGGCGTCGGCGATGGCATGGGGCGAACCGGTGATCCCGACGCGGATTTCGACCGTGGCGCACGGGCAGCTGATTTTTCGCGGTCGACGCGCGGCCGAACTGGCCGATCACGCGACGTTGGAAGAGGTTGCCGCGTTGCTATGGGATCAGCCGATGGCGACATTCCCGGCAGCGGCTGGCGATAGCGACGCCTTCCGCGCGTTAGCGGCGCTGATCGAGGGAGCGAAGCCGATACTGGGGCGAGCACCCGGCAAGCTCGCACAAGAAGCGGCAAGCGCGATCGCGACGATCGCCGCCTCGTTCGGTGCGGCCGGCGACGGACCGATACACGAACGCCTGGCGCGTGGCTGGTCACTCGACGCGGCGGGCACCGACCTCGTTCGACGCGCCCTGGTGCTGCTCGCGGATCATGAACTCAACCCCTCGACCTTTGCCGCGCGGATCGCGGCGTCAACCGGCGCGCCGATGGCGGCATGCCTGATGGCGGGCCTATCGACGTTATCAGGGCCGAAACATGGCGGCGCCGGCGCCGCGCTCGCGGCCCTGGCTGCGGAAGCCAAGGCGAACGGCGTCGACATAGCGGTAGCACGGTGGCTGGCGGCCGGCCACGGTCTGCCAGGGTTCGGCCACCCACTCTATCCGCACGGCGATCCACGCGCCGCCGCGTTGCTGCCGTTAGTGACGCTCGATCCCATGCTGGTCGACCTCCGCGATGCCGTTGTGGACGCGACCGATGCGCTGCCCAATATCGACTTTGCCCTGCTTGCGATATCGGTCGCCGCCGGGTTGCCCGCCGACGCACCGTTCCGGCTGTTCGCCACCGCGCGCGGGATCGGATGGGCGGCGCATGCCATCGAGCAGTCGACCAGCGGCGCGGTGATCCGGCCGCGCGCGCTGTATCAAGGACTAACGACCAATCCTCAAGGGAGCGGTCGTTGAGCGGGCCATAAAGAATGGGGCTCGGACCGCGTCGTCCGAGCCCCGCCCCCAAACCTTGCCGCTTGCTCAGTACGTGCCCGAGAAGCTGCGGTTGAGGATGCGACCGTCGCCGCCTTCCTCCTGGTCGCGGCCAGCGCTGTCGCCACCGAAGAAGGCGCTTTTCTCTTCGTCGCGCCAATGCGCCTTGGCCTCCTCGGCGGTCTTGCGCACGACTACCTTGTCGTCGACCCGGTCGATCCAGCGCGACGGGATCGAATGATGGCGGCCGCCGGCATCGGGGTCGCTCTTAGTCAAAAGGATACGGTCGCCGCGCACCTTGTCGACGGTACCGATATGTTCGCCGTCCGAGCCGACCACGTCCATGTGCTCCGCGACACGCTGCAGGCTTGACCGCTGGGTCTGCCGTTCATTGCGCCAAGTGCCGAATTCGTTGGAAAACCGCTGCTGATTCTCGCGGCGATATTCGTCATAGTCGCGATCGAGTGCGGCGATCTGACCAGCGCGCCAGCTGTGATAGTCGTCGTCGCCGCGATAGCCGGAGGTGCCGCCACCATAGCGCTGATCGTATCGCTGATCTGCCTCTCGGCGGCGCTCGGCTTCCTCGTCACCGAACCACGACCGCACTTCATCGCCGGCGCGCGCGAAGAAATTGCGGTCGTCATAGCTATAGTCGCGTGGATCACGGTCTCGACCAAAGCTGCGGCGGCCGCGGTGCATATCGGGGCGACCATAATAGCGCTCGTCGTCGCGGCGGTCGCCGATATCGGTGAAGCGGTGGCCATCGGACGCATAGCTGCCACGGTAGCGCTGGCCGGGGCCATAATCGTATCCGCGGCTGGCGATATTCGGGCTGCGGCCCCGACTGTAATAACCGCGATCATAATCGTCGCGATCACGATCTGGGGCACGACGCGGGCCGATCATGCCGGCGGCCTCATATTCGCGCGCACTGGTATAAGCGTAATCCTGGCCGGAGCCATAATCGCGGCCATAATCGTCATCGCCGGGTGCGTAATAATCGCCTTGCAGCGAATTGCCGCGGGGGTAGCGTTCATATGCCATCTGGCGGATCCTCTCATCGCGTTTGGACGGCGGGCGCGGAAAGGGGGGACCGCGCCCGCCTGCCCTCTTAAACGGGACACAAAGCTCGCCAGTTCCGCGATTCGGCAGCCACTTGACGCAGGTTAACGAGGTTGTCCGGCGGCTCGGCGCGATCCGTTCGACCAACGCGGCAAACCGCGTGTTGCAAAGCCGGAAAATGGTCGCTAGAGGCTCGCGCTCCCAAGGGCCGAAGCGCCCTTGCGGCGTGGGCGGGGCTGTAGCTCAGATGGGAGAGCGCTGCAATCGCACTGCAGAGGTCAGGGGTTCGATTCCCCTCAGCTCCACCAGCCGCCCACGCCAGATCGGATGCTCAGCGTCAGCGTAGTCAGACTGCCGCACGTTCGGGCGATCTCCATAACATTGCCACCGTCGGCGCTTCCTCTTCGAGCGCTTGCAATCGATCGTACCACGGCCCGATGTCCTGCGCGGCCGGCGACAACCCTTCGAACTGCAAGCGCGCGGCTATCCAGCGCGTGCGCAGGCTTTCCAGCTCTGTCCAGATCGCGCCGATCACGCCGCTGGCTCGCGGTTCTCGCTGCCAGACATTGACCCGTCCCGTTTCGATCGTTTCCCAAACGAGCAGGCCGATTTCGTCGGCGATCAGGTGGTCAACCGAAGGGCGCCGGGTACACAAATCGCGCAGCCGCTCCGCGATCGGGATCAGGGCGCGCGCGGCATCGATCAACGCGGCGACGGCAGGGTCGCCGGTCCAGCAATCGATCGCCAGCAGACGCACGCTTTCAGGATGGAGGTCGGGCGAGGGCTGAAGAACGGCAGGTGGCAATGATTGCTCCCACGCCTGAAAAGCGGCGAGAGGCAAATGTGGGACATATTGTCCAACTATTCAACAGCACGATTGGCGATTTCCCCAGTCCCTGACACGACCAACCATAGGACGATCTGGCCAACTCAACCGCGTTTTCCCGAACGCTTACCGTGGTCGGCGAGCTGGTCGGCGCGCCATTTTTTCAATTATGTGCGGACCAGGCACGTCAGGATAAGGTCCCTTCCCAGCCACGCGCCGCCCAGTGAGAAGAAACTCGACCGACACGCCCGTGATCAAGGCAAATTGCTCCATCAGCGCATGGGGCATCGGCGTGCGCGATTCGTATTTGCGATAGCGCTCGGCCGGCACGCCGAGCAGAGTCGACATCTGCCCGGCCGTCATCCCCCTGAGCTGGCGAAGCGCTTTCACCCGGGCGATGTAAAGAGCGTCGAATTCCTCAGGCGTGATCGGATCAGTCATGGACAAATTGTACCATGGCGTCGCCTCGTAGCAAAGCGCCAACTGACGGTTGATATGTTGGACAATATGTCCAATTCTTTGTTGATGACCAGCCCTGCTCGCTCCGACCGCCCCAGCGGATCGCCAAAGGACGGACCGCAAACGACGTGCGCTGAATGTGGACGCCCGCTCTGCGACCATCCCGATCCGGTCTACGGCGGCATTGTGCCCGCATCCCTCCGGCCTACGCCGACGGCCGAAACGCGAACCGGATAAGCCATCGCGCCCGTCAAATCAGACACCGAATTTATCAGGAGAAAAGACGTTGGCGGATAGCAATCCGAATACCCGACGGGCGAACGTACGCGCGGAGAGTGGCCCGGAAGACCGACTAGCGATGATCCGCGCCAGCGCCGCACGACGATTGGCCGCGCTCCCACAACGCGAGCAGCGGCCCGACGCCGTCGACCGTCTGGCCGCGGCGCTGCACCGGCGCGAAGAGTCGGAGTGGCGGCACGAGGCAATGATCGCGCGATGGCGGCACAAGAACGAAGGCACTCCCGAGACGCATGAAAAGGCGAACGCGCTGCCCGAGCGGCGGCGGCAATCACCGCTCCACCGGATGGAGCGGATGGGCAAGATCAATGCCGACGAGCGCGCCGCGGCCGAAGAGATTGCCGGCGTGGCGGAACGCATCCGACGCGCCGGATCGATACGGTCGGCGTCGCTTGAAACCCGTGTCGACTTCGCCAATTCGGGGCGGGATCAGTTGGTCGAGTCATTGAAGCGAGTACGTCTGGAGGTCGCCTATAGCGCGTGGTGCGAGGCGATCCCTCGACCGAGGGCGATGGTGCTCGACATGATCCTGAGCGACCAGTCGTTCGTGCAGCTGGCGCGCGCGCACGGGATGCAATGGCGGACGGCGCGCAAACGGCTGATCACCGCATTGCGGCTGTGGCCCGAGATGGCGGCGGCAGCGCGACGGGATGTGGATCGCGAGGATGTCGAGGCGGTGTACGCTCGGCTGGGCGCGGGGGAGCTTCTGGGATCGCAACGGTGACTGGGCCGATACGGCCGGAGCACCACGAGCGATCGCCTGATTTTTTGCGCCGAGATTTTTGGGAGTGCGCGGCAGCCATATCCTCCCGCACTTTCGAGATATAGTTCGCAAGGGCCTTGCTTCAAGACCCGCCCTTTGCCGTAAAGCCCCTGCCCCATTTGATTCGCAGGGAGACGCGATATGCGGGCGGTATCATCTACTTATGACTTGCGCGAGGACGCCGATACGAAGGTGTCCGATCACGCGATTGTGATTTGCGGCGGCGGGCCAACCGGGCTGATGCTGGCCGGCGAACTGGCGCTGGCGGGCGCCGATGTCGCGATCGTCGAGCGGCGGCCCGACCAGAAACTCGCAGGGTCGCGCGCGGGCGGGTTGCACGCTCGATCGATCGAGTTGCTCGACCAACGCGGCATCGCCGACCGGTTCCTGGCCGCCGGAGAGACGATGCAGGTCACGGGCTTTGCGCTCACCAGACTCCACATCAGCGACTTTCCCACCCGGCACAATTACGGGCTCGCTTTGTGGCAGAACCATATCGAGCGTCTCCTGGCCGAATGGGTCGAGGAGCTGGGCGTGTCGACCTATCGCGCACGCGATGTGGTCGGGTTCGTCGAGGATGAAACGGGCGTCGATATCGCGCTGTCCGATGGGAGTTCGCTGCGGACCAGCTATCTGGTCGGGTGCGATGGCGGCCGCAGCCTGATCCGCAAAACGGCGGGGATCGACTTCCCCGGTTGGGATCCCACCATCAGCAATTTGATCGCTGAGGTCGAGCTGGAAGAGGAACCCGATTGGGGCATCCGCCGTGACGAGATCGGGCTGCACGGGCTGAGCCGGATGGACGACGACAAGACGGTGCGCGTCATGATCACCGAGCAGCGGGCCGGGCGTGCCGGCGATCCGGGACTGAGCGACCTGAGCGAGGGGCTGATCGCGGTTTATGGGACCGATTACGGGGTACATAATCCGAGCTGGATTTCGCGCTTCAGCGACATGACCCGACAGGCGGCGACATATCGCAAGGGCCGGATATTATTGGCCGGCGACGCCGCGCACGTCCATTCGCCCGATGGCGGACAAGGCCTCAACATCGGGTTACACGATGCCGTGAACCTGGGATGGAAACTGGCGCGGGTCGCTGCGGGGACGGCGCCCGACAGCCTGCTAGACAGCTATCATGCCGAGCGTCACCCGGTCGCCGCGCAAGTCCTGCGCAACACGATGGCGCAAGTCGCTCTTCGGCGCGCGGACGAGCGCTCCGGCGCGCTGCGCGAGATCGTCGCCGAACTGCTGGGCATGGACGAACCACGCCGGCGCATGGCGGGCATGATGTCCGGGCTGGATGTGCAGTACGATCTTGGCGAAGGGCACGCGCTGCTAGGGCGGCGGATGCCCGACCTCGACCTGGCTACCGCCGGGGGCCCGATCAGGGTGTTCGCATTGCTGCACGATGCACGACCGGTGGTGATCAATCTGGGCGAGCCGGGCGCTATAGACATCTCGCCATGGGCAGATCGGGTGAAGCTACTGGATGCCGGCTATGAAGGCATTTGGGAGTTGCCAGTGATTGGCGCGGTTCCCGCCCCAACCGCCGTGCTGGTGCGGCCCGACGGGCATGTCGCCTGGGTGGGAGACGGCAATGACGAGGGGCTGGCCGAAGCGCTGGCGAGCTGGTTCGGCCCGGCGGCGATAGCCTGACCTATCGGACGGAGGGGCGGCGTCGACTGCTCCTCCGCCCAATCCAGAAAATGAGAACAAACCGTGAAAACTTCTTGACTGCCACGAACAAACGTGTATGTAGCAATCATCCAAATTTGCGTTCGACCGAAACGGCGTCGCACAGTTTTCTCGCAGAAATCCACCGGTCCCGGGACACTCTTCGGCAACGTCCGTACGTTGCTCGAGCGGGTTGTCTGCGGTGCGTCGGACGGATGGCGATCGGTGGAGTTCGGATGGCGGAACGGAAGCGTGCCAGGTTGGGAACATCGGCGAGGGGCGTGGCTGTTTCCATCGCGCCGGCCTCTCCGATTTGGCCGCCGGACTATGTTGCCGAGTTGATCGCGCGCCGGCATCGGTTGCGGCGACTGAAGACGGATGCCGGGCTGTGCGCGGGGCTCGCCGAGCGGTATCGCGAGGATCCTGCCGGGTGGATCGCGCATTGGGCCGTCACCTACGATCCGCGCAAGGCGGCGAGCGACGCGCCGACGGTGATGCCGTTCGTGCCCTTTCCCCGCCAGATCGAGATGATCGCGTTCCTGCACGCCTGTGTCGACCAGCAGCAAAGCGGGTTGATCGAAAAGGCGCGCGACATGGGCGCCAGGTGGTTGGCGTCCGCCTTTTCGGTGTGGCTGTGGCTGTACCGTCCGGGCGCCGCCATCGGATGGGGCTCCCGCAAGGAGCAACTGGTCGACAAGATCGGCGATCCCGACAGCATTTTCGAGAAGATGCGGATCATCGTCCGCCACCTGCCGCGACTGATGCTGCCGGCGGGCTTCGACCCGCGCGATGATATGCCGAGCATGAAGATCGTCAACCGAGCGACCGGCGCGACGATCACCGGGGAATCGGGCGACAATATCGGACGCGGCGGACGCAAGCTGATCTATTTCAAGGACGAAAGCGCGCATTACGAGCGGCCCGAAAAGATCGAAGCGGCATAGGCCTTGCATCGCCGTCGCCTAACGCCCGCCCCGGCATTTGCCCACCCCTCCCACGAAAGACCCGCATCTAATGACAACGTCACCCAAGACACCGCCAGTCTGGCTGGCTTGGCTGCCTGTCGTGGCGACGCTGTTCTTGATCGGCGGTTTCCTGCTTTCGTCGGGGGGGAAGATCAACGAGTTGGCCGAGCACGAACGCCGGCTCACCGCGCTGGAAACCCGTCGCGATTCCGACGCCGACAAGCTCGACAAGATCAATGAACGGACGGCGCGGATCGAAGCGAAGCTGGAAGTGCTCGTACCCACCGGCCCAGCCGCCAAGGGGGTGGCGAGATGATGGAAGGCGCTGGACTGCTCCTGATGACGCTGGCGGTCGCACTGATGCTGGTTCCGCCGCTTCACATCACGATTGCCGGCCCACGCATCGGCGCCGCCCATGTCGCGGCCGGATTACTCGCATCGTACCACCTCGTCCCGCCTCGCGCCGACATAGACGCCCTCATCCGCGAGGCTGACGATGCCCTCGTCGAAGACCCGCTGATCCGCGCGACCGCCGCGATCGCCGAGTCCTTCGACCGAGCCTGACCCGCGGCGCCCGGCCGCAAGTGGAGGAAAGCATGAACCTGCTACACACATGGTGGGCGCCTGTCCGCGCCCGCCTGATCGATGACGCGCGCCTGTGGTGGCGTTTCTGGAGCATGCGCCTGGCGGCGTTCGGAGCCGTCGTCACCGCGCTGGCACAGTGGTTCCCCGACGCGCTGTCGGCCGCATGGAACGCCATGCCGTACGACATGCGGGCCTATCTTCCCGCACCGTTGCTCCACTCGATCCCCGTGATCCTGTTCGTCGCCATCATGGTGGCGCGGATCGTGGCGCAGAAGAAGGCAACGCCCAATGGCTGAGGGCGGCGCGGCGCCGCGCACCGGTTGGGCAGGCAAGAGCGCCATCGCCGCAGCGGTCGCGGCCATCCTTGCCGGCGTCTATGCCGTCGAGGGCGGCTATGTGAACGCCGCCCGCGATCCGGGCGGCGCAACGAGCTATGGCGTCACCGAACAAGTCGCTCGCGACTATGGATATCGCGGTGACATGCGCCGGTTCCCGAAGCATTGCGACGGCCCCGCGACGGTGTGTGCCGACGCCGTCTACGTACGGAGCTACATCGCCGCGCCTGGCTATATGCCGCTGGTCCAGATCGAACCGGCCGTTGCTGGCGAGTTGATCGACACAGCGGTCAATATGGGGCCGCGGCGACCCAATCGCTGGTACCGGCTGACGATGAACGAGCTGGGTGGGGCGCGCCTGCCCGACAGCGCGGCATCGTTGGGCCCTGTCGACGTCACGGCATATCGGATGCTCCAGGCAAAGCTCGGCGTCATCCCTGCTTGCACCGCGACGCTCGACGCGCTCGATGCCCGGCAAGCGGCGGAATATCGTAGGCTTGCCGCGACCAACGTCAGGCTGCGCGCCTTTCTCAAGGGATGGCTCCGTAACCGGACCGGCAATGTCGATCGGCGATCCTGCGGCAAGGGAGACGGCTGATGGGCTTCTTGATCTCTCTCGCGCTAGGCTGGAAATGGCCTGGCTGGCTCGCCCGCTTGTTCGGCTGGGTCGTTCCGGTCCTGGTCGCGCTCGCGGCTGCCGGCGCCACGATCGCGTTGATTTATCATAAGGGCGAAAGCGCCGGCCGGACGAAAGCCGAAGTGCAGGCCGAGCGGGCACACGCCAAGACCGTCGCCGTCGCGCGCACCGACGAACGTCACGCGCAGGCGACGGTCGATGCCATTGGCAAGCGTGTCGCGACCGAAGACGAGCAGACCTCCATTCTCGTCCAAACCAAGATCAGGGAGATGCACGATGCGCTCGACGCGACGCCGGGCACGCTTGCCGGCAATCCTCGTTCCGCTGCTCCTTTCGACGCTGGCGGCGTGCGGGACCACCTCAACGCTCTCGTCGTCGATGCGGATCGATCGGCCGATGCTGCCGACGCCGAGCGCTGAGACGACCAAGACAGAGCGTCTGCCCACCCTCACGGGCAAGAAATCGGGCGAGCTGATCCTGATCGACAAAGGCGAATATGGCGAGCAGCTCGACTTGCTGGCCGAAGCGATCGGCGCGGTAGCACGGCTCAACAACCGGCAAGGCGCGCGCAACGCCTATGACCGATGCGTCAAAGCTATCTTCGAGACGGGGAAGGTGCCGGCGGCCTGTCCGACCGACGGTGGGGCCAGATCCCCGTAAATGACCAAAATCGTGGTGCGCCGACCGAGCACCTTCGTTGCTGACCGGATTTGAAGCCAGCGAAACAGTCGAGCCGCCTTCCCCTCGGGGAAGGCGGCTTTTTTTGTGTCCGTGAAAGCGGCGGTCTACGCTGCGATCGCGGTGGCCTCGATCTTCGCATCCTCGAGCGCTTTGGCCCGGGCGTCAGGACCCATCGCGATCCCTTCCGCGCGGACGAAGGCGATATCGGTCACGCCCAGGAACCCGAAGAAGCCGCGGAGGTAGGTTTCCTGGTGGTCGAGCCAGGCCTGTCCGGTGTCGGACCCGTAAAAACCGCCCCGCGCCGACGCGATGATCAGCTTGCGCCCGCCGGCCAATCCTTCCGCGCCCTTTTCGGTATAGCGAAATGTCGTGCCCGCGATCGCCAGGCGGTCCATCCACGCTTTGAGGCTGGAAGGAATGCTGAAATTATACATTGGCGCGCCGATCACGACAATGTCGGCGGCGAGGAACTCCTCGGCGAGCGATGTGTCGCCGAGATCGCCCAAGGTCATATGTCCAAGCGGATTCAAAACGAGGTCGCGACGCCTGATCTCGGCGTCGGGATGAAGCGCGTTCAATCTGGCGATCGCCGCCTCCCCGATCGAGCGAGTGACGCTGTTTTCCGCAGTGATGCTGCTGTCGACGTGAAGGATGATCATGGTGCCTCGCTGGTATTGATTAGTTACTGAGGCACGCTAGATAACCGTCGTCATTTACGTCACAAGAAGGCACATTTTTGGCAATGACGATCAACTTTGTGCCCTGGTATCAGCGATGTTACCGAAGAGGCCGGCGATGAATCCCCATGGCCCGCAATGCCGCGGCGTGACCGGCGTGCTCCAGCGCGTCGGTGACAAATGGAGCATGCTGACGATCAATGCGCTGGCCGAGGGACCGAGGCGGTTCAGCGAATTGCGGCGTTCGATCGAGGGCATCTCGCAACGCATGTTGACGCTCACCTTGCGCGGGCTGGAGCGTGACGGGCTGGTGACGCGGACGGTCACCCCCAGCATTCCGCCGAGGGTCGACTATGAATTGACCAAACTCGGCCAGTCACTGCAGCAGCCAGTCGGCGAGCTCGCACGCTGGGCGATCGACCATCTGACCGAGATCCAGGCCTCGCAACAGCGGTTCGACGTCGTCGCCGATGCGGCACGTGAGGAAGGCAAGCTCAGTCGGGAGTGAAGTTACGCGGCGTTTTCCGCGGGGCGATGGGCTGATATAGGATCCGCGATCATGGGTCCTGAACCGAATTCACCCACTTGCCCGTGCTGTGCGCCGCGCGATGCGCCGCCAGGCCGCATGCGCCATCGCGGTGGCGAAACGCTCCATCGCCATCTCCATGAACGGCCCTTCGCCGCGATCGTGCTCGCCGGCGGCTATGTCGAAGCGGGCGATACCGGGCGACATTGCGTCACGGCCGGAGACGTCATCGTCCACCGCCCGTTCGAGCGCCACCTCGATCGTTTTGACCCACATGGTGCCGAAGTGCTGGTGCTGCCGTTGTCCGCTCGGTGGCGCGGGTCTGTCCGTGGGCATATCGCCGATCCCGACGCGGTCGCCCGGTTGGCCGAACGCGATCCGATCGCGGCGCAACACTTGCTGGATCGCGAGATGACGAGGCGGCCGGCCAATGGCCACGATTGGCCCGATTTGCTCGCGGCCGATCTGCTCGATGCACCCGATCTCTCGCTCGCGCAGTGGGCGGCGCAGCATGGCCTGCACGCCGCGAGCCTCTCGCGCGGATTCCGCCAGCAATTCGAGATCACTCCGGCGCAATTCCGCCTGATCGCCCGGACGCATCGCGCGATCGATCGCGTGCTTGATGCGGCCGTTGCGCTCTCGACCGTCGCGGCGGCCGAAGGGTTTGCCGATCAGGCGCATATGACGCGGTCGATCGTTCGCCAGACCGGACGATCCCCGCGCGCGCTGCGCAGCGCGCTGTGGCTCGCTGACGAGGCTACCAGCCGCCCCTTCCGTTAGGTCGCGGTTCGATTGCCGATCGCCCTATTGCCTCGCCTGAAAAAAGAATCGAACCTCAACCACTTGGCGACTCGCGCTGAATCCTAGGCTTTCGAATAGACGGATTCCTGGCAACATGGTAAATATCCCGTTGCGCATTGTGGACGAGCCGAGTGGGGGTGAATGGTCCAGGTCCTGTTCCTGTTGGCATTGGCCGCTAGTTTGGCGGGCTATGCGGCGTACCTGACCGGCCTGAAGCGGGATCTGGTCGAGCCCAACCGCGCATCGTGGCTGATCTGGTCAGCGGCTACCGCGGTCGAGGCATCGACCTATGCCGCGGTGAACCCCGAAGGGTTGCAACGCTGGGTGTTCCTGTTCGCAACCGTCGCCTGCGTCGCGATCACGGTTGCTCTGTGGCGCAGGTCTGCCTGGACCGTGCCGACGCGCACCGAAACATTCTGCATCGCCACCAGCCTCGGCGCCTTGGCGATATGGGCGATGTTCCACGACGCTTTCTGGGCGCATATGCTGGTGGTGGCCGCCGTGCCCGTCAGCTTCTGGCCGACTTGGGCCAGCGTCGTCGCCGATCGCGGGCGCGAACGCTCGCCTGCCTGGGGGCTCTGGACGCTGGGTGACCTCGCGACGTTGATGGTTGCTGCGCGCACACCGGGGAGCCCGGTCGGCGAATATGCTTATATCCTGATCGAGCTGGTCTGCCACGCGAGCATCTGGTTCATGGTTGGGCTGGCGACGATCAATCCATTGCGCTCGCTGGGTTTCCGCAACGGGCGCTTCTACGTCCTCGATGCGATCCGCACGCCCACCAACCTGTTCGCGGTGGGCGAAAACCACCTGGGCAAGGCAGTGTTCGCGGCCGCGCCGTTCGCCGAGGGCGATCGCCTGATGTCCTTCACCGGTCGCCGTTTTCGCGCCGACCGCATCCCCAGCCTGATGCGCGGCCAGTCGGATCGGTTCGTCCAGGTCACGCCCGACCATTATATGGGGCCCTCCGGGCGGATCGATGATTTGGTCAATCATAGCTGCGCGCCCAATGCCGGGCTTCGCTTCACCGATCAGGGCGTGTTCCTGGTTGCGATCCGCGACATCGCATCGGGCGAGGAGATTTGCTGGGATTATTCGACGACGCTCGCGGAATCGAACTGGCACATGATCTGCCAATGCAGGACGCCCGACTGTCGTCGCGTGATCGGCAATTTCGCGACGCTCAGCCCCGAGCGGCAAGAATGGTTCCGCGCGCGCAACCTGGTCGCGCCCTATCTCCGCCGAAAAGACGACGTCGGCAAAGGCCAACGCGCCGCCTAACGAGCACGATGCGGCGGCGAGCCGGCGCATCATTCCGATCTCTCCATCATATTTTGTGACGTTCGCCGAATGGTGGCCGAAGCGGATTGACAGCCGCGTTGTCGGGGCGCACCCAGCGCCCCGCCGCGACTCGTGCTGCGGCGCAACAAAAGGTTTCAACCCCATCATGCCAGACGGCGACAGTCGAAGTCGAGCGCGTCAAGCGCGTTGATCGGGGCCTGAACTACCGGCCTCGTCCGACGCGCGACGGCGCGCTCGCGGACGAGGAAATCATCAATGTCGGAAATCACCTTCCGGACGCGCGTGCTCCGTGCGTCTCCACGGCTGTGGATCGGTCTCGCGCCCAATCGCGCCGATCTCGCAGCGTTCGTGCTGCTCGCGGCGATCGCGGTCGCGGCGCTCAAGGGGATCGGTGGCACCGTCGCGCCGATCGCTGATCTGGCGCAGCACCCGATCACGCTCGATCCCGCCAACCTGCCCTGGTACGCGCTGCGCACCACCTTGCGCATGTTCGCGGCGCTGTTCGCCTCGCTCGCCTTCACCTTCGTCGTCGCGACGCTGGCGGCACGCAGCCGCCGCGCCGCGCAGGTCATCGTTCCCGCGCTCGACATCCTGCAATCGGTGCCGATCCTCGGCTTCCTGACCTTCACCGTGACTTTCTTCATGGGTCTGTTCCCCGGCCAGGTGATGGGCGCCGAACTCGCCTCAATCTTCGCGATCTTCACCAGCCAGGCATGGAACATGGCGTTCAGCTTCTACCAGTCGCTGCGCACCGTGCCGTCCGACCTCGACGAGGTCAGCCGCGGTTTCGCGCTGTCACCCGTACGGCGGTTCCTGCGCCTCGACCTGCCGTTCGCGACGCCGGCCCTGGTGTGGAACGCGATGATGTCGATGTCGGGCGGCTGGTTCTTCGTCGTCGCGTCCGAAGCGATCACCGTCGGCCATACCACCGTCGCACTGCCCGGCCTGGGATCATGGCTGGCGCTGGCGATCGAGCGTCAGGATTTCCACGCAATCTGGCTCGCGGTCGGCGCGATGGCGGTGGTCATCCTGCTCTATGATCAGCTCGTTTTCCGCCCCGTCGTCGCTTGGGCCGACCGGTTCCGCTTCGAACAGACCGCCGGGACGGACCGGCCGAAGAGCTGGGCGTACGACCTGTTCCGCGCGACCAAGATCTTGCCGCTGATCTTCGCCCCGGTGACCGCGCTCGGCCGGTTGTTGCTCGCGCTCGATCCCGGCGGGCGGTCCCGGCCCGCCCGCGCACCCGGCGGTCCTCGCAGCGAGTGGTTGTGGCGCGCCTTGGTGGTTGCGGCGCTCGGCTACGGCGTCTGGACGCTCGCCGACTATGTCGCCGCGACCCTTACCTGGCACGATGCCGCGTCGGTGCTCGGCCTCGCATTGCTAACCCTGTCGCGCGTCGTCCTGCTAATCGCGCTCGCCAGCTTGATCTGGGTCCCCGTCGGAGTGTGGATCGGCCTGCGCCCGGTCTGGGCCGAACGGCTGCAGCCGGTCGCGCAATTCCTGTCGGCATTCCCGGCCAATATCCTGTTCCCCTTCGCGGTTATCCTGATCGTCTGTTTCAATCTCAGCCCTGCCATCTGGTTGTCGCCGCTGATGATCCTGGGGACACAATGGTACATCCTGTTCAACGTCATCGCCGGCGCCAGCGCGATCCCGACCGATTTGCGCGAAGCGGCGGGAATGTTTGGCGTGCGGGGCTGGCAATGGTGGCGCGACGTCGCGCTGCCGGCGGTGTTCCCTTATTACGTCACCGGTGCGCTGACTGCCTCGGGCGGCTCGTGGAATGCGAGCATCGTCGCCGAGGTCGTAACCTGGGGGCATCAGCGGCTCGAGGCACCCGGCCTCGGTGCCTGGATCGCCAAGGCCACGGCGACCGGCGATTATCCCCGCGTTGCGCTGGGCATCGCGACGATGTCGGCCTTCGTCCTCGCCTTCAACCATCTCGTCTGGCGGCCGATGTACCGGTTCGCCGAACGCCGCCTCCGCCTCGCCTGAAAGGATCCGGATCATGGCCAGCACCATCACGCTCCGTCCGCTCGTTTCGGTCGAGCATCTGACGCACCATTACGGCCCAAAGCGCACCCAGCCGGTGATCGACGACGTGTCGATCACCTTGCATGAAGGCGAGATCGTCGGGCTGCTCGGCCGCTCGGGATCGGGCAAGTCGACGCTGCTGCGCTCGATCGCCGGCCTGCTCCGGCCCGACCGGGGCGAGGTCAATTTCGCCGCGCGCGATGACGCCAGCCCCGACGTCGCAATGGTGTTCCAGACCTTCGCCTTGTTCCCCTGGCTGACCGTGCAGCAGAATGTCGAATTGGGGCTCGAGGCGCGCCGCGTGGCGCCCGTCGAGCGCCGCGCCCGCGCGCTGGCGGCGATCGACCTGATCGGCCTCGACGGGTTCGAGAACGCCTATCCCAAGGAGCTGTCTGGCGGGATGCGCCAACGCGTCGGCCTGGCCCGCGCGATCGTCGTCGATCCGGCGCTGCTGCTGCTCGACGAGCCTTTCTCCGCGCTCGACGTGCTGACAGCGGAGACGCTCAGGACGGATCTGCTCGATCTGTGGTCGGAAGGTCGGATGCCGATCAAGTCGATGCTGCTCGTCACGCACAATATCGAGGAAGCGGTGCTGATGTGCGACCGCATCCTGGTCTTCTCCTCCAATCCCGGCCGCGTCGCCGCCGAGATCGAGGTCAAGCTGCCGCAACCGCGCGACCGGCTCGACCCGGCCTTCCGCGCGATGGTCGACGCGATCTATGCGCGGATGACCGCGCGGCCCGCGGGGACGCCGGTCAGGGACGGGCTGTTCCCCGGCACCGGCATCTCGATGGCGCTGCCGCACGTGTCGACCAACAGCATCGCCGGCCTGATCGAGGAAGTCGACGCGCAGCCATTCGACGGCCGCGCCGCGATGGCCGAGTTGGGCGACAGCCTGGGCCTCGAGATCGACGAACTGTTCCCGATCGCCGAGACTCTGCAATTGCTCCGTTTCGCCGATCTGCGCGGCGCCGATCTGGTCCTGACGCCCGAAGCGCGGCGCTATGCCGGAGCCGATGTCGACCAGCGTAAGGCGATATTCGGCCACGCTCTGATCGCGCACGTGCCGCTCGCCCAGCATATCCGCCGCATTCTCGACGAACGCGCCTCGCACCGCGCCACCGGCGGGCGGTTCCGCGACGAGCTCGAGGATCACATGTCGCCGGAGTATGCCGCCGCGACCTTGCGCACGGTGACGCAATGGGGCCGCTATGCGGAGATCTTCGCGTTCGACGAGGACCAGGACAGCTTCAGCCTGGAAGATCCGGCGTGATCCGGCGCCTTGCGGCGGCTTCGGCCGCCGGCGTGGCGGTGAGCGCGATGCTCGCCGCCGTGCCCGCGCGCGCGTCCGGGGTCGAACATGTCGTCGACGATTCGGCCGTCGAGACGCCGGGCACCTGCCATGTCGAAAGCTGGGTGACGATCATCCGCCGCGACGACGGCGTCGCCACGGTCGCGCCAGCCTGTACGCGCCGGCAATGGTCCAATCTCGAGCTTGGCGGGTTCGTCGCGACAGCCTGGGACGGCAATACGCGCGAGACCCAGATCGGCATCGCGCCCAAATGGAATCTTCGCGACGAGAAGCGCGGGCTGGGTCTCGCGCTGTCGGGATCGGCGGGGATCGATATCGCGCGGGGCCGGCTGACGAGTGCATCGTTTATCGCGCCGGTGACGATCCCGGCGGGACGGCTGCGCTTCAACCTCAACATAGGGTGGCAATGGACTCGCGCCGATGGGCATGCGGCGATCGCCGGTGGCCAGGTCGAATATCAGGCCACGTCGACACTGACGCTGATGGCCGAAAGCTTCGCCCGCGATCACGGCCATGCGGGCGGTCAAGCCGGCTTGCGCTGGAATCCGAAGGGCCGCCGGATCGATTTCGACCTGGTCTATGGCCGGTACGTTGACGGCATCGCTCCCCTTGCAGTCTCGCTGGGCCTGACGATCCATCACTAGTACTGACCCCTTGCGCGGCACCAATCCCTCCCCACATCCGCGCCGTTGATCGCGGGCGTGAGGGAGCGCCAAAACGTCGCCATGAGCAGCCTGCCGGTCCACTCAGCCCCTGCCGCTAAACCGCCGATCCGCGCCTGGCGGATCGTTGGAGGTGCCTTCCTGCATTTCGCGGTGCCCGCCTATCTCGTCTCGGTCGCTGTGGTGACGTTGTTCAATGCACCGGCCGGCGCCTCGGCGGGCGATCTCTTACGGCTAGCGCTCGCTTATAGTGGCTGGTTCCTGGTCGGTTATGCCGCACTGGCCCTGGTTGGAACGACCGGGACAGCGGCAATCGAGCCGGCGCTGTCGATCGGTCGGCACCGGCGGCAAGTGCGTGACCCCAGCTTCGCCTCCGCGGAATCGCGTCTCCGCGTCACGCGCGCCCTCGCCGCTGCCCGCTCGCTTCCCGGCGGCGAACTCCGTCGCCTGATCGACTCGATCGGTGCGCAAAGATGGGATCATGACGATTCCCGCTTCCAGACGTTGTCCGAAGACCTTCACCAAGTCGTCCGCGCGATGACCGCCGCCAACGCGACCGCTTCGACCAAGTCACGCCCCGACATTATCGACCTGGCGACCGGGTCGTTGCGACGGATCGATGATGCTTTAGTCGAGCTGGTCGCCGACCGCAGTCGGCTCGACCATGGTGACGCGCGCGCGGTGGCGCGCTACGTCGAAAATCGGTACGGCTCTTCCGATTTTTCTGGAAGCTAGACTTGAAGCGCATTAAATAGAGAGCGAGCGTGATCGTGCGCTCTTCTTTAGGTCCCAAGGACACCCACCACAGATGACAAATATGTATGTGCTCGGCGCTTCGGCCGTCGTGGCCCTCGTCGTCGCTTGTCTGTTCGTCCTCTCTCGCTGCGTTCGCTACGTGCGGAACAACCGCGTCGCGATCGTCGAGAAATTGTGGAGCCGCAACGGCTCCGTCACCTCCGGCCTCATCGCACTCAACGGCGAGGCCGGCTATCAGCCGATCGTCCTGCGCGGCGGCTATCACTTCTTCATGCCGTTCCAGTATCGCGTCCATTCGCAGCCCCTGGTCACCATTCCCCAGGGCCAGATCGGCTATGTCTTTGCGCGCGACGGCGCGCCGCTGGGTCCGACCCAGACGCTGGCGAGCAATTTGCGCACCGCCGACTTTCTCGACGTGCGCCGCTTTCTGGAAGATGGCGGACAGAAGGGCCCGCAGCGCGCGATCCTTCGCGAAGGCACGTACGCCATCAACCTGGCGCAGTTCGTCATCATCACGCGCGAACATCTCTACGGCCTGATGCTCGAGGCAAACGACTTCGACCTGTTCAGCAATATGCAGCGCGTGATCGAGGAACGGTCGGGTTTCGAGTCGGTCGTGATCAAGGACGCATCCGACATGATCGGCATCGTCACCGTGCATGACGGCCCGGCGCTGACCGCCGACCAGATCATCGCGCCCGAAGTCGGCACCAACCAGGACGACGACGCGACTTTCCACAACAGCTTCCAGGATCCTGAAAAGTTCATCGCGGCGGGTGGCCGGCGCGGTCGCCAGCTCCAGGTGCTGGTCGAGGGCAGCTATTTCATCAACCGCCTGTTCGCGACGGTCGAGATGGTCGCCAAGACGGTGATCGAGGTCGGCCATGTCGGCGTCGTCATCAGCTATACCGGCGACAGCGGCGCCGACACGTCGGGCGACGATTATCGCCATGGCGAGCTGGTCGATCGCGGCACGCGCGGCGTGTGGAGCGAGCCCCTCCTGCCGGGCAAATACGCCTTCAACACCTATGCCGGGAAGATCCTGGTCGTGCCCACGACCAACTTCATCCTGAAATGGGATCAGGAAATGACCGGCCAGCACAAGTTCGACGAGAATTTGTCTGAAGTGTCGCTGATCACCAAGGACGCGTTCGAGCCCACTCTGCCACTCTCGGTCGTCGTGCATATCGACTATCGCAAGGCGCCGTTGGTCGTGCAGCGGTTCGGCGACATCAAGAAGCTGGTCGAGCAGACCCTCGACCCGATGGTCTCGGCCTATTTCAAGAACGTCGCGCAGAAGAAGACGCTGATCCAGCTGCTCCAGGAACGCTCCGACATCCAGGAGCAGGCGGGCGATCAGATGCGGGCGAAGTTCACCGCCTATAATCTCGAGTTGCAGGAAGTGCTGATTGGCACCCCGCGCGCCGCCGCGGGCAACGATCAGATCGAAAAAGTCCTGCAGCAATTGCGCGAACGCCAGGTCGCCGAAGAACAAGTCACGACCTATGCCAAGCAGCGCGTCGCGGCCGAGGGCGAGAAGGATTTGCGCGAAGCCCAGGCCCGCGCACATCAGCAGACCGCGATCACTGAATCCGAGTTGTCGATCACGGTGCAGGAAAACCAGGGCAAGGCCGCGGTGAAGCGCGCCGCGCAAGAAGCCGAACAGACCCGCACGCTCGCCAAGGCCGAATCCGACCGCATCCGCATTGTCGGTGAGGGCGAGGCAGCGAAGGTCGTCGCGCTGGCGGGTGCGGAGGCCGACCGTATCACCAAGACCGGCCTAGCCACTGCCGAGACGATCGAAAAGCAGGCGGCTGCGTCGGGTGGCGCGCAGTTCCAGCTGACGCGTCAGGTGATCGAGCGACTTGCCCAGGCGCTGGAGACGTCCGGCGTCGATGTCGTGCCGAGGGTGCAGATCAATACCGGCGGCGATGCCGGTGCGGGTGCCGGTGGTGGCGCCCTTCAGGCGCTGATCGGGATGCTGTTGTCGGAGAAAGGCATGTCGATGCTCGCTACGCCCGCGGCCAATGATCGCGACCCCGTCGCGCTCCCCGACGAAGAGGCCGAGGTCGCGGCGGAATAGTGCTCAAGGCAAGGTCGCGGCCGGTACACGTCCGGCCGCGACCGTCTGATCATTGCTTGAAATAGACGTGAATGGCGTTGGATAACGGCACCCGCTGTGCCGCCGTTGCCGGAAAGAAAAGCGGGGCCGATACCGGTGCGGATGGAACCCCGATCACTTCCCCGATGACCGATAACAGCATGATCCGAGCGGAGCTGAGTGCTATCCGCATCGTGCTCGCGAGTTTCGGGTCGAAACGCTCGATCACGCTGGCGTCTGCTCCCTCAAGCAGGGCGAGCAAATGATGTTCGTCGTGCGACAATCCGATGTCCAGCAGGTTGCCCGCGCGGAAACGCCGTCGGAAACCTGCCTCGAACAGAGTCATCACACTGTCGAAGACGGGCGCGAGCAGGCCTACGCCAAAGCGCTCGAGCCGTCGGTACAGACTCGGCTGAACCTGATCGCCGGCATCCCGTGCGATCCGCCAATTCCTTGCGCTGTCGATGATGGTCCAGACGGCGGCGGGCGAAAACGCGAAACGCATAGGGGATTCCTTCTACACACCCCTTCGATCGCGCCGCTTTTTCGGTTCGCTGGCGAAGCGATACGCCCGGCCTGTTGCAGCAGCAAGACGCCTTCGCGCCGTTCATCCGATATCGCGACCGAAACGCGACCAACCGTGAGGCCGCCTCCGCGCAAGCCCATCAGGGGGGCCGCCCGCCGATGCATGGCGTGCAGCCACTTGTCGGCGTTTTGCAACTCGAAAGTTCTCGCGCTGCCGGCAAAGCCTCACTATGTATGGCTACATATCCATACATAACACCGAGACGCCCGAATGCCACCCGTACAAAATAGCAACGACAAGTTCCGCTGGATAATCGAGACAGGCTGGAAGGGGCTCTGCCCGCGGTGCGGCAAGGGACATATGTTCAAATCCTGGTTGAAGGTGTCCGACACCTGCGAATGTTGTGGATTGGACTACCGGTTCGCGGCGCCTGACGACGGCCCCGCCTTCTTCTCATTGTGCCTGATCGCCCTGCCGCTGATCTTTGTCGTTGTATGGATCCAAGTGGCATACAACCCACCTATTTGGGTCCACCTGGTCACGTCGGTACCGATCATGGTGGCGGGTTGCCTGTTGCCGCTGCGGCCCATCAAGGGCTGGTTGGTCGCCTCGCAATATGTCAACCGGTCACAGGAAGCGGGAACCGAACATCTCTGGAACCAGCTGCATGGCCGCACCAAGGGCAGCAATTTCGATGACTGACGCCTGGCTGCCCGACCTGACCAAAGCGCGCGCGCCAAAATATCTGGCGATCGCCGATGCGCTCGGATCGGCGATCGAGCGCGGCAGCCTGAGCAGCGGCGACCGCTTGCCGCCGCAGCGCGATCTCGCGGCGCGACTTGGCGTCGACCTCACCACCGTCACCAGGGCCTATGAAACCGCGCGGCAACGCGGCTTGATCGAGGCGCGTGGCCGTGCCGGCAGCTTCGTCCGCGGCGCTTCGCCCGCTCAGATCGAGGATGCCGCGCGAGTCGACACAGGCATGAACATGCCGCCGGAATTGCCCGGCGATATGCTGGGCCGCGCCATGCGCGATACCGTCGCGACGTTGCTCGCGGATGGATCCGGAGTGCGGATGCAATACCAGCCTGCCGGTGGAAGCGCGGCGGACCGCGCCGCTGGGGCGCGGCTGATCGCCCGCGCCGGCGTCGACGCATCGGACGATCAAGTGGTCGTTGCCGCCGGCGCACAAAACGCACTTCATGCGATCCTGAACACGACGTTGCGCCCCGGGGACGCCGTGGCGTGCGGCCGCTACGTCTATTCGGGGTTCAAAGTACTGGCCGCGCGGCTGGGACTACGACTGGTCCCCTTGCCGACAATCGACGGCGATGTCTTGGCCGCGGCGTGTCGCTCGGAACGGATCCGTGCGTTGTATGTGGTGCCGACCAACGACAATCCGACCGCGATGACGCTCGATGCGACAACGCGTCAATCGATCGCCCAGGCAGCGCGAGCGAACGACCTAATGGTGATCGAGGATGATGTGTACGGCGCGCTGAGCGCTACCCGCTCAGTGCCGCTTGCGGCACTTGCGCCCGAACGCACCTGGTACGTGGCGAGCGTTTCCAAGACCATCTCTCCGGCATTACGCGTCGCTTATGTTCGCGCCCCCGATATCGGCAGCGCGCTCCGGCTCGCTGCGGATGTTCACGAAACCGCGATCATGGCGCCGCCGCTCAACGCGGCCGTGGTGCAGACCTGGCTCGACGATGGGCGTTACGATCGGTTGGTTGATGCGATGCGGAACGAGGCGATGCGGCGCCAGGCTGTGGCGGCCGATATCCTGGAAGGATTGCCCTACCGAGCGCATGCTCAGGGCTATCATCTCTGGCTTCCGCTGCCCGCCGGGCTCGACGGTGCCGAACTCGCCGACGCGATGCGGCCGAGTGGCCTGTCGGTCGTTGCCGGCGATCGTTTTCGCGTCGCCCCCGGCGCGGATCAGGCGGTGCGGATATCGCTCGGCGGTCTGATCGAAACGTCCCGACTTGCCCGGGCCCTGCACCTGATACGCGGCCATTTCGATACGCGCCAGCAACGTCCGCTGATCTGACCAAGATAGCGCCGTGCGCGTTGCCGATGGCCCAACCGCCGGCCGACTGAAAGCGGCAACGGAACCGCGGGCGTTACGATCGCGTTCTATTGCACCAGTAGGAGGATCAGATGCCAGAAATTCGTACCGACGATCGCACGGTGGTCGAACGCAGCAGCTTCAACGTAGCCAATGTAATCGTGGCGATCGCCTTGCTGTTGCTCGTGCTCGGCTTGCTGAAATATTTCCACGTGTCGCCACTCTGAGGCTGGTCGTAACGACGAGTCCTCTGAACGCGTCTCCGGCGCCGCCATGGCGAGCCGCGACTTCATCGAAACTGATTATCGCGTCTGCTCACTACGTCACCGGCGGTCCGGCTTGTTAGCTTCCGCCGACCCGCGGCCGGTCTGCGGATAACCGTCGCCGGCCGCCGGATCGCTGGCGAAATCCTCTCCCGGATTGCCGCCCCCCGCGCCAACGCCGCTTCCATGCACCTCTCCGGTTCGCTCATCGAAGGACGCGCGGCGGCCGTTTTCCGGCGGGAAGCGATCATCGGCGGATTTGGTGGAATGTTTTGGCCCTTCGGCACTCTCCTTCAATGCGCGATCGGCGGCGAAGTCGTCAGCGTCGTATTCCTGGCCTGAATAGCCGGGGCCGTTGCCGATTTTCCCGCGCTGCACGTCGATTGGCGCGCTCTTGATGCCCGTATTGGCCGGCGGCTGTTCTGGCTGCTTGTGATCATCCGTCATCGTCTGTTCCTCTCACGCCCCTAAACGCATGAGGACGGCAAGCGAGCCGCGCTTTCTTGAACCCGACAATCGGTTCGCCGTCAGGCGGCGAGATCGGTTTTCGCTGCCTCACGTGCCGGCGCGCGCAGCACCAGTCGCGCGGTCGCCCCACGGCCGACGCCGTCGCTTTCGAGACTCAGGGATCCTTCCATGGCGGCCACCGAATTGGCGCACCAATGGAGACCAAATCCGCCCGATTTGTGCTCGCGGGTCGAAAATCCGCGCTGGAACAATTGTGGCGTCGCGCCCGGATCGAACCCCTCACCCGTATCGTGGATGGCGATCTCGACTCGGCCGTTATGAGTCTCGGTGATCGTCACGTTGATGCTGCCCGACCCACCCGCCGCGCAGATTGCCTCGGCGGCGTTGGAAAACAGATTTCCGACCACCTGGCTGAGCAGCACGCGATTGGCCATCACGTAATGTTTCTTCGCGGGAAAGTTGAACGCGATTGAGGCGCCCTTCCCGGAATGTCGCGCGATGGTCGCATTCTGCGCGATGATCTGCGTTGCGTCGCACTCGTCGAGAGGCGGCCTTTCATGCGCGAGTTGTTGTTGCGCGCCGATGATCTCCAATACCTGACGCATCGCGTCGCGACCGACTTGCAACTGGCCGCTCCGGTCCTCGCGCTGCCTTTCCTCGGCCTCAAAGGCCGCGGCGATGAACGTTGCCAACTTTTCCCGACGGTCCGGCGCGGTCTCCGCGGCGACCAATTCGGTCAAGGCGCGTTCGATCAGCGCGCGTTCGACCGGCGCGGTTTGGCCGATCCCGGTCGACAAGATGGTCGACACCGGGTTCAGCGCATTCCGCACATTGTGCATCACCGCAACCGCGCTTTCCGATCGGCCGAGCTCGAAGCCTTGCGCCTCGACCTGTTCGCGCAGCTCCTTGAGCTGGACCAGCATCGAGTTGAAGCTGCGGCCGAGCGAGGCGATCTCGTCATGGCGCGCGCCATCCTGGGGCAGCACGGTCAACGAGCCGGAGTTTCGCACGCGCTGCATATGCCCCTCGACCCGGCCGAGTGGTTTGAGCACCAGGAGCGAGAACGCCCGGCTCAGCACCGCGAGCACGAGCGCGAGCAGAATGGTCGACCCCAACACCGCGAGCCAGAGCATGTGGCGCCCGAGTTGCGACACGTCGCGCGGCACCACGAAACTGGCGACAGCGACCGGTTTGCCCTCCGCTCCCGTCACCGGCACGGCGATCTGCATCATGGTCGAACTGGTGGTGACGAGGCGTCCATCTTTACTGCCGAGATCCAGGCGCGCGGGGACCTGGAGCAATTTTGCCAGCTGCGCCGACGTAATTCGACGTGCCATGACGACATAGCCGCGCGGCGAGCCGCTGCCGTCGCTTTTCCTGATCTTGGCGACGCCGACCGCCGCCACGATCTTGCCGAGGCGAAGGTAGAAATGACCCGAATTGCCTCCCTTCATCGCGCCGTCGAGCGGCGCTTGCCGGATCGCCCGGACCATCGCGTCGCGCAGCGTATCATTCTCCCGACCGCTGCGAGGGTCGATCCAGCGCGCGATCACCAGGCTACGATCGGGGCGCAAATAGGCCATCGCATCGACATCGAGATTAGCCATCGCCAGCGGCGAAAAGCTTTCCTGCTCAAACGCGCGGGTCGGATTGACGATATAGTCGTAGCTCGCATTCCAGTCGCCATAATCGCGCACCGAGCTTTCGACCTTGGCCGCGAAGTCGCTGAGGGCGGCGCGCGTTCGCTGAACATGCCCGTCGATCGCCTGGCGTTCGAGTGCGCTGAAACTGGGTGTGATGACCGCAGCCAGCAGGACCGTGAGCGCGATCGAGCCGACCAGCCCGACCGATGCGAGGATCAGGAGCAGCTTGCCGCCGAGCGATGCGAACGACAATCGGCGCCCGGTCACGGCGCGCAGCCGGATCATCAACCGTTGGTCCCGTCGCCCGCCCGGATCGCGAACTCGTCGCCATCGAGATCGTCCTGGCCGCCGATATAGCGCTCCTGCGCGATCTCGCGCGCGATGTCGGCCGGGACCGGTCGCGAGAAATAATAGCCCTGCCAATGGCTGGCACCGGCGAGGCGAAGCGCCTGGACCTGAGCGTCAGTCTCCACACCTTCGGCCACCACGCCTAACCCCAGCGCCCGGCCGAGATGGACGATCGACTGGACGATCGCAGCGGATTCACGCTCGCGCCCCATGCTGTCGATGAAGCTCTTGTCGATCTTCAGGCAATCGAGCGCGAACTTGCGGATATTGTAGAGCGACGAATAGCCCGTGCCGAAATCGTCGAGCGCGATGCGGAATCCCATCTGGCGCAATTTGTAGAGCGTCTCGGCGGCGCGTTCGGCGTTGTCAAAGATCGCGGTTTCGGTGATCTCGATCTGGACGCGCGCTGGCGCGATCCCCGCACGCATCACGCGTTCGACGACATGGGCGACGAAATTCAGGCGCCGGAATTGCCGCGGGCTGAAATTGACCGAGACATATTGCCCTGGCCATTGGTCGAGCACCTTCAATGCCTCGTCGAGCACCCAGTCGCCAAGTTCGTGGATCAGGTTCGATTCTTCGGCAATCGGGATGAACAGCGCCGGGCTGATCGGTCCGAATTCCTCGGTGTTCCAGCGCAGCAGCGCCTCGAACCCCACAACTTCCATGTCGTGTCCCGCGACGATCGGCTGATAAGCGAGGCTGAGTTCGCCACGTTCGATCGCCTGGCCCAGGCCGCCTTCGATACGGCGACGGAACCGAACGCTTTCGTCCATGCCCTCATTATAGGCGCGGACCACGCCACGGCCCGATTTCTTGGCGTCGTTGAGCGCGAGATCGGCCTTGCGCATCACGTCGGTCGGATCGCGATTGCCGTCGACTTCGGCGATGGCGAGACCGATCGAAGCCGACGCCTGCACTGAATGGCCGACAATGCGAAAGCTGGACGTGCAGGCGGCGATGACATGATCGCAGGCCATGACCGCCGCCTGTTCGCCGAGCGTGTCGAACAAGACGCCGAACTCGTCGCCGCCCAACCGCGCGACGATCGCTCCCTGCGGGGCCGATTGCTGCAGGATCGCGTAGATTGCACGGATCAACTCGTCGCCCGCGAGGTGACCCAGCGTGTCGTTGACGATCTTGAAGCGATCGAGGTCGATCATGGCAGCCGCGAACATTCCGCCGCCGCGCGCCTTTTCCGTCAGCGCTTTCAGGAAAGCCAACCGATTGGGCGCCTCGGTCAGCGAATCGTGCGTTGCCATGTGCAGCGCCTTCGACTCGTTGGCGGCGAGTTCGACCGCCTGCTCCTCGAGCTTGGCCATCGCCGCGGCGAGTTCACGATCGGCCTGCCAGCGGTGCGCGAGCGCGGTCGCGGTCTGCACGACCTCGGCGATCTCGAACGGCTTGGCGATATAGAAGATCTTGTCCGCAGGCCCCGCTGCTTTCGAAATCTCGATCGGCGAGAAATCGGAAAAGCCGGTGACGATGACGAGATTGATGTTGGGATCGAGCGCGCGAATGCGCGTCGCGGTTTCCTTGCCGTCGATCCCCGGCGGCATGCGCACATCGATAAAGGCGACCGCGAATGGATTGCCGTCGGCGATCGCATCCTCGACCGCGGCGACCGCGTCGAGACCCTGATTGCAATGCGTGGTGTCGAACACCTTGCCCGCGAGTTCCGCAGCCGGCGTGGATGCGTCGCCGAACAGCTCGACAGCCATGTCGCTCAGCGCGTCATGATTGGTCACCACCGGCTCGAAACAGTGCCGGTAGGATTCATGCATTGCCGGTTCGTCGTCGACGATCAGAATTCGCACCGCGCGCTGTCCCTCGCTGGTGAGACGTGCAGGACGTCCCAAGATCATTGCGGAGACGTAAGCGGACGGGGTTAAGGCGCCGTAAATGATCTTTTAGCCGAGCGCGTGCTGCCCCAACAGGATCGCGCCCAGCGGCCCGGCTTCGGCACCGAGCGCCGCGGGAACGATATAGGCATCGAGATTGCCCAGCAGCGAGCGGTCGCCGTAACTGCCCAGGCTTTCGTCCAGCATTCGGCGTATCATCGGCAGCAACCAGGGCACGCCCAACGCCACGCCGCCGCCGAAGACGATCCGGCGCGGAATGCCGGTCAGCACCAGCGTATGACAGAGTTGCGCGATCGGATGCGCGACCTGGGGCCAGATCGGCGAATGCTCCGCTATCTCATTGGCGGCAACGCCGGCACGTGCCTTGATCGCCGGGCCAGATGCCAGCCCCTCGACGCAATCGCCGTGGAACGAGCAGATACCTGGCCAATCGTCACCTGCCATCCGCACCGGACGGACATGGCCCAATTCCTGGTGAGTCAGGCCGACCACCGGCTTATCCTGGCTGATCAGCCCGACACCCACCCCGGTGCCGATGGTGATATAAGCGTGGTCATGCAGGCCCTTGGCCGCACCCCATTGGCCCTCCGCCAGCCCGGCGCCGACAACATCGGTGTGGAAGGCGGTGGGCACGTCATATCGACGCTGCAATCGCCCCGCGACATCGGTGTTGGCCCAGCCCGGCTTGGTGGTCGCGGTGATATGGCCATAGCTGGCGGAAGTGGCGTCGATCCCAATGGGCCCGAAGCTGGCAATGCCGATCGCGTCGAACCCACGCCATTGGTCAAGCGCTTCCTCGATCGCCGCCATCGTCGTTTCGGGATCGGTCGTGTCGACCCGTCGCGCCTCGACGATGGTCGCGCCATCCTGCGACAAAACGCACACGCACTTGGTGCCACCCAGCTCGACGCCTGCTATTCTCAAGACACCATCCCCAAAATCCGCTCCGCCTGAACGAGGTGCAGCGCTTCGACCATCTTGCCGTCGACCTGGATCACCCCGCCATCGCCGCTGGCGAACGCATCGCGTACGCGCGTCGCCCATTCGATCGCCGCGGCATCCGGGCTGAATACGGCGTTGCAGATATCGATCTGTCGAGGATGGATCAGCGATTTGCCGTCATAGCCCATGGCGGCCGCCGCCGCGCATTCCGCCTCCAGCCGAGCGTCGTCCGAAAAATCGTTGCAAACGCCGTCGAGCGCGACGAGTCCGCGCGACCGCGCCGCCGCCAGCACGCTTGCCTGGACCGGCGCCAGCCAGGCGCGACCCGACCCGGGCCGCGCGCCCATTTCCAGCGCGAGGTCGTTCACGCCGAGCACGAACCCCTGCACGTCCGCCTCGGCGATATCCTGCAACCGGCCCAGCGCCTCACACGTCTCGATCATCACCCAAAGTGGTGTTCCGGAACCGAGATGATCACGGCATGTTCGGACGTCGCCCGCATTGCGTATCTTGGGCACCAAAACGGTCGCCCCCGTCCCGCGCACCGCCGCCAGGTCCGTCGCCCCCCATTCGGTGTCGAGGCCATTCACCCGGATCACCATTTCGTGCGCCCCAAACCCCTGGCTCGCCGCGGCAATAGCCGCCTCGCGCGCGCCGGTTTTCGCCTCGGGCGCGACCGCATCCTCCAGGTCCAGGATCACGACGTCGGCGGCGAGTCCTCTCGCCTTTTCTATCGCGCGCGAATTGCTTGCGGGCAGGAACAGTGCGCTGCGGCGGGGACGAAAGCTCATGCCACCCCCTTGCCTCAAGCCGCCGAGCGGGACAATGCGGGCGGAGGCAAGGAGATTATCATGGCTGGCATGGCGCATTTCGATTGGGCGGATCCGTTCCTGCTCGACGACCAATTGAGCGAGGACGAGCGGATGATCCGCGACACCGCGCGTGCTTATGCCGAAGATAAGCTCGCACCGCGCATCATCGATGCTTTCGCCAACGAGACCACCGACCCGGAGATTTTCCGCGAGATGGGCGGGCTCGGTCTGCTCGGGCCGACGATCCCCGAGGAATATGGCGGCGTCGGCGCCAATTACGTGTCCTACGGCCTGGTCGCGCGCGAGGTCGAGCGGATCGACTCTGGTTACCGCTCGATGATGAGCGTCCAGTCGAGCCTCGTCATGTACCCGATCTACGCTTACGGCTCGGAAGAGCAGAAACGGAAGTATCTGCCCAAGCTCGCCAGCGGCGAGTGGATCGGTTGCTTCGGCTTGACGGAGCCCGATGCCGGCTCCGACCCCGGCGGGATGACGACGCGGGCGACCAAGACCGCCAATGGTTATTCGCTGTCGGGCGCCAAGACCTGGATTTCCAACGCCCCGATCGCCGACGTGTTCGTGATCTGGGCCAAGTCCGACGCCCATGGCGGCGGCATTCGCGGGTTCGTGCTCGAAAAGGGCATGAAGGGTCTCAGCGCGCCGAAGATCGAAGGCAAATTAAGTCTGCGCGCATCGATCACCGGCATGGTGATGATGGATGAGGTCGAAGTCGGCGAGGACGCGCTGCTGCCTGAGGTGCAGGGGTTGAAAGGTCCGTTCGGCTGCCTCAACCGCGCGCGCTACGGCATTTCCTGGGGATCGTTGGGCGCCGCCGAATTCTGCATGCACGCGGCGCGGCAATATGGCCTCGACCGCAAGCAGTTCGACAAGCCGCTCGCCGCCAACCAGCTGTTCCAGAAGAAGCTTGCCGACATGGAGACCGAAATCGCGCTCGGTCTCCAGGCGTCACTGCGCGTCGGGCGGCTGATGGACGAGGGCCGGTTCGCGCCCGAGATGATCTCGATCGTCAAGCGCAACAATGTCGGCAAGGCGCTCGATATCGCGCGGATGAGCCGCGACATGCACGGCGGCAATGGCATTTCGGGCGAATATCAGGTCATGCGCCACCTTATGAACCTCGAGACGGTCAATACCTATGAGGGCGCGCACGACGTTCATGCACTGATCCTGGGCCGCGCGATCACCGGGATCGCGGCGTTCTAGAGTCTGCTCCGTCCTACTTGCGGACGGTCGGCATCGGGCGCAGTCTCAGCCTCCCACTCATGGGGCAGGAGAAGTCGTTTATGCTACGGATAGCTTTCGCGCTTGCCGCCGTCGCGATGGTCGCGACGCCATCGATGGCCGCCAACCGTTGCCGTGATGCCAAGGGTCACTTCATCGCCTGTCCGAAACCCAAGCCCGCGGCCGGCAAGTGCCGCAACGCGAAGGGCCATTTCGTGAAATGCGGAACGCCGGGCGCCAAGCCGGCCTGAGCGCCAGCGGGCGGAGGGTCAGACGATCCGGACGATGTAAGTCAGCGTCCGGACCGCTTTTCCTTCCCAGGGTCGCATGTACCGGAACACGATCCGGTACGTGCCCCGCCTGGCGCCCATGACCCGATAGGACGCGACCGATGGCGCGCCGACCATGCCGGGTCGCGTGGCGACCGTCGTGACAAGCATGACGTTGATCCCGCGCTCGGCGTCGACTTTCCACATATAGCCAGTGCTGGCATTGGTCTGCAGCTCGACGCGGGCAGATTGCCCGCGTCGCAGCGTCGTCGCCTTGCCGCTATTCGCACCGACCAGCGGAATGTCTGCCGGCGCGGCGATGGCTACAGGCGCGATCACCGATATCGCGATCGCCATGGACAATCCTGTTCGCATCGCCTGCCCTCTCATGCTTGCCGTCTCGTGCCCCGCCTCAGCGAAGCACGATAAGCGTGATCAGGCGTCGGCATAATCCTGCGCGGGGTTACGCGCATAGATGCCGAACGCCGTAATGATCGCATAGCAGGCTGCCGGTAGAAGGAGCGCCAGCGCGAGGCTGCCCGTCGTATCGGCGAGAAAACCGGTCGCGACCGGCAGCACCGCGCCGCCGAAAATCGCGACATTGATGATCCCCGAGCCGTCGGCCGCACGAGCACCCAGCTTTTCGCAGGCAAGCGTGAAGATCGTCGGAAACATGATAGAATTCATCAGCCCGATCAGCAGCAAGCTGTACCCCGACGTCGTGCCGGTCGTGTGAGTCGATACGAAGATCAGCGCGATCGCGCCGACCGCCACGCTCGCCAGGACCTTGCCCGGGCTCACGAACCGCAACACCACCGCACCGATGAAGCGGCCGATCATCGCGCACAGCCAATAAACGAAGATCAGCTTGCCAGCGGATTCGGTGGACAAGCCCATCACGCTGGACTGTTTGAGATAGTTGACGATCAGCGATCCGATCGAAACTTCGGCGCCGACATAGAGAAAGATGCAGAGCGCGCCGAACGCGAAACGCGGACGCCCGAGCAGATCGATTCCGGCAAACCCGCCGCCCGTCTGATGCGCTTCGCCCTTCAACTTATTGCGGAACATCCACACGACCGCCGCGACGACCGCCAACGCTACCGCCAGGCCAAGATAGCCATGGACGATCGCCTGGCTCTCGGCGGTACGATAAGCATCGAGCGCCGGCCCAGAGAGGTCCGCGGCGCTGACCTTCGAAAGGCTACCGAGAATCAGGATCGCGCCGACGATCGGAAAGATCGTCGTCCCCAGCGAATTGAACGCCTGCGCGAAGGTGAGCCGGCTCGACGCCGTTTCAGGCTTGCCGAGCAAGGTGATCAGCGGGTTCGCGACAATCTGGACGAGCACGACACCGGTCGCGAGGATGAACAGGGCGAACAGGAAGAGGCCATAAGTGGCAGTGTTGGACGCAGGGATGAACAACAGGCAACCCACCATCATCGTCAGCAACCCAGCCGCCGCACCGCGCATGTAACCGATCCGCTTGACCAGCATCGCGCCCGGAATGCCGATCAAGGCATAGGCTGTGAAGAAGCAGAACTGTACGAGCATCGCCTGCGTGTAGTTGAGCGTGAACAGCTCTTTCAGCTTCGGGATGATGACATCGTTCAGGCTTGTGATGCCGCCGAAGATGAAGAACAGCGCGAAGACGAACACCTGCAGGCCGGGTGCGTTGACCCCTTTATGCGTGTCGCCCGTCGCAGGCGCCGCTGCGCTCGTGTCCATGACCATGAAAAGCACTCTCCCTGGGGGTCCGGTCTGGAACCGGTTTGGAGCGCCTTGATGGCCTAGCTGGGCGGCGACCGCAATCGCCTAGTGAATCGAATTGAGAACGCTCTCAGCCAAACCGGTAGCCTGAAACGGCCCAGCCGAGCACGTTGCTGGAATGGTCGCGCACGGCTTCCTCGTCACCGCCTGCCCCCAACGCGACCATCAGCGGCAATAGGTGTTCCTCGCGCGGATGGGCGAATTGCGCATGCGGCAGCGTCCGCCAGTTGGCGACGCGTTCGGCGCGGCGCACCGGGTCGGGATCGGTGACCGCCTCGGTCAGCGCGGCGTCCCATTCAGCGGAGGGCGCGACAACTGCGGAGCCGCGCGCGCGCAGATTGTGGAAGCTCATTCCCGATCCGACGATCAGCACGCCTTCATCGCGCAGCGGCGCCAGCGCGCGTCCGATCGCGATATGGTCGGCGGGATCGAGATCGGCACGCAGCGACATCTGCGCGAGCGGGATGTCCGCATCCGGCACCGCGACCTTCATCGGAATGAACACGCCATGATCCCAGCCCCGCGCATTTTCCTCGCGCGTCGCAAACCCTGCCTCGCGCAACAAAGATGCCGCGCGCCGGGCAACATCGGGCGCGCCCGGCGCGTCCCAGCGCAGATGATAGGTATGCTCGGGAAAGCTGTAATAATCGAACAACAGGTCGGGTCGCGCGCCGGTATGGACGGTGATCTCCGCTTCTTCCCAATGGCCCGATACCAGCAGGATTGCGCGCGGCCGTTCGGGCAGGCTCTCGATCAGTCCGGCGAGATAGCGCTCCATCGGCTGCCACATCGGATCCGACTGGCCGCCATTGGGGTCCATGAAGAAGCAGGGACCGCCGCCATGCGGAATGAACAAAGTGGGCAAGGTCATCGGCGGAATATCGCCTCGGCCCGGCCACGCAACAATGCCGCTAGCGGAAACGGCGCGTTTCCGCCTACATTTCATGCGTGACCAAGTTCACCGTCAACAATCAACCGGTCGAATACCGCATGGACCCGGCAACGCCTTTGCTGTGGGCATTGCGCGACGCGTCCAACCTGACCGGGACCAAATATGGCTGCGGCACCGGGCATTGCGGCGCGTGCATCGTCGATGTGGACGGCTCGGCGAAGAAATCGTGCTTGGTGCCGATCGGATCGATCGAAGGCAGTGTCGTCACCACGATCGAAGGCCTGTCGCATGATCGCAGCCATCCGATTCAGGTGGCGTTTCTGGCGGAGAATGTCAGTCAGTGCGGCTTCTGCATCCCGGGAATGATCATGGCCGCGTCGGTTTTGCTCAGGAACAATCCGCGTCCGTCGGAAGAGCAGATCCGCCAAAGCATCGCCAATATCTGTCGCTGCGGCGTCTATCCCCGGTTGGTCGAGGCGATCCAGCGCGCAGGGCGCATCCAGCGCGGCGACGACACCGTCGCGACGGGTCCGCGACCGGGAATCGATCCGAAGGACGCGACCCGCGTCGTGCCTGCACTGACGCCGACGCCCTGACTGATTCTTTCATTTGGCTGTCAGACCAATTCAGGAAAGGATCAGTGCGACTCGCCTACAACCCGACTATCGTTGGGCCGGCATGTGCGCCGGCGAGTGGAGAAATCTAATGCGCAGGACTATTCTTATCGCGCTGATGGCCGCGGCGGCAATGACGCCCGCGATCGCCTCGGCGCAGGATCGCGGCTGGCGCGGTCGCGACCGTGACGCCGGCGCCAACTCGAATCAATCGCGCGGCGACCATGGCGGCTGGCGCGGTAATAATGGCGGCAATGGCGGTCGTAGCAATGGCGGCGCCGCATCTCCGGCGCCGACCCCGGCCCCTGCCCCCGCGCCGGCTCCCCGGTGGAACGGCGGCGGTAATGGCGGCTGGCGCGGCGGCAATGGCGGGGCCACCACGCCTGCCGTACCGAATGCCGATCCGCGGGCGCGCGGTGGCGGTCGCTGGGGCGGCGACAATGGCGGTTGGCGTGGCTATCGCGGCAATCGCGACGGCAATAACGGGGCCGTGACCCCGGCGCCGGCTCCGCGCCTGGACGGCCAACGCGATGGCAATCGAGACTGGCGCAATCGCGGTGGCAACGACAATCGTGGCGATCGCAATTGGAACGGTGGCGACAATCGTCAGGACCGTAACTGGCGGGGTAATCGCGGCGACAATCGCGGCTGGACCGGCAATGCGCGCGGTGACAATCGCTGGCGCGGGAACGATCGCGGCAGCAATTGGAATCGTGGCTGGCGTAACGACAACCGTTACAACTGGCAGAATTATCGCTCGTACAATCGTAACGCCTATCGGCTGCCGCGTTACTATGCGCCTTATGGCTGGAGCTATGGCTATCGCCGTTTCTCGGCCGGCGTGATTCTCGACTCGATCCTGTTCAACCAGAGCTATTGGATCGATGATCCCTATGACTACCGCCTGCCGGAAGTATACGGCCCCTATCGTTGGGTGCGCTATTACAATGACGCTCTGCTCGTGGATATCTACACCGGCGAGGTCGTCGACACGGTCTATGACATCTTCTGGTAAGACGATCGTCACGTGAGGGTAAGGGCTCGAAGATTCGTCTTCGGGCCCTTGCCTTTTCTGCGCGAGACGCGAAGAAACCGCGCCATGTTCGGCAGGAAGAAGAACCCCTCGGGCGGCACCTCGAAGGAGCGCGGCCGCGTCGGTAGTGAAGTGGCGGCACGACTGGACGCCAATCCCAACGTCCAGGCGGCGATGGTCGGCGCGGCGCAAGCTTATTATTACATGAACTTCCTCACGCCCGCGCAGTGTGAGATGCTCATCAAGATCATCGACGGCAATCGCCGCCCGTCGACATTGCTGGCCGACCGCGAGGATTACGGTTTCCGGACCAGCGAAAGCTGCGACATGGACCGCTATTCGCCCGATGTGGCGCCGATCGACACCTCGATCGCCAATCTGCTCGGCATCCCGCCGGCGAAAGGCGAGACGATGCAGGGGCAGCGCTATGCGCCCGGCCAGCATTTCCGCGCGCATCACGACTTCTTCCATGAAAACCAGAAATATTGGGCCGAGATGAAGCGGACCGGCGGCCAGCGCACCTGGACCGCGATGATCTATCTGAACGATGTCGAGGAAGGCGGTGCGACCTGGTTCCCGCAAGCCGGCCTGCGCGTCGCGCCACGCCGCGGCCTGTTGCTGGCGTGGAACAACATGAACCCGGACGGCAGCCCCAATACGTTGACTCTGCACGAGGGCATGCCGGTGGTGAAGGGTGTCAAATACATCATCACCAAGTGGTTTCGCGAGAACGATTGGGCGGTCTACTAAGACTGCCACGCGGGTCGGCACGCTTGGTCGCGACCGTCTGTCGGCCCGATAATTGCGTGCCACTGGGCGCGATCATGGGCGCAGCGAAACGAGCCCTTCGCCCGGCAGCGGCCCCGCTTGCGGCACAAGGCGGGGCGAAATTGCTGCAGCGCCGGAACTCGGCCCGGCTCCGACTCGTTGAGCGGATCGTGCGGGACAAGGTGTAGGGTAATGTCGTGGCAATTATTGGGGTGCGCTGTCGGGTTGCATCGTCGCGACCCGGCCAGTTCTCGGCCTGAGGACGGCCGATATATCGGCGAATGCGCCGGCTGTGGTCGGCCCATGGTATGGACCTTGTCAGGCTGGAAGCTCGATCGCCACCGGAACGCCCCCCACATTACCCAGCTTTAGACGCGTGGCGACCGGGCGTGCCGCGAGCCGCCTAGCGTCCCCGACCCGGCGCGGCTAGACCGCCGGTGATGGAAAATGTCGCTGGCATCACCCGATCGTTTCTTGGCCAGGCGTGGCGCTGGCGGGCCTTGGCCACCGACGTGCGCGATCCGGGGTTCCGGCCCGACGACCTGGTGACGCAATTGCTGCTCGCGCGCGGCGTGGGGCGCGAGGCGATCGAAGCCAATCGAACACCGAGCATTCGCGGATTCATGCCCGATCCGTCGATCTTCAACGACATGGACAAGGCCGCGCGCCGCTTGGCCGACGCCGTTCAGGCAGGCGAACAGGTCACGATATTCGGCGATTACGATGTCGACGGCGCGACCTCAGCCGCGCTGATGATCCGATTGCTCCGCGACCTGGGTCTCGCACCGGCAGCCTATATCCCAGACCGGCTGATGGAAGGCTATGGGCCGTCGGGTGAGGCGCTGGTGCGGATCGCCGGCGGCGGCGCCACGCTGATCGTCACGGTCGATTGCGGCGCCCAGGCGTTCGAAGCACTGGACATGGCGCGCGACGCTGGGGTCGACGTCATCGTCGTCGACCATCACAAATGCGCCGCCGCCCTCCCCCATGCGCATGCCTTGGTGAATCCCAATCGCCTGGATGAGGGCGACGGCGCCGCCCACGGTCATCTCGCAGCGGTCGGCGTGGCCTTTCTGCTCGGCGCCGCGTTGCTGCGCGAACTACGCGGGCGCGGCTTCTTCGCCGACAGGGCCGAACCGAAATTGCTCGACCTGCTCGATCTCGTCGCACTCGGCACGGTTGCCGATGTCGCGCAATTGAAGGGCCTCAACCGCGCCTTCGTCGCGCAGGGACTGAAGGTCATGGCACAGCGCGGCAATATTGGCCTCGCCGCATTGGTCGAGGCATCGCGGCTGACCCGCGCGCCGACCTGCAGCGACCTCGGCTTTGCGCTGGGTCCGCGAATCAATGCCGGGGGCCGCGTCGGCCGCGCCGATCTCGGCGTGCGGTTGCTCACCACCGAGGACGTCAACGAAGCGCGCACGATCGCGGCCGAACTCGACCGCCTCAACGAGGAGCGCCGCGCGATCGAAGCGATCGTGCAGGAACAAGCGGAACTGCTGCCCCATGGCAGCGCCGTCGCCGTGGTCGCGGGGCAAGGCTGGCACCCAGGCGTGATCGGCATCGTCGCTGGACGGCTCAAGGAAAAGCTCGGCATTCCCGCCATCGTCATCGCGCTCGACGAGACCGGCACGGGCAAGGGATCCGGCCGATCGATCACCGGCGTCGACCTCGGCGCCATCGTCCTGGCGGCGAAGGAGATGGGTCTGCTCGTCGCCGGTGGCGGCCACGCAATGGCGGCCGGGCTGACGATCGAGGCCGATCGCATTCCCGAATTTGCCGCGTTCCTCGAAGAACGTCTCGCTGCCGCGGTGGCCCATGCGCGCGAAGATCGCGCGTTGCTGGTCGACGCACTGCTCGCGCCGGGTGGCGTGACCCCCGGCCTGTGCGAGACGATGGAAGCAGGTGGCCCCTACGGCATGGGCTGGCCGGCGCCGCGTGTCGCCGCGGGCCCCTTCCGGATCGTCCGTGTCGATGTGGTCGGCAATGGGCATGTCCGCGCCATCGTCGCCGGCGACGACGGCCGCAGCCTCAAGGCAATGGCGTTCCGCTCCGCCGATACATTGCTCGGCCAGACGCTGTTACAGGCACCGCGGGATCGCAAATTATGGCTCGCCGGACGGCCCAAGGTCGACGACTGGGGATCGCGTCCCGCCGCCGAACTGCATCTCGATGACGCCGCCTGGGCGGATTGAGCGCGACAAACGCGCACAACGCTTGACCGAACGCCTCGCTTTCCCTAACCGCTCCCCCGCGCCGGCACGTTCGGCCCCTTCGTCTAGCGGTTAGGACGCGGCCCTTTCACGGCTGAAACACGGGTTCGATTCCCGTAGGGGTCACCAGCGATTTCAATGACTTAGCTGGAAAAATTGGATTGCAAATCGCAGCACATCCAATTCTCGTCCAATATACATTTTAACCGTCCTCCACCGCCATGCCGCCATTACCTACCTCCGTCGGCGCAGGTCATCGGGGAGCTTCATGGCGAAAATCCGGCTGATCTCAATTCGTCCGAACGTCCGATTCCAGGTTCGATTAGCTTGTCGGCAACGACCGCTATTGGGCGCGTACTGCCCCTGACTCGACCCGCAGCGGTCGATGACCGCTTGTGGCCAAAGTCGCAGTTGTTGGTCGAGGATGTCGCTTTCGCCGACTATTCGTCCACCCTCGAGAACGAGCCTAAGCCCGCGATTATAGTCTCGCGGGCTCCACCTCCGGTGGCATGCTCAGTCGTGAGTGCTGTGGACTCAAGCTGGCTAAGGGGTCGAGCCGGGCAAGCGGCCGCTGTCGGGACTTCCGATCAAGCAGGCTGAACGGCCGAAATTGGAGCGCTCTCCCGCCGTTTGAACCTCCATATTTTGAACGGCTGGGAGACTCGCGCCTGCCCGATGCAAACCTGCAGAGACCATCAAAAGCGCTTTTCATTTATTTAGCACTAAGTTAATGAACGCCTCGTCGGCCGATCTCGAG
The DNA here is from genome assembly GCF_001598415.1 of Sphingomonas mali NBRC 15500. Classification (GTDB taxonomy): domain Bacteria; phylum Pseudomonadota; class Alphaproteobacteria; order Sphingomonadales; family Sphingomonadaceae; genus Sphingomonas; species Sphingomonas mali. The sequence continues at coordinate 197,813 of NZ_BCYX01000001.1, forward strand.
AGCCGGTGAGGAGAGCGTCGTCGATGCAGCACTGGTTCCTGACGATGGATAAGCTCGTCGACCACGCCGCTCGTTGGCATGGCGCCGTGGAAATTGTCTCGCGAACCGCGGACGGCGCGATGATCACGACCGACTGGAGATCGGTACGTGAAGAAGCGCGGCGCGTTACCAGGGCGTTGGTCGCGCACGGCATCATCCAAGGCGATCGCGTCGCGACGCTGGCGATGAATGGCGGCCGGCACCTCGCTGCCTGGTTCGGCATCATGAATATGGGGGCGGTCTGCCACACCCTCAATCCACGCCTTTCCGACGAGCAATTGCGCTACGTCATCAACCACGCGGCCGATCGCATGATCGTCGCCGATCGCGCGTTCCGTCCGGCGCTCGACCGCGTCCGAGCGGATTGCCCGACCGTCGAGCGGGTCATCTGGTTGGACGACGACGGTGTGGACGGTTGGGAGCAGTGGTTGCCGGCAGACCCGGTTGAGGTGGCATGGGGCAGCTTTGCCGAAGAAGCGCCGGCGGGCCTCTGCTACACCTCGGGGACGACCGGCCGCCCCAAGGGAGTCGTCTATACGCACCGGTCCAACTACCTCCACACGCTGATGATCTTGCAGCCGGACGTGTTCGACATCAGCGCGCGCACGACGCTGCTCTTGGCGGTACCGATGTTCCACGCCAATGCCTGGGGGCTGTGCTTCGCGGCGGCAGCGGCGGGATCGAAGCTGGTCTTGCCAGGTCCGAAGCTTGACGGTGCGACGCTCTACGAATTGCTTGAGAGCGAAGCAGTCAACCTGACGGCTGGCGTCCCGACCGTGTGGCAAACGCTGCTGCAGTTCCTGGACGACAATCGGTTGCGGCTGACGACGCTGAAGCGCGTGATGATCGGCGGCGCGCCGTGCCCGGAACGCCTTATCCGGGCATTCGCCGAACAGGGCGTCGAGGTGCAGCACAATTGGGGGATGACCGAGACCTCACCGCTCGGGACCGCCGGCATGCCGACCGCCAGAACCGCCGCGCTCGACGCTGACGGTCGTCTGCGCAACAAGCTGACCCAGGGACGAGTGCCGCTCGGCGTCGACATGGCGATCTTCGACGCCGCAGGTACCGAACTGCCGCGCGATGGCGAGCAGGTCGGGTTTCTCGGCGTCCGGGGCCATTCGGTCATCGAGCGCTATTATCAAAGTGACGAGACAGCACTCGACGCACATGGCTATTTCGACACAGGCGATATCGGGACGATCGATCCGGACGGCTACCTTCGTCTAACCGACCGCGCCAAGGACGCAATCAAGTCCGGCGGCGAGTGGATCAGTTCGTCGGAAATCGAGAATGCCGCGCTCAATCACCCGATGGTCGCGATTGCCGCGGCGCTGGCGATGCCCGATGCGAAATGGGGCGAGCGGCCGATTCTGATCGTCCAGCCCAAGCCTGGCTGCGGAGATATCGCCGATCTGAGGCCAGTGCTTGAGCGCAGCCTCGCCAAATGGGCGGTGCCGGACGAAATCCGGCTCTGGGATGCGATTCCGATCAATGGAACCGGCAAGGTCGACAAGAACCAGCTCCGCCAGCAGATATTCGGGCCCAAGGAATCTGTCGCCTCGGCCGCCGGCTGAAGACGACGCGCGGACGGCGTGAGCGACCACGCGCCGACGAGAACCAAAACGCGGTCGGGGAGAGAAGATAATGGCTAGCCTGACCATGATGGGCATCCGGTGACGATCGTCCCGCCGCTCACCGCCACTGACGGCCTCGAAATAGCCTGCGACGACGTTGACAACCGATCGGTCGAACAGCGTCCGGGCACGCGCGAATGGGTCGTGCTGCTGTCATTGCTCGCGGTCTATATCCTCAACTTTCTCGACCGCTCGCTGCTCTCGATCCTCGCCAAGCCGATCCAGGACAGCCTGCGGCTGACCGACTCTCAACTGGGATTAATCGGCGGTCTCTATTTCGCGTTTTTCTATTGCTTCATCGCCATCCCGATCGGTTGGCTCGCTGACCGCAGCAACCGAGTCCATATCCTGGCGCTGGCCTGCGCGATCTGGAGCGCCGCGACGATGTGCTGCGGCTTTGCGGCGACCTATCCGCAATTGGTGGTCGCCCGCATGACGGTCGGTTTTGGCGAGGCGGGCGGCGTGCCACCCTCCTATGCGATCATCACCGACACCTTCACACCACAGCGCCGAGGCTTTGCGTTCGGCATTTATAATCTCGGTCCGGGTATTGGCGCGGCGATCGGCGTGGCGTTCGGGGCCTCGATCGCCGCCGCTTTCGATTGGCGCTACGCGTTCATCGCGATCGGCGCGGTCGGGCTCGTCGCGGCACTGGTGGTTCTGTTCGTGATCCGCGACCCGGCACGCGGCGCGACCGATCCGAGCAACACTGCCGATGGCGCGAGATCGGGCTTTCTTGAGACGCTCGCTGCGTTCTTCTCTAAGCCGACGCTCCTCCTCGCCTCGTTCGGCAGCGGCGCGACGCAGTTCATCACTTATGGCCTCGGCAACTTTGCGACATTGTTCCTCATGCGCGAGAAGGGGATGACCCTGGCCGAGGTCGCGATCTGGTATGCACTAGTCGTCGCGATCGGCATGAGCGCGAGCATGCTTGTGTCGGGTCGGCTGATCGACCACTTCGCGCAGCGCTCGCGGCAAGCCTATGCGCTGGTACCGGCCAGCTCGCTCGTGCTGGCGATACCGTTCTACCTCGCCTTTCTTTGGGCACCCGGCTGGCAGCTGTCGCTTGCCCTCCTGCTTGTGCCAATGACGCTCAACTTCTTCTTCCTATCGCCGTCGGTCGCGCTCGTGCAGGCGGAGGTGAAGCCGAGCCAGCGCGTGATGGCAGGCGCGCTCTATCTCTTGGTGATCAACTTCATCGGGCTCGGGCTGGGACCGACCTATGTCGGAGCGGCAAGCGACTATTTCCGCGCGAGCCATCCTACCAACTCGCTGCAGATCGCGCTCTATACGCTCACGCCCTTCTACCTCGTAGCGATTCTGCTGTTCCTGTGGCTCGCGCGGCTGCTGAAGCGCGAGGATGCGACCGCGCGCGAACCTAGCCCTTGAGGTGACTCCGATAAACCGCCTCGAGCCCGGCGGCCATGAAGGTCACGAAACGCTCCCGGACCGCGGCGAAATCGTCCGAGGCACAGAGGTTATCGGACAGCCGATCGATGCGGCCGGTGCGCGACAGGATCAACGAATAGGCCCCCGAGGTGAACTGGAAACACCAGAACAGATCTTCGGGCAGCGCATCGGGTAGCGCCTTCTGCAGGATCCTGATCAGTCGAAGCACCAGCGGGTCGAAATAGGTGTCCATCTTCTCGGCGCCATAGCCCGGCGCGTTGTTCACCTGGCTGAAGATGCGGCCGAAGTTGCGCCATCCCTCGTCGCCGTTGATATAGACGTCGAACGCGCCGTCATAATAAGCGCGCAGGGCTCCCTCGACGGTCGGATGGTCGCCCGCTTCGGCTTCGTAGGCATCGAGTCCGGCGGTCCGGACGGTCACGGCATATTCGACGCGGCGCTCGAACACGGCATCGAACAGCGACTGCTTGCCGTCAAAATAATAGTGGATCAGCGCCGCATGGATGCCCATGCGGTCGGCGACATCCTTGATGGTCACCCCGAAATAGCCGAGTTGCGCGAACAGATCCTCGCTGATGTCGAGGATTTGCTTGACGGTCGCGGCGCGCTGCTCCGCCCGCGTCCGACGCTCTCCTGCCGGTGGCGCCGGGGCAGCGGATTTCGGTCGGCCGGGCCGCTTGCGGGTCAGCGATGTCGCCATCTTTTCCTTCATTCGGCCGCAACGATGGGGCGCGCGCGGCACAGGGTCAAGCGATGCCATATTTCAGAAGTTTTATTTAGCCCTAAATAAATGGAATTGACATTCCATGTCGCCGCGCTCTATCGACGCATAAACACCCGAGGCTGGTGATGCGGCGGATCACGACCGCTCGATCAGCCGACAGGGCGCGACTTGGAGGGGCTGGGATGTTGAACAAGGCCTGGATCACCGCATCCCTGTTGCTGGCGGCCGCTTCCGCCACCGCGGCCGACGCTCGTTCACCGGGCCAATCGGCATCGGCTGCCGCTAGACCCGCTACCGCGATCGCTGCCGTACAGTCGGTGCTCGATTCCTATGTGCGGTCGGGCACGGTGCCGGGCGCCGTGGCCGCAATCGGGCGCGGTGACGCGCCCCCGACGTTCGTCGCCGCGGGCCGGATCGCCGACGATGCCGCCGCGCCCAAAGCCGGACCCGACAGCTTGTGGCGGGTGTATTCGATGACCAAGCCGATCACCGCGATGGCGGCGATGATCCTGATCGAACAAGGCAAGATGAAGCTCGACGAGCCAGTCAGCGACTTTATTCCGGCCTTCAAATCGATGCGCGTGGTCGACTCCCCAGCGGCACTTGCACCGACCCATCCGGCACCCCGCCCGATCACGATCCGCAATCTGCTCACGCATACCAGCGGCCTTACCTATCAGATCATCGGCACCGGCCCGCTTCCTACCGAGTATAAGCGCCTGGGCCTGCTCGGTGGTCGGGTGGACGCCGAAGCGAGCAAAGTGCAGCCGCAAAGTCTCGCAGCGTTCGCCGATCGGCTGGCGACGGTACCGTTGCTCGCCGACCCCGGAACCGAATGGCATTATTCGGTCAGCCTCGACGTGCTCGGCCGCGTGATCGAGGTCGCTTCGGGCGTGCCGTTCGACAGATTTGTCGAGAGCCGCATCCTCAAGCCGCTCGGCATGAATTCCACCTATTGGACCGTGCCGCAGTCTCAGGCGGGCCGCTTGGCGACGAGCTATCTCGGAACGAGTGCGCAACGGACCGTCGTTGAGACGGGGGCCGCTTCGCTCTGGCTGCGGCCGCCGCTCGCGCCGTATGGCGGATCTGGCCTCGTCTCTTCGGCGCGTGACTATGACCGCTTCCTCCAGATGCTCTCGGGCGACGGCAAGGTCGGCAATGTCCGCATCCTCAAGCGCGCGACGGCCGAACTCGCCATGTCCAACCTGCTGCCAGCGGGCGTGCGCGTGGTCGAGAATGTCACCACGGCCAAAACCCCGGCGACCGGGTTCGGCGCGGGTGGATCTTTGTACCTGACCGACGCGCCGAACGGCGTCCATGCCGGAACCTATGGCTGGTTCGGCGCGGCCGGTACGATCGCGTTCATCGACCCCAAGCAACACCTGCGGGTGACCGTGATGGTCAACTATTTTCCGCCCAAGGCTTGGCCGCTCTACGAGGACGTCGTGCGCGCGCTTTACGGCGCCTCGCCCTGAGGCACCTCACCACTCAAGCGACATCGCCCATTTCACGATCACAATATCCGGCCAGCGCCCGTCGAAAGAGCCGGAGCTTAGGGGAGGTTTGTATGAACGACCGCATTGCCAAGAAGCATCTGATCCTTGCCGGCACTTCCGCGCTGGCGATGCTGCTCGTCGCTCCGGCGGCATTGGCACAGACCACCTCGCCCGCGCCGGCCTCGGACACCGCACCGCCGTCCGACGCACCGATTGCACAGTCAAGCAACGACAAGTCGCAACCCGACGACGCCGGCCCCGACATCGTCGTCACCGGGACGAGCATCCGCGGGGTGCCCCCAACCGGCTCCAACCTCATCGCTGTGACCCGCGAGGACATCAAGACGATTGGAGCGTCGACGACAGCCGATTTGTTAGCCACTGTTCCTCAGCTCAACACGTTTAATAGCGCTCCGAGGGCTGCGAATGCCGGAGCGGGAGCATTCGCCCCAGGTCTGCGCAACTTGCCCGCGACGGCAACGCTTCCGCTTATGAACGGCCATCGGTTGATTTCGGGCGGCAACAACCAGACCAATCCCGACTACCCTTTCCTGCCGGATCTGGCGATCGAGCGAGTAGAGGTCGTGGCCGACGGCGCCTCGGCGATCTACGGGTCGGACGCGGTCGCAGGCGTGATCAACTTCATCACTCGGAAGAAGTTTTCGGGTCTCGAGACGTCAGTCCGCTACGGCATGGCGGATGACTACAGCACCTTCAGCGGCAGCGCTGTCGCCGGCAAGGACTGGGGCAGCGGATCGGTGCTGCTAGCCTATCAATACTCCCAAAATAGCAACATCACGGGTGCCGATCGGCCGTATCGTGTCGTGGATTTTCGACCGTTCGGCGGTGTCGACACACGTAGTGCATCGTGTCCCGCGGCCAATATACGGGTCGATGCGACGGCTTACGGCATATACTACGCTGCGCCCAATCTTGCGGCCAACACGCGAAACTACTGCGATAGCGGTGCGCTGAGCGACCTGGTTCCCAAGACCCGCCTTCACAGCGTGTTTCTCTCGGCTCAGCAAGAGCTGGGCAAGAACATAACCTTATGGGGTGAAGTCCTCTATTCCGATCGCAAGGATACGGTTCAGTCTGCACCGGGCGTACTCGGGGTATTCGTCCCGCGATCAAGCCCCTTTTTCCAGGTACCGTCGAGTGCTCCGGGGGCGACCACCGAATATGTCGAGTTTCGCGCCGACAATCTTTACGGGTCGAATTTCATCGACAACATCTATCGAGTCAAAGCGGGCGACTCCTCCGCGGGCATCGACTTCGGCTTGGGCGGCGACATCAAGTTGAGTGTGTACGGGACGTTCGACTGGGGTTCAAATCGCGCGTTCCTTCCTGTCCTCAACACCGCTGCGGCAGCGACAGCGGCGGCGACCGGAACGCTCGACCCGTTCGGCAATCGAACGGCTGCAAGCGTTGCCCAATCCATCACGAACCTCGCCATCGATGTCACCTCCACACAGCGCACCTACCTTGGGGCGGCAAGAATTGACGGGCCGTTGGTCAATCTTCCTGGCGGGGCGCTGAAGTTCGCGGTCGGCGCGGAATATCGCCGGGAAACCCGTGTTCAGAGCGGCACCTATTACGGAGTGCCGGTGCCGGAAAATCAAGCACGGGACATCAAGTCGGTTTACGGGGAGATCTTCGTGCCGATCTTCGGGGACGGCAACGCCGCGCCGTTGATGCACAGCCTCTCATTATCATTGTCCGGACGATATGATCACTACAGTGACTTTGGTTCGACGACCAATCCCAAGGTCGGTGTCGACTGGAGCCCGGTTGAGGGATTGATGCTGCGAGGCACGTATGGGCGGTCCTTCCGGGCACCCGGCTTGCGCGATATCGCCGCTACGGTCGGGGCCTATTACGTCAGCACTGCCAATCTGGCGGCGAACGGTTTGATTGACCCAACGCGGGGAGCGTCGCAGGTCGACACGATCTATCTTCTGGGCGGCAACAAGTCGCTTCAGCCAGAAAAAGCAAGGACTTACTCCTTCGGCGCTGACCTGCGGCCGACCGCACTGCCGGGTCTTCGCGCGAGCGTCACCTATTACGACATTCACTATACCAACGTGATTGGGACACCGCCGGTCAACCTCGTGTTCAGCGATCCGACGTTCGCCGCGGTGGTTACGCGAAACCCAACCGCTGCTCAGCTTGCAGCGTTCATCGCCCTTGGGGTCCCGAGCGGCTTCCCCTCGCCACTACCGTCGATCGGTAACCTCGTGGACCGTCGCAATGGCAATTTCGGGGTCCGCGATACCAACGGCCTGGACTTCGACGTCAACTATACGCACCGGACGGCCTTCGGGTCGGTTCAAGCCGGAATTGCGGGCAATTACATTTTCAAGTTTAATACGCAGCTATCGCCGACCGCGGCTGTCAGTAATTCTCTCCAACTGGGCGTCCCCCGCACGACGTTGCGCGGCACCCTGGGAGCGACATGGGGTCGGGTCAGCCTAGTCAGCTTCCTCAACCACCGCAGCGGCTTCACCAGCACCTACGCCACGCCCACAGGATCCGCCGTCTACTCGGCAAAGGGCTATTCCACCGTCGACTTGCGGGCATCGGTGAAGTTGCCGGACGACGGCTTTGCAAAGGGCATCGAGCTCTCCTTTCAGGTGAACGATTTGTTTGACGCCACGCCGCCATTCTTTCCAGCGACGGACGGGATCGGTGGCGCCTACAATCCGATCGGGCGCTATGTCGCGCTCAGCCTGCGCAAGGCCTTCTGACGGGGGAGGCGAGCCCGGTCCGCCGGGCTCGCAGCCACGACGCACGCGAACCCATTTGCTGCCGCACGCCGCATCCGCTCGCTCCACCACGCCAGAGCCCATCACCCCATGATCCCAGACATCCTCCCCGGGAACGATCACTTCGATCCCGACAAGCTCGCGGCGCTGCGCGCGCGGTTGCAGGCGTTCGTCGACTCGGGCGAACTCGCTGGCATCGTAACGCTGACCTCGCATCGCGGTGAGATCGTCCAGGCCGAGGCGATCGGCTGGCGCGACATCGAGACTCATAGTCCGATGCGTCACGACGCGCTGTTCCGGATTGCCTCGATGACCAAACCGATCACCTCGGTGGCGGCGCTCATGCTGCTCGAGGAAGGCAAGATCGCACTCGACGACCCGATTGAGCGTTGGGTACCCGAACTGGCCGACCGCCGCGTATTGCGTACAGCCGACGGTCCGCTGGACGACACCGTGCCGGCCGAGCGACCGATTACGATCGAGGATCTTCTCACGCACCGCTCGGGCATCGCCTATGCGTTTTTCTCCGAAGGGCCGCTGCAGGCGGCGTACGAGCGGGCACTCGGCGATCCGGCGCTCAATTCGATGACCGCTGAGGCGTGGCTGAAAGCGCTTGGCTCGCTTCCCCTCGCCTATCAGCCTGGTACGCGCTTCCATTACGGACATTCGAGCGACCTGCTCGGCTTCCTTATCGGTCGCGTCGAGGGCAAGTCGTTCCGCGACGTGCTGCTCGAGCGCATCATCGGGCCGCTCGGCATGACCGACACCGATTTCTGGGTGCCGCCCGACAAGCGGGAACGTATCGCCAGCCTCTACGCCTATGACGATCGGGCCGGACAGTTGGCGAAGGTCGACTGGCACAAATTCGACGCGCCCCCCAGCTACACGCCCGGCGGCGGCGGCCTGATTTCGACCGCAGCCGATTATCACTGCTTCGTGCGCATGCTGCTTCAAGACGGAGAATTTGGAGGGACCCTCTTTCTGCGCCCGGAAACCGTGAAGCTGATGCGGACCAATCGCCTGACGTCTGATCAGCGCACGATACCCTTCGCCGGGATGCCACTTTGGCGGACCAACGGCTTCGGGCTGGGCGTTTCGCTCGCCGAGGATGGGGCCGACAATCCCTATGCCTGCGGGGCGCCCGGCTCGATGACGTGGCCGGGAATATTTGGCACCTGGTGGCAAGCCGACCCCGTCAACGATCTAGCGATGATCTACCTGATCCAACATCAGGTTCCGGTTTCCGCCGGCCTAGGGGCAACGGTAGCAACCGGCCGAGGGGCGGCGGGTCGCCGTGCGCTCCCGATCTTCCAGCACGGCATCTATGGCTCGCTGAAAGCCAATTGCTGAGCCTTACCGCCACATATCAACGATTTAGGAGAGGGAACCGTAAGCGACCAGGAAGCGAACGTCCGCTCTTGGCATCGACGCTATCGAGTTTGAACGGCGGCAATTGGGCCGCATTGCGGACGATCAGATCGCCACCAACCCTTTGACGTGCTCACCAGAAGGACGATCCCGCGCACCGCGCCCTGACTGCCGCCCGGGTGTGATCGGCAGTTGGTCGATTTGCGCGGGATAGTTATGAGCGAGGCCGGCTCAGCGCAGATCCAGCATCACGATCGATTTGGGCGGCAGTGAAACACTCAGCGTCTCCTGACTGATCCTGGCGCCGGCAAAAGGGGCTGGCCTGACCGTGTCCGGAGCGCCGAACGTGTTGTGCGCATCCATGGCTGTGGCAGTCAGGATGCGGCCGGACACGCGCGTGACGTTGAGCCCGTCGAGCTTGACGCGAACCGTTTCAGCACGGTTGGGATCGACGTTCGTCAGGCCCACGTGCACGACGCCGGCTGCATCGCGAACGGCGCTGGCGCTGATGGCCTTCAGCGAAGACCCGTTCTTGCTGTATGTCCGCGCGTCGACGTCGACCGTCAACACGGTCGCGTCCTGATAGTCCTTGTACATGTCGAACACCCAATAGGTTGGGGTCTTCACCATTTTATCGCCTTCGGTGAGAAGCAGCGACTGCAGCACGTTGACCATCTGGGCGATGTTCGCGCCGCGCAGACGATCCGTGTGCCGCGCGAAGATGTCGAAGTTCAGGCTGGCGACGATCGCATCGCGCAGGCTGTTCTGCTGATACAGGAAGCCGGGATTGGTGCCCGGTTCGACATCGTACCAGGTCCCCCATTCGTCGACCAGCAACGCCACACGCTTGGTCGGATCATATTTGTCCATGATCGCAGCGTGTTCGGTGATGATCTTGTCCATCCGGATGGTTGCGGCAAGCGTGCGGGCCCATTGGTCCTCATCAAAGCCGGTTGCCGACCCCTTGTGATCCCAGGTGCCCGGTACGGTGTAATAATGAACGCCAATGCCGTCGATCTTGTCTCCCGCGATGCGCATCATGGTGTCGGTCCAATCGGTATCGCCCGAATTGGCACCGCTGGCGATCTTCATGACGTGCTGCCCCGACGGCATCTTCACGAAGGTGCCGTAGCGACGCGTCAAGTCCGCCGCATATTCGGCGCGCATGCTTCCGCCGCATCCCCAGAGCTCATTGCCGAGCCCGACCATGGGAACCCGCCAGGGTTCTTTCCGACCGTTCGCCGCACGTTCGTTGGCTAGCGTCGATCCGACGGGCGACGTCATATATTGGACCCAATCGGCCAATTCTACCGGAGGCGCCGAGCCGACATTGCCGGAGACATAGGCGTCGGCGCCGACGAGCTCCGAGAAATCCATGAATTCGTGCGTGCCGAACGCATTGTCTTCGGTGACTCCGCCCCAATGGGTGTTGATCGAGACCTTGCGGTTTGCCTGCGGTCCGATGCCGTCGCGCCAGTGATATTCGTCGGCGAAACATCCCCCCGGCCAGCGGATTTCGGGCACCCGAATTGCCTTGAGCGCCTCGAGCACGTCCTTCCGATAGCCCTTGATGTTGGGAATCTTGCTGCGCGGCCCGACCCAGATTCCGTTGTAGATGCCATGGCCAAGATGCTCGGCGAATTGGCCAAAAATATGCCGGTCGAACTTCGGAGCGGGCCGGTCGCCATGAACGACCACCATTTCGGCGTCGTCGTCGCCCATGGCATAGGAACTCGAAGGCACGGCAACGCAAATAGCCAAGGCGGCGAGCAACAGACGCATTTCCATCTCCCTTGCAACCGGGGCGCGGGTCGCCAGGAACGTTGTCCCAGCCGGTTCGCGGTCTTTTTAACTCAGACATAATATAGCGCAAGAGAATTTGCGGGTGCCGATCGGTTCGTCTGCGGATGCTTTCTGTCGTGGCAACCGCGGTGCGAATTTGCAGCCGCACGTCTGCCGAACGCCGGTCGCGGTAAGGGCGACCGGTATCGGCTGGCATGGTGTGGTTTCGGCGCTGCCGAAACCGAGTCTAGGACTGTCCCGGCCGCCGGCGATTCGGCTTTGTCGACATTTCACCGACCTCCCCGCCGAACGCGATCATGTCGGTCATCAGCCGGGACGCGCGGTCGCCGTCATGATCCACGATCGCCTCGAACAACTCGGCATGTCTGCGTACTGCTTCGCTGCGAAGCTCCTCGTCTTCGAGTGGAAGAAGCAAGGTCGCGCACACCAAAGCGGTCTCGACGATGGCCGAGAAGGATCCCAGGATGAAATTGCCGGTGCTTGCGGTCACTGCGCGATGAAATTTGAGGTCCGCTTCGGCAAATAGCTGCCGGTTTCCGATCGCTTCGTCCATCAACCGCACGCTCGCCTCCATCTCGGCGAGATCGCTGATCGAGGCCCGTTGCGCGCTCAAGCGGGCAGCGAACGGTTCTACGGCGAGGCGCGCCTCGCGAAGCGTCTGGAGCAAATCGGGGTCGAGCCCGACGGCGATGCGCCACGCAAGCACTTCGGGGTCCAGGAAATTCCAGTTCTGGCGGTCGCGGACCCGCGTGCCGACCTTGGGTTTGGCGGTGACGAACCCCTTGGCATCGAGGATCTTGATCGCTTCACGCAATACCGTCCGGGATACGCCGAAACGCTCGAGTGCTTCCTCTTCACCCGAAATCCTGTCGCCCGGCTTCAATGTGCCGCCGATTATTTCCATCGCGATGGCGCGGGCGATCCGCGTCGTCGAGGGAATATTGATCGACCTTATTCCGCGCGCGGCATTGATCGCCTGGTCGGAGATCAGCACTCGGGGTGACGGTGGCTTGGAAATAAGGAACCTCGCGAATTACAAAAAGGAAATGATAACGACCGTCCGCATGGAGCGCATTACCCGCTGGGACGCTCGTTTGGGCTAAGTCCCGCCACCCGATTGTTACCCCACAGGCTGTCATAGGACCAACCCGACAGATCCTCCACCACCTTGGCATGAAGCGCATCGGTCGGGCTGCGCGCGCCGCTGCGGAAATGTTCGATCTCGTCGAGCAGGATGGCGTGGGTATGCGGATTCAGCCGGAAACGCGCGGCGACAAACACGCCGAACGCCAACACCACTAGCGTCCCTACGCCCAGTACCGCGGCGATCGCGATGATCGTCTGCGGACTCTGCGTCGTGGCCTTCGGCACGAAACCGGACGCCTCCATGACCTGGCCGACCAGGATCACCGCCAGTGCCTGGCTCAATTTGCGCACAAGAGTCATGACCCCCGCGAATGCGCCCTCACGACGGCGGCCGGTCACGATTTCATCGACATCCGCCATGTAATTGTAGGTCGCCCAGGGAATATAATTGAGCGCCCCCCGCCCGAGGCCCACGAACACCACCGGCAGCCAGAACAGCGCCGAGGTCGCGGTATAGCCGGCCCAGTACATGCCGAGGAAGATAACGACGCCGATCGCGAAGCTGCCGGCGGCAAGCCGGTAGGCGGCGGAGGGCGACATGCGCAATGCGAAGTTGATCGCCAGCGCTACCGCGATCAGCTGGACGACATAGGTCACGCCGACCAAATTGGCGACGATCGTGGTCGACCCGGCCAATGCGAAGATCACGAAATAGGTGAAGGCCGCATTGTAGATGTCCTGGCTGATATAGCCGCCGAGATACATGCCGAGATGCAGGCGGAATGCCCGGATGCGCAGTGTCGAGAACAGGTTCATATAGAGCGCCGCGAACGCGGCCCCCAGCGACGGCCGCGCCGCGGCTTCCGCCTCCTCGAGCTCCGGCGGCCGCTGGCGCTCCCAGCTGAAGGCGTAGAGCAGGCCGGCCGCCGCCATGAACAGCGCCGAGAAGATGATGCCCATATAGAGAAAGGTCTGCGGCGAGTCGGGGCCGAGGTAATTGATCAGCTGGCCGGGGAGGAACGCCGCGGCGATCGCGGAACACTGCCCCAACAGGATACGCGCGCCGGCGAACTTGGCCTTGGTCCGATAATCGGTCGCCATCTCGCTGGCGAGAGTCTCGTACGGGATGATCTCCATCGCATAGACCATCTCGAACAACACGTAGGTGACGAGATAATACCAGAAGCCCTGCCCCGCGACCCACATGATCGCGAACGATGGAAGCAGCGGAATGGCCGCCAGGATGAAGAACCGCCGCCGGCCGAACGTCCTGCCCAGCCAGGTGCGGCCGAGATTATCCGACAGATGGCCGATCAGCGGGCTGGTGAAAGCATCGAGCAGGCGCGCCACACCGAAGATCATCGTCGCCTGCGCCGCCGACAGGCCGCAGAAGCTCGTGTAGAAAATCAGGATCCAGGTACTGATCACCGCCATCGAGCCGGCGCCAAGGATGTCGTTCGACCCGTAGATGATCAGATTGTACCAGCGCACCGGCCGCATCGGCGCGGCCGGTATGGCGGGGCTCTCTACGGTCGGCTCGCTGGCCATCCTAACCCCTCCTAATGCTGTCGGGCGACAGTTCCGCCGCCCTTGGTGCCGACGCCCGTTCCATCAGATGTACGTGCGCAGGAATTCGCCCAGCGCAATCACCGCCAGGCTTTGACCATAAGGCATCGAGGTGAGCGCGATGTCCTTGTAGAATTGCTGCGTGTCTCCCATCGCGGTGCCGAAAGAGACCTGCTTGAGTTCGCCCGCCGCATCGATATTGGCGAGCACGCCCTTCACCGCCTTGATCCCGACCGTCTCGTAATGGCGTGGCAGATAGCCCTTACGCACCCCCTTCAGGATGCCGTAAGCGAAGCCCGCGGTGGCCGATGCCTCCAGATAGCTGGTCGGGTCGACGATCAGCGTGTGCCACAGGCCGGTATCGGCATCCTGCGTCTCGGCCAATTTCTTGACCTGTGCCGCCAACGTGTCAGTCAGGAAGATGCGAAAGGCGTCGCCGGGCGGCAAATCGAGGATTTCGATGATCTCGGGAATCGCGATCGTCACCCAGCAATTGCCGCGCGCCCACAGCGCCTCCGCGAAATTGTGGCGGCCATTGAAATTCCAGCCGTGGAACCACAGCCCGGTCGTCTTGTCGTAGAGATATTTGATGTGGACGAGGAACTGGCGCTTGGCCTCCTCGATATAGCGCGGCCGGTCGAGCAACAGGCCGATCTTGGCCAAGGGCAGGACCGACATCATCAAGGTGTCGTCCCACAATTCGCCCGGATTCTCGTCATTGTAAACGAGGTGCTGGAACGCGCCCTCCTCGGTCTTCGGCAGTCCGTCGGGCGCCATCAGCCATTCCGCCCAGGTGTCGAGATACGAGACGTAGCGCGGATCAGCTTCGTATTCGTAGAGATAGGCCAGCGTCAGGAACGGGGCCATGGTGTTGATGTTCTTGGTCGGCGTGCCCTCGGCGAAGCGATCGTCGAACCACTGTTTGATGACCGCCAGCGCCTTCTTGTCGCCAGTCTGCTCGAACAGGCGCCACAGGCCGAACAGGCCGACGCCATGGGTCCATTCCCAACCGGCCCAGCCCTTGGTGTCGATGACCCGCCCATCCTCAAGGCGGAGCAAAAACTCGCCCGTCTCGTCCTTGATGTTGAGCAAATTGTCGATCAGCTTATCGATCGCTGAGATAACGTCGCCATGCGGGACGTCATGGGTAACGGCGGCCAATCAATTTCTCCTGTTGATGAGGCGCGCGGCCGGCAGAGCCTGGCCGCGCGCCTTGATACGATGGCAGCCGAACAACCGGCGCCGTATGACGATGTCGCCGATCATCGCGCGGCGACCGGATTGAGCTCGGCGGGACGAGCGGGCGCGGGCACCATGCGCACCGGCACTCCACCGGCGACATTGCGCAGCGTCACCAGCTTGACCGCCTCCAGCGCATTTTCCGGCGCGCCGTCCGAGGTGACCGCCAGCGCGACCGTGTTGCTGCCGCGGTGATTCAGGATGCCCTCGGGGATCGGGAATACGCGCTGTGGCCCGACATGGGCGATGAATTGGCCCATGTTCCAGCCATTGACGAAGAGCAGCACGCGATAGCGTCCCGGCGATCTCGGCAGGGCGGTATCGCCGAACGCGAGCGCGATCGTGGCGTCCTGCCCTTTCGGCACCGCGAGATCGAAGCGCGTACGATACCAAATCGTGCCGGCCGCCGGCGCCGCTGCGGGAATTGTCGCGGCCGCCCATGTCGCGTCGTCGAAGCCGGGAAGATGCCAGCCCATCCGCTCGCCATATTGGCCGCCATTGTTGGCGGGTCCGCGCGCCGGATCGGGCAGCATTTCGCCGCCAGCCTTGCCCTGGATCTTCCAGGCCACCGGGACCGCGAAGCTGCGCCCGGCCGGTGACTCGATCGAGACCGAGACGAGCCCGCGTGCCTCTTTGTGAAAGTCGTCCGCGCCAAGGTCCCAATTATGGCCGTTGTTGCGCACCATGACCGCCAGCACGTGCTCGCCGGGTGCTCGCGCGGCCTCCGGCAAGGCAAAGCGCGCCAGTCCGGTGGTGATCGGTCGCGGCAGGCCGCTCGCCAATTCGTCCTGGCCGACCAACTCGCCGTCGAGGAACAGCTGCAACATCCCCGCGCCGCCCGCGCCGTAGAACAACGCAATCTGCTGTGCTTCCGGGGATCCAGTGAAACGGCCGCGATACCAGACATCGCCGTCGTGGAAGCCATAGGGATCCATGACCAAAGTCGGCTGAGCATCCGGCTTGGCGGTGATCGTCGCCGACTCGCGATTGTCGATCTTTTGCCACTTACTGTCGTCGAACGCGGGTTCGGCTTCGGGCGACCCTGCCGCCATCCGCCAGGCGGTCAGTGCGGGAAGCGCGAAATCGGCAGGCCCACCCAGCGGCCGTATTGTGAGGCGGTCGCCGATCGCACCCGGGTTCAGCGCGACGGCAGCGCCATTCCAGCGCACCTGTGTGATTGCCGCCGGCGCCCAAAGCTCGAGCGCCGTCTCGGCCTTGGTATCGCCGGTCAGCATCAGCGTGTCGCGACTTGCATCGGCCCGTCGTACGAGCGCGGGGCCGCGCATCAGGACCGCGCCGGCGGCCGTATCGCGCTGCCAGTAGTGCACGCCCTCGGCTTCGTCGGTCAGCAACAGCGTGAGCGGCGGACGCCCACCGCCAGTCACACGAACCACTACTCGGCCGTCATGCGCGTAGTTCAGCCGGAGGTCGCCCTTTGCAGCGTCAAACGCGCTCGCTGCCTGCCCTTCCAGCACCTCGACCTTAGGCGCGGAGGCGTAGCGCAGGACGGTCTCCCCGTCCTCGCCATGCCGCCCATAGAGCAGCATCAAATCCCCGCCGTCGATCGTCACCGACGACTGCAGTTCGGACGTCGAATAGACCAGTCGATGCCCGCCCAGATCGACTCCTGCGAGCAGCCATTTCGCGTCGAACCCGTGCAGCCGTATCGGCGCGGCCTGCGGGAACGTGTAATGCCCGTCGGGCAGGTCGGCGGTGATCGTGAAGCGGTCGTCGGTCTGGCCGTTCGAGGGCCGGTGCGTGACCAGCAGGAAGCGCGCGTCGCTCTCCGGGCTCTTGTCGTGATAGACCTGGATAACGGGAGAGGATGCGGTCGCGCGCCCAGCCGGAACCATGCCCGCGAGATCCGGGACATTGGCGATCAGGCCGCCCAGCTGTTTCAGTTCCTCGGCCTTCTCGCGCAGTTCGCGCGCTTCGGAAATCGCCGCTCCGTAGTCGTAGCTCGAAAACACCACCGGCGCCGGCAACCAGCCCCAGCTCGTCCCGCCATAGCCCATGTAGAAGCTCTGGATGTCGATGCCGTTCGCCAGGTTGGTGCCATAGAAGACACGCTGGAACCGCTTGCCGCGCTGGATCGCGTTGCACTCATATCCGCCGTTCGATCCCCAATAATCGAACCAGCCTCCGCCGAATTCGGCGAGGAATGCGGGTGTGTCGGGCGAAGCCGAGGCGCCACCCTTCGCACCACCGGGACCGTAAAAACCCCAATCGGGCGCAGCCGATCCGCGCGTGACCTTTCCGGTTACGGTACAGGTACCACCGGGATAGCCATCGAACGCGTACAGGTCGTTCGGCCCCTTCACCACCTTGTCGACGGACGAGCTCTCGGGCACCCAATAGCCGTTGCGCCCCTGGTCGTTATGGAACAGCGGGATGGTGACGCCGTCGGCGCGCACCTTGGCATAGAGATGGTCCATGTAGCGCCGTTGCGCGGACGTGGTCAGCGGCAGCTCGTTCTCGATCTGATAGAGGATGATCGTCCCGCGATGTCCCTTGCCATCGCCGTTGATCTGATGCCGCGCGACGATCGCGTCGATCCTGCTCATCCACTCGTCGACCGCCGCCAGATAGGCGGGGTCGTCGGTCCGCGCGCGGGCCTTCTGATTGACCAGCCAGCCGGGAAAGCCGCCGCGCGACAATTCGGCATTCACGTACGGCCCGGGGCGAGCGATGACGTAGAGCCCCTCCTCCTCCGCCATGGTCAGCACACGCTCGATGTCGCGGATGCCGGTGAAGTCGTATTCGCCCTGTTTCGCCGTGTGGTAGCCCCAGTCGAAATACAGCGCGACGGTGTTGAACCCGCTCGCCTTCATCTTCTGCAGGATGTCGCGCCACAGGTCCGGACTGGGCAGGCGGAACGGATGGAACTCGCTCGACCAGATGACCTTGCGTTTGCCGTCGATCATCAGCGACCGCGCATCATAGGATACGCGACCGAACGTCTTCGCCGGCGCGGCCAGGTTCTCGGTCGGGCGTGCTGTCTGTGCCGGGGCGGCCGTCGCCAGAAGGAGACCGGCCAGCGTGCCCAGACCGATCGATAGCCGAGCGACCCTAAGCATGATGGAAGATCAGCGGAAGCGGCCATTCCTTCGGCCGGTTATCGGCTTCCACTTCCATGAGCGGCGCCATGTAATTCCACCACTTCTTCATGAGTGGGTGATCGGGCAGCGCGTCGCGATCATTGTCTTTGCGGAGTTTAAGCACGGCGAACAGCGCAAGCGTACCCTCATCGAGGAAGATCGAATAATCGTAGATTCCGGCCGCGCTCAGCAGCGCCGACAGCTCAGGCCATATCTCGTCATGGCGACGACGATATTCGTCGATGACACCGGGCTTCAGCTGCATCTTGAACGCCCAGATCGACACAGCCCCTCCTTAAAAACCCATTATGTGGTATGTATGTTCAAAATCTGGTATCTGAGATCGCCTCGCGGGTCAATCTCGACCGCGCCAAAACGGCGTCCTGGAAATGGCCGTATCGGGGGCATCGTCGAGCAGGATCGGTGGTCGTGCATCAGGTGCGGACACAGCGAGTTGGAGCCCGTCGATCTTCAGCCCACGCGCATGCCGCACCCATAGGCCCCAGGCGGGCAACGGGCCGAACATGCTTGGTTCGGGATACGCGCTGGCATGCTCCTCGGGATGGCGCGCGGCGTCGGCGTCGATGCCTCCGCCGTTATAGGTCAGCCTGATATTTTCGAGCCTCACGGTCTCGATCGGATGGCCGGCGAGCCCGGCAATCGCCGCGGGATATCGGTGGTCGATACCGGCTGCGTCCACGTCGCTGATCGTGACGTCCCGGATTGCGCCGATTCCGGTTCCGGGCGGCCCGCGCCGGCGATCGCCCAGCCGCAGGAAGATCGGCGCGGTGGTGATGTCGCGCATCGTCAGACGGCGCGCGACGACATGTTCCATCACCCCACCATCGACCGTCTCCAACGCGAGACCGCGGCAATGGGTGAAGCTGCAATCCTCGATCAGAATATCGCGATAGCCGCCGTTGCTCTCGGTCCCCAATTTGATGCGGCCGGTCACGCGATCACGGTCGGGCGCCAGTTCCTGTGTCATCCGGCAAGTCCCGTCGAGCATCGTGCCCAGGTCGTACCCCGACACCGCACAATGCCGCACCGTCACGCGTTCGGCGCGGATCGCGCGACCCAGCGCGTAGCTCGCCTTGATCACAATCGCGTCGTCATTGGGCGTGTTGACGCGGCAATGTTCGACCAGCGCATCCTGTACGCAGTCGAGGTCGATGCCATCGCGCTCGGTGTCGATCGTCAGATCTTGGATGGCCAGATCGCGCGTCCCCGTGGCCAGGATCGCGAAGTGCCCGCATTTCAGCATAGAAAAGCCGGCCAGACGGATGTTGCGACCGTTGCACAGAGCGATCGCCTTGTTGCTCTTCCCGCGCATCGCCACCGCATCGGACTCCAACGCACGGATCTGCGCACCGCTCAGGCCTTGCATCGATAACGGGCGCTCGCCGGTCTGCGCCTTCCACGCCGCTCCGGGCCCGTTGCGGGTCAGCCCCAGCCCGTGGATCAAGCCCGGCCCGGTGATCGCGACATTCTCGACATCCTTTCCCCAGATCAGGCTGTTGCGCCAATGGCTGTGCCCAAAGTCCTGATAGAGCTGGTCGCCGTCCTCGGGCAGGTCATACTGGCCGCTGTGCCGCGCCGGATCCGCAGCCTCGATCACCGCGCCCTTGGCCAGTTGTATGGTGACGTTGCTCTTCAGCTCGATCGAAAAGCAGAGATAACGCCCGGCGGGGACCAGCACTGTACCACCGACGCGCGCGGCTGCGGTAATCGCCGCGTTGAACGCGCCGCTGTCGATGCCCCGCCCGTCGCCTTTCGCGCCGAACGCCCTCACATCGAAGACATGCGCGGCATGCGCGGGGAAAGGGAGCAGCGCGCCAACAACCAGGCCAAGGCTCACATCGCGACGGGTCAATTCCATGTCGTCGTCATTAAGAAAGCGGCCGGCTGCCCATTTGGCAGCCGGCCAGGAGGGGAGTGGCGGCCGCCTCGCGTCAGAACTTGGCCTGCACGCCGACGAAGAAACGCTGGCCCGGATAATAGACTTCCGAAGTCCCGATGCCCTTCACGTAGGACTTGGAATATTCCTTGTTGATGTTCTGCATCTCGGCGAACACGCTGAAATGCCATTTGGGGAAGCGAAGGGTGATTTTACCGTCCAGATAACCCTCGGCCTTGCGATAGATCGGGAGGTTGCCGTTGTTCGAATCGGCGATGGTCACCAGCCAATCCGACCGGTAATTGTAGTTCATCCGGACGTTCAGGAAGCCCTTGTCGTAGAAGACGCTGGCATTCCAGGTCCAGGTCGACAGGCCAGGATATTCCTTGAGCGGAGCGCCGGTTGCCGAATTGGTCAGGTTGGTGCGGATCGCCCGTGCATAGGTCAGGTTTCCCGACACACCAAAGCCGTCAAACGGCTTCGGCAGGAAGCTGAACACCGTTTGCGCGCTCGCCTCGATTCCGTCGAGTAATGCGCCGAACCCGTTGACTGGCTGACGCACGGTATAGGTGATGCCGTCGTGGAACAGGTCCACCCCGCTCCGCGTCACGTTGGGGACGACGAAGCTCGATTCGTATTTCTTGTAATAGCCCAGGCTGACCAGCGTATCCTTGTTCGGATACCAGGCGAGATTAAGTTCCCACTGGTCCGCACGATACGGCTTCAGGTCGGGATTGCCCGCCGTGCAGACATCGTCGGCGGAGGCGACCGTGGCATCATCGAGGCAATTGATGTTCGGCACCAGATCGGTCGGCTTGGGACGGGCCAGGTTCTTTGCCCAATTGGCGCGCAGCACCAGATTGGGCGTGAATTCCAGCGCAGCATTGAACGCCGGCAGCACATCGGCATAACTGTTCTTCAGCGTCGCCTGTTGCGCGGCCAGCACCACCGTCTCGGTGCCGCCGGTCGAATTGAAGCGAGTCACGCGGCTGATATTGGTACCGATGCCGCTGTCCTTGGTGAAGGTATAGCGTACGCCGGCATTGCCGGTCAGGCGCATCCCGAACACGTGTGTGGCGAAATCGCCCTTCAGATAACCGGCGGCCACCGTCTCGCTGATCTGGTATGCCGGGATTTGCGGCAGGCCATTGGCCTTCAGCACGAGATCCTGATCGAAGCCCGACAGATCATAATATTTGCTGAGGATGTCCGAGTTGAAATTGGCGTAGGAGATGCGACCCGGGATCGAGTCCGGGGCGCCCTGCAGGCCGGTGAACAACGGCGCGCCGCCGCTCATCGTGCCGAGCGCGTCGATCAGGCCGGCATATTCCGCGCGCGTGATGTAGTAAGTGGTACCGTTCACGCGCTGCGGCACGGTGGCCGCGTCGACGACGTTGGTCGTATAGGAGACGTTGGCGCTGCTCTGGTAGACGAGCGGCGTAGTCCCCGGCGCCGAGATCAGCCGCGACCCGCCTCCGGTATAGGAAATGTAATCCTGCCAGCGGACCTGGCCGCCGAATTCGATCATCTTCAGCGGGCCGAAATCCACCTGCCAATCGGCGTCGAGCTTCAACTGCTTCTCGGTATTGCTCGACTGGGCGGGGCGATATTGCAGGACCGGCCCCGCCTGCCCCACATTCCCGGCGCGGTTATAATCGACATAGATATTGGGATCGGCCGGATCGACGCTGCTGGGGTAGGTCAGCACCGGGATGCCCAGGTCGTTGCGCGTATCCACCGATGCACCAGCGATGCCGGTGCTCAGCGAGATGAGGTTCGTCTCGCCGGTCGTGGTCGCCTTTGCGTACGAACCCATGCCCTTGATCTTGAGCCGGTCGAAATCCCAGTCGAAGCCGGAGGTGAAATACTGCGACTTCTGGTTGTATTGGAAATCGCGGCGCTGGACGCCCAGGATGTTGCTCGATCCGCTGTAATTAGGTGCTGCGGCGGTGCCGATATTCACCGAATTCAAGGCGGTCGTATAGCTGGTGACTACGTGATTGCCGTCGACCGTCGAGGTGCCGAGTTTGACCTGCGGCGTCGAGCTCGTGCCCAATGACGGGTCGAGCTGGAAGCGTTGGTAGCGGCCGATGTCGAGCGAATAGTTGGTGTCCATCAACCGCTGGTCGCGGTTGTTGATCTGCGCCTCGGCATACCAGCGAAGATTGTGCGCGACCTCATATTGAACAGTGAAGTCGCCCGACAGGCGCTTGTCGCGCCGCACCAGGTTGCGATAGCGCGGTACCGTCGCCACCCAATCGAAGAATTGCGTCTCGCACGCCGCGCGGCGCGTCGCGAAACTGGCTTTCGCCGTGGCGCCGACGTTCGCGCAGCTCGCATAGGTGTTGAAGTTCGAATAGTTCGCGTCGGCGACGGTCTTCTGATCGGAATGGTCGAAATCTGCCAAGCGCTTGTAATTGGTATTGCTGGCGTAATCCTGGCGTGTCGTGACGTCGTCATAGGTGACGTTGAGCAGTACGCCGAGCCCGTCGATGAACAGATGGGGCGTTCCGATCACGAGTGTCCCGCGCGGCCGCCAATCCTGGCTGGTGTCGAGATGCTGCGCGGAAAGCACGACGCTGGCGAGCGGCTTGGTCAAGTCCAATGGCTTGCGCAGCTCGATCGACACGGTCCCGCCGATCCCGCCCTCGGTCAGGTCGACGGTATAGCCTTTATAGACGTCGATCGACTTGACCAGCTCGGTCGCCAGCTCGCGAAAGTCGCCGCCACGCGTGCCGAGCGCCGACACCTGGCTCATGCCGTTGACTTCGACGCGGTTGAGATCCGGCTCGACGCCGCGGATCGACACCTGGACCCCCTCTCCGAAATCGCGGCTGAGCTGCACGCCAGTCACCCGGGCCAGGGAGTCACCGACATTCTTGTCGGGGAAGCTGGCAATGTCATCGGCGACGATCGAATCGACCACCGTTCCGGCATTGCGCTTGCGCGCGATCGCCGATCGCAGAGACGCGCGCGTACCGACGACGAGAATCTCGCCCTTGGTGCTGTCGGACGACGTGCCGGCCTGATCTTCGGTCTGCGGCGCCTTGGCAGTCTGCGGCGCCTGCGACTGGGCCGCTGTTCCGGGGGCGGGCGAAGGCGCGGACGCGGGATCCGATTGCGGCGGGGTGGCAGGTGCGGTCTGGGCCAGCGCGGGCGCGGCGGTGGCGCAACCCAGCGTCATGGCGAGAACGGAAACAGTGGTTAGGCGGCGCCCCTTCCGCCGGCGATCTGCAGTCATCGATCTCTCTCCTGTATTCGCGCTTCCGCATTGCCCCGGCGCCCTCCTGGCCGGTGCGAATTTGCGCGTTTCTGATTATCCGGCGTCGAAAGCGGTGCGAGCGGCAACGGGCGAACGGCCACGCGCCACAGTGATTCCTGCCGGAAAAAATCGCACCTTCATGGTCATCCCTCTCGTGACGCGGCTTTTACCGTCGCCCAGCAGCTTCCGCTCTGAATGCCCACATTGTGAGCAGTCGTTTCACTCTATGTTGCCAAAACGTGGAATGCAATCCTATTAAGTAGGATAATATCACGCTCGTGGGAGAGGACGTCATGCGGGGCTTCGGGAAATTGTTGATAGCGACGTCTGCGCTGGGCTGCCTGTTGGCGGTTGCGGATAGCGTCACTGCAGCGCCGCCGCGTGAGGCCGAGCGGCTCGATCGCGGGCTGATCGCGTCGCCGGCCAAGGGTGGGGGCTGGCTGGTCAGCTGGCGCCTGCTGGATAGCGACGCGCGCAATGTCGGCTTTGACGTCTATCGCGACGGGCGCCGCATCAACGCCAAACCGATCTCCGAAACCACCTCGTTCGTCGATCCCACCGGGTCGGCGGCCGCGCATTATACGCTGCGCATCGCCGGCACTCCCGCGACAAGCAAGGCGAGCGTTCCCGCGATCATGATGCCCAAGGGGTATCTGTCGATCCCGCTGACCCCGCCACCGGGCGGAACGGAGCCCGATGGAGAATCCTACACCTACTCCGCCAACGACGTGTCGGTCGGCGACCTCGACGGCGACGGCCGGTACGAGCTCATCCTCAAATGGGATCCGAGCAACAGCCACGACAACAGCCAGGCAGGCTATACCGGCGACGTTTTCGTCGACGCCTATACGCTGGACGGCAAGCGGCTGTGGCGGATCGATCTGGGCAGGAACATTCGCGCCGGCGCGCATTACACCCAATTCCAGGTGTTCGATTTCGACGGCGATGGCCGCGCCGAAGTGGCGATGAAAACCGCCGACGGTACGGTCGACGGCACCGGCAAGGTCATCGGCGACGCCAAGGCCGACTGGCGCAGCCATGGCGGTGAGGTGCCGCAGCCCGACCGTACCGGCGCCAAGCTGCTCGCCGACGGTACCAAGGTGGCGCCGCTCAAGGGCCGCATCCTGAAGGGCCCCGAATATCTCACCGTATTCGACGGCCGCACCGGCCGGGCGCTGGCCACCATGCCTTACGACCCTCCCCGCTATCCCGGCGGCAATCCGACCTTCGAACAACTGCGCGACACCTGGGGGGACGGCTATGCCAACCGCGCGGACCGCTTCCTGGCTGGCACCGCCTATCTCGACGGGCGCCACCCCAGCATGATCTTCGGCCGCGGCTATTACGCCCGCACGGCGATCGCCGCCTGGGATTATCGCGGCGGCAAGCTGACTAGGCGCTGGCTGTTCGATTCGGCGGCGCCCGGCAATGGCGACTACGGCAATCGCGGCAATCATCAGCTCAGCATCGCCGATGTCGATGGCGACGGCCGTGACGAGGTGATCTATGGATCGATGGCGGTCGACGACGATGGCAAGGGGCTATGGACCGACCCGCTCTATCACGGCGACACGATGCATGTCGGCGACCTCGATCCTCTCCGTCCGGGGCTCGAGAAATGGGGCGTGTTCGAAGAGGTGAAGGCGAATGGCGGGCTCGGCTCGGGCCTGCTCGACGCGCGCACGGGCGAAGTCCTGTGGACCAAGCCGGCCGAAACGGACACTGGGCGCGGCGTAGCCGCCGATATCGACCCACGCTATGTCGGAGATGAATTCTGGGGATCGAACAGCCGTGACCTGTTCGATGTCCATGGCAAGGCGATCGGCCCGGCGCCGCGGCAGACCAATTTCGCGATCTATTGGGATGGCGATTTTCTGCAGGAGTTGCTCGACGGCACGACGATCAGCAAATGGGACTGGAATACCGGCACCGCCATCACCTTGCTGCATCCCGACGACGTCGCGTCGAATAACGGAACCAAGGCCACCCCTGCCCTTCAGGCCGACATCCTGGGCGATTGGCGCGAGGAGGTGGTGTGGCGCTCGGCCGACAATCGCGAGCTCCGCATCTACACCACGCCCTATCCGACGACGCACCGATTGGTCACGCTGATGCAGGATCCGGTCTACCGCGCCGGCGTGGCGTGGCAGAACACCGCCTATAACCAGCCCCCACATCTCAGCTACTTTCCGGGCGCCTTGAAACCAAGCGAGACAGCGGCGCAATAGGTTGCGCCGCCCCACCGGCGTCATGGAGTAAGGTGGTCAGCCAGGCCAGCCGTGATCGCGGCCCCACGCCACGAACAGGTCCAACCACGGCACCGGCGTGCCGTCCTTATGGTTGGCCGGCGGGCCGTGACCGCCCTTTTCGAACACCATCAATTCGGCCGCGACCTTCGCCGCCTTCAGCGCCTCGAACATCAGCATCGCATTGCGGAACGGCACCACCGGGTCATCGCCGTTGCAGGCGACGAAGCTGGGCGGCATCGACGCCGGCAAGTCGCGTTGCGCCGAATAGCGCTGCTGCCATTGCGGATCCGCAGCGTGCGCGCCGA
Source organism: Sphingomonas mali NBRC 15500 (assembly GCF_001598415.1). Taxonomy (GTDB): domain Bacteria; phylum Pseudomonadota; class Alphaproteobacteria; order Sphingomonadales; family Sphingomonadaceae; genus Sphingomonas; species Sphingomonas mali. The sequence goes on from NZ_BCYX01000001.1 coordinate 223,757, forward strand.
GTAATTCGCGGCGCGACTGGGCATGGACGCCGTCGTCGAGCATCGTGATGACCGGGAAGAACAGCCCCGCCACGACGGGCGCTGCGGACAGGCGATCGGCGGCGTCCTGCGGCTGATAAGTCGAAAGCGCGGAGCGGCTCGCCAGCCGCGCCGCGAGATGTCCGCCGGCGGAAAAACCGGTGACCGCGACGCGCGCCGGATCGACCGTCCAGCGCGTGCCCGCACCGGCGCGGATCACCCGCATGGCGCGCTGCGCATCCTGGAGCGGCGTGTCGGGGCCGGCCGCCCAATTATCGTGCGGCAGCCGATACAGAAGCTCGAACGCGGTAATCCCGCGTGCGGCGAAGTCGCGCGCGATGCCGCCGCCCGTACGGCCCACCGCAACGCGCGCATAACCGCCACCCGGACAAATGAGCACCGCCGCGCCGGTCGGCTTGGCCGGCTTGACCACAGTCAGCATCGGCGACGCGACATGCGGCCATGCGATATCGTCGACGCCGCCGTTGGGCGATCTCTTGACCCATTGTTCGACCACCGCCGGCGTCGGTGCGCCGGGCGGCGCCTTCGGCCAGATCGGGAAGCGATCGACCGTAACGCCCTCGCCCCTCGGGTCTGGCGCGCCCGGCGCCGCGCTCAGGGTCGCAGGAAGGGCAAAAGATGCGGCGATGGAGCCGGCGATCAGCGTGCGGCGCGTCGGCATCAATTGCCCTCCGGACGGCGCGCGTCGTGCGCGCTGCTGGGCGCCAGCCGAAAACTCGCCGGATCGGGCGGGCGAGCCGGATCGAACGGCGGAAGGTCGGATTTCAGATGCCGCGCCAGCGGTAGCTTCGCATCCGCCAGTCCCTTCGCCACGCATCGCGCCAGCACCCAGGCGCCGTAATTGTCATGATGCGTCGCGTCCTTGCCGTTGTCGTTGAAGGCAATCGGCGCCCGATCCGGCCCCAGCGCCTCATAAAAGGTCATGCTCATGGCATTGAGGTCGATCACCGGCACATTGAGCTCGGCGCCGACCGCCTTCACCGCCGCGGCATAGTCGGTCAGGGTCGGACGGATTTTCATGCCCGTCCAGAAACGCCGCTCGGGAGAGCTGACCAGCACCGGCGTGACGCCGCGCCTGCGGAACTCGGCGATCCAGGCGCGCAGATAATCGCGATAGGTCGTCTCGGCCGCGGCGTAGGTCTGCGGCCAGTTCGCCTTTTGATCGTTATGGCCGAACTGGATCAATGCCCAGTCGCCGGGCTTGGCCAGTTCGAGCACCTTGGCGAAGCGCAATTCGGTCATGAACGACTTCATCGTCTCGCCGCTCTCGGCATGGTTGGCGATGGCGATGTCGGGGGCGAAAAAGGCGGGAAGCATCTGTCCCCAGCTCGCGGCCGGCTCGGCCGGCTGGTCGGTGACGGTGGAATCGCCGAGCAGGAACATCGTGGGCAATGTCACCGGTTCGATCGCGATCGCGGTCACACCGGGATGCTCGCCGAGTATCTCCAGCGTCAGCTTGTCGTCCCAGCTGAACGAGCCCTTCTCGCGCGGCTTCAGCAGCACCTGCGATCCGCCGGGCGCATTGGGCGGCGGGGGCGCCAATTTGGCATCGCGCACGTTGACGATGAAGCTGACGGTCGCGTGTCGTCCGGCCGCGACCTTCAGGGCATCGACCATCAGGCGGCGCGACTCCGCCTTGATCGTCGTCTCGGTCGCCAAGTTCGGAAGGCCGATCGTCACCGTCACGCGGTAATTGCCTGGTGCGGCCGCGACCGAGAACAGCCGGTCGCTGCCCGCTTCATAGCCATATCCATCCGCATAGGCGCGGCCTGGTGCGACCGCGACGGTATCGGCGGATGCCGGCGCAGTGCCCAGCGCGAAGCGGCGGACCTGGGCGGACGCGGGCTGGATCGTCGCGGCGGCGATCATCGCGACGATCGGGATCAGGCGCATGACGGCCCGCCGACCGGAATAGTGCGGGTCAGCGCGGGCACGTGTGGCGTCACTCGCTTCGAAATCGGCAGGCGCAACGCCTTGAGGCCCATCGCCACCAGGTCGGCAATATGGCGCGCGCCGACCTCGCTGAAATGCGTGTCGTCGGACACCCCGTTGGGATAGCCGGGGGCCCCCGCCGCACCGTCATAATGCAGATAATAGGTCTTGGCGGCATCCGCGCCCAGCGCCTGGACCATTGCCTGCGAGCTCTTGCCCAGGTCGATCAGTGGCGTGTGCGTTTCCTTCGCCACACGGCGCGCGGCATCGGCATAGGTGGAGAAACTCGGCTGCTCGACGCCGTCCTTGAAATCGCGACGCGCGACCGGGGTCAGGATGACCGCCCTCGCCCCTGCCCTCTTCGCCACGTCGAGAAAGCGGTGGAGATTGGCGATATATTGCTCGATCGTCGTGTACCGTTCGGGTTTGTCGATGCTCGCGTCGTTATGGCCGAACTGGATCAGCAGGGTGTCGCCCTTCCTCAGATCGGCGGCGATCTTGTCGAGCCGGCCTTCGCGGATGAAGCTGTTGGTGCTGCGACCACCAATCGCGCGATTCTCGATCGTCACGCCCGGACCCACGGCGCACCGCAGCATCGTGCCCCATCCCGACTGAGGATATCTGTCGGGCTTGTAATCCTGTGCGGTCGAATCGCTGGCGATGAAGATGCGCATTGGCGCCGGCGACGATGCCTGCACGCTTGCCGCCACGAAGATGGCCAAAGCCCCGATCAGCACGCTGGGCACCCGCATCTCTCTCTCCTTCGTTGTCTGTTCCGCATTATGCAACCGCGTCCTACAAGCCGCAACCGGCTGAGATATTTTGCTACAATTTTCCCAATATGTAGACATTGCCTCTACATTTCGGGACATGCTAGGCAGATGGCCGGACAGATCAACGCGCGGCTACAGCGCGGGAAAGCAGGGGAAGAGGCGATGATGCGATGGGCATAATCCGGCCGGCTGGCATACCCTTCGGCATATGCGCCGCGATCCATATGGGCTCTGACGTCGGCCATCATTCGTGCGGCCGATCCGAGGTGCGCATAGCTCCGAGCCCGCTGTCTATTCGTCCGCCCATCCCCTGCCTTTGATGGAGAGAGAAATGAACCTGAGCCGTCGCGACGCGCTGAAGGCCGGCCTGTTGGCGGGGGTGACAACCATTATTCCGATCAGGTTGGACGCCGCGCCGGCCGGTTTCGTCCCCGCGCCCGTGCACTGGATCGACGGGCAGACGCCCGCCATGCATAGCGGCCAGACCTTTGGGGTCGCCTGGCCGCGCGGGACGATCAAGCACGACAGGCCCCTGACCGTTCTCGACGGCGCGGGAAAGCCGGTCCCATCGCAAGGCTGGACCACCGCGACCTGGCCCGACGGGTCGGTCAAATGGACCGCGCACGCGATTCCGGCCGACCTGTCGCCGGATGTACTGACCGTCACGCGCGGCCGGCCTTTGTCGCCAACCCAGCCGGTTGCGGTCGCGGAGAGCGCCGCCGCGGTCACGATCCGCATCGGCGACCTCGCCTGGGAAATCGCGAAGGGCGGCGACGCACTGATCCGGTCGGCGACGCAGGGCGGCAGGACGGTGCTCGGCCCCGTCTCGCTGGTCGGGTCGTCGCGCACCGACCCGATCCATGGCGCCGACACGCCCTTCACCGGCCGGATCGACACCGTGACGGTCGAGCAGCGCGGACCGGTCCGCGCCGTGGTGCGGATCGACGGCCACCATATGTCGGGCGAGCGCGCCTGGATGCCGTTCACCGTCCGCCTCTACGCCTATGCCGGATCGGCGGGCCTGCGCATCGTACATTCGGTCGTATTCGATGGCAGCGCGAGCCGTGATTTCCTGTCCTCGCTCGGCATCAGCGCGGCGGTGCCGATGCGCGGCGAGCTTCATGATCGTCACGTCCGCTTTGCCACCGATGGCCAGATGTTCGCGGAGGGCGTTCGCCCACTGACCGGGCTGCGTCGCGACCCCGGCAAGGCATTTCGCGACGCCCAGATCGCTGGCCGCGCAACACCCCCGCTCGACCAGATGGCAGGAGCGGTCCGCGCGACGCTGCAACGCATTCCCGCCTGGGGCGACTTTCGCCTGGAGCAGCCAACCGCCAACGGCTGGGCGCTGACCAAGCGCACTGGTCACGATCAGGGATGGGTCGACGCGGCGGAGGGGCGGCGCGCACCCGGCCTTGCCTATGTCGGCGGACCGGACGGAGGAGCCGCGATCGGCGTCCGCTATTTCTGGCAACGGCATCCAACCGCGCTGCACATCGATGGCGCCACGGGCGACACCGCAAAACTGACCGCCTGGCTCTGGTCGCCCGAGGCGCCCGCCATGGACCTGCGCCCCTATCACGGGACGATGGGGATGGAGGGCTATGACGCGCAGAATGAGGGGCTGTCGGTCACCTATGAGGATTATGAGCCCGGCTGGGACGACGCTTCGGGCATCGCGCGCACCAGCGAATTGATGCTGTGGGCGCTACCCGCCACGCCCGATCACGGCACGCTGGCGGCAATGGCCGCCGCTCAGGCGCAACCGCCGCAATTGATGGCCGCAGCCGCCCATCTCCATGCCGCCGGAATATTCGCCGATTATGGCCTTCCCGACCGCTCGACTCCCAACCGCACCGCGATCGAAAACCAGCTGTCCAACCTGGTCGATTTCTATGCCGGAGAGGTCGATCGCCGCTCCTGGTACGGTTTCTGGAACCATGGCGATGTGATGCACACCTATGACAGCGATCGCCATCGCTGGCGCTATGACATTGGCGGTTTCGCCTGGGACAATAGCGAGCTCTCGACCGACCTGTGGCTATGGTATCAGGCGCTCCGCACCGGCGACGCCCAAACGTGGCGCCTTGCCGAAGCGATGACGCGCCACACCAGCGAGGTCGACGTCTATCACACCGGACGTTTCGCCGGCCTCGGCACGCGCCATGGCGTGCAACATTGGGGCGACAGCTCGAAACAGCCGCGCGTCAGCAATGCCAGCTACCGCCGCATCTATTATTATCTGACCGCCGATGAGCGGGTCGGCGATCTGATGCGCGCGCTGATCACCTCCGATCGCGCGTTGATCAATGTCGAGATCGGGCGAAAGGTCCCCGGCGCCAAGAAGCCGCAATTGCCGCCCGGCACGATCGAGATGACTTTCGGCACCACTTGGTGCCCCCTCGCCGCGGCCTGGCTGACCGAGTGGGAGCGGACCGGGAACACCAAGTGGCGCGATCGGATCGTCGCGGGGCTGGAGACGATCGGCCACCTGCCGCACGGCTGGATGACCGGGAGCGCGCCTTTCGAATTGGCGACGGGTCGCTTCATCGACCAGAAGCGCGGAATCGGGCTGTCCCATCTCAATGCCGTATTCGGCGCGGTGGAAGTGAGTTCGGAGCTGTTGCGCCTGCTCGACGCTCCTTCCTATCGCAACGCATGGCTCGAATATTGCCGCTGGTACAACGCACCGCAGGCCGAATATCTGGCGAAATTCGGCCCGCCGTTCGGGCCGCGCAACCTGCGCGAGGGACATTCGCGGCTGACCGCCTACGCGGCATTCCAGGAGAAGGATGCCGCGCTGGCGACACGCGCGGCCGGCGAGTTCCTGTCGGGCGACGCCGGGCTCGGCACCTGGCCGCGCGACCCGCGGCATATGGTCGATAATGTGCTCGAATGGCCGGGCGTGTCGACCAACGCCTCGGCGCAATGGGGACTGGCGGCGATCCAGTGCCTGGCCTTGATACCCGAAGCGCTCGACCGCGTGCCGATCGTCGCGCCCGACGCTCCCGGACGCCGGCGGCTGGGCGATTCCGGCCGCGACTAGGGTGCCGCAAACACTTGGGGATTTGTTGAAAACGCGCGCTACACGGTCGGAGTAGGAATATGAGATATCTCTTGATGTGGCGCGCCGTGACGATGCCCCTTCTGGTGGTCCTCGCGCCAACCATGGCCGCCACCCCCGCCTTCGCGGCGAGCAAGATCGCCACGCCGAGGGACAAGTCGACCGCTGCTTCGATCGACAGCAGGGATGCCGATGATCTCGCCGATTTCGACCGCCGGGCCAGGATGGCGCGCGAGCTCGGGGCAACCGAGGTGGTCGTCACCGAAGGGCTTCCGATCGCTTATTGGGAATTGGACGCCGACGATCCCTATCCGGCGTGGTTCGCGCACCACGCTACCCTGTTCAAGATGTTCCCGCCCGCGGCAGTCCGTCCGTTCATGGACGGGGCCTATGCGGCGCGCGTCCAGCGCATCGTCACGCAGCGCTGCCAGATTCTCGGCAAATACGATCTGAAGGCGATCTGGAGCGCGAACGAACCCGGCGTCCTGCCTGAGGCCTTCTTCGCCGCCCATCCCGAATATCGCGGCCCGCGCATCGACCAGGTCACGAGATCGAAGAAGGTCTATTTCGCGCCGAACGTGGCGAATCCCGATGTGCTGGCCATGTACCGCGAGGCGACCACCGCGCTCGTGTCGGCATGCCCGCAGATCGAGACGTTTCTGTGGGTCACGACCGACGCCGGGTCGGGCTTCGATTGGGCGCCTGGCCTGTATCCCGGCGCGAATGGCGCATCGGAAAACCGCGACGTGCCGCTCGCCGACAGAGTGGTCGGCTTCATGACCAACATTCAGCAGGCGGCAGCCACGTCGGGGCACCGGATCCGCATCAACATCAATCAGATACCGCCACGGCCCTGGATGATCGCGACCTTTAGTCCGGACGTGCTCGAAAATATCCAGCGCAAGCTCCCGACCGATCTCGCCGTAAACGGCAAGGAAGGTCCTGACGGACGCCCCTTCGAGACCGGCATCACCCGTATCGATGACGGCGCCTTCTCCCCGGTCGTCGGCCTCGTCGTTCCGAGTTTCGATCCCGTCGCCAGGTCGAGCGGTGCTCACAAAGCCTATCTGCTCGGCGATCGTGAAAGTGAGGATTTCTCCTTCCGGCTGCTCAGGTCGACGCGGGATCAGCCGATGGCGACGACAGTCGAGCGGATCGCCGCGCTGCGGCGGTTCGCGGTGTCGGAAGTGGGTGACGACCAAGCCGACACCCTGATCGACGCCTGGAGCGCGTTGAACGATGTCCGCAAATATCTCGAAATGCTCGAATTCGGTCCGATGCTGCGCATGGGCCATGTGCTCAATCGATGGATCGAGCGCCCGATGGTGCCGATCCCCGCCGAACTGACCGATGCCGAAAAGGCCGGCTATCGCCGCTTCCTCTTTCAGGCGGGGACGGAAGAGACGGCCTCCAATTTGGCCGACATCCAGGCAATGCGCATGTACGAAGGATGGGGCGCGCACCTGCTATTCCAACGCGCCATCGAGATATCCATGCCGCGCGTCCGGCGTGCGCAGAAGGATTTCGACGCTCTCGCCGCCTCGGCGACCACGCCCGACGCTGCGGACTATTGGCGGCTCACAAGCAAGCGCGTTCAGGCGCTAGGGTATTTGCTGCAGTCGGCCGACAACATGGTTGGCTATCAGGCTCAGCTCGATCGCGTCACGGGGCTGGGCGTGAAACCTGAAGCCCATCCGGTCCTGGGCGTGCAGAACGATTGGGCACGCGCCGATATGATCAACACCGCGCGCCGCGAGATCGATACGGCAGTCTCGCTCGACAAGCTGATGTCGAGCAGCAGCCGCCCGCTGCTCGATCTCGCCGCCAGCGACAGCGAGGAGACGATCATGAAGCTAGGACCCAATTTCCAATCCGTGCTGCGGCAAAAGGTCCGCACCATGAATGCCCATTGGCGGGACTATGATCGGCTGTTCACGATGCCCAACCCATGATCGGGTGACGCTTCTTTCCGCCTGCCGAAACCAGATCTAGTCGGAAGTGGACGCCCGATAGCCGAGCGAAGCACCGATGCTCGCCGCCGCCGCCTTTACGGGAGCGGCGAGCTCCTCGAGGACCTTGTCCGTCAGATAGGCCGCCGCCCCGGCGATGCTGATGGCAACGACGATATTGCCCTTGTCGTTCCGCACGGGCGCGGCGACGGATCGGACGAAGTCGCCCGCCTCGCTCTCGTGAAGCACTACGCCCCGCGCCCTGTTCTCCCGCATCGCGTCGAGCCAATCTTTCAGCTTCTTGGCGCTGGCCTGGGGCTTTTCGGCCTGGAAAAATTTGGTCAGCGCGTCTTCCGATTGGTCGAGCAATAGCGCCTTTCCGATGCCGGTCTCCACGATCAATCGCCGATCGCCGGGCGCTGTCGCCACTCGCAGGCGCTGCCGCCCGGTCACGCGGTCGAGATGGCGCGACCAGTCGCCCTCGCGCTTACCGAGGAAGACGCAATATCCGGTTTCGGCCGACAGCGCCTCGAGATGCGGCCTGGCGACCCGCACGTAATCGGTCTGCTCCTGCGCCATCGATCCGAGCTGGAGAAGCTTCGGGCCCAGCGAATAGCCGTCCGGCGTGATTGCAAGGTAGTCGCGCGCCCTCAGGGCTTGGGCAAGTCGATGGGTCGTCGATCGCGTGAGATCGAGATTTCGTGCCAAGTCAGCCGACTTCACCGGGCCGTTGATTACTTGGTCGAGAATGTCCAACGCGCGCATCAGCGACTGCGCGCCCTTTAACGAAGCGTAAGGATCCTTGACGTCGGTATCTTTCGGCATCGAATTCTATCTCCGCGCTAGCGCCAGCGCATTGGTGAGTGCTGATTAATTCCCTGGGGGTCGCCGGATGAGATAGTATCCTCCCCGCCCTTTCACTAGCGGTCCAGGGGAGGAAACGGAAGAGTCGCGCGCGGTTGCCATACGATCGTGGACTTGCGGGGATCGCGGCTTTTCGCCGTCAGCGATGCCATCGCCGGTTTGCTGACGACGATCGACGAGAGTGCTCGATCGAAGCGCTGACCTCGACCTGCGGCAGGTGCCGGTCGCGGCGCACCCCCCGGGGCCATCGAGGATCACGAGCGCCGTTTCAAGGCGCTTTGGCGCGCGATCTCGACCGCGTAAATGCCCGGTTCCCCCTCCATGTTCGACCGAAAGATGAGCCATTTGCCGTCCGGCGAGAAACGCGCGTTGGGTTCCAGCCGGTAATCCTGCCTGGACATGTCGACCAACTTTTCGCCATCCAACGTGCCGGGCGCGATCAACGTCTCCGACCCCGGCGCATGGATACCCGCAACATCGGGAATCGCCCTGGGGCGGAATAGGTAAAGCCATTTGCCGTCCGGTGCGTGCGCGACCATTTCGCTATCGCCACCGTCACCGGAGAATACGGTCTGGTCGGGTGAGATATTGTAATGGACCGACCATTGGTTGCGATCGACCTTGTACCAGCGCCGCTTGGCGGTCGCGAGGTCGTATCCCGCGAGCCAGAAAACTTCACCGCGCGGCGTTTGCAAATCGTACCAGATGGTCTTGCCGTCGGGCGACCAGAATTCGTGTCCGGCAATCTCCATGTTCATCGTACGATTATGGATCTTGGTCAGGCCGGTACCGTCTGTCCTGATCGTCCAGATCCGATCGACCTTGTGCCAGGGCCCCTCATGGCAAAACATCAGCAGGCCCGGGTCGGTGGGCGAGAATTGCAGGTGGTTGAGCCAGTCGGTCGACGCGATCACGGTCTTGCGCTGGCCCGTGCGGATATCGATCGTGAATATCTCCATCGGAATCTTGGCTTCGAGCCGTTCGTTGAGCCGTACTTCCTTCGCCTCGGCGAAGGTCAGCGGCTTACCGTCCGGGCCGTTGGCGGCATAAGGAGCTTGATCGAACCGGGCATCACGCCCCGCCACGCCCGGCTGAAGCGGCATCGCGCGTTCGGTCACTGCCCCTGCCAGCAAGGTCTCGTCGGCGTTGATCGTCGCGATGCCGCCGGCCGGCACGTCCGCGATCTTCCGTGTCCTTCCGCTGTCGATATCAGCCGCCCACACCTCGATCGCGCCGGTCTGGCCATCGCGGTCCGCCGCCCCCGTCCCGCCGGCCGAGCGGCTGCGCGTCGCATAGTAGACTGTGCGTGTCTTGCGGCCGGTGAACAGCAATTGCAGTCCGTCGCCGGTCACGATGGGCGAAATTTTCCAGCTTTTCACGTCGACCGCGGCGATACCCTGCGCCGTCGAGATGACCATCTTGTCCCCTTGGGGGGCGAAGCTCTGCTGGTGGAAATAGAGGCTGGACATGCCCGGACCGGTCGAAATCCGGACGACGCGGTGGCCGGTCTTCGCATCGATCCATTCGCGCGGCGTATCTGCAGCAGGCACTGCGGTCGACGCCGCGACAGCGGTCAAAGCGAGCAACCCGGCAGCTATCAGCTTCATATCTTAACTCTCCAAAACGGGCCGCGTCTGCCGCGCGGCCGATTGCTCACTGTTACCGTTTGGTCTCGTTCTCAGGTCGTCCCGGGCGGCGGCAGAATAAGTGTCCGGCTCGATCAGAAACTATAGGCCGCCCCCAGAAACACAGAGCGTCCGGTCGTGCTGAAGACGCGCTGCGCCTTGCGATCCTTGCCGCTATATTGGTCGCCCTTCTGATCCGTGAGATTGAGGAAATCGCCCGTGATCTTGAACCGTTTCGTGATCGCGAACGACAGCGAGGCGTCGATGTTGGTGGTGCCGTAGCTGTAATAGCCATCCTCTACGCCGGGCTTGAACGGCATACCGATCAGATAGGCGCTGCGGTAGGCCGCCGAGACATGGGCCGAGAACCGTCCGTCATCGTAAAACAGCGTCGCGTTGACCGAGTGCGGCGAGACATTGACGAACTGATCATGGATTGCCGGAGCGTTGGGCGCCGTCGACAGGTAATAGAGCACGGACGACTTCACAAAGGTGTAGTTTACCGACGCCCCGAAATGCCCGAGGAATCCGGGCAGGAAGGTAAAGGGCTGCTGGAGATTGACCTCGACACCCTCGATATAGCCCCCCGCCGTATTGCGCGACCGGGTGACGGTGTAGATCGTCGCCGCGTCTTGGTTCTGAGGCAGGAGCTCGAGCGGCAAGCCGGTATTACCGAATGGTTCCTGCGAAGCCGTTGTCTGGATCGTGCTGCCGACATCCTTGTAGAATAAGGCGATGCCGTAAAACGCGCCCTTTTGCGGATAATATTCCAGGCTCAAATCGTAATTCTTTGCCCGATACGGCTTGAGAAGCGGGTTGCCGATCGACGCACTTTGCGCACCGAAATTTGTATTGATCGACCCGCCGGGATTGAGGTTGCCCAAACCGGGACGCGCCATGACTTTGGCCGCCGCGGCGCGCACGATCAAACGATCGGTGACCTCCAGCGAAACGTTTGCCGAGGGCAGGAAGTCGTCATATCCGTTGGGCACGCTGACGCGCGTGCTGCCCGTAAAGCCTGCCGAAACGACATCGGTACGAACATAACGCAGGCCCAGATTGCCCCGCAGCGAGCGGCCGCCCAGAACGTCGAAGTCGAAATTGACCTGCCCGTAAAGCGCTTTGTCCTCCTCGCGCACGTCCCTGTTCTGCCCAAGCGCGGCGGAACTGTTGACGGTGAAATCGCCATATTTGTTGACGCAATTGCACAGCAAATCGAGCTTGCTGATGAAGGCGTTGACGTCGGGCACCACCCAGCTTGTAACCGAGCCCGCTGGGAGGCCGAGGCCTTGCCCAAAGCCGGTCACGCTGGTGCTGAGCGCCGCCAGGTTCGGGAAGTCCGCGGCGAATTGCGCGAACCCGAACTTCGTCAGATCGGGGGCGTTGTTGGCGCTGACCGCGGGCCGCTGGTTCTGACGCGCGTTGAAATTGAACCTTTTGTACTGCGCGCCGCCCTTGAACGACAAAGCGCCGCTCGCGCGATAGGTGAAGTTGGCGGCAGCGGTGAACAGATTGTTCTTCACGCGCGCATTCACCAACCGGATATCCGGCGTGAGGCCGGTTCCCGCGTTAGTGAACGTAACGTTCGCGGCGTTATTGACGTCGTAGCCGTAGTCGATCAGCGGGCGCCGGCTGTCATCGCGAGCGTCGAAGCTATAGCCGTTTTTGTTGAAGCCATCATAGGAAATGAAGACGTCATACGGCTGATTGAAATCCGATCCGGCGGCACCGATTTTCGCGTCAAATGTCAGGTCGTCAGATAGAGTTTCTTTCAAGGTAAGTCCGAATTCGTACGTCTTTGTACGAGTCTTGCTGACCTCCTGGATCTGCTTGATGTCGACATTGTTGAGTTTCATGTAATCGACCTGCCCGGTCGGATCGACATTGACATCGATCAGTTGCGTATCGACGCGACCCGCGAACAACGGGAATGCAGCGCTCGCTCCGTTGACGTTACGATTGTTCGACGCCAGCGACAGCGCGAAGTCCTTGCGATTCTGATCGAATTGCGAATAGACGCCGTCCAGCGTGATCTGCGTTTTCTCGGACGGTTTGTACTGTAGCGCGACCGTGATGCCGAGCCGTTTCTGGTCTAGGGTGAACCGCCCCAGCCCTGGATTTCTCGGCAGGAAGACGTTCGGCTGGTTGACCTTTGAATAAGCGGCGTCGTTCGAGGGGATTCCGGAGAAACACTGGTTGGCCGGCCGATTGCCCGTTCCGGAAAGCGGATTCACGTACGGAATTGGCGTATTCACCACCTGGCTGCCAGGCTGGTTGGGATCGTCTGTCGCGCGCCCGCAAAAGCCGTTGAGCGCGTCCGAATAGTCCGATTGCGACGTATCGCTATAGCCGTCTTCCTGCGCTTTCCGCGTGCTGTAAGCGACCGAGACGAGCGCGCCGAAATCGCCGAACGTGTCGCTTATCAGACCAGCGACGCGCGGAGCGAAGGTCTTGTTATTGTCGTAATAGGCACCCTGGCCCGAAACCGCGAAACGAAAGCCCTTCTTATCGAATGGGTGCGCCGTTTGAAGATCGATCGTCGCGGCCAGCGATCCTTCGTCCATGTCCGCCGATTGCGACTTGCTGACGGTGACGCCGCTGAACAATTCGGACGCAAACGTGGAGAAATCGAAGCCGCGCGTACGGTTGATCCCGGCAACCTGGCCCAAGGTCGATCCGGTGGTCGCGGAATAGGCCTCGATCCCGTTGAGCAGGGTTCGAACGAAATCGCCGCCGAGCCCGCGAACGGTGACGTTCCGTCCTTCACCGCCATCTCTCGTGATCGAAACGCCGGGAATGCGCTGGATCGACTCGGCAAGGTTGGCATCGGGGAAGCTGGCCATGTCGTCGGCCTTGATGACGTCGACGATATTGACCGAGCTGCGCTTGCTGTCGATCGCGCTTTCGAGCGAGGCGCGGTAGCTGGTTATGACGATGTCGTTGGGGACGCTTGCGCCCTGATCGCCGGGCGCCGCCTGTTCGGGCTGCTTATCGGTGGCGGAACCGGCCGGTGGCGTTGCTTGCGCCCAGGCAGTGCCGGAAAAACCGATCGACGCCGACGCCGTGGCCAGCGCCAGAAGCGACGGCCGCAGAATCAGCGCACGGCTCCAACCAATGCTCTTTGAAGTCATCCCCATCATCCTCTCGCGAAGAGGCACCTTCGGTGAGCGCCTCTCTTTTCATTTCGGATGCGCCATCGACAGTTGAGCCACCCCCTCCAGGGCGAAAACACTGCGAGGTTCGCATCACCTCCCATGCGCCATCACGCGCATCCCAATTGTCCGACAGATTACTCCGCGCTGTAAAGACCAAATATTGCGCTCACGTCCCATATTGTAGGAAAATGTGAAGTTTTTTGCGCGTTGAAGCGCTTTGGGGCCGTACGATGCTGTTCGGGCAAACCTGGCGTGAGGGGCGGCAAGTCGGCCGCGACTCTCGCGATCACTTGGACGCGCACTTGGTGAGGAGGTCTCTCGGCAACGCGCGCGTGGCGCACGATCAAGTTGCCAGCCGACGTCGCGCGTTCTTGCCCAACCGGGTTGGCACGGCCACTCAGATTAGCTATACCATGTCTGATAGTTAATGCATAAGCATGCAATTTGATGTTTCATACATCACGAGGAACGATGATCACGTCCCAGCAAATGCGCGCGGCCCGCGCCCTTCTCGAGATTGACCAGCGCCAACTCGCCGACCTCGCGGGACTGTCGCTGCCGACCATCCAGCGCATGGAGGCATCGGACGGCCAGGTGCGCGGTGTCGTGGATACGCTGGTCAAGGTGATTTCCGCGCTCGAGCGTGCCGGCATCGAACTGATCGGAGAGAATGCGCCGAGCGTTGGCGTGGGGCGCGGCGTGCGGCTGAAAGAGACGCTAAGCGGAGACTCGCTCAAACGCGTGCCATCCATGATGTTCGACCAGGCATCCGGAGCCAATGGCAGTGCTGCATGACCCGCGCTGGACGGCCTATACGCCCAAGCTGATCACCGTTCTGGGCGAAGGCTATACGTTCGATCGCTTCAAGCGGGATGCCATAGCGGGGCTGACCGTCGCCATCGTTGCCCTACCGTTGGCGATGGCGCTCGGCATCGCGAGCGGCGCGTCACCCGACAAAGGCCTGATCACAGCGGTCGTCGCCGGATTCCTGATTTCCGCGCTGGGCGGGTCTCGGGCCCAGGTCGGCGGCCCCACCGGCGCGTTCGTCGTGGTCGTGTTCAACGTGATCGCGCAGCACGGCTATGACGGACTGCTACTCGCGACCTTGGTGGCCGGCTTCATCCTGATCATCGCCGGTTATGCCAAGCTCGGTGCGCTGGTGAAGTTCATTCCGCATCCCGTGGTGACGGGATTCACCGCGGGCATCGCCGTCATCATCGCATCAAGCGAGGTCAAGGACTTCCTGGGCCTGTCGATCGACAAGGTCCCGGCGGACTTCCTGCCCAAATGGCAGGCCTATCTCGGAGCGCTCGGCAGCGTCCACGCCACGACACTGGCGATCGGCCTCGGGTCGCTCCTCCTCATCCTCGGCTTGCGCAAGGTGGCGCCGCGCGTGCCCGGTTTCCTGGTCGCGATAGTCGTCGCCTCCGTGGCGGTGGCCCTCCTGCATCTGCCGGTGGAAACGATTGGTTCTCGGTTTCCGCACATTCCGGCTGGCCTGCCCGCACCGGCGCTGCCATCGATCTCGCTGGCCAAGTTCCAGGCGATCCTGCCGTCCGCCTTCACCATCGCGTTCCTTGCGGGGATCGAGGCATTGCTGTCGGCGGTGGTGGCTGACGGGATGATCGGATCGCGGCACCGGTCCAATCAGGAACTGGTCGGCCAGGGTGTCGCCAACATCGCCTCGGCCCTGTTCGGCGGATTGCCGGCGACCGGCGCGATCGCCCGGACGGCGACGAACATCCGGGCTGGTGCGCTGACCCCGGTGGCCGGCATGCTGCACGCGCTGTTCCTGCTCCTCTTCATCCTGTTCGCGACCAATTTGATGGCGTTCGTGCCGATGGCGGCGCTCGCCGCGATCCTGTTCATGGTCGCCTGGGGAATGAGCGAGCATGAGCGCTTCATCGGTTTGCTGCGCATGCCCAATGGCGATCGTGCGGTGCTGCTGCTGACCTTCGGACTCACCGTGCTGGTCGATCTTACGACAGCGATCGCGGTCGGCGTGACGCTCGCCTCGCTCCTGTTCATGCTGCGGATGAGCGAGACGGTCCAGATCGATGCCGACGCAGAGGGCGACGAAGACGAGGACATCCACCAGCGCGATGTCCTCCCAGCGGGCGTCGAAGTGTTCCGGATCGACGGGCCGGTCTTTTTCGGCATCGCCAGCGAGTTGCTCGATACGTTGCGACGGATCGGCCAGACGCCGCGAGTGATCATCCTGCGCATGCGCCGCGTGCCGATGTTCGACGCAAGCGGCGTGACGACGATCGCCGAAATCGTGCGCCGGTCAACGTCCGCCGGCACCCAGATCATCCTGTCCGGCGTGCAGCCGCAGCCTCTTGCCATGCTCGATCGGGTGCGTCTCGGGCGAGGCAATGCCGGGGTCATCCACGCCGAGAACTTCCCCGAAGCACTGCGGATCGCCGCGAGCATCGTCAACGCGACCAACGCGGTGCCCACCGCGCTCAACTGATACCCGGAACGAAAGCTCGACCATGACCGATACCAACGACGACTATGTCTATGACGAAGCCACCGGCGAGTGGATCAGCGCCTCTGCAGCCGCGGCCAGCGCGGAGGATGCCAATCTCATCGAAGTACGCGATGCCGTCGGCAATCTGCTCGCGGACGGCGATAGCGTGACCCTCATCAAGGATCTGACGGTCAAAGGCGCGAACCAGACGCTGAAGCGGGGCACGGTGATCAAGTCGATCCGACTGACCGGCGATGCCCAGGAGATCGACTGCCGTTACGAAGGCATCAAGGGCCTGGTCCTGCGCGCGGAGTTCGTCCGCAAGCGCTGACGAGATCGCTCGCCGAAACGAAACCTGATTTTGGGGGACGGCAATTGTGCATATCTTCGGCCGCAAACCGAGCCGCGGGTCGATACCGCCTTTACCGCGACACCAACCGAACGATGGCAAGCGCGGTGTGCGCTCGGTGCTCAATGCCGATATCCTTATCTCGGGTAATGTCGCCACGACCACCGAGATCCATATCGACGGACATGTCCTGGGCGACGTCAACTGCGCAACGCTCACCCAGAGTGGCAAAGGCAAAATCGTCGGGATAGTTACTGCCGACACCGCCCGTCTCGCTGGTTCTATCCAAGGCACCGTTCGCGTCCGCCAACTCACGGTCGAAAGCGGTGCAAGGATCAACGGGGACATCACGTATGAACAGATCGCCATCGAGGACGGCGGACTTATAGAGGGGCGTCTCAAATATATGGATTTAGCCAGCCCCCTAACAGTCGACAGCGCTGACAGCGCTACGGACACGTCATCCGCATCGACCACATCTGACGGTGTTACGACTTCTGCGTCCCGTGTCACGACTGCTGATCGCGGCACAAACGGAATCGGAATGCATCGTACGCCTTGACATTCCGGGCGCTGAATGAAGGTAGCGCTATCATACTTAGAAGATTGATCCGGAGAGGTAGGCATATGGAGGGCGACTTCAGCTGGGCGCTGCTGGTAGATTGGCAGGACGGCCATTTCGTCGGTCGCGCAATGAGCGAGCAAGGGGCCTCCCCATTGCTTGTCGTGGCCGTCTTGGAGGAGATGGTCGAATGACCCGGCTCGATCTCCGCGCCGGGGCTGCCACGGCAAGCATTCTTCCCGAGCTCGGAGGAGCGCTTACAGCGCTGCGCGTCGCGGCGACGGATCTGCTGCGCCCGGCAGCCGAAGACGTCACCGATCCGCTCGGTTCCAGCTGCTTTCCGCTACTCCCCTATGCCAATCGGATCGCCGACGGACGGTTCGTGTTCGCCGGTGAGCAATATCGACTACCACGCAATTTCGGCGACCATCCGCACAGCCTGCACGGCTTGGGATGGCAGCAACCCTGGAGCATCGAGACTCACCAGGACAACGAGGCACTGTTGGCGCATCGTCACGATGGCAATGACGACTGGCCATGGTCATATCACGCGACGCAGCACATCCGGCTGTTTCCCGACCGCATCGTCCTGACGCTGATGCTGACCAATAGCGGCAAGACGCCGATGCCGGCCGGGCTGGGCTTCCATCCCTATTTTCCGCTCGACGATGCCACCCGCCTCAGCTTCCAGGCGGACGCGGTCTGGCTGGCCGATGACACGTTGCTGCCGGTGAGCCGGGCGCCGGCTGACGCGTTCGGCGACTGGTCGAGCCCATGTGCCGTGCGGGGGACGACGTTGATCGACAATTGCTATGCCGGCTGGTCGGGCGCCGCGGCGATCGAGCAAGGTCCCGTTCGGCTCTCGCTCACCAGCGGCGGCGCGGACTGGCTGCACCTCTATCGTCCGCCCAACGAAACCTTTTTCTGCGTCGAGCCGGTCACGCACATGCCCGACGCGCTCAACCGCGACGCACCGATGACGATCTTGGCGCCTGGAGAGAGCGCCGCGCTGACGATGTCCTTGGGCTGGAGCGGGATCTAGCCGCACGACGGCGGTGCGCCGGACTGATGCCGGGCGAGGTCGAAATCGGACACCAGATGCTGCGGCGCGCCGCTCGCGCCGATCCTGCGACAGGATGAGGAAGACCTCGCGCCAATCGCCGGTTTTGTCGATGACGGGTGACAATTGTTGGCGAATTCTTCGATAGTCGAGCAATCAACCGATGTGGCGCTCGCCTGCGGCAGCGACTTTGCCTATGCATCCCGCATGATCGGCCTCCGCTCCGCCATAGCTCGCCAGGTCCGCGGATTGCTGTCCGATCCCGCCAATCCGCCGATCGTACGCGCACTCGACGGTAGCGGGCTGTTCGCGCCCGATTCAATCAGTTGGCGCGTCCATATCGACGTTACCGGCATGATGGTCGGCGGCATCGCCGCATTAATGCTGCAGATGCTGCACCCGCGCGTGCTGGCGGGGGTGTGGGACCATTCGAGCTTTCGCGACGATATGAATGCGCGGCTGAGGGGTACGGCGCGCTTCATCGCCCAGACCACGTTCGAGACGCGCGTGTCCGCGGAGGCGCAGATCGAGCGCGTCCGCCATATCCATGATGCGGTGTCGGGAACGCTGCCCGACGGCACGCCGTATCGTGCCAGCGATCCTCACCTGCTCGCCTGGGTCCATGTCGCCGAGGTGTCGAGCTTTCTCGCCGGCTGGATCCGCTATGGCGAACCCGGGATGAGCGTCGCCGACCAGGATCGCTATTATGCCGAAGTCGCGCTGATCGGAGAGTTGCTCGGCGCCGACCCGATCCCGCGCAGCCGTGCGGAGGCGGAAGCGATCATCCGCGACTTCCTGCCCGAATTGAAGGCGGATGCGCGCAGCCATGAAGTGCTGCATATCCTGCTCGACCAGCCGCCGCCGAGCCTGATGCTGGTGCCGTTCCAGGCAATGACAATGCGTGCGGCAATCGACCTGCTGCCCGACTGGGCGCGCCGGATGCACAGCCTCCGGCGTCCGAGCCTGAGCCGCCCCGTCGTCCACGCCGGCACGCGCAGCATCGCCGAGGTCGTGCGCTGGGCGCTGAAGCCCTGAACGCTACGCGATCGAGGCGCGACGCCGCGCGTAGAGGAAGTAGATCGCCAGTCCGATCCCGTTCCAGATGAAGAACGAAATCTGGGTGATGCTCTGCAGGCTGGTGAAGAGGTAGAGGCAACCCAGGATCGCGATCGGAGCGAACAGCCAGACCAACGGCGTGCGGAACGGCCGCTTCACCCCCGGATCGCGCCGGCGGGACACCAGCACGCACACCGCCACCGCAACGAATGCGCACAAGGTCCCCGCATTGGCGAGGCTGGCGATGACGTCGAGCGGAACGAGCGCGGCGAGCACCGACACCAGCACCGCCGTCATTGCCGTGATCCGCGCGGGCGTGCCGCGCGCCGATACCTTGGCCAGGCTGGCGGGCAGGAAGCCATCGCGCGCCATGACCAGGAAAATCCGGCTCTGGCCGTAGAGGAAACCCAGGATCACGGTCGGCAATGCGATCGCCGCCGCCGCTGCCACGACGGTGGCGACGCCGCCTTGCCCGATCTCGCGCAGGATCAATGCCAGCGGCTCGGGACTGTTCGAGAATTTGGAGAAGTGCAGCGCCCCCACCGCGGCCGCTGCGACGATCATGTAGATCACCGTGCAGGCCAGCATCGACCCGACGATGCCGATGGCGAGATCGCGCTCCGGACGCTTGGCTTCTTCCGCCGCGGTAGAGATCGCGTCGAACCCGTAAAAGGCGAAGAAGATGATCGCTGCTGCGCCCATCATGCCGAACTTGACGCCGCATTGACCGGGCGTGCTGCCGTAACCGAGCGGCGCGAACGGATGCAGATTGGCCATGTCGAAATGCGGCAAGGCGACCGCCACGAACAGCGCCAGCGTCACGATCTTGAGCAGAACCAATGCCGAGTTGATCCGCGCGCTTTCGCGCGTGCCGAGCATCAGCAGCCCCGCCACCACGGCAATGATCAGGATCGCCGGCAAGTTGATCCCGAAGCTCGCTGTTGCCGTCGCGGCCGCACCACAGACTTGGCCGCCCAGTGTCGGCCCGTGCGTCAGATAGTCGGGAAGGATGATCCCCAGCCCTTTCAGGAATCCGACCGCATAGCCCGACCAGCCGACCGCGACGGTCGCGACCACTAACGAATATTCCAGGATCAACGACCAGCCGACCACCCAGGCGATCACCTCGCCCAGGGTCGCATAGCTATAGGTGTAGGCACTTCCCGATGCCGGGATCAGCGTCGCCATCTCGGCATAGCAGAGCGCCGCCGCCGCGCAGATCGCGCCCGCCACGACGAAGCTCAACAGCACCGCGGGGCCGGCGCGATCGGCACCGACGCCGATCAAGGTCAGGATACCTGTGCCGACGATCGCGCCGACGCCCAATGCGACCAGATGCGGCCAGCTCAACGTGCGCGCGAGCTGATGCTCGGGCGGCGCTTCGGTGATGGTCTTGCGGCGGAGAAGACTTGGCATTGGCACCCCTAATTTGCTCGTCTAGGGCAGGTCGTAACAGACGAAACCTTCCTGCGGGAGATGACAATGGACGCCACGCTCGACTTCGCGCTCGGCGAAACCGCCGACATGATCCGCGACACGACGCGGCGGTTCGCGAGCGAGCGGATCGCGCCTCTGGCCGCGAAGATCGACGCGGAGGACTGGTTTCCCGTCGAGTTGTGGCCGCAGATGGGCGAGCTCGGCCTGCACGGCATCACCGTCGAAGAGGAATATGGCGGCCTCGGCCTCGGCTATCTCGAGCATGTCATCGCCTGTGAGGAAGTCAGCCGAGCCTCGGCCTCGATCGGCCTTTCTTATGGCGCGCATTCCAACCTCTGCATCAACCAGCTGCGCCGCTGGGCGAGCCCCGAGCAAAAGGCCAAATACCTCCCCAAACTGATCTCGGGCGAGCATGTCGGCAGCCTGGCCATGTCCGAAGCGGGCGCCGGATCGGACGTCGTCGGCATGAAGCTGCGCGCCGAAGAGGTGCAGGGCGGCTATGTCCTCAACGGTACCAAATTCTGGATCACCAACGCGGCCTATGCCGACACGCTGGTCGTCTATGCCAAGACCGGCGAAGGCTCACGCGGCATCACCACCTTCATCATCGAGAAGGACATGCCCGGTTTCTCGATCGGACAGAAGATCGACAAGATGGGGATGCGCGGCAGCCCAACCGCGGAGCTCGTCTTCAACGACTGCGAAGTGCCTGAGGAAAATATCATGGGCCCGCTCAACGGCGGCGTCGGTGTGCTGATGTCGGGGCTCGACTACGAACGCACTGTGCTCGCCGGCATCCAGCTCGGCATCATGCAGGCATGTCTCGACGTGGTCGTGCCCTATGTCCGCGAGCGCAAGCAATTCGGCCAGTCGATCGGCACGTTCCAGCTGATGCAGGCCAAGATCGCCGACATGTATGTCGCGCTCAATTCGGCGCGCGCTTATGTCTATGCGGTCGCCAGAGCCTGCGATTCCGGCAAGACCACGCGCTTCGACGCGGCAGGCGCGATCCTGCTGGCGAGCGAAAATGCGGTGAAGGTCAGCCTCGAGGCGATCCAGGCGCTGGGCGGCGCCGGCTATACCAAGGACTGGCCGGTCGAGCGCTTCGCGCGCGACGCCAAATTGCTCGACATCGGCGCCGGCACGAATGAGATCCGCCGCATGCTGATCGGCCGCGAACTGATCGGCGCGGGGTCATAGGAGCCAGCCAAGCATGAAACTGATTGGCCAGTACGATTCGCCCTTCGTCCGCCGCGTCGGCATCACGCTGACGCTCTATGGCATCGCGTTCGAACATCTGCCCTGGTCGACCTTCGGCGATGCCGACAAGATCGCGCCCTACAATCCGCTGCGGCGCGTGCCGGTTTTAGTGTTCGATGACGGGCTGTCGGTGATGGACTCGAGCGTCATCGTCACCTTGCTCGACGAGATGGCGGGTAATGACGCCGTACTCACGCGCACCGGTGCCGACCTGCGGACGATGCTGCGCTGGTGCGCGCTCGCCGCCGGAGCCGCCGACAAGGGCGTCAGCCTGGTCTATGAAAAGGCGTTCCGCGACGGGTTGCCGATGTGGGTCGATCGCTGCCGCGCCCAGGTGACCGACACGCTCGATCTGCTCGATCGCGAGCGCGCCGCGGCAGGTAAATGGTTCGGCGGCGCGTCGATGAGCCATGCCGATCTGCTGACGGCGACCGTCTTTCGTTTCATCAGCGAGGCATTGGCCGGACAATTCGATTTCGGCCGCTGGCCGGCGCTCGTCGCACATTCGCAGGCATGCGAGGGGATACCTGCATTTCACACGATCTATCAACCGTACGAACTCACGCCACCCAAGGACTGAGCGATGTGGCGGACGGTCATCCTCTACGCGCTGGGGCTGGCCATCACCGCGATCGCGCTCGAACAGCTCAAGTTCCGCTACGCCGCCGACAAGATTTCGACCGACGTCTATGTCGGGCTGCTCGCGCTTGGCTTCACCGTGTTGGGTTTGTGGGTCGGCCATCGGCTGACGGCGAAGAAGCCCGCCGCGCCGTTCGAGCGTAACAAGGCGGCGATCGCGTCGCTCGGGCTTACTCCGCGCGAATGCGAGATCCTCGATCTGCTGGCGTCGGGCCAAACGAACCAGGAGCTGGCGCGCGCCCTTGGCGTATCGCCCAATACGGTGAAGACTCACCTCGCCAATTTGTTCGCCAAGCTCGAGGTCGACCGTAGGGTCAAGGCGATCGAAAAGGCGCGGTTCCTCGCACTGATCGAGTAGTATTCAAATCCTCCCCGGCACGGGGAGGATTTTCTTGTGCCGACTCTGGCCGGATTCGCGAAAATCACCCGTTCGGGCGATAGTGTTCCGGGGAGCGAGCGGCGATGACCTCGCCGTTCGCAACAGGGGAAAACGTCATGACTCCGACGCTTCGCTATTCGCTGATCTATGGCGGGCTCGCCAGCTTCGTGCTCGCCGCCTTCATCGCGGTGACCGCATTGCTGCACGACCAGGTGCAATGGGTCGCGACGCTGACGTTCGGCTATTCGGTCATGCTGGTGGCGATGAGCTTCATCTTCGTCGGCGTGAAGCGATATCGCGATATCGAGTGCGGCGGGGTGATCCGGTTCTTTCCTGCGCTTGGCCTGGCCCTGCTGATCGCGCTGATCGCGACCATCGCCTATACGTTGATCTGGGAAATGTACCTCGCGGCGACGCACTATCGCTTCATGGACGATTATATTGCGTCGATGCTCACCAAGGCGCGCGCCGACGGCAAGAGCGCGGCCGAGATCGCCGGGATGAAAGCGGAGTTGGACGGCATGCGCACCATGTACGCCAATCCGTTGATCCGGCTGCCGATGACGGCGATGGAGGTCGCTCCGGTCGGGTTGGCGGTATCGCTCTTCTCCGCGGCGTTGCTCCGCAATCCCAGACTGCTGCCTGCACGCGAGAATGTCAGAGCAGCATCACCTTCGCCGTGACCGACAGGCCCGGCCTGAGCGTCGCCAGCGCCGCCTGGCCCGGGTCGAGCCGGATCCGCACGCCGACGCGCTGGACGATCTTGGTGAAATTGCCCGATCCCGGCTCGAACGGCAGCAAGGTGAATTCGCTGCCCGATCCCGGAGCGAAGCTTTCGACCGTGCCGGTCAACGTTTCGCCCAATGCGTCGACATAGATTTTCGCCTTCTGCCCCCCGCGCATGCCGCGCGTCTGCGTTTCCTTGAAATTGGCGACGACATAGAGCGAGCGCGTCGGGACGACGGTGAACACGCGGCTGCCCGGCTGGACGAAATCACCGACCTGGACCTGGCGGTTGCCGACCACGCCGTCGATCGGAGCGACGATCAGCGTGTGCCCGCGATCCTGGCGCGCGAGGTCGAGCGCCGCGCGCGCCTTCAGCGCCGCCGCCTCGGCCGAGGCGACTTGCGCCTCCAGCACCGGGCGCCGCGCGCGCGTCACATCCGCCTGCTCGCTGGTCACGCCGAGTTCGGCGCGCGATTTCTCGGCGGCTGACGCCGCGCCGATCGCCGTCGCCTTGATCCGTTCGGCGTCGCGGCGCGTGGCGAACCCTAGTCCCAGTAGAGAATCGTAGCGGATCTTGTCGGCGTTCGCGCGGCTGAGTTCGGCATCGGCCGAGGCGATCACCGTGCTCGCGGCACGCACCTGCGCCGAGGCGAGGCGCTCGTCGGCATTGAGCGCCGCCAGCGACGCGCGGGCGGTGGCGACGCCGGCTTCGGCATCGGCCAGCGCGGCCTGGGCCGCCTGAACCTTCGCGTCATAATCCTGGGTATCGATCCGGACGAGCGGATCGCCCGCGTGAACGACCTGATTGTCCTTCACCAGCACCGCGGCCACCAGTCCGCCGACCTTGGGCGCGACCGCACTCGAATCGGCGTGAAGATAGGCGTTGTCGGTCGACTCGCTCGACCTGGGCGCGGTCAGCCATAGAATCCCCGCAATCGCCACCGCGAGCGCAACCAGCCCCATGACCAACGCGCTGCGCGGTACCGCGAAACGCTTCTTCGCAGGAAGTTCGGACGCCGTCGCGGCGTCAGTCGAACTGAAGGGAGCATTCATTTGGCAAGCACCAGCAAGGTCGACGTCGCGGTCGCCATCACGCGACCATCGGCGTCGCGGATATCGGCCTCGGCAAAGGCGACACGGCGGCCGATATTGACCACCCTGCCCTCCGCGCGAACCGGCCCCGTTCTGTCGTTCATGCCGCGCAGATACGACACCTTGAGCTCGAGCGTGGTGAACCCCTGATCGGGCTTCAGCATCGAATGCACCGCGATCCCGCAGGCCGAATCGAGCAAGGTCGCGGCATATCCGCCATGGACCCCGCCCATCGGATTGTAATGGCGCTCGTCGGGCGTTCCTTCGAACACCGCACGCCCGCGCTCGACCTCGACCAGCGAGAAATCCAGCGTCCGTCCGATCGGTGGCTGGGCGCCACGCGCGAGCAAGTCGCGAACCTGCTGGAGACCGTCAGGCGCGTCGATCACCTCACTCATTACCGCTTCTCCAAGCCATAACGCGCGACCAGCAAGGCGTGCGCATCCGTCAGGATCGCGTCCGACTGCGCCGGATCGGCTACCGCCCGCGACAGCGCCACCGCGCCGACCATCTGCGCCAGCATCGCTGATCCTTCGGCATGCGGATCGGCGATACCGATGCCGGCCAGAGCCTTGGCCAGCCGCATGGTCAGCGCTTCCACACCCTTGCCGAAGCGCTCGCGCTGCTGCTCGCCCGACCGCGCCAGATCACCCGACAAGGTGGGGAGCGGGCAGCCACGCTCGCGCCGGTCGCGATGTGCCGGGCTGAGGTAGAAATCCACATAGGCTTTGAGCGCGGTGCGCGGGTCGTCGGTCTGCTCGATCGCGTCCGACCGCCCGCGCGCGTCGTCGAACATCGTGCCGATCGCGTCGGCGATCATCGCGTCCTTCGACTCGAAATGCGCATAGAAGCCACCATGCGTCAGCCCGGCGCGCGCCATCACACCCGCGACGGCAACGCCATCGGGACCCTTTGCCCGAATCTCCTGCGCAGCCTCTTTCAACACCCGGCGGCGCGTCTCGGCCTTATGTTCGTTCGAATAGCGCACTTGAACGCCTCCTTTATATGACGCATATAATATAAACGCAGCCGGAGGCAAGTACGTTGGCGTCGATACCACTCTCCCCCCAGGGATCGGCGCGCGCTCCGGCTGCACCGTTCGATCTCGCTCGCCTGACCAACCGCCAGAAATATCTGATCTTCGGCGTGATGGCGTTCGGCCAGTTCATGGCGTTGATCGACATCCAGATTGTCGCCGCCTCGCTCAACGAAGTGCAGGCGGGGCTGTCAGCCGGGCCCGACGAGATCAGCTGGGTGCAGACCGCCTATCTGATGGCCGAACTGGTGATGATCCCGTTCTCGGCGTTTCTCGCCCAGGCATTGTCGACACGCTGGCTGTTCGCGCTGTCGGCCGGGCTGTTCACGATCTCGAGCATCTTCTGCGGCTTTGCCTGGAACATCGAATCGATGATCGTGTCGCGTGCCGTCCAGGGGTTCGTCGGCGGCGCGATGATCCCGACCGTGTTTGCGACCGGCTATGTTCTGTTCACGGGCAAGCAGCGTGCGATGATCCCGGCGATCCTCGGCATGGTGTCGGTGCTCGCGCCGACCCTGGGCCCGACCGTCGGCGGCTGGATCACCGATGCGATGGGGTGGCGCTGGGTGTTCTTCATCAACGTCGCGCCGGGCGTGATGGTGACGGCGCTGACGCTGGTTTTGATCCGCGTCGATACCCCCAACCTTTCCATGCTCAAGCGGATCGACTGGGTCCACCTCGCCTCGATGGCGGTGGCGCTGGCGGGTCTCGAATATGTGCTGGAGGAAGGACCCAAGAATGAGTGGTTCACCGACATCCGCATCCAGATCGGCGCCTGGCTGTCGATCGTCGCGTTCGTCCTGTTTCTCGAACGATCGTTCCGGTCGAGGGGACCGATCGTCAAGCTGACGCCGTTCCGCAAACCGACTTTCGTCTTCGCCTGCGCCTTCAACCTGGTGATCGGCTTCGGCCTCTATGCCGGCACCTATCTGATCCCGCTCTTCCTCGGCCGGGTGCGCGGATACAATGCGTCGGAGATCGGCAGCACGGTCGTCATTGCCGGCTGCGCGCAATTGCTCGGCGTGCCGATCGCCGCCAGCCTGTCGCAGCGGGTCGACCAGCGCATCGTCATCACCTTCGGCCTGGCCCTTTTCGCCGCGGGGTTATGGCTGTTCTCGGCGATGACACCGGACTGGGGCTTTGCCGCGCTGTTCTGGCCGCAAGTGGTGCGCAGCTTCGCAGTGATGCTGTGCATCGTCCCCTCGGTCGGCCTCGCGCTCGGCAATTTCGAGGGGCCGGAATTGCGCTACGCGTCCAGCCTATTCAATCTCATGCGCAATGCCGGCGGCGCGGTCGGCATTGCCCTGGCCAATACCTGGCTGGCCGACAATACGCGGCTCCACGCGCTACGGTTGAGCGAGGCACTGGGCCAGTCGGCAAAGACCGCCAACGACACGGCGGCGGCGCTGGCGCGCGAACTAAGCGCGGTCACGCCTGATCCCGCACAAGCGCTGCTGATGGCGCAAGGATTGATGGGCCGGATCGTCGGGCGCGAGGCACTCACTCTGGCGTTCGACGACGTCTTCCGCCTGATGGCCTATCTGTTCCTCGCGGCTTTGGTGATGGTCCCGTTCTGCCGGCCACCGCGCGTCGGCGCGGCGCCGCCGCCGGATGCGCATTGAGGGTCAGGGCGTCACGCCGTAGCTGGCATAGGTCTCGCCGATCAGCTTGCTGAGCGCGGTTGCGGCGGCGAGGTCCGCCTTGGCCCCCGCAGCATCGCCCAAGCGCTTGCGCGCCATGCCTCGGACATAGAGACTGCCGGCCTGCTTGGGTGCCAGCGATAACGCATCATCCATGTCCTTGACCGCCGCTGCCCATTCGCCGCGTTGAAAATGCACCAGACCACGACTGTCGAGATTTGCCGGCGACCGTTTGGCAGTAACCGACTTGTCGCATTGCGCGAGCGCCGTATCGAGATCGAGCTTTAGCGTCGCTCGGGTCCAGCAAGCATTGTTGAGCGCCATCCAATCGCCTGGGTTCTTGACCAGTTCCTTATCGATCAGAGGGAATAATGTCTTGCCGTTGCCCGCCACGGCCTCGACCATCGCACGTCGTGGCGCGATGCCTTCGGCCGCCGGATCGGCGGCGATCTCCTTGTCATAGGCGGCGAGGATCGCCGTCTTCGCCACCGGATCGGCAACCATCTTGCGCAACACGGCCAGCGGCACGTCGCGGTCCGGCTCGGTCTTGATCTGACCCAGCACGTCCTCGAGCTGATCCTTGGCGGCTGGGCGCAAATTCCATCGCAGGCGTACATTATAGGCGTCACCACTCGGCTCGATCGCGATCGACTTCGTCGATTCAGCGAGCGCCTCGTCGCGCTGTCCCATCACCGCCAGGATGTTGGCGAGTAGCACATGCGCCGTCGCATCGTCAGGCTTGAGCTTCACTAGCTCACGGGCATCTGCCAGCGCCTCATCGCGCTTGAGCAGGGAGGAATAGATCCGCACCCTAGCCGTTCGCGCGTAAACATTGCCGGGCTCCTTGCCGATCGCCACGCCGAGATCAGCCAGCGCAGCATCATGCTGCCCGGCTGCATCCCGGGCTTCCGCCCGCTCGACATAGGATTCGACCTTGTCGGGAAACAGCAACACCATGCGATCATAGAGGATCAGCGCATCGTCGAAGCGCCCCTGTTGCCGCAGCACCACCGCCTTGCCGATAATCGCCATCGGAAACCGACTATCGACCGCCAATGCCTGATCGAACGCCGCCGAGGCGTCATCGGTCCGACCCAGCCGCAGCAGTGACTGTCCACGACTGGCCAGGACTTGCACACTCTTGTCGCCGCGCGCGATCCGCGCATCCAGCAGCTTGAGCGCCTCGTCGTTCTTACCCGCCGTCCAGAATTGGGAGACATGTTTCAGGTCGGCGTCTGCCTGGTCGGTCCCAGGCGCATCCGGCTTCGCTCCCGACTTAGCCGCGATCACTGCTCCCGCGGGTGCGCGAACGAAGACGCGCTTCTTCCACAATTCATCAACCTGATCGTCGGCCGCCTTGGCATCGGCATAGCTGATCTCGGCGGCCTTGTTGCGCGTCATCGTCGCCAGTTCGAACCGCTCGCCTTTCAGCGCGACGGTGCGGACATAATGAACGCCGCCAATGGTGGAATCGACCGCTTCGCCGTCGAGCGAGAATCCCTTGCCGCCATCAGGCAGCAGGATGGTCTGGCGATAGCCACTGTAATCGTCGTCGACCTCGACCGGCGCGGCGTCGGGATTCTTGTCGCGCTTGGACTTCAGATACCGTCCGACCCTGGCATTATCGGCTTCATAGCTCTTGCGGCCGTAATCCTCACCCGACCAGTCCATTTCCGCTGTACCGGTAAAGCTGAGCGTGACGTCGCCGGTCGCCTCATCGATCTTGGACCCCACATTCGAGACGGTCACGAAGTCGAAACGCCCCGTCCACATCTTGCGCAATACGGTCTCACGATCGCTTGCCGCCAGCATCGACAGCATCGTCCGGGTCCGGCTGGCCAATTCGCCGCGGTAGATCACCGTTCCGCTCGCCTTTGCAGGCTTGTCGAGGCCGGCGCGGGCATCGAGATCGAACGTCACCTCGCTTTGCGGCACGGCCGGCGGGGCGGGCGTCAGCGCAACCAGCTTCGGCATCTGGGCCTCAAGCGGCAGTGCCCATTTGAATTCCGGTATGGCGATCCGATCGATGTTACCGTCGCCAAAGCGCGTGCCGTCGAGCCAATAGACCTTGCCGTCGATCGCCGCGCGCACGATCACGTGATTGAACCGTCCGGGCATCGGCAGCGCGGCATCGACCCCATCGCCATCGGTCGCCGAAACCAGTGCGGGATCGGCGGTAATGCCGAGCGCGTGCAGCATCGACAGCAACAGGACGGTCTTGCCCTTGCAATCGCCGCTACGCCCGCTCCAGACCGCGTCGGCAGCCTCAGGTTTATACGCCCCAAGCCCATCGACACGCGCCAGATAGCGCACCTGCGATTGCACGGTCCGCAACGCCTCGGTCGCGCGAATCTTGGGATCATTTGACATGGCCGCGATCCGCTTCACCTCGGCCATGATGGGGGAATCGGGTGCGATGGTCGCTGCCGTCTCGAACAATGGCCGCATCAGCCCGGCGACCGCATCCCAACTGGCAAAGTCGGAGAATTGCACCATCGCCCTCCTGCTATAGCGATCGGGCGCGCTCGCCGGCACCTCGGGCTTTTTCCAATCGTCGCGCGTCAACGTGGCGATCTGGAACCCGCCGGCCTTGGTCAGCACCGGCGCCGGCGCTAGCGGCCCGGCCATCCAGCGCACCGCGCGGCCAATCGGCCAGCTTACCTTGACCGTCAGGCGATCGCTCGACGGCAGCACGTCGAGCGGTATCGCCGTTTCGGCATGTCCCGCCAGCACCGGATTGCTCATGTCGGTGGTATAAGCGAGTTCGATCTCATCGCCGACGCGAAGGTCGGGTACTTGCAGCACCGCGGTCAGCATGCCGTTGATCATCGCCGATTCGAGCTGACTTTCGCGCCGCAGGATCTGGAACCCCTTGCCGTCCTTCATCACGTCGATCGTCTCCGCGCCGCGGCGGATCAGAACGCGATTGACGGTCATCTTGCCGATTGTCGGCTGCCAGATGACGTAGATCGTACCCGCCATCTGCAGACCCTCGGGTGTATTGACCCGCATGATCTGGCGGGTGACCTGATGCGTGCCGCTATCGTCGTAACGAAGCTGCATCGCCATCAGGCGCACCGTGATTGCGCCGTCGAACGTGCGCGGCGCCGGCTCGGCAACGTCGGTCGCCCAGCCAGGCTGCTCGCCGAAATGCAACACATCGTCGGCATGTGCCTGCCCAATGCTCAGCATCGCACATGCGGCGATCAGCAACGCCCGGATCATGATCTTGCGCCCCCGAAAACAACCCCTTCAACAGGATAGCTTAGACCGGTCGCGGGCAAAGACAATCGCCCGATTAGATCGGGAATGGACCGATTGCGTCAGGCGATCGCCCAGCGCGGCACGTCCCCGGCCGCGATCGTTCCGTTGCGCCCAACCGGATACCGATCTCGATCGACGATCGCCGCCAGCGTCGCCCGGTCGTCGGGCGCAACCGCCGCCATCGTTCGCGCGCCGTCCTCGGTCCGCAGGATGACGACGCCGTGGTCGACCGTCCCGTCGCGGCGATAGAGGACCGTCGCGGTCTCGAGCGTTGCGGTGCCGTCGGCAGGCATCACGGTCGGCGGAACCGGGCCGCGCCGCTTTTCGGCATCGCCGGCAACCGAATAGTCCTGATCGAGCGCACGGTGGGATCGTGCGGAGCTCAGCACCAACGCGTGGTGCTTGGTGACGAACTCGCCCTGCCCATAGAGCAAACCCGTCCCTGCAACGGACCGCAGCCGCCGCACCATCGCTGCGGTTGCGTGGAGCATATAGTCGTTAAGCGGCGCTCCGAAGAAGGTGAGCCCGCCCGTGACGGTCGGCGCCATGTCCGCCCCCAGACCCAATGTCCGCCGCGCCATTTTAGGCACGCAGGGAAAGCAGCTGTAGAGCTCGAGCGCATCGAATGGTCGCCCGTCGTTCAGGGCGCGCGCACGGGCCAGCACGGCATCCTGCGCGGGGCTTGCCGTATAGCCGTCGCGGGCGAGGTAATCGCGCGGCTCGTCGGCCGCGGCGCCCCCAACCAGGTGGATCATCGTGCCCGGGTCGATCCCGGCCGCCCGCGCGACAGCGAGGCTCGTCACGATCACCGCCGCGCCCTGATTGACCATCGGGTTGGCGACCATCAGCTTGGTATAGGGCCAGGCAATCAGCCTATTGTCGGGCGTCACACGCGCAATGTCGTCGGCAGTGTATCGGCGCCCGAGCCAACTCGACGGGTTCTCGGCCGCAACGGCCGCATATCTTGCCCATGTTTCAGCCGATTCCACTTGCGCCGCGGCGGGCGTCTGGCCCCAGGCGTACGCGCTCGCCATCTCGTAGAACGGGTAAACACTGACCGGCATCGAGGCGCCCAGCGCGATCGCCAGCGGATGGAGATAGGTGCCCCGCTCGATCCGCGCCGGCGCGTCGTGAGCGAACGGCGGCCAGGGAAGGTCCTTGCCTTCCTTCTGCGCTCGCGCGGCGCTGTGCTGCGCTTCGCCGCCCGCGATCAATGCGACTTGCGCCTCGCCGCGTGCGATCGCCAACGCGGCTTCATGGACCAACTTGGTCGGCGTCTCGCCGCCGATCGGCGCATAGCTGGAGGAACGCGGCGCGATACCCAGCCGCCCCGCGAGCTCGGCGGGCGGATCGGCATACCGCCAGCTTACCAGATTGACGACAGCCAGCCGGTCGACTTGGTGAAGCAAGCGGCCGCCAGCATCCTCGTTCGCCCGCCGCGCGGCGAGTGCCATCAGCCCGATCGGATCGAGCGCGTGGCTCAGCATCGCCGGACGATCGACCGCCTCGCCGCATCCGACGATGACGGGGGTGCGATCGTCCGGCGTCATGCCGTTACCAGACGTGGACGCGGTCGCCCGGCGCCAGATAGCGCTTGTCACCCGGCTTGACCCCGAACGCATCGTACCATGCGTCGAGGTTGCGCACGGTCTCGACCCGCAGCGGCGCCAGCGCATGGACGTCGGTCGCGATACGCGCCCGGATCGCGCGATCGCGCATCTTGGTCCGCCAGCTCTGCGCGAAGGCCAGGAAGAAGCGCTGGTCGCCGGTTAGCCCGTCGATCACCGGCGCCGGTTTACCGCCCAGCGACGCATGATACGCTTCGTACGACGCAGTCAGGCCGGCGGTGTCGGCGATATTCTCGCCGAGTTCCTGCTGGCCATTGGCGTACAGGCCCGGCAGCACTTCATACTTATTATATTGGTCGATCAATGCCTTGCCTGATGCCTCGAACCGCGCGAGGTCGGTCTTGGTCCACCAATTGTGCAGGCGGCCGGTGGAATCGAAATCCGATCCCAGATTGTCGAACGAGTGGCTGATCTCGTGCCCGATCACCGCGCCGATCGCACCGTAATTGGCCGCCGGATCGAAGGTCGGATCGAAGTACGGCGTGTTGAGGATCGCCGCCGGGAAATTGAGCGCGTTCTGCAGCGGCAAATTGACGGCGTTGACCGTCTGCGGCGTCATCCACCATTCGCCGCGATCGGGAGTCTTGGCGAGCTTGCCGATCTGGTAGCGATAATTGGACAGCCGGGCACGGAGCAGGTTGCCCGCCGGATCGGTCGCGCTGACCGCATAATAAGGACGCATCGGCCAGGTGTCGGGATAGCCGACGCCGACCTTCAGCACCGACAGCTTCTTGCGCGCTTCGGCCTTGGTCGCGGGCGCCATCCAGTCGAGCGCGGCGATGCGCTTGTCGAACGCCGCGACGATGTTCTTGACCATCGTCTGGATCGCCGCCTTGGACGATGCCGGGAAATATTTGGCGGCGTAGATCTTGCCGACCTCATAGCCCAAAGCGCCGTTGACCGCACCGATCGAGCGCTTGTCGCGCGGCTGCTGCGCCGGCGTGCCGGTCATCTGCTTGCCGAAAAAATCGAACTTCGCGTCGTCGAACGCCTTGGGCAGGGCCGCGGCCACTTCGTTGACGCGATGGAAGGCGAGCCAATCCTGCCATGATTGCATCGGCTCGCTCGCGACCAGACCGGCGAGCTTGGTCGTCGTCTCGGGGTTCCAGACGATGAAATTCTGCTGCTTGGGCAGCCCCGCCGCGCTCCAATAAGCGTTCCAGTCGATCCCCGGCGCCTTTTTCGCGAAATCGGCGCGGGTCCAGGGATTGTCGCCCTTGTGCGCATCCTGCGCGGTGACGATGTCGGTCTGCGCCTGGGCGATCTTCGTCTCGAGCGCGAAAACGCGGCTGGCGCGCGCCTTCGGATCGCTCATCCCAGCGAGCGTGAAGACCTTTTCCAGATAGTCCTTATACCCGTCGCGGAGCTCGGCCATCTCCTTCTTGTCCGACAGGTAATAATCGCGGTCGGGCATGCCGACGCCACCCTGCATCAGATAGGGTGCGTTGATCGTCGGCTTGTTGAGGTCCTGCCCGACGAACAGCCCGAACAGATTGTCGGTCGAAGCGTAATTGTTGTTGTTGAACGGGTCGGTATCGGCCCGCATGTTGGCGCCGAGCATCGCCGACAGCTGCGCCTTCGTCTTGAGCGCGGCGATCGGCGCCAGGATCGGCTTCAGCGGGGCGATGCCGCGTGCCTCGATCGCGGCGGTATCGTTATAGGCGTCGTAATAATCGGCGATGCGGCGTAGGTCGGTACCGGGTTTCGCCTTCGACTCTGCGGCACCCTTGATGATGTCGGCGTTGCGCGCCTCGGCGACCTTGAACACGTCGAGCCCGACCCCGATCGACGAGCGGTCGGCGGGAATTTCCGCGGTCTTGAGCCATGTGCCATTGGCATAAGCGTTGAAATCGTCGCCGGGCTTGGCGTTCTGGTCGATCAGCGATTTGTCGACGCCCGATTTGGTCCCCATCACCGCCTGGGCAAGAGCTGGAGCCTGCCATAAGGCGACTCCGCTTGCGGTGGTGGCGAGCAACATGGCGGCGAGAATTGAGCGCTTCATCGGGAACCCTCTTTTTTCTGGTGTATGACTCGCTGGCTACACCAACACAGTTTGCCGCGCTAGGGGGCCGCGCGGCTTCCCAAGGGCAATCCGCGCGGCTAGGCAGGCGGTATGAGCGCACCGGTTCTCGACACTCGCCTTTCCCCCGATAGCGAGCAATTCCGCGCCAATGCTGCGCACAATTGCGCCCTGGTCGACCGGTTGCGCACCGACGTCGCGACGGCCGCTCTGGGCGGTAACGAGAAGAGCCGCGAGCGACACACGTCGCGCGGCAAGTTGCTCCCGCGCGATCGCGTAGAACGGCTGCTCGACCCGGGCTCCCCATTCCTCGAAATCGGCCAGCTCGCCGCGTGCGACCTGTACGATGGCGAAGTGCCGGGCGCGGGAATGATTGCCGGAATCGGCCGCGTCTCGGGACGCCAGGCGATGATCGTCTGCAACGACGCCACGGTGAAGGGCGGCACTTATTATCCGATGACGGTCAAGAAGCATCTCCGCGCGCAGGAGATCGCCGAACAGAACCGCCTGCCCTGCATCTATCTGGTCGATTCGGGCGGCGCCAACCTGCCGCACCAGGCAGAGGTATTTCCCGATCGCGATCATTTCGGGCGGATCTTCTTCAACCAGGCCAATATGTCGGCCAAGGGCATTCCCCAGATCGCCTGCGTGATGGGCAGCTGCACCGCGGGCGGCGCCTATGTCCCCGCGATGAGCGACGAGAGCGTGATCGTCCGCAACCAGGGCACGATCTTCCTCGCCGGCCCTCCCCTCGTCCAGGCCGCGACCGGCGAAGTGATCAGCGCCGAGGATCTCGGCGGCGGCGACCTTCATGCCCGCAAGTCCGGTGTGGTCGACCATCTCGCCGAAAATGACGAGCATGCGCTGACCATCGTCCGCGACGTCGTCTCGACGCTTCAGGCCGATCGAAAGCACGATATCGAACTGCGCGAACCGCGCCCGCCCAAGTTCGATCCGCACGATCTGTACGGCATCATTCCCCAGGATGTGCGCGCGCCGTATGACGTGCACGAGATCATCGCGCGGCTGGTCGACGGGTCGGAATTCCAGGAGTTCAAGGCGCTGTACGGCAGCTCGCTGGTGTGCGGCTTCGCGCATATCTGGGGCATGCCGGTCGCGATCCTGGCGAATAACGGCGTGCTGTTCAGCGAAAGCGCGGTCAAGGGCGCGCATTTCATCGAGCTCGCGTGCCAGCGGCGCATCCCGTTGCTGTTCCTCCAGAACATTTCGGGCTTCATGGTCGGCGGCAAATACGAAGCCGAGGGGATCGCCAAGCACGGCGCCAAACTGGTCACCGCGGTCGCCACCGCCAGCGTGCCCAAGGTCACGGTGCTGATCGGCGGCAGCTTCGGCGCGGGCAATTACGGCATGGCCGGCCGTGCCTATAGCCCGCGCTTCCTGTTCACCTGGCCCAACAGCCGGATCAGCGTGATGGGCGGTGAGCAGGCCGCCAGCGTACTCGCCACCGTCCATCGCGACGCCGCCAAGTGGACGCCCGAAGAAGCCGAAGCCTTCAAGCAGCCGATCCGCGACGACTATGAAGCGCAGGGCTCACCCTGGCACGCCACCGCCCGCCTGTGGGACGACGGCATCATCGACCCCGCCCAGACCCGCGACGTGCTCGGCCTCGCCTTCGCCGCCTGCCTGAACGCCCCGATCCCCGAAGCGCCGCGCTTCGGCGTGTTCCGGATGTGATGACGGGAACCGAACAAAATCCTCCCCGGAACGGGGAGGGGGACCGCGCGGCGAAGCCACGTGGTGGAGGGGGCCCACCCCGAATTCTCCGCGCGCCCATTAAAGAGGTAAAGAAGGCCCGCGCCGACCGCAAAAACATGTCCCTCCCCGAGGTCTTACTCTGGCAGGCGCTTCGCAAGGAACCCGGCGGCTTCAAGTTCCGGCGCCAGAACCCTCAGCTGGGATACCGCCTCGACTTCGCCTGTCTCGAAGCGCGGTTGGCTATCGAAGTCGACGGCGAAGCGCATGATCGCGGCGACGGCCCGAAGCGGGACGCCGTTCGCGACCAGCGGTTCGGCGAAATCGGATTCGCGACTCTCCGCATTCCCGCCATCCAAATCCTGAAAGACCCCGACGCGGTAATCGTCGGCATCGTCGCCGCTTGCCGTGAGCGGGCCCCCCTCCACCAACGGGCTGCGCCCGGCGGTCCCCCTCCCCGTTCCGGGGAGGATTTTAAGGAAGCCTCATGATCCTCCTCCCACTCCTTCTGCTCGCATCCGCCGCCGACCAAAAGGCGAGCGACAAGCTACCGCCGGCCAACCCGCTGCCGCCGCCCACCAGCGAAGAGGGTCAGGTGATGGCGCCAATCAACGCGATGTTCGACGGTCTCGCACGGCGCGACTCCGCAACCATCCTCGCCGCGATGCGGCCAGACGCCACCGCCGTGGTGGCCGCGGAAAAGGCCGATGGTACGCGCAGCGTCCGCCGTATGACCGCAGCCGACTTCGCTGCCGGGGTGAAGCCCGGCCCCGAGCGGTTCGAGGAACGGCTGAGCGACCCCGCGATCGAGATTGATGGCGACATCGCGATGGTGTGGAGTCCCTATACCTTCCTGATCGACGGCAAGGTCCATCATTGCGGCGTCGACCATTTCGACCTCGTCCGCGAAAGCGGCTCGTGGAAGGTCGCCAATGTCACCTGGTCGAGCCGCACCACCGGCTGCGCCGCGCAATAGCCTGACCGCATCCTTTCCAGAGGAGCCGACGATGATCTTCCTTCCCCTGCTGCTCGCCGCCGCGGCGCCCGCCGCCGACAAGGCGCCCGCTCCCGTATCCGCGAGCGACGCGGCCGCGGTGATGGCGCCGCTCAAGGCGTGGTTCGCCGGGATCGACGCGACCGATGCCACCGCGATCCGCAACCAGATCCGCATCGACGGCGGCGGCGGCGCGACCGTCGCCGTCAGCCGTCCGGACGGTACCAAGCTGGTGCGCCACATCACGTGGGAAGACTATCTTTCCAAGATCAAGCCGGGCGAGCACCGCTATCACGAGCAGTTCACCGGCAATCCGATGATCCAGATCGACGGCGACATCGCGATGGTGTGGGGCGACTTCACTTTGTCGGTCGACGGCAAGGTCGCGACCTGCGGCGTCGACCATTTCGACCTCGTTCGCGAGAATGGCGCCTGGAAGGTCCAGAATGTGACCTGGTCGCAGCGTACTGCGGGGTGCCCGGCCGCGTGATCACCTCGCTCCTCATCGCCAATCGCGGCGAGATCGCGTGCCGCATCATCCGCACCGCGCGCGACATGGGCATCCGCACGATCGCGGTCTATTCGGACGCCGATGCCAACGCGCTTCACGTGCGCCAGGCCGATGAAGCGGTGCACATCGGGCCGTCGCCAGCGCGCGAAAGCTACCTGATCGGCGACCGCATCATTGCTGCGGCGAAGGAAACCGGGGCGGAAGCGATCCATCCCGGCTACGGCTTTCTGTCGGAGAATGCCGACTTCGCGCAGGCGGTGAAGGATGCCGGGCTGATCTGGGTCGGGCCCAATCCTGACAGCATCCGCGCGATGGGCCTGAAGGACGCCGCCAAGGAACGGATGATCGCGGCCGGCGTGCCGGTGACGCCGGGGTATCTGGGCGAGGATCAGCGCCCCGATCATCTGAAGGCCGAAGCCGACACGATCGGCTATCCGGTGCTGATCAAGGCGGTCGCGGGCGGCGGCGGCAAGGGGATGCGGCGGGTCGATGCGTCGGAGGATTTCGCCGACGCCTTGCTCTCGTGCCAGCGCGAAGCCGCGGCGTCGTTCGGCGACGATCGCGTGCTGATCGAGAAATACATCCTCTCGCCCCGACATATCGAAGTGCAGGTGTTCGGCGACAGCCACGGCAATGTCGTCCATCTGTTCGAACGCGACTGCTCGCTCCAGCGCCGCCACCAGAAAGTGATCGAGGAAGCGCCGGCTCCCGGCATGGACGAAGACACGCGTGCTGCGATCTGTGCCGCGGCCGTACGCGCAGCAAAAGCGGTCGATTATGTCGGCGCGGGCACGATCGAATTCATCGCCGACGCCAGCGAAGGCCTGCGCGCCGACCGCATCTGGTTCATGGAAATGAACACTCGGCTCCAGGTTGAGCATCCGGTGACCGAGGAGATCACCGGGCAGGATCTGGTCGAATGGCAGCTCCGCGTCGCCTCGGGCGAACCGCTGCCGCGGACGCAGGATGAGCTCGAGATCAACGGCTGGGCGATGGAAGCGCGGCTTTATGCCGAGGACCCGGCCAAGGGATTCCTGCCGTCGATCGGCCGGCTCGAGGCGTTCGACCTGGGCGACGACGCCCGCGTCGATACCGGGGTCGAGCAAGGCGCCGACATCTCGCCTTTCTATGACCCGATGATCGCCAAGGTCATCGCCTGGGGCGAGGATCGCGAGGAAGCGCGCGAATTGCTGGCCGATGCGCTGTCCGACGCGGTCGTCTGGCCGGTGCGGTCGAACGCGGGGTTCCTGGTCGAGGCGCTGGAGCATGAGGCATTCGCCGAGGGCAATGTCGACACCGGGCTGATCGCGCGCGAAGGCGATGCGCTGATGCCACCCGAGCTACCGTCCGACGAGGCATTGGCCGACGCCGCCGCCGCGTTGATCGGCGAAGTACCGATGGCGGGGTTCCGTCTTAACGCTCAGTCGCAGCGGACCGACACCTTCCTGCTCGACGGCACCACGGTCGCGATCGAACACGGTGCGGCCGAGCCGGGATCCGAACCGGTCGACAGTCTGCTGATCGCCGAGGGCGGCCAGGTCTGGCAATTGACCCGCTGGCGCGCTGCGGGCGGTGCGGCGGGTGCGGCCGGCGACGGCGCGATCCTGGCGCCAATGCCGGGCCGCGTGATCGCGGTCGACGTGGCTGCCGGTGACCCGGTGACCAAGGGCCAGAAGCTGCTGACGCTCGAAGCGATGAAGATGGAGC
This sequence comes from Sphingomonas mali NBRC 15500, assembly GCF_001598415.1. Taxonomy (GTDB): domain Bacteria; phylum Pseudomonadota; class Alphaproteobacteria; order Sphingomonadales; family Sphingomonadaceae; genus Sphingomonas; species Sphingomonas mali. Next base: position 262,704 of record NZ_BCYX01000001.1, read on the forward strand.
ACGGCATGACCGCGCCGTTCGACGGCGTAGTGGCGGAGTTGAACGCGGCGGTAGGGTCGCAGGTGCAGGTCGATGCCTTGCTGGTCAAGATCGAGAAAACCGAATGAGCGCGCCCCGCGTCGCCCCCGACTGGACACCAATCGCCGCCGCCACGACCTTGCGATAGGCCGGTGTGAGGCCTAAGCGGCGGGCATGGCGAAAACCCATCGTTTCTTCTCGCACCACACGCACGAATTCCTGCGCGTGGGCGCCTGCACGCCGGTGGCCAGCGTCGGCGACATCGCCGCCAATGTCCGCGAGACGATCGCGCTGGCGAAACGCGGTCACAAGGAAGCGTGCGACCTGCTCGTCTATCCCGAGCTCAATCTCACGTCCTATGCGATCGACGACCTGCATCTCCAGGACGCGATCCAGCGCGCGACCGGAGCGGCGCTGGCCGAGGTTACGGCGGCGACCGCCAAGCTGCGGCCGGTGCTGCTGGTCGGCGCGGCGATCCCGCGCAATGGCCGGCTCTACAATTGCGCGGTGGCGATCCATCGTGGCCGGATCCTGGGCATCGTCCCCAAGACCTTCCTGCCCAATTATCGCGAATATTATGAGAAGCGCTGGTTCGCCAGCGGCGAAGGCGTGGTCGGTGCGGAGATCGACATTGCCGGGCAAGCGAGCGTACCGTTCGGCACCGATCTGATCTTCGCCGCCAGCGACCTCCCGCATTTCATTTTCCATGCCGAGATTTGCGAGGATTATTGGGCGCCCACCCCGCCCTCGACCTGGGCGGCGCTGGCCGGCGCGCTGGTCTGCTGCAACCTGTCGGCGTCCAACGTCCTGGTCGGCAAGGCACGGCAACGGATGCTTCTGTCGGGATCGCAATCCGACCGTGCGATTTGCGCCTACGTCTTCTCCGCCGCGGGTCCGGGCGAAAGCACTACCGATCTCGCCTGGGACGGTCAGGGAATGGTGCACGAACTGGGCGAGCTGATCGCCGAATCGGAACGTTTTCCGACGGCATCCGACGTCCTGATCGCCGATGTCGATTGTGGACGTATCCGGCAGGAGCGGATGCGCAACAGCACCTTCGCCGATGCCGCCCGTTTCGCCGGGATCGATGATAGGGATTTCCGCTTCATCGGGTTCGAGGCGAAACCCGATTTCGCCGATATCGGCTTGAAGCGCGACGTGCGGCGCTTTCCGTTCGTACCCAATGCGCCCGAAAAGCTCGACGCCGATTGCTACGAGGCGTTCAATATCCAAGTCTCGGGTCTGATCCGGCGGATTGAGGCAGCGCGCGCCAAGCGGCTGGTGATCGGCGTGTCCGGAGGCCTCGATTCGACCCATGCGCTGATCGTCGCGGCGAAGGCGATGGACCGGCTGGGCCGCTCGCGCGATCATATCCTGGGCTATACGATGCCCGGCTTCGCGACCAGCGAGGGGACCAAGTCGAACGCCTGGGCGCTGATGCGCGCGCTCGGCGTGGCGGGCGACGAGATCGATATTCGGCCCGCCGCGAGACAGATGCTGGAGGACATGCGGCATCCGTTCGCCAATGGCGAGCCGGTCTATGACGTGACCTTCGAGAACGTCCAGGCCGGGCTCAGGACCGATTATCTGTTCCGGCTGGCCAACCAGCATGACGGCCTGGTCGTCGGGACCGGCGACCTGTCGGAGCTCGCGCTCGGCTGGTGCACCTATGGCGTCGGCGATCAGATGAGCCATTACGCCGTCAATGCCGGCGTGCCCAAGACGCTGATCCAGTATCTGATCCGCTGGTGCATCCGGACCGACCAATATGACGGCGAGACCGACCGCGTGCTCGACGCGATCCTGGCGCAGGAAATCTCGCCCGAGCTGGTCCCTGCCGGTGCCGACGGCGCGATCCAATCGACCGAGAGCAAGATCGGCCCGTACGAGCTCAACGACTTCTTCGTCCATTATATCGCGCGCCACGGCATGGCGCCGTCAAAGGTCGCGTTTCTCGCGTTGAAGGCGTGGGAAGATGCGAGCGCGGGTCGCTGGCCGCGCGATTTACCCGCCGCCGCGCGGCATACTTACGACCTGGCGACGATCCGCGGTTGGCTGGAGAAATTCCTGTTCCGCTTCTTCACGATCAGCCAGTTCAAGCGCTCGGCGATCCCCAATGGGCCAAAGGTTTCGGCGGGCGGCGCGCTTTCACCGCGCGGCGACTGGCGCGCGCCATCGGACGGCACTGCCCAGCCCTTCCTGGACGAATTGGAGGCGAACCTGCCCTGACGCCGCGAGGCGCCAGAGCAGACCCCGTTGGCTTTACAGCCCGATCTGAAGCGTCGCGCGCAGCGAGAGCGCGGCGCGGTTCTGTTGCTCCTCGGCGCCCACCTCGCCGCCGATGCGGAAGCCGGGCGAACCACCCGACGCGCGGAACCGGCCGACCCAGCCATCGGTGCGCTTGTCGGGGGTCAAGGTGAAAGCCTGCCCGCCCGCGAAGTTCGCCGTGGTCGCACCGAGCTCGCCGCCGAGGATCTGACGGCGGCCCGCCTCGATCTCGGTGTGGAACCAGCCGTCCTCGGTCGACCCGAAGCTGAGGCCCACCGCCATCGTCGCGTTGGCGGCGAATTCGTCGCTGGTGCGCTTGGCGATCGACAGATCGAACGCCTTGCCGCCGCCGGTTTCGGTATGGGCGTCCTCCTCCAGGCGGTAATAATCGACCGACAGGATCGGACGGAAGGTCAAATGCCCGACCGCGCCTTCGTATGACGCGCCGCCGGTGGCCGAGAGCATCTTGCCGTTCCACTTCGAGCTGTTGCTGAGCGCAACCGCCGTGCTGGTGCCGTCATTGCCGCTGAAGCTGCGTTCGCTGGCGAAATTGACGCGCGCCGCGGAGACGCGCGCGAACGGGCGCAGGCCGCTCCAATCGCCGCGCCAATAAGCGGCGACTTCATACTGGTCCGACGACACCGTATTGTCGGTGCCATTGTCGTTGTCGTTGCCATGCAGATAGGCGAGCGACAGGCCGAAATTGCCGAGCTTGGTCTTGTATTCGGCGCCGCCGGACGTGCCCCAGCCATTGATGTCGTAGGATGCGGTGTTGAGGAAGCTCTTCGATCCGCCATAAGCGACTTCCTCGAGCCAATATCCCCAATGCCCCTTGTCGACATAAGGCGCGCCGCCATCGGTCAGCATCCGCCCGATCGCGCGCGAACCCGCGCTGACCGCGGCGAACGTGCCACCGGCATGGTCCGGCAGCATCTGGCGGATCGCGGTCTGGAACGCGGTGCCATCGGTGATGTTGAGGAACGAATTGGCGACCTTGCTGTCCTGGCTCAGCGCCGCATAAATCGCGCCATAAGCAGCGGACCCCGAGCGGTTGAGGCCCAGTTCGCTCGCCGTCTTGGCGGCGATGTCGATCGCGATCTGGTTGGCGGGACCGCCGGTCGCGATGCTGGTCTTATACATATAGGGCAACGCGACCGACGAGGTCGTCAGGTTGCTCGCGCCGGTGACCGTGCCGGCCGTCAGGATCGTATAATGCCCCGTCCCGGTTACCAGCCCGGTCAGTTTGATCGCCAGCTTCGAATTGGCGTCAAAGCTCGCGGTCCCGGCGACGTTGTACTGGGTGGCGGTATTGGTCGTGGTGTTGACCGTGACGCCCAAGGTGCCGCCGCCGGTTACCGCCAGCGAGCCGATCGACACCGGCGTCGTGCCCGTATTGGTGAACGTGCCGCCATTGACCGTAACCGCCAGGCCCGACGCGTTGGCCAGCGTGCCCGCGAAGGTCGAGGTGCCACCGATGGTCAGCGTGTCCGACCCGCCGCCGAAATCGACCGCACCGGTATAGGCCGCCGTGCCGGCCAGGGTCATCGCGTCGTTGCCCGCACCGAACGTGGCGTTGCCGGTCATCGTGGCGTCGCCCGACATGGTGAGCAGGTTGTTGCCCGCGCCGAACGTCACGTTGCCGGCAAGCGAGCCGTCGCCGAGATCGAGCGTGTCGTTGCCGCTGCCGAAGCGGACGTCCCCGGCGATCGACGGCGCGGTACCGCTGGCGACGACGATCTGCTTGACCGTCGCGCCAGTCGTGTTGGCGCTGAGGTCGATCGCGATATTGCGGGTCGATGTCGTGTCGGCACCGCTGGCGGTGATCGCGCCGCCATTTTCGACCAGGGTCACGCTGCCCGATTTGTCGACGATCGCGGTCGCGCCGGCGGCGGTTCCCGCAGTCGCCGAGATCGTGCCGGTGTTGCGGATCGAGGTCACGTTGGCGCCGGCATCGACCACGACGGCCTGTGACAGCTGGCCGGCGGTCGATGCGCCAGTCGCGGTGATCTTGCCCGAATTGACGATGGTCGGGACCGTCGCGCCGGCGCCGATGCGCAGCGCCGTCGCGTTTGCCGCATTGGCAGTCGCCGCGACTGCACCGGTGACTTGCATGCCGTTGGTGACGGTGACCGCCCCGCCCAGCCCGCCGATCACGACGCCATTTGCGTTCACGCCGGCATAGAGGCCGTTGCCGCTCGCCGTGCCGTTGATGATGAGGCCGTAACCGGCAGTATTGGCGACGGGGCCCAGGGTGACCGAATTGCCGGTCGCGCCGATCTGGAGCGCGGCGGCCGATCCATAGGACGTGATTACCGCAGAGCCCTCGCTCGCATCGGGAATCCCGTCCTTGTCGACATCGGTATCGGTCGTGCTGGTCGTCGGAGGGATCGCCAGGATCACGCCACCCGCGACATTACCGGTGATCGATACCGCCGGCCCGCCCTGCAGCAAATCGTCCGCATCGAGCTTGCTGGGATCGCTGGGCACCGTCGTGTAGCGATAGCCGGTGCTGGAGATCGTGCCCTGGAGCGTCAGCGCACCCGACACATTGCCATTGATCAGAACGGCGCTGGCGTTTGCGCCCTGCGCGGAGATCGTGCCCGCGAGGCGGGCATTGCCGTTGATATCGCCTGTTTTCACGCCCGCGGAATTGTCGCCGGTCACCGCGATGGTGCCATCGGTCGACAGATTGCCGTTGAGCGGACCGCCGAGCAGGATGCCGTAGGAATTATTGCCCTCGACGGTGATCGTCGCGCCGCTTGCATTGGTGATCGAGCCGGTGAACGCGCCGGCGGTGCGGATGCCTGCGCGCCCGGTGCCCGAAGCAAACGGGCCATCGAGGTCGCCGTCATTGTCCGTGTCGGTCGGCGTATAGGTCTCGTCGACGATGATCTTGCCGGTATTGTTGATCGAGCCGGTCACACCGGCGGCGGCGCCGATGCCGGTCGCATTGTCCGAATTGGTGATCTGGATCGTGCCGGCATTGCTGACGCCGTTATTGCTGTCGATGGTAACCGCCGTACCGCTGGTGACGGTCACCGATCCGGCCGACGTGATGCTGACGTCGGACGGCGCACCATTGTTCGCGGTCGACGTCTTCACCGGCGTGGTGATCGCGGTGGAGATCGTGCTTTGCGCCGCGGCGGGAGTGGCGGCGAGCAGAATGACGGGGGTCAGGCAAGTCGAAGCAAGCAATACGCGCATCTGAAGTCCCTTTTTCGGATGCCCGTTGGGGAGAGCGGCACCCGTTCAAAGGCGATGACGGCGCAGACGCGGCGCAACCTTGGGGGTTAGGGTAAATTTTCTGAAGCCATGATCAGCTACGCTGAATGGTTACGGACTAAAACGCAGCGTCGAACCCGATCCGCACCGTGCGCGGGCGTAGCGGCGTGATCTGCTGGTCGCTTGCCACGGCGAAGGGCGTGCCCAGCGCGAAGCGGTTGCCCACTTCATCGGCCAGGTTGGTCACGCTGGCGGTGAGCGCGAACCGCTCGAACGACAATCGCGCGGAGACCCGCGTGTCGAGATAGTCGCCTTGTTCCGCCCCCAGGATCGGACCCACCCCCAACCGCGAGTGGCCAGTATATCGCACCGACGCGGCGAGCGAGATCTGCGCCGTATCGGACACCGCGAATTCGTATTTGACCGCCCCGCGCGCCACGACATTGGCGATGTTGGGCACGCGACCATAGGTCACCGCGTCGGCAGCGACAGCGTTGACGATGTGCGACGTTGCCGGCTGGCTGTTCGGGCCGGGGATAACGAAGCTGAGGAAGAAGGGGCTGGGATTGACCACCTTGCTGTCGTTGAGCGAGATGCCGCCCTCCAGGCTCAGCCCGGGCGCCGGACGCCAATCGGCCGATGCGGAAACCGTCCAGATCCGTCCGTCGCCGATATTGGCGGTGCTCGGCAACCCGCGACCATCGATGAAATCCGCCTGGATGTTGCGCCACAAGGTTCGCGACACGCTGAGCGAGACACCGACCGGGTCGACGCCCGGCACGCCATGCCGCATGCCGAATTCGAACGTCTCGGCGCGGTCATTGCGGAACCGCCGGACGAAATCTCCCTCGATCGCCAACCCGCCGGGCCGGAAACTCTGCTGGTAGCGGGCGTAGAGCGTCAGCCGATCGAGCGGCGTCGCGGACAGTGCGAACGACGGCAGGAATGCGCTTTCCTCGCGTTCGGCCGTCACGTCCGCATTGAGCCGCGCGATCAGTGGAACGACGTCGGCCCCCTCACCCGTCAGCCAGACATGGCTGTAGCGGCCGCCCCCGGTGAGCGTGAGCTTGGGCAGCAATTCGACCGAGACTTCGCCATAGCCGGTCGCCTCGGTAATGCGATTGACCACACCGGTGGCAGGCAGCGGCATGTCGGGATCGCCCATGGCCCGGCTGAGCTTGGTCGTGTTGCGCACGACGCTGGCGCCGAAGACCCAGCCCACGCCATCGCTCATCGGCCGCGACAGACGATTTTCGAACGAGAAAAGGTCGGTATGGTTGTTCTGCTTGAACAGCCGCTCCGGCCCGTTGGGCTCGGTGGCGTCGTAACGCTCATTCAGCCGCTGACGCGCGATGCCGAGCGAAGAGACGAACAGCAGGCCGCTGTCGAAGCGGCGGCTCGCCACCAACTCACCCAGCGCATAGGTCGCGTCGCTGCCCTGCGGGAGCTTGCTGTTGCGCGTAAGTGGCGGCGCGTCGCGATCGGCATATTGGCTGTCGAGGTTGCGCGTCTTCTGAAACGTGCCGCCCAGGTCGATCGTCCAGCCGCCGACCTTGCCACGCAACGTCGCCCGCCCGCCGAAGATGTTGGAGCGGTTGACGTCCTTCTTTCCGAGCAACGGGTTGTCGATATAGCCGCCCTCGGTAATCCCGTAGCCGAGCACGCGGATGCCCAGCGCATCCTCGGCGATCGGCAGGTTGAGCACCCCGGCTAGATCAGCGCCGGGCGCGCCGTGCCAAGTTGCCGACACACCGCCAGTCAGCGACCCGCCCACCGTCGTGAGGTCGGGCGTGTTGCGGACGACACGGATGATGCCGCCGAGCGACCCGGCGCCGTACAGCGTGCCCTGCGGCCCCTCGAGCACCTCGACCGAACCGACGTCGTAGAGCCTGAGATCGGGATCGGGCGCATTGTAGGTCAGGCGCACGTCGCCGAAATATTGGCCGACGGTCGCCTGGGTGGGTCCGGTGAAGCTCGAATCGGCGATGCCGCGGATGAACAGCTTGTTGCGGCCGGCGCCGAGATAGGTCGACGACACGGTGGCAACGCGCGAGATGATCGCATCGGTGCCATTATCGGAGTCACGCCCCAAATCGAGGCCGCCGATCACGGTGACCGCGCCGGGAAAGTTCTGCAGCCGCGTATCGCGCTTGCTCGCCGTTACGACGATATCGTCCGCCGCCTGCGGCTGCGGCGCTGGGGCTGGCGAGGCCGGACGCCTGGCGGCGATGGCGCGAGCGATCGGCTTCGGCTTGGGCGGCGGCGCCGGGACGATCCGCCAGACGCCGGGCACCGGCGATACCGCTCGTGCGGACGTCCCCTTCAACAGAATCGAGAGTGCGCGTCCGGCACCCATCGTACCGCGCACCGCACCGACCGGGCGGCGAAGCAAGCCGGGATCGTTCACCGCGACGACGATGCTGACGCGCGCCTGCGCGCCGAGTACCGCGATCGCTTGGCCGAGCGTCCCGGCGGGAATGTCGATCGCCTGATCCTTCGCCTCGGCCGGCGATGCGATCAGGCAGAGCCCCGCCAGCGCCGCGGGGCCGGCGAAACCCCTCATGGTCCGGCGATCACCCACCCTTTACCCGAACGGCGCACGGGCGCGCCGAGAAGGACGCCAAGCCGCGCCATGGTCGGCTCGACACCACCGTCGAGCCGCACGACGCCGCGAAACGGTCGCGTAGCCGCCGCGTCGTTGACGCTGACCGGCACGCCGAGATTGCGCTGCAGGTCGGCGGCGACACGCGACAACGGCGCTCCGTCATAGAAAAGCTGGCCACTACGCCATGCGCCGACATCGGCCGGCCTGACCGCACTCAGCCGCCCGGTCCGCTGTCCCTTGGCGAGCGTGAAGCGCTGGCCGGCGGGCACGTCTATGCCGGCCTTGCCAGGGTCGACCACGACCATGCCCTCGCTTACCGCGAGATCGAGCGCACCGCCGCCGGTGGTCACTTCGAACGTCGTCCCGGCGTCGACCAAGGTCGCGTCGGCGGTTTCCAGCCGGAACGGATGCGCCGGATCGTGCCTTACGGTGAACAGCGCTTGGCCCTGTTCCATCCGCGCAAAGCGCTGATCCTTGCGATCGAGCTCGATCCTGGTCTCGCCATTGAGTTCCAGCTTGGTGTCCGCAAGCACTACAGTGCGGCGTTCGCCGGCGGCGGTCTGCACCGAATAGAGATCGCGCGACGGCCAGGCGAGCCAGGAGCCGGCAGCGACCGCCAGCGCGACAGAGGCCGCCAATGCACCACCGAGCCAGCGGCGACGCGAAGGGACGACCGGCTCGTCGAAATCGGGTTCGGCCTCGGCTGGCCAGCTCACCCCGCTAAGCAGCTCGTCCAGATCGCGGTCGGCGGCGGCGGTTTCGGCATAAGCGCGCGCGTGCGCGGCGTCCGCGGCAAGCCATGCCTCGAACGTTTCCCAGTCATCGAACGAGGGATCGCGCTGGCGGATCAGCCAGGCGATGGCTTCCTCCTCCATCTCGCGCGTCCAGTCGGTCATGTCCGCCTCCTATTAGCGAAGACGGAATCGGTTGGGTCAAACCTCATCGATCGACCTCCGATAGTCGAGCAACGCGCGATAGGCTCGCCTGAGATCGGCTTCCACCGTGCTCAGGCTGACCCCCAATTCGCGCGCGATGTCGCGTTGCTGGACACCGTCGATGCGATGACGGCGAAAGATCGTCGCGGTGCGCACGCCCAATCCGTCCAGCACCGCCTGCACGCCGGCGAGCGTCTCGCGCGCCACCAGGCTGCGGTCGGGCGGCGGATCGTCGGACCGGTCGGGCTCTGTCGGCCCGGCGGCATCGCTCCAATCCTGCTCGCGCCGCTCGGTCTGACGCCGCGAGCGGAAGCGATCGACCGTCAGGTTGTTCGCTGCGCGGTAGAGATAGGACAAAGGCTGGGCAACGGGTCCTGCATCGGCCGTCGCGACACGCACATAGAGATCCTGAAGCACGTCTTCGGCCGCGTCCCCCGCGCCGCGCGAGACAAGGAATCGCAACAGCTTCTCCCTGTTCGCGAGGATGACGGCCTGAAGGCCGGAGGGAGGGACGTCGTCCATAGGCAGCGAAAGAGCATGAACCCGAAAGGGATGGCGACGCCCAGTACGGCGTGCGACGCTGCTTATCCAGCCCCATTGCGGGCGGCGGCAACCGATCGCCCCGCCAACCGCGACCCCGACTGCCGCACGAAGCCCTTCGTCATGGGGCTTGGCTAAACAGGCTGGCAGAGGGCAGCACCTCCGTGGCGCCCGAATGGCGCGTCACCGCATAGGTGAATCCGGGAAGCAGCGCATAAGCACCGATCCGACCATCCTGGCCAAGCGCGAGAAAACCGACCTGAAGTCCCTTGATCGCGTCGCCGCGCAACTGAGCGATATGCTTGACCGCTTCCTCGCACGCGGCCTGGGGCGAGAGTCCGGCGCGTATCGAGGCAACGACCCGGGCGGTTCCGGCAATCCGCGTCACTTCCTCACCGACCCCCGTCGACGCGGCGGCGCCTACCCCCTTTTCGAGGAACAGCCCGCACCCCGCCTGGGGCGAATCCCCGACCCGACCACGCATCTTGAATGCCATGCCCGACGTCGTGCACGCCGCGGCCATCGCGCCATCCAGGCCCCGCGCCATGATCCCGAGCGTGTCGTGGTTGAGCTTGGAACCGGGCGGTCCCGGCAGCTGGTTCTCGATATTGGCGATCGGCCGATAGTTCGCGGTCTTGAGCCATTCGCGCCAGCCCTTCTCGGCCTCGGGCGTGAGCAATTTGGTGCGTTTCATGCCCTGATCGAGCCCGAAGCGAGTCGCCCCTTCCCCGACCAGCAGCGTATGGGGCGTCTTTTCCATGACCAGCCGGGCGACCGAGATGGCGTGGACGATATCTTCCAGCGCGGCAACCGCGCCGACGCCGCCACGATCGTCCATGATGATCGCGTCGAGCGTTACATGCCCGTCGCGATCGGGATAACCGCCATAACCGACCGAATGATTGGTCGGATCGGCCTCTGGCACCTTCGCCCCGGCCTCGACCGCGTCGAGCACGGAGCCGCCGGCCTTGAGGCGTGCGAGCGCAGCCTCGTTCGCGGCCTTGCCGAAATCCCAGGTAGAAAGGACGGCGACCGGATCGGCCGTTTCCGCCGCGGCGCCAGCGCTTGCCGCGAACACCGCCGCCGCACCGATCCCCAATGCCCCGCGCCGTGAAATGCCGTCGTTCATACTTCGCTCCCTTTTTCTGAGATCGCGGCGCGCAACCGTTGCACGATCGCCTGATCGGTCGCACGTCGCGGTCCAGTTGCAAAGCCAAGCCGCAACGTGGCGGCATCGGGGTCGGGACCAGGACTGCTCGCCGATCCATGGACTTCGCGCACGCCAGTGCCGGCAATGATCCGCGCGACGTTGTCGGGCCGCACGCCTGCCCCGGCGATGATCGACAACCGCTCCCCGGCTGCCGCGACCATCGCCGCGAGCGTTGCCATGCCTTCGACCGCGCTCGATGCGCCGCCCGAACTCAGGATCTTGTCATAACCAAGCACAATCGCCTCGCCCACGGCTGCGACCGGGTCGGGGGCCAGATCGATCGCCCGGTGCAGCACGATCGTCGCATCGCGCGCCGCGTCACGGAAACGACCCAGCGCCCCGCGGTCAAGCCCGCCGTCGGGGCGTAACGCACCGACCACCACGCCCGCCGCGCCTCGTGCGACCGCTCCACCAATCTCCTCGACCATCAGCGTCAGATCGTCTTCGCCGTAGACGAACCCGCCAGCACGAGGTCGAACCATCATGTGAACAGGACAACCTGCTCGCAGCGCATGATCCAGCAAGGCGATAGACGGCGTCAGACCGCCAAGCTCGAGCGCCGAGCAAAGCTCGATCCGATCGGCCCCGCCCGCCACGGCAGCGTCGACCCCGGCCGCATCGTCCACACAGATTTCCAGGATCGCGCTCACGACCCCGTTCCTAAGCAGCTTCGCCGTATCTTGCCAGTGCTGCACTTGCGAAAGAAGACGGGCAACGGCGCCTCTTAGCGGAGGGGCAGTGCGTCGGCGAATGAACCTTTGAACGCGTTCGCGCGATTCTAGCGGCGATGGATATGACCGCGGCTGCTTCCAAGGACGTGACCGACGCCAAGCCGGTGGTGGGCTTTTTTGACGGTCGCGCCTGGCGGATCATTCGCAACAGCCTGGTCGGCGTTCTCGCGGCGCTCGGCGTTATCTGGCTGGTCCTGTTCGTCACGAAGGGCCGGTTTCTGAAACACCCGTTCGAAAGCGTCACGACCAGGATGGCGGGTCGCGATGTAAAAATAGGAGGGGACTTCCAGCTCTATTTCGCGCCGCTGAAGATCAAATTCTACGCGGAGGGGTTGAGCGTCGCCAACCCGAAATGGGCGACCAAACGCAATCTGTTTCAGGCACAAAAGATCGATATGCGTATTTCGCCGTTGAGCCTGCTCTTCGGCAAACGCCGCATCTATTGGCTCGACCTGACCGGCGGTTCGGCCGACCTCGAATGGAATGCCGGGCATACCGCCAACACCTGGACCTTTGCCGACACGGGCGGCAAGCCGTTCGAACTGCCGCGGATCGACCGCGCAACCGTCGTGGGCACACAGGTGCGGTATATCGATCCGCGGATGCGGCTGCTCGCCGACCTGGGAATCGATCCGATTGCCGCCACGAACAAGCAAATCGGCAAGGCGGTCGAGCTGCACGGGACCGGACAGATCCGCGACACGCCATTTCGTCTTGTCGCGCAATTGATGTCGCCCGACGCGACGCTCGAGCGCGGCGAGAACAAGCTGGTCGCAAGGGCCTGGGCCGCGGGCAACGTGATCGACGTAACGGGGACGCTGCCGTCGGCGACCGACATCGAGGACGTTCCGTTACGCATGCGGGCGCGGGGTCGCAACCTGGCCGAACTGCTCGGTATTATCGACGTCGTCCTGCCCAATACCCGCGATTATTCGTTGCGCGCGCAACTGGTAAAGGACGGCTCCGAATATCGCTTCACGCACATGGCCGGCCGGTTCGGCGACAGCGACCTCGCCGGGCGGTTGACGATCGTCAATGGCGACCGGCTGCGGCTCGATGCGGTATTGGCCACCCGCCAACTCGACATCGTCGATGCCGCTCCGTTCATCGGCTACAATCCCGATATTGTCGCGGCGAAGGGCGCTGTGGCTGCTGCCGCGGCAACCGGGGCCGCGCCACAGCGCGTGCTGCCCGACGCTGCGCTGCCGGTCGCCGGGCTGCAGCGTTTCGACGCCGGGCTGCGCTGGACGATCCAGGATATCAAGTCACGCAACGTGCCGATCTCGCATGTCGAGCTGACGCTGGCGCTTGATCGCGGCCGGTTGGCGCTATCGCCGCTGAGCTTCGCGATGGCGCGCGGCAATGTCGCATCGGATCTGATTTTCGATACGCGATCGCGGCCGGCGCTCGACAGTTATGACGTTCGTCTCTCGCCCACGCCAATGGGCCGGCTGCTCGCCGGTTATGGCGTCGATGAATCGGGCACGACCGGCACGATAAAAGGCCGCATCCAATTGAAGGGGCGCGGTGACACGATCCACGATTCGCTCGCCACCGCGAACGGTCGCGTGGCGTTCATTATGCCGAACGGCAGCCTCTGGACACGCAACGCCCAGCTATCGGAACTCGATATCGGCACATTCATTCAGAAGATGTTCGAGCATAAACTCAAGGAACCGGTGCAGATCAATTGCGGGCTCATTGCGTTCACGGTGCGCGATGGGATTGCCGCCGCCGACCCGATCATCATCGACACGAAAAAGAACGTCATCCTCGGCCGCGGGGGGCTGAGCTTCAAGAATGAGAGTCTCGACCTCGCATTTCGTGCCGACGGCAAGAAATTCTCCCTGTTTTCGGCCCAGTCGCCGGTCGGTGTTAACGGCTATTTCGCCAAGCCCGCCCTCCAGGTGATCAGCCCGGAGTTGCTCGCCCGGGCCGGTGGAGGTGTGGGATTGGGCGCCGTTGCCAGTCCGCTCGCCGCCATTCTCGCCTTTATCGATGTCGGTGATGCGAAAAGCGCTGCGTGCGGGCCGATCCTGGCCGGCGCTCACGCCCAGGCGATGCGGACCACAAAGGGCAAGCCGCGCGACGACGTCGGTAACGGCACCACCGCCAAATCGGAAAGCGGCAAGGAGTCGGCCGTCGATCGCAGGAAACAGAAAAAGAAGTTCCTCGGAATCTTCTGAACACGAAAACACCGGCGCGGATAGAAAAGAGCCCTGAGACGACGCGCAGCCTTCCCCGACAGCACCGCGGACTAACAGCCGACGATGGGACCGCCGCTTCGGCCGTTTGCAGCGAATTTGGCAGCTCGATCGTTCACGCACGCATGGAAGCTCTGCCGGAGGAGAGACGCATGGGCGGCGACGTGAACGAGGATGGCGAAGACACGCACGCTGAGCGTGCCGAGGTGCATTTCCTGGCCGCGCTGGCCGACGAGTTGATGCGCGGGCTGCTGCTGGCCGGCGTCCTGTCGCAAGCGCAGTTGAACGAGATCGAGGCAGCGGTCGCTGCGCGCGTGGGATCTGCGCCACGGGCGTGGTGACGCCTACCCGCTGGGCCGATCAACTGCCGCGTCGGAGGGCGACCTAGATCCAAGCGCAACGGGTCGCCGATGATCCGGGTGGCGTCGGCGTGCGCTCATGCCCATGCGCCATAAGCAATCGCTCCAACTATTAATCAGGCTCTCATCGCCCGCCGAACATCAGATCGAGCATCTGGGTTTTCCACATCAAGACGGCTTGCTCGATCGCCGGGTTGTGCGGATTGCGGATATATTCGACCGTCAGGCCCCGCGTGACGGCGTTGTTGAGCAGTTGCAGGCTGCGATAGGCGTTGTCGTCGTCGATCCCGGCGGCCCTCAGGATAAAATGCCCCCAGAGCCGCACGCGCCGGTCGAAGCGCTGCGAGCTTGGCCCGACTTCCCGGTCGAGCTCGGCGTCGTTGCGTCGGGCGAGGTGGATTTCGAGTACCGCCGCCATTTCAGGGCGGCTGACCATCTTGAAATTGGCATCGATCAGGTTCGACAGCGATTCCTTGGGCGTCGATCCGTTGCGGATGGCATCGGCATAGACCTTGATGCGATAGTCGGAGAATTCGGCGGCCACCGCGGCCATGATCTTGGCCTTGGTCGGGAATTGATGCTGGATCGCGCCCAGGCTCATCCCCGTCGCGTCGCGGATCGCGTGCATCGTCGCGCCCGAATAGCCCTGCGCGCACAGGATATCGCGGGCAGCCGCAATCACCTTGGCGCGTGTGGCGGCGCTGCGGTCGGCCTGGCGACGTGGGGTCCTGGCGGCGTTGGTCGTCATCGGTTCGTTCGTCGAACAATTTTCTCGACCAATCGCGCGATTCCCGCCAGTACCCACTGCGGCCTTCCTAGCGCCAGGGCGATCGTCGAGCGCCGCGCCGCTTCCGGGTGCGATCGAGGGGCGTGGCATCTCAGAACCCGACGACGACATTCAGGCCGACGGTCCGCGGCCTGATCACGCCCGTCGTCAGCACCCCGCCGGGATTGCGCGGAAGCCCCGCAACGCCCAGCAACGACTGGGTAGCGGTGATCCCCTTGGCGTTGGCCAGATTGCTGACATAGGCATTGACCGAATAACGCCCAAAGGTGAGCCCCGCGCGCAGGTCGATCACTTCATAGGCCGGCACTCGCGCGAAATGGCCGTAGGTCGCGAGATAGACCGGATCGTACGTTCCGAGCTGGCGCGACAGCGACCGCAACGAACCGCCAACCGACGCCGTCACGTCATTGCCCAGCCGCCACTGATAGTCGGCATTGACGCTGATCGAATATTTGGGGGTGAAGGGCAGACGGTCGCCTTTGACCGCGCCGACCACGAGCGGGTCGGTATTGCTGCTGAGCCGCGCATCGTTGATCGAGAGATTGATCGAGGTAACGAGCCCGCGCGTCGGCCGCAGCGTTGCCGTGACATCGGCGCCGTCGATCTTTGCCCCGCCGCCATTCACGTTAACGCCGAATCCGCTGACGACCGCGGCGAGTTGGATGTTGTTCCAGTCGATATGATAGAGCGACGCCTCGATCGACGCGGTCTTGTCCGCGGTCTCACCCTTGAAGCCGATCTCGTAGCTGGTCACCGTATCGGGATCGAACGTCCTGGGCGCCGAGGGCGGCGCGCCCGACGGGATGACGTTGGGGCCGCCGGGACGATAGCCCTTCGCCACCCGGGCATAGAGCGAGGCGCGAGTGCCGAACTTGATCTTGGGGGCCACCGACCAGGTGAAGACGTCGTCGGACGAACGGATGCCGTTGATGGTCGAGGCGCCGAGCAACGCCCCGTCAGTCTGCTGGTCGGCGTCCTGCCGGTTGTGGCTGTAGCGGCCGCCCAGGTCGATATCGAACCAGCGGGCGAGGTGCAGCGTCGCGTTGGCAAAGCCGGCAATCTCCTCGTACCGCGACTCCAGGTCGTAGATCGCCAGCGGCGCGGGCGTCGGCAACGGGGTCAGCGTGCCCGGCGTTCCGGGTACGGCGAGCTTGAGGTTCTGGAAAATCCGTGCCTTTTCGTGCGTGTAATAGCCGCCGACCAGCCATTCGAGGAACCCGCCGCCATTCGACGCAAGGCGCAGTTCCTGCGTCCATTTGCGGCTCTCGGTCTGCTGGTCGAAATAGACATAGGGTCCGCCGAGCGCGGCGCCGAGATTGGCGGTGAAATCGGCCCGGACCGATTGCAGCTGCTCGCCATAGCTCGTCGCCGAGGTCAGCGTCGCCGGACCGAAATCATAATCGATCGTGGCGTTGTAGAGACGATATTTCACGTCGCTGAAGGTCGGCAGATATTGGGACTGGGTCAGCCCGCCATGAAGCGGCTGCAGGCTGGCCGGATTCGCCTCGACGAAGCTCGGCGCATCGACGTCGAGATTCTGGATCACCGCGCTCAACCGGACCTTCAGCCGGCTGTCCGGCTTCCACAGCAGCGATGCGCGGCCGCCATAGCTCGCGAAGTCGTTGATGTTGTCGCGCACCGCCGATCCGGCGGTACCGACCGAGTCGATATAGCCGCCCTGCTTGCGGTACGAACCCGAGGCCCGAAACGCGAGCGTATCGCCGAGCGGGATGTTGATCATCGCCGCGCCACGCCAGGACGGATCGCCGCCATCGGTGAATTCGACCCCGCCGAGCACCTTTCCCTCGACCCGGCTGGTCGAGGGTTCGTTGGTGACGAACTTCAGCAGGCCGCCGAGCGAACTTGCCCCGTAGAGCGTGCCCTGCGGGCCGCGCAGGACTTCGATCCGCGCGATGTCGAACGTGTCGAAGTCGCCGGCGAGCTCGGCGGCATTGGCGAGCGCGGTGCTCGAGCCGAACGGCGTCTCGTCGACATAGACCGCGACCGTCGAGGCGACGCCGCCGGTATTGACCCCGCGCAGCACCAGCCGTCCCTGCCCTGGCGTGCCCTGGACGAGCTGCAGGCTCGGCACGTTCTTCAGATAATCGCTGAAGCTGGTCGCTCCCTGGCTCTCGATCACGGCGCCCGACACGACCGAGACCGACTGCGGCACGTCGATCAGTCGGTTCTCGCGCTTCTGCGCGGTGACGACGATGTCAGGCTCGGTGGAAACCTGCGCGCTCGCCGACGACGCGGCGGCGGCATCTTTGGTCGCGGCATCGGCCGGAGCGGTTTGAGCCGCCGCCGGCGCGGCAATGACGAGAGCGAGAGCGGTTCCCCCGAGACCAGTTAACGCGCGACGCATATTGTCCTCCCAATTCTTCTTTGTGCTTGTCCGGCGGCTATTACCGCCGCCTCAATCCTGCTCGCCCAGCGCGAACCGCATGCCGTGGATCAGCGCCGCCGGCGCGACAGAGACATGATCCTCGTCCGCGAAAACCATGTGCTTCAGGTCCGCGACGCCGGCGTGCTTCAGTGCCTCGGCAAATTCGCGGGCGGCATCGACCATGCGCGCGGACATGATCTGCGCCCCCGCTTCCTCGATAGTCACGCCCATCCCCTCGGGGACGTTGGTCGGCGGGTCCTGCTCCTTGCCGCCGACATCGATAAACACCCGCGGCTGACGCGGCTGACCGGCGAGCAGTTGCGCGAACGCGGGCAGTTTCCGAAGGATCGAAAAGCCGTCCCACCACAGCGACGGACTGCTGATGATGAACCCCGAGAAGGCGTCGGGCCGGGTGAGCAACGCATCGCTGGCGAAGAGCCCACCCAGCGAATGGCCGAACAGGATCTGCGTGGCGGCTGCCGTGCCTGGATAGCGCTCCGCGATCTGGGGGCGCAGCGTATCGACCAGGAAATCGAGAAAGACGCCGGCGCCGCCATTGCGGTCGGCCCCGATCGCTGCCCCGACCTTGCCCATCCCCGCCGCCGCTTCGTCGCTCAGCAACGGCGTCAAATCGGCGGTTCGCAGCTTCAGGAAATCGGCATAATCGGCGTCATAGCCGATCCCGACGACGTAATAAGGTGGAAACCCCGCGACGCTCGTGAGCGTGCGGGAAAGCTCGGCAGCGATCCCGAACAGCACGTCACCGTCGACCACGTAGAGAACCGGGGCGCCGGCCTCCGGCACAACGGCCGGCGCCGCGACGCTGATCTTCAACTGTCCCGCGCCCGAGGGATGCGGGAGGGAGAATTGCTCGAGCGATGCACGAACGGAGAATCCCATCGATCCATTCCTCCGGGCCGGCCAAATAACGCTTGGGCCACAACCTCTGCGCATTTGATCTGCTCACTTTACAATAAAGTCAACTTGTTTATTTTGTGATCACGAAACGTCCCGGCGCCTGGCGCCGTGAGTCGGGGAGAGAACAGGATGATCAGCGGAGACTCGCCGGCCTCGATGGCGCTCGGAACGCCCGCCCATCCACCCGCGTTCAGTGCAATCGCAAGCACGGCCGGCGCCGGGGCTGCCGCATGGTATGGGCTCGTGGTCCTGTTGCTGACCACATTGTTCGCCTTTGTCGCGCGACAGATGCTCGGACTGATCGCGCCGTCGCTTCAGGCGTCCCTGGGATTCGGCGACTTCCAGATCGGCATGTTGCAGGGCCTCGGCATGGCGGTGTTCGCAAGCCTCGCCAGCTATCCGCTGGGATGGTTGGCCGACCGCCACGGACGCCGCTTCATCCTGGCGATCGGCGTCGCCGTCTGGTCACTGGCGACGGGCTTCTGCGCGTTCCAGAGCAGCTTCGGGGGATTGTTCATCGGCACGGTCGGTATCGCGATCGGCGAAGCCGGGCTTGCGCCGATCATCTTCGCGATGATCCCCGACCTGTTCCCCGAGCGTCAGCGCAACACCGCCAACTTCATTTTTTATGGTGGATCGATGCTCGGCAGCGGGCTCGGCATGGCGCTGGGCGGCGCGATGCTGCACGGGCTCGCGGGATCGCAGCACGCTTTGCCCGCCTGGCTTGCCGGCGTCGACAGCTGGCGTATCGCGATGATGGTGGTGGCACTGTTCGGACCGCTGTTCACCTTGCTCGTCGCGACCATGCCGCTGGGCAAGGGGATGACCCGCGGCTCGCGCGGCGGAGCGGACGGCGGCGCCGCGATGCAGGCGTTCCTTCCTTATGCCCGGGCGCATTGGCGCGCCTTGCTGTGCCTGTTCGGCTCGATCTTCGCGATGGGGGTCGCCATGCAATCCTGCGTGATGTGGTTCCCGCTGGCGCTGCCGCGGGCGTTCGGCATCGACCCGACGACGGTCGGCCTCGGCCTCGGCACGGCGATCATGATCGCGACGCTCGTCGGCATCCTGCTACCGCCACTGGTGCTCAGGTTGGGACAGCGC
The DNA here is from genome assembly GCF_001598415.1 of Sphingomonas mali NBRC 15500. Lineage (GTDB taxonomy): Bacteria > Pseudomonadota > Alphaproteobacteria > Sphingomonadales > Sphingomonadaceae > Sphingomonas > Sphingomonas mali. The sequence goes on from NZ_BCYX01000001.1 coordinate 281,988, forward strand.
GCCGCGCGGCTCGATCCGATCCGGCTGGCCGCCATCTTCATCTTCGTGGCGCCGATACCCGCCGCGTTCCTGCCGTTCGTCAGCTCGACATTGCAGGCTTATGTCCTGGCGGCGGTCATCGGCATGGCGGGAATCGCCGCCTCCTCGCTAATGCCCGGCCTGCTCCAGGATGTCGCCCCTCCGCATCTGCGGTCGCGCGTGCTTGCCTTGCTCGGCATCACCAACGGGATGGCGTTGGCCGTCTCGCCCGTCGCGATCGGCGCGCTATCGAGCCTGATGACAGGCCCGCGCGGCATGCTGCAGGCGATGACCATCGTTGCCTTGCCGTCGCTGATCGCCTCGGCTCTGTTCATCGCGCTCGCGCGAGCGCCCTATGCCGCGACGGTTGGCGCCGTCCGATCCAACTTGTCGGGAGACGATGCGTGACCACAGACCAGGCCGTCGGCCCTCGCCTCGACGACATGACCGCCATGCGCGACGCGCTCGATAGCGGGCGGGTCACCTCGACGATGCTGGTCGATCGCGCGATCGACCGCGCGCAGACGGCCAATGCGCGGCTCAACTTCATCGCCTGTCCGACGTTCGAGCGCGCCCGGGCGCAAGCGCTGGAGCCGCGAACCGGCCCGCTCGCCGGGATTCCTACCCTGATCAAGGACATGGTCATGGAGAAGGGCGTCTCCGCGACCTGGGGCTCGGCCGCGCTGCGCGATTTCGTCGCACCGGACGATTCGCCCTACACCAGAGCGCTGGCGGATGCCGGCCTGATCTCGATCGCGCGATCGGCGATTCCCGAATTCGGCCTCAACGTCGTGACCGAGTCGCCGCTGGTCGGCCCGACGCGCAATCCCTGGAACCCCGCCTATTCGCCGGGCGGCTCCTCGGGCGGCGCCGGCGCCGCGGTGGCGGCGGGGGTCGTTCCGGTCGCGCATGGCAGCGACGGCCTCGGCTCGATCCGCCATGGCGCGGCGCCGTGCGGACTGGTCGGGCTCAAGCCGTCGCGCGGCCGCAATGCGGGCGAAGAGGCGATGCGATCGATCGTCGACCTCACCGTCAACGGCTGCGTCAGCCGCACCGTGCGCGACACGGCGATGTGGATCGAAGCGACGCAGACGCGCGACCCGGCTGCCGCGTTCGCGCCGCTTCCGGTCGTCACCGCGCCGGTCGATCGCGCGCTGCGCATCCGCGCCTATTCCACCGTCATGCGCACCGGAGCACCGCCGGCACCGGACGTCGCGCGCGTGTTCGCCGAAACCGTCGATCTGCTCGGACGGCTCGGCCATCGCGTCGTCGACGACGCGCTGCCCTTTGACGGGCCGACCGCGATGGCGACGCTCAGCGACATCACCGAAGGCATGTTCGCGCGCCGCCTCGGCCTCCTGTCCGAGCAACTCGGCGTCGCGATCGCGCCCGAGGATCTCGAACATCGTTCGACCACGCTGGTCGCGGCGGGCAACCGAATCGACGACGCGCGCTACGCCCTGGGCTGGGATCGCGCGCAGCAGATGGTCGCGGCCTATCTCGGTCAGTTCGATGCCATCGACATCTGGATGACGCCGACCTTCAGCACCGAGATCGTACGGGTCGGCGTGTTCGGTCCCGACATCGCGTGGCTCGACCAGCGCGATCATCTGCTCGATTTCGCCGGCTATTGCTGGATCGACAATTTCGCGGGGACCCCCGCGATCAGCCTGCCGATGGGCTTCAGCGATAATGGCCTGCCGGTCGGCGTGCAATTCGCGACCAGCCCAGGCGGCGAAGCGCTGCTGCTCGCCCTCGCCTATCAGCTAGAGGCCGCGGTCGAATGGTGGCGGCACACACCGCCGATCTGGGTAGGAGACGATCCCGCGAAGGACGATCGATGAGCGCCGACGCCGCGCCCGATTTCGGCAGCATCCTCGAGCGGCATGCATCCGGCCCGCAGGCCAGGCTCCCGGCGATAACTTACGGCGGCGACACACTCAGTTGGGCGGCGCTCGAGACCCGCAGTGCAGCGCGGGCGCGGCAATTGATCGACCGTGGCGTCCTGCCCGACGACCTCGTCGCGATAGCGCTGCCCAATGGCATCGATCACCACATCAGCAGCTTTGCGACATGGCGCGCGGGAGCGACACCCTGCATCCTCTCGGGAAAGCTTCCCGGGCGCGAGCTCGATCAGATCCTCGAACTGGCAAGGCCACGTCTGCTGATCGACGACGGCAGTGAGCCGATCCCTGGCATACCGCGCCTTGCGCCAGATGAAGGCGATGCATCGGTCGATCTTCCAGGCAACCTCGCCGCCGCGCATTGGAAAGCCGTCGGCAGCGGCGGATCGACCGGGCGGCCGAAGCTTATCGTCGATCATGCCGCGGCGCGCCTCGACGGGCGGATGGAAGCGCTGCTGGCATTGGCCGGAATGCCGTCCGGCGGGGTGATGCTCAATCCCGGACCGCTTTATCACAATGCACCGTTCCTGTTCACGGCGCTGGCGCTGCTGGCGGGAACGCGGGTGGTGGGCATGGCGCGGTTCGATCCGGTCGAAACGCTGCGCCTCATCGAACGCGAGCGGGTCGAGTGGATATGCCTCGTCCCCACGATGATGCATCGGATCTGGTCGCTGCCCGCCGCCGTCAGGCAGAGCTACGACCTGTCATCGCTGCGGCGTGTAGTGCATCTGGCCGCGCCCTGCCCTCCTTGGCTCAAGCGCGCCTGGATCGACTGGCTGGGGCCGGATCGCATTCTCGAAATCTATGCCGGCACCGAGGGCGCGGCGATCCACATCACGGGAGAGGAGTGGCTCCGAAAGCCCGGATCGGTCGGCAAGGCCGGGCGCGAATTGCTGACCGTCCTCGACGACAGCGGCGATGCCTGCCCGCCCGGAATAGTCGGCGAGATCTTCTTCCATGCCGACGCCGCCGCGCGGTTCCATTATATCGGCGCGGAACCCCGCCTCGACCGAGAAGGACGAATGTCGCTGGGCGACCTCGGCTATCTGGACGAAGACGGCTTCCTGTTTCTCTCCGACCGCCGCACCGACATGATCCTGCGCGGCGGCGTCAACATCTATCCGGCCGAGGTCGAGGCGGTGCTGACCGAGCATCCGGCGATCGTCGATGCCGTTGTGATCGGCTTGCCCTGCGAGGACTATGGCGCGCGCGTCCACGCCATCATCCAGGGAGTCGGCGAGCTTTCGATCGGGGAAGTCGACGCCTTCGTCCGTTCACGGCTTGCGGGCTACAAATGCCCCGAAACCTATGAGCGGGTAGATGGCACTCTACGCGATGACGCCGGCAAAGTGCGTCGCGCGGCATTGCGCGAGGAGCGCGTCGCCCCAACGGCATAGGATCATGGAGAGCAGGCGGCCGGGAGGGTCCCCTGCCCTTCGCAGGTGATACCGGCTCCCTCACCCGCCGCAGGATTCGCGAACGATCAGGTCGGTCGGCAAGTGCACCGGCAAATGGTCCGGCGAGAAATCAAGCACGCGTGACACGAGCAGTCGCCCCGCCTCGGCAGTGTCCTGACGGATCGTGCTTAGCGTCGGCGTGCTCAACCGGCTGAGCAGCATGTCGTCATAGCCGACCACCGACACGTCGCCCGGCACGGTGCGTCCGGCGCGCTTGATCGCGCGGATCGCGCCCAGGGCGATCAGGTCGCTCGACGCGACGATGCCGTCGAACGCCACACCGCGATGGAGCAGCCGCGCCACCGCGGCCTCAGCCGCCTCCAGCTCAAACTCGACCGCCACGACTAATTTGGGGTCGGCCTCCAGCCCGCTTTCCCTGACGCCTTCCAGATAGCCGCGGCGCCGCTGCAACGCCTCGGGGTCGCTGCCGCCCAGGAACATGATGTTGCGCCGACCCATCCGCGCGAGATGCAGCGTCGCGCGCCGCCCGCCGAGCACATTGTCCGAGCCGACCGAGCAATATTTCTGGCCGGCCATATGCGCGCCCCACACCACGAACCGCCCCTTGGTCGAGGTCGCGAGCTGGTTGAGCTGCTCGTGCAGGGCGCCCTGCCCCAGGAAGATGACCCCGCTCGCGCGGCTGGTGGTGACGGCATGAACCAGGTCGTCGTAATTTTCCGGCGAAGTGTGACTGACGATGAAGTCGCACGCGCGCGCCCTCGCCGCCTCGCCGATCTGCGCGATCAGTTCGAGGAAGAACGGGTGGGTCAGCGGCACCGGCCGCCCGCGCATGTGCGGGGTGACGATCGCGATCGAGCCCTCGGCGCCGATTGGTGCGGCCGGCATGTAATGGCGGAACGGATAATCGTGCTCGCGCGCCAGCGCCCAGATGCGTTGTTTGGTCTTGGCGCTGATCACCGGCTCATCGTTGAGCGCGCGCGACACGGTCGACACCGAGACGCCCGCCAGTTTGGCGAGGTCCTGCAGCGTCGTATTGTTGTTGCTGTTGGTGCCCATTACGCTCAAGCTGACCCGCTAACCGGCGCCGACTTAAGGAGCGAAGGGCAGGTTTTGCAAGCGAACGAGGGGGACGCGGGCATTTCAGCACCGGCGCCGATACGGCGGCCGCGCCTGACGATCGGCCAGATCTGGAACATGTGCTGTGGCCTGTTCGGGGTGCAGATCGTCTGGGGACTGCAGAACGGCAGCACCAGCCGGATCTTCCAGACATTGGGCGCCCAGCTCGACCAATTGCCGATCCTGTGGATCGCGGCGCCGATCACCGGGCTGCTCGTCCAGCCGCTAATCGGGCATTGGAGCGATCGCACCTGGGGCCCGCTCGGGCGGCGGCGCCCGTTCCTGCTGGCAGGGTCGATCCTGACCGCGATCGCGCTGGTCGCGATGCCCAATGCCGCGAGCATCTGGACCGCGAGCCTGGCGTTGTGGGTGCTCACCGCCTCGATCAATATCGCCGCCGAGCCGTTTCGCGCACTCGTCGCCGATGCGCTGCCCGAGGAGCAGCGGACCGAAGGCTTTGCCGTGCAGGTCTTCTTCATTGGCGCGGGCGCTGTGTTCGCCTCGGCGCTGCCCTGGATCCTGACGCACTGGTTCGGGGTCGCCGCGACCGCCGCGCCTGGACTGCTGCCGCCCTCGGTACGCCTCACTTTCTATATCGGCGCGGTCGGCCTGCTCGCCGCGGTCACCCGGACGGTCGCCACCACGACCGAGCGCCCGCCGGCAAGTCTTGCTGCCGACGCGCCCGACCTGATCGACCACGCGGTGCCGACCACGACCGGCGCGGCGACGCTTGCACTGAGCGGAACATTGTGGATGCTCGGCGGCGGCGCGATCGCGGGCTTCGCCTTCACCGAGCAGCTCGAGCGCGAAATCTACGTGCTGGCCGCGATCGCCTTTCTGTTCGGCCTCGCGCAACTCGCCGCGGTGGCGATGCGACGCGGCGGGCGGCATTCGCTCGGCGTGTTCGAGATCGTCGAGGACATATTGCACATGCCGCGCATGCTGCGGCATCTCGCCCTGGTCCAGTTCTTCACCTGGACCGCCTTGTTCGCGATGTGGATCTACACCGTTCCCGCGGTCGCCGCGCATCACTATCACACCACCGACGCCAGTTCGGCGGCGTACAATGCCGGCGCCGACTGGGTGGGCGTGCTGTTCGCCGGCTATAACGGCGTGGCGGCGATCGCGGCGCTGGCTTTGCCCTGGCTCGCCCAACGCATCGGACGGCGCAACGTCTATGCGCTCAGCCTGGCGCTCGGCGCGCTGGGGCTGGGCGGGTTCATGCTGATCGACGATCCGCTCTGGCTGTGGCTGCCGACGATCGGCATCGGCTGCGCCTGGGCGGCGATCCTGTCGCTGCCGTACGCGATGCTCGCCAGCGCGGTGCCGCCGCGCAAGATGGGCGTCTATATGGGCATCCACAACATGTTCCTGGTCCTGCCCCAATTGGTCGCCGCGACCGTGCTCGGCGCGATCGTCCATCGCTGGCTGGGCAATCAGGCGATCCTTGCCCTGGGCCTTGCCGCTGGAGCGATGGCGGCGGCGGCACTGACCGCGATTACCATCCCCGACGCGTGAAATCGGTTTATGCAAATATTGCATTGACGAACTTGCGCAACATTCTCCGGAATTGACGACTCACTAGAGACTCGGCGCTAAAACAGCACTTGCGCGCTACGGAAATTTACGCAACAAAGCGCAAATCGTTGCACAGAATTGCAACCGATGGAGTCGCGCGCACCGCAAAAGCCGGGCCGCACAGGAGGGATGAAGGGGCCATGGCACGCAGCGACGCGCCGCAACGATTCCACACAAGGTGATTCGCGCCGCGCGCCGGACATGCACTTCCGGCGAGCAGGCAAGGGGACAAAGCCTCCGCATGAGAGGCGTGCTTTAGGGGAGTGATCGATGAAACAACTGGGTTCGAGCCGCGGCCGCGGTCTTTTGTGGGCCGGCACCTCGCTGATGACGCTGGCGATCTTCGCCGCGACCGGCGCGAGCGCGCAGACCGCGCCGGCGGACGCCACCAGCCCGATCGCGGCGCCGCAAGCCGATACCGGCTCTTCGTCCGCCGACGATAACGACATCCTGATCGTTGGCGTGCGCCGCGCACTGGGGGATGCAGCCGAGACGAAGCGCAACGCCGCGACGATCGTCGATTCGATCAGCGCGACCGATATCGGCGCTTTCCCCGACACCTCGGTGTCGGGCGCCTTGTCGCGTGTCCCCGGCATCACCGTCTCGCGGCTGCAATCGACCGACGATTCGACCCATCCCTCGGGTGAAGCCGCTGGCGTGCTGGTCCGCGGCCTGACCCAGGTGCGCACCGAATTCAACGGCCGCGACAGCTTCTCCGCCGATGCCGCGCGGGGGCTCAACTTCAACGACATCTCGCCCGAATTGATGTCGCGCGTCGACGTCTACAAGAATTTGACCGCCGATATGATCGAGGGCGGCATCGCCGGCACGGTCGACCTGCGCACGCGCCTGCCGTTCGACCAGAACGGGCTGGTCGTCACCGGCAACGCCAAGGCCAATTACGGCGACCGGTCGAAGAAATGGACCGGCGAATTTTCGGCGTTGATCAGCGACACGTTCGACACCGAGATCGGCAAGTTCGGCTTCCTCGCCGACTTCGCGCGCAGCCACGTGATCACGCGGACCGAAAGCGTGATCTTCGACAAGATCGACACCTATTGTTCGGCAGGAGCGCTCAAGCCCGACGGCACCGCCAATGTCGGCTCGAACGGCACGATCGGCTGTACCGCCAATCCATTCGGCGGCACCGGCTGGGCCTATGCCCCCGACGGCATCCGCTATTCGCAGGTCGATTACGACCGCACACGGCGCGGCATCGCGCTTGCCGGCCAGTTCCAGGACAAGTCCGAACGCTTCCTGCTGACCGTCCAATACACCGATTCGAAATATCACAACGCCTGGCTCGAACGCGCCTCGCACGCGATCCTAGAGGGCAATGCTTACGGCACGCCGGCATTCAACCCGCGCAGCTCGACGATCCTCGGCGCGGCCGACGGGAGCGGAGCGCTGGTCTTCGGGTCGAACGGCATGTTGCAATCGGGCGTGCTGACCCAAGGCCATGGCAGCTGGGGGGGAAGCTGGAGCGGCAACGATCAGGATGCGATCAACACAGGTTCGGCGGTGCCCGGCATGCCGTTCGTCAACAATTGCGGCACCGGTCATTGCACGACGCTGCGCGACGGCCTCTATTTCCAGAACGAAGCGCGCAACTTCGACCATAGCGAAGGCACGCGCGACTTCTCGGCCAATATCGATTGGAAGATCACCGACAATCTGAAGCTGACGCTCGACGGCCAGCGCATCACCGCGTCGACCAACAATAACGATATCCTGGTCGCGGTCGGATCGATGGCCAATTACCAGTACAGCCTGACCGACGGCAACGCCCCCGAGATCAAGCTGCTGCCCGGATCGAACGTCAATTACGCGGCCGGCGGGCTCGCCAATCCGCACAATTACTGGATCCCCTTCATTCAAGGCCATGTCGAGGACAATGACGCCGACGAATGGGCGTTCAAGGGCGATCTGCAATACGATTTCGACAAGGGCAGCTGGCTCGACTCGCTCAAGGTTGGCGTGCGCTATGCCGATCGCAACCAGACGGTGCGTTATTCGACCTTCAACTGGACGCCGATCGCGGCAAGCTGGAACTGCAACGGCGCGGGTTTCAACGCCGACAACACCTCGCCCAACCCGACGGCTGCGTGCAATTCGAACTTCAAGGGCTATGGCGCGGGGATCTGGGAATCGACCAGCCTGGGCAGTGATTTCTACAATGGCAGCGCCTATAATAACGGACCACTGGTCTATCTGAACCGCGACACGCTGCAGAACTTCCCCAAGCTGCTCCAGTCGCTAAGCGGCGCGACCACCAATTCGCCGATCGCGCCTGGCTATACCGCGATCTGCGACCGACCCGAGGCGACGGTCGACAATTGCTTCACGCCGTCGGAAGTGACCAGAACGTCGGAACGGACCAAGGCCGCTTACGCCATGCTCAATTTCGGCGGTGATCAGCCGATCTTTGGCGGTGGCGTGCGCATCAAGGGCAATATCGGCGTCCGCGTGATCCGCACCGAAGTGACCAGCGACGGCGCGGTTGCGTATCCGGCCAACACGGCGCTAAACCTGCTGCCGTCCTGCGCGACCCCGATATCCGGCACCGCGATCGTCCAGCCGAGCTGCTATTTGACGCCGCAAGTCCTGGCCTTCGCCGCCGGCGGCGGCTCGCCCAACACGCTCAAGGCGTCCTACACCAACGTGCTGCCAAGCTTTAACATCCGGTTCGGGCTCGATTCGAAGTCGTACATCCGCTTCGGCTATTCGCGCGGCCTGTCGCGGCCCGATTTCGGGCTGCTCAGGAACTTCGTGTCGATCAATTCGCCGATCATCAACACCGGGCCGGACTCGCCATATATCGTCTACAACTCGCCAACCGCCGCGCACATTGCGGCCAACGTCACCGGCTACAATTTCGTGTTCAACGCGGAGTCCGGCTATGCAGGGTTGAAGCCGATGACCGCCGACCAGTTCGACCTGACCTTCGAACGCTATATGGGCAAGTCGTCCTCGTTCACGATCGACCTGTTCTACAAGAAGCTGCACAACGCGATCTCGTACGGCCAGTTCGAGCGCCAGTTCACCAATAACGGCTCGACCCAGACGGTGTTGCTGCGCGGCCCTCGCAACGAAAAGAGCGGCGGCGAGCTCAAGGGCTTCGAAGTCGGCTATCAGACCTTTTTCGATTTCCTGCCCGGCCTGTTGTCGGGGCTAGGCGTCCAGGCCAACTACACCTTCGTCTCGCAATCTGGGATCAACAATTCAAACCTGATCGCGGTGGGCGCGCTCGACGCGGGCGGCACCGGCGGCCAGGGTGCTGGCCTCGACGTCAGCGGCGGACGCGGCGCGGTGATCGACTCGCACATGCTGGCGGGCATTTCGAAACATTCGTTCAACCTGGTCGGCCTGTACGAAAAGGGCCCGGTCGCGCTCCGCGTCGCGTACAATTGGCGCTCGCGCTTCCTGACCAACAACCTCGACTGCTGTGTCGGCCTGCCGGTGTTCCAGAAGGCCGCAGGGTTCCTCGACGGATCGCTGCGCGTGTCGGTGGTCAAGAATTTCGAATTCCTGGTCGAAGGCTCGAACCTGCTCAATACGCGTACTGTCTATCAGCAGCAGATCTTCGGCGACTCCAAGGCGACGCCAGGTGCCAAACCGGTGTTCATGGATGCCAATTGGGGCGTGGTCGACCGCCGCTTCTCGATTGGCGGTCGGTTCAAGTTCTGATTTCCTCCACTGGGCGTCGCCACCACCCTTCCAGGTACGGCGACGCCTGTTTTTTGTGAGGGAAAGTTATCGTCATGACGCCGGCACCAGAACCACAACCGTTCAAAGTCGTCATTGTCGGAGGCGGCACCGCCGGCTGGATGGCGGCGTCGGCGATGGTCAAGCTGCTGCCCGCGCAGGACTATTCGATAACGCTGATCGAATCGGATGAGATCGGCACGGTCGGCGTCGGCGAAGCGACGCTGCCGCATATCAAGGTGTTCAACGACACTTTGGGGGTCGACGAGGCGCAGTTCATGCGCGAGACCCAGGCCGCCTTCAAGGTCGGAATCGAGTTCGTCGGCTGGGACCGGCCCGGCGAGCGCTACGTCCATCCGTTCGGTACGTTCGGCGAGCCCTGGGCGGGAGTCGATTTCCAGCATCATTGGGCACGCGCGCACGCTGCCGGGCGCGCGTCCGAGTTGCATGACTATTCGTTCGCGATCGCCGCGTGCCGCAACAACGCGTTCGAATTTCCCAACGAAGACCCGAAGTCGATCCGCGCGACCTACGCTTACGCCTATCATTTCGACGCCGCGCTCTACGCGCAATACCTGCGCCGCTGGGCCATCCCGCTTGGCGTCGAGCGGATCGAGGGCAAGGTGGTCGATGTCAGGCGCGACGATGGCACTGGCCATGTCGCGTCGCTGATGCTGGCATCGGGTGCCGAGATCGCCGGCGACCTGTTCGTCGACTGCTCGGGCTTCCGGTCGCTGCTGGTCGGCGGGACGATGGAAGTCGACTGGCAGGACTGGAGCCATTGGCTGCCTTGCGATCGTGCGCTGGCCGTCCCCAACATGCGCACCGAGCCGCTGCTCCCCTTCACTAGGCTGACCGCGCAGGAAGCGGGATGGACGTGGCGGATCGGGCTGCAGCATCGCACCGGCAACGGCTATGTCTTCTCCAGCCGCTTCACCGACGAGGAGCGCGCCCGCGACGTTCTGATGAGTGCGCTCGACGCGCCGCCGCTCGCCGAGCCGCGGTTGCTGCGGTTCCAGGCCGGGCGCCGAACCGCCGCCTGGGCCGGCAATTGCGTCGCGGTCGGCCTCGCCAGCGGCTTCCTCGAGCCGCTCGAATCGACCTCGATCTTCCTGATCCAGGCGGCGGTCATGGATCTGATCGGCCTGATGCCGACGCGCCGTAGCGGAATCGATCCGCGGCTGGCGGCCGAATACAACCGCTTGTTCGAGGTGCATTACGACCGCACCCGCGATTTCCTGGTGCTCCACTACACCGCCAACCGCCGGCACGGACAGCCGCTCTGGGACCATGTCCGCACTATGGAGCTGCCCGAGAGCCTGGCGCACAAGATCGCCTTGTTCCGCGCCTCGGCCGCCGCGCCCGATTATCGCTACGGCCTGTTCTCGCGCGATAGCTGGCTTGCGGTGCTGGTCGGTCAGGGCGTGCTGCCCGCCGCCTGGAATCCGCTGGCCGAGGCGGTCCCGCTCGACGATCTCGCGGCCAGGCTCGCCGACCTCAAATATCGGATCGAGGTCAACGCCGCCGACATGACCGGGCATGGCGACTTCATTCGATCCTATTGCCCTGCCCCCGCGCTGGAGCCGGCGGCGTGAGCGCCCGCGTCGATAGCCTCGTCCTGCTCGGCCGCGATGCGCCGCTCTGGCTCGCGGCGAGCGTGCTCCAGGCTGCGGCCGGCGTCGCGATCACCGCGATCGAACTACCCAGCCTGCTCCACGTCAGCGACGTCTATGCGACATTGCCGGGAATCGAAGCGCTCCACACGAGGTTGCGGCTCGACGAAGCCGGGCTGCTGCGCGCGACCGGTGGGGCCTTTTCCCTCGGGCAGAACTTCCGCGACATGCTCGGTGGGCACGGATATTTCCTCAATGCGTACGGCGCCTATGGCACGCAGATCGAGGGCAACGACTTCTTCCCTTATTGGGTGAAGGCGCGCGCGCTCGGGCTCGACGTCGCGCTCGAGCAATTCTCGCTGACCGCTGCCGCCGCGCGCCAGGGCCGGGTGATGATCCCCGACGAGGCGAGCGAAATCTATGGCCGCGCCGATTACGGCTATCATCTGCCCGCCATCGCCTATGCCGCCGGGCTGAAGAGCGTCGCCGCGCGGATCGGCGTAACGATGCGCACCGCCAACCACATCGCGATCGAGCGCGGAGACGGCGGCAACATCACTGCCCTGGTCGCCGATGGCGACCGCGTCCCGGCCGACTTGTTCGTCGACGCAACCGGCAGCGACGCCGCGCTGATCGGCAAGACGCTCGGGGTCGGCCAGCAGAGCTGGCGCGCGCATTTCCCCGCCGACCTCGTGTTCGCGGCGCGCGCGCAGCCCTTCACGCCGATCCCGACCTATGCCGAACTGCGAGCCTGGCCGCCGGGATGGGCGGCACTCTACCCCACCCAGGCCGCGACCCATGTGATCCACGCCTTTTCGAGCGCGCTTACCGAGCCCGAGGCCGCGCTGGACCAACTCGGCGCGACCACTGGGCTTGCGCTCGGCGACGCCGTGTTGCGCCCGTCCGAGCCGGGGCGGCGCGAACAGCCGTGGGCGCACAATTGCGTCGCGATCGGCAGCGCGGCCTGCGCGCTCGATCCGATCCACAATCTCGACCTCCACGCGGTCCAGCTCGGTCTCGTCACGCTGCTGACCTATTTCCCGGCCGGGCAGGACGCCGAGCCGAGCCGCAACGAATATAATCGTCTGATGCGCTCCTCGTTCGAACGGCTGCGCGATTACCAGGCCGCCTTCTATATGCTCGCGCCCTACCCCGGCGCGTTCTGGGACGGCGGCCGCGCCGCGCCGCCGCCGCCCGAGCTCGCGCATATCGTCGCGACCTTCCGCGCGCGCAGCGAGGTGCCGCCGATGGAGGATGACAGCATCCCGACCGATAACTGGCGCGCGCTGCTGATCGGGCTGGGCCTTGCGCCCGAAAGCTATCCGCCGCGGATCGACGCGACAGCTCCTGATGTGGTCAAGGCGCAGTTCCGCGCCATGCTGGGTTTCGTCAAGGACGCCGTGCTGCGTCAGCCGACGCATGCCCAGGCACTGGGGACGGCCGATGGTTGAACCCGTCCGCCTGGCGCGCGATCCGGCCGCGCTCGACAGCCTGCCCTTGGTCGAGAGACGCTGCGTCACCGACGCGGAAGACTTCGCCGCGATCGTCGCCGCCGGCGAGCCAGTGATCGTCCAGCGGTTGTTCGACACCTGGCCCGCGCTCGCGGCCGGGATACAGGGGCCAGCGACGCTCGGCGGCTATTTCCGCCGCCTCGATCGCGGCGCGCCTGTTCCGGTGATGGAGGCGCCCGCGCGCCACAAGGGCCAATTCGCTTACGGCCCCGATAGGCGCGAATTCACTTTCACCAAACGTCAGGCGCCGCTCGGCGCGACGCTCGACCGGATCGAGGCCCTGATCGGTCAGCCCGACGCGCCGACGGTCGCGATCCAGATGTTGCGGCTCGACCAGGCCATGCCCGATTTCGTCGAGCACAACGCCATGCCGCTGCTGCCCGGCATCGGCCCGCGGCTGTGGTTGGGCGGCGCGGTGCTTACGCGCACGCACAACGATCGCGACCATAACCTCGCCTGCGTCCTCGCCGGGCGGCGCCGCTTCGTGCTGTTCCCGCCCGATCAGGTGAGCAACCTTTATGTCGGCCCGCCCGACACTCCGCCGCGCTTGTCACTGGTCGACCCCGAAGCGCCCGATCTCGCGCGCTTCCCGCGTTATGCGGAGGCGATCGCGGCAGCACGCCTCGCCCTTCTCGAGCCGGGCGAGGCGCTCTTCATGCCACGCTATTGGTGGCATCATGTCACCTCGCTCGATCCGTATAACGCGATGGTCAATTACTGGTGGGGCGGCAGCGAGGAACCCAATGACGCGTTCCTGACCGCCTTGCTCGCGTTCCGCGACCTGCCACCGGGCGAGCGCGATTATTGGCGCGAGATGGTCGCAGCATACGTATTCGCCGAGCGCGGCGACGTCCTCTCGCATATCCCCGCGCCTTTGCAGGGGCCGCTCGGCCCGTTCTCCCCTTCCGCCCGCGCGGCGCTGCGCAAACAGCTTCGCGCCGCCGCCCTCAAATCCTCCTGACCCTCCCCAAGGAAAGACCCGATGATCCTTCGCTCGCTTGCCCTGATCGCCGCGCTCGGCTGGACCGCCTCCGCAGCGGCCGCCACGCGCGAATGCGCGCAATCACCGGGCAAGGTGATCGAGGTCTGCGTGTGGGTCGATAACGGCCAGGCGCTGTACGAGGTCACGCGCAAGGGCGCGGTGGTGCTCGCGCCGTCCGAACTCGGCCTGACGTTCAAGGGCGAGCCCGCGGCGCGCTACACCGCGATCGGCAATCCGCGCCGCGCGACCTCCAACACCAGTTGGGAACAGCCCTGGGGCGAAGAGCGCGTGATCCGCGACAATCACACCCAGCTGACCGTGACGCTGAGCGGCGACACCGCGCTCAACAAGGCGGTCGATGTCACCTTCCGCCTGTTCGATGACGGCTTCGGCTTCCGCTACGATTACGCCGGCATCCCCGCCGGACAGGAGGTCGCGGTCACGGCCGAGCGGACCCAATTCCATACGCTCGGCGCCTATCAGGCGTGGTGGTATCAAGGCCTGGGCCAGGAACGCGACGAATATCTCTACACCCAGACCGACGCGCGCCGCATCACCCTGGCCGAGACGCCGCTGACGATGAAGGGCGCCAACGGCCTGTACCTCTCGTTCCATGAAGCGGCGATGATCGATTTCCCGTCGATGCTGCTGCAGGCCAATGGCGAAGGCACGCTGACCGCCTGGTTGATGCCGTGGCCCGACGGCACGCTGGCGAAGAAGACCGGGGCGTTCACCACGCCGTGGCGAACGGTGCTGATCGGTGAAACACCGGGTGCGCTGGCTGACAGCCGGATCGAGCTCAACCTCAACGAGCCGAGCAAGATCCCCGACATCCAGAAGTGGTTCACCCCCGGCAAGTACGTTGGCGTGTGGTGGGAAATGCATCTCGACAAGACCACCTGGGGCAGCGGCATGCGCCACGGCGCCACCACCGCCAACGTCGAGCGCTATATCGATTTTGCCGCCAAATACGGGTTCAGCGGCGTGCTGGTCGAGGGCTGGAACCTCGGCTGGGACGGCGACTGGATCACCAACGGCGACAAGTTCAGCTTCACCAAGCCCTATCCCGATTTCGACATCGCGGCGATCACCGCTTACGCCAAGTCGAAAGGCGTCCAACTGATCGGGCATAACGAGACCGGCGGCGCGGTGATCAATTACGAGAACCAGCTCGACGACGCGATGAAGTTCTACCAGCGCTATGGCGTCCGCGCGGTGAAAACCGGCTATGTTCGCCATGCCGGCGACATCCTCGACCGCGACGGCAAGGGCGAATGGTTCGCCGGGCAATTCATGGTGCGCCACAATCTACTGGTCGCCGAAACAGCCGCCAAATACGGCATCGCGATCGATGCGCACGAGCCGGTCAAGGATACGGGTCTCCGCCGCACCTGGCCCAACATGGTCGCCCGCGAAGGCGCGCGCGGTCAGGAATATAATGCCTGGGGCGTGCCGACCAATCCGCCCGAGCATATGACCATCCTGCCGTTCACGCGGCTGCTCGGCGGGCCGATGGACTTCACCCCCGGGATTTTCGACATCGCGCATGGCAAGGATGACGTGACGCGCCGCGTGCAGTCGACGCTGGCGACGCAGCTCGCGGAATATGTCGTGGTTTACAGCCCGATCCAGATGGCCGCCGACCTGCCCGAGAATTACGAGAAGAACCTGGCCGCGTTCCAGTTCATCCGCGACGTGCCGACCGATTGGGAAACCACGAAAACGCTGCAGTCGGAGATCGGCGATTACGTCGTTGTCGCGCGCCAGCCGCGCGGCGGGCAGGACTGGTTCCTCGGCGCGATAACCGACGAAAATGCGCGCGCCCTCGAACAGCCGCTTGGCTTCCTGGCGCCGGGTAAGAAGTATGAGGCACAGATCTATCGCGACGGCCCCAATGCGGATTACCGCGTGAACCCGCTGGCGATCACGATCGAGAAGAAAGTCGTCACCGCGAAGGATGTGCTGACACTCGACCTGGCCCCCGGCGGCGGCACCGCGATCCGGTTTCGCCTTATCGGATGACCTTTAGGGCCCGCCCTCACTGGGATCTTGCCTGCTCCCCATTCCTCCCCCACTCGCACGTAGACGCGCAGCGCGCGTGGGCATCGAGGCGAACGATGTGGAAAAGGGCGGTCCGCGACGGCGATAGTCGGAGGAAATATCCGCCAAATGACGGCATGGCGCGCGCCTTTACATTTAGCTTTGCGCCAACGCATTAACCGTACTTGGTCAAATCCAACCGGCCTGGAGGGGCAGACATCGATCCACGTCGCGAGCCCTTGAACAAGGCGTGTATGCACGCCTTCAATCGCGCCGCTCCAAATGGCTTTGCAAGAAAGAGCGCCCCAGGAGGCAGCGGCACCGCCGCGAAAGACCTGTTACCGGAAACGACCAGTATGCGCGTTGCCGGCCATCGCTCGTGAATTTCCCAGGCGAGACCCAGACCATGGCGTTCGCCCGGCATTTCAACGTCAGTAACCAACAACGAAAGGGGCCGGGCCATTGCCTCGATGATCGAGATGGCTTCGGTCACGCTGGCCGCCTCCCTCGCTTCAAATCCGAGCTCCTCGACCGTCTCCCGCGCCTGCCTCCGTAGAAGCGGCATGTCCTCGACAATCGCGGCGATTGGGGTGTTTGGCGAACGGCTCGTGAGCATCGGCAACCTTCTCCAACGGTACCATGTCCTGCAACGAAGACCCGAAGCCGAAGGAGCGCGCCCGCTACCTCGATGGTCGGTCCGTGCCGGGCCAAGTGCCTTCAAACAGAGCTGAGAAGTGTCCTACAACGACGCGATCGTTGCGTTACCCCCGCGTTACAACTGTTTACGGAGCAAGAGACGGAAGCTCCCCGGGCGTTACAATTGTTTACAAGCCCGCGATTGTCGCTCTTCGGCCCTGTTGCTAGCAGCGGCGCATGTCGCGGAGCAGCACCCCTTGCAGGAGAGTGAACCACCGACGGTCAGGCACACCGCTATCGCTCGGAACCCTTTGCGCAGGACGGCACAGCAATCGCTTGCCCGATTTCCGGCAACTGGCTGGGGCGCTTATGGCTGAGCCCTATTGAGTTCGCGCAAGGGCCTTGCATGCGAATCGCGGTAGTCGATGACGATGAAAGCGTGATCGAATATGCGTCGGCAGCACTCGCCGCCGCAGGGCATTCGTGCACCGGGTTTCGCAACGGCGCCTCCCTTCTCGCCGCATTGCGAAGGCAGACTTTCGACCTGATCCTGCTCGACTGGAATCTGCCCGACAGCTCGGGGATGGAGCTGCTGCGATCGATCCGCGACGCGGTTTCGCGCGCAACCGCGATCATCATGCTCACGAGCCGGTCGGACAAGGACGACGTTGCCGCGGCGCTCCATGCGGGAGCGGACGACTATGTCGTAAAACCGGAAACCGGCGCGGTAATCGTGGCACGGGTACAGGCGGTCCTTCGCCGCGCGGTGCCCGTGGCCGCACAAGACCGGATCCTGCAATTCGGAACCTATGCCTTCGATCGCCTGACAGAACGGGTGAGCGTTGGTGGCGAGGAATTTGCACTGAGCGCGAAGGAGTTCCAGCTCGCGCTCGCCCTTTTCGAGAACATGCACCGCGCACTTTCGAGGAGCTATCTGCTGGAGACGATTTGGCAGAGCGCCGCCGACCTCTCGACGCGAACGCTCGACATGCACGTCTCCCGAATCCGAACGAAGCTCAAGCTGACCCCGGAGAACGGCTACCGGATCGTCGCCATATCTGGCTATGGTTACCGCTTGGAGCGTTTCGGGGCGGAAAATTGAGCATCTTACTCGCGGTCGCCGCGCACGCCGCCGCCATCGCACCCGCCCAACCGCAGAACGACATTATCTATTATGTCATCCGGCGAGGAGATACGCTCTACGGGCTGAGCCGGAACTTTCTTGTGCCGGAGCGCCGCTGGGAAGCTCTGCTGCGGCTGGCGGCAATCCGCGATCCGAAGCGACTGCCGGTGGGCCGCACGCTGCGGATCCCTCGAACCTGGTTGCGCTTCAAAGTCGAACCGGCACGTCTGGCGGGCTACCGAGGCACCGTGAGTCTGTCGATGAGCGGCAGGACAATTGTGCCCTCTGTCGGCGCCGTCATCAGCGAAGGCGCTGAAATCGCCACTGCGGGCAACAGCTTCGCGACACTAATGTTGGCGGACCGGTCGCAAGTGGTGATCCCGTCGCAAAGCCGGGTCCGTGTTCGGGAGCTGCGGCGGATCCTGCTTACCGGGGCGATCGACTATCGCATCGACGTCGAGCACGGCCGGCTCGAGACCAGGGTGACGCCGCTGGAGCAACCGTCCGGCCGATACCGAATCCAGACGCCAATCAGCATGACGGCGGTCCGGGGAACCGAGTTCCGCGTCTCCTTCGAGGACGAGCGCCGCGCAGCAGCCACCGAGGTCCTGGCGGGGACGGTGACGTTTTCATCTTCGGCGAGCGAGAAGAGACTGACGCTGGAACGCAGTTTCGGGGCCACGCTCGATCGAGCGGGCGGATCTCGCGTTGAAAAGCTGCTCACTGCTCCCGACCTCGAGGAGCCGCCGGCGTTGCAGACGAAAGACGCGGTCGAGTTCCGCGTGCGCAAGCTGGAAGGCTCAACACGCTACAGGGCTGTGATAGCCTCCGACGCGGGCTTCATCGACAACATTGCCGAGCAATTCTCCGACGATGGCGCGTTCGCGTTGGCGAATATACCCAACGGCAACCTCTTCGTTCGCGTCTCAGCGATCGCCGCCAGCGGCCTCGAAGGAATGGCCCAATCCTACAGCTTCCGGCGTCGGCTCGCCTCAATACGCGGCACCGTGGAACCTGAGGACGACGGCTATCGATTCCGGTGGACCGGGGCGGGCGGCGGCGTGCGCCGATACCGCTTTCAGCTGAGGCGGGACACACCACAGGGCGCTCTCGTCGTCGACGAGGTGGCCCTGGAACGCGATGCGCTCACTCTGCGGCGGCTGAAGGCAGGCGTCTACTATTGGCGTGTAGGCCTCGCCCAGCTCGAAGACGGCGAAATCACCGAGTCCTGGACCGAGCCTGAAAAGCTCACGATCACCGATCCTTCCCGATTGCCGAGGGGCTGAAGACGTGTTCCGGCGGCTGCTAGTCGAATGGTGCGCCGTCGCCTTGCTGGTGCTGGGTCTGACGGTCGGCCTTACCCTTACTAGAGCAACATCCAAGGCGGATGACGCGATCTATGATCAGATCGTGCATTTGCGCGCGCCCCCCGCCTCGGAGCGGATTCTTCTGGTCACGATAGACGATGCGAGCCTCGCTGCGCTCGGGCATTGGCCTTGGCCGAGAACCGTTCATGCGAAAGCGATCCAGGCTATCTCGGCTGCTCGGCCGGCGGCAATCGCCTATGATGTGCTCTTCACCGAGCCCGCACGCGCGTCAAAGGAAGACGAGGCGCTTGCCGCAGCCCTCAGCGATGCGAAGAAGGTCACGCTACCCATTCTTTTCGAGGCGCCGGGTGCGAATGGTCGTCCGTTCGAAACGGTGCTTCCCGTCCCGCCGATCGCTCGTGCCGCAGCGGCGCTCGGGCATGTGGCGCTCCCTCACGAAGCGGACGGCCAGGCGCGGGCCGCATTGCTTGATGTGAACGACGGATCGCATGCCTGGCCACACCTGGCCGAGCAGACGTTCCGGCTGGCGTACGGACGGCCGTCCCCGGCATGGCAGCGCGGGGTTCGGCGCGGCGACATGTCGGTACTGGTGCCGTACCGCGAAGTGGGTGCCTATCGCACCGCGTCCTTCAGCGATGTGCTCGCGGGTCGACTCCCGCCGGCCTTTATTCGCGATCGCATCGTGCTCGTCGGCGCGACCGCGGGCGGCCTTGGCGACCGTCACGATGTCGCCGGGGCCGGTACGCTGGCAGGCATCGAGGTTCAGGCGAACTTGCTGAACGCAATGCTGGCCGACCGGTTCGTGCGGGAAGCACCGCTTCCATTACGTCTCGCGATCGGAGCATTGCCCGCCCTCATCCTGTTGCTCCTGTTTTGGCGCCTGCGACCCTCTGCGGCATTGGTGGCCTCACTGGTGATGTTCGGGCTCATCGCTATGGCGCCAGTCCTGCTGATCGCCATGGCGGGCCTCTGGATCCCGCCGGCGACGGGCCTTGTCGGCGTGCTGTTCGTGTATCCGTTATGGGGTTGGCGGCGGTTGCACACGATCGACAAGGCGGTTGCCCGGGAATTGTCCCAATTGTCGGACGACCTCGACGGGTGGGTGGCGACGACGATAGACCGGCTGGATCATCCAGGACGCAACGCAGTCGCCCTGAGCGGCTCGATCACTGCGCTTCGCGACTTGAAACGCCTGGTTGCCGACACCGTGGAGGGAATTGCCGATCCTCTGGTCGTCACCACGATGGAGGGCGATGTCCTGGTCGCCAACCGGCACGCGGAGGCCCTTCTCTCGCAGAATGCCGGTGTTCGCAATGCGCTGTACGGCATGCCCTCTACCAACGATCTGATATCGGCGGATGGACGACATTTCTCGCACCGCCGCACGCCGCTTACCGGTGCCGACGGCACGCGACGTGGCTGGATTCACCTGCTGGCGGAGATCACGGGTATCAGGGCTGTCGAGCGGGATCGCGAGCAAGCACTCGAATTCCTGAGCCACGATATGCGTTCGCCGCAAGCGTCGATCCTCACGTTGCTGGAGGGATCGAAAACGGGCGTCGGGGCGGATGCGGCGGACAAGATTGCTTATCACGCCCGGCGCACCCTCAACCTTGCCGAAAATTTCGTGCAGCTCGCCCGGCTACGCGAGACGCCCTTCGGTCCGGAAGACGTCGACCTTCATGACTGTCTCGCGGAGGCAAGCGACGCCCTATGGCCGCTGGCGTCGAAGAAAAACGTCTGGATCGTCGTGCCACCAGCCGAGCCCTGTTACGTGGCAGGTGAGCGCCACGCCCTCACCCGCGCCTTGCTCAACCTGCTCGACAACGCCGTCAGGTTCAGCCCTTCTGGCGCGAAGATCAGATGCGAAATCGACTCTGTCGAAACCGCAGCGACCTCGCTGTTCGAGATTTGGATCGAGGACCAGGGTCCGGGCATATCCGAGGAGCGGTTGACGGATCTGACCAGCCGGTTCGGCCCGCTGGCGGTCGCGGGGCCGGGTCTCAGCGTCGGCCTCGGCCTGGCTTACGTCCGGACCGTTGCCGAACGCCATGGAGGCGGTCTGCGATACGAGGCGGTCTCGCCCCGCGGATCGCGCTTCATCTTCACGATTCCGGCGCTCGATCCCTCATCCGTTGACGGCGGCCCGCACGAGTCTGGGTAATATCTTCGCCGCCGAGCCGCCGCAGTGGCGCGCCGCCGCGGCGTTTCGGAACAATAGCGAGCCATTGGTCCGGTCGATCATTCCGACCGTCAAGACGTAGCGTTGCGGTTGGCAGAGTACGATGGGGTGCATCGCGCCCTTCACGGTTTCCGCACTACGCTCGGGGCGCTGGACCTCGACATTGGGCGACGCGTTCGCGAGACCGATCTCGAGCCGATAACGACCGTTCGGGCTTTCGCGATATCCTTTGCTGGCCAGAGCCTCGCGCACCAGCACGGATGCCTGCATAACAGTGCCGCCAGCATCCCCCGGAGCGGGCGCGAATGTATAGCTGGCATCTGTCAGCCCCGCTCCCACCGGCGGCAGAGGGCCTTGCCGGCTCATCGGAGACGTGCACGCGCCGACGAGAGACAGCGCTGCCGCTGCGACCAACCATGCTGTACGCATTACCTTCTCCGTGACCCCGCGTCCTGCCCTTAGACGAAAGCACGGCTAAGCCTCAACTCGGCGGGGCTGCGGCGGGGGTTTGCCCCTAACGGGCTTAGCGACGCCTTAAACGCCGATCACGCCAGGCAGCGATCGTTATCGCAACGTTCGACAGGCCCCGCCTCCCTATCCGCGGCAAATGCGCGGGGAGAAGCTAGCGACAAGCGTCTGTTTTCTGGAGAATGTCGACATTGGCGGTCCGGACCGCTGTGGACCATCCCGTGGCGGAGAGGGTGGGATTCGAACCCACGGTACGGTTACCCGCACAACGGTTTTCGAGACCGTCCCAATCGACCACTCTGGCACCTCTCCGCACTGGGAGTTCCGCACCTTTATGCACTGTTTGGACGGTGCGGGTGCTGGTCGAAGGCGGCGCCTCTAACGCACGCGGTCCGCGCGCGCAAGCGGTCCGCTTGTGCAGCGCCGAAGAAACTCTACATTATGGTCATGACTCGTTCCGAACCCCATGATGTGCTTTCGCAATCCGGTGTGCCGATGCCAGCCGTCGCGACCGCGCGGTTCACGATCGGCGATGTCGTTCGCCACCGGATGTTCGACTTTCGCGGGGTGATTTTCGATATCGACCCGGTCTTCGCCAACACCGACGAATGGTATGAATCGATCCCCGAGGACCTGCGCCCGTCCAAGGAGCAGCCATTCTACCACCTGCTCGCCGAGAACGGGGAGTCGAGCTACGTCGCTTATGTCAGCCAACAGAACTTGTTGCACGACGATAGCGAGGAACCGGTCGATCATCCGGCGATCGACGGCCTGTTCACTGGCTTTGCCCACGGCCGCTATAATCTGCGCCGCGAGCATCGCCACTAGGGCACGCGCCCGCCAATCGACCGGTGTGTGACTTTTGTGCATCGCAAGAAAAACTTGCGGTCCATCGCCCTGCCCAGCGTCTAGCAATGTTACCAACCTGTGACGATATCCGCCGCAACAGGGTAATCGGGACGTGCGTCCCCCGCTTATAAAGGGGTAATTTCATGAGGTTCAACCGCGCCGCGTTGGCGATCGCCGTTTCCACGATCGCGCTGGCAACTAGCCATTCTGCCTTCGCCCAGGACACCCCGCCTGCCCCCGCAACGCCGCAAACAGATGCTGGCGCCAGCGATCAGGACGCCGCCCCGGGTAGTGAGATCGTCGTCACCGGCACGCGCGTTGCCGGGCGCACCAAGCTCGATACGGCATCGCCTGTCGACGTACTGAGTGGCGCCAGCCTACGTAACCAGGGAACTACCGAACTCGGTGCGGCGCTCGCTTCGGTCGCGCCGTCGATCGACTTCCCGCGTCCCTCCGCCGTGGATGGCACCGACGCGATTCGCCCGGCTACGCTGCGCGGCCTGTCGCCCGACCAGACGCTGGTGCTGATCAACAACGTTCGCGCACACACCTCCGCGCTGCTCAACATCAACGGCTCTGTCGGCCGCGGATCGGCCGCGACCGACCTCAACACCATCCCGACCGTCGCGCTCGATCGCATCGAAGTGCTGCGCGACGGTGCGTCGGCGCAATATGGCTCGGACGCGATCGCCGGCGTGGTCAACCTCCGCCTGCGTGAAGCGCGCTCGGGCGGCGGCGTTTCGACAACCTATGGTTTCTACAATACCGATATCGAGACCGCGCGCGGCGATCGCCACACCAATGGCGAGCACACCGTGTCGGTGTCGGGCTGGCAGGGCATCGGCTTCGGCCAGGACGGCTATCTGACCATCTCGGGCGAGTTCGTGAACCGCCAGCCGACCAACCGCGCCGATTTCGACCCGCGTGTTACGCCCAGCGCCGTGACCGGCCGCTTCGGCGATCCGGCGGTCACGCAGTACAGCCTGTTCGCCAATTTCGGCACGTCGATCGGTGGCAACTGGAAGCTTTATGGTTGGGCGGGTTATCAGGATCGCGATAGCCGCAGCGCGGCCTTTCCTCGCCTGCCCACTGTCGTGATCTCGGGTGCCAACACGGTTGGCAACACGCTGACGCAATATCCCAACGGTTTCCTGCCGATCATCAATACCAAGTCGCGCGACCTCAACACCGCTTTGGGACTCAAAGGCGACGTGGCTGGTTGGGACGTCGATCTGAACGTCTCCTATGGCCGCAACAAGATCGGGTTCCGCACGCTGAACTCGGCCAACTACACTTATGGCGCCGCGACCCAAACCGGCTTCTCGGACGGCGCGTTGATCTACGATCAATTGGTCGGCGGCGTCGACGTGTCGCGCAAGTTCGACGTCTTCCAGTCGCTCAACGTCGCGTTCGGCGTCGAGGGGCGCCGCGAAGGCTTCCAGATCCAGGCGGGCGAGCCCGCATCGTACAATTCCGGCACCGCATTCCCGCTCGCCCAGCCCGGCGCGCAAGGCTTTGTCGGCTTCGCGCCGGTCAACGCGATCAAGCGGCATCGCCAGAACGGATCGATCTATCTCGACCTCGAAGCACAGGTCACCGATAAGTTCCTGGTCGGAATCGCCGGTCGCGGTGAGGATTATTCGGACTTCGGGACGACCGGTACCGGCAAGGTCTCGCTGCGATACGACTTCGCTCCGTGGTTCGCGCTGCGCGGCACCGCGTCGACCGGTTTCCGGGCGCCAGCGCTGCAGCAGCAATATTTCACCTCGGTCGCGTCGGTGATCCAGAATGGCGCGCCACTGCTGACCGGCCTTTACCCGTCTGTTTCGCCGGTAGCCACGGCATTGGGCGGCTTGCCGCTCAAGCCCGAAAAGTCGACCAACTTTTCCGCCGGCACGGTGATCCGCGTGGGCGGTTTCGACCTCACCGTCGATGGCTATTACATCAAGATCCGCGACCAGATCGGCCTGTCGGAGAACATCCAGGCGAGCTTCAGCCCACAAGTCGCGGGAATCCTTGCACCCTATGGCGTGCAGGCGGCGCGCTTCTTCATCAACGGCTTGGCGTCAACCACACAGGGTATCGACGCGGTTGCACATTACCGGCTGAAGTCGGGTGGCGCCGGTACGTTCGACTTTACGGTCGCGGCCAACGTCAACAAGGTCGACATCACCAAGGTACCGACATCGACCGCGGTCAACCTCAATCCGGCTCCCACGCTGTTCGCGCGCAGCCGCATCCTGACGTTCGAGCAGGGTACGCCGGGTGAGAAGATCACCGGCTCGATCGACTGGTCGCTCGACAATCTCGCCGCGACGGCGCGCGTGACCTATTATGGTGATGTCAATCAGCCGGGCACGGCGGCCAGTGGTGCTGCCGACATCCATACCGGACAGCACGCGATCACCGACTTCGAGTTGCGCTACCAGCCCAAGAAAGGCGCGCAGGTCGCACTCGGCGTCAACAACCTGTTCGACATCTATCCGGACAGGACCATCGCGGCGAACAACACGACCGGCGTAGTCGGCTTCCCTTACTACTCGCCGTTCGGCTTCAACGGGCGCTATCTCTATGCGCGCGTGGGCTTCAACTGGTAAGGGACGGGCAAGACACGGCGGCGCGGTCACAAAACCGCGCCGCCACGGTTGACAGAATCACCTCACTCCCTTAGGCGCGCCCCTTCAACCGTGGGGCCCCGGCCTTCGCGGGCATACGGATTTGAAAGAGAAATAGGGCCATGTTCGCAGTCGTGCGCACGGGCGGCAAGCAATATCGCGTCGCCGCCGGAGACAAGATCGTCGTCGAGAAGATCGACGGAGAAGCCGGTAGCTCGGTGACGCTGGGCGACGTCCTGCTCGCCGGCGAGGGCTCGGACCTGCAGCCGACCGACGGCCTGACTGTCGCCGCCGAGATCGTCGCGCAGGCGAAGGGCGAGAAGGTCATCGTCTTCAAGAAGCGTCGTCGTCACAATTATCGTCGTCGCAACGGCCACCGCCAGAACCACACGATCCTGAAGATCGTGTCGATCGGCGCCGCCGAGAAGAAGGCTGCGCCCAAGAAGGCCGCCGCCAAGAAGACCGAAGAGGCCGGCGCTGAAGCCCCGGCTGCCGAAGCTTAAGATCGGGAAGAGTAGAGATGGCACATAAGAAAGCAGGCGGTTCGTCGCGCAACGGTCGCGATTCGGCTGGCCGTCGCCTCGGTGTGAAGAAGTTCGGCGGACAGGAAGTCGTCGCCGGCAACATCATCGTGCGTCAGCGCGGGACCAAATTCTATGCCGGCCGCAACGTCGGCATGGGCAAGGATCATACCCTTTTTGCGCTTACCGACGGTCGCGTGACCTTCCACGAGGGCAAGCTCGGCCGAAAGTTCTGCT
Organism: Sphingomonas mali NBRC 15500; assembly: GCF_001598415.1. Taxonomy (GTDB): domain Bacteria; phylum Pseudomonadota; class Alphaproteobacteria; order Sphingomonadales; family Sphingomonadaceae; genus Sphingomonas; species Sphingomonas mali. Next base: position 307,832 of record NZ_BCYX01000001.1, read on the forward strand.
CGGTAGACATTATGGCGCAAGCCGCAGAATAACGGGCAACCGCACGGGTTGCCCACCAGGGCGACCCGGGTCTCGGGCTAACCAGAGACCGAACAAGGGAGACGGGTCGCCCCGGCTCCCTTTTTTCATGCTCCCTCCACTTCCGGGTCGCAGAGACGTCACATCGACGTGCGAGCGGCTCGGCACGATACGGAGAGTGAGATGTTCGCGCGGACCAAGAGACTGACATTACGTCCCGGCTGGCCCGAGGACGCCGCCGCGATCGCCCAGGCGATCGGCCATGAGGAAGTCGTGACCAAGCTGTCGCGGGTGCCCTGGCCCTATACCGAGGCCAATGCCGCCGAATGGCTGGCGACGCCGCGAGCCAAGGACAATGTGTCGCTGTCGATCCTCGCACACGAGGAAGCGACGCCGCGGCTGGTCGGCGGGATCGGCATCCACCCGGCCGAGGATATGGACGGTTACGAGATCGGCTATTGGCTGACCCCCGACGCTTGGGGTCGCGGCTACGCCACCGAGGCGGGCAAAGCCGTCCTCGGCATTGCGCGATTCGCGATGGGCCTGAAGAGGCTGCGCTCGCGCTATTTCGTCGACAATCCCGCCTCAGGTAAGGTGTTGACGAAGCTCGGCTTCCGGCCGACCGGGCGGACCGCCACCTATTGCCTTGCGCGTGGGCATGAGGTCGAGAGCGTCACGCTGGCGCTCGATTTCGACGCTGACGAGCCGGCATGCCGAATGCAGATCGCGGCCTGAGGTCGAGATCGACCGCCGCCGTCCGGATCCGTGCCGGACGGCGGCGGATTGATTTCATGTGTCAAACGTCCGACAGGTCATTCATGTCAGTGACTCCCCTTCCCGTCCGTCGTCGCCTCAGCCCCGAGGAATCGCGCGAAGCTGCTCTCGATGCAGCGCGCGACCTGCTGGTCGAGCTGGGTCCGCAGGCGGTGACCTTGAAGGCCGTATCGGCACGGATCGGACGGACTCACGCCAATCTGCTGCATCATTTCGGTTCGGCCGCCGGGCTGCAAAAGGCGCTGATCGAACGGATGGCGGAGTTCATCTCGACCACCATCCGCGAAACCGTGATTCGCCAGCGCACCGAAGACCAGAACCCGCGCGAAGTCGTCGACCTAGCGTTCGATGCGTTCGATACCGGCGGCGCCGGTGCACTGGCGAGCTGGATGATCCTGTCGGGCAACGAGGATGCGCTCGATCCGATCCTCAACGCCATCCACGATCTGGTCGACGAGTTGACCGAGGGTCATTCGAAGCAGGATCGCCCGATCGAGGACGAAACATTGCAGCTCGTCATCATGGCGCTGGGGGACGCCCTGTTCGGCGCGCCCCTCGCCCGCGCGCTCGGTTTGCCGCGCGACCGCGCGCGCCAACTCGCTTATCAGGCGCTGCGCGACGGCAATTCGCCCGATCGCTGACGATCCACCCGATTTGGAACAAGGCCAATAGTGAGCGGGACGCTGGTCGGCTTCAAGCCGGCCTGCGCTGTCCTAGATCGCGCTCATGTCTTTCAACCCCGATACCAATGCCTTGATCTGCCGGATTATCGGCCACCGCCGCTCGCGGCGAGTCTGGCACGAGGGCAATGGCTACCGCGCGCAATGCAAACGCTGCGGCACCGGCATGGTCAGGCCGCGCGGGGCGTCTCACTGGACTGCAGTGCCGGTCGAGAGCGACTAAAGGCACGATAGTCGGACGGCGTCATGCCGAACCGTTCGCGAAACAGCCGCCCCAGATACGCGGCATCGCAAAACCCCCATCGCTCGGCGATGTCCGCGATACGGTCGTGCTCGGTGGACTCACCAAGCGCCGCCGCGACACTCTCCAGCCGGCGCTGCCTGATATAGGCATGCACACCGCCCTCATCCTCGAACAGACGGTAAAGCGCGGAACGCGAGATGCCCAACGCGCGGCACAAGGTGGCGACGGTCAGCGTCGCCGAGCCAAGTCGCGCCTCTATCTCCGCCCGCGCACGCGTCATGGCGGCGCCTGCCACTGCCTCGGGCGTCGCGCGGCCGCCGCGTTCCTGCGCCACGGCAACCGCGAGCAGATCCATGACGGTCCCCGCCAGCCGTGCGCCGTGATCGACCGACAGATGATCGGCATGACGCCAGATCTGCCGCAAATGCTCACGGAGCAGTGCGGCGGTGGAGGGAGGAATTGCCAGGCCGTGGAGCGAGCGAACGCTCGGCAGATATCGTTCGGCTAGCGCGCGCGGGACGTGGAAATAGGCGGTAGAGCTCGCCTCCGACACATGATGCTGCGGCTGTGCCATATCGGTGAGCAACGTCGATTCGCCGAGCGCATCGAGCGCGGCGCCGTTCATGTCCCCCACCGCCCCGCCGCGAAACCGCACGTTGACGACGAGATCGTCGACGCCATCGGCAGCCGCCATTGCCCGGGTCCGCTCGAACGATTGCCCGGAGATCGTCGAAAAATGAATCTTGAGCGGTCCCAGCATCACCAGATCCGTGGCGACGTCGAACGGCTCGTGCGGACGTGTTTCGTACAACCGCCCGACGGTCGATGGCGAACGACTGCACCACGCCTCGTGCCGATCGCGTTCGGGCAAATCGCTCGTTGCAAACCGACCGCCGAAAAGCGACGCGCCGACATGAGACACATCAACGACCATCTTGATACCCCCGCGCTTCCCTTATGTGCGCTGCAGCAAGAAAGGCAATTGCCTTGGATCAAGCGGCGTTCGAATACGGGAATGGCGGTCGGGGGGTTAGCAGCGCGGCGTTACGCGGCTAAGGCAGTTCTATGCACTTCCTCGATCAAGCCAAGATTTTCGTCCGTTCGGGCGCCGGCGGCCCCGGCGCAGTCAGCTTTCGGCGCGAGAAGTTCGTCGAATATGGCGGCCCCGATGGCGGCGACGGCGGCAAGGGCGGCGACATCGTGTTCGAAGCGGTCGCCGGCCTCAATACGTTGATCGACTTCCGCTATACCCAGCATTTCCGCGCGCCGCGCGGCACCGGCGGCGCAGGGTCGAACCGCACCGGCGCCGGCGGCGACGACCTCGTCATCAAGGTGCCGGTCGGGACCCAGATCCTGGCCGACGACGAAGAGCGTTCGCTGCTCGCCGATCTCACCCATGTCGGGCAGCGCATCACGTTCCTGCGTGGCGGCGACGGTGGGCGCGGCAATGCCAGCTACAAGACGTCGACCAATCGCGCACCGCGTCAGCATGGTACCGGTTGGCCATACGAAGAAGCCTGGGTTTGGCTCAGGCTCAAGCTGCTCGCCGACGCTGGGCTGGTCGGTCTGCCCAATGCCGGCAAGTCGACCTTCATCAACCAGGTGACCAACGCCCAGGCCAAGGTGGGCGAATATGCCTTCACTACGACGCGGCCCCAATTGGGCGTGGTCAGGCACAAGGGGCGCGAATTCGTCATAGCCGACATTCCCGGACTGATCGAAGGCGCGGCCGAGGGCGCCGGCGTGGGCGATCGCTTCCTCGGGCATATCGAGCGCTGCCGGGTGCTTCTCCATCTGGTCGACGCCAACGATCCCGACGTCGCCGAAAGCTATCGCATCGTGCGCGACGAACTCGAAGCCTATGGCGGCGGGCTTATCGACAAGCCGGTGGTCGTCGCGCTCAACAAAATCGACACGCTCGATGACGAGCTGATTGCCGCTTTGTCCGCAGAACTCGAGGAAGCGAGCGGCGGCGAAGTGATCCCGATTTCAGCCGCGAGCGGCGTCGGCGTCGACTGGGCACTCGACAAATTGCTCGAAGCCATCCCGACCCACGAGTCACCGGTCGACGATGATGGCGGCGAGGATGAGGTGCGATGGTCACCGCTCTGATCGTTTCGCCGGTAGCGGGACGGCGCGACGCTCGCTAAGCGGAGCGCGATGTCGAAGACTTCGCTCTTTGCCGCGGCGCACTGCCCGCGCTTGATCGTCAAGGTCGGATCGTCGCTGCTCGTGTCGCCGGAAGGCGAAGTGCGGCGCGACTGGCTGGCAGGACTGGCCGCTGACATCGCCGTAGCGGTGCGGGCCGGACAGCAGGTCGCGATCGTCTCGTCGGGCGCGATCGCGCTCGGCGCTCGGCGCCTAAAGCTCACCAAAGGCGGACGCGCGAGCCTGGAAGATGCGCAAGCGGCCGCGGCGACCGGCCAGATCGCGCTGAGCCAGGTCTGGGCCGAGTGTCTGGAGGCGGAAGGGCTGACCGCGGCGCAGATGCTGGTGACGCTGGACGATCTCGAGGATCGTCGCCGCTATCTCAACGCTGCGGCGACCCTGGGCCGGCTGCTCGGGCTCGGCGTCGTGCCAGTGATCAACGAGAACGATTCGGTCGCGACCGAGGAAATCCGCTTCGGCGACAATGATCGGTTGGCGGCTCGGGTGGCGCAGGCGGCAGGCGCACAAGGCGTGCTGTTGCTGTCCGACATTGACGGACTCTACGACCGCGCGCCTTCGCTGCCCGGCGCAACGCTGATCGAACGCGTGCCGCGGATCGACTCCGCGATCGAGGCGATGGCGGGCGGATCGACGTCGGGCATGGGATCGGGCGGCATGACGTCGAAGATCCAGGCCGCCAAGATCGCGACCCGCGCCGGCATCGCGCTGGCGATCGCCTCCGGCCGGGTGGATCACCCGTTCGCGCGCTATGTCGAGACCGGTCACGGCACGCTGTTCCCGGCGCAACGCGCCGCGCCCGCGCGCAAAGCGTGGCTGGGTGGACGCCTCACGGTACGCGGGACCGTCCATGTCGACGCGGGCGCGGTTGCCGCGCTCAACCAGGGCAAGAGCCTGTTGCCGGCCGGCGCCGTTCGGGTCGAGGGCGACTTTGCGCGTGGTGATCTGATCGCGATCGCCGGCCCCGGCGGCGTGATCGCAAGCGGGCTTGCCGAATATGACGTTGCCGACGCCGTGCGGATCGCGGGCAAGCGCAGCGACGAAGCCGCCGCCATTCTCGGCTATGCCCCGCGCGCCGCGCTCGTCCATCGCAACCACATGGTGCTGACATGACGGTGATCGCGGTCACCGGCGGCACCGGGTTCGTCGGCAGTCATTTCATCGAACATGCCTTGGCGCAAGGCCATCAACTGCGCGCGCTGACGCGGCGGCCGCAGGCGGAGCGGGCCGAAATCACCTGGGTCGAAGGCGCGCTCGACAAGCCGGACAGTCTGGCAGCTTTGGTCCAGGGCGCCGACGCGGTGCTGCACATTGCCGGGGTGATTAACGCACCCGACCGCGCGGGCTTCGCCGCGGGCAATATCGATGGGACGCGTGCGCTCATCGCCGCGACCGAAGCAGCCGGCATCCGCCGCTTCGTGCAGGTGTCCTCGCTCACCGCGCGCGAGCCGGATTTGTCGCTCTACGGCTGGTCGAAAGCGGAAGCCGACAAATTGCTGATCGCTAGCAATCTCGACTGGACGATCGTGCGCCCACCGGCGATCTTCGGCCCGCGCGATCAGGAAATGCTCGAGCTGTTCAAGCTCGCCAAACGCCATATCGTGCCGCTGCCCCCGGCCGGCGGACGAATGTCGGTGATCGCGGTCGGGGAATTGACCCGGCTGTTGCTGGCGCTGCCCACCAGCAACGCGCTGACCCGCGAGATCGTCGAACCCGACGACGGCAGGCCCGACGGTTGGGACCATCGCGATTTCGCTCGCGCGATCGGCGCGGCGATGGACAGCAAGGTGTTGCCGCTTCCCCTGCCCCGCCCGGTCCTCGACGCGATCGCCGCGCTCGATGGCCTGTTCCGCGGCAAGAACGCGAAGCTGACGCCCGATCGCGTCGCTTATTTCTGCCATCGCGATTGGGTCAGCCATGCGACGCCGCCGACTGAGGTTTGGGCGCCCCAAGAGAATACCCCAACGGCACTGGCCGCGACCGCGCAATGGTATCGCGCCCAAGGGTCGCTATAACCCTGCCGGAAAGCCGCCGCATTTGGCGGGCAACGCCTTCGCGACCACAAGGACATGACAATGAGCGACCGCGCAGCAATATTCGAGACCGTCACCGGACTGATCCAGCCGTTCAACAAGAAGGGCGTCGCTCTGTCGGACGCGACCACGTTCCAGCACGATCTGGAATGGGATTCGCTGACGGTGATGGATTTCGTCGCGGCGATCGAGGACGATTTCGACATCATCATCACGATGAATATGCAGGCTGAAATCGAAACCGTCGGCCAGCTCGTCGATGCCGTCCAGAAGCTGAAGGACGCGTGATGACCGACGCGATCGACACTGCCGAGGCGCTTCCCGAAAACCCGTCGCCGATCGCCCCCGAGCGCGACCTGATGTCCAAGTTCGACGGGCTGATCGCCGAGCGTCAGGCGTTGCTCGACAGCGGCGTAACCGATCCGTTCGCGATCGTGATGGAACAGGTGAAGTCGCCAACCGAGGCGGTGATCAAGGGCAAGGACACGATCCTGCTCGGCACCTACAATTATATGGGCATGACGTTCGACCCCGATGTCATCCAGGCGGGCAAGGACGCGCTGGACCAGTTCGGATCGGGCACCAATGGCAGCCGCATGCTCAACGGCACCTTCCGCGACCATATGGAAGTCGAGCAGGCGCTGCGCGATTTCTACGGCACGACCGGCGCGATCGTCTTTTCGACCGGCTATATGGCCAATCTCGGCATGATCTCGACGCTCGCCGGCAAGGGCGAATATGTCATTCTCGACGCCGACAGCCACGCCTCGATCTATGACGGCTGCAAACAGGGCTATGCCGAGATCGTCCGCTTCCGCCACAACGATATCGAGGATCTCGACAAGCGGCTCGGCCGCCTGCCCAAGGAGCCGGGCAAATTGGTCGTGCTCGAAGGCGTCTATTCGATGCTGGGCGATGTCGCGCCGCTCAAGGAAATGGTCGCGGTCGCCAAGAAGCACAATGCGATGGTGCTGTCCGACGAAGCGCATTCGATGGGCTTCTATGGCCCCAATGGCCGCGGCGTGTACGAGGCCCAGGGGTGCGAGGGCGATGTCGACTTCATCGTCGGCACGTTCTCCAAGTCGGTCGGCACCGTTGGCGGTTTCTGCGTGTCCAATCACCCCAAATTCGAGGCGATCCGCCTGGCCTGCCGCCCCTATATCTTCACCGCCAGCCTGCCGCCGTCGGTCGTGGCCACCGCGGCAATGTCGATCCGCAAGCTCCAGCATGCGCATAACAAGCGTGCGCATCTGTGGGAAAATGCCAGGCAATTGCATGGCGGGCTGACCCGACTGGGCTTCAAACTGGGGACCGAGAACCCCGACAGCGCGATCATCGCGGTGATCCTGGACGATCAGACGCAGGCGGTGATGATGTGGCAGGCGCTGCTCGACAGCGGCGTCTATGTGAACATGGCACGGCCGCCCGCGACGCCCGCAGGCACCTATCTGCTGCGGTGTTCGCTGTGCGCCGAGCATACGGCCGAACAGATTGCGACGGTGCTGGAGCGCTTCGAAGCGGCAGGGCGGGCAGCGCACGCGCTAAATTGAGGGAACTTGCGGGCTTTCCTCGATTCAACCGATTCGGTACAAGACGACCATGAGCGGGAACGACGCCGAGCTGGGGCTCGTCGATCAGGCACGCACGGTCTGGCGGGGCATTGCCCTGGCGGTCATGGCGTTACTCGGCACCGGCATCGTCGTCGCGCTGATCGTCATCCTGTCGGATACGACCGCGCAGCGCGATCGCGCGCTCAAGGCGCAGAGCCACAGCTACGACGTCATGATCCTGGCGCGAACGCTGTCGGGGACGATCGCGCACGCCGAAGCGGCGCTGGGGCGATACGTGATGAGCCGCGACCAGCTGGTCGGTCGCGAATATTATGACGAATGGAGTTCGGCGCGAAACCAGATCGACCGGCTTGATGCGCTGACCAACGACAATCCCGCGCAACAGCATCTGATCGACCAGTTGCGCGCGACCTATGAGGAACGCGGCAAGGAACTGGCGGTCACCGCGCTCAGCACATCGTACAAGAAGGATAGTCAGGCCTATTCGCGCTTCTACGCCGCAGGAAAATCGGCGACGTTGCGCGATATCGACCGCCAGCTCGACGCGATCATCAATTCCGAACACGGACTGCTCGACCAGCGCGTGGCGACGGCCGCCGCATCGATCCAGCGGTCCAATACCGTGGCGATGGTCCTGGCGATGTTCGGCATGCTGATCCTGATCGCGGCGGTCGTGCTCGGCTGGTTGACGATCGGCGTGATGCGGGAGCGCGCGGTCGCGCGCGCTGACGCCGATGTCGAACGCGAACGATCGGCGGCGCTCGAGGACGCGGTGAACGAAGCCACCCAGGCCTTGCGCGCGCAGGAAGCCAAGCTGCGCCAGGTGCAGAAGATGGAAGCGGTCGGCCAGCTGACGGGCGGGATCGCCCACGATTTCAACAATATGCTGGCGGTGGTTCTGGGTGGTCTCGAACTGGCCCGGCGCACGCTGAAGAGCGATCCACAGGGCGTCGGCCGCCATCTCGACAACGCCACGGAGGGCGCTCATCGCGCGGCGGCGCTGACCCGGCGGCTGCTCGCTTTTTCGCGTGAGGAGGCGCTCAATCCCGAACCGCTCACGCCGATCGCCGCGATCGAAGGCATGTCCGACCTGCTCGACCGTACGCTGGGAGATGCGATCACGGTGGAGACGAGCGACGACGGATCCTCCTGGCACATCTGGGCCGACCGCCACGAACTCGAAAACACCATCCTCAACCTCGCCGTCAACGCGCGCGACGCGATGGACGGCCGTGGAAAGCTGACGATCCGGGCCAGCGCGCGGACGCTCGCGGCCAATGAGATCGGCCATTGCCTGGCGGGGGACCATGTCGCGATCGCGGTCAGCGACACTGGCTGCGGCATGGCGCCAGAGGTTCTGGAACGGGTGTTCGAACCGTTCTTCACGACCAAGCCCGTCGGCAAGGGCACCGGCCTGGGACTTAGCCAGATCTTCGCCTTCGTCCGCCAGTCGGGCGGCGAGATCGCGATTGCCTCGGTCGAGGGCGAAGGGACCACGGTGACGCTCTACCTTCCCCGTCACGCCGGCGTCGGAGATGTGGCGGAAAAAGCGGACGTCGCGTCGCCGTCCGCGGTGCCGTCGATTCGCGGCCTCGGCGTGCTGGTGGTCGAGGATGATCCGCGCGTTCTCAACGCCACGATCGGCGCGCTCGAGGAGTTGAAGCATCGCGCGGTACCGTGCCCCGACCCGCTCGACGCGCCGCGCATGGTCGACGATCTCGGGCCGTTCGATCTCGTCATCACCGATGTCCTGATGCCCGGCCAGACCGGGCCGGAGATGATCGCCGGATTGTTGGCGCGGCGCCCCGATCTGGCCGTGCTGTTCGTCACCGGTTATGCGGGCGAAGGGTCGGCGGCCGATTTCGGGGGACGGCCGGTCTTGCGCAAACCGTTCACCATCGCCGGGCTGGAACGCGCGATCGCCGATGCGATCGCGGATCGACCAACGCCGACGGACCAATTGGCCGCCGAATAAAGGCAGTTTTTCCGGCTGACGCGGACCGAATGCCGCCCTATAGCCGTTCGATCATCTCCCCAGCCGCTCCCGGCCGAGAAGGACTCCTTTTTCGTCAGCCATGAAGTCCATCGATCGCTACATGGCCCGGCTGATCGCGTTGCCGCTTTTCTCCACCCTGGTGATCGCGGCGATGCTGCTCGTGCTCGACCGCATGCTGCGGCTGTTCGACTTCGTCGCGACCGAAGGCGGGCCGATCAGCGTCGTGTGGCAGATGCTGGCCAATCTGCTGCCGGAATATTTCGGGCTCGGCATCCCGATCGGGCTGATGCTCGGCTGCCTGCTCGCCTTTCGGCGGCTGGCGACATCGTCGGAGCTCGACATTCTGCGCGCGGTGGGGATGAGCTACGGACGGTTGCTGCGCGTGCCGTATATGTACACGATCGTGCTCGCGATCCTCAATCTGTTCATCGTCGGCTATGTCCAGCCCAAGGCGCGATATGCTTACGAGAATCTGCGCTACGAATTGCGCACCGGCGCGCTCGGCGCCTCGATCAAGGTCGGCGAATTCACCACCTTCCCGAACAACGGTCCCACCGTCCGGATCGAGGAAAGCAAGGATGAAGGGCGCGAATTGAAGGGCATCTTCGTTCAGCGCAACGACGACAAAGGCGGCTCGTTCGCCGTCACCGCGGAAAAGGGCAAATTCTACGCCGCGCCCGATCCCGACGAAATCATCTTCCAGCTGACCAACGGTACGCTGGTCAGCAGGGAGGCGAAGGTCGCGGTGCCGCGCGTGCTGCGCTTCAACATCTGGAACTTCCCGATCCGTTTGCCCCCGACCAGCGCGTTCCGCGCACGCGGCGGGCGCAACCTGGAATTCACCCTGCCCGAACTTGCCCAGATCGGCCGCGACCGAACGCAACCCGAACCGCTGCGCGACACGAGCCGCGCCGCGTTTCATTTCCGCATCACCGAAGTGGTGTCGATGTTCCTGTTGCCGATGCTGGCGCTGGCGCTGGGCGTCCCGCCCAAACGATCGTCTTCCGCGCTGGGCGTGTTCCTGTCGATCGTGATCATCGTGACCTATTTCAAGGTCAACGAATATGGCGAAGGGATTGGCGGGCTGGGCCGGGTCGACCCGCTTATCGCTTTGTGGGTACCGTTCGCGGTCTTCGCCGGGCTGGTGCTCTGGATGTATTACACGATCGCGTTCGTTCCCGGCGGCCAGCCGATCGGCGCGCTGGAACGCGTCTTCGCCAAGATCAGCAAGGTCGTCGTGCGCTGGCTTCCGTTCAGACGAGAGCGCCGCAACGGTGATGACGACGAGCCGGAGGCCCAGCCGGCATGATCTCGATGCAGTTCTTTCCGTCACGGACGGTGACGATCTATATGGCGAAGAGCTTTCTCGTGCGCACCTTCGCGGTGCTCGCGGCGTTGGTCATCGTCCTCCAGTTCCTCGACGCGCTCAGCGAATCTGGGCGTATCCTCGCGCATCCCGGCAATGGCCAGGCCGAAGTCTGGCATTATATCAGCCTGCGCACACCGGAGATCATTGCGCGTTTCCTGCCTTATTCGGTGTTGCTGGGCGCAATCATCACCTACTCGACGCTCAACCAGAATTCCGAAGTCATCGCGATGAAGGCGTCGGGCCTGTCGGCGCATCAAGTGCTGGCCCCGATGATCATCGCAGCGATCGGCGTGGCGGCGATCAGCTTCGCGTTCAACGACCGCATCGTCAGCCGGGCGACCGCCACGCTCAACCGCTGGCAAAAGGTCGACTATGCGCCGATCCCGATCGACCGCGGCGACCGCGTCAACATATGGACGCGGTCGGGTGACGATCTGATCAACGTCAAGCTGGTCAAGGGCCGGGGCGACGCCGCGACCCTGACCGACGTCACCTTCTACGACCGCGACAAGGCCGGCGAGCTGCAGGCGACGATTTCCGCTCCCCAGGGCCGCCGTGAAGGCAAGGGTTGGCGGATCTGGCCGGCGCAGAAGTTCGACGTCGCCGGCGGCGTGGCGACCAACCTGGGCGCGGTCGTGGTCGGGGAAGGCGTGCGCCCGGACCAGTTCACGCTGGCCACGGTCGATGCCGATGGCCTGTCGTTCACCGAATTATGGTCGGCGATCGGCGACCTCAAGGCAGCGGGCCGCCCGACCAAGGCGCTCGAAGGCGATCTGTGGCACAAATTGTCCGGGCCGCTATCCTCGATCCTGATGCCGCTGCTTGGCGCGATCGCGGCGTTCGGCATTGCGCGATCGGGCAAGCTCTTCATCCGCGCCGTGATCGGCATGGCGCTTGGCTTCACCTATTTCGTGGTCGACAATTTCGCGCTCGCGATGGGCAATCTCGGCGCCTATCCGCCAATGCTCGCGGCCTGGGCGCCATTCGTGCTGTTCCTGATGATCGGCGAAGCGGTGCTGATCCGGACCGAGGAATAAAGCGGCGGTTCGATCGCCGTCGCTTTGCCTGCCCTTCCGTCATGCCGGACTTGTTCCGGGATCCAACCGGCAACACCGGGGACCCCGGAACAAGTCCGGGGTGGCGACGATCAGCGCGCCTTCATCGTGTTGGCGGCAAGGCGGACCGCCAGCGCCGGCAACCCCTTGTAATTACCCTTGTGGTAAGGCGAGTCCGGCTCGAGCGCGGCAGTGATGCGGCGGTGCGCGGTGCCGAGCGCGTGATAGGGTAGCCCGGGCAACAGGTGATGCAGCGCATGATAGCGCAAGCCGACCGGCGCCCACAGCATCGGCAGGACTGCTGGCGGCGGCACGTTGACCGAATCGAGATATTGCGCGGTCACCGTCATTGCTTCGCCCTCATTCTCCCAGAGATGCGCGACGAGCGTGCGTACCTGGTTGATGACTGCGACCGCCGAGGCGACGATCAGGAAGGTCACGAACGCCTTGAGCGGGATGATCCCCGTCGCGGTCAGCGCGATCAGCGCGATCGACCACAAGCTGGCGGCGGCCTCCAGCCGGTGCCACAGCCGGCGCGCCTCTCCCTCGGGCGGTCTGCGCTGGAATGACGGGTTGATCTGCAGGCCCGAATAGCGCGCGACGATGACGCGGCGCAACGCCGGCACGACCAAAGAGAGCGGCGTTAGAATGGCGTAGCGGACCAGCAAGGCGATCGGCGCCAGTGCCGACACCAGCAGGAACGCCGGCAAAGTCCAGGGCTTCATCAGCGCAAGCGGCAGATATTCGGGGTCTTCCGCCGTGCCATAACGCGTCCGGGCGTGGTGGAGGTTATGCACCCCCTCGTACATGAAGCTCGGCGTGAGCAGCGGAATGCCGACCAGCAGGTTCCAGGCCAGTCGGAAACCCGGCACCGCCGAATGCTTGATATGGGTGAGTTCGTGGATGAAGCTTTCGGCGCGATACAATGCCAGGACCGCGACGGCGCCCGCCGCGATCGCCCAGCCGATCGACGGCGCCAGGATCGCACCGGCCAACGCCGCATAGCCGATCGCCGCCGACAGCAGCATGTCGAGCCAATAGATGCGCGGATTGGGCACGTTGAGGTCGCGGGTCAGATCCGCCGCCGCCTTCAGCATTGCCCTGTCGTCGTCGATCCGCACGCGCACGGGCGCGGCATTGGCCGCGCCGGCGGTGCGGCGGTCGAGAGTCGCGATTGTATCCATGGGGATCGCCATTGGCCGAACATAGTGGCGACACGGTGGCATTCCAACGACGAAGCCGCCGCGATCAGGGTGATCGCAATTTCTCATCTCGCGTAAAACGGCATGGCCGCGGGATTGTCGAAGCCACGGACAAGGCCTAACGCGCGGACTGTTCCAGTGCATGAGGTGCCGATGCCCGGTCAACTGACCATCCGCCCGATCGACAGCAAGGGCGACCTGAAGAAGTTCGTCGCCCTGCCCTATCGCCTCTACAAGGACGACCCCAATTGGGTGCCACCGCTGAAGGGCGACGCGCTGAAAAAGCTGATCCCGGGCAAGAACGGTTGGCTGAGCCACGCCAAGCAGCAATTGTTCCTGGCTGAGCGCGACGGCAGGGTCGTCGGTCGCATCTCCGCGCATATCGACACGCTGGCACTCGAAATGCCGGCCGACCAGGGATTCGGACCCGGCTGCGGCCAGTTCGGTTATTTCGACGCCGAGGATGAAGCGATCGCGCAGGCGCTGATCGCCGCCGCCGAGGCATGGCTGAAGGGCCAGGGCATGAACCGCGTGCTCGGGCCGTTGAGCGCGTCGATCTGGGAAGAGCCGGGCTTGCTGATCCAGGGCTTCGATCATCCGCCGACGATCATGATGGGGCACAACAAGCCCGAATATCAGGGCTGGATCGAGCGCGCCGGTTATCAGCCGGTCAAGCAAGTCATGACCTACGACCTCGACATCACCAAGGAATTCCCGCCGATCGTCCAGCGCATCGTCCAGATGGGCGAGCGCAACGAGCGCATCCGTATTCGCGAGGTCGACAAGTCGAAGTTCGATGAGGAAGCGGCGATCATCCTCTACATCCTCAACGACGCCTGGTCGGACAATTGGGGGTTCGTGCCGTTCACCCCGCCCGAGATCGACGATATCGGCGTCATGCTGAAGCCGATCGTCTATAACGACCTGATCCGTATCGCCGAGCTCGACGGCAAGCCGGTCGCCTTCATGATCACGCTCCCCGACCTCAACGAAGCGATCAAGCCGTTGAACGGCAACTTGCTGCCGTTCGGCTGGGCGAAGCTACTATTGTGGTTGCGCAAGCCTCAGGCGAAGACGATGCGTGTCCCGCTGATGGGCGTGGTCAAGGAATTGCAGGCGTCGCGGATGGCGAGCCAGCTGGCCTTCATGATGATCGAATATATCCGCCGCGCCGCGATCTCGCGCTACGCTGCGACGCGCGGTGAGATCGGCTGGGTGCTCGACGACAATCAGGGCATGAATGCCATCGCAGACGCGATCGATAGCAAGGTCAACAAGGTCTATCAGATCTACGAGAAACGGATTTGACGTAAAAAACCCCGCCGCCCATGGGCGGCGGGTATTGGTAATGTTCCGACCCTGGCCGGACGGGGCCATTGTGTACGGCCAGGGCCGGAACCCGCTCAGCGATTGAGCGGATCGAAGCCGTCTTCGCGCATCCAGGCTTCGCGCGTCTTGCAGACCTTTTGCGGAATGCGGGATCCGGTGACGGTGTCGACCACGCAATATTTCGGTTGCGGCGTGGACTCAGCGGTCGGCGTGGCGCGGGCTGCGGGCGCCGCATCCCCAGCCATCCGCGGCTCGGCGGCCTGCGCGGAGCCGGCAGTCATCGTCAGCGCCGCGGCGGTGGCGAAACCTGTCATCATGGTCTTGATCATAGCTTCATCCTTTCGAACGACGCGGCGGATGCCGCGCTTCTACCTTGCTCAGTTATTCTGCGGCTTGGTCGGGTCGACGCCTTCGGCGCGCCATTGGTCGAGCGTCTTGCACACCTTGCGGTCGATGATCGTGCCGGTCGTCGCGGGGACAAGGTAGCAATAGCGCGTCGACCCATTGGCGGCGGCTTGCTGACCCTTCGCGGCCGCAGCGTCGCTCTTGACCTTGCCCGAGGCGAGCGCGGGGCCACCCGCCAAAACGCCCAAGGCCGCGACTGCAGCGATCGTGTATTTGAACATCTTCCTGCTCCTAACTAGCTGGCGGGGGTGACCAGCACGTGTATTGGTGCATTAAGTATGCCAAACACTGAAAATGTTATAAATCAATGATTTAGTGAATGACTACAAATGTAGGCATTGGCACCGCGAACCAAAGCGCGGGATTTTGCACCAAAGATCGGCGAAACTCGCGGCACGATTTACGCCGACGTCAAAAGCGGCGGGCGATCCCCGCATAAAGCTCGATATCGGGTGCATTGCGGTCGAGCCCGGCCACCGCGCCGATATCCAGCTGCACCGTCTTGCGCGGCATCCAGGCCAGCGAGGCCGAGGCGAGGTCCTGCGTGGTCGCGCCCGACGGATCCTCGTCTCGGACCAGCTGATCCTCCAACGTGAAGGTCAATCTGTCGTCGAGCGCGATGCCGACGCCGATCACGCCGCTATAGGCTAGATGCCGCCCTCGGCCGTCCTGATCGACCGCGGCGTCGACTTCTGGCGTCAGCTCGAGGTTGACTGTCTTGGAGAGATCATAAGTCACAGGCACGATCAGACCTGCTCCCCAATCCCCAGCCCCTATCGGCGCGCGGCCGACCGGCAGCGTCACGAATGGTTGGACCGCGACCGACAGTCCACTGCCGTCGGGATTGCGCAGATTGGCCTTGAGGCCGAGCGTCGCGTCGCCAGTGCGGGTCGCGCGATAGGCCGTACCGCCAACGCGTTCTCGAACGATGCCCAAGGGCGTCCAGCCCACCTGCGCCTCGATCGTATCGGTCAGCCCGATCCGCAGCGATGTGTCGCCGATCAGCACCGTATCGGTCCGATAACTGCCTTGTTTGTCGAGCGTCCAGTCACCGAGCGAGGTTTCGACCGACACCTGTCCCGGCGCCATGGTACAGGCCGGCGTGCCGAGCCCCGGCCGCGCGGGACAATAATCGCGATCCTGATCGTCGGCATGCGCGACGGCGGGAACGAGCAATGCCATCGCGAACAGCACAAGCGTCGCGCCGGCTTTCCGGAGATCGCACGCCATCGGCCTAGCGCAACTGAACCCAGGTAGGGGCGTGATCGCTCGCCTTTTCACGGCCGCGATACTCCTTGTCGACGCCGGCATCGGCCAAGCGGTCGGCAGCGACCGGGCTCAGCAGCAAATGGTCGATGCGAAAGCCGGCATCGCGCTGCCATGCGCCGGCTTGATAGTCCCAGTAGGTCCACACGCCGCCCTTGGGGTGGCGCGTGCGCAGGCTGTCGGTCCAGCCCTGGGCAAGCAGCGTGCGATAACGCTCGCGACTCTCGGGCTGCATCAGCGCATCGTCGGCCATGGCGCGGACCGAGAAGGTGTCGTCATTATTGGGGATGACGTTATAGTCGCCGGCGAGCACCACCGGCACTTCCTCGGCGAGCAGATCGCGCGCGCGATCGGCCAGCCGTTCCATCCATTTCAGCTTGTAGTCGAACTTGGGACCTGGCTGCGGGTTGCCGTTGGGCAGGTAGATCGAGGCCACTACCAGCCCGTCGACATCGCATTCCAGATACCGGCTGTGCGCATCCTCGGGATCGCCGGCAAGGCCGCGCTGGCGCTCGACCGGGTCCTTGCCCCTGGCAAGCACCGCGACGCCGTTGAAACCCTTTTGCCCGTGCCACACCGCGCCGTAACCGGCCGCACGTATGTCATCGATCGGGAACCCGTCATCGGCCGCTTTCAGTTCCTGCAGGCAGACCACATCGGGCTGTTGCTCGGACAGATATTCGATCAGCCGCTCGAGCCGCGCCCTGATTCCGTTGACGTTGTAGCTGACGATCTTCACGCGGTGCTTTCGTTTCGATTGCGGCGCCGGCCCGCTCCCCCACCCGGCCTCCCATAGCATATTCTAATTGGGAGGCCGGGTGGGGGAGCGGGCCGGTGCGGTGATCGACAAAAGCTTACACCGAGAAGGACGAACCGCAACCACAGCCCGAGGCCGCGTTGGGATTTTCCACCGTGAAATGCGCGCCGCCGAGCGTGTCGACGAAGTCGACCGAACAGCCGCGCACCAGATCGAGGCTCATATCGTCGACCGCCAGCTTGACGCCATCGGTCTCGACCACGGTGTCGCCGTCCTCCAGCTCCTCGGCGAGGCCGAATTTATACTGAAAGCCCGAACAACCGCCGCCTTCGACCGAGAGGCGAAGGATAGCAGGCTTGCTTTGGCGCTCGGCAATCCAAGCCACGCGCTTGGCGGCGGCGGGAGTCAGCGCAATGTCGGCAGCGAGTGTGGCCATGGTAGGGAGATAGGCGCTCGCCACCCGCTCAGCAACATACCAGTCACGAACATGGAAAAAGGGCCACCCCGGTTGCCCGGAGCGGCCCCTCCTCTCGCGTCCCTCGAGATTGGATTCGTGATCAGTCGGCCGAGTCAGCCGCCGGGGCGGTGCTGACCGGAACGGCGTTGAGCTGCGGACTCTTGATCGCCTGGAGATAATCGGCGGTCTGCAGGAACGGCATCGGATTGACCGCGCGGCCGTCGATACGGACCTCGTAATGGAGATGCGGACCAGTCGAGCGGCCGGTCGAACCCGACATCGCGATCAGCTGCCCGCGCTTCACCTTCTGCCCGGCGGTGACCAGGATCTTCGACAAGTGACCATAGCGAGTCTGAATGCCGCGGCCATGATCGAGCTCGACAAGATTGCCATAGCCGCCCGCGCGCTCTGCACGGTCGACCGTGCCGTCGGCGGTGGCATAGACCGCCGTGCCGGTCCCGCAAGGAATGTCGACGCCCGGGTGGAACGCCGCGGTACCGCGGAACGGATCGCTGCGGATGCCGAAATTGCTGGTGAACTTGAGGTTGCTGACCGGCTGGACCGACGGAATCGAGATCAGTCCGTCCTGCAGCGTATCGAGTTTCTTCCAGGTCTGGAAAAGCGCGCGGAACTGGGCATCTGCGGCCATATCAGCAGCGGCCTCGGCACTATCGGCGGCTTCGTAAGGTCCGCCCATCGCACCATTCTTCGGCTGGAAGCGGTTGGGGTTGATCCCCAATGCCTTGGCCCGCTGCAGCGCGGCGATATATTTCTTCTCGGTGGTGATCCGCGCCTTGATGGCCAAGGCGACCTGATCGTGCTCGACCTGCGTCAACGGCGCGACTACATCGGCCGCCGCGGCCGCGGCCTTGGGATCGATCGGCTGATAGGCCACCGGCTTAACCTCGCCCTGCCCGCTGATCGCGGCGGCAAGCATCGCCTGGCGTGCTTCGACGCGCTTGGCGCGGGCATCGGCGACATATTTGATCTGTTGGATCTTCTCCTGCATGCCAGCGACCTGCGCCTCCATCTTGGCGACTTTCGCCTCGGAGGTGAGCGGCGTTCCGGTGAGCCCCGACAGCGCCACGGCGTTAACGCCGGCCTGCGCAACGCCATAAGCCGAGAAGCTCAGCGTGATGGCGCCCGCGACAGCAACCGCGGCCTGCGTGCGTCCCGCGATCGAGAAACGACGAAGATCGCGGCCATCATGGAAAATGAAATCGCGTGTTTTGAAGAATTGGCGGCAGCGAATGAGCGCGTCCTGCAAATTCGTAAGTTTGATCATGCGTCCCCGGCGACCCTGGCGACGATCACCGCATTAACGGCGACCATGAAGATGGTTGATCCGGACCCAGCCCCTCCGCGTCCGGTTTTGTGAATGTGACAAGTGCCAGCATGTCGTTTTCATGCAAGAGGCGCGTAATATTCGCGGGGCAGACCGGCAGCTTCGCGGGCTGAGTCGTTGAATGGCGGCTTAATCATGCCGCGGAAATGGCGCCGCACCAGGTCGCGCCAATGCGATTCAGCCGCGATTCCAGTTGATTCGCATGCCGTCCGAAACCAGGTCGCGCCGTACGCCACGTGTCGTATCTCGTCGGTGAGAATACGCTTGAGGATTCGAGCGGTTCCCTCGTCGTCTGCGGCGAGGAAGCGATCGATCGTCGCCGGCGTGACGTCGAGCCCTCGCGCCTCGAGCACCATCGGCACCACGGCGAGCCGGGCGAGCGGGTCGTACGCGGTCGCTTCGGCGGCTTCCCACAAGCCATCATGCGCCGCGAGCGCGCCATAATGGCTGCCGAGCGTACGCAGCCGGCGATCGAGCAGCGCGAAGTGCATCGCCTCGTCAGCGCCGACCGAGAGCCAGTCGTCGACGAAATTGCGCGGAAAATGGCTGCCGAATCGCCCCGCGAGATCGAACGCCAGGTCGATCGCGACGAACTCGATGTGCGCGAGCGCGTGGATCAGCGCGATACGCCCGCGCTCCGACCCTCCCTTGCCACGCCTCGGCATGCGGTTGGGCGGGAGCAGTTCGGGTTCGGCGGGCCGCGCCGGCCCGTCGGGCATCGCGACGTCAAAGTCATGCGCCAGATTGCCACGACGCCATGCCCGCACGACCGCACGGGCGCGCTTGACCTTGGCGATGGGATCGCCGGTTTCGAGCACCGAGCGGCAAGCTGCGGCGATGGTAATGCTGGTTTCGACCGAAGTCATGCGGGGGCTTACCCTGTTGGTGAAGTCACGCCAACTGCCCGCCCGCTCACCCCAACTCCCGAACCGCGGCCAGGACCTGTTCGGCATGTCCCGGCACTTTCACTTTGCGCCACACCTTCGCCAGCTTGCCCGAACCATCGAACAGCCAGGTCGAGCGGTCGATCCCCATATACTCACGACCATAGAGCTTCTTCGACACCCAGGCGCCGAACGCCTCGATCACGCCGGCCTCATCGCTCGCGAGCGGCACCGTCAGTGCATATTTGTCGGCGAACTTGCGGTGCTTCGCCGGCGTGTCTTTCGACACCGCCAGCACGGCGGCGCCAGCCTTGTCGAAATCTGCCAACAGCGCAGTGAAATCCTGCGCCTCGCGCGTGCAGCCGGCAGTATCGTCCTTGGGATAGAAATAGAGCACCAGCGGCTTGCCGGCATAGTCACGCAGGTTGATCGTCGCACCGTCAGGTGCCGTCAGCACCGCGTCGGGCAGCGCATCGCCGACTTCAAGTCCCGCCATTCTTCTCTCCACTTACCGATTGCCAGACCCGCGCAACCTCCTGGCGGGTCGCGCTGAAACGCGCAACCAGCGCCTCCCAGCTGTCGGCGCCGAGCGAGCGCAGGATCAGCTCGCGGGTCGGCGATGATGGCGGTTCGTTGTCGGGAGCGACCAGCCGCAGCAACACCAGCATTCGCGTCAGGAAGCGATAATCTTCGCCAAGCGACGCGGGAACTATCCCTTCCCGTGCGAGCATATCGATCGCCGGGTCGAGATCGGGATCGATCGGGACGCCCGGATGCGACAATTGAGCGACGTGGACCGCGAATTCGAGGTCGACCAGCCCGCCCGGCAACAGCTTGGCATCGAGCGATCCCTGGGGCGGCTTGTGCCGCGCCATCTCGGCACGCATCTCGACCGCGTCGGTGATGAGCTTGGCCGTGTCGCGGGGCGCCTTCAGCACTGCATCGATCACTGCGGCCACGTCCCGGCGCGCGCGCTGTGAACCGAACACGGCGCGCGCGCGGGTCAGCGCCATATGCTCCCAGGTCCAGGCATCCTCTTGCTGATATTTGGCGAAGCCCGCGAGCGAGACGACCAGCGGCCCTTGCGCCCCCGAGGGCCGCAGTCGCGTATCGATCTCGTACAACGCGCCAGCCGCGGTCGGCACCGACAGAGCAGCGCTCAGGCGTTGCGCGAGGCGATTGTAGTAATGGACCGCGCCAAGCGGCTTGGGGCCATCGGATTCGGCGGAGAAGTCGCCGGTGAAGAGATAGATCAGATCGAGGTCGGAGGCATGCGTGAGCGCGCCGCCCCCGAGCCGTCCGAGCGCGAGGGTAAGCAATTCGCTGTCGGGTACGTGACCGTGCGCGCGCGCAAACTCGGCGACCGTCGCTGCGCCGAGGACCTCGATCGCCGCTTCGGCGACAAGGGCATAACCATGCGCGACCTCCATCGGGTCGCTCGTCCCGGCAACCAATTGCGCCCCAAGCGCGAAACGTTTCTCTCCGACGACGAGACGCACGCGTTGCAAAGCGGCTTCGTAATCGTCCCCCGCCTCACCCGAGCGCATCTCCTCGGCAAGCGCGGTGACATCGCCTACCGGCTCCAGCGCGGTCGCATCGATCAACCCATCGAGCAACGCCGGCCGGCGGCTCAGCGCGCCTGCCAGCGGCGGCGCGTGGCTGAGGATTGTCGCCATCAATTGCCCCAATTGGGGCCGCGCCTCGATCAGGCGAAAGAAGTTGATCGCGCTCGGCAACCGCGACAGCATCGTGTCGAGCTGCACCAGCGCGGCGCGCGGATCGGGCGCCTGGCCAAGCGCCGACATCAGTCCCGGCAGGACCGCCTCGAGCGCCTGGCGCGCGGCCGGGCTACGCAATGCGGGATACGATCCGCCCCGCCATCGCTCGATCATCTGGACCGCGCTCGCGCCGTCGCCGAATCCCATCGCGCCCAGTTGCGCCGACAGGCTGTCGGCATCGCTGGCCAGCGCTGCCTCGTCGCGAGCGTCGAGCGAGTCGTAGATTTGCCCGACTCGTTCGACGTGCGGCCGCAGCATCGCGATCAGACCCGCGCTATCCTCGAACCCCGCCAACCGGCTTACGCCCTCGAGCGCTTCTCCCGCGCGCGGCAGCGCATGGGTCTGTCGATCGTCGACCATCTGCAATCGATGTTCGATCGTACGCAACGCGACATAAGCGGACTTCAGCGCGCGTGCCTCTTCGCTCGTGATGCGGCCGCCGGCGCATAGCCGGTCGAGCGCGTCCATCGTCGCCGGGGCGCGGAGCGACGGGTCGCGGCCGCCATGGATCAGCTGGTGGATCTGGGTGAAGAATTCGACCTCGCGAATGCCGCCGCGCCCGCGCTTGAGGTCGAAACCCGGCCCGAAAGCCTGGCCTTGTGCGTGGTGGTCGCGAATCCGTCGGGTAATTTCGCGGATCTCCCCGACCGCGCCAAAATCGACGGCCCGGCGCCAGACGAACGGGCGGATAGCGTCGAGAAAGCGTTGACCGAGCGCCATGTCGCCGGCGCAGGCACGCGCGCGAATGAAGGCGGCGCGCTCCCAGGGCAGCGCCTGGCTCTCATAATAGGAAATCGCCGCGTCTACCGGCAGCGCGATCGGCGTCACCTCGGGTGACGGGCGCAGGCGCAGGTCGACGCGCAGCACATAGCCCTCGCCATCGCGCGCCTGGAGCAGTTCGACCACGCGCCGCGCGATCCGTACCGCCGCTTCCACCGGTTCTTCTCGCGCGCGATGCGGCAAGGTCGTCGGGTCGAACAACAGGATCGGGTCGATGTCCGACGAGTAATTGAGTTCGTGGCTGCCCTGTTTGCCGAGCGCGATCCCGGCGAAACCGCTCGCGTCGGCATCGGGCGCCCGCTCGCGGATCGCGGTACGGATCGCGAGGTCGAGCGCGCGGTCGGCGAAGTCGGTCAACCGCCGGGTCACCCCAACCAGGTCGAGTGCTCCGGCGAGGTCAGCGATCGCGACGATCAACGCCTCGCGACGCCGCGCCCGGCGCAGCGCGACACTGACAGGAAGATCGGGATCGAACGGTGCCGGATCGGGCACCACCCCTTGCGCCAGCTGGGCGGCAAGGTCGGGCTGCTGTTCGAGCGCGAGGCGCAGGAACGGCGCGTGCGCTTCGGCCCTGGCAATGGCATCGACGAAACTCTGCGCGGTCACCGGTTTTGCCTAGAGGTTTCAGCAAAAGCTGGAACGGTTGCGGGATCGGCCCTAGTGTCTGTTTCAGCCAAGTTGAGAACGACTCTAGAGCACTCGCTCGCGTCCGCCAATCGTTGCGCGAAAAGCACAATTTGATCCAGATCAACCGAAACCGATAACAAAGTGGCAACAAATCGTGGCAAACGACGTTCTATGTCGCATGAGCCCGCCCGATCCGCATAGCCAGGCGACACAGTCGGACAGTCACCATGTCGTGCATCGCCCGCGCGACAGCGATGGCGTGGGCAACGCGCTGCGCCAGATTTTCACGGGCGCGCCAAGCCTTCCGAGCGACCTGACGTCGTTGCTGAGGCGGCTGTCGAAAGACAATTAGGGGCTGCTAGGGGCTGCGATCGCGGTTCGATCGGCCCTGGAAGATCGTTCAACCTCGCCGACAGACTGCCAACTTTTCGGGCAGCGGTTGCGCTGGCTTTCCGAAAAAAGCGCGACGGATTAGACGCACCTCGACCTAAGTCGAAGCCGCTCTATTCCTCATCCTCGTCGATGTCGTCGTCGCCCTGATCGGGTGCCGGGCTATGGTCTCCGCTAAGGTCGTCGACCTCGTCCATGATGGTATCGAGCGCCGTACGCCCCGGATGATCGGGGGCATTGCGGCGCGAGGTGAGTTGCCCCCCGCTCAGGATCGCCTCGAGCGCGACGCGTCCGCGCGCGACACGGCTCTTGATCGTGCCGACCGCGACCTGACAGATTTCGGCAGCCTCTTCATAGGCAAAACCGCCGGCGCCGACCAGAATGAGCGCCTCGCGTTGCGGCTGCGGCAAGTGCAGCAGCGCACGCTGCATATCGCCCAGCTCGACATGCTTGTCCTGACTGGCGGGCGCGGCGAGGATGCGGTCGGCGACGAGATCGTCCCACTCGCCCTTGAACCGCGCGCGACGCATCTGACTCAGATACAGGTTACGCAGGATGATGAAGGTCCAGGCACGCATGTTGGTGCCGGCTTGAAAGCGCTGCCGCGCTGCCCATGCCTTGAGTAAGGTTTCCTGCACCAAATCGTCAGCGAGGTCCCGGCTGCCCGACAAGGAGCGGCCGAACGCGCGGAGATGCGGGATCACTTGCCCCAGTTGTTCCTTGAACTCCGGATCCGACAGGGCGACGTGCTCGATCGCTTCCCCATTGGCGTCCACGGTGCCGGTCTCTGTGCTGTTCATGGAACTCCGTCGAACGTGGGGGCCGCCAACGCGCGACCGGGAGGATACATAGGGTGACATGGGCGCCAGGGCCAAGCCGGACTGGTCCATTATTGGTGGAACAGCACCGGCCCCCACACGATCGCCGACAGGATTACCACCGCCAGCACCAACGAAATGCCGAGGACGTAGCGCATGACGCCGGGCGTCGCGCCGGCCCGTGCATGCTCGGCATCGGTGTGTACCGACGCCTCTGAGGGAGTGGGTTCAGCCATGATACCAAAACGCACCGATCCCGTTTTGGCTCCGTAACTGATGGAACTTTGAGTATTTCTTTCAATTACAACAATATGCACGCAAAAGCCCGTCCCCCAGCAACATAGTTCGGATGTTGCCGGGGGTCGATCGCAGGCGAAAACGCGACGAATGCGTCAGGCAGGCACGGTCGATTCGTCGAAGAACAACGCCTGGCTGATCGCCGCCTTGACCGTCGAACGCTGGAACGGCTTGGTGATCAGGAAGGTCGGCTCGGGCCGCTCGCCGGTCAGCAGGCGTTCGGGGAAAGCGGTGATGAAGATGACGGGCACCTGGAATTCGGCAAGGATGTCCTTCACCGCGTCGATCCCAGAACTGTCGTCGGCCAGCTGGATATCGGCGAGCACCAGGCCGGGGCGATCGGCCATCGCCGCGGCGACCGCCTCGTCGCGCGTGACCGCGACGCCGGTGACGTCATGCCCCAAATCGCGGACGATCGTCTCGATATCCATCGCGATGATCGGCTCATCCTCGATGATCAGCACTCGCGCGCGCGTTTGCTGCTCGATCTCGGCGAGCGCTTCGGCAACTAGCTTCTCGACTTCATCATTCTCGACGTCGATCAGATAGGCCGCGTCTTCGGTGGTGAAGCCTTCCATCGCCGTCAACAATAGCGCCTGTCGCGACAATGGCGTCATCCGCGCCAGCCGGGCCCGCGCAATCGCTTCCTGCCCGCTGACATTGTCGCCGGCGGGCGTTTCGCTCTCATCCGCATTGGCGCTCTGCCAGATTGCCTGGAAGGTGCGGTACAGGCCCAGCCGCGGATCGACGTCGCGCGGAAACTCCTCCGGTGCTGCGACGATCGCCTCGAGCGTGGCGCGGACATAGCGGTCGCCATGTTCCTGGCTTCCCGTCAACGCCCGCCCATAACGACGCAGGAAGGGTAGATGTGGGGCTAGCTGCTGACCGAGCGACATAACGATTTCAATCTCCCCGATAGGATGCCGGACCTTAGTGGGGGGCCGGCCTGGTGAATGCAACGCGACAAATTTTCTGTTCGCTAGTGGAACAATCGAGATCGTTTTTGGTTTCACAGACATGATGGCGCATTCTAAGCGTCGTGTCGGGACCCCCTCTTGCGGGTCATTTTCTCTTCCGGCATGGCCGGCATGTATATGAGGGGGATTGCGTTGCAGCCTGGCCGGCCGTCGTCGAAGCGGGACAAGAAGTCCGACGACAAGGATGACAAGGGCAAAAAGGGTAAGGACGAGGCGATGGGCGCTGCCCTTCGCTCGGTCTATCATGCCGCCGCCAGCGAGCCCGTTCCCGATCAGATGCTCGATCTGCTGCGCAAGCTGGGATAGGCCATGGGCGGCCTGACGGCTGGTGAAAGAGCGGCGGGCACGCTGGGCGCACGAGTCGCGCGCATGCCGACCGGCGCCAAGATTTTCCTGATCCTGGGCGTGGCGCTGTTGCCGTTCGCCGTCATCGCTTTTTTCGCGACATTGTCGACCACGCGCCAGGCCGGGCAGGAAGCCGCCTCGCAATTGCGCGTCGCCGCCCAGGAAAGCTCGCGCAACCTCTCGATCGAGCTGGTCGGCGACATGACCGCGCTGACCTCCGCGATGAAGGCTTTGGCGATCGATCACGGTGATACGCCGAGTTGCGCGCGCGTGCAGGGCGTGTTCGCGCAGCAATCGACCACCGGCGCCGGGTTCATGATCGTCGACGGCGAGAACCGACTGCTCTGCGGTTCGCGTCTGCCGCTGGCGATGCCCGAGCAGATGCGGGCCAGTGGATCGACCTCACGGATCGTCCCCGGCAAAGGGATCGTGCTGGCGATCGCTGCCCCGGGCGGCGAGGTGCGCGGCGCCGCTTTTTTCCCCGCGGCATTTCTCTCGGAGATCGCCAAGCCGACCGGCTTCGCGTCCGATTATGAGGAATCGCTGAGCAGCCCCGACAGCGCCGACCGGCTGGTGCTGCGGTCGCTGGGCGGCGAAAACCCGCTCGACCTGTACGTCCCGGTCCGCGCGGCGCTGGGAATCGGCGACCTGTCGGTCGAAATGCGGATGCGGACGAAGGTGCTGACCTCGCCGATCCTGATCGCGTTGATCTTTCCGATCCTGATGTGGGTGGCGGCCGCCGGTTTTGCCTGGTTCGTCGTCGATCGCCTGTTGATCAAGCCATTGCGGACGTTGCGCGCCAGCGTCGCCGCCTATCGACCGGGCGAAGTGATCGATCCCGCAGTCGTACGATCGCTGCCGGCACAGGAAATCCGCGAACTCGGCGAGACGTTCCGGTCGCTGAGCCGGACGCTGATCCTGCACGAGGCGGGGCTGGCCGAAGGATTGGTGCGCCAGACGCGGCTGACGCGTGAGGTCCATCATCGCGTGAAGAACAATCTGCAGGTCATCTCCAGCCTGATCAACCTTCACGCGCGCGGCGCCCAGGCGGCCGAGGCGGCGCGCGCTTATGCCTCGATCCAGCGGCGGGTCGACGCGCTGGCGGTGGTCCATCGCCACCATTTCGCCGAGATGGAAGATAATCGCGGACTGAGCCTGCGATCGGTGATCGGCGAGCTCGCGTCCAACATCCGCGCGACCAGTCCCGAAAATTCCGGCCTGTCGATCCTGCTCGACGTCGAACCCTGGTTGGTTACCCAGGACATCGCGATCGCGATCGCCTTCCTGCTGACCGAGATCATCGAACTCGCGATCAACGTCATTCCCAACGCGCAGATCCACATTTCGGTGCGCGAGGGTGAAACGCCCGGCACCGCGATCCTGCGCGTCACGTCACCCTCTCTGGTCGACGGCGATGCGCTGGTCGGCGCACTGGGACAGCGTTACGCTAGGGTGATCGAGGGCCTGTCGCGACAGCTTCGCGCACCGCTCCACCATGACCCGCTGACCGGGTCCTATGAGATCGCGGTCGTCGTGACGGGCCGCGACTAAAATAATTTTTCGATCGACGTTTTTTTTGGGAACCACCTCGAAAAAGATGCGTTTGGTTCTTCGGATAGCGACCTTATGCCCCCCCGCTCTCGCTATCCACGACATAGGCCCGGAAGCGTCAACCCCTCCCCCCCCGGTGGCGCTTCCGGGCCTAAATTCGTCTAAACTCAGCGAAAATCGCCAAATCCAAAATTCCGCTGGCACAACGCCGCGGCTCGACGATTGGCGAGCCGCGCGTTATCGCGAGCCCAATTTCGCAGTTCGGGAGATATCATCGTGAATAGAATTATCGGTCTGACCATCGCCGCCGCCGCGCTTTTGCTTGCCGGCTGCAACACGATTTCGGGCATGGGCAAGGACGTCAGCTCGGTCGGACACACGGTCTCCAAGACCGCCGACAAGCACAAATAGTCTGGTTCAGAGTCTTTTTCAGCTTTGCTGAAACATAGACTACGCCGTTTCGGCGTCGGGGACTGGCTGGCGGTCCCGACGCCGATGCGTCAGCCAGATTACGCCGAGCGTCAGCACGTAGAGGCCGACCAGCGGCAGCGCGAGCATGATCATCGACCCGGCATCCGGCGGGGCCAGGAACAGCGCCACCGCGAAACATCCCAGGATCGCATAGCGCCACGCCCGGACGAGCTGTCCCAGCGTGACGATCCCGGCGCGTTCGACCAGCATCAGTAGCACGGGCATCAGGAACGAGACGCCGAACCCGAACAGGAACTGCATGATGAACTTCAGGTAATTGTCGGCCGCCGGCAACGCCTCCTGCTCCACCCCGCCGATATTTCCCTGATAGCCGAGCAGGAAATGGAGCGCGCCCGGCACCGCGAAGAAATAGGCGAAGCTGGCCCCCAGTCCGAACAGGACAGGCGTCGCCAGCAAGAACGGGAGGAGCGCGCGCTTCTCCTTGCGATAGAGCCCGGGCGCCACGAACTGCCACAGCTGATTGGCGATGACGGGAAAGGCCAACATGATCGCGGCGAAGAACGCGACCTTCAACTGCACGAAGAACATCTCGTAGGGAGAGGTGTAGATCAGCTTCGGAAAGCCGGCCTTGACCAGCGGATGCACCAGCACGGCGAAGATCGGCTCGAAGAAATAGAGACAGACGCCGAACAGCAGCGCCAGCGTACCCAGACTGATCAGCAGGCGTTTGCGCAACTCGATCAGATGATCGAGCAACGGCGCGCGGCTGGCGTCGATATCGTCCTCGTCACTCATCGAATTATTCGTCCGGCGATTCGGGGGATGCGGCCGCCTTGGATCGACGCGCACGAGGTTTCGGCGCGGCCGGCTCGAATGTATCCAGCGACATCTGCGCCGTGGCCTTTGCGCGCGACTTGCGCACGGCCGGTTTCGGCGCGGGCGCGGGCGCAGGCTCGGGCGCGGCGCTCTCTGGTTCGGCCGCGATCGCCGGCTGTTCGACCATCACCGGTCCTGGATCCGAATAGACATCGCTACCCGTTGCGTCCTGCGGCTTGGGCGCCATCAGCGCGGCCATGTCCACGGTCTGCGGGAATTCGCGCATGATGCGCTCATTCTCCGCTTTCCACTTCTTTTCCATTTCCGCGAATTCGGCCTCGCGGATCATGTCGTCGAAGCCCGAGCGGAACTGACGCGCCAGCCCGCGCGCCTTGCCGACCCATTGCCCGGCAAAGCGCATCGCGCGCGGCAAGTCCTTGGGCGGAATGACGAGCAGCGCCACTCCCCCCAATACCAGCAATTCGGTCGGGGCTATGTCCAGGATCACGGCCGGATACCTCTCCGGCGGCTTTTAGCGTTCGGCGTCGCGGACGCGTTCGGCTGCGGCATCGATCGTGGGATCGGTCTGCCGCTTGGCCTCGATCCGGCTCGGCGGGACAGCGTCGTCATCCTCCGCCATGCCCTTCTTGAACTGCTTGATGCCCTTGGCCACGTCACCCATCATGCTCGAGAACCGGCCTCCACCAAGGACCAGAATCGCGATCACACCAAAGATCAGCCAATGAACCAGGCTGAAACTACCCATCACAAGATCTCCCAAAGGCGTAAACGCTATCTAGTCCCGATCGCCGTCATTTTCCACTTGTTCCTCGCCACCGTCATCGGCCTCGCCCGCCATCGACATTTCGGCCATGGCGAGATCGATCGGATCGAGCAGGCCGGCAGCACGCAGATCGTCGATACCGGGAAGATCGCGGCGGCTGGCGAGCCCGAAGTGCGTGAGGAATTCGGGCGTGGTCGCAAAGGTGAGCGGGCGCCCCGGCGTCTCTCGGCGACCGGCGGGACGTACCCAGCCCGCCTCCATCAGGACGTCGAGCGTCCCCTTGCTGATCTGGACGCCGCGAATCGCCTCGATCTCCGCTCGCGTGACCGGCTCGTGATAGGCAGTGATCGCCAGCGTCTCGATCGCCGCGCGCGACAGCTTCCGAGGTTCCTCGCGGTCGCGGCGCAGCAAATGCGCGAGGTCGCCCGCGGTCTGGAAATGCCAGCGATCGCCGCGCCGAACCAGCTCGATCCCGCGGCCGGCATAATCTTCGGTGATCCGCTGCAGCGCGCCGCGAACGTCGATATCCTCACCGACATGCGCGCGGATCAGGTCGATGGTCAGCGGCTCCTCGGCGGCGAACAACACCGCTTCGACAGCGCGGATCGGATCGTCGGGGTCGATCGTCATGCCTCCACCCTTTCGCCGGTCGCCTTGAGGTAGAGCGGCGCGAATGCCGATTTCTGGCGCAATTCGGCCTTGCCCATCCGCGCGAGTTCGAGCGCCGCGACGAAACTGGAGGCCAGCGCCGACTTGCGGAACGCGCCGTCGAGACTGTCGGGCAGGAAGCTTTCGATCGTTGCCCAGTCGATCCGCTCGCCGAGCAATCGCGACACGCGTTCGAGCGCAGCGTCCAGCGTCATCACCAGCCGGTCATGGACGACGTGAAAAACGGGACGGTTGCGCGCGTTGATCTGGCCGTAAGCAGCGATCAGATCGTAGATCTCGGCCTGCCATTGTGCCCGGCGCACCGTTCGCAATCCTTCGGGCGCGGCGCGGCGGAAGACATCGCGGCCGACCCGATCGCGCGCGAGCAGCCGCGCGCCGGCATCGCGCATCGCGTTGAGCCGCTCGAGCCGCATCTGCAGCCGCAGCGCAAGTTCCTCGGGGCTCGGTTCGACCTCCGGATCGCGCGGCAGCAGCAGCGCCGATTTGAGATAGGCCAGCCACGCCGCCATCACGAGATAATCGGCCGCGACTTCGAGCTTCAGCGTGCGGGCATGCTCGATATAGGAAAGATATTGCTCGACCAGTTGCAGGATCGAGATCTGCTTGAGGTCGACCTTTTGCGACCGGGCAAGCGCAAGCAGAAGGTCGAGCGGGCCTTCCCACCCCTCGATGTCGAGCGTCAGCGTGTCCTCGGCGGCGTCCATTGGGATGCTTTTAGACAGGTTCGTCGCGAGGGCGAAAGTCGGGCGCGTGGAGTGTTGTGGATAAAAGCCGCCCACCAAATCCGTCGTCACCCCGGGCTCTTCCCGGGGTCCAACCCTCCACAACGGAATCCAACCGTTGTTACACGTTGGATGCCGGAACAAGCCCGGCATGACGCTGTGGGTTTAGGCCAGGGCCAGCAACTCATCCCGCTTGGCGAGCAACTCCGCGAAATCGCCTTGCGGCGCGACGCCCCGCACCGTCGCCATCGCGCGGTCGAGCCGTTCGAGCGACTTGGCCGGCATGTCGTTGAGCAAGGTCGCGATCTCCTGCATCTCGTCCATCCGCCCCCAGCAATCGAGCACGATATCGCACCCGGCAGCGATCGCACCCGCGGCCTTCTCCCCCGCGGTCCCCGACAATGCCTTCATGTCGATATCGTCGGTCATCAGCAGCCCGTCGAAGCCGATCTTGCCGCGGATGACCTGCTCGACGATTACCGGCGACATGGTCGCGGGGCGTTCGGGGTCCCAGGTCTGGAACACGATATGACTGGTCATCCCCATCGGCGCGTCCGCCAGGCGGCGGAACGGTTCGAGATCGATCTCCAATTCCTCCTCCGACGCCGTGACCGTCGGCAGGTGGAAATGCGTGTCGACGACCGCGCGACCATGGCCGGGCATATGCTTGACCACGCCGATCACGCCGCCCGCGCGCAACCCTTCCATGATCGCCTTGCCCATCGCCGCGACGCGCATCGGCTCGTGCCCCAGGGCGCGGATGGTAATCGCCTCGGTCGTGTCGCGCTGGCTGACGTCGAGCAAGGGCCAGCAATCGACGTTGACGCCGACTTCGGCCAGCATCAGCGCGGTCGCCTGGGCATTGACTCGCGCCGCCTCGATCGCGCTCATCGGCGCGATGTCGTAAAGCCTGTCGAAATCGGGTCCGGCAGGGAATTGCGGCCATTCGGGCGGCTGCATCCGCTGCACCCTGCCCCCTTCCTGATCGATCAGGATCGGCAGTTCGTCGCGCCCGGTCAGCTCACGCAGGCTGTCGGTCAGTGCGCGGACCTGCTCGCGATTCTCGATATTCCGCTTGAACAGGATGTACCCGGCGGCATCGGCGTCCTTGTAGAACGCGCGTTCGTCGTCGGTGAGGGTCAGGCCGGACAGGCCGAAGATCACGGGCTTCATGGCGGTGCTTCTACTCGCGCACGTCCCGCGTTCAAGGTCGGTCGGCCCAAACGACTGCCAAAGCCCGGTTTCTGCGAGACGGGAGCCTACTGATCGATTTTTCCGCTCGCGGAGATCAGATTAACTCATCGCATAAATGATTGCGGCGCTTCGCCACACAAGCCACAACCAATGGGCGAGCCGTGCTCCGGCTGCGCACCCGATCCGATAGAGCCCCAGCGCCGATCGCACCGGCGCGAACGAGAGGAAGAACGAGATGGACGCTGTCACCGAAGGTAGCCCGCTGAGCGATCCGAGCAAGGAACCCGCGGCGCTTCGCACGCTGCTCGGCCGAACCAACCGCGACTGGTGGCCCAATTATCTCTCGCTCGACATCCTTCACCAGAAGGGCATCAGCGGCAATCCGATGGGCGACGACTTCGATTATGCAAAGGAGTTCAAGTCGCTCGACCTCGCCGCGGTCAAGCGGGATCTGACCGCGCTGATGACCGACAGCCAGCCCTGGTGGCCGGCCGATTACGGGCATTACGGCCCCTTCTTCATCCGCATGGCGTGGCATTCGGCGGGCACCTACCGCACCGGCGACGGCCGCGGCGGCGCCAATGCCGGGCAGCAGCGCTTCGCCCCGCTCAATTCCTGGCCGGACAACGGCAATCTCGACAAGGCGCGCCGCCTGCTCTGGCCGATCAAACAGAAATATGGCCGCAAGCTCAGCTGGGCGGACCTGATGATCCTGGCCGGCAATGTCGCGATCGAATCGATGGGTGGGCCGGTGTTCGGCTTCGGCGGCGGCCGCGCGGACGTGTGGGAGCCCGAGCGCGACATCTATTGGGGTACCGAGGAGCAATGGGTCGGCAGCCCCGACAGCAAAACCCGCATCGACGAGGAAGAAGGCCGCGCGCTGGAAAGCCCCCTCGCCGCGATCCAGATGGGCCTGATCTACGTCAACCCCGAAGGGCCGGGCGGCGTGCCCGATCCGCTCAAGTCCGCGCGCGACATCCGCGAGACCTTCCATCGCATGGGCATGAATGACGAGGAGACCGCGGCGCTCACCGCCGGCGGCCACACATTCGGCAAGGCGCACGGCGCGGGCGACGCCAGCCTGGTCGGGGCCGCGCCGGAAGGCGCCGACATCGCGCAACAGGGTCTCGGCTGGCAGTCCGGACATGAGAGCGGGATCGGCGACCACACCATCACCTCGGGCATCGAGGGATCGTGGACCCCGAAGCCGACCGAGTGGACCATGCTCTATTTCGACATGCTGCTCGATCACGACTACGAGCTGACGCGCAGCCCCGCCGGCGCGAAGCAGTGGCACCCGGTCGGCGACCCGCCCGAAACGCTTGCCCCCAAGGCGCACACGCCGGGCGTCAAGGTCCCCACGATGATGACCACCGCCGACATGGCGCTGAAAATGGACCCCGCATACCGCAAGGTCATGGAGAAGTTCCGCGCCGACCCGGCCTATTTCGCCGACACCTTCGCGCGCGCATGGTTCAAATTGTGCCATCGCGACATGGGCCCGAAGGCACGCTATCTCGGCCCCGACGTCCCCGCCGAGGATTTGATCTGGCAGGACCCGATCCCCGCCGGTCCACGGCTGAGCGACGGCGACATCGCCACGCTGAAGGGCAAGATTGCCGATTCCGGACTCAGCGTCGCGCAGTTGGTGAAGACCGCCTGGGCGTCGGCCGCAACCTATCGCGGATCGGACCATCGCGGCGGCGCCAATGGCGCGCGTATCCGCCTGGCGCCGCAAAAGAACTGGGAAGTGAACGAACCGGCCGAACTCGCCAAGGTGCTCGACGTCTATGCGCGCATCCAGGCCGACTTCGGCGGCGCGGGGAAGGTCAGCATCGCCGACCTCATCGTCCTCGGCGGCAATGTCGGCGTAGAGCAGGCTGCGCGCGCCGCCGGCCATAGCGTGACGGTGCCGTTCACCAGCGGCCGCGGCGACGCGACTGCCGAACAGACCGATGTCGAGGGCTTTGCGGTGCTCGAGCCGCGCGCCGACGGCTTCCGCAATTACCTGCAGGTCAAATTCAACGTGCCCACCGAGGAATTGCTGATCGATCGTGCCCAGCTACTCGGCCTGAGCGCACCGGAAATGACCGTGCTGGTGGGGGGCCTTCGCGTGATCGGCGCCAATTACGACGGCTCGAAGCATGGAGTCTTCACCGATCGGCCCGGCCAGCTGACCAACGACTTTTTCGTCAACCTGCTCGATATGGCGACCGCGTGGCGACAGATCGACGACTCGGGCGACGAAGAATTCGAAGGCAATGATCGTAGCACCGGCCAGCGCAAATGGACCGGAACGCGCACCGATCTAGTGTTCGGGGCGAATTCGGAATTGCGCGCCTTGTCCGAAGTCTATGCCTCGGCGGATGCCAACGATCAGTTCGTCGCCGATTTCGTCAAGGCATGGGCCAAGGTGATGAACGCCGATCGCTACGACCTCGCCTGAGGTCGAACAGTCCCGCCTGGCCGGATCGGCCGGGCGAATAGAGCCGCCGGCGCCCCCTCCCCCTTGGCGCCGGCGGCTTTTATTTGGGTGGGTTGCCGGACCTAGGCGACCGCTTCAGCGCCCATTGCAAGGGGCGAACCCCGATAGGCAGCCTCGTCCAATATGCCGGCCCGCTTGGCCACGACGGTCGGCACCAACGCCTGCCCCGCCACGTTGACCGCGGTGCGGCCCATGTCGAGGATCGGATCGATCGCCAGCAACAGGCCCGCACCCTCGAGCGGCAGGCCCAGGGTCGACAGCGTCAGCGTCAGCATCACCGTCGCGCCGGTCAGCCCGGCGGTCGCCGCCGACCCGATCACTGAGACAAAGGCGATCAAGCCATAATCGCCGAGGTGCAGCGGAATGCCGTAGAATTGCGCCACGAAGATCGCCGAGATCGCGGGATAGATTGCCGCGCATCCGTCCATCTTGGTGGTGGCGCCCAGCGGCACCGCGAAGGCGGCATAGGCTTGCGGCACGCCCAGCCGTCGCTCCGTCACTTCCTCGGTCACCGGCAAGCTGCCGACCGAAGAACGCGACAGGAAACCGAGCTGGATCGCCGGCCAGGCGCCCGCGAAGAAACGCAGCGGATTGAGACCATTGGCGATCAGGATCGCCGGATAGACCAGCAGCAGGACGATCGCGAGACCGGCATAGACGGCGATCGCGAACGCGCCGAGCGACGACAGCGCATCCCAGCCATAGCGGACCAGGGCGTCGGCGATCAGCGCCGCGCTGCCGATCGGCGTGAGCGCGATTACCCAGCGCAGCAACCGGCGGAAGATCGCCAGGGCCGATCCGTTGAACGCCAGGAAGGCCTCGCCCGGCTCGCCGATCCTGACCGCGGCCGAGCCGACCGCGAGCGCCGCGACGATCACTTGCAGCACGTTGAACGACACCGCCGTCGACGCCACGCCATCGGTGACCGTTGTGGCGGCGCCCAGCCCCAGTGCGTTGGCGGGGACCAGCCCTTTGAGGAAATCGAGCCACGATCCCGTCGTGCCGGGCGCCTTGGCAGCGCCGGCGGCGACCGACGCATGCAGCCCCGGCTGAATCGCCAGCCCGAGAAGGATGCCGATCGCGACCGCCATCAGCGCGGTGACCGCGAACCACAATAAGGTGCGGGAAACCAGCGCAGCGGCGTTTTCCAGCGTCCGCAACGCCGCGACCGACGCGACGATCGCGGTGAACACCAATGGCGGCACCAGCGCCTTGAGCAATTGGACGAAGATCTGGCCGACCGTATGCGCCGTCTCGCCGATCGCCGCACTGCCCAGCCAGCGCGCCAGCACCCCGACCGCCAGGCCGGCGGCCATGCCGATCAGCACTTGCGCGCCGAAAGAGGGCCTGATCCGCGCGCTCACGACGCCATCCTCCGCGCCGGCGGCCGGGTGCGGGCCAGCGCCTCGCCGAGCGCATCGGCCTCCGCACCGTGCAGACGGATGGCGCCGGGTTGGACGATCACGCTTTCGGGTGGGACGTCGTCGAGCAGCCAGACATTGCCGCCGATGGTCGAGCCGCGGCCGATCGTCACCCGGCCAAGGATGGTCGCGCCGGCATAGATCACGACATCGTCCTCAACGATCGGGTGCCGCGCATAGCGTTCGCGCGGTGTCGTGCTCGCATCCCATAACGGGCTGCGCGCGCCCAACGTGACGTGCTGATAGAGCCGGACGTTCGAACCGATGATCGATGTCTCGCCGATCACCACACCGGTGCCATGATCGATGAAGAAGCGCGGGCCGATCGCAGCGCCGGGATGGATGTCGATGCCGGTCCGCGCATTGGCGAGTTCCGAAATCGACCGCGCGACGATCGCCGCGCCCAATTTATGCAGCTCGTGCGCGATGCGGTGATGCAGCGTCGCGATCGCACCGGGATAGCTCACCAGAATCTCATCCACGCTGCGCGCGGCGGGATCGCCGATAAAGGCGGCGTCGATATCGCTGTCGATCGATGCCCGAATGTCGGCCAAGGTCGTAGCGAAATGCCGGATTAGAGTGGAGGCGTGGTCGTCGTCGAACGGCGCGGCGCTCTCCAGCTGCCAATAGGCGATTTCGGCATCTATTTCCTGCCGCAGGATATCGAGCCCGTTCGCCAGGCGCGCGGCGACGAAGGCGTCTTCCTGTTCAGACCCATCGCGAAACCCGCCGAGACGGCGTGGGTACAGGGCTGCGGACAGATCGCGGATCGCCTGCCCGAGCGCTTCGGGCGACGGAAATCGCACGGCCGGCGGTTGGCGGCGCGCGCGTGACGTGAGCCGCGCATCGCGTAAGTCGGCGACGGCGCTTTGGATGAATTCCGTCGACACATCGTCGATCAAATTTTCGGCCACCATCGCAACGCCACCACTGTTCAAACAAGGGAAGCGGCCCGGCTGCTAGGGGACGGCCGGGCCGCAGTTTGTGTCCAGGGAGCGGACGGCATCTTTATAATTCATAGCATTTTGATGGGAAATAGAGCTCTGCTTGCCGGCACCCAAGGATCGCTTGTGCCGTCGTAAGGATCGCCCGGCCAGGCGATGGGATAACATTGCCCCCGCCCCCCGCCGTCATTATCGTGCCGCCATGCGCCAGCGAATCCTGATCGGTCTTGCCCTCGTCCTCATCCTGGTGGGCGGCCTCTATCTCTATTTTGCCCAGCCCGATGAAGCGCGGCTCAGCGTCGCGGCGGTCAGCGGCAGCCGGCCCGACATCACGCCCGCGCGCGCGCAGATCTGGCCGACGATCAAGGTCGCCAACGCGGTGGGATGGAAGCAGGGGGAGATGCCGACAGCGGCGGCCGGGCTCAAGGTCAACGCCTTCGCCTCCGGGCTCGATCATCCCCGCTGGCTCTACCGCCTGCCCAATGGCGACGTGCTGGTTGCCGAGACCAATTCGCCGCCGCGTCAGGGCGGCGGGATCGCCGGCTGGGTGATGGGCTACCTCCTCAACAAGGGCGGCGCCGGCGTGCCTTCGGCCAACCGCATCACCTTGTTGCGCGACGCGAATGGTGACGGCGTGGCTGAGGTCAAGCAGCCTTTCCTGACCGGGCTCAACTCGCCGTACGGCATGGCGCTGCTCGGCTCATATCTCTACGTCGCCAATACCGACGCGTTGGTGCGCTATCCCTTCACGCCAGGCCAAACCAAGATCGACGCCAAGCCTGAGACAGTGATCAAATATCCCGGCGGCGGCAACCATTGGGCGCGCAACGTCATCGTCGCGGAGGACGGCAAGACGCTGTATTTGACGGTCGGATCGTCGACCAACATCGCCGACAACGGCCTGGACGCGGAGAAATTCCGCGCCAACATCCTACAAGTCTTCCCCGACACGAAGACCTTCCGCATCTATGCCGCAGGCATACGCAATGCCAACGGACTGGCGCTCGAGCCCAGGACCAAGGCGTTGTGGACGGTGGTCAACGAACGCGACATGCTCGGCTCCGACACGCCGCCCGATTATTTGAGCGCGGTGGAAGCCGGCGACAATTTCGGCTGGCCATGGTTCTATTGGGGCGGCTATCCCGACCACCGCGTGAAGCCGGCAAATCCCGGGCTGCAGGAATATGTGAAGCGTCCCGATTACGCATTGGGTCCGCATGTGGCGGCGCTGGGGCTGGCTTTCGCCGACGAGGCGCGGCTCGGCCCGCAATTCGCGGACGGCGCCTTTATCGGCGAACACGGATCGTGGAACCGGCTGCCGGTATCGGGCTATCGCGTCATCTATGTGCCGTTCGGCGACAACGGCTTTCCCGCCAAGGGCGCGAAAGCAGTCGACGTGCTGTCGGGATTCCTGGATGCCAAGGGTCAGGCGCGCGGCCGTCCGGTCGGCGTAACCTTCGACGCCACCGGCTCGTTGCTGGTGGCGGACGATATCGGCAACACGATCTGGCGCGTGACTTCCGCGACGCCGGTTCCGGCGTCCGACCCGTCACCCGCCGCCACTCCGAAACCGTCACGCTAAGGGATTGTAAGGGGCGGACTGCAACTGGCCCCCCGACCGCGCAGTCCGCACACCCGTACGACACCGAAAGGTCCACGCGTTGACGCGTATCTTTTCCCTCGATTCCGTTGCTTTACACTAACTTGTCCGATTCATGCGTTGACGATTTCAATTTAACTGCCCAAAATGGGTCACTGCGGGGGCGGGAGTGAGTCATATGGCTGCTGGCGACCGCGTCGCGACGGTTCCCGAGGGCATGAGCGACCATTGGCGCACCGCCATGTTCGCGCTCACCAACCTGTTCCTGTCGATGCACCGAACCTTCACGGGGCATGAGGGTCACAGCCCTTCGGTCGTGCTGATCTATTGCACCGTCTCGGTCGGCAATATCCAGAAGCTGATGCGCGAACGCAGCGTTCCCCGTGAATTCACCGCGACTGCGATATTGCCCCGCGAATGGGTGGTTCCGATGTCGCGGAGCGCGATTGCCGCAACCACCGGCCTGCCGCGCGAAACCGTCCGCCGCCATGTCGCACAGATGATCGAGGCTGGGCTGCTGGTCGAAGATCCGCGTGGGGGCGTTACCGTGGTTCCGGGTTCGATCCAGGATCGTTCGCTCGAGCCGCTGCTCGAGACTTTGCTTACCGAATTTTCGCGCACTGCCGAAGCGTTGCTGCGGGCGGGCGTGATCGAAGTCACGACCGGCTGATCGTCCGGCCGGCTTCTATTCGAGCAATTTGGGCGCTTCCTTGGCGAGCTTCGCGCGGATGCGGTCGGCGAACAGCGCCAGGAACGGCGGCAGGTCGACCGTCGCGATCACTCGGTCATTGCGCACGTCCAGGCTGGAGGAGACGCGCTGCCCCATCGCCGCGACGGTGAAATGAAGCACGTCAGCCGTCCAATGATGCTCGACTTCGGCGCCGCCGGGAAACCAGCCCGACAATTTGCCGATCCCGGCATC
The DNA here is from genome assembly GCF_001598415.1 of Sphingomonas mali NBRC 15500. GTDB lineage: Bacteria > Pseudomonadota > Alphaproteobacteria > Sphingomonadales > Sphingomonadaceae > Sphingomonas > Sphingomonas mali. The sequence goes on from NZ_BCYX01000001.1 coordinate 346,935, forward strand.
GACCCGCCGCCGCGCCTCGGCAAGGCCGAGCTTGTGCGGCACCTCGACGACGATCGGATCGCTCATGTCGTGAAGACCCCTATCGTGATCACGCGGCAAACAATTGCGCGTCGTCGGCGAACGCCTTGAACTCAAGCGCGTTCCCGGACGGATCGAGGAAGAACATCGTGGCCTGCTCGCCCGGCTGGCCGACGAAGCGGATATGAGGCTCGATCCCGAAGGGGATGCCCGCCGCCTTTACCCGGTCGGCCAGCGCCCGCCAGGCATCCATTGTCAGCACGACCCCGAAATGCGGCACTGGGACGTCGTGACCGTCCACTGGGTTGGACACCACGACCGCTTTGGCCGCGGGGTCGAGATGGGCGACGATCTGATGCCCGAACAGATCGAAGTCGATCCAACTGTCCGAGCTGCGCCCTTCCGGACAGCCGAGCGTGCCGCCGTAAAAAGCGCGGGCAGCGGCGAGATCGTGAACGGGAAAGGCGAGGTGGAAGGGACGGAGCATGACTCCTAGCTACCGCCCGCAGAGCCAAACGTCACCCCGGACGTGTTCCGGGGTCCAACCTTTCCAGTGGAATTAAGTCTTTGTTGCGCCTTGGATGCCGGGACGGGCCCGGCATGACGATTGGGGCTAGCGCACTTCGTCATTTCGCAGCCATAGCGCGAGGCGATGCGTCGTCTCCTCCCGCTCCTACCACTCGCGCTCGGCGCCGTATCCGCACTCGGATTTGCGCCTTGGGACTGGTGGCCGCTGACCTTGGCCGGGTTTGCGGTCTGGCTGCTCCTTATCCATGGCGCCGGCTCGATCAGGCAGGTCTTGGAAATCGGCTGGCTGTTCGGGCTCGGCCATTTCGCCGTCGCCAATTTGTGGATTCAGCAGCCGTTCGAGTTTCAGGACGCGATGCCGTCTTGGCTCGGCTACGTCGCTGTGGTCCTGGTGGCGGCCTATCTTGCTCTCTTCCCGATGCTTGCCGCCGGACTCGCCTGGCGGCTCGCGAGCCCGGCGGCGAAAGGCGATCCGGCGCCGCGCGTCGACACGGCCTTCGTGCTGGTCGCGGGTGCTGCCTGGATCGCGACCGAATATCTGCGCGGCACCATGTTCACCGGCTATCCATGGGATCCGCTAGCGACGGTCTCGATGTCGGCCGGGCGATGGGCAGGTTTGGCCGCCTATATCGGCACCTACGCGCTGTCGGGCATCTTCGTGGTGGCGAGCGGTTGCTTGCTGGCCGTCATCGTGGATCGCCGCGCTTACACCGCGATTGTCTTCCTAGTCGCCCTCCTGATCTATTCCATCGCGCCAGCGAGTCTCGATCAACATCGCCCTGATCCGCGAACCTATGTTCGCATCGTCCAACCCAACTTGGCCGAAGAAGCGAAGCCGACCGCCGATTACGCCGAAGCCAATTTCCAGGCGCTCGCCCGTCTGTCCGGAAAACCCAATCCCGACCATCCGCGCCTGATCCTGTGGCCCGAAGGCGCGATCCGCTTTCCTGTCGAGGATGGCTATCCGCGCTATGTCTACGACCTGATGGGCAGCGCGCAGACCGCGCGGATCCGAATGGCCTCGCTGCTCGGCGACCATGACGCGATCCTGACCGGCACGCAGGGCATGTATTTCGACAAGCGCACCGAGAATATGATCGCCGCGACCAATTCGATCGCGTTGATCGGCCCCGATGCCCAACTCCACGGCCGCTACGACAAGGCGCATCTGGTCCCCTATGGCGAATATCTGCCGATGCGCCCGGTGCTCGAAGCGATCGGCCTGTCGCGGCTCGTCCCCGGCGATGTCGATTTCATCCCCGGCCCGGGCCCGCGCACGATGGCCATTCCCGGCTTCGGCAAGGTCGGCATGCTGATCTGCTACGAAGTGATCTTCTCGGGCCATGTCATCGACCCTGCGGACCGGCCGGACTTTATCTTCAACCCATCGAACGACGCCTGGTTCGGCACGCTCGGCCCGCCGGCACACCTCGCCCAGGCACGGTTGCGCGCGATCGAGGAAGGCCTGTCGATCGTCCGCGCGACACCGACAGGAATTTCCGCGATCATCGATCCCGACGGCGCTCTCCGTCAGAGCATTCCGATGGGCAAGGCCGGCGCGATCGAAGGCTCGGTAATGCCCGGCACCCCCACCCTCTTCTCGCGCCTCGGCAACTGGATGGCGCTGATCGTCTCGGCGATTCTGCTGATTTGCGCGATTGCCATCCGGCGCCTCGCTCGCTAGGACCCGCAGCCTCATATAAGGAAAGCTTTATATGGGCATGGCAACGGCCCGGCTTTCCGCCAGACCCCAGAGGAAACTCAATGCGTTCCAATTATCTCTTCACGTCCGAATCGGTCTCCGAAGGCCATCCCGACAAGGTCGCGGACCAGATTTCCGACGCCATCGTCGACCTGTTCCTGTCGAAAGACCCCGAAGCGCGCATCGCTTGCGAGACGCTGACCACCACGCAGCTCGTCGTGCTGGCCGGTGAAATCCGCGGCAAGGGCATCATGGATGAGGCCGGCAACTGGGCGCCCGGCGTCCGTGACGAGGTCGAAAAGGCGGTTCGCGATACCGTCAAGCGGATCGGCTACGAGCAGGACGGCTTCCACTGGGAAACCTTCCGCTTCGAGAACAATCTCCATCCGCAGTCGGCGCATATCGCGCAGGGCGTGGACGCCAGCGGCAACAAGGACGAAGGCGCCGGCGACCAGGGCATCATGTTCGGTTATGCCGCCAACGACACGCCGGACCTGATGCCGGCGACGCTCTATTACAGCCACAAGATTCTCGAGCAGATGGCCGCCGACCGCCACTCGGGCAAAGCGCCGTTCCTGGAGCCTGACGCCAAGAGCCAGGTCACCCTGCGCTATGAGGGCAGCAAGCCGGTCGCCGCCACCGCGATCGTGGTCTCGACCCAGCATGGCAAGGGCTATGACGAAGGCGAGAAGGAAGCCGAGCTTCATGCTTATGTGAAGCAGGTCGTCGCCGACGTTATCCCTTCGGGCCTGCTCAGCGACGAAACCGTCTACCACATCAACCCGACCGGCAGCTTCGAGATCGGCGGGCCCGATGGCGACGCCGGCCTGACCGGCCGCAAGATCATCGTCGACACCTATGGCGGCGCGTCGCCGCACGGCGGTGGCGCGTTCAGCGGCAAGGACCCGACCAAGGTCGACCGTTCGGCGGCCTATATCACCCGCTATCTGGCGAAGAACATCGTCGCAGCGGGCCTCGCCCAGCGCGTGACGATCCAGCTGGCCTATGCGATCGGCGTGTCGAAGCCGCTGTCGCTCTATGTCGATACGCATGGCACCGGCACGGTCGGCGACGACAAGCTGGAAGCGGCAATTGGCAAGATCGAAAAGCTGGGCGGCCTGACCCCGCGCGGCATCCGCACCCATCTCGGCCTCAACAAGCCGATCTATGCCCCCACCGCGGCTTATGGTCACTTCGGCCGCAAGCCCGAAGGCGACTTCTTTCCGTGGGAGCGCACCGATCTGGTCGACGATCTCAAGGCCGCTTTGGCCTGATCCCCAGCCGATCGACGGAACAAGCAAGGGCCGGGGAGCGATCCCCGGCCCTTCTTCGTTGGCGGCGCGCGATTGGCTTTCGTCCCATCTGGTTCTAGGCGGACCCACAATGAACGACCCGACCACCATCCGGCGCCTCTATGGCCGGCGCCAGGGACACAAATTGCGACAGGGCCAGAGTGCTCTGGTCGAGGAACTGTTGCCCGACGTCGAGGTACCGGCGAGCGGCCCGCTCGACGCTCGCGCGCTATTCGGCGACGATCGCCCGTTGGAACTCGAAATCGGCTTCGGCGCCGGCGAGCATCTCGCGGGCCAGGCGGCGGCGCGCCCCGACCACGGCTTTATCGGCTGCGAACCGTTCCTCAACGGCGTGGTCGGCGCGCTCGGCCACATCCGCGATCAGGGGCTGAAGAACGTCCGGCTGCACATGGGTGACGCGCTCGACGTCGCCGAGCGGCTACCCGATGCCAGTCTCGATCGCGTCTATCTCCTCCACCCCGATCCGTGGCCCAAGGCACGGCATGCCAAGCGCCGGATGGTCAATGACGGTCCGCTCGACCTGATCGCCGCCAAGCTCAAACCCGGCTGCCAATTCCGGCTGGGCACCGACGATCCGACCTATTGCCGCTGGGCGATGATGGTGATGAACCGGCGTCGCGACTTCGTCTGGACCGCGCAAACGCCGCGCGATTTCCTGACTCGTCCGGACGATTGGCCCGAGACGCGGTACGAACGCAAGGCGCGGCGACAAGGACATGAGGTGTGGTATTTCACCTATACTCGAGTGTGAATGTCCGTAAGTTGCTGTTTTATAAAACATAAAAGGCCAAGCCGCACCTTGATCGGCTGGCGGGACGATCAGCCAGATCGGTCGAATCTGATGCGTCTCGTTCAAGCTCGCGCCGCGGAGGGGTCGTGGTCCTCGAAACGAGCATCGGACACCTCCGGCGATTGGCATGCTAGTCGCTCGCTTCGAAGCGCGTGTCCGCGTCGAATATGCTATTTTGAGGCAGACCCGACGCTGAAAGGCGCATCGGAACGGATCCGTTCCAGATGCTCGCCTTCATCGACGAGACGTGGATCAAGACCGGCACGGTCGGATCGGAGACCGGGCGGAAATATGGTGGCGCGATGACGAGGTCCGATGAAATCGAACTCAAGCTGGTACTGAATCGAGAGGACGCCCGCCTTCTCGAAACCTCCCGCCTGCTGACGGGAGATCGGACAACGCAGCGTCAGCGGTCGATCTATTTCGACACGCCCGATCACAGGCTGGCGAGGGCCGGACTGACCTTGCGGATCCGCCGCGCCGGCGGCCGGCGAATCCAGACGGTCAAGGCGCGGGATGCCGGGTCGGCCGGGCTGTTCGTGCGGCCGGAATGGGAACGCGCGGTTCCGGACGACAGACCGGTGATCGACGACACCACGCCGCTCCGGGCGCTTCTCGATAAATCGGTCGCCGATCTCGCCCCGCTATTCGAGATCCATGTCGAACGGCGCGCCTGGAGCATCCGTGAGGACGCGGCGATCATCGACATGGTCATCGACCGCGGAATGGCCGTGACGGCAGACCGCCAATCGCCGTTTTGCGAGATGGAGCTGGAGTTGAAAGGTGGCGACGCCACGGCGCTGTTCGCGTTCGCCCGCAAGCTCGATGCCGCCATTCCGGTAAGGCTCGGCACCCTCACCAAGGCGGAGCGCGGATACGCCCTTATTGATGCCGCGGTGACAGCGTTCAAAGCAGAGCCGGTCGTGCTGGATCACGACATGACGACCGCGGACGCATTCCAGCACGTCGTCCGCAATTGCCTGCGTCAGTTCCGGCAGAATGAGGACCTGCTTCTTGCGGGAGGTTCGCCGGAGGCCATACACCAGGCGCGCGTGGCGCTCCGACGGCTGCGCTCCGCATTCTCGGTTTTCGCGGCGATCGTCGACGACGATGTCAGCGGGAGGCTGCGCGACGAGGTGCGCTGGCTGGCCACGGAGCTCGGCGACGCTCGCAATTTGGACGTTCTGTCCGAACGCGCGTTGCCGGCCGTCATACGCGATCGGCTCGAAACAGCGCGTCGGGCGGCCTATGCCCGGGTGGACGAGGTCCTCGCGTCCCCACGCTCGCGCAGGCTGATGCTCGACCTGGCGCAATGGATCGAGAGCGGCGCATGGTTGGCCGCGGTCGATACCCGCGAGGTTCGTCGCCAGCCAGCGAGGGAGCTTGCCGGCGCGGTGCTCGATCGTTTCCGTCGCAAGGTGAAGAAGGACGGCCGCCATGTGGCCGAGGTGGATGACCAGGCGCGCCACAAGGTCCGCAGGGACGCCAAGAAGCTACGCTACGCGGCAGATTTCTTCGCTTCGCTGTTCGAGGGCAAGCACGCGCGGCGGCGACATACGCGGTTCGTCGTGACACTGGAGGCGCTGCAGGACCAACTCGGCGCGCTCAACGACCTGGCGACGGCACCCCATCTGCTATCCAGGCTTGGGCTGATGGATGAACGGGACGCGACAACCCTGTTCGATCCCGACAGTAAGCAGGCACTGCTCGATACGGCGGAAGAGGCGTATCACGCCTTCGTCGACGCCAAACGTTTTTGGCGGTGAGCGGAATCTCAGTAAGACTTCTCGGCTTGCGCCCTCCCTTGGGGGCCCCGCACTGCTAAGTCGACATAGCGCCCATATCGAGCACGATCCGACCTTCGATTTCTCCACGGTGCATCCTGGCAAAGACGTCGTTGATATTCTCGAGTTTCTCGGTCGCCACCGTCGCGTGCACCTTTCCCCGTGCTGCGAAATCCAGCGCTTCCTGGAGATCGAGGCGCGTGCCGACGATCGACCCGCGCACAGTGACCCCGTTGAGCACGGTATCGAAGATCGAAAGCGGGAAGTCGCCCGGCGGCAGGCCATTGAGCGATACCGTGCCGCCCCGGCGCACCATGCCCATCGCTTGCTGGAACGCCTTGGGTGAAACCGCGGTGACGAGCACACCCTGCGCCCCGCCGATCTCCTTGCGGATGAAGGCCGCGGGATCCGAATGGAGCGCATTGACCGCAAGGTCCGCGCCAAGCGCGCGAGCAAGATCGAGCTTGGCATCGTCTATGTCGACCGCGACCACGTTGAGGCCCATCGCCTTGGCGTATTGAACCGCCATATGGCCTAGTCCCCCGATTCCGGAGATCGCGACCCAATCGCCGGGCTTGGTGTCGGTGACCTTGAGCCCCTTGTAGACGGTCACCCCGGCGCACAGCACGGGCGCGATGTCGATGAAGCCGACGTTCGAAGGCAGGTGGCCGACATAATTCGGATCGGCGATCACATATTCCGCGAAGCTGCCATTGACCGAATAGCCGGTGTTCTGCTGGCTCTCGCACAACGTCTCCCAACCACCCAGGCAGTGCACGCAATGCCCGCACGCCGTGTAGAGCCACGGCACTCCGACACGATCGCCCTCCTTCACATGATCGACGCCGGCGCCCACCGCGACGACATGGCCCACGCCTTCATGGCCAGGGATGAAGGGCGGCTTGGGCTTGACCGGCCAATCGCCTTCGGCGGCGTGGAGGTCGGTATGGCAGACGCCGGTAGCGGCGATCTTCACCATAATCTGGCCCGGCCCCACCTGGGGAACCGCGACTTCCTCGATGACGAGCGGCTTGCCGAACTCACGGACGACGGCCGCCTTCATGGTCTTCTGCATGATACGATTCCTTCCCCGCGTCTCAGAACGCGGCGTCGATGTTGACGATGCCGATCAGCTTGCGATTGACGAATTCCTTTGTCCCGAGCCCGAGCAGTTCGCGGCCATCGCCGGATCGGCGGACGCCGCCGAACGGCAGATCGGCCTCCACCATGGTCGGGCGATTGACGAACATCATGCCTCGGTCCTTTTCTTGGCACTGCAAACGGCAGCTGCCCCGGAGGGAAAGGAGGTGGTCTTTTGCCCCCATTCGAGGGGCCCTTGAATTGTGGGAAATACGGAGACGCTGGCCGCTCCGTGGCATCCCCGATCCCCGCCGATATCCTATGGCCTGAGCGCGAGTCCGCCGGCCCTTCAGGGTTCGCGGACATAGCTGCCGGGCGCGGGCTCGAGCGGCGGATAACCCTTGTCCGCCGCCCCCATCGGCGGGAGCGCCACCGGCGCCCCCGAATGCGCGCCGAGCCACTCGGCCCATTCGGGCCACCACGACCCCTCGTGCGGTACGGCACGGCGCTCCCAGTTGTCGGGATCGAGATACGCCCCCTCGGCGGGCCGCGTCAGCACGCGATAGCGCCGATTGGGATAGGCTGGCGGCGAGACGACGCCGGCGTTGTGCCCGCCGTTGGTGAGGAGGAAAGTCAGTTCGCTGTCAGTCAGCAGATGGAGCTTGTACACCGAATGCCAGGGCGCGACGTGGTCAGTCTCGGTACCCACCGCGAAGATCGGCAGGTGGATATCCGACAGGCTCACCGGTCGCCCGTCCACCGGAAAACGCCCCTCGGCAAGATCGTCGTTCAGGAATAGCCGCCTGAGATATTCGCTGTGCATCGCCTGGGGCAGCCGCGTGCCGTCCGCGTTCCAGGCCATCAGGTCGTTCATCGGCGGCCGCTCGCCCATCAGATATTCGCTGACGAGCCGCGACCAGATCAGATCGTTCGAGCGGAGCAGCTCGAAAGTGCCGGCCATCTGCCGACTGTCCAGATAGCCCTGGACCCACATCATCTCGTCGAGAAATTCGAGTTCGGAGGAATCGATGAACAGGCCCAGCTCGCCCGGCTCGCTGAATTCGGTCTGCGCGGCGAACAACGTCATGCTCGCCAGCCGGTCGTCGCCGTCACGCGCCATCGCCGCGGCAACGATCGCGAGCAATGTGCCGCCCAGGCAATAGCCGACGCCGTGCACCTTGGACGCGCCGGTGATCGCCTGTACCGCATCGAGCGCCGCCATCGGCCCCAACCGCCGGTAATCCTCCATGTCCCTGTCGCGCAGCGATGCGTCTGGGTTGCGCCAGGAGATCATGAAAACGGTGTACCCCTGCTCGACCAGCCAACGGACCAGCGAGTTCTCCGGCGAAAGGTCGAGAATATAGTATTTCATGATCCAGGCCGGCACGATCAGCACTGGCTCGGGCCGTACCTTGCGCGTCGTCGGCGCATATTGGATCAGCTCGATCAACTCGTTGCGCCACACCACCTGCCCCGCCGTGACCGCCACCTGCTCGCCGGGTTTGAATGCTTCGGCGGCAACCGGCGGACTGTGGCGGATCCTGCGCTCCACGTCCTCGCGCAGCAGCTGCATACCCTCGATCAGGCAGGCGCCGCCGGTTTCAAGGACGCGCCGCTGCACCACCGGATTGGTGAGGATCGAATTTGACGGCGCGAGCATGTCGAGAATCTGCCGCCCGACGAAATTGACCACCCGCTCGTGGTGCGGGTCCATGCCACGCACGTCCCGCGTCGCAGCGTCCCACCATTGCTGGATCAGCAGGAAGCTCTGCTGCCACAGCGCGTAGGGCAAATCCCTCCAGGCCGGATCGTCCCAGCGATGGTCCTGCGGCAAGGGCGTGATCACCGGCGCGGGTACCGTCCAGGGCTGATTGGCGGCAGCGAAGTGCATGAGGCGAAGCGCCTTGCGCCATGCCTTCATCGCCATGTGCATCTGCTTGCCTGGCGCGAGTGCGAGATGGCTCGCCCAGTCGAAATACGCCCCGGCAAGCGCGGCGGGCGAAATGCCGTTGGTCCATTGCGCGAGCTGCGCAACCGTAAACCGGTCAACCAGCGCGGCGGTCTGGTCGAATGGGTCGGGCAGCTGTTCGGTCGGGGACGATAGCGAAGTCATGGGCCGGTCTAGGCACGCAAAGACGGCCTCCGGAATACGTGTTGCCCACAGGGTCGCCGACCGCACAAGTTTCCGCATGACGGCGCATCGCCAACCATCGAACGTCGTGGTCGCCCGCAGGATGAGTTCGGCGAATTCCAGTCTGCGCCCAGTCTAGGACGCGAGCGGTAGCGAGACAGTATTCACGGCGGTCGATGGGCAAGGTTTTCGACCGAAACAACCGGACCGAGGCCTTCAAGAGCGCGCGGCACGCCATAGTCTGCGACGACGGGCTTCAGCTTCCTCGCCGATCCAGCGCAATTTGCTCGTCGCATTCCGCCCGCGAGAGAACAAATGCCGAGGGACGCCGCCAGCGTTTACGCTTCGAAAGCGACCGGCCCGACGTCCATCCCAGCGAGCTTCAGGCTGGTCCGATTGGCCACCTCACGCACGCGCTGCAGTTGCTGGGCAGCATAGGCCGCGCTCATGTTCGGAACGACGGATTCGATCATCACATGCTCGGACTGCTTCATGCAGAAGCCGCGCCACAAATAGACGTCGAAGATCTCGCGTAGCGAGAGGGGTTGGCCCTGTTCGTTGAGCCAGGAAAGCGGTGCGCCCGACGTGCTGAACGACAGCAACGGCTTACCGGCCAGTCCGGGGCGCCCGGCCTGGGACGCGAATTCGTGAAACGAATAGTTCGCGCCCAAAACTCGATCGACATATCCTTTGAGAATGGCGGGCGGCAGGCCGAACCAGATCGGATAGACGAGGACCAGAATGTCCGCGGCGTTCACCAGATCAAGTTCGGGGGCGACATCGGGTGAAGCGGTCCAGTGATCGCTCCCGGGCCGCTCCTGCGCTTGGAGCACAGGATCGAATTTCATGGCATAGAGGTCGCGGACGACGACGTCCTGACCGAGCCCTCGCACAGTGTCGACATAGGCGTTCACGATCGCGTGACCGAAACTGTCGGCCGACGGGTTGGCGTGGACGAGAAGGTGCTGGAGCCGCACCGCTTTTCCGGCTTCCGGCGTCGCATCGGCGGAGTCTTCCATGGCTCACTCCGTTCGAAGAATTGGTCGCGTGTATATCGCCCCGGAGCGTCTCGATCGCCTATGCGAGAATGTACGTATTCGGCCGTCGCCATTCTCGATGCCATCGACGCAGCGACGCTTTGGATCGCTCCTAATTGTCCGGATCTGGTGCCGGCTGCTCGATCGGCGCGCTGTCCGGGGTATCGGACGGATCTGGGGGACAGACAAATTCGGGCGCTCCACGCACCGGTTGTTCGGATGGGCTGGCGATGCCGGGCGCCTCGACCGGCGCATGCGGATCGATCTTGTCCGGTTCAGGGGCCAGAGGTTTGCGCGACATTTCGAAAAGTCTCCCGAATTCACAAGAGCAAATCGAATGCATCGCCCCGCCTCAGACGCCTATTGGGGGTTCTACGGAGAAGCATTTCTCAGAGCGGTTTCGAGCAGCGTGAAATCGCCGGCATCTATTCAGCCAACTGCGCTTGATCGGATGCCAGCAAGGGAGCGAGACCCGCTGCGACAAAAGGCGCGAACCGGTCCATCGCCTCGTGGTCACGGGCGGTAAACCTGCGGGGCTCATGGAAATGCGTTGAGATGACGCCCAGAAACCTCCCCGAATGATCACGTAGCGGCGTCGATTGCACCGCCCGGAAGCCGGTTTCGCGGGCGATCGGCAAGTGGCGGACGAAGGAAGCGTCGTTGTCGACGTCTTCAATGACCACACGCTCGCCGATCGCGAGGCAGCGACCGCAAGCGGATTCTTCGTCGCTGATCACGACGGCGAAATAATCGAGGAACGGCTTTCGGAAGTTTCGCTGCGCAACCATTATCAAGGCGTTGGTCGACTGATCATAGATCTGCAGGTTGCCAAACTGCGCGTGAAGCAATTCGATCGCATCGTCCACGGCCTTTTGGGCGAAGAGACGCAGCGCGTCATTTTGACGCACCAATTCATGCGCCGACGCGTTCTCCAGAGCGAGCAGTTCTGTTTCGGCTTCATCCAGGAGACCCCGCAGCAGCGCGGGGTCGTTCCCGGGCGTGCCCGCAATCAGCAAGCTCCGGAGCCGTCTTACGTTATTCCTGAGGGCGAAGCGCCACATATCCCGAGACTCCCGGCGTCTCTGCGGCAACTCTACTCCTGATTCGCGCGCCACGCGAATCGGCTTTCCCGAGCCGCAACGTCGATGACGAATGTCCAGCGCAGCATGCTAGCCGCGGTCCGGCGCAGTGCACCATCCGTTGGCCCCGTAGATTCCCGTATGCCGCTCGTCGGCGTATCTACCTAACCTTGCCATCCCAAGACCAATGATCGTCGATTTCTATCGGGAGGCTCCATATGGTACCCAGACGCGCGCTTCCGCGTCCGACGTTCGACTATCCGGTCGACGCGTCGACAACAGCTGTCGTCCTCGATGGTTCGCGATCACCGTTCCGTAGTTCGCGGGGGCGGGTCGCGCTGATCGGCAACTTTCTGCCGAGGCTATGCGGCCTCGCCACCTTCACTACGCACGTTCAGCGCGCGCTTGTCACGTCGCGCGCCGCCACCTCGGTCGACGTCTATGCCATGACCGATCCTGGCCGTCGCTATGACTTTCCCCCCGACGTCGTGATGTCGATCGATCAGGAGGTTCGCAGCGACTATCGCGTCGCCGCCCGGCAGATCGAGGAGAGCGGCGCCGATCTCGTCTGGGTGCAGCACGAATACGGCATCTACGGCGGGCCGGCCGGCGAATACCTGCTCGATCTTCTCGATACGCTGTCGACACCCGTCATCGCTACGCTGCACACCGTATTGGAATCGCCCAATGCTGATCAACGCCGGGTGCTGGAACACCTCGCGCGACGCGCATCGCTGCTGGTCGTGATGGCGGATCATGCGCGCGCCCTGCTGTAGCGCGTCTATGGCGTACCGGCGTCGAAGATCGCGGTGATCGAGCATGGCGTGCCCGACCGCGCCTATGTAGCGCCCTCGGCGGCGCGCCAACGGTTCGGCGTCCCGGACCACAAGACGATCATGACCTTCGGGTTGCTGTCGCCCGGCAAGGGGATCGAGACGATGATCCGGGCGATGCCGGCGATAATCGACCGCTGCCCCGAAGCGATGTACCGCATCGTCGGCGCCACCCATCCCCATCTCGTGGCGCAAGAAGGCGAGCGATATCGCGAATCGCTCCAGAATCTCGCGCGCGACCTCGGAGTAGACGCGCACCTACAGTGGGAGAACCGCTTTCTCGACGAAGCGGATCTGCTGGACCGACTGGCCTTGGCCGACGTCTACGTGACGCCCTACCGCAATCCGGAGCAGATCACGTCGGGCACGCTTTCCTACGCGGCCGCGCTCGGCAAGCCGATCGTCGCGACTCCTTATGTCCACGCAACCGAATTGCTCGCCGACGGGCGCGGTATCCTGGTCGCGTTCGACGACGCGGACGCGATGGCGCAAGCGGTGGGTGGGCTGCTCGAGGACGATCAATTGCGCGAGCGGATGGCGGCACGCATTCACGCACATGGCCGCACGCTCACCTGGAGCCGGATGGTGGTGCGGACGCTGGATCAATTCGACAGAATCGACGCCGAAGCAGAGTCGGCGGGGCTCCCGGTCTTCGAAGACGCCAGGATCGCAGCGGCATAACCGCGCCCCTGACACCTGCCCCTTTTTTCCGGAAAACTACGCATCGCCCGTCGCGCTTTCCTTCCGCAAAAGGACAGGAAGGAGGACGTCGCCATGCCAAGCGCCGACTGGTCTTCGGACCATCCAACGCCGTCGTCGATCGTCCGGTACGCCACGCTTGTCCATTTCATCGCTGCGAGCGGTTTCCTGATATCGGCTGCGGCCGCCGTGTTCGTCTATTCGAGCCCGGGCCTGTATGCGGCACTGTTTAACGAGACGGGCCTGACTTCGGCGGGTTGGGTCGTCACGGTAATGCCTTTGGCAATCGTCCTGCTCTTCGCGCCGGCGGTCCCGCGGCTCTCGGTCGGCGCGGCCTGGGCAGTATTCGCCGGCTTCTCCGCCGCAATAGGCTTGTCGCTGTCGAGCATATTCGCCGCCTACGCCGCCGCCAGCGTCGACATCATGTTCCTCGCCAGCGCGTGCGCCTACACCGTGCTGGCCATCGTCGGATGGCGCGCACGCTGCGACCTCTCCGCCATGGCGAAATTCATGATCGCGACCCTTTTCGGGCTGATCGTGGCGACCTTCGCCAATCTGTTCCTGAGGTCGAACCCCGCCGACTTCGTACTTGCCTGTCTGGGCGTCCCGATTTTCGCCGCGCTGGCAGCGGCGGACACGCAGCGCATCAGGCGGCTCTATGAGACCAGCCCGCACGGCTCGCCCGAAAGAATGGCGATCTTCGGGGCGTTGACGCTCTACCTCGATCTCCTCAATCTCTTTCTCTCGCCGTTGAGGATTGGCGGGAAACGGCGCGGCGATTGAGCCACAGTCGACTTTGGTCACTTAGCGGGCGTTGGCGCCACGCCCTTGATGAGCTCGAAGGCCAGCAGCAATACCCCTCCGGTCGCCGCAACGAGCGCCAGTTCCGGCCAGCGGAGCGGCGCGAAGCCGAGAGCGTGCTGGAGTGGCGACAGGCCGAGGATCAGGGCACTCGCGCCGACGACCGCCGCCAGAACGTAGCGGAACGTCACGTTGTGGCGGATCAGGGCATGGCTGATCGCCATGCTGTAGGAGCGGTGCGCCAGCACCAGGGCAAGGACGGAAGCCACCAGCGCGAAGAACAGGAGCGTGCGCAACTCGCCCGGCGGTAGCCCCAGCCGGTGACCGGCGATCGCGATCGATGCCAGGACGACAAAGGCTAAGCCGCCCTGGAGAACGGCCCGTCCTACCAGCGCGACGGTGAACAGTCGCTCGCCGGGCGATCGCGGCGGGCGTTGCATGAGGTTCCGCTCCTCGCGTTCCGCCTCGAAGACCAAAGCGCATACCGGATCGATGATCATTTCGAGCAAGGCGATCTGAATCGGCCCCAACAGGATCGGCAGATCGAGCACAAGGGGAAGCACGGCGAGCCCCGCAATCGGCACGTGCACGCCGAAGATGAACCCCATCGCCTTGCGGATATTGTCGTAGATGCGACGGCCGAGCCGGATGGCGGATACGATGGCGCCGAAATCGTCGTCGACCAGGACGAGCGAGGCTGCCTCGCGCGCGACGTCGGTGCCGCGCTTGCCCATGGAGATGCCGATATGCGCCGACTTGAGTGCAGGCGCATCGTTCACGCCATCACCGGTCATCGCGACCACCTCCCCGGCGGCCTTCAACGCGGCGACGATCCGCAATTTCTGCTCGGGCATGGTGCGCGCGAAGATCGTGACGGTCGCGATGCGCTGCGCCAGCTGCCCGTCCGTCATCGCCTCGAGCATGTCGCCGGTCAGCGTATCGCCCTCGGCGAAACCGGCGTCGGCCGCGATCGCCTGCGCCGTGGCCGCATAGTCGCCGGTGATCATCACAACGCGGATTCCCGCCGAGCGGCATTGCGCGACCGCGTCCCTGACCTCGGGACGCAGCGGGTCGGACAGCCCGACCAGGCCGGTAAACACGAAGTCATGCTCGAGATGCTCGCTGGTTGCCTTGTCCGGTGCTACCTGCGCCGAGGCGACGCCCAGGACGCGCATGCCGCGGGACGCCATCGCCGCCGCCGCCGCGTCGAGCTTGTCGCGGGTGGCAGCGTCCAGCCGGCACAGTCTGGCGATCGCCTCGGGCGCTCCCTTGGCGGCCGCGACCAGGGGCTCGCCCTCGCTTCCCGGCTGCCACACGTTGGACATGGCCAGCAATTCGGGGCGCAGTTCGTTGGAATGGACCAGGTCCCATCCGGAGACGGCGGGCCCGGCCAATTGATCGGCCGCCCGATGCACCGCAATCTCCATGGGGTCCGCCGGCACGGGCGCGCTGGCGAGCGCGCCTCCTCTCAGCAAGGCTTGGAAGCGGTCGCTTGGGCCATTCTGGCCGACATCCTCGAGCGCGCCGTCGGGCAGCCAAAGTGCCGCGACGGTCATGCGGTTCTGGGTCAGGGTGCCGGTCTTGTCGGTGCACAACACCGTCGCGGCGCCCAACGTGTCGATGGCGGAGGCACGGCGCGTCAGCACGCCGACCTGCGCAATCCGCCAAGCGCCCATGGCAAGGAACACGGTCAGCACGACCGGGAATTCCTCCGGCAGGAGCGACATGCCGATAGCGATTCCGGCGAGCAACGCCTCCAGCCAGCCGCCGCGGAAAAGCCCGAAGAGCAGGACGACCAGCGCCGCGACGCCGAGCCCGCCGACCGCACAGATACGCACGATGCGGCCGGTTTCCGCCTGCAGACGAGGCGCCTCCACTTCCAAAGCGGCCAGCGACCGGCCGATCTGGCCGATGCGGCTGCGCGCGCCGGTCGCGAACACCTGCGCCAGCCCGCCGCCCCGGGTCACGATCGAGCCCGCATAGAGTTGCGGCCGGTCGTCGCCCCCCGGCGCGGCATCCCGGGTCTCGTCCGCCCCGGCCTCGCGCTTGCGTACCGGCACCGCCTCCCCGGTCAGGAGCGATTCATCGCACTCCAGGTTGCGGGCTTCGAAAAGCATGGCGTCGGCAGCGATCCGATCCCCCTGCTCGACGACGAGCATGTCGCCTTCCACGACCTCGCGGCCCGGAATGCGCACGGCCAGGCCGTCGCGCATCACCAGCGCACGCGGAGCGGCCAGATCCTTGAGAGCCGCCAGCGCGTTTTCGGTGCGGACTTCCTGCACGATGGTGACCACGATCGAGAAGCCGGCGAAGAAGATCAGGATGATCGCCTCGCCGGTCTCGCCCAGCAGCAGATAGGTCACGCCTGCGGCCAGCAGCATCGCCAGCATCGGCTCGCGTAGAACCTGCCAGGCGATCTGCAGCGCGGTGCGCTTTTTCTGGCGAGGCAGTTCGTTGGGCCCGTCTCGCATGAGGCGGGCACGCGCCTCCACTCCCGACAGGCCGGTCAGCGCGCCCGGGGCCGGCAATTCCGGCCCGGCATTGTTAGGTGCTCTCGTTTCCATATCCGAGCCTGATAAGGGCGGCATTACCCTTGCTTCGGCCGCGCCTCCCGGATTCCGCAGGTCGACTGGTTGCGCCGCTTGTCCGCTCATCATGCCCGCCGACCCGGCCACTTCGCCGGTCACCGGCGCGGCACTAACGGCAAAGGACCAGAGGCAGCGTGCTGCCGGACAGCATGCGGCGCGTGACTCCGCCGAACAATTCCGCCGTTCGTCCATGCGTATAGGCGCCCATGACGACATAATCGGCGCCAAAGCGTCCACATTCGTCAAGGATCAGGCCATCGACCTGGCGTCGGCCGCGATCGGCCATTCGGACATCGGCGACAATGCCGTGCCGCCCCAGATAGGCGACGGCAGCATCCGGCCCCTCCGGATCGGCATTATCGCTCGCAACGAATATCTCGACCGCCGAGGCCAGTTTCAACAGCGGCACGGCCGCGCGCATCGCCGCGGCGCTCGCATGCCGACCGTCCCAGGCTACCAGCGCTCTGCCGGTAGCAAAGCCCGTGGCCTCGTCGGGCATGGCGACGATCGGAACGTGCAGGTGCATGAGGACATTGGCGGTCACTTCGCGCATGTCCGGATAGGCGGCGGTATCGAGCTGACGATTGAGCACGACCAGATCGGCCAATGCTGCAGCGTCGATCACCGACGAGGCCAGACCGCCCGTGCAATCCTGCCAGCTCCAGGCGACGCCTTGCCGTGCCAACCACGCTTGTACGACGTCCCGGTTGCGGTGCTCGCGCTTGCTTTCCTCTTCCAGCAGCATGACGCCGGCGGCATATTCGGTGCCGAATGTCAGCGGCATCTTGGTCACGTCCAGGCAACTCAGATGCGCATCGAGCGCGCGGGCGAGGTCCACCGCCGCCCGTAGCCGGGCATCCTGGCCGGCGTCGTGGTGGATCAGCAACAGGATGTCCTTCATAACGGCTTCCTCCGACCATCCTCGACTACCCTCGACCCGCCGATCCCAAGCGAAAATGCGTAAATGCCCGTAGCGCACGGAACGTACCCCTCCGCTGGCGGTGCGGACGCTTCCGACTAGCCCGGAGTCCGGAACATTACGGACTGACAGCCAGGCCATCGGACATCACGGTACGGCAATGACCGCACAGCATTCTCGCCCTGGACAATATGCGCAGGACAGCCTGACAAGCGAGTTGCGCCGCCACGCGGAACCGTTGCCGTCGCCCGCCGACCCCACCGCTTTCGGGGCCATGTTCGACCGCTTCGGCGACGCTCGCGTGGTGCTCTTGGGCGAAGCCACGCACGGCACGTCCGAATTCTATCGCGCCCGCGCCGCGATCTCCCGGCATCTGATCGAACATCACGGTTTTTCGATCGTCGCGGTCGAGGCCGACTGGCCCGATGCGGCGCGGATCGACGATTATGTTCGCCATCAGGCACCCCGGCCCCGTCGCGGCGACGTGTTTGCCCGGTTCCCCACCTGGATGTGGCGCAATATCGAGGTTCTGGAGTTCGCCGACTGGCTGCGACGCCACAATGCCGATCGCGACGCGCGCGACCGCGTGTCGTTCCGCGGGCTCGATATCTATTCGCTCAGCGAGTCGATCCACGCGGTGCTCGGCTATCTCGATCGCGTCGATCCCGCCGGCGCGGCGGAAGCGCGGCGCCGCTACGGCTGCCTGACTCCATGGCAGGACGAGCCGGGCGACTATGGGCGCGCCGCGCTGACGGCCGGACGCAGCAATTGCGAGCAACAGGCGGTGGCACAATTGCGCGAGATGCTCGATCGCCGGCTCGATTATATCGCGCGCGATGGCGAGGATTGGTTCGACGCCACCCAGAATGCCCGCATCGTTCGCGCGGCGGAACGTTATTACCGGGCAATGTATCGCAGCTCGATCGAGAGCTGGAACCTGCGCGACCGGCACATGTACGCGACGCTGCAGTCGCTGCTCGCGCATCACGGCGACGGCACCAAGGCGATCATCTGGGCGCATAACAGCCATATCGGCAACGCCGCGGCGACCGCGATGGGTTGGCAGGGCGAATTCAACATCGGCGAATTGTGCCGAATGGCGCATGGCGACGAGGCGGTGCTGATCGGCTTCGGCACCGATATCGGAACGGTCGCGGCGGCCAGCGAGTGGGGCGGCGACATGGAGATCAAGACCGTTCGTCCCGCGCGCCCGGACAGTTTCGAACACGCCTTCCGCGAAGTGGGCCTGGAGCGCTTCCTCGCCGACTGGCGGGGCGGCGGCAAGGACGCGCTGGTCGCCGCGCTGAGCGAGCCGCGGCTGGAGCGCGCGATCGGCGTCGTCTACCGCCCGGAATCCGAACGGCTGAGCCATTATTTCGAGGCGGTGATGGCGGAACAGTTCGACGCCTTCGTCTGGTTCGAACGCACCAATGCCGTCACGCCGCTCGGGCTCGAACATGCTCGCGGCGCGCCCGAAACCTGGCCGTTCGGATTATAACCGTGACCACCATCGATCCGCCCGCCGATATCGTCGTTGAGCCAGAGGGCCTCGCCGGGTCGCTCGGGGTTCCGGCCGATGCGCGCGGCCTCGTCATCTTCGCGCATGGCAGCGGCAGCGGCCGGTTCAGTCCGCGCAACATGTATGTCGCCGAGCGCCTGCGCCGCGCCGGGTTGGCGACATTGCTCCTCGATCTGCTGACCCCGGAAGAGGAAACCGATCGCCGGAATGTCTTCGACATACCATTGCTCGCATCGCGCTTGTCGGCGGCAGCGACCTGGGCGGAGAGCATCCGGACGACGCGCGACCTGCCGTTGGGCTTCTTCGGTGCGAGCACCGGCGCGGGGGCGGCACTGCTTGCGGCGTCCACGGCCGGTCCGCGCCTGCGCGCCGTCGTGTCGCGCGGCGGCAGGCCCGATCTCGCCGGTGCTCCCGCTCTGGCTCGTGTCCGGGCGCCGACCCTGCTGGTCGTGGGGGGGCGCGACGTACCGGTGATCGAACTCAACGAAGCGGCGATGCGTCATCTGCATTGTCCGCGCGAGCTCGTGATCGTTCCCGGCGCGCACCATCTGTTCGAGGAGCCCGGCGCGCTGGATGTGGTCGTCGGCTACGCCACGCGCTGGTTCCTGCGCCATTTTGACAATGAGGATGCTTCCCATGGCTCCCGAATTCCATGATCGCCGCGAGGCCGGCCGCCGGCTCGCGACGGCGCTCGCTCATCTCAAGTCCAGCCACCCGCTGATCCTCGCTTTGCCCCGCGGCGGCGTGCCGGTGGCGTTCGAGATCGCCCGTGCGCTGAATGCCGAGCTCGATCTGCTGATGGTGCGCAAGCTGGGGGCACCGGGCTATCCGGAAGTCGGCATCGGCGCGGTCGTCGACGGCGCGGCGGGGCGCCTGGTTCTCAACGACGCCGTCATCGAACAGGTGCGCCCCAGCCCCGATTATGTGCGCGCGGAGGTGCATCGCCAGCTCGAGGAGATCGAGCGGCGCCGACACGCCTATCTGGGCGACGATACGCCCATCCCGATCGTGGGTCGCACGGTCATCATCGTCGATGACGGCATTGCGACGGGCGGTACCATCCGCGCGGCGATCGAGGGCGTCCGGGCGGCGCAACCGGCACGCCTGATCCTGGCGGTGCCGTTGGCCCCTGCCGAGGCTCTGAAGATGCTCGAGGGCGAATGCGACCAGATCGTCTGTCTCGCCACGCCCGAGCCGTTCTTCGCGGTCGGCGCTCATTACGAGGTCTTCGACCAGACCGCCGATGAGGAAGTGGTCAGCTTGCTGCGAGAGGCGCGAAAGGCCCTCCTGCCCCAATAACGACGGACCCTAGCCCATCGCCACCACGCGTCCGTCGAGCATCCGGATGCAAGTGTCGGCACTGGCAGCGATCGAACTGTCATGCGTGACGCAGATGACGGCTCGCGCCTGCTCACGGGCGAGCTGGTGCAGCGTTGCCAGCACCCGTTCCGAATTGACGCTGTCGAGGCTGCCGGTGGGTTCGTCGGCCAGGATAACGGCGGGATCGTTGGCGAGCGCACGGGCGATCGCGACGCGCTGGCGTTCACCGCCCGAAAGCTGGCCGGGCAGGCGATCGACCTTTTCACCCAGCGCAAGATCACCGAGCAGCGACATCGCACGCTCGCGGACCGCGGCATTTCCCAGCCGGCCGAGCCGCCGCATCGGCAGCATCACGTTTTCGAGCGCGGTCAGTTCGGGCAGCAGGAAATGGAATTGGAAGACGAAACCGAACCGCTCCAGCCGAATGCGCGCGCGGGCGTCGCCGCCCAAGCCGGTCACGTCCTGCCCGTCGACCAGCAATTGCCCTTGGGTCGGGCGATCGAGCAGGCCGAGCAGGTAGAGCAGCGACGATTTTCCGCACCCCGACGGTCCGATGATCGACGTGAAGCTGCCGGCCATGATCGAAAAGCTCGCGTCGGCGACCAGCAGCACCGGCGGCTCGAGCGCCAGCGTCCGGCCCAGGCCCCGCGCTTCGACGACGGCGGTCATGCCGCGCTGCGCAGGATATCGACCGGGTCTACCCGCGACGCCTTGCGCGCGGGCAACCAGGCGGCCACGACGGCCGAGAGCAACGACGCCGCCGCCGCGACGGCATATTGCCGGGCGGAGCGATCGAGCGGCAGCGTCTGATCCTCCCCGGCGATCGGAAAGCGCAGGCTGCCCAAAATGGCCATCAATCCGTATCCAAGCATCCAGCCGAGCACGACGCCGATCAAGGCAAGCGCCACGCCCTCGATGACGAAGACAAGCTGGAGGTCGCCTTCCGAAAAGCCGATCGACCGCAGGATCGCGATGTCGCGAACCTTGTCGGCGACGCTGGTCGAGACGACCGTGTAGATGCCGAAACTCGCGACCAGCAGGATCGCCGAGACGACCGAATACATGATGACGTTGCGCGTCACGAGCAGCGACAGGAAATCGGCCGAGCGCTCCTGCCAGCTTTCCGCCTTGTACCCGAAACGCTTTTCGAGCCGGCCGGCGACCTCCTGCGACTGATAGGGGTCGACGAGTTTCACGCCGATGCGGTTGACGACGAAGGGGCGCCCGAGCACCGATTGCGCCTCGCGCAGCAGGACATAGCCCGATGCGGAGCTGAGCTGCCCCCTTCCCTTCTTGAACAGCCCGACGATCCGCAGCGTCCGCGCGCCGCCGGCCGTCGTCGCACCGACGACGTCGCCGACCTGCAACCCCATCCGCTGCGCCAGGTCCTCGCCCACGATCAGACCGCCGGGCACCGTCTGGAGGTCGCGCAGCCGCCCCACGCGCAAATTATCCTCAACCGTGCTCACCTTGCTCTCGATATCGGGCTCGACGCCGATCAGCGCGATCGCTTCCTCGCGTCCGCCCAGCCTGAGCGTCAGCCCACCCGTCAGGCTGGGCGACCCGATCGCGCCGGGAACCTCGTCCACCGCGCGCAATATCTCCTGCCAGTCCTTGAGCCCGCGGGCCTCGGTTCGCGCCTTCTGATGGCGGATGGCGATCGCCCCGCCGGTATAGGCCACCGCACCCGGCTGTGGCGGCGGACTGCGCAATTCGTCCGAGATGATGATGTGCGGCGCGGCATCGATCAGCGTACGGATAAAGTCCGCCTGGCTGCCGATCATCATCGCGGAAACGGCGAGGAAGAAGCCGACGCCGACCGCGACGCCGCTGACCGCGACCAATGTCTGCCGGCGCCGCATCGCGACTTGCTTGGCCGCCAGCCCCGCCAGCAGGCCGAGGCGCCCGCTCATCGTGCCTTGGCCGGGCCGGCCGGCTTGACCCGAACGCCGGGGGCGAGGTCGGCGGTCGGGTTGAGAATGACCATTTCCCCCGGCTTCAGGCCGGTGCTCACTTCGGTCAGTTCGCTGCCGGCAATGCCGACCCGAACCGGCTGGCGCACGGCGCGCCCGTCGACGATCTTCCAGACCGCACCGTCGCTGACGGCATTATTGGGCACCAGCACGGCGTTCGCCTTCTGCTGGACCACGATGTTCACTTCGAGACTGAGGCCGATCGGCAGGCCGGAACGATCGTCGGGGACGATCCGCACGCGGAACGCGCGCTGGGTCGGGTCGCCGCCGGGCGTCAGTTCGACCAGCCGGGCGGGGATGACCCTGCCGGGCCAGGCGTCGCTTTTCAGCAATGCCTGCTGCCCGACCCGCAATTGCGGCACGTCGCGTTCGTCGACCGTCGCCGTTACCCAAAGATCCCGGACATTGCCGATCTGCAGCAGCGCCCTGCTCGGCGTAGCGAGGTCGCCAGGTTGGACGTCGCGCTTCAGCACCACACCGTCGATGCCCGCGCGCACCACCATCTGGTCGAGCCGTGCCCGCGCCGCCGCTTCGCCGGCCCGAGCCCCGGTGGCGGTCGCCACCGCTTCGTCGCGTGCCGCACGGGCAACCCATCCCTGGCCATAAAGCGTGAGCGCGCGCCGTTCATCCAGCGTCGCGCGCACTCGCACGGCCGCGGCCTGGTCCAGCAACATGCGCTGCTCGCGATCGTCCAGCAGCAGGAGCGGCTGGCCGCGGCGGACGCTGTCGCCCTCCTCCACCAGCACGTCGCGGACGGGCGCAGTGGTCCGTGCGACCACGCTGACCGGTCGCCGCGGCTCGACATAGCCGGTGGCATAGACCAGCTCGACCGCGGGGCCGAGGCGCGCCGCGACAACCTCGACTCCGCGCGGCACCGAGCGAAACCAGCCATAGGCCGCGGCCCCGAGGCCAAGGATCGCCAGCAGGATCAACGAGGTACGGGGCGGTTTCACCCCGTCGACGCTAAGACCCGCCGTTCGCCAAGGCTTTAAGGGATTCTCCGCATTCATCTCTGTTTCGCGCGGTCGCCGCAGCGCGAACCGGAGGACGGCTACGTATCATCCCCGATAGGCCCGGGGGCCTGGCGCGTCCTATCCCGATCATGCTCGACAAAGGGAGAAGGACCGATGGCACCTGCCACATCGGAGACATCGCTGTCCGGTGCCGCCGAAGAATTGTGGCTCAGCTGCCACGACCTGTGGATGCTACCGGTCGAATGGTGGACCGCCTGGTGGAATGCCTGGGCAGTGCCGATCGCGCCCTATCTGGCGCGCCGGCACCTCGCCCATCGGTTTGACGTGCCCGCCCTGATCGAATGCGCCGGGGAACAGGACCTCTTCGCCTGAGCATATCGCAACCGGAGACCCCTCATGAACGACATTGCCAAGACCCCCGCCCGCCAAGCCGCCGCCGCGCCCCTGCTCGACACGGCGCCCATGAACTGGCTGCGCACCGAGATCGATCGACTGTTCGACGATTTCGGGCAACCTGCGCGCAGCATTTTCAATTTCGGCGCGCGCGCAGCGCCGGTGCCCGCGCTGGAGCTCAGCGACACCGGCACCGCTTATCGTCTGACCGCCGAATTGCCTGGCATGACCGACAACGACGTAACGGTCGAGCTCGCCGATGGCGTGCTGACGGTCGCGGGCGAGAAGAGCGAGGACAAGCAAACCAACGAGGGCGGATGCCTGATCAGCGAGCGCCACTATGGCGCGTTCAGCCGCGTGGTCACGCTGCCTCAGGACGCCGATCCCGACGCGATCAGCGCGACGTTCGAACATGGTCTGCTGACCGTGACGATCGACAAGGACAAGAAGGCGGCGCCGCAAAAGCGGAAGATCGAGATCAAGGGCTAAGCCGGCTTTTTATCGGCGGCTCGCGAAAGGTCGATAGCCGCTGCCGGTCGCCGCGTGGCGCACCGGCAGCGGCTATCGTCGTAAGTATCCTTACGCATGGCGCCGAATTCCGGGTCGCCGCAGGATTGCCCCATAGGAGGCTTACCGTGCATCGGATTGTGGTCGCGAGCGATCTGGCGATGACCCACGACACCGCATTCGGCCGCGGATGCGAACTCGCCGCCACGAACTGTGCCGAGCTGCATGTCCTTCGACTGGCCAGCCGGTACAAGCACTCGGCCAGCCCGGCCGCGGACGGCGCGGCAATGCTGGCAGAGGCGCGCGCGCGCTTCCCCAGCATCGCATCGATAACGATCAGCGCGCCGATACCAAGGAGCGCCCGGACGATAGCGGCACGCGCCGGCGAGTTGCGCGCCGACATCATCGTCATGCGTAACGAAATCGACCCCAATCAGGTAGATGACCGGCCCTTCGACCTGATCGTCGACGTCGCCCGCCGCACGTCGATTCCCGTGCTGGCGGCGCAAGGCGACTCTCACGCGCCATATCGGCGTCTGCTCGCCTTGCTCGATACCGGCGACGATGCGCGGCGCGTGCTGGACCTCGCATTGCGGATGAAATCGGCCGACAGCCTTTTCGCGGTCCATGCCTGCCCGAAGCATAGCTCCCGAGAGAAAACGGCAGAGGCGATGGCCGAACTCGAACGGGTGATCGCAACCGCGCTCGAAGGACGTTGCGACGCCGCCGCGACGATTACGCCGGTCGTACGTAATGGTGATCTCGCCTCGGTCCTGATCGAGGAATGGTCGGCGCTGCACCCGGATCTGATCGTGGCGGCGACACGCAAGCCGCACGGTCTGGAAGGCATATTCGGGCACAGCCACGTCGCCGACCTCCTCGAGATCATGCCCTTCGACCTGCTCGTCACCAACCTCGAGACGCGAGAGAACAACCATCTCGAGGAACCGGCGATGATCGGCGACGCGGGGCTCAAGACCAAGGCACTCGCGGCCGCCAGGCATCTCCTCCGTCGGGGCTAGCCGGGATCATCCCTGCCGCCGCTCCGACGCTCAGCGCAGACCAAAAAAACGCGTCCGGCCCTCCGTAATACCACCAATAGTGCCGCGCTCCGGCGCGGCTTACGCCGGGTCGACCCACCGCGGAGGCTGTCATGAAAAACTTGCTGCTGCTCGCGCATGACGACGAAGGACAGGAAGCTCGTCTGCAGGTCGCGATCGATCTCACCCGGCGTTTCAATGGGCATCTGACGTGTCTCGACGTCATCGTTCCGCCGCCGGCGATCGTCGACGACTCGGTGGGCACCTCGATCGCCAATACCCTGCTCGCGGACGAAATCGATCGCGAGACGGCGAACCGAACCCGTACCGAAGCGCGCCTGGCGCACGAGGACATTTCCTGGGACTGGCGCGAGGCTACCGGCGAGCTGGCACCATGCCTGCGGAGCGCCAGCCAGTTCGCCGACCTGATCATCGTCAACAAGCAGCTGGAAGACTATCCGTATACCAACATGCTCGGTGTCGCGAGCGAGGTGATCGTGACCTCGGAGAAACCCGTCCTCGCGGTCCCCCAGCACGTCGAGCGATATGACGGTGATTGCGCGGTCGTCGCCTGGAACGGATCCGAGTCGGCTACCCGGGCGCTTCGCGCTGCCATTCCCTTGCTGAGGATCGCCGAGCGCGTCTTTCTGGTCGAAGTCGCCGATGACGACGACAAGGGTGATGGCGATGACGACAATTCGGCGGAGGAAGCCGCGCGCTATCTGTCGCGCCACGGCATTCACGCGCGCGTCGAACGCGTCGCCCCGCTCCCGTCCGGGATCGGCCGCACGCTGATCGACGAAGCTGGTCGCCACGGCGCCGGTCTGGTGGTTGTCGGCGGATACGGTCATTCGCGGCTGCGCGAGGCGCTGTTCGGGGGCGTGACGCGCGAATTGCTGACTCATTCCCCCTACCCGTTGCTGCTGTCGCATTGATCGCGGAGCCCTGCGAACGACGCAGTGCGGCCGACCTGCTGGCATCGCTGGGCAGCAGCGACGCCGGGCTTTCCGACGCGGAGGCACGTCGCCGGCTGACCGTCTACGGCCCCAACGAGATCGCGGGGGAAGGTCGGCGCCCGCTGCTGTTCGACATCGTGCGGCGGCTGGCGAATCCGCTGGTGGCGATGCTGATCGTCGCGTCGATCATCGCAGGCGCCACCGGCGACCTCGCCAGCTTCGTCATCATAACGGCGATCGTGGCCGTCTCGACGGCGCTCGAACTGCTGCAGGAGCGGCATGCCCAGGCATCGGTGGCAGCGTTGCGGCGATCGATCGCGCTCACCGCCTGTGCCTGGCGGGGCAAGCAGACGAAGATCGCGGTGCGCGATCTCGTCCCCGGAGATGTCGTGTCCTTGCAGGCGGGCGACCTGGTCCCGGCCGATGGCATCGTCCTCGCGGCGAATGCCGCGCAAGTGAACCAGGCCGTCCTGACGGGCGAACCCTATCCTGCCGCAAAATGCGCGCCCGACCGGCTTGAAGACCTACTCGACGACGATTCCAACCGGTTGCTCCACGGCAGCTCGATGATCGGCGGCACGGCGACGATGCTGGTGGTGACGACCGGCCGGCACACCCAACTGGGCAAGATCGCCGGCTCGCTCGCGGATCGGCAACCACCCAGCGCCTTCGAACGCGGAATTCACCGGCTGGGCATCCTGATCGTCCGCCTGACGCTGTTCCTGACGCTGTTCGTGCTCGTCACCCATCTCGCGCTCGGCCGCCCACCGCTGCAATCGTTTCTGTTCGCCATGGCGCTGGCGGTCGGGCTGACGCCCGAACTCCTGCCAATGATCGTCACGATCGCGCTTGCGCGGGGCGCGCAACGCATGGCGGCCGATCGCGTGATCGTGAAACGCCTGGCCGCGATCCATGACCTGGGGGAAATGGACATCCTGTGCACCGACAAGACCGGTACGCTGACCGAAGCGCGGATCGAGTTGGTGGCGCATCCGGATCTGGGCGGCAGCGACAATCAGCGCGTCGTCGAACTCGCCGCGATCAACGCGACATTCGAGACCGGCCTCAAGAGCCCGCTCGACGTCGCCCTGATCGACCATGGCGCGGAATTGTCGATCGAGCACTGGTCCAAGCTCGACGAGCGGCCGTTCGATTTCGAGCGCCGGCGAGTCTCGGTGCTCGCCGAGCATGACGGCCATCGCATGGAGATCGTCAAGGGCGCGCCGGAAACCATCTGGTCGCTGTGCGACCGTGCGGAAATGCCCGACGGCAGCCTGGCGCCCTTCAACGACGACCTGCGGAAACGAGCCCGCGCACTCCACGAGGAACGCAGCGCAGCCGGTTATCGTCTGCTCGCGGTCGCCTGGAAGGAGGCCGAGGGCCGCCAGCGCATTGACACGGACGACGACGCCGGTCTCGTCTTCGCCGGCTATTGCATCTTCGCCGATCCGCCCAAGGCGAGCGCCGCGGGCGCGATCGCGAGGCTCGAGGCACTGGGTGTCGGGATCAAGGTCTTGTCGGGCGATACCGCCAACGTCGTCGCCCACGTCGTCCATGCCCTGGGGGTGCCATCCGACAAAATCCTGACCGGGGACGAGGTCGCCGCACTGGACGATGGTGCCCTGGCGGCCCGGGTCGAACAGGTCGACCTTTTCGCGCGACTGACCCCCGACCAGAAGCTCAGGGTCGTGCGGGCCTTGCAAGCGCGCGGTCACACGGTCGGCTTCCTGGGCGACGGGATCAACGACGCGCCCGCCATTCGCGCCGCCGATGTCGGGCTATCGGTCGATGGTGCTACCGATGTGGCGCGGGAGGCGGCCGACATGATCCTGCTCGCCGCCGACCTCAACGCAGTGGCCGACGGGGTCGAGGAAGGGCGCCGGACCTACGCCAACATCATGAACTATATCCGCATGGGAACGAGCTCGAACTTCGGCAACATGCTGACCATGGCGCTTGCGTCGCTGGCGCTCCCGTTCCTGCCGCTCACCGCCGTCCAGCTGCTGCTCAACAACCTGATCTACGACCTGTCGCAGATCGGCATTCCGTTCGATCGCTCGAGCGCCGTCGATCTGAAAAAGCCGCACGGCTGGAATATGCGCAGGCTGGTCCGGTTCAGTCTGATCATGGGGCCGCTATCGTCGGTGTTCGATATCGCGACGTTCGGGCTCCTGCTCGGCTGGCAGGGCCTCGATGTCGCCAGCTTTCGCGCCGCCTGGTTCATCGAATCGATCGCGACCCAGATCTTGGTCGTCTTCATCATCCGGACTCCGCTCCCCGTCTGGCGCTCCGCTCCGCATCGCGCGCTGCTGGCGAGCGCGTTCGGCGGGCTGTTCCTTGCGGTCAGCTTACCCTTCTCGCCTCTCGCGGATCTTCTTGGTTTTGGTCGCCTTGCGGCCACGTCGCTGGCGACGATAGCGGCGCTGGTCGTCGCCTATCTACTCGCTGCCGAGGCGCTTAAGCGGTTCGCGCTGGCTGCCCCCAAGGAGAACGCCCGCGCGCGACTCCCGGTTTGGAAGGGCCGATTTTGATGGGAAGCCGCGCCGGCCGTTCGCTCGGTCGGAACGGCGGATCCGGACGACGCGCTTGGCCTCGTCCGGATTGCGCCGGCGTCGATCAAGAGACGACGACGATATTGTCCTCGACCGCGGTCACGCCGGGCGCCGCCCAAGCCGCGCGTTCGGCTATCCCGCGCTCGTTCCACGCCTTGACGCGGCCGCCGAGCTTCACCTTGCTCCCTTCGGTGGCGACGGTGACCGTCGCCGCGTCAAGATTGGCCTGACGCTTGAAGGCGGCAAGGATGCGCTCCTTGATGTTGGCCGCCGCCGGCAACCGCTTGACCTCGATCATGTTATTGACACCGAGCACGCCGGACACGCGGCCGGCTGCCCTGCGCGCCTCCTCCGATTGATAGAACCAATCGACCGTGCCGGTCAGCGTGACCCAGCCATGCTCGACCTTCACCTTGATCCCCTCATCGGGAATCATGACGTTCCAGGAAAACAGATCGATGATCCGCTTGGCGATTTCATGGTCCGCCGATTTCGGTTCGGACGGAAGGCGGACCTTGATCTCTTCGGCGATCGCGTTGACCCCAACGACGCGTTTGGCCGCTTTTTCGGCGGCGAGCTTTTCAGGATAGCTCTTCACGAAACCGGAGAGCGTGACGACGCCGTCGATCACCGAGACGCCGATATCGGCGTGATCGACGCTCGGCTCCCATTCGAGTTCGGCCATGACGTCGTGCTGCAATTGGCTGTCGGTCTTTTTCATGTCGTTCACTCCTTTCATGCTTGCAGCATCGCGAGCACCCGAGCGGACGGTTTGCGGGCAAGGAGTCGTCCATCAGACCCGACAAGTGGCCGGCCGTGCGTCACGGCCGCGCGACGCTGCGCATTCCTATTGGTCACCCATCTCCAGGCGAGAAATGCGTAAGTATCCGTAGGACGCGATTGCGGTCCCACGTCCGGGTGGCCAGGTCGACCGGTCAGGTGCCGACCGGCCCTCCGGCAAGGTCGTCCAGCCTGTCGAGCAGCACCTGCTGGCTGGCGAGCATCGCCTGGCGCGCGTCGGCCACGGTCATCCAGCGCGCCGCATCGATTTCCGGAAAGCTGACGAGGCGCCCGCTGCCCCTCGGCCATTCGATCTCGACCATGTTGCTCTGCACGGTCGCGGGATCGACATCGCGTTCCAGCGCGAAGGCCTCGACCATTTTCCCGCCAGCCTGCCGCAACACTCCCAAGGGAGTCAGCGGCTCGACGACATCAATGCCCAGTTCCTCGCCAACCTCGCGCCGGGCCGCCGCCTCTGCCCCTTCGCCTGGCTCGATCAGCCCCTTGGGGATCTGCCACGCCCCTTTATCGCGGCGCCGCCAGAACGGACCGCCGGGATGGACGAGGAGCACCTCCACGCCGGCGCGGCGCCGAAACAACAGGATGCCCGCACTGATTGGCATGATCGCAGGCTACCTCTCCCGGATCGGTATCATTCCGTATCGCCCGACAGGGCGCACCGACCTATCGCGACGGGTACCGAGCGAAACGCCTTCATATCGCGAATGGCGTCTCGAAGGGAAACCAAACGCGTGACGGCCCCAACGCCCGACGAACCAAAGCATGTGCCCGAGACGGACCAGGGGGCGCTGATGGCCGCACTGGCCGACGGCAGCCTGTTCGGCGAGCCGATCGCCCGCCGCGTCGATACGCATGCGGCGACGATCTTCCTGACCGCCAACCGCGCCTGGAAGATCAAGCGCGCCGTCCGCTATCCCTATCTCGATTTTTCGACCGCCGCCTTGCGCCGGAAGGCGTTGGACGCCGAACTGCGATACAACCGCCGCACCGCGCCCGATCTTTATCTCGCTGTTCATGCGATTACCCGCGCCGCTCCCCGTTTCGAGCTCGACGGCGGAGGGCCGGTAGTCGACTGGATCCTGGAGATGCGGCGTTTTCCCGACGGCGCGCTGCTGGCCGATCAGGCCAGGGCTAGCGCGCTCGGTGAAGATTTGTGCGCCAGGCTCGCCGACCGCATCGTCGACTTTCATCGCGGCGCTGAGGTGGCCCGCGACTCGTCCGGCGGATTTCGTCGTTTGAGCGACATTGTCGCGGGCAATGCGCAAAGCCTGGCGCCCCACGAGCAATTGTTCGGCGCGGCGCGGATCGATCGACTGCTGACGGCACAGCGCGCCCTGCTCATGCGCCACCGCGATGTGCTCGACCGACGGAGCCGTGCGGGCAAGGTCCGCCACGTTCATGGCGATCTCCATCTGGCGAACATCGCGCTGATCGACGGAATACCGACAATGTTCGACTGTCTGGAATTCGATACCGATCTGGCCACCGCTGATGTGCTGTATGATCTCGCCTTCCTGCTCATGGACCTTTGGCATTGCGGCCTGCGCGATGATGCCAACTATCTATACAACCGCTATTTCGACCTGGCCCCCGAAGACGACGCCAGCGCCCTGTTGCCTCTGATGATGTCGGTGAGAGCGACGATCCGCGCGCACGTCGCGGCCAGCACGCTCGCCCGGACCGGGGAGAATAACGCAGGAAACGAGGCGCACGCCTTCCTGGCGCTCGCCGAAACGCTGGTGGCCGACACGCCGCCGCGGCTGGTGACGATCGGCGGGCTGTCGGGGACAGGCAAGAGCGCGGTAGCACGCCGGATCGCCGGCGATTTCCTCCCGCCCCCCGGCGCCCGGATCCTGCGCAGCGATGTTTGGCGCAAGCACCTTGCCGGCGCGGCCCTCGATCGACGGCTGGACCCCAGCTATTATTCGCAAAGCTTCAGCGCGACCGTTTATGCCCGCCTGGAACTGGAAGCGGAGCGGCTGATCCGTGCGGGACATTCGGTCATTATCGACGCGGTCTTCGCCGGCGAAGCTGAGCGCGAGGCCATCGCCCGCCTCGTTTCGACGACCGGCGTCGATTGGCAAGGATTGTGGCTCGATGCGCCGGTGCAAGTCCGCGTGGCAAGGGTCGCGCGGCGGCGCAACGACGTGTCCGACGCGAATGTCGAGGTGGCCCGGGAGCAATCGGCGATCGGCATAGGCTCGCTGCGGGGGTGGATCAGGGTGCCGGCGGACCGCGATCTGCCCACAGTCGTCACCGCGGCACGCGACCAGTTGCGGCTGCCCTGGCCGGGCAATGACGCAATGCCTGAAATCTCTCCGGGCGCGAAGCGGTCACCCATGTGACGAGCGCCATTCAAACGGACGGCCTTCCGCGCGCTGTCGGCACGGTGCGCATTCTCAACGATATCGCGGTCGACCGATCCGCCGCCAGCGGTGCCCGCTAAGCCCGTGGCTGCGCGATAGCGATCACGAACACCCATAGGTCGCGCAGGATCGAGATCAGCGCCCAGAGCGCGGCCGATCCGGCCGCCAGGATCACGACGAGGATCAGCAGCCCTCCGACGCGCGATCGGATCCGCGCACGGCGGCGTGCATCGGAGATCATGCGACGGCCGCCCGCGGCCGGCCCGCTCTTTCGCGGCCAGCATAGAGACGGTGGATCAACGCGGGCTCGGCCAAGGCTGTCCCGGGCGTCATCAGCGCCGCGGCCCCCGCCGCCATGCCGAGACGAACGGCTTGGCGTATGTCGAGCCCATCGATCAGGCCGTGGGTCAGTCCCGCCACCATCGAATCGCCGGTGCCGCTGCCCCCTGCGGGAGTCACTGCAAAGGCCGGCAATCGCACGGTTTCCTCGCGCGTAACGATCAGCGCGCCGCGCTCGGCCAGCGACACCAGGAGGATCGCTATGCCGCTCGATGCCAAAAGCTGCCGTGCGGCTTGCTCCTGATCAGCATCGGTCGCGAGCGCCTGTCCGACAAGGTCTTCGAGTTCCTCGAGATCGGGCTTGACCAGATACGCATCGGTTTCGAGCGCGCTCCGCAGTGCCTCACCCGATGTGTCGACGATCAGCCGCGCACCCGCCGCTCGCGTCCGATCGGCAACGTCAGCGATGATGGTCGGCGGCACGCCCGGCGGCAGGCTTCCCGACAGGACGACGAAACGAGCGCCGACCGCTTCCGCCGTCAACGCGTCGAGACAGGCTTGCTGTTCGGCGGCTTGAAGCGCCGCTCCCGGCAGGACGAAGCGATATTGCAGGCCGGTGCCGCGATCGTTCACGCAGAAACTCTGACGCGTGGCACTCGAGGTCGGCACCACGCGAAAGCGCGTGCCGCTCGACCGGACGAGATCTTCGAACGCCTTCCCAGTCCACCCGCCCGCTGGAAACAGCGCGACCGCGTCGGTGCCGAGCGCGTGCAGCAGGCGCGCGACGTTGATCCCTCCCCCGCCGGCGTCGTAACGCGGCGCATCGCAGCGGAGCTTCCGCGTCGGTCGAACGCGATCGGTCGCCGTGGTGCAATCGAGCGCCGGTCCCAGCGTCAGCGTGACGACGTCGGTCATCGCGATGCCTCCCGCGTCGCTTCAGCTGCGGCCACGCTCTCGAGAGCGCCGACGAAGCGCTCGGGGCTCAGCGAGATCGAGTCGATCCCCTGCTCGACGAGAAACGCCGCGAATTCCGGATAGGTGCCGGGGGCCTCTCCGCACAAGCCGACCTTGCTGCCGCAGGCGTGCGCGCGCCGGATGAAGTCGCCGATCAGCCGGGTGACCGCAGGGTTGCGCTCGTCGAACGATTCACGCAGCAATTCGGAATCGCGATCGATGCCGAGCACCAATTGGGTGAGGTCGTTGGACCCGATCGAAAAGCCGTCGAAGCGGGCGGCGAACTCCTCCGCCAGCACGACATTAGCCGGTATTTCGCACATCATGAACACCCGCAAGCCGGCGGCGCCGCGCTGCACCCCGTGGCGCGACATCTCCGTCAGCACGCGGTCGGCTTCGGCGGGCGTTCGGCAGAACGGGATCATCACGACGATATTGTCGAATCCGAACTCCTCGCGTGTGCGGCGGATCGCCTGGCATTCGAGCGCGAAACCGTCGCGGTATCGCGGATGATAGTAACGCGATGCGCCGCGAAACCCGATCATCGGATTTTCTTCGACCGGTTCGAAATCCTCGCCGCCGAGCAGGTGGCGATATTCGTTCGACTTGAAATCGCTCAGCCTGACGATGACCGGATGCGGATGGTGCGCCGCCGCGATACGCGACATGCCGCGCGCAAGCGTATCGACGAAGAACGCCGCGCCGTCCGGATAGCCGCGAGCGAGGTCGGCGAGCTGTTCCCGAACGGCCGCATCGCTCACCTGCTCGGGATGCGCGAGCGCCATCGGATGCGCCCGGATCAAGCTGGTGATGATGAATTCCAGCCGGGCGAGGCCGACCCCCTTGCTCGGCAGGCGCCACCAGCGGAACGCCTGTGCGGGATCGGCCATGTTGAGCATCAGCTCGGTCCGCGTCGCGGGCAGCTTTTCGACCGCGATATCCTCGTGAGTGAACGGCAGGATTCCGGCATAGACTTTGCCGATCGCTCCCTCGGCACAGGAAAGCGTGATCGCGGCGCCATCGGCGATCAGCGACGTCGCCTGGCCGGTACCGACGATCGCCGGAATACCGAGTTCGCGGCTGACGATCGCGGCGTGGCTGGTCGCCCCGCCATGGTCGGTGACGATACCGGCCGCTCGCCGCATGAGCGGCACCCAGTCGGGGTCGGTGGCGGTGGTGACCAGGATCGTGCCGTCGCGGAACTGCCCGATATCCTCCGGACGAGCGATGACGCAGGCATTTCCGGCGGCGATCCCCTCCCCGGCCGCCGCGCCCTGGGCCAGTATCGATCCCTGCTTTGCGAGTGTCCATGAACGCAAGGCGCTGCCTTGCCGATTGGCATGCACCGTCTCTGGTCGTGCCTGGACGATGAAGAGCTGACCGGAACCGCCGTCCTTCGCCCATTCAATGTCCATGGGCCGGCCGTAATGCTCCTCGATCACCACCGCCCATCGCGCCAGCTGGAGCACCTCGTCATCGTCCAGCATATAGGTCGAACGCTCGCGATCGCTGGTCGAAACGATCGTCGTCCCGAACGCCGGATCGGCCGCCAGGACCATCTTCTGCAGCTTGGATCCGCGCGCCTTTTCGACGATCGGACGGACGCGCTCATCCGATGCAAGCGGCTTGAACACCGTGTAGGTGTCCGGGTCGACAAGCCCCTGGACGACGGTCTCGCCCAGGCCCCAGGACGCGCTGATCGACACGACGTCCGGAAAGCCCGTTTCGGGGTCGAGCGTGAAGATGACGCCGGAGCCCGCCAGGTCGGAGCGGATCATCAACTGGACGCCGATCGACAGCGCCAGGTCCTTGTCGCCCAATCCTTTCGCCTTGCGATAGGCGATCGCGCGATCGGTATAGAGCGAGGCGAAGCACCCACGGCAGGCATCGAGCAGCGCGCGTTCGCCACGAACATTCAGGAAGGTTTCCTGCTGCCCGGCGAAGCTCGCATCCGCCAGATCCTCGCTCGTGGCGCTCGACCGCACGGCCACGGCCGGGTCGACGATATCATGCCGTCGTCCAAGCTCGCGATAGGCCTCGACGATCGCCTGCTCGATCGTGTCGGGAAGCTCCGCTTCCAGGAACAGCGAACGGATGGTCGTGCCGACCGCGGCGAGATCTGTCGCTCCGGATCGATAGGAGGCAAGGGCGTCGTCGAGCCTGGCCTGGAGATGCGCGGTCTCTACCAGTTCGCGATAGACGGCGGTCGTCGTCGCGAAACCGTCCGGGACGCTGATCCCCTTGCTGGCGAGACCGGCGATCATCTCGCCCAGCGAAGCATTCTTGCCGCCGACGAGCGCTACGTCATCGCGACCTGTCGCGCTCAGCCAGACGACCCGACTGTGCGTTTCCGTCGGCGGGCGAGTGTCCAGTTGCTGATCCATGCGATGAATTGTGCGGCCGGATTTTCATCGGAGACATAAGGAAAGCTACGGACCTCCGGCCGGCGTCGGCCGCCCGCCCGGCATCCGTATAGTACCGGATACTGCCGGTCGGTCGGTCGGCTCAGAGATAGGCCCGTATTCGATCTGAAAGGGATTCGGCCATGACCGCGCTGACTGTCACGAGCCATCGTCTCGCTTCGCTTGCCCGACGCCATACGCGCGCCGCGCTGGGCGGATCGGTTCTGGGCTGCATCGCCCTGGCCGAACTCGCGGCGGCGCTGGTGACGCACGCCACGGCCTGAAAGGGAGGAATGGGCGATGGACCATGTCGACCCCAAGGACATCAGGCACTTGGTGGTACTGGGCCATCCAGCGGAGCAGAGCTTCAACCGCTCGGTCGCGGAGGCATATTGCCACACGGTCGAAGAATGCGGCCAGACGGCGATCCTGCGCGACCTCTATGCGATGGGCTTCGATCCGCTGCTCAAGGCCGACGAGCGCCCGGGCTTGCCGGGTTTCGCTCCGTCGCCCGACGTCCGGCAAGAGCTCGACCTGATCCGCGACTGTGCGGTGATCACGCTGATCTATCCTCTGTGGTTCGGCATGCCGCCGGCAATCATCAAGGGCTATCTCGACCGCGTGCTCGGCGCCGGCGTACTGGCGAGCGAGCTCAAGGAGGGAAGCCCGCATCATTTCCTCCACGGCAAGCGGCTCGCGATCTTCAGCTCCTCCGGATCGACGCGTCCCTGGCTCGAGGAAAAGGGCCACTGGCGGTCGCTTCGCCAGGCGTTCGAAATCTATCTCGGCGAAATCTTTTCGCTCAAGGGCGACGACCACCTGCATTTCGACGCGATCGTGTCCAATAGTCCCGAGCAATATATCCACGAGAATCTCGAGATGTTGCACGAGCGGGCCAGAACGATCTGCGCTACGGTGTTGAGCGAGCGCCATGCCCGTCAGATGCGCTTGTTGTGCGGAGAACGGGCACTGGCCTGATCGTTCGGATTGATCAGGACCGATGCCCAGGCAAGCCAACTCACACCAGATGCGTCATCCTGTCGCCGGCTGGCGAAGCTGGTTCTTCGGACTGGCCTTGGTTGCCGCGTTGTTCGGGGCGGTTCTTCACTGGGGTGATGTCGAGCATTTCGCCGCATTGCTGAAGCAAGCCGAACCGGGATGGCTGGGCCTGGCGGCCATCTTCCAGCTGTCGACTTATGCCGGCGTGGCCGGCGGCTGGTCCGCGGTCCTCGATCGCGCGGGGACTCCCAAGCCGCTGGCTCGCCTCATGCGCGTCGCCGTGACCAAGCTCTTTGCCGACCAGGTGCTGCCCAGCGCGGGCATGGGCGGCAATGTCGTGCTGGTCGACCAGCTTCGCCAATTAGGGGTGTCGCGCGGCACCGCCGTGGCCGCACTGCTGCTGTCGATGATCGGCTTCTATGCCGCCTATGCGTTGTTCGCGGTCACGATGCTCCTGCTGTTATGGCTGAACGACCGCGCGACTCCGTTGATGGCCGGGATCGTCACCTTGTTCCTGGCCGTCGCGATCGCCATTCCCGGCCTGGCGCTTTGGCTCCGCCACAGGGGGAGCCGGCCGCTTCCGTCACGAATCGAGAAGATCGCCCTGGTTCAATCGCTGCTGGAAACCGTGAGCCAGGCGCCCGGCAAGTTGTTGCGCGATCGCCGATTGCTCGCGCGCGTGACCGCCTGCAATGCGCTCATCTTCCTCGCCGACGCGGGTACGCTGTTCGCCTGCCTGCATGCGCTTGGCCAGGATAGCTCGTTCGAGACGGCGTTCATCGCCGTCATGATGGCCTCGATCGTCGTCACCATCGGGCCGATTCCATTGGGTCTCGGCAGTTTCGAAGCCACGTCGACGACCACGCTGCGACTGCTCGGCGTTCCGTTCGAGGCCGCATTCGCGGCGACCATGCTGTTGCGGCTTCTGACACTCTGGCTGCCGCTGGCACCAGGCATGATCCTGATGCGTGGCATGTTGAAAGCCCGGCCCGCCAGAATGAAGTGACCAAATTTCCCCGCGCCTGCGCATCAGAGGCGCGCCGCCGACATCCACGATCACTGGCAGCCCAGTGAGAGGGGAAGTCGCACATCCAGTATTTCCGCTATTTGCGGGTCTGACCATCGCTGGCCGACCAGAACGCTGGCGGCGGCGCCAAACCCGGACTATCGTGGCGCGCAATGACCGAGCGTCGCGACAAGCCCAGCTTTGCCAGCCTGTTCAACCGCGCGCGCGCGGAGGCGGAGGCGGCACCGCAGGCACCGACAGCGCCGTCCGTTGCGGAAACCGTGACGGACGAGCCTGCGCCGCAACCACGCCGCCGCGACGAATGGGCCTATGAAGCGATGCAATTCCTGGTCGATCCGGCGCGCGTGCGCATCTGGCCGGGCAATGCGCGCATTTACGAGGATCTCAGCCCCGACAATTGCCGCGACCTGATCCAGTCGATCGCGACCGAGGGGATGCAGAAAGTTGCCGCAGTCGTGCGTCCGGTGTTCGACGACGCGCTCTACGAATATGAAGTGATCGCCGGGACCCGGCGGCATTACGCGGTATCGCATCTGCGCGCGACCAGCATGCCGTCGCTGCGTTTCCTGATCCAGGTCGAAATCCTCGACGACGAGGCCGCCTTCCGCCTCGCCGACCTGGAAAATCGCGCGCGCAAGGACGTGTCCGACATCGAACGCGCGCGCAATTACGCGGCCGCGCTGCACGATCATTATGATGGCCATCTGACGCGAATGGCCGAGCGGCTGGCGCTGTCCAAATCCTGGCTGTCCAAGATGATCCGGGTTTCGGCGTTGCCCGATCAACTGCTAGCGGCGTTCGGGTCGCCGGGCGATCTCCATCTCAAGCCGGCCTATACGCTGGCGCAGAAGCTCGACGGGCCCGCGGGACCGGTCATCATGGCGACCGCCATCCAGATCGCCCGCGCGCAAATGGCCCGCCGCGCCGACGGCCTAGCGCCCTATCCCGCGGCGGAAGTGCTGCGGCAGTTGAACGACGCGTCGAGCCCCGCGTCGGAACAATCCGCCGAACTACGCGGCCCCACCGGCCGGCTGGCGATGAGCGCGAACGCCAACAAGAATACATTGACGCTGAAGCTGCACGCCGGCTCCGGCGTGACGCGCAAGGCGATCGCCGACGCAGTCCGCGCCGCGCTCGACGCTGCGGAGGCCAAGGGATTCTCGCTGGGTCTTTCGTCGCGGGACGAAGAAACCGATTAGTCGTTACTGCCGGTCGGCGTTGACGCCCGGTCGGGTACCTGCCCGCTCCGTCGCCATATCCCCTGGAGCACGCGGCCGAGCATCGATGGCGCACCGGGCCGCAGCAATAGCCAATCGCGGATCGCCGGTCCCGGCTCTGCGCCGATCGTGCTCTTGTAACCGCTATCGCCCGCGCCCCAATCGACCTTGGTCATGCCCTGCTGGAGCGCCCGAACAAGATTGCGATAATAGAGCAGCCGACCCGGCGAATGTTTGGCAAAGGTCGGATCATAACTGTTGGCGATGGCGTATTTGAGCGTCCCCAAATTGAGATCGAACGAAAAGGCGGCCGGAACCTCATCGACCGTCAACAATGCGGCCGACATCATCTCGGCGATCACCGGATCGGCTGCAGCCTGGCGCCAGAACGCGCCATGGCCACGCTTGGTGAACTTGGCGTCGCTGCCATCGGTGCGCGCGGCGATCCAGCTCTTTTGTTCGATCGCTGCAAGCTGCTCGAACCCGCCTGCAGCAAGATCGGCGCCGCTCAGGAAACGCCAGTCGAGCGCACCGTGATCCGCCAGATGCTTTTCGTGAAAGCGGTTCTTCTTGAGTGTCGACGCACGCGGCCAAGCCCCCTGGCTTTGTGCAGCAATCATATCGAGCAGATAGGAATCCGCCACGAAGCGGTCCAGCACGAGCCAATGCCGCCGTTTGGCCGCCGCGATCAGCCCGCTCACCGCGGGGTCGCCATCATAGGACGGGCCGATGCGCAGCCCGTTGACCTCTTGCCCCAGCCGATCGACCAGCACGTCGAACGCGCCGTCCGAGGCATCCACGCAAGCGGGGAAGCCGCGAAACGGCCAGTAGCAGCCGGGAATCGCCGCGAGTCTTGCCGCTTCCGGCCCGAACCCGGCGAGCGGCAGGGCGATGACCGGATAGCCGTCGCGTTCGACGATCAAGGTCCGCGCGCGACCGCCATAAGCGGCGATCGCTGCGGCGAACCATTGATAGCGGAGGAATCGGTGTCCCTCGTCTGCTTGCTCCGCGACCGCATCGATCAACGCCGACAGGCCGTCGAACGCGGTGGCGCGCATCACGGGGGGCAGGCGTGTGAACTCGCTGAGCAGCATCGGCTTGGTCATGATCGCCGGCTATACCGACGAGCCGTTACCAAGCCGTTTTGGTGGGGGAAACTCTGGTCTCGCCAACTAGGTCGCGCGTGACCGCCATTCTCCTCCCGCTTCCCTAATCGCCGATAGCCCGCCATGATGCCGGCGATGCAGCCCAACACCGTCTCGACGATCGCCCAGACCATCCAGCTCTCGCTGTCGCCGGTGTTCATGCTGACCGGTATCGGCGCGTTGCTCAACGTGCTGGTCGGACGGATGGCGCGCGTGGTCGACCGCGTGCGCGACCTGGAGAAGCTCCACCCGTTGTCGAGCGGGCCCGATCGCGATCGCTACGTCTCGGAACTGCGTATCCTCGACCGCCGCATCAAAGTGATCAATTTCGGGCTGTTCCTGGCGGTATCGAGCGCGGTGATGACCTGTCTGGTCGTCGCTCAATTGTTCGTCGCCGAACTGATCGGGCTGCGCATCGCCACCATCGTCGCGCTGACCTTCACCACGGCGATGCTATTGTTGATCGCCGCTTTGATCAGTTTCATCGTCGAGGTCCGCACCTCGCTGCGGGCGGTCAAGGTGCGTGAGGAATTGCTCGAAGAGCGGCAGGGCTAGCGCTTGCCCTCCACCCCCGCTCCCGCGTCGGCCGACGGCGCGTAATTCGGCGCCACGCGCGCCTTCGACGCTTGTTCGTAGACGTACCCCGCCTCGATCAGCTTGCCGTCGCTATAGGCCGGACCGATGAACGACAGCCCGGTCGGCAATCCGCGCACCAGCCCCATCGGCACCGTCAGATTGGGATAGCCGGAAATCGCCGGCAATTCGGATGAGCTCGGCCCGTTATACTGATCGCCATAGATCGGATCGCTCAACCAGGCTGGACCATAAGTGGGCTGGACCAGGATCGTCGCGTCGGCCTGTTTGAGCATGCCGTCGATCGCCGCCTTGGCCAGGCTCAACGACTTGTCGCGTTGCGCCTGATAAGTCGGCTCATCCGTCCCCTTCGATTTCGCCGCCATGTCGAAGATCTCCTGCGCGAAATAGGGCATTTCGGCGTCGGCATTGGCGGTATCGAACGCGATCACATCGTCGATCGTGCGCGTTTTCACGCTCGGCGGTGTCGAGGCGAGATATTTGTTGAGGTCGGTCTTCAGTTCGAACTTGAGCACGTCGAACTCGGCGTCGCCCATGCCGTCCGTCTTGGGCCGCTGGACGTCGACCAGCACCGCGCCTTGCGCCTTGAGCACCGCCAGCGCCTGATCGAAGCGCACGGCGACGAGCGGAGGCATATCGGGACGGTAAACCGCGATCCGCGCGCCCTTGAGCGACGCGGTGGCCAGCCCGGCGGTGAAGTCCTTGCGGTATTTGCCCGCATCCTTCGTCGCCGGATCGGCCGGATCGCTGCCGACCATCGCCGAGAATAAGGTGGCGACATCCCGGACGCTGCGCGCCATCGGTCCGGGCGTGTCCTGGCTATGACTGATCGGCACGACATAGGTGCGGCTGACCAGCCCGAGCGTCGGCTTGAGCCCGACCAGGCCGTTGACCGACGAGGGACAGACCACCGATCCGTCGGTTTCCGTCCCCAGCCCCGCCGCGGCGAAGCTCGCTGCCACTGCCGCTCCCGTCCCGCTCGACGACCCGCATGCCGTACGATCGAGACCATAGGGATTGCGCACCAGCCCGCCGATTCCGCTCCACCCGCTCATCGCCTTGGTCGATCGGATGTTCGCCCATTCGCTGAGATTGGTCTTGCCCAGGATGACGGCGCCCTGCGCCCGGAGCAGCGCGATGACCGGCGCGTCGCGATGGGTCAGATTGTCCTTGAGCGCCAGGCTGCCTGCCGTGGTCGGGACCGGGTCCTTGGTCTCGATATTGTCCTTGATCAGGATAGGGATCCCATCCAGCGGGCCGAGCAGCTTTTTTGCCTTGCGCCGCGCGTCGCTCGCTTGTGCTTGGGCAAGCGCATCGGGATTGAGCGCAATGATCGCGCGCAATGCCGGACCCTGGCGGTCCATGCCCGCGATACGATCGAGATAGCCGCGCGTAATGTCGACGCTGGTGTCCTGCCCCTTGTCCATGCGCGATCGCAATTGATCGATCGAGACCTCGGTAATGGGGTGCGGCGGCGGCACGTCTTGCGCGATCACGGGCAATGGTGTGGCGAGCAGGATCAGAGCGGCGAAGCGGCGCATGGCAGTCCCCTTTTATGGCGGGCCTTCATCGTCCAACTCCTTCCCTTCGACAAGCCGGATGCACGCGTTATGGTATCGCCATGGCTGCTGCGCTCGAAACCCAGGCGATCATCATCGGCGCGGGCATGTCGGGACTGCTGGCGGCGATTCGGATGAAGCAAGCCGGGGTCGATTTTGCCGTGCTCGAAAAGAGCCTGGAGGTCGGCGGAACCTGGCTGGACAATTGCTATCCGGGTTCAGGTTGCGACGTGCCGAGCCACCTCTACAGCTACAGTTTCGCCGGCAATCCGCACTGGTCGCGGCTGTTCGCGCGCCAACCCGAGATACTCGATTATTTCCGCGACCAGGCGAATCGTTTCCAACTGCGACCGCACCTCTGTCTGGGCGTCGAGGTCGCGAGCGCCGATTGGGATGAGGCGAGCGCGCGATGGACGGTCACGTCGACCGATGGCAATCGCTGGCGCGCTCCGGCGCTGATCGTCGCCACAGGCCAACTCAATCGCCCACGCACGCCCGACTTACCCGGCCGCGAGAGCTTCGCCGGAGCGCAGATCCACACCGCGCGCTGGCATGCCGATACATCGATCGCCGGCAAGCGTGTGGGCGTGATCGGCACCGGCGCGAGCGCGATCCAGATCGTGCCCGAAATCGCGGGGGAGGCCGCGCATCTCACCGTGTTCCAACGGTCGCCACACTGGATCATCCCGCGCATGGACGCGCCGATCCCTCCCGCGATGAAGCGGCTGTTCGCGACTATCCCGTTGTTGAGAAAGGCGTTTCGCGCATTGATCTGGCGGCGGCTGGAAGCGACTCACCCGGCGATCGCGGCGCCGGGTGGCGCCAAGGCCCGCGAGATGGAGAAGATGGCGCTCGACTATCTCGCCGCAACCATCCCCGACCCCGATTTGCGCCAGGCGCTGACTCCGGATTTCCCGATCGGCTGCAAACGCACGCTAGTCTCGGACGATTATTATCCGGCGCTCGTGCGCGACAATGTCACGCTCGAAACACGCGCGATCGAGCGAATCGAACCGGCCGGTGTGCGGCTCACCGACGGTTCGCTGATCGAGCTCGACACGATCGTCTGGGCGACGGGGTTCGAAACCCACGGGTTCGTCGCCCCGATCGCGATCAACGGGCCGAACGGAAGCCTGGCGCAAGCCTGGGAGAACGGCGCCAGCGCCTATCGCGGCACCACCATCGCGGGTTTCCCCAATCTGTTCCTGCTGTACGGCCCCAACACCAATCTCGGGCACAATTCGATCATCTTCATGGTCGAACGCCAAATGGAGTACGCGCTGCCCGCGATCCTCAAAGTGGCACGCGGCGAGGCGCGACGGATTGTGGTCAAACCCGACGCGCACGAGGCCTATAATCGGACATTGCAGGCGCGGCTGGCGACCACCTCCTGGGCGGCGGGGTGCGGTAGCTGGTACAAGACCGACGACGGCGTGATGCCCAACAACTGGGCCGGCAACACCGCCGAGTTCGCGCGAATGATGAAACGCTTCGATACGGAAGCGTACG
Organism: Sphingomonas mali NBRC 15500; assembly: GCF_001598415.1. Lineage (GTDB taxonomy): Bacteria > Pseudomonadota > Alphaproteobacteria > Sphingomonadales > Sphingomonadaceae > Sphingomonas > Sphingomonas mali. The sequence goes on from NZ_BCYX01000001.1 coordinate 390,323, forward strand.
AGATCGCCTGATGCGGGTGCGCGACGCACAAATGAAAAGAGGCTGCCGGGGATTCCCATCCCCGGCAACCTCCTAACATGGTCAGCGGCCGGAAGCTCCAGCCCGGAGGACCATGCGGACCGCTATTCCTGTGACCCTAAGCGTTGATTGAGGGAGGATACCCCCCGCGAAGGATCGGCGGATTTAGCGGCGCGTCCCCCGAACGAACTGAACCGACCCCACTGCTGAACCATGAGACATCGGATCACCTCCTTTCGCTTGTTGAAACATCGTGACCAACACTGGCCACGACGCCAATGTGAATCGTACGAGTTTGTAATTCAAGTCTTGTAATGTTCGGGAAAATCGACGATTCTCTTTCGCCTGTTGCTTGTCAGCGCCCGAAGGCGGCGCGGAGCTCTTCTTTTGCCTTTTCCAGCACCTTTTTCTGCTTCGTCGGCAAATCCTTGCCCGCGCGGTTGATATAGAATGTCAGCATCGACATCGCCGACTGGAACGGCGAGCCTTTACGGCGGTGGCTGTGCTCGGCGGAGCGCCTGAGCGACAAGGCGATCGATTTCGGATCGTCGCGCGTGGAAACGTCCCGCTCGAGATCGAGCGCGTTCGAATGCTCGGTAACGTCCTGCGACCATTTCTTTGCGGCTGCCATCGCTTCAGTGCCGCTTGAAATATTGGACTTCGCGCTCGTGCTTCTCGGCGCCCTCGCGTGTGTCGAACGTGCCGAGGTTGCGGCGCTTGTGCGTCTTGGGATCGACCTTGCGCGAATAGAGCCGGTATTCGCCCGATTTGAGCTTGCGGATCATGTGTCGTCTCCTCGCGACCGGAGCATCGCGCGGAAAAGTGGAAACCGGTTTTCCGCAACAGCGATGCGACAACAAAGACTCAACGCATGGAGCGACGATCTTATCCCCGGCAATCCTCGATCACGCGGCCGAGTTCGGCATAAGGCGGCACCACCAAGGGCGTCGCGCCGGCGCGGTCGACCACGAACCGCCCGCGGCTGAACACCATCGCGTCGAGCATCGCGTCGGTGGGCGCGAGCTGGCTCGCGACATAACCGGCATCGCCACCGGTCGAGCGCAACGGGATCGACCGCGTCAGCGTCGTCGTGCGGATCGTCGCGGCATCGCCGGCGCCCCGGACCGACAGGTACATCGCCCCGCGCGTGCGATCGCATCGCAGAGTGAGCAGCGCATCGGCACCGACCGGCCCGAACAAGGCGATCGAGCCCACGCCGTCCTTGCGATAGGCCCAGTCGCCAGGCGTGAACGGCCATTGGTTCCAATCGGAGGCGAGCGGCGGCGTGACCACCGGCGGCGGACTCGGCCGCACCACGGGCGGCGGTGCGGGCCGCGCCACAGGCGGCGGCGCGGGCGGCGGGACGCAGCCGGCCAGCAAGAGGGCGACAGACGTTGCGACGGCGGCGAACTTGTAGCGCATCGCCCGACCATGGCCGCGAGCGTTGCGCGCCTCAACCCCAAAGCGCCATTCGGGCGTGGATCGGCGACGTACGTCGCGCTACGATCGTTTCGCATTCAACCGTGAAAGGGCAAAAGTGGCCGAGACGAGCATCCAACCCCTGGTGGCGGCGACCCTGGACACGACGATGAAGGTCAGGGGCCGCGATGGCGGCAAAACGATCGGCGCGCTCCACGCCTTCATGGTGCACAAAAGATCCGGCCGGGCGATGTATGCGGTGCTCAGCCTGGGCGGCTTCCTGGGCGTCGGCAAACATTTCTACGCGGTCCCGATCCAGCTCCTCGCCTACGATCTCGCCGCCGACGCCTATGTCGCGAGCGTCGAACCCAAGACGTTGGAGGGCGGACCCAATTGGTCGGGCACAGCTCCAGATTTCGACCAGGCCTATGCCGATCGGCTGGCCAGCTATTACGGCGCCGACAAACAGGATCTGACGGTCGGCTAGGTCAACCGATCAAGCCCTTGGTGAAGGCCTGCCAGGCAGGCGTCAGGTTGAGCACGATGCGTGCCACTTGCGTCACGAGAAAGAACGCCCCGCCCCATTTGGTCGCCTCGTGCAGCCGGCCAAGCGTGCGCAGATCGTACGCAACCAGGGCGAGCAACAGGATATCAGTCAGGACCATGCCACCGATCGGGGGCATGACCGGCAAATGGGTAAAGCGCGTCACCCGCGCCAGCGGCGTGGTCAGGAGAGCGAGCGTGCCTAGCAGCATCAGCCGCTTGTGCCAGGCGGCCCGCTTGCGCATCACGACTGCGGCTGCGGTCAATATCGCAAACGTGAAGATCGCCCCCAGCGGAAAGATCAGTGGTGGCCCGGACGGTGGCAAGTGCGCGGCGGCCGCCGTCTGCTTCAACACGATCGCGGTCGTGACGCCGAGCGGCACCATCAATATCGCCAGCACGGCCGCGGCCGGGCCGACCAGGCGATGTATGTCGGCTCGCCCTGCCGATACCAGCCCGGTCTGAACGACATAAAGCAGCATCCACGCGGTAAACACTGCACCGTGAACATGGACCAGCAACGATAGCCGCGGCGCCGCGAACAGGCCGGCAAGATAATAAGAGGGTGCAAATCCGACGAAGGTCAGGACGGCCATCGCTATCGCCATGCCGGCGAAGAATCGCCGCTCGTCGCTCAGCCGTCGGCCGGCCCGGCCTGCCATCGTCGCCATATGATCCACCGTCCCGTTGGGAGCATCAGGGATCGGCGGTCTGACAGCCAAAAAATAGGACGGAACCGACGCCGGCCCGCTTGTACGGGCGGCATGGGCTATCGCCGACTGCCACTCCCGAACTTCTTCTGCACTTTCCCGTACCGCGTCTTGCGCGTGCCGGGCTTTCCCTCATTCGACCGGCCCATCACCGGCGGCAGCACGCGGTCGTCCGCGGGGAGCCCCAGTTCCTCCGCCTCCAGCGCGCGGATTTCGTCGCGCAGGCGGCCGGCTTCCTCGAACTCGAGGTCGGATGCGGCCTTGCGCATCTTCTTCTCGAGCTCCTCGATATAGGCGCGCAGATTGTGGCCGACCATGTGCGGACGGTCCTCGTCGATCGGGACGGTGACCTGATCCTTCGAGGCGACGTGCGCGATGATGTCGCCGATGTTGCGCTTGATCGTGGTCGGCGTGATGCCGTGCTCGAGATTATATGCTTGCTGCTTCTCGCGGCGGCGGTTGGTCTCGTTGAGCGCGCGTTCCATGCTGCCGGTCATGCGATCGGCATAGAGGATCACCCGGCCCTCGACGTTGCGCGCCGCGCGGCCGATCGTCTGGATCAGCGAGGTCTCCGACCGCAAGAAGCCTTCCTTGTCCGCGTCGAGAATCGCGACCAATCCGCATTCGGGAATGTCGAGCCCTTCGCGGAGCAGGTTGATGCCTATCAGCACGTCGTACACGCCGAGCCTAAGGTCCCGGATCAGCTCGATTCTCTCCAGCGTCTCGACGTCCGAATGCATGTAGCGGACCTTGACGCCCGCTTCGTGCATATATTCGGTCAGGTCCTCGGCCATCCGCTTGGTCAGCGTGGTGATCAGCGTTCGATAGCCCATCGCCGTGGTCTTGTTGCACTCCTGGATGACGTCCTGGACCTGCTCCTCGACCGGGCGGATCTCGACCGGCGGGTCGATCAGGCCGGTCGGGCGGATGACCTGTTCGGCAAAGACGCCGCCGGTCTGCTCCATCTCCCAGCCGCCGGGCGTCGCCGAGACATAGGTCGTCTGCGGGCGCATCGCGTCCCATTCGTTGAACCTGAGCGGCCGGTTGTCGATGCACGACGGCAGGCGGAAGCCATATTCCGCCAGCGTGATCTTCCGCCGATGGTCGCCTCGCGCCATGCCGTTGATCTGGCCGATCGTCTGATGGCTCTCGTCGACGAACAGCAACGCATTTTCGGGCAGATATTCGAACAAAGTGGGCGGCGGCTCGCCCGGAAGCCGGCCGGTCAGGAAGCGCGAATAATTCTCGATTCCAGCACAAGATCCTGTCGCCGCAATCATTTCCAGGTCGAAATTGGTACGTTGTTCGAGCCGCTGCGCCTCGAGCAACTTTCCTTCGATCTGCAATTCCTTGAGCCGTTCGGCGAGCTCGTGCTTGATCGCTTCCATCGCCTGTTTGAGCGTCGGACCAGGCGTCACATAGTGCGAGTTGGCGAACACGCGGACATAGTTCAGGCTGGCGACCTTCTTGCCGGTCAGTGGATCGAACTCGGTGATGTCCTCGATATCGTCGCCGAAGAACGACACGCGCCAGGCGGTGTCCTCGTAATGCGACGGGAAGATCTCCAGCGTGTCGCCCTTCACCCGGAAATTGCCGCGCTGGAAGGCCGCATCGTTGCGCTTGTACTGGAGCGCGACCAGCTTGCGCACGATCTCGCGCTGATCGACCGTCTGGCCTTTTTTGAGGTCGAAGATCATCGCCGAATAGGTCTCGACCGAACCGATGCCGTAGAGGCAACTGACCGACGCCACGATGATCACGTCGTCGCGTTCGAGCAACGACCGCGTCGCAGAATGGCGCATGCGGTCGATCGATTCGTTCACCGAGCTTTCCTTCTCGATGTACGTGTCGGACCGCGGCACATAGGCCTCGGGCTGGTAATAATCGTAATAGCTGACGAAATATTCGACCGCATTGTCGGGGAAGAAGCTCTTGAACTCGCCATAAAGCTGCGCGGCGAGGATCTTGTTCGGCGCGAGGATCAGCGCGGGCCGCTGCAGCGTCTCGATGACCTTGGCCATGGTGAAGGTCTTGCCCGACCCCGTCACGCCCAGCAGCACCTGATCGCGCTCGCCGGCCAGCGCCGCTTCGGTCAGTTCCTTGATCGCGCTCGGCTGATCGCCTGACGGTTCATAGTCGCTGACCAGCTTGAATGCCTTGCCACCCTCGACCTTTTCCGGCCGTTCCGGGCGGTGGGGGACGAAGGACTGACCGGTTTCGGGTTCAGCCAGGCTGGTGCGAATCTGGATTGCCATAGTTCGCGAATATGGTGACTGTCGCGCCAACCCGCAACAAAGCGGGAACGGTCGCGCCGAAATCCATGATGGAGAGAGAAAAAATGCGCACCACCCCCTTGATCCTCGCCGCTACCGCCACGCTCGCGCTGGGTGCCTGCGGAGAGAAAACGAGCTCGACGACGATCACGACCAATTCCGCGACCGGCACCGTCACCACTACCGGCGACGCGCCGCCATCCGCCGCCGCGCTCGGGCTCCAACCGGGCAAATGGGAAACCAAGATGGAAGTCACCGATCTCAAGATGAGCGGGATGCCCGCGGGGATGACCGTTCCCAAGCCAGCGCCGGTGACCACCACCACTTGTATGACGCCGGAACAGGCGTCGAAGGGTCCGGGTGACCTGCTCAAACAGGCCAATACCGACTGCACGATCAACAGCAGCACCTATGCCGGCGGCAAGATTGCGATGGATATGAACTGCAAAATGCCGACCGGCACGATGGCGATGAAGACCACCGGTACCTATACGGCGACGTCGATGGCGTCTGATGCCGAGGTCAGCGTGACCGGCAAGACCTCCATGACCCAGAAGGTGCATACCGAGGCGCATCGCGTCGGAGAATGCAGCTGATCTGAATACACCACCCGTGGCGACGCGATCTTCCGCGTCGTCACGGGCCGCGACCCGCTCAGAAACGCTAATCCGCGCGCCGATACGCGACGCGCCACATCACCACCGCGATGCCGGCCGACATCATGCCCATGACCAAAGCGGTAGCGATGCCGCTCGCCCAGCGGAACAGCAAGGTCCGAGCATCCATCGCGGGCATTTCGACCAAACCGTAGATCCAGGTTTGGCCGCCGAGGAACACGACGAAGCCGATCGCCGCCCCAAGCAACGCCGCGCTGACCGGTCCGCGCCGCCCCGCGGCGTGGAGCAGCATCCAGGGGAAGGCGGCAAGCGCGGTGATGGCAAGCGCGGTCAGCATCGACCCTATGATCAACGCGATGGCCAGCGTGCCGATCGCGAAGGTGCCGCCGAACAGCATCAGCAGCACCGCGATCGCGCCGCCCATCAGCCCACCAGCGCCGATCGCCAGTCCGATGCGATCGAGCGAGGTTTCGTAGCGGCGTCGTTGCGCCATCGTTTGGGACATTGCGACACCCCCTCCCCGGCGCCTCATAGCATCGGGCGCGACCGACCCCAAGCGGTCACGCAACCCGTTGCGATACATCAGCGAAGCGCCGACATCGCCGGCGTATCGAGGCAGCGCAACAGGTCGCTGCGGGCCATTGCCGGCCGTGACGGCTGGGGCGCAAAGGCCGGTATTTCCATGGTCCGGCCGATCCGCACCGCGGCGAATCCGCGCTGCCCGGTGCACGCTTCCGCTGCCGCCAGCAACCGCGGCGGCGTGTCCCATCCCTCGTAAGACAGGCGGAAGGTCCCCCAATGGATCGCGATGGCATGCGCCGCGCCGAGCCGGCGGTACATTTCGACCGCGTCGACCGGCCCGACATGGCTGCCTGCCGCCATCTGCCCGGCGGCGAAACGGAACGCGCCGATCGGGATCAGCGCGAGCCGGATCGGACCATAGGACGCCGCTCGGTCCGCCCATTTGAAATCGCCCGCGCCGGTATCCCCGGCGAAGAACAGGTTGCCGCCGGGCAGTCGCACGACGAATCCCGACCAGAGCGCTCGATTGCGGTCGGCGAACCAGCGGCTGTCCCAATGATGGCTGCGATTGACGACGACGCTCACGCCCGGCCGCACCGCGACTTCGCCACCCCAATCGAGCGCACGCGCCGGTACGCCGGCCTGGCCGATCACGCTGTCATTGCCGAGGCTGGTGACGATCAGCGGATGGTCGCGGTCCCACAGCTTCCTGAGGGTCGCCAGGTCCATATGGTCGTAATGATCGTGACTGACGAGGACGAGGTCGATCTTGGGCAGGTCCGCGAACCGGATACCGGGCTCGGCGACGCGCGTCGGCCCGATCCCGAACGGCCCCGCGCTCTTGCTCCACACCGGATCGGTCAGGATGTTGAGCCCGTTGGTCTGGACCAGCACCGTCGCGTGTCCCACCCAGGTCGCAAGCATCCGCTCGCCGTCGACTCGGGCCGAGGGCTTGGTGGGCGTCACCGCGACGCGATCGGGCCAGAGGGGGCGATTGTCGCGCGCCGTCACATAACGCAGCAGCGTGCCGGTACCGCCCGGCGGCGACAGCGCATCGTCGGCGCCATCGGGATTGAAGAAATGCTCGCCGTCGAAATGGTCGCTGACCGGCCCGCGATAATAACGCGCATCGAGAAACTCGGGGATGATCGCGATCGCCAGGCAGAGGAGAATCACCAGCCACAACAACCCGGCGCCGGCGCGTTTGACCCATTGCATCTTGCCCCTGTGAGGCATCGCCCGCCTTCGAGCAAGCCGATTTGACAAGCGATCCGTTTATTGTGTAAACACAACATATGATCGCGAATATACACTGATTATGCTCTATAACCGCATCGCCCTATTCCGCGCCGAACGCGGCATCTCGCGCAAGGCGCTGGCCGAAGCCGTTGGCGTCAATCCGCAGACGATCGGCTATCTCGAGCGCGGTGACTACAAACCCAGCCTCGAGCTCGCGATGAAGATCGCCGCCGAATTCGAGGTTGCGATCGAGCATCTGTTTTCCTTCACCCCCTTCGAGCCCGTGGCGGCAGTCCTGCGCCGGGCTGGAGACGCAGCATGACGGCCAAACCCCTTACCGAGCGCCTCGACGACATCGCCAATCTCACCGGCATCCCGGCGCTGACCACCCGACCGCCGAAGCGGCGGCCGTTGCGCGGATTGGCGCTCGTCGCCCTCGTGCTCGGGACCGTCGGGATGGCGGTCACCCTGTTCGGTGGCCGCGTCCTGTTGATCGGCGACGGAATATTGTTGGCGGGCTTCGTGCTGTCGGGCTGGCTGCCGTTGATGGGCCCGATCAAGCCCTGGATGTCGTTCACCGAACGCGTCGACGAACTGGACGCGCAAATCCGCGCCAAGGCCTATCTGACCGCGCTGCCCATCATCCTGTTCGCCGCCGTGTGCGGGTTGGTCGGGCTGCCGGTCCTCGCCTGGCTTCAGCACCGCCCGCCTGCGGAAATGGTCGCCTTGGGCGGGTTCGCCGCAATGTATCTGCTGATCCTGTGGAACGCGGTACCAACGCTCCATGCGAGCTGGCGACACCAGCCGGTCGAGGAACTGGACGACTAAATCAGCCCTGATCCTCGTACGCGAATTGCAGGATGCCCCAATGGCGGCCCTGGACCGCGATCGAGGCGATCACCTGCTTGAGCAGCAGTACGCTGCCATCGGCGACCTGACGTCGATAGGCCTTAAGGCAGAACGGGTCGGTGATCTTGCACTGTTGCTGCGTCTCGGTGAACTCGAACATCATCCCACACCGTGCATATTCCACATTCCAGGCATCGTCGCCGGGGCGCTGCGCGTGCGAGCGTTCGGGCATTGCCACCGCGCCGAAGCCGTTGCGGTCGGAGAAGCTCATCCCGAAAAAGCCCTTATAGCTCCGCGCTCGTTCCTGATGCGGCCGCGCCGCGGGGATGATGAACGGCTGAACCGGGTGGGTGTAGAGCGGCGGATTGGTTCCCGGGATCTGCTCATACGTGTCGCGGAACAGATCCGCGATCGAGATCCTGCCATCGGCCACCGCGCGGGTCAGCGCGTCCGACACCTGTTTCGCGGCGTCCAGGCCGAACGCGATATAGGGCGAATCGATCATCTCGACGCCGCTCTCGGCGAAATGCTGGAGCAGGGTGTTGGTATCGTCGCTGACCGTGGTGACCCGGCCCGACAGACGCTGCAACCCGTCGGCATTGGCGCCCGACGTGGTCGACAACGCGCCCAGTCCGGTGCGGATGTTGCCGACCGATTCGACCATCGATCCGATGCGGTCGCTGACGCGCTCGCTCGACATCGACAAATCGCGCATCAGCGCGCCGAGCCGGTCGACCAGTTCCTCGATATCCTTGCTGCCTTGGTGCGCGGTCTTGGCGGTTTCGACGCCATGCGCGACACGATCGAGCATGCCTGCCGCCTCGCCCGCCAGCGCGCCGATCGAGCGTTCGATCGTCTGCGTCGCCGCAGCGGTTTCCTGCGCCAGCTTCTTGACCTCGCCGGCGACCACCGCGAAGCCGCGCCCGGCATCGCCCGCGCGCGCCGCTTCGATCGTTGCGTTGAGCGCGAGCAGATTGGTCTGACTGGCGATTCCGCTGATCACTTGCGTGACGTGGCTGACCGAGGCGAGCGCTTCGTTGAACGCGCCCAAGCTGGCGTGGATGCGGCTGACCTGGTCGATCAGGTCGACGACGTTGGTGGAAGCGTCGGACAGCTGGCGCGTCGAATCCTCGATCACCAGCCGCGCCGCCGCGGTGCTGCGCCGTGCTTCCTCCGCCGCACGCGCGACATCGGTGCCGTCATCGGCCAGCCGCACCGCTTCGCCGCCGATCGTTTCGATCGTCGTCGCCTGCGCGGTCACACGCTCGGCCAGTTCGGTAATGTCTGCCTGCAGGTCGAGCGTCCGGATGCCGAGCTCGCCCGACATTTTGGCCGCCTTCCGTACCGTTGCTGCGATGTCCAACCGCGCCGCCCCCTGAAATCCGCTGCTTTCAGCAACTAAACTGCCAGGGTTAACGAAGCTTTAGGCCCGTTTGGCGGGGACCGAAAACCAGCCAGCGACGCCGGCGGTCACCGCCACCGCCGCGGCCAGTAACATTGCCGCATGAAAAGCCTCGATCGAAACCCCGCGTCCCCCGCCCGTCAGCACCAGCCCGATCATCGCGACCGCGACCATGCCGCCGATCCTGGCGGTCGCGTTGTTCACGCCCGATGCGGCCCCGGCGTGGTGGCGATCGACCGATGCCATCACTGCGTTCGTCAGCGGCGCGACGGCGGCGGTCATGCCGATGCCGATCAGCAGCATCGGCGGCAGAATATGCGGGACGAACTCGATCGCGGCGCCGGGAATGATCCGCATCGCGGCGAAACCGGCCGCGACCAGCAACGGCCCCGCCGCCAGCATCCAACGCGCGCCGATCCGCTCGGCCAGCGCGCCCGCTGCGCGCGATCCCGCGCCCATGATCAGCGGCAACGGCAGGACCGCCGCACCCGCCGCGGTCGCCCGCCACCCGGTCGAGATCAACAGATAGGGGAGCAACAGCAGGACGCCGCTCAGCGCCGCATAGAGCAGGAAAGTCAGCAATGTGATCGCGCTGAAGCTCCGCGTGCCGAACAGGCCGAGCGGCACCATCGCGCGCGCGCCGCACCGGCTTTCCCACCACAAGAACGCCGCCGACGCGGCCATCCCGCCCGCAATGTAATAAGCCGCACCATGCCCGCCGGAAGTCGCGATCGTCAGCCCCCAGACCAGCAGTCCGAGCCCGATCGTCGCGAACGCACCGCCCGGCCAATCAGGTTTCGCCGCCTCCGGATCGTGCCCGCCCTGGACCGCGACCACCGCCAAGACGGCAGCGGCGACGGCAATCGGCACGATCAGCCCGAACACCCAGCGCCAGCCGACCGCGTCGACCAGCCAGCCACCGACGATCGGCCCGATCGCCGCCCCGATCGCGCCCGCCGCCGCCCAGGTCCCGATCGCCTTGGCGCGCGCCTCACCATCGAAATCGGCGCCCAGGATCGCGAGACTCGCCGGCGTCAGCAAGGCCGCGCCGATACCCTGCGCGACGCGCGCGGCGATCAACCAGCCGAGCGTCGGTGCCGCCATGCAGCCGATCGACGCGAGCGCGAACAGCAACAGCCCCGCCAGGAACACCGTCTTGCGCCCCAGCGAATCCGCCATCGCGCCGCCGATCAGGACCAGCGCAGATAACGGCAGCATATAGCCATTGACGATCCACTGGATTCCCGCCGCATCCGCCTCGAGCGCCTTCGCCATCGCGGGCAAGGCGACATTGACCACCGATCCGTCGATCATCGCGACACTCGACCCCAGCACCGTCGCCCATAACGCACCTGTGCTGGCCTTGCCGGGCGCGGCGCCGGTCATGCCTGCCAATATCCCGCCATCAACTCGCTTGCCCAATCGGGCTGGCGCACGTCGCCGCGTGGCAGGAATTCGCGCAACACCGGCTTGATGTCGATCACCGGCGTGCCGTCGATCGCGTCGAGACCGCGGACGTGAAGCCGCGTCCCCTCGACCTTCTCGATCCGGCAGATCGTAATGCCGATCCGGTTGGGTCGGTTCTTGCCGCGCTGCGCGAAGATGCCGACCAGCGGCCAGTCGGCGCGGTTGCGCGGATGGCGTGCCCCGGTCTCGATCTTGTCCGACGGCACGCGATCGAACACAAAGGCGATCTCGGCGTGGCTGAAGTCCTCCAGTCCGGCCAGCGCCTCCGGTCCGAAGCGCGGCTCGAGTTCGATCACCGCGGTCTCGCGGTCCCAATCGTCGTCGACCGCTTCCGCCCGGCCGCCACGCACATGAGCGATCGCTTCGATATCGAACGCCATGCCTGTCTCCTCACCATGCGCCGGCGAGCGCGAGCACTACGCCGATCGCGACCAGCAGCAACCCCGCGACTTCGCTTCTGGCGGTCTTCTCGCCCAGATAGAAATGCGCGAACCCCATGGTGAAGGCGACTTCCACCTGGCCGACGATCCGCACCAGCGCGACCGGCGCCGACGCGAACCCGGTGAACCAGCAGGCCGAAGCGACCGACGACATCAACCCCACCTGCCCCGCGGTCCGCCATTCGGCGAACACCTTCGCCACCTGGTCACGCTCGCGCCAGGCGAGATATCCGCCCTGCATCAACGCCTGCAGCGCAACCGTCACCGCCAAGACGATCAGCGCGGCGCGGACATGATCGCCCGTTCCGACCTCCATCGTAGCGCGGCGGATCGCGATCGTCGTCAGCGCGAACACGAAGCCCGAGGCAATGCCGTAACGCGCCGCGGGCTGGCCGAGCGACCGCAACAACTCGCCCGGCCCCATCCTTTTACCACCGGTCGACAACACCATCACGCCCACCACGCCGAAACCGATCCCTAGCCAGGTGAGAACGCTCAGATGGTCGCCAAGCAGCACGACCGACAGGATCGCGCTCTGAACCGCTTCGGTCTTCGAATAGGCGGTGCCGACAACGAAATTGCGCTCGCCGAACGCCATCAGCAGCAGGTTGGTCGCGATGATCTGCGCCAGCCCGCCCGCCGCACAGAACAGGACGAACCAATGCCCCAGCGCCGGGAACGCCGCGGGCGCGATCAGGAACTGATAGGCCAGCATCATCGCCAGGGCGACTGGCACGCCATAGAGATAGCGGACCAGCCCCGCCGCATTGACCGACAAGGTCCGCGACATGCGCCGCTGCACCGCAGTCCGCCATGCCTGGAGTGCTCCCGCGAGCAAGGTCGCGGGCAGCCAGATCGGGAAACTCACGCCTCGCGAGCCTGAACGGTGCGCGCGAGGAACTCGAGGATCGCCTTCTCGTCCTTGCCCTTGGGTCCGCGGCCGACCCGGAACAGCAATGCGCCGAACGCCATCATCGACAGCGGAATGCCGCCGAAGATGCCCCAGAATTCGAACGGCGCCCCGGTCGCCGCCGAGTATGCGGCGATGACCAGAAAGATCGACAGGAACCCAAACCAGAAGATCATGAAGCAGGTGACGTTACTCGCCGGCCCGATCTTTCCCTCGATCCGCGTTCCGCTGCCGTCGGGCTGCATCGTCGCGACCAGCCGCACGTTTATGTTGGTCCGAACGTTGGTCCGGTAGACGAACAGCATCATGTCCTGCTCGCTGCCATGCCCGGTAACACCCGCCTTGGGCTTGGCATCCTCGCCACCGAGCACGTCGCGCAGCTTCTTCGCCAGCGTAACGGGGTCGAGCGGGGAGTGGAGGATGACGCGGCGAGCCATTCAGCCTGTGCTCTGCCCCGAACCGGTTGCAATGACGAAATCGATCAGACGCTGGCAAACCGTGTTCGCACCGACCATCGAAATCGCAGTGATACCAAATGGCGCCAATAGATGCACCAGCAGGAAGGGGATCAGAAACCAGGGCGCACCCTGTTGGAACGGGTGGTCCGATAGCATGGCCGTCATGAACATCAGGTCGAAACACACCCAAAGGACAAGGAAGAAGCGCAGGAACATCGGCGCACCGAAGCGGCCATCGAACCGCGTGTCGCCCGAAGATGAAACGAGCCGCCCGGTAAGACGCGGCGCCATGTTAGAATTGAGGGCACTCGCGTGCCACTCGATCGACAGGCGCTCGTCGCCAATTCGGCCGACCACCTTCTCGAAATGGAAAGGCCACCACCGAGAACGCACCTGCGCCCTAAGCCGGTCGGCGACTTGCTGCGGGCTTGTACGCTCCGCGACCTTGAAACTGACGGGCCTTCCGAGAATGAATTCCAGATAGCCCATCCGCCTTCACGCCTTCTCTAGCAGCTTCTGTTTGGCGATCTTCTCGCGCCACACCAACGGGGCCAGTTGGTGGACGTTGTTCCCCTCGCTGTCGACCGCCACCGTCACCGGGAAATCCACCACTTCAAACTCGTAGATCGCTTCCATCCCGAGGTCCTCGAACCCGACGACCTTCGACCCCTTGATCGCGCGCGCCACCAGATAGGCCGCGCCACCAACCGCCATCAGATAGGCCGACTTCGCATCCTTGATCGCCTCGGTTGCCGCGGGACCGCGCTCGGCCTTGCCGACGCAGGCGAGCAGGCCCTGGTCGAGCATCATGCGCATGAACTTGTCCATGCGGGTCGCAGTGGTCGGGCCCGCCGGGCCGACGATCTCCTCGCCGACCGGATCGACCGGGCCGACATAATAGATCACTCGGCCCTTGAAGCTGACCGGCAGTTCCTCGCCTTTCGCCAGCATGTCGGCGATACGCTTGTGCGCGGCGTCGCGGCCGGTCAGCATCTTGCCGTTGAGCAATAGCCGGTCGCCCTGCTTCCAGCTCTGCACCACCGCTGGGGTCAGCGTGTCGAGATCGACGCGGATCGCCGCCTTGTCCGGCGTCCAGTTGACGTCGGGCCATTCGTCGAGCTTGGGCGCTTCGAGAAAAGCCGGCCCCGACCCATCGAGCGTGAAATGCGCGTGGCGCGTCGCGGCACAATTGGGGATCATCGCCACCGGCTTGCCCGCGGCATGGCACGGCGCGTCCATGATCTTGACGTCGAGGATGGTGGACAGGCCGCCCAGCCCCTGCGCGCCGATGCCGAGCGCGTTGACCTTGTCGAAAATCTCGATGCGCAGCGCCTCGATATCGGTCTTCGGCCCGCGCTCCTTCAGCGTCGCCATGTCGATCTGTTCCATCAGCGCCTTCTTGGCGAGCAGCACGCAATGCTCCGCCGTCCCGCCAATGCCGATGCCGAGCATGCCCGGCGGACACCAGCCCGCACCCATCTGCGGCAGCATCTCGAGCACCCAGTCGACGATCGAATCCGACGGGTTCATCATCTTGAACTTGGACTTGTTCTCCGACCCGCCGCCCTTGGCCGCGACGTCGACCGACACCCGGCTGCCGGGCACCATCTCGACATGGAGCACGCACGGCGTGTTGTCCTTGGTGTTGCGCCGGGTGAACGCGGGATCGGCCAACACCGACGCGCGAAGCTTGTTCTCGGGGTTCAGGTAGGCGAGCCGTACGCCTTCATCGATCACCTCCTGCATCGACCGCGACGTGTCGTCGAGGCGGCAATCCATCCCCCATTTGACGAACACGTTGACGATCCCGGTATCCTGGCAGATCGGCCGATGCCCCTCGGCGCACATCCGGCTGTTGGTCAGGATCTGCGCGATCGCGTCCTTGGCCGCAGGCGACTGTTCCGCCTCGTAAGCGGTCCCGAGCGCGCGGATATAATCCATCGGGTGGTAGTAGGAGATGAACTGGAGCGCGTCGGCGACGCTCTCGATCAGATCGGCTGCGCGAATGGTCGTGGTCATGAGCGGGCCCTCTAGCGCCGAGCGTGGCGATGAAACAAGAAGGAGTGATGAGACTTCCCAAGGCCCTCGCTTTCGACGTGTTCGGCACGGTGGTGGATTGGCGCGGCGGAATCGCTCGCGAGGCCGCTCCGTTGCTCGAACAGTTGGGCCGCAGCGACATTACGCCCGAGGAGTTCGCCGACGGCTGGCGCGCGCGGTATCAGCCCGCAATGGCGCGCGTGCGGTCGGGCGAGCGTCCTTTCGTGATTCTCGACACGCTTCATCGCGAGACACTGGAAGATTTGCTGGTCAGTCTCGACATCGACCCCGCCGCGGTCGGCGACGCGCGGTTGCACGAGCTGACGCTCGCCTGGCACCGGCTCGATCCCTGGCCCGACGCGGTCGACGGGCTGACGCGGCTGAAGCAACGCTTTCCGATCGTGACTTTGTCGAACGGCAATATCGCGCTGATGCTGGACATGGCGCGCCGTGCGGGACTGCCGTGGGACGCGATCCTGGGTGCCGAGGTGAGCGGACACTACAAGCCCGACCCGGAGGCCTATCTGGCCACCGCCCGCCAGCTCGCCATACAACCCGACGAACTCTGCCTTGTCGCCGCGCACCATAGCGACCTTGGCGCGGCACGCGCCGCCGGCCTGCTGACCGCCTATGTCGATCGCCCGATGGAATATGGAGGCCGTCCGGCGCCTGATCGTCACTTCGCGCAGGTTTGGGAATGGAGCGTCGCCAGCCTGATCGAGCTGGCCGACTTGCTCGCCGAACCCTGAGCCTACAGCGTCCGCAACCGCCCCTCATAATCGCGCTTGCCGATCGGCACGCCCCGCGTGCGCAAGATGTCGTAGGCGGTGACGGCGTGGAAATGGAAGTTGGGCAGCGAAAAGGAGAGGATGAAGGTCTCCGCCGTGAAAGCGAGCCTGCGCGGGCCGATCTGCAAGTCCAGTTCCTTGCCCGCGCAGCCGTTGACCTCATCCGGCGTGAATGTCGTCAGCGCGGTTTCCGCCTCACCAACCATCGCTCGCAAGTCGGCGAACGGCATCGATCCGATGAGCGGCGGCGGATCGAACACGCCGGTCGTCAACGCTTTCACGCCCCAGGCGGCATGATGCGTCAGGGCTTCGATCTGGAAATGAAACGGGGCCATGTCGGGATAGAGGCGCGCGTCGACGAAATCGTCCGGGTCGGCGCCAGTCTCTTCGCAATGCCGAACCGCGCGGTCGAGAAACCCCGCGACGGCGCCCACCGTCTGCCGGAAGGTCGGCACGCTGAGGTCGTAAAGGGAGATCGCCATCGGCTAGTCCCTCCCTTCGGGCGCGCCCAACGGGAAGTAATGCCGATAGGGCCGCGCCTCGTCGAGCGCACGCGCGTAGCTCGGGCGGGCGAGCAGGCGGTCGCGATAAGCCCAGACGTTCGCGAACGACTTGGGGATTGCGTGGCTCCAATCGGCGTAGAGTAATGCCGGCGCCGCCGCACAGTCGGCCAGGCTGAACGCGTCACCCGCAGCCCAGTCCCGGCCCGCGAGGTGTTTGTCGAGTATCGCGTACGCCGTATCGAGCGCGCCTTGCCACCTGACATCGTCCCTGGCTTCGCGGCCGAGTGCCCCATAGACAATGCGTTGCTGGGGATAGCTGACATAATTGTCGAAGAAGCGGTCCCACATCCGCACCTCGACCGCGGCGTCCCGATCGGCCGGGATCAACGGTTTGTCGGGATATCTGGCGTCAAGATATTCGATGATCGGCGACGTATCGAAGACCAGCCTGTCACCATCGGTCAGTACCGGGAACCGCCCGATCGGCCAGAGCGCGGCGAACTCGCTCGCCACCGGCTCGCTGCCGTCGAGCATCACTTCCTCGAAGGCCACGCCCTTCTCGTAGAAGGCCGTCTTGGCCTTCTGGCAGTAGGATGAGAAGGGATGTGCGTAGAGCTTCAGTGTCAAGTCACTTCCCCTTCGCCAACACGATATGCAGCGCGCGCTCGCCCATCACCTGCTCGGTCGGGGCATAGCCGAGGGCGCGCAGGTCGATCCCCTGGAACATCGCTTCTCCCTGCCCCAGTACGACCGGCGACACGGCGTAATGGAGTTCGTCGATCAATCCGGCCTGAAGATATTGCCGCACGGTCGACACGCCCCCGCCGATCTTGACGTCGAGGTCGCCGGCCGCGGCGCGCGCCTGCTCGAGCGCACTCTCGATCCCGTCGGTGACGAAGATGAAGGTCGTCCCGCCCTCCATCTCGATCGGCGGATGCGGATGATGCGTCAGAATGTAGGTCGGCGCATGGTAAGGCGGATTGTCGCCCCACCAGCCCTTCCAGTCGGTCCCGTTCCACTCGCCGCGGATCGGGCCGTACATGTTGCGGCCCAGGATGAACGCGCCGAAGCCGGTCATCGCGCGCTCGCCGAAATCGTTGTCGATCCCGGTCTCGCCGTCCCCTTTTCCGATCATGGTCTGGAAGAAGCGCGTCGGGAAGAACCAGCCGTGCACCTCTCGGCCGTTCTTGCCGAGCGGATCATCCAGGCTCTGCTCGGGTCCGGCACCGAACCCATCAACCGATACCGAAAACGCGCCGACACGTACCTTACCCATCATCTCTCTCCCACTCACGGCCGCTCGATGAAATCGATCGGACGCACTTCGATTCCGCCGCGCCCGAATTTGTCGCCGAGATGCGTTCCCGGATGCAGCTTCGCGATCTCGACCGCCCCGTCGATATCATCGGCCTCGACAATGAAGAAGGCGCCGAACGGCTCCGGGGTGACGGCATAGGGGCCGGCGGCGTCGACCACGGCGCCGCTTTCGACGCGCAAGGTCCGCGACTGCTCAGGCATGCCGAGCGCGCCGATCAGTTCGACCTTGCCGCTCGCCTTCAGCGCCGCATCGTGCGGAGCACAGATCGCGCCGATCTCCTCGAAATCCGCGGGCTTCAGTTCGGCGAAGCGCGCTGATTCGTAATGGCAAAGGCACAGGAACTTCATCGCATCCTCCTCGCAAAACTGCTTGCATATCGCAAGCGGTATGTGCGTCGGCTAAATTAAGCAGTTGCATATTGCAAGCAGTTTTTTTACATTGCTCCCATGGCTGAAGCGATGCGGTCGGGATGCCCGATCAATCTATCGATGGAGACCCTGGGCGATCGCTGGAGCCTGATCATCATCCGCGACATCATGTTCGGTAATCGTCGTCACTATCGCGAGTTGCTCTCGCAATCGGAGGAAGGGATCGCTTCCAACATCCTGGCCGACCGTCTGAAAAAGCTGATGGAACGCGGCCTGCTGACGCGCGCCGACGACCCCAGCCACAAGCAGAAGGCGATCTACAGCCTGACCGAACCGGCAATCCAGCTGCTGCCGGTGCTCGCCCAGCTCGGCGCCTGGGGCCGGCGCCATTTGCCGACAACGCCCGAGCTCGCGATTCGCGCGCAATTGCTCGAGGAAGGCGGGCCGCCTTTATGGGAGGCGTTCATGGCCGAGCTGCGCCATGAACATCTCGGCACGCCATTGCCGCCGAACCACGAACCGGTATTGCCGCGATTGACCGCCGCGTACGAAGCGTTGGCTAATTGCGCCTGACCGGCGATACAGCGCGCCGGAATTTCCTGGAGAGACTCGCATGCCCACCGGCCGATCGTTGCGGATGATGAGCGCGGCCTTGGCGCTGCTCGCGATCGGCGCCACCGATCGGCCGCAACGCGTGTACAATACGCTCGACAATCGCAACCTGTCGGAATCGACCGTCGACAACATCGTCCAGCGGATGATGACGGCGAACCATGTCACCGGTCTCGGCGTCGCGGTGATCCGCAAGGGCAAGATCGTCTTCATCAAGAGCTACGGCTATGCCTCGCTGGAGAACAAGGCGCCGCTGACGCCGGCGACGATCATGCCCGGTGCGTCGCTGACCAAGGCGACTTTCGCCTGGATGTTGATGCAATTGGTCGCTGAAGGAAAAGTCGATCTCGACAAGCCGATCGATCAATATCTGGCCAAGCCATTGCCCGACTATGACGCTTATGCGGATCTCAAGGGCGACGAGCGCTGGCGCAAGCTGACCTTGCGGATATTGATGAACCATAGCAGCGGCTTCGCCAATTTCCGCTTCTTCGAGGACGACAAGAAGCTGCGTTTCCATCGCGATCCCGGCACCCGCTACGGCTATTCGGGCGAAGGCGTCCATTTGGCTCAGTTCGTCCTCGAACAGGGCTTGGGGATCGATGTCGGCAAGGAAATCCAGACGCGAGTGTTCGACCGTTTCCGGATGGGCGATACGTCGATGACCTGGCGCGACAGCTACGAAGGCCGTTTTGCCTATGGCTACACCGCGGACGGTCAACGCCAGCCTTTTGCGCATCGAGGCAAAGTCGACGTTGCCGGATCGATGTCTACGACCCTGGCCGACTGGGCGCGTTTTCTCGCCGCGGTGTCGCGGAGCGACGGGCTGGGGGTCGCCGCGCATACGGCGATGGTCCGCCCCACGATCTGGATCGACAGCCCCACCCAGTTTCCGACACTGCGCAACGATCGCACCAATCGCTGGAAAGGCATGAAGCTGGGCTATGGCGTCGGCTGGGGCACGTTCGAAAGCCGGTTCGGCCATGCTTATTTCAAGGAGGGGCATGACGACGGCACGGAGAATTACGCGATGTGCGTCGACACGCGGCAGAGCTGCATCCTGCTGATGGCCAACGACAACCGCGCGGCGGCGATCTTCGTGCCGCTGACCAACCAATTGCTTGGGCCGGTCGGCCTTCCCGCCGAATGGGAAGGCTACCAACCCTAGCGGCTTATTCAGTTTCGCTGTCACGGTGCCGGCCCGCTCCCCCACCCGGCCGCCCATATCATACCCTGTTGGGCGGCCGGGTGGGGGAGCGGGCTGGCACCGCAACCGTTTCAGCCCCGCTCGCTGTCGAGCGAGGCCATGCCGTGCGGCGGAAAGCGATCGCCGCGCACCGCGTCGCGCGGCACCGCCGCCTCGATCGCCGCAAGATCCTCGGCACTGAGCGTCACGTCGAGCGCGCCGAGGGCTTCCTGCAACCGCGTGCGGGTCTTGGCCCCGACCAGCGGCACGATGTCGCGTCCCTTTGCTGCGACCCAGGCGATGGCGAGCTGCGCGGTCGTGATGCCCTTGGCATCGGCAATCGCCTTCAGCCGGTCCGCAATCTGCAGATTGGCCTCGATATTGCCCGCCTGGAAGCGCGGCGAGTGTGCGCGAAAATCGCCCGACTGCGCGCCGCTTGACGCCTGCCAATGCCCGCTGATCAACCCGCGTGACAGCACGCCGTAAGCGGTGACGCCAATCCCGAGTTCACGCAGCGTCGGGAAAATGCTGTCTTCGGGGCCGCGGTTGACCAAGGCATATTCGATTTGCAGGTCGACGATCGGGTGCACCGCGGCGGCGCGATGGATCGTCTCCGACCCCATCTCGGACAGGCCAATATGGCGAACATAGCCTGCCTGCACCATCTCGGCGATCGCACCGATCGTCTCCTCGATCGGCACATCGGGATCGAGCCGCGCGGGGCGGTAGATGTCGATATGGTCCACCCGCAGCCGCTGCAGCGTGTAATGGAGGAAGTTCTTCGTCGAGCGCGGGCTCGCATCGAAGCCGATGAACGCCCCTGCCGGGTCGCGCAGCCCGCCATATTTGACGCTGAGTTGATAAGCGTCGCGCGGCAGGCCGGCGATCGCGTCGCCAATCAGCATCTCATTATGGCCCTGGCCATAGAAGTCCCCGGTGTCGAGCAACGTCACGCCGGCGTCGAGCGCGGCGTGGATCGTCGCGATCGCCTCGTCGCGATCCGCGGGACCGTATGCGCCCGACATGCCCATACAGCCCAATCCGATCGCGGAGGTCATCGGGCCAGTGGCGCCAAGTTTTCGGTGTTCCATGGGTCAAACTCCTTTTCGAGCCTCTATATGCAGCCGCGAATACCGTACGATAAGCCGTGACAACCGAAACGGCCCGTGCGAAATTTCGTACAATGGCAACTCCCAATCTCGACGATTTCGCGCAATTCGCGGCGGTGGCCGAGGCAGGCGGGTTTCGCGCCGCCGCGCAGGCGGGCAACCTCTCCGCTTCGTCCTTGTCGGAGGCGGTGCGCCGCCTCGAAAGCGACCTCGGCATCCGCTTGCTCAACCGCACCACGCGCAGCGTCACCCCGACCGAGGCCGGCCAAAGGCTGCTCGAGCGATTGGCGCCGGCATTGGCGGAGCTCGCGCATGCGGCCGACGATCTCGTCGCCGACAGCGGCCGGATCAGCGGCACGCTGCGCCTCAACGTCCCCGGCATCGTCGCCTGGCACGTCTTGCCGCCGATCGCCGCGCAATTCCTGACCGCGCACCCGGGCATCCGAATGGAGGTTACCGCACAGGACGAGTTGGTCGACGTCCTCGCGGCCGGATTCGACGCCGGGATCCGATATGAGGAACGCATTGATCGCGACATGATCGCGGTACCGATCGGCCCGCGCCGGCAGCGCTTCGCCTGCGTCGCCGCCCCCGCCTATCTCGATCGCCACGGTACGCCCCGGCACCCGCGCGACCTTGCCCGACACCAAAGGCTCGGCCACCGCTTCGCCAGCGGCAGGCTCGCTGCGTGGGATTTCGAACGCGGCGGTCGCCGCTATCGCATCGCTCCCGACGGGCCACTCATCGCAACGTCGATGCAGATGGAGATCGCGGCGGCGGTCGCTGGACTCGGCATAGCGGCAGGATTCGAAGAATTCTTTGCCGCCGAGCTGGCGCGCGGCACGCTGGTCGAGATTCTGAGCGACTGGATGGAGCCGTTTCCCGGACCATCGCTTTACTATCACAGCCGCCGCTTGATGCCGGCCCCATTACGTGCCTTCATCGATTTCATTCGAACCGGGGACACGGGCTGACGCGGGTGTTCGCCTCGGCAACTGTCCACTTACTAGTTTCGATGGAAAGCACTTCCTAACATCTTCGCTTTACGGGCATGGTCATGTCCGTTCGTCCGAGCCGATCTGTGGTCGATGCGACGCGTTCCATCTGGGGCGCGCTGGCGCTCGACGCCGACGCCACGCCCGAGACGATCGAGGCGCGATTGCAGCGCATTGGCGAGCTCGCTTCGGTCTGGCCATTTGTCCTGTTCGCACAGATGCTCGCGCCGCTCGTCGTGGGGCTGATCGCCCATTATACCGGGCATGACGATCTGGTCCGCCTGGCGGCCCTTCGCGGCGGCGTGATCGCCGCGGCATCGCTCGCCGCTTTCGCCCAACTCAAACTCGAGATTGCGCATTTCTGGCCGACCCATGTCCAAATCCGTACTCTGTCGCTTTGTTCGGTGGCGCTAGGTGTTGGACTGTTGTCGCTGGCTCCGCTGGTCGCGGCGTTGCCGATCGGCCAATATTATCTGGCCGGATTCATCGCTGTGTTCGCGGGGGTGACGATCACCGCGATCGCGATCCATCCGCTACGCGCCGCAACGCTGGGCTTTGCCGGCGCGCTCGCCGGCATGGTGTTGATCCATACCGGGTTCGGCCTGCCGTCCGCCATCGCTTGCCTGGCGCTCGCCACGCTGGCGATCTCGACCGTGCGGCTGGCGCGCAACGACGTCGAACGCAACCGGCTCGACGAAGCCGAGAACAGTTCGGGCCGGCTCGCCGCGCAATTGGTGCGAGAAGTCGAGGATCATGGCGATGGCTGGTTCTGGCAGACCGATCGCCACGGCCTGGTCACCTATCTGTCGGCCAAGGTCGGGCGCGAATTCGCCCGGCTCGGCGTCGAGCCGAGCGCCGGCCGGCTCAACGACATCTTCCGCATGGATACCGAAGCCGGTGACACCGAGCGCACACTGAGTTTTCATTTGTCCTCGCGCACCAGTTTTTCCGACTATTCGGTGTGCCCCGCCGCCGACGAGGATAGCGAGCGCTGGTGGTCGATCTCCGGCCGGCCGATGATCGACGAGCTTGGCCGCTTCCAGGGTTTCGTCGGGTCGGGCCGCGACCTTACCGAAAAGCGCCGATCCGAAGCCGAGATCACGCGCCTCGCGCTATTCGATGGGCTGACCGGCCTCGCCAACCGACAACGCATGCGCGCCTCGCTCGACAAGACGCTGGCGCCGCAATCGGGCCACGCCATCACCTCGCTGTTCCTGCTCGATCTCGATCGCTTCAAGGCGGTCAACGACACGCTCGGCCATCAGATGGGCGACGCGCTGTTGAAGCAGGTCGCGCAGCGGCTGCAACGGTCGGTCGGCGAGGCCGGACTGGTCGGCCGGCTGGGCGGCGACGAATTCAAGATCGTGTTGCCCGGCGAAGGCAATCGCGACCGCCTGGGCGAGTTGGCGCGAACGGTCATCGAATCGCTGTCGCAGCCCTATTTCATCGATGGGTCGTCGATCACCATCGGCTGCTCGATCGGTATCGCGATCTCACCCGAGGATGGCAGCGACTCTGAGACACTGGTCCGCAATGCCGACCTCGCGCTGTACGAGGCGAAGGGCGACGGGCGCGGCGTCCATCGCTTCTTCCGCAGCGAGCTGCTCGCCGGCGCCCAATCCAAGAAACAGCTCGAAGACGATCTGCGTCACGCATTGATCGGCAACCAATTCTACGTCGCCTATCAGCCCGTGGTGTCGACCCAGGGCGAGCAGATCGTCGGCTATGAGGCGCTGATCCGGTGGGACCACCCGACGCGCGGCGCGATCAGCCCTGCCGAATTCATCCCGATCGCAGAGGAATGCGGGATGATCGAAACGATCGGCGAATGGGTGCTGCGGACTGCGTGCCGCGAGGCGGCGGGCTGGCCCAATCATGTCCGGGTCGCGGTCAACGTCTCCCCGATCCAGTTCGCCAATCCGGCGCTGCCCGCGATCGTCACTTCGGCGCTGGCCAATTCGGGCCTGGCGCCGCACCGGCTCGAGCTCGAAATCACCGAAGGCGTGTTCGTCAACGAAACAGCCAGTTCGGAAAAGATGTTCAAGTCGCTGAAGGGGATCGGCGTGCGCCTGGCGCTCGACGATTTCGGCACCGGCTATTCGTCGCTCGGCTATCTGAAGAAAGCGCCGTTCGACAAGATCAAGATCGACCAGAGCTTCGTCCGCGGCGCCGCCGTGCCGGGCAACCGCAACGCCGCGATCATCAAGGCGATCGTGACCCTGGCCAACACGCTCTATATGGAAACGACCGCCGAAGGCGTCGAGCATCAGGACGAGGTCGAGCTGATCCGCGAACTCGGCTGCAGCCACATCCAGGGCTATGTCTATGGCAAGCCCGCGCGCAGCGAAGAAGTCGTCCGCCAGCTCCAGGCCGCCGGTGGCCAGGCCACCCCGCTCGGCTACAAGGTCAGCCGCAGCCCGCGCTCGACGATGCTGCGTTCGGCCATCCTCGATCTCGGCGTGACCAAGGGCGAGGTCCGCATCCGCAACATCTCGTCGACCGGCGCACTGATCGATGGCATCGAATTCCCGGTCGACCCCTCGGGTGTCGACGTCCAGATCGAATTGCTCGAAGGCCAGATGTTCCCGGCGACCGTCCGCTGGGCCAAGGATGGCCGCGCGGGCTTGGAATTCGCGCAGAATTTCAACCTGGAGCGGCTCAACGCGCCGACGCCTGCGCGCAAGGCCCGCAAAGCCGGCTAAGGAATGCGCGACCACCTTGGGTGGCCGCGCACATCCTTCATTGCCTCGGCGCACCAGGCTGCTCCGCCGCGGATGGCGGCGGGGGCGGCAGCGCGTCGCAGGCGGCCGGCGGCGGGCCACCACGACCCGGCCCGGCTCCGCCCGGCCCGTGCCGCTCGTCGGGCCGGCCGCGATGTGGCCCGCGCCCGAACAAGGGCCCGACCGCGCGCACGCGGCCATTGCCGTCGACCAGGAACGACGCGCGCAACTGATCATTGTCATAGCGACCCTGGACGAGCAGATCCTGGCCCGCCGTCACTGCATTGTCGCCGTCGCGCCCGACATCGACCATCGTCTTGCCGCTGCCGTCGGCGATCGTGAAGCGGTCGCCATAGACTTCGGCGACCTTGCCGCGCACCGTCACCAGCCCGCCGGCGCGTTGCGCCAGCGACGCGATCGCGACGGGCCGGATCGGCGCCACCTCGACCCCGGGGCGCGTCAGCCCGACCGCGCCGGCCCCGCCCGCAGCACCGGCCGCGAGCAACGCCGCGCCGGCGATCCATAATACCACCGGGCGCCCCATCAGATTTTTCACATCGACCATCGTTCGAACTCCTTCATGATTGCGATGGTCCGAGTCGTAGCGAAGTGCGGCCACGCCCCGCTGAACCCCGCGGTTCAGTTTCGGTTTAAGCATGTGCGGTAGCTCAACGGGCGAAAGGGGCGACGATGCGTATCCTGCTGGTCGAGGACGATGCCGATCTGGCCGCCGCGATCCTGCGCGTGCTGCGCGCCGAGAATTTCGCGGTCGATCACGCCGCGAATGGCGAGGACGGCGCGCATCTCGGCGACACCGGTCAATATGACGCTGCCGTGCTCGACCTCGGCCTGCCGGTCAAATCGGGGATTGCCGTGCTCAACGAATGGCGCGCCGCGGGACGCACCCTGCCCGTCCTGATCCTCACCGCGCGCGACGGATGGTCCGACAAGGTCGAGGGGTTCCGCGCCGGCGCCGACGATTACCTGACCAAGCCGTTCCGCGTCGAGGAACTGGTGATGCGGCTACGCGCGCTCGCGCGGCGGGCCGCGGGCCATGCAGCACCACGCGTCGCATGCGGGCCGCTCAGCTATGACGCGCAGACCGGCCAGTTCGAGCTCGACGGGCTGCCGCTCCGCCTCACCGCGCTCGAGTGGCGCGTGCTGTCGGCGCTGATCCTGCGCAAGGAAAGCGTGATCGAGCGGCTCGAATTGCTCGACCGCGTCTATGAGAATGATGCCGATCCTGATTCCAATTCGCTCGAGGTGATCATCGCACGGCTGCGGCGCAAGATCGGGCGCGACCTGATCGAGACGGTGCGCGGGCGCGGCTATCGGCTGACCGCCGATATGCTGACGGCACCGCAATGAGGCTGATGCCGCAGTCGATCCGCGGGCGGCTGCTCGCGCTGTCTGCCGTCGCCACGCTGCTCGCGCTGATCGTCGCGGGCGTCGCGATCGGCGGCATCCTGGAACGGTTCGTCATCCACGGCGCGGATCAGCGACTGGATAATGAGGGTTTCGTGCTCGCCAGCCTGGTGACGCGTGAAGGGGGGATCGATCGCGCGCGCGCCGCCGAGATCGAGGCCGGCTTCGCGCCCGGCGACGTCTGGCGGATCGATACGCCGACCAGCTCGCTGTCGCGCGGCGGGCTGCGGCCGTTGACCGAGGCGATGCTCGATCGCCGGCCACCCCGCCCCCATCCCGATCGCGACCATGATCGCGATGCGTCGCCTTGGCGACCGTTCGACAGCGGCCTGACCGATGGCGAGCCGGTTCATGGCCGCTGGCGAACCGTGCTGACCGATGCCGGTCCGGCCACGATCGCGGTCGCCACACCGCGCGAGACGATCACGCGGCCGATCCTGGGGGCGATGGCGCCGCTGATCCTGTCATTGCTGGCGCTGGGCGTTCTGCTCGCCATCGCGACGTTGATTCAGCTACGCTTGGGCCTGCGTCCGCTCGACCGGCTGCGCGATGACATCGCAGCGGTGCGCAATGGCCGTGCCGAGCGCCTCTCGGAGGACCAGCCCGCCGAACTTGCCCCGCTTGCCAGTGAACTCAACGCGCTGGTTGCCGACAATCAGGCGGCGCTCGCCGCGGCGCGTGGCACCGCGGCCAATCTGGCGCATGGGCTGAAGACGCCGATCGCCACGCTTGCCTTGGTCGCCGGCGAGCCCGGGCGCGACCCCGACGGACGGCTGGCGGCGTTGGTCGCCCGGCTGGACGCGACGGTGCGTCATCATCTCGGCCGAGCGCGCGCCGGCATCGCGAGCGCACGCGTCGCGACGTCGGTCGGTGTGGTGGCCGACGACATCGTCACCGCGCTGCGCCGCATCCATGCCGAGCGCGGCGTCATGATCGGGGTCGAGATACCGGCCGATCTGATGGTCGCTGTCGACCGTACCGACCTGGACGAGATGATCGGCAATCTGGCCGATAACGCGATGCGATGGGCGCGATCGCGGGTCGTAATCGACGCACACGCCGTATCCGGATCGGCGATCATCACGATCGAGGACGATGGCCCAGGCATCACACCGGCCGAGCGAGTACGCGCCTTGTCGAAGGGCGTCCGACTCGATGAACGCAATGAAGGGCATGGTTTCGGTCTGACGATCGCGCACGAACTGGCGGTGCTGTATGGCGGTGACCTGACCTTGGGCGATACACCCGATGGCGGGCTGGCGGCGACGCTGACCTTGCCGCTCGCCCGCTGAAGCCGACGCGCTACAGCCAGGGCCGCTGATCGGGCCAGTGCATCGGATAATGGTTCACATATTGCGCCAGCCGCGGCTGGTTGCTGCGATTGGCGCTGGCGCCGTGCGGGATTTCATGGCGCCAGATCACGAGGTCCCCCGCCCCTGCCGGCACCGTGACTGCTTCGGATGACAGATTGACGGTCCGCGGATCCGCACCGTTCAGGCTTTCGATCCAGCCATCGGCCAGGCGATAGTGGAAACCCGGCACGACCTGCAGCGCACCATGATCGGCGGCGGTATCGGTCAGATAGAGGATCGCCTGGGTCTCGAGCGCGATCGGCGGCGTCAAATTGCCATCCCAGTGCAGATGCGGCCCGGGAAAGGTGTAGCCGGGCCTGATCGGCGGATTGAAGCTCAGCCGGTCGGTCGACACGATCAGGTCGGCATGGCCGTAGAGCTCGGCGAACGCCTTCGCCATGCGCGCCGAGCGGCGCGGCACGTCCATAGTCGGATGCTGGAAATGCTGGATCATGATGCCGTTGGTGCGTGGCCCGTACCAGGTCGCGGGATCGGCCGGGTCGGCGTCGAGGATCGACCAGAGATGATCCGCGATCGCCGCTGCCTGATCGCGCGTGATCGCCTGGCGCAGCACGACCACGCCGTCGCGATCCCATCGCGCCTGGTCTTCGGCGTCGAACACCGGCGCCATCGCCATCACCGCCGCCTGGCGGGCGATCTCCTCGGCCGGCGGCTCGGCGCCGTCATACCAAGCGGTGTAGCGCGCCAGCCGCGCCGCATCGGGCAGTCCCGCGGTCGCGGCGATCCATGCGGTGAACGCCGGCCAGTCGGGCCGCGCCTGTCCCAGCATCGACATCGTCTGTTCGAGCCCCAGACCGAGCATGTCGAGCAGCGTCCGGATGGGGACGGGACGCGCCTCGGCGGGCGAATCGTGCTGCGTCACGCGCGCCCACAGCGCCCGGAGTCCGCGAATCTCGTCAAACGGAGCGATCGGATCGACCATGACTCGACCCGACCACAACAGGTTGATAGGGTCCAGCGGCTGGGCACAATATTTTTGTGTGTTCCGTGTTCGTTCCCTTGCCTTCGCGGAAGCCCGCGGAAACCCGCGCGTCGCGGCGAATGGACCGGATCGGACCTTCCATGAGTCGAGTCAAAATAGCGACGAATTGAGTCACTAATTCGTCATTTACGGTATTGCGTCCGGACCCGGATGGGCACAATCTGTTGTAGTTCGGTTCGGGGGCGACCCAAGCACTGGTGGAATTCCTGTTGCGATCCCATATCGCAGCACGAGGCCGCTCGCGCTTTTTTGAACAGGCTGTGGACTATTTTTGTTCTCACCTGTCGGCGCCGGAATGATAAGGTGGGGGTTCGTTCCCCCGAGTCGATTTGTGCGAGCGGAAAGCAGGGGCGAGAGATGGATTTCAGAGACACCGAAGGAACGGGCGAGAATATGGCGACCGACGCGATCGAGGCAGCAACGGCGCAGGCAAATGCGGCGCCCAAGGCGAAGAAGCGCGACTCGAAGTCGATCGCGAAGCCGTATCCGGTCGAGGTCGATCATTCGCGCGATGACCTCCTGACCGATTTCGGCAAGGACACGCTCAACGACCGCTATCTGCTGCCGGGCGAATCGTATCAGGACCTCTTCGTCCGCGTCGCCTCGGCTTATGCCGATGACGGTGCGCACGCGCAGCGCCTCTACGACTATATCTCGCGTTTGTGGTTCATGCCGGCGACCCCGGTATTGTCGAACGGCGGCACCGGACGCGGCCTGCCGATCTCGTGCTTCCTCAATTCGGTGCCCGACAGCCTCAACGGCATCGTTGACACCTGGAACGAGAATGTCTGGCTCGCCTCACGCGGCGGCGGCATCGGCACTTATTGGGGCAATGTCCGCGGCATTGGCGAGCCGGTCGGCCTGAACGGCAAGACCAGCGGTATCATTCCGTTCGTCCGCGTGATGGACAGCCTGACGCTCGCGATCAGCCAGGGCTCGCTGCGCCGCGGCTCGGCGGCCTGCTATCTCGACATCTCGCACCCGGAGATCGAGGAATTCCTCGAAATCCGCAAACCGTCGGGCGACTTCAACCGCAAGGCGCTCAACCTGCACCATGGCGTGCTGATCCCCGACGCTTTCATGGAAGCGGTGCGCGACGGCGCCGAATGGTCGCTCAAATCGCCCAAGGACGGCAGCGAGCGCGGCAAGGTCGATGCCCGCGCCTTGTTCCAGAAGCTGGTCGAGACCCGTCTGGCGACCGGCGAGCCGTACATCATCTTCGCCGATCACGTGAACTCGACGATGCCCAAGCATCATCGCGATCTCGGGCTCAAGGTCTCGACCTCGAACCTGTGCTCGGAAATCACCTTGCCGACCGGCAAGGACCACCTGGGCAAGGATCGCACCGCGGTGTGCTGCCTCAGTTCGCTCAACCTCGAGACCTGGGATCAGTGGAACAAGGACGAGCACTTCATCGAGGACATCATGCGGTTCCTCGACAATGTGCTGCAGGATTTCATCGACCGCGCCGAGCCCGGCATGGAGCGCGCCGCTTATTCGGCGATGCGCGAGCGGTCGGTTGGTCTTGGCGTGATGGGCTTCCACTCGTTCCTCCAGGCGCGCGGCCTGCCGTTCGAAGGCGCCATGGCGAAGTCGTGGAACATGAAGATGTTCAAGCAGATCCGCGCGCAGGTCGACGCCGCGTCGATGGCGCTGGCGGTCGAGCGCGGCCCCTGCCCCGACGCCGCCGACATGGGCGTGATGGAGCGGTTCAGCTGCAAGATGGCGATCGCGCCGACCGCGTCGATCTCGATCATCTGCGGCGGCACCAGCGCCTGCATCGAGCCGATCCCGGCCAACATCTATACCCACAAGACGCTGTCGGGATCGTTCTCGGTCAAGAATCCGTATCTCGAGAAGATCTTCATCGAGAAGTCGAAGAACAGCGACGCGGTGTGGAACTCGATCCTCGAGCGCGGCGGCTCGGTCCAGCATCTCGACTTCCTGACCCAGGAAGAAAAGGACTGCTACAAGACCAGCTTCGAGATCGACCAGCGCTGGCTGATCGAGCTCCAGGCCGACCGCACGCCGTATATCGACCAGTCGACCAGCCTCAACCTGTTCATCCCGGCCGATGTCGAGAAGTGGGACCTGCTGATGCTCCACTTCCGCGCCTGGGAACTGGGCGTGAAGTCGCTTTACTACCTCCGCTCCAAATCGGTGCAGCGCGCCGGCTTCGCGGGTGGCGTGGAAGCCGACAACACGATCGAGGCGCCCAAGTTCGAGCTGGGCGAAACGACGGATTACGATGAATGCCTGGCGTGCCAGTGAGGTAGGCGAATTCCCTCTCCCTGTGGGAGAGGGAGGGAGGCGCGAAGCGCCGGAAGGGTGAGGGCAGTGCGCCTTTACGCGAACAAACCGATCGGAACCGTTCCCCGCGCGCGACAGCTACGTCGCGACGCGGCCTCGCCCGAGCGTCGGTTGTTGCGCGCGCTGCGTGAAGCACTCCCGGAGCTGAAGTGGCGGCACCAGGCGCCGATCGGGCCGTTTTTTGCGGACATCATGTGTTTCTCGGAATCACTGGTGATCGAAGTCGACGGCGACACGCATGCCGACACCGCCGAGAATGACGCGTCGCGGACAAGAGTGATCGAAAGCGAGGGCTTTCATGTCCTGCGCTTTTCGAATGGGGATGTGATGGGGAATATCGATGGCGTGGTCGCACATGTGGCGATGACGCTGGGTAACAGGAAAGAGGGCATCGCGGCGTGAACCGTCCTGCCCTCACCCTTCCGGCCCTGCGGGCCTCCCTCCCTCTCCCGACGGGAGAGGGAGTTGTCGACTCAAGCCTGCTCTTCCTCCTCGAACGTCACAGCGACATCCGCGTTCGCGCTCAGCCGGACCTTGTCGCCCTCGATATCGGCGATCAGGCCCTTGGAGATGTAGTGGTGGTGCCCGGCATGGCTGCCCTGCCCTTCCTCGACATCGGCGCCCGAATCCTTCTTGGTCAGCTTGATGCGGTCGCCGTCGACATGGTCGACGGTGCCGACATGGACGCCGTCGGCGCCGATGACTTCCATATGTTCCTTGATCTGGCTGAGATCGACCATGGTCATGCTCCTTCGATGATGGTGATGGTTACGCGGCCAGAACGCACGACCGCGGAGTTGGTCGCATGAGCCGGCATCGCGTCCTAGACTTGCTCGTCCTCGAACGTCACCGCGACGTCCGCGTTGGCGCTCAGCCGCACGGTATCGCCTTCGATCTCGGCGATCAGGCCGGCCGGGATGAAATGGGCGCGATCGCCTTCCTCCCCGCGGACGCCGGTCGGGCGCAGCTTGATGCTGTGATGAGTAACGCTGTCGACCGTGCCGACCGCGACGCCATCGGCGCCAATCACGGCCATGTCGGCGCGGACGTTGTTCAACTGGCTCATCTTCTTTTCTCCTCGTGTGGATTGATGACTGGCGACCGGACTAGGCGGACTGCGGCGCGCGCGGCATCCGGGATTTCCCGCATGCCCAGCGACCGTCGCCGCGGCGCAAGGAAGGCGGCATGAACCGCGCGCCCCTGGTCATGTATGCAGTCGCCGGCGTCGCGGGCGCGGGCGGAATCGTCGTCCTGACTCGCCGCGCGACGAGCGAAGGCGCGGTCTATGCCCAGCGCATCGGCGCGACGATGCTGCTCGCGCTGGCCGCGATCCTGACCGTCTTCGCCAGCGCGATGGCGAGCTGGGGGCCGGGCGCATGAGCAAAATAGCGTTTCTCGCGCTGACCGGCGTCGTTTGCCTCACCTTCTTTCTCCACGGCCTCTGGATTTTGCGGCGGACGACCGTGCCCGGCAACCCGTGGTATCCACGCTGGATGGGTGAAGGATTTCGCGCGATGCAGCTTCGGCACATGAAGACCGTGGCACGTGTCCACGTTATCGGGGCGCCGATCGTCTTCCTCGCCATGCTCGCGCTCCTGGGCTGGATCCGCTTTGGTGAGGTCGCGCTATGAACGGCGCCTTGCTCCTCGGCCTGATCTCGCTGGTCTGCGTCATCGACCTGGCGCCCGCCTTCTATTTTCTCCGCATGGCCAACCAGGCGGATAGCCTCGTCGGCGCCGCGCCCCAGGCTGGCGCGGTCAATCCCGATGCCGCGCGCCGCTTCGCGCGTGTCCTGCTCATGGCCACGCCTGGTGTGTGGCTCGTCGTCGCTCTTCTGTCGTTCGGGGTCATCCCGGTCGGCAACATCACCCCCATCACATTCTAGTCCGGAGTTCGCCCATGTCTCTTCTCAGTGCCCGCAAGACCTACAAGCCCTTCGAATATCCCTGGGCGTATGAATATTGGAAGCGCCAGCAGCAGCTCCACTGGCTGCCCGAAGAGGTGCCGCTGGGAGAGGATTGCCGCGACTGGGCGCAGAAGCTGTCGGACCATGAGCGCAACCTGTTGACCCAGATCTTCCGCTTCTTCACCCAGGCGGACGTCGAGGTGCAGGATTGCTATCACGAGAAATACGGCCGCGTGTTCAAGCCGACCGAGGTCAAGATGATGCTGACCGCGTTCAGCAACATGGAGACGGTCCACATCGCGGCGTACAGCCACCTGCTCGACACGATCGGCATGCCCGAGAGCGAGTATGGCATGTTCCTCGAATATGCCGAGATGAAGGACAAGCACGATTACCTTCAGCAGTTCGGCGTCGATACCGATGAGGATATCGCCCGCACGCTGGCGATGTTCGGCGGCTTCACCGAGGGCGTGCAGCTGTTCGCCAGTTTCGCGATGCTGATGAACTTCCCGCGCTTCAACAAGATGAAGGGCATGGGCCAGATCGTGTCCTGGTCGGTCCGCGATGAGAGCCTGCATTGCGAAGGCATCATCCGCCTGTTCCACGCCTTCGTGCAGGAACGCGACTGCCTGACCAAGGCGGTGCGCGACGATATCGGCGACGTGTGCCAGACGACGATCCGCCTGGAGGACGCGTTCATCGACCTGGCGTTCGAGCAGGGCCCGGTCAACGGCATGTCGCCCAAGGAGATCAAGAAGTACATCCGCTACATCGCCGACTGGCGCCTGGGCCAGCTCGGCATGAAGCCGATCTACATGATCGACGAGCATCCCCTGCCCTGGCTGACCCCAATGCTCAACGGCGTCGAGCACGCCAACTTCTTCGAAACCCGCGCGACCGAGTACTCGAAGGCGGCGACGCGCGGTCAGTGGAACGACGTGTGGGACTCGTTCGACAAGCGGCAGAAGGCGAAGGCCGGGCCGGCGGCAAACGAGGACGCCGGGAGCGGCGAAGGGGATATGTTCGATAAGGCGGGGATTGCTGCGGAGTAGCCATGGGCACGAAATCGTCAAATTGCCCCTACTGTAAATTGCAAAGCGTGTCGTTTACGGCGGCGCACGATTTCGTAGTCCACGATAAATCTCGCCGCACCCTTATGAGGTGCGGCAATTGTGGCGAGGCAATTATATATGAATTCCAAAGCCCTCCTAATCACTCCAGCATGCCCACGCAGGTAAATGGCAATTTGGAATCTTTAGGCTACAGGTTTATTCGACAATGGCCGAATTCTGAACGTGGCGCGGCTCCGCAACATGTTCCTGAGAATATCTCTCGATTTTTCGAGCAAGGCACATCCAGCCTTCTCGGCGGAAATTTCGACGCCGCGGCAATAATGTTTCGGAAGACCTTGGAAGCTTCTACAAAAGAAAAAATTCCAGACGACGCCGGAAAGCCGCTAGTGAAGCGCATCGACTTGCTAGTTTTATCGGGAGAACTAACAAAAGACATTGGTCAGTGGGCTCACGAAATTAGGGTTGGCGGAAATGAAGCGGCGCACGATGAAGAACTCTATTCAGCGGACGATGCCGAGGCATTGAAGAATTTCACCGAAGCCTATCTACGATACGTTTACACGTTACCCACGATGGTTGCCAACAGACGTGCAAGTTAAAAGATACCTTGGATTATGGTGACAGTTACTAGGTTGTGAACCCATAAAGGTTGTTGGCGCGCGCATGACATGTCAGACCCGCTCGACGGAGAGGGCTGATGGACGAAGCGGCTTTTTTGACGCGTGAGTTTGAGCTGGATGGCGGCGGGCTGGTAATTCGTTTCTACACGCCTGCCAAAGCTCCCGGCGGGGAGTTCCAGTGCCGATACTCGATAGGGTGGCCGGAGCGCGAAGTCCGGCGGTACGCGTGCGGCCTAGACGGCGTTCAGGCGCTCATGCTGGCCATGCGGATAGTTCACACTGAGCTTGTCGAGAGTGACGCATATAAAGCCGGTCGGCTTACTTGGTGCGATCAGGCTGATCTCGACCTGCCCCCTACCTGGGGCAGCGGATCACTCTACGATGCTCCGCCCCACTCAGATGGGAATGAGACGCCGGGGCCGGCATAGCGCTTCCCTAAAAGCACGACATCTGATTCAAGCTCGGCGTGAGCCGATATGATCTGACCGACTTTGAGTGGCGCGTGATCGAGCCGCTGTTGCCCAACAAGCCGCGAGGCGTGCCGCGCGTGGATGATCGCCGGGTGTTGAACGGCATCTTCTGGGTATTGCGGTCGGGTGCGCCGTGGCGCGATCTGCCCGAGCGGTATGGAATTACGGTGACAGTTTACTAAATCACCGAAACAGGCGCAAACCGCTCACAGGAGAGCGCCATGACCGAAGCCCATATCGACCCCACCCGTGAGCAGTTCGACGCCTTCAAGGCGCTCCCCCGCGACGCGCCGATCGCGATGCTCAACCTGGTCCGCTATCGCGAGCGCGCCGCCTATCCCGACGACCATGACTGCGCCGCGCTCGGGCTGACCGGGGCCGAGGCCTATGCCCGGTACGGCGCGGAAAGCGGGCCGATCTTTCGCCGCGTCGGCGGCAGCGTGATCTGGTCGGGCACGCCGCAGCTCGTGCTGACCGGGCCGGCGGACGAAGCGTGGGATACCGCGTTCGTCGCGCTCTACCCTAACGCGCATGCCTTTCTCGAGATGGTGACCGACCCCGCCTATCGCCTCGCGGTCGTCCATCGCCAGGCGGCGGTCGCGACCAGCCGGCTGATCCGCTGCGAGCCGCGCGAGGGGGGTGCCGGGTTCGCTTGAGGCGGCCGGCGCGCTCTCCCAAATCTTGACGAACCCGCCGTCCAACGGCACATCGGCGGCGTTCACCGCCCCTGAGGGAAGTATGAAGGAAATTGTCGCCCGCTGACCTGACGGCCCCGGTTTTGCCGGAGGCGCCGTCGTCATGCGCTCGACCCGCCGGGATATCCCGGTCGGGCGACGCGGTCGTTTTCTCGACTGACGGGCACAATCCACGTGAACATCTCAAAATACGAACAGCGCGTGCTGCACGCGCTCGCGCAGGGCGGCGCGATCCATCACCGCCGCGACAGCAACGGGCGGATCGTCGAGGCGATCTGCTTTACCCGCGAAGGCCATGTGCTGGCGGACGGCTCACTGCCGATATTCCGCAAGCTCAAGCGGCGCGGGCTGATCTTCAGCCAGAGCGGGCAGCCGTACCGGATCAGCCGGTTGGGGCTGGCGGCGGTGCGGTCGCAACTGGATAATCGGTGAGCGTCAATTCCCTCTCCCGTCGGGAGAGGGAAGGAGCGCCGACAGGCGCGGGAGGGTGAGGGCAGTCGTTGGCCCCTGCCCTCACCCTTCCGGCGCTTCGCGCCTCCCTCCAGCATCGGGTCGGCCATGCCCCCGGCATGGCCTAAACAGCGCGGGGCGCTGTTTACCCGATGCTCCCAAGGGGAGAGGGATTGTTGTGCCGAGTCTGTCCTATCGTCGGCGCCGAACCCGCTTTATCGTCCGCGCAAACCTTGGGGAGGAAAACCATGTCGCACGCCAATGTCGAACTGATCGGCGCCATCTATGCCGCCTTCGCCGCGGGCGACGTGCCGGGCGTGCTGGGGCGGATGGATCCGGCGATCGAATGGCACGAGGCGGAGAATTTCCCCTATGCCGATGGCAGCCCCTATATCGGCCCCGAAGCCGTGGCGCAGGGCGTGTTCATGCGCTGCGCGACCGAATGGGACGGGTTCGCGGTCCAGGTCGACGAGATCGTCGATGGCGGCGATACGGTGGTCGCGTTCGGCCGCTATCTCGGCACCTACAAGGCGACCGGCAAGGCGCAGCATGCGCAGATGGCGCATGTCTGGCGCATCGCCGATGGACGCGCGGTGTGGTTCCAGCAATATGTCGACACGCTGGCGGTCGCGCGCGTCACCGGCACCGCCTGATCCCGCTTCATCCTGGGGCAAGCTTGTCTGAGGTAACTCGCCGCGAGCCGTGTGCCGTGCTCGCCCGCCAATAGAGGATTCGATGCGCTTCACTCCCCTGATTGTCCTGACCGCCGTCACTGCCATCGCGATCGCCACTCCCGCCGCGGCCAAGACCGAGAGCTTCCGCGCGACGCTGGACGGCACCGCGATCCCGACGACCACCGGGTCGCCCGCGCATGGCAAGGTGACGGTCAAGGTCGACACGAAGGCGCAGCGCGTCTCGGTCGAGCTCGACGTGCAGGGCATCGCGCTGGACCAGCTCAACGACGCCCTGGTCGCCAAGCCGATCGGGCCGGTCCATTTCCACCAATATCGCACCGCCGACGACGTCGAGGCGGTGCTGCCCGTGCCCTATGGCGCCAATTACCGCGCGACCAAGAACGGCTTCCACGTGTCGATGCGCAATTATTCCTATGCCGAGGGCGCGAAGCTGCTCAACGATCAGGATACGTTCGAGGAATTCGTCGACGCGCTGAACGCCGGCAAGATCGTGATCAACATCCACACCGACAAATTCCCGGATGGCGAGATCAGCGGCAAGGTGATGCCGAACTAGGGCGTGGGCTAGTAATCGGGGGACATCAGGGAATGGGGAAAGCGGCCATTTCTCGCGGTAGAGCCCCAGCGGCGTTCAGCTGAATGACTGAACGCTAATTCGCTACTGGCTTTTGCTTGCCTCTCGGCGAATTTCCTCGGCTGCCCTGTCGAGCGTTGCTGCCGCCTGATCGATTATCGCGCGTTGATACGTGAGACACGCCTCGATGGCGTCGTTTGGGTCGCCGTAAAGTCCGGGTTGGGTGCGGGCAATCGTTCTAACCTCGGCGAAACCCCGGCCTTCCTTATAGAGCTTCGAGCATAACCTGCGGCGGTTCTCGGACAGCCGCACCAGCTGCTGAGGTGCGGTCTCCGCGACGGGCGCCGGATCAGGATCGTATCTGAGAAGCTCATCGTCTTGCATGGTGATCAGGAACAGAGCCAGCACCCCGATCATCCCGGTCTCCGCCATCCTGACGCCCCCGCTTGCTGATATCCGATAACGGCAGACCGATGATCATGCCCGCAACTCGGTCGTTTCCGACTGGCCGCTTTATGAGTCTACCCGTCTGACTCCGCTCGGCGCCCCGCTTACCCCTTGGGCTTGTCCGCCACGCGATACTTGTCGTGGCAAGCCGAGCAGGCGTTGCGCACCACGCCCCATTGCGCCGCAAAGCCCGCCTGATCGCCCGCCTTGGCGATATTGGCGAGCTCGGCCGCTTCCGTCGCCAACGTCGCCGCCGCCTTCTCGAACCCGGCGCGGTCGCTCCACACGGTCGGCAATGCCTTGGTCGTGCCGCCGTCGCTGCCCGCGGGGAACAACCCAGGTAGCGCGCGCGCCCAGGCGGCGATCGCGCCAGCGGCGAAGGCCTGGGTCTTCACGTCGCCCTTGGCATCGATCACCCCTTTCATTCCGCCAAAGGCCGCACCTTGCAGCTTGAAGCCGGCCTGCCGCGCCGCGATCAGCTGATCGGCGTCGTCGCGCCGCGTCGCCGCCGCCGCGGTCAGCACGCTCGCCGCCATCACCAGCACCAATGCCGACATCGTCCTGGTCATCGCGCCTCTCCCTTGGTTGAAGTCGCGCGATGCTATGCCCGCACGAGCGATCGGGCAATCCCGCCGTTAACCGGCTTTGCGGAGCGCGCGTTAACCGTGCGCGGCTATCGTCCGGTGATGATCTCGTCCAAAATCTTCCGCAGCCGATGGTCGGCCTTGTTCTGGGCGGCCGGGATCATCTGGACGGCGTACGACGTCGCGAGTGCCAACACGCCCGACCCGGTGACCAACAACGCCACCGCCGCGGATACCGACGCAACCGGCGTCGCGATCGACAATGGCGACCTGGCGGTGCTCGCAAACGCGATGGGAAATTAGGGGCGATCGTCACCCCGGACTTGTTCCGGGGTCCAACCCTCCACGCGGGAATCCAGCCGTTGTTGCACGTTGGATGCCGGAACGAGTCCGGCATGACGGCGGTGCGAAGGTCGCCGCTACTTCCCCGCGAACAGGAACGCGACGGCGCCGACCAGGCAGAGGAACGCCCCCAGATGCCGCCAGCCGAGCGGCTCGCCCAGCACCGTCACCATGAACACGCCGAACGCCGCGAGCGCGATCGCTTCCTGCGTCACCTTGAGCTGTCCGCCCGACCAGCCCGCGGCATAGCCGATGCGGTTGGCGGGGACCGCCAGGCAATATTCGAAAAAGGCGATGCCCCAACTGATCGCGATCACGATCCAGAGCGGCTTGGCCATGCCGCCCTTCAGATGCCAGTACCAGGCGATCGTCATGAAACAGTTGGACAGCGCGAGCAGGGCCACCGTCCACATGGCGGTCGATCTCTTTCGTTAGCGAATGACGGAGCACGCGATGGGCGGCTGGCCCGGCGTCGTCAAGGTCGCGGCATCGCCTTTGCCGCGCAGTTCGTACGGGCCCTTCCTGTACCAGATGCCCGAGGCCGGCTTCTGCCCGTCGAGCGTCGCCAGCGTCCGGCCGTTACGCGTGATCGCGGCGGTGTCGCGCTGATTGTCGAACCGCACCGCGAATTTGCTCCCGTCCATGCAGCGATAGCGTGCGCTGACCACCGGCGGCGTGCCGCTCGTATCGGCGGCACCGGTTCCGCCACCCGCTTCCGGCTTCGCACCACCCCTGCCCGGCGCGGGCTTCAGGTCGACCGAATAGATATGCCATTTGCGCTGCTCGGCCGTCGCGCCATCGACGACGGCGCGGCGCAGGACGATCGTGCCGGTCTGATAGTCGGGCCGGCCGTCCTTGAGCCGGGCATAGACCTGCACGGGAACCGAGACGTAGCGGCTTCCCGCCGCGCCCTCTATCTCGCCCGGGCCGCCGATATTGGCGTGATATTCCTTGTATTTGGCAAAGCTCGCCGCAAACGCCGCCGGGCTCAATTTGCTGTCGGCGCCATCATTGCCCCACAAGGCGCGGGCGGCCGCATATTTGCCGCCCTCGATGCTGGCGAAATAGATCTGGGCGACGTTCGCGGCGCCCTGCGCGCTGTCGGGAGTGAACTTGCCTTCGGACACCGGAGTCTTGTCGTCGGGCAGTCCGCCCGGCTGGCCGGGTTCGGCGGGTGCCAGCGGCGGTTCGTCACCGGTCGCCGGCGCCACCGCGCCGTTGGTCGCGACCTCCGACACATTGTCGGTCGCATTATAGGTGTTGATGTCGCCCCGCGCGCGTTCGGCGGCGTCATTGATATCGACTTCGCTATTGCCGGTCGTGGCCGGCTGCGAACAGGCGGCAAGGCACAGGAACGGAACAAGCAGGACGGCGCGCACGATGGAACCCCCGGGGCAATGCGGTAAGAGGGGGTGTGAACGTTCCAACGCCCGCGTCGTTCCCCGGTCAGAAGACCTGCTTGAACTGGTCGTTGCCGACGAACCCCAGCCGCGTGACGCCGGCGCGCTTCACCGTTGCCAGCACGCGATCGAACGTCTCGTAGCGCGCGGCGGCGTCGGCACGGATGGTGAGCGTCGCGTCCTTGTCCGCCATCGTCGCGACCAGTTGATCGGGCAGCGCGCTCTCCGCGATGGCGGCGCCGTCGAGGCTGAGCGCGCCCGACGCCGCGATCTCGAGCCGGTGCATCTTCTGGTCGGGCACTGTCCGTGGTGCGCCGTTGGGCAAGTCGACTGCCACCGTGTGCGTGGCGACCGGCAGCGTGAGGATCATCATGATCAGGAGTACCAACAACACGTCGATCAACGGCGTGATATTCATCTCGGCGATCGGTTGGGAATGGGCGGTACGGCTGGCCACGAGCGATCTCCCGTTCTGATACATGATAACGTATCATATCACGAGAGGATGGCAAGCCTCCGCAGGGCTGGGGGTGGACATTCAACATCGCCAATTCGTCATGCCGGGCTTGTCCCGGCATCCACCGGGCACCGAGCCCAACCCTTTGAGCCTCTTGTCCCGCGCCTGCGGCCTGGTGGACCCCGGCACAAGGCCGGGGCGACGTTGGGAATTAGACGAAAGTCAGGGAAAATAAGCGATGTTCACCTTTGGTCATCGTCATCTGAACGCTCGCATCGCCTAACCTCGCCGGCCCGCTCAGCAATTCTCGTATTTCCAGTTGAGCTTCTTGCCCGCGCGCAGCTGTTCGATCGTCTGGGCGACGCGCTTGGCCCGCGTTTCGTCGCGCTTGGCATCGGCCACCCATTCGCGATATTCGCGGCGGCAACTCGGTGGGAAAGCGTTCCAGGTCGCCATCGCCTGCGCGTCCGCCGCCAGCGCGTCGGCGAGCGCTGGCGGGACTTCGGCTTCGGGCTTGCTGGCGCGGGCTGGCCGCTTGGGCTTTTCGCCGGCATCGATCTTGGCCAGCGCCTGATCGAGCCGGTCGAGCAATAACGTGTCGGGCGGCAGGGTCGCGACGTCGGTCAGGCGGCCATATTGGCCCATCGCATCGCCTTCCTTGCCGGTGGCCAGGCCCAGCCGATCCCAGAAACCGAACGCGGCATGTTCCTTGAACGCCGCCATATTGGCGAGCAACTCGCCCTTATAGGTGAAGAACGGCATGCTCCATTTGATCGTTTCCTCGACCGCCGGCGCATGGCCGTGGATGAGGTCACGCAAATGGGTGAGGATCGGTTTCGCGAAGTCGTTCTTGCTCGCGATATAAGCGTCGACGCGCGGATCCCTGGACATCGGTTCTCCTTTCGGTTTCCGGTCGGGCCGGAAACCTAGGGCCGTCGTTAGCCGACGGTCAACGCCGACGTCATGGCGTCAGGAATTGAGCGCCTCGTCATCGGCGTCGGACAAGTCGTCGTCATCGTCGGAATCGCCGTCGTCGAACTTGTCCTGGACCTCGTCCTCGTCGATATCCTCGTCCGACAGGTCGGCATCCTCGTCCTCTTCGCCGACATCGTCGGCGGACATCTCGACATCGTCATTCTCGGGCTCGTCGCCCAGATCGGGATCGAGATCGGTCAGGATCGTGCCGTCAGTCGGCCCGTCACGCGTCGCTTCCAATATTTCGGCGCGCTGGCTTTCATCATAGCCTTCCTCGTCATAACCGTCGTCGCCCGACCCTTGGCCCGGTACCTGATATCCGCCCATTTCCGTCTCCATGACATTAGGGTGCAGACCCTTAGGAAGCGAACGGCGGCGCGGCCTTTGGGTTCCGCCAGACGCTATACTAAGCGGGGCGGAATAGGCGACCGCGCTCGACGATCGCCGCCAGCACCAATGCTACCACTCCGGCGGTGAGGAAGCCAAGATGCAGCGGCGTGGTGGTGCCGTCGAACGCCATGCCGATCAGGCCGCCGATCGCGGCACCGCCGGTGGTGACGACGAAGCCCTGGAGGCTCGAGGCCGTCCCGGCGATCTCGCCCATGTTCATCATCGCCATCGCCGAGCAGTTCGACGCGGCGAGCCCGAAACACGCCATCGTCACGGCCTGGAGCGCGACGAAGGTCCACAGATTCTCGAGCCCGAGATAGCTGATCACCAGGCTGGCCGACGCCGCCACGATCAGCACGACCATCGCGCCATGCGAGATGCGCCGCATACCGAGCCACATGACGATCCGCGAATTGAGCAGATTGCCGCACGCCATCGTCACCGCGCAGGCGGCGAAGATCAGCCCCAGCCGTTCGGGCTGATGGAACACTTTCTCGACGATCGGCTGGATGCTGGTGATATAGCCGAACAGCGCGCCCTGCAGCCCGATCACCGCCGCGGCATAGCCCACCGACAAGCGATCCTGCAGCGTGCGCTTCCAATTGCCCAGGAGCAGCTTCGCCTCCAGCGGCACGCGCCGCTCCGGCGGCAATGTCTCGGGCATGCGCGCCACGAACCACAGGACCGTCACCGCGCTGACCACCGCGATCATGTTGAAGATCAGCCGCCACGATCCCATCAACAGGATGAACTGGCCGATGCTCGGCGCGATGATCGGAAAGATCATGAACGTCATCACCGCCAGGCTGCTCACGCGCGCCATCGCCCGGCCCGAATAGCAATCGCGGATCAGCGCGATCGTCACGACGCGCGTCGCGGCGATCGCCACCCCCGCGCATACGCGCGAAATCAACAGCAGGTCGAAGCTCTTCGCGGCCGCGCAGACCAGGTTCATCAGGATGTAGAGCACCATCGACCCGACCAGCACCGGCCGCCGGCCATAACGGTCGGCCAGCGGGCCGTGGATCAGCTGCGCCGCGCCGAACCCACCCGAGAACATCACGATCACCAGCGGCAAATCGCGTGCCGCGGTATTCAGATCTCGGCCGATCTCCGGCAGCGCCGGCAGCATGGTGTCGATGCCGAGCGCGCCCAACGCCATCAGCACGGCGATCAGCGCGACGAACTCCACGAAATGGATCGGCGACGAGGATTCGGCGCGAGAGGGATCCACAGGTTGCGGCATCCCGCCCCCATGCCCCAGCCGCGCGCACAAATCAGCCCCGAAAAAATTTTGTCACGCAACCGGAATAGGCTGCCGCCGCCGGACCGATCGCGGCCATTGCCGGTCGCGAGTGCAGGTCCTAAGCCACTGTCCTTCGGGGGTGGAAACGTGAGGAGAATCGCATGAGCATCTTCGGAACGATCAAGGACGCCATTTTCGGCTCCGCCACGCCGGCGCCCGCGCCGGCCCCTGCTCCCGCCGAGGCAGCGGCCCCGCCGCCTCCCCCTCCTCCCCCGCCGGCGACGTTGAGCGAGGACCAGATTTATGCGGTGCTCGAAAAGCACGCCGAAGCGCGTGGCGAGCCGCTCAACTACAAGGAATCGATCGTCGACCTGATGAAGGCGATCGGCCAGGATTCGAGTCTGGACGCACGCAAGCAGCTCGC
The DNA here is from genome assembly GCF_001598415.1 of Sphingomonas mali NBRC 15500. Lineage (GTDB taxonomy): Bacteria > Pseudomonadota > Alphaproteobacteria > Sphingomonadales > Sphingomonadaceae > Sphingomonas > Sphingomonas mali. The sequence goes on from NZ_BCYX01000001.1 coordinate 433,664, forward strand.
GACCGAGCTCGGCTATACCGGTGATCAGAGCGACACCGCGACGATGAACATCTGGCTCCATCAGAAGACGATGGACAAATTGATGAACGGCTGACGCGCCGATCCTTCTTGCCGTGGCGGGCGCCTAGGTGTATTATTCTGATAACGCACTATGGGAGCCCGCCATGCATCGTTTGATACCTCTTGCCGCCGCCGCGCTGGCGCTCGCCGCCTGTGGCGAGCATGACGGCAACAGCACCTCGATCAGCTTCAGCGGCAACAGCTCGGGCGGCGCCGTGTCCGGCGGGATCGACAGTTCGGGGAATCTGAAGATCAACGCCAACGGCTTCAAGGCCGATCTGAAGCTGCCCAAATTCTCGGTCGACGCGAACAATTTCGAGATGAACGGGGTGCACCTCTACCCCGGCTCGACGATCAGCTCGATCAACGTCAATGGCGGTCAAGATGAGGACAAGGATCCCGGCAAGGTCCGCGTCGCCTTCACCAGCCCGGCCAATGCCGCGACCGTGCGCGACTGGCTCAAGGAGCGGCTGGGCAAGGCAGGCTTCGCCCTGTCGGCCGACGGCGCTGGCCTGACCGGCAAGACCGACGACGGCAAGCCGTTCGCGCTCAAGCTGAGCGACCAGGGCGCGAACAAGTCGAGCGGCACGATCGACATGGGTGGGTGACGCCGAAATACCCGTCACCCCAGCGCAAGCTGGGGTCTCAAGAGGCTTAAGGGACGCTCGTGGCACGAGACCCCAGCTTGCGCTGGGGTGACGGATGAATGGCGAGGGTCTATCATCCCCCTTTCGAGAATTCCGGACGATAGAAAATGCTAGACACTCCTTCCGCCCAGGTCCCGACTCTCAGCCTCGCCGACGAAGCGCGCGACCCCGCCGCCTTTGCCGCGGCGTTCGGCGGATCGTTCGAACGCTTCGGTTTCGCGATCGTCGCCGACCACGGCGTCCCGCTGCCGCTGATCCAGCGCGCCTGGCGCCTGACTGAGGAGTTCTTCGCGCTGCCGGTCGAGGAGAAGCATTCCTATTACGACAAGGCCTGGGGCGGCCAGCGCGGCTACACCCCCTTCAAGACCGAGATCGCCAAGGACGCCAAGCATGTCGACCTGAAGGAATTCTGGCATGTCGGACGCGACCTGCCCGAGGGGCACCCGGCCGCCGCGACGATGATGCCCAATGTCTGGCCGTCGCGTCCGGGCGATTTCCAGGAAGCGCTGACCGATTTGTGGAACGCCTTCGACCGCGCCGGCCTCCGCCTGCTCTCGGCGATCGCGCGGCATTTGAAGCTGGCGCCCGATTATTTCGAGACGGTGGTCGATCACGGCAATTCGATCCTGCGGCTGCTCCATTATCCGCCGATCCCGGCAGATGCAGAGGGTGTGCGTGCCGGCGCGCATGAGGACATCAACCTGATCACCCTGCTGCTCGGCGCCGAGGAAGCCGGGCTGGAACTGCTCGACCGCGATGGCGAGTGGCTGGCGATCCGCCCGCCCGAAGGCGCGATGGTGGTCAATGTCGGCGACATGTTGCAGCGGCTGACCAACAACGTCCTGCCGTCGACCACGCACCGGGTGGTCAATCCGCCGCCCGAACGCCGCGGCTTCTCGCGTTATTCGATGCCGTTCTTCCTGCATCCCAATCCGGAATTCCTGATCGAGACGCTGCCGAGCTGCATCAGCGCGGACAACCCGAACCACTATCCGACGCCGATCACCGCGCACGATTATCTACACGAACGGCTGGTCGAAATTGGCCTCGTGAAAGCCTGATCGTTTCGTGCTAAGATTCATTCTGAGGCAGCAAGGAAAAGCATCGTGTATCGCGAAATCCTGATTGTCGGCGCGCTTGTCGCCACACTGACCGCCATTCCAATGGCTCATGCTCAATGGGTACAGCGCAACCAATCACGCTTCCAGCCACCCTATACCAGCTATACCGGCCAAGGTGCGTTTCAGAGCGGCGCTGAGACGAGCCCTCGTTACATGCCCCCGCCCAATGAGCAGCAAGTCGCAGAGATGGTCCGATGGAATGCGGTTGGCCAGTGCGTCAGCGGACAGGATCGCGAAGCGAGCTTGGCTTGGGTCGGCGGACGCCGCGAGGCCAAGCTCGCCCGCGTTCGCCTCGAGCCGGTGTTCGCTCGCTGCCTGGCGGGTAGCGGCATCACCGATCCGAACGACAAGGCGCTTCGTCGCGCGGCACTTGCCGACGCGCTGGGCGTCAAACTAGCGCAATAATTTCAGATGAGGGGCGTGGGGGCGATGCATCGTTTTATCGTGGCAGCGAGTCTGCTGGCCAGCGCGGCGTGGCTGGTACCGGAGGCGATGGCACGACCGGCGGCGGATCTGTTCGCGGGCGAACGCGACGACGCGACGCGTGTGGAGCGGACAACGTCGAACCCATCCGGCCTGCTGCGCTTGTGGTCGACGGTGGGGCGTTGCGTTGTCCAGCACGACCGCAACACCGCCCTGACCTTCGTCCGCGCGCCGCTCGGCTCTGATTTGTCGCTCGCCGCCGCGCGCCGACTGGACCCGGTATTCGCCGGTTGCCTGGCCGGATCGCGCGTGCCCGGCCCGTCAAGCGTGGTGTTGCGCCGCGCCGCCTTGGCCAACGCGCTCGGCATTACCAGCAACCGGATCTAGGACTCCGGCAACTTTTTCGACGGTATCGGTAGGCGGCGAACGCTTGCGGCGAGCGGCAAAGTTCCTCTACGCGGGAAAGCGATGACTTCGACCTCCCCGCTACGCGTTGCGCTCGCAGGCCTTGGCACCGTCGGTGCCGGCGTGATCAAACTCCTCGACGTCAATGGCGAGCTCATCGCCCGGCGCGCGGGCCGGCCGATCGAGATCGTCGCGGTGTCCGCGCGCGACCGCGCCAAGGACCGTGGCGTCGATATCGAACGATTCGACTGGGTCGACGATACCGCGGCGCTGGCGCATCGCGAGGACGCCGACGTGGTGGTTGAGCTGATCGGCGGATCGGACGGCCCGGCACTGACACTAGCGCGCGCGACGCTCGCCGGCGGCAAGGGATTGGTCACCGCCAACAAGGCGATGATGGCGCATCACGGCCTCGAACTCGCCGAAGCGGCCGAGGCCGCCAATGCCCCGCTCAAGTTCGAGGCGGCGGTCGCCGGGGGCGTTCCGGTCATCAAGGGCCTGCGCGAAGGGGCTGCGGCCAACGAGATCAGCCGGGTCTACGGCATCCTCAACGGCACCTGCAATTTCATCCTGACCAAGATGGAAGCCGAGGGACGAGACTTCGCCGACGTCCTGGCCGAAGCGCAGGCTTTGGGGTTCGCGGAGGCCGATCCGAGCTTCGACATCGACGGCGTCGACGCGTCGCACAAGCTCTCGATCCTCGCCAGCCTGGCGTTCGGCACACGTCCCGCTTTCGCCGATGTCGCGACCGGCGGGATCCGCCACGTCCTTGCCGCCGATATCGCCGAGGCCCAGACCCTGGGCTATCGCATTCGCCTGGTCGGCATCGCCGAAGCCGGACCGAAGGGCCTGTTCCAGCGCGTCCATCCGCATCTCATCCCGCTCAGCCACCCGCTCGCGCACGTCTCGGGCGCGCTCAACGCGGTCGTCGCGGAGGGCAATTTCGTTGGCCGATTGCTGTTCCAGGGCGCCGGCGCGGGCGACGGACCGACCGCATCGGCAGTGGTCGCCGATCTGATCGACATCGCCCGCGACGAATTCGGGCCGCCTTATGCGATGCCCGTCGCCAATCTGACCGCTCTTCCCGCCGCCGATAGCGGCGAGCGCCGCGGCCGCGCCTATCTGCGCTTCATGGTCGCCGATCGTGTCGGGGTGCTGGCGGAGATCGCAGCGGCGATGCGCGATGCCGGCGTTTCGATCGAAAGCCTGATGCAGCGCGGCGTCAGCGCCGATGGCAGCGTCCTGGTCGCGATCGTCACGCATGAAGGGCCCGAACGCGCAGTTGCCCAGGCGCTCGAAAAACTCCGCGGGTCACAAAGCCTGGCCGGCGAGCCGCTCTGGATGCACATCCTCGGCTGATCCGTCCGGGAAGGCTTCTCAGGGTAGCAGCTTCCCCTCGGTCGACGGCGGCGTGTCATCGAGCGGGATCGCGACGCGGCCGGTCTTGTCGGGCTTTTTCGCGAACGCCTTTTTGGCGAGATCCGCAGCGCCCTTGATCATCGGCACGAGCGGCGGTCCGAATCCGACGACGCAGCTCCGGCTGATCGGACACGGCGTGCCTTGCGCGGCCAACGCGCCGGTACCGCTCTTATACGGATTGGACGGCACCGGCCCGTCAGGTGGTATCTCTTCAGGATAAGGCAATGTTTGCGACGGTAGCGGATTGCCGCACACGACGATGTCCTTACCATCGACATGACGCACGCATGGCTCGTTGGCGACGGGGATCAGGATCGAGAATCGCTCCGGCGTGTTGGTAGCGGGCGTTTGGGGTGGTGCGGTGGCGGGAGTCACCGCGGCTTGCAAGGCCAGAGACAATAGCAATCCGGGCATAAAGATCCCTCCCGCGAGCAACGTAGAACTCGAACCCGGCGTTAATGCGGCAGGAAACTCGTCCGCAAGGTATCGATCGGATTCTGGCTCGATCGCAACAGCGTACGGCGCTTGCTGAGGCAGCGCATCGCGCCGATCACGTCGCATTTCCTGCCATCGTCTGCGAGCGCGCGGTCCTTGACGGATACTATGTCGTCGCTCGACGCCGGTAGTCGATAGCGATCAGCGCATCCGCCCACGCATCGCGTCGGCGGCGCCGGCGGCTTCAGCGTGAAATCCAGCTTCAAAGTCGGGTTGTGCGACGCGGCGCCCAACATGACCAGCAACAACGGCGTGAGCATCGGACCGACCCCTGTCTCGAGCACCCCAAAGGCTAACACATGAGGCCACAAGACGTTCCGGAACGCCAGAGGATGCGCCCGAATCGGCCAATTTTTCGTCGCAATTCGGCGCGTTCACGGGGCGATCGGTCGCTCGCCCATCAGCGACACGCCGGATCGTGTGCTGACCGATACCCCGGCCGCGCCGCAACCGACGAGAAAGGTCGACTTTTCCTGGCAATTATTGGTCCTGGCGAGCATTCGCTCGCGCTCGGCCGGGACGCCTTCATGCCGAGGGTCGTTGGGGTCGATCACCGTCAGCGGTGCACGATAGCGATCGGCCTCACGCCGCCCGCAAATGACGATATCGTCGGGTTGATTGTCATGGCAGTCGATCGTCGCGCGGGTTGCGGCGCGGTAACGGTCCATCGCCGTGTCGAGCTGCGGGGTCGCCTGCATCACCACCAGCCACCACAGCATGATCCGACTCGCGATGTTACGTACGGCTCCGTAATGATCCGCGATTGCGGCGATTTCGCGTCAGTCGGCGACGCGCGGTACGCCGAGCCGCGGGATCTCGATCGCCGGACAGCGATCCATCACCACTTTCAGCCCGGCCGCCTCGGCCCGCGCCGCGGCCTCTTCGTTGATGACGCCCAGTTGCATCCACACCGCTTTCGCACCCGAGGCGATCGCTTCGTCGACCGCCTCGCCTGCCGCTTGTGGCCGACGGAAGATGTCGACGATGTCGATCGGCACGCCGATCTGGGCAAGGTCGTGGAAGACATATTCGCCATGGACGTGCTCGCCGGTGATCTGCGGATTGACCGGAATCACGCGATAGCCATGGCGTTGCAGCATCGCCATCACACCATAGCTCGGGCGGTCGGGGCGGTCCGACGCGCCAACCATCGCGATCGTGCGCGCATTGGTCAGCAACTCGCGAATGTCCTGGTCAGCGTTGAGCGGCATGTCCGTCTCCCAAATCCATTCGGCTAGCGACCGACGGAAATCCAGTCGTTCACTTTCCCGGCTATTTCTCCGAACGCCGCGCCTTCGGGCCCGTTCCCGGCAGCCGGCGGTGTGCCCGCGTCGGAGGCGATCCGGATCGCCATCTCCAGCGGCACGCGCCCGAGGAACGGAACACCCATCTCCTTCGCCGCGGCCTCCGCGCCGCCCTGTCCGAACGGATCGGAATATTCGCCGCAATGCGGACAGCGATAGCCCGCCATATTCTCGATCACGCCGATCACCGGCACGCCGGCCTTGCCGAACAGGTCAGCGGCGCGGCGCGCATCGATCAGCGCCAGATCCTGCGGGGTCGACACGATCACCACACCGGCAGGTTTGTATTTCTGGATCATCGTCAGCTGCACGTCGCCGGTGCCGGGCGGCATGTCGACCACCAACGTGTCGGCGGTGCCCCAATCTCCCTCGATCAACTGCCCCAGCGCGCTCGCCGCCATCGGGCCTCGCCAGGCAACGGCCTGACCCGGCGCGACCAACTGGCCCATCGACAGGATCGGCACGCCGAATGCGGTCGGCACCGGGATCATCGTCTTCTCACGCGCCTGGGGCTTGATTCCCTCTACGCCCATCAGGGTCGGCTGCGAGGGTCCGTAGATATCGGCGTCGACCAGGCCGACTTTGCGCCCCGCCCTGGCCAGCGCGATCGCCAGATTGGCGGCGACGGTCGATTTGCCGACCCCTCCCTTGCCGCTGGCTACCGCGATCAGCTTGCGGCCGACACGCTCGCTGGTCATCGCGACGCGCACCTCGCGCGCTTCCGGACCGGCGAGCGCGGCGGCATGCACCCCCGCCTCCAGCGCCTCGCGCGCGTCCGGATCCAAACCCGTAACGTCGAGGATCACGCTTGCGCGATCACCATCGAGTCGAACCGTCGCGCGGTCGCCCGCCACTTCTGCGACGCGTGCCGCCAGCCCCATCTTTTCGTCCATGCGCGCCAGATAGGGCCGTAACCGCCGCTTGCCACTGTTTTTCCGCGCAGCGGCGCCTATAAAGAGGAATATGACGATTGCCTTGCCATGGCGGCGCCGCCTTTCCGAAACCATGTCCGACAAGCCGAAAAGCCCTTGGGGGGGTAGCGACGGAGGCGATTCCGATGGCGGGAGTGGCGACGGCAATGGCGGCAACGACGCCGGCCCGCGCAACCCCTGGGCCCAGGCGCCGGGCTCGCGCGCTCGCAGCCCACGTTCGGGCAGCGGGATCGAAGACTTGTTGAAGCGCGCGCGCGGCGGCGGCGGTGGTGGTGGTGGCGGTAATTTCCGCCTTCCGGGTGGCGGTAATGCGCGATCCTTGTGGCTGGCGGGCGTCGGTCTGCTGGTCGTGCTGTGGATCGCGTTTACCAGCCTGCACGTGATCGGGCCGCAGGAGCGCGGCGTGGTGACCTATTTCGGGCGCTATTCGGGCACGATCGGCCCGGGCTATAATTGGACGCTGCCCGCGCCGATCGCCTCGGTTCGGACGATCAACGTCATGGGCATCCAGACCTTCCAATTCCCCGACAGCGACAATGGCGGCGGCGGACCCAATCTGGTGCTGACTCGCGACGGCAATCTGGTCGACCTCAGCTATTCGGTGCAGTGGAACATCATCGACCCGCAGAAATATGTGTTCGAACTCGACAAGCCCGATGAGGCGGTCAAGGCGACCGCGGAGACCGCGGTGCGCGCGGCGATCGCCAATTCGACGCTCGACGACGTACTCGGCGCCGGCAAATTGTCGATCCAGACCCAGGTCGCCGTCACGATGCAGCAGATCCTCGACGATTATCAGTCGGGCATCCGCATCGTGAACGTCGCGCTCAACAACGCCGCCGCGCCGGCGCAAGTAAATGACGCCTTCAAGAACGTCACCGCCGCGCAGAACGAGCGGCAGTCGAACGTCACCCAGGCGCGCGGCTATGCGTTGCAGGTGGTGGCGATCGCCCAGGGCCAGGCCGCGGCCTTCAACAGCGTTTACGAGCAATACAAGCTCGCGCCCGAAGTGACGCGCCGCCGCATGTATTACGAGACGATGGAAGCCATTCTGTCCAAGAACGACAAGACGATCATCGAGCCGCGCAACATCGCGCCGTTCCTGCCGGTGCCCGGGAATATCAGAAAACTGCCCGATGCCCCGCAAGCGGAGGCACGCTGATGACTTGGCTGCGTAACCCGATCACGCTCGGCGTCGTCGCCCTGCTCGCGGTAATCCTGCTCGCCAGCACGGTCGCGATCGTTCCCGAAACCAAGCAGGTTGTCGTCGTCCAGTTCGAGAAGCCGATCGGCACCGTCAATCGCTGGAAACCGGGCGAAGCGCTCGGCCAGACCGGTGCGGGGCTGATGGCGCGCATTCCCTTGGTCGATCGCCTGATCTGGATCGACAAGCGCGTGCTCGATCTCGATCTCGACAATCAGCCTGTGCTGTCGACCGACCAGCAGCGGCTCGAGGTCGACGCCTTCGCGCGCTTCCGGATCGTCGATCCGCTGCGCCTCGTCCAGTCGATGGGCCTGACTTCAGGCACCGAGGATCGCGTCCGCGCGCAGCTGACACCGTTGTTCGCCTCGGCCTTGCGCTCCGAACTCGGCAAGGTCGATTTCGACGCGCTGCTCAGCCCCGAACGCGGCCAGTTGATGGACAATATCCAGATCGCGCTGCAGCGTTATGCGCGCAATTACGGCGTCCAGATCATCGACGTGCGCATCAAGCATGCCGACTATCCCGAAGGATCGCCGCTGCAATCGGCGCTCGACCGGATGAAGAATACGCGCGAACAACAGGCGCAGACGATCCGTTCGGAAGGTCAGCGCGACGCGGCGATCATCCGCGCCCAGGCCGACGCGCAGGCAGCGAAGATCTACGCCGAAGCGTTCAACAAGGATCCCGCTTTCTACGACTTTTATCGCGCGATGCAGTCCTATCGGGTCACATTCGGCCCCGACTCCAACGGCAAACTGCCGCCGGGATCGACCAACCTGATCCTTACCCCGGACAATTCGTATCTGAAGGAATTCGAAGGCAACGGGAAATGACGCGCTGAACCGATCGGAACGTGGCGGGTTTGACCAATCAGGTTCCTTGCAGTTCGTTCATATTCAATCGCCGTTCAGGCTCCGGCGGGCAAGAACAGTCCGACTGGGGCATATCGAGACGAAGAGGATTTACCCAAGTGCGCTACGCCTACGCCATTACTACCGCCCTGCTGCTCGGGGGCGCCGCTACGACCGTGTTGTCGCCTTCCTATGCGCAGAACGCGCAGAACGAGCCGGGCACCATCTCCGCTGCCGCGCCCAAGGCCGGCGCGCCGATGAGCTTCGCCGACATGGTCGCCAAGCTGCAACCCGCCGTGGTCAATATCTCCACCAAGCAGAAGGTGCAGGTCTCGTCGGGCGGCAATCCGTTCGGCGATCTGTTCGGTGGCCTGCTCGGCCAGCAGGGTCAGGATGACGGCCAGCCCATCACGCGCGAGGGGCAGAGCCTGGGATCGGGCTTCATCGTTTCGCCCGACGGCTATATCGTCACCAACGCCCACGTCATCACCGCCGCGGCCAAGGGCAAGATCGAATCGATCACCGTCACCTTGTTCAACCGCAAGGAATATGTGGCGAAAGTGATCGGCAGCGACACCGCGTCGGACCTGGCGGTGCTCAAGGTCGACGCGACCAATCTTCCGTACGTGAAGTTCGGCGATTCGACCAAGGCACGGGTCGGCGACTGGGTGATCGCGATCGGCGAGCCGTTCGGCTTGGGCGGCACCGTCACCGCGGGCATCGTCTCGGCGCTCAACCGGGTCACTGGCCAGGGCGGTGCTTATGACCGGTTCATCCAGACCGACGCGGCGATCAACAAGGGCAATTCGGGCGGACCGATGTTCGACCTGAACGGCAATGTGATCGGCATCAACTCGCAAATCTATTCGCCGTCCGAAGGCTCGGTCGGTATCGGCTTCGCGATCCCGGCCGCCTCCGCCAAGCCGATCATCGACACGATGATCAAGGGCGGCAAGGTGCAGCGCGGCTATCTCGGCATCGGGCGTCAGCCGGTCGACGAGGACATCGCCGGAACGCTCGGCCTGCCCAAGGATCGCGGCGAAATCGTCAATCGCGTCGAGCCAGGCGGGCCTGGCGAAAAGGCCGGCTTGAAGCAGGGCGACGTCATCGTCGCGGTCAACGGCCAGGAAGTGAATCCCGAACAGACGCTTCCTTATCTGGTCGCGAACGTCCCCCCGGGCGGCACCGCCAAGCTGGGCGTGATCCGTGACGGCAAGCCGATCACGGTCACTGCGGTCGTCGGCAACCGTCCGAGCGAAGAGGAACTCGCCAACTCGATCACCGGCGGCAATGACGGTGACGACGATGGCGACGGCGCCCCCGGCAACGGCGCGCCGGAACTCCATGCGGGCGTCAATTTGCTGGGCGTGCAGGTGACCGCGCTTACCCCGCAGATCGCCAACACGCTCGGCGTCAATCCGAGCCAGGTGAGCGGCGTGGTCGTGACCGGGGTCGACATGTCGAGCGACGCGGCGGCCAAGGGTCTGCAACGCGGCGACATCATCTCGTCGATCAACCGGGTGCCGGTTCGCACGCCAACCCAGTTTGACGCGCAGGTGCGCGCAGCGAAGGCCGCCGGCAAGACGACGCTGCTGATTTACATCACCCGCGCGCGTCAAGGTAGCCTGTACTTCGCGGTCAAGCTCAAGGGGAGCTGACAGACCGTTTCGATGGCGCGCTGCCGTGCGCCGTCGAAGTAATAATATCGCTGACTTGGCAGCCCCGCGACTCGCTCGCTAAAACTCCCTCGTTCCCCAGCCGGGACGAGGGAGTTTGGGTGAATTTGTCGTGCTGAGCCTCTTACGTTCGCTAGCTTTGATCGCCCTACTCGTGCTGATGTCTCTATTCGTGACAGCCGCGTGGCTAGCGGCTCTGCGCGCTTCGGGAATAGTTCCGGCGGGCACATCATGGACAGGCGTCGGTGGCGTGCCGGAATTCTTTGCCACTTGTCTTCTCTACGTATCCCTCGGTTGCCTTTGCGGATGGGTGCTAGGTCGCTTCGACAAACGGTCGATACGTGAGATGGCTGAGATTCTGATCATCGTCGCAGTTGTTTTTGGCATCGGCGGCGTCGTCGACAGGTGGAACGGCCCTTGGACAGCGCTTTGGCCTTGGCTCCTACTGTCGGTAAACTTCTTCCTTTGGTTCACGTTGGGCGGATGGATCGCGATGCGGCGGCGATGACTGGGCGTATCGCCTCACTCAGGGTGGGACGGATCGCGCCGCTCGGTCCCGACCGCGTGGCCAGCGCGTTCATCAAGAACGAAGTATCGGGCCCGGTCAAGGCGGGTGCGCTGGGACTCGATGGTGACCATCAGGCCGACCTATCGGTTCATGGCGGCCCTGAGAAAGCCGTCTATGCCTATGCGTCCTCGCGTTATCCCGATTGGGCGGCCGCCTTTCCCGATCTCGCGGCCCGCTTCGTCGCCGGCGCGATGGGGGAGAATCTGACCGTCGACGGCATGATCGAGGACGATCTCTGCATCGGCGATGTCCACGCGATCGGCGGCGCGTTGTTGCAGGTCTGCCAGCCGCGCCAGCCCTGCTTCAAGCTCGCTCTGGCGCTGGGCGAACCAAGGCTTGCCAAGCATATGGTCAGAACCGGGCAGTCGGGCTGGTATTATCGCGTCTTGCGGGAAGGACCGATCGCGGCCGGCGACGAGATCGTGCTCGCCGAGCGCCCCAATCCCGACTTCGCGTTTCCCCGCCTGGTGACGATCGTCAATCGCGGCGGCGCGACCTTGTCCGAACTGAACGATCTCGCGGCGATGCCGGGCCTTGCGAGCAATATCGGCCGCCGCGTACGCGAGGCGCTCGATGCGGCATGATGCCTCCGCGGATGAATTGTTCTAGCGTTGGGTCGAGACTCGAGGACGACAGCAATGAATGACTTCTCCACCGATTGGATCGCCGCCGGCGAGGCCGAACTCGCCGACGTGGTGGCGCTGCGACGCGCGATCCATGCCGATCCCGAAATCGGCAACCAATGCCCGCGCACCACCGCGAAGCTGCGTGCAGCGCTCGACGGTCTCCCGCTCGAAATCCACGAATCGACTTCGACCACCGGCTTCATCGCGATCCTGCGTGGCGGCGGCGACAATGGCCGTACCGTCTTGTTGCGCGGCGACATGGACGCGCTGCCGATGCCCGAGGAGACGGGTCTCGATTTCGCCAGCCAGGTGCCCAATGCGATGCATGCCTGCGGCCATGACAGCCATTGCTCAATGCTGGTCGGCGCGGCGCGTGCCCTCTCCGCGCGCAAGGACAGCCTGCCCGGCACCGTCGTCTTCATGTTCCAGCCGGGCGAGGAAGGGCATCATGGTGCGCGCTTCATGATCGAGGACGGGCTGCTCGATATCGAGCGCCCCGATAGCGCCTTCGCGCTGCACATCTATCCCAATGCCCGCGCCGGTGCGATCCAGACGCGTCCCGGTGCCCTGCTCGCCTCGACCGACGCGCTCAATTTCACCATCCGTGGCGCGGGCGGCCACGCCGCGATGCCGCACGATGCGATGGACCCGATCCCGGTCGCGGCCGAGATCGTCACCGCTTTGTCGGTGTTCATCGCGCGCCAAATCCCGGCGACCGATCCCGCCGTGCTGTCGATTACCAAGATCGAGGCGGGAAGCGCCTACAACATCATCCCCGACGACGTGCAGATGATCGGCACCTTGCGCACGCTGAGCCAGAAAACGCGCGAAAAAGCGCGCGAAGGGCTGAAGCGGATCGCCGAGAATATCGCCATCGCGCATGGCTGCACCGCCGAAGTACGGATCGATGACGGTTATCCGGTGACGATGTGCGATCCGCGCGCGGTGTCGCTGCTCAAGCAGATTTCGGAGGACCTCGAGCCAGGCCAGTGGCAGCCGATGCCCGCGCCGATCATGGGCGGCGAGGATTTCAGTTATGTCCTGCGCGAAGTACCCGGCGCGATGGCATTCATCGGCGTCGCGCCCGAGGGTTCCGAGCCCGCCAAGAACCCGCCGCTCCACAACACCAAGATGACGATCGAGGAATCGGTCATGGCCAAGGGCATCGCGATGCACTGCGCCTATGCCGAACGCTTCCTCGAGAATGGGTTCGATTGACCGCGCCGCGCGAACTGAGCGCGGCCGAGTTCGCCGCATGCTTCGACGAGCCGATGCTCGACGTCACCGATGACGAGGATGCCGATCTCGACATCGACATCTGGCCGTACGTCGACGCGCTCGACCCCAAGTCGCTCGGCGTCGAACAATTCGACGATGTCGACCGCGTCTATCAGGACGCGCGCGGCCGCTACGATCAGATCATCATCGAGACCGACCGGCCTGATATCTTCCTGGTCGTGGTCGTCGATATCGCGGCGAGATCGATCCATGGCCACCGTCTGCTCGACCTCAACGTCGAATATGGTCTGATCCCCAAGCCCGACTAAGGGATGCTCGTTGCCGATCCCGACCTGATCGCCCGCTGGGCGGATGCCTGGGCGATTTCACGCGGCGCCGCGATGCCGGTCGCGCGCGACGGCGGGCTGTACATCCATGTCGATCAGCCCGACCAGATCGGCCGCTACATCTTCGCGCATGTCGACGCCGAGGCGATCCGCCCGCTTGCCGCGAGTATCGATCGTCCGTTGCTGTACCTCAAGGTGTGCGCTTCGGCCGACGCAGTCCGCCCGCTATTGCCGCCCGGCTGGGAGATCGCCGCACCCGGCTACATGATGACCGCGCCGTTGTCGGTCATGCTGAATCGGTCGGCGGCCTTACCGACCGAATTCGAATTATGCATCACAGGGGATGACTCCATCACGTTTGCGTATATCCTCGACACCGCCGGCGAAGAAGCCGCGCGAGGCCGTATTATAGCGGTCGATGGCCTGATCGTGTTCGACCGCATCCGCACCGCCGATCAATATCAGCGCCGTGGCTTGGGCAGCGCGATCATGCGCGCGCTGGCGGCCGAGGCGCGGCAATTGGGCATTAAAGACGCGATGCTCTGCGCGACGCCGGCTGGGCGCGAGCTCTACACATCGCTCGGCTGGTCGCTGCACAGCGACTACACCACGGCCTCACTGTCGGCGGCGCAGAATCTTCTGTCCTAGACCCGCAATAATGTGCCACGTTTCGGTCAGACAAACCGGGGCGATTTTCCGTTCAGCGCGGCGACACGCAGTTGCACGCATGACGGTCCTACCGCGCCGGTATCTTGAACACTAAACCGGGTTTTGCGCATGACCACCGCCACCACCCGCCCGATCGCCGAACTGACCATTCGCGGCGTGATCCTGGGCGGCATCATCACCATCCTGTTCACCGCGGCCAACGTCTATCTCGGGCTGAAGGTCGGACTGACCTTCGCGACATCGATCCCCGCGGCGGTGATTTCCATGGCGATCCTGCGGATGCTCCCGGGCTCCAACATCGTCGAGAACAACATCGTCCAGACGATCGCATCGGCGGCAGGGACCTTGTCGGCGATCATCTTCGTGCTGCCGGGTCTGATCCTGGTCGGCTGGTGGCAGGGCTTTCCCTATTGGACGACGGTCGCGGTGTGCGCGACCGGCGGCATCATGGGGGTGATGTTTTCGGTGCCCTTGCGGCGCGCGCTCGTGACGGGCTCCGACCTACCCTATCCTGAAGGGGTCGCGGCGGCCGAAGTGCTCAAGGTCGGCACCAGCACCGATGGCGGAGAGGAAAACGCCAAGGGCCTGCGCATCATCGTGATCAGCTCGCTGGTCTCGGCGATCTTCCAGTTGCTCGCGACGCTCAAGGTCGTTGCGGCGGACGCCGCCAAGAACTTTCGCATCGGTCCAAGCGTCAGCGGCGTCTCTACCAGTTTCTCGATGGCGCTGATCGGGGTCGGCCATCTGGTCGGACTATCGGTCGGCGCGGCGATGTTCTTCGGCATGCTGATCGCCTGGGTCGGGCTGGTGCCCTGGCTCAGCGCGCATGTTCCCGGCGCCACCGACGCGATCGTCACCGACATTTTCCGCAACAAGGTCCGCTTCGTCGGCGCCGGCACGATCGGCGTCGCCGCGATCTGGACCTTGTTCAAGATTCTGGGACCGATCATCGGCGGCATCCGGTCGGCGATGGCGGCAGCGAAAGCGCGCGGCCAGGGCGAAGTGCTCGAACTGACCGAGCGCGACCTACCGATCTCGATCGTCGGCGGCACCATCCTGCTGATGCTGCCGTTGATCGCCGTCCTGCTGTGGGAATTCTCCGCCGGCGGTCCGATCCGCGAACACGCCGTTGCCGTGATCGGCGGCACGGTGATCTACATCGCCCTCGTCGCGGTCGTGATCGCCTCGGTATGCGGCTATATGGCCGGTCTGATCGGCGCGTCGAACAGCCCCGTCTCGGGCGTCGGCATTCTCGCCGCGGTCGGAGCGTCATTGCTCCTGCTCGCCTTTTTTGGTCACCAGACCGACCCGCACCGCGCCAGCGCGCTGATCGCTTATGCCCTGTTCACCACCGGCATCGTCTTTTCGGTGGCGACGATCTCCAACGACAACCTCCAGGACCTCAAGACCGGACAACTGGTCGGCGCGACCCCCTGGAAGCAGCAGGTCGCTTTGGTATTCGGGGTGATCTTCGGCTCCCTGGTCATCCCGATCGTGCTCGACCTGCTCAAGAACACGTTCGGCTTCGTCGGCATGCCGGGCGCGGGCCCCAACGCCCTGCAGGCGCCGCAGGCATCGTTGATCGCGGCCCTGGCCCAAGGCATCCTCGGCTCGGGGATCGATTGGTGGCTGATCGGGACGGGCGCGTTGATCGGCGCGATCGTGATCGCGATCGACGAAACGCTCGGCAAGATGGGCAAGATGCGCTTGCCGCCGCTCGGCGTCGGCATGGGCATCTATCTGCCGATGGCCCTGACCTTGCTGATCCCGGTCGGCGCGCTGATCGGGCATTTCTATGATCGCTGGGCGCAGCGTACCGCCAATCCCGAATTCGCCGAGCGGATGGGAACACTGGCAGCGACCGGCCTGATCGTCGGTGAGAGCCTGTGGGGCGTCGGTTTCGCGTTCTTCGTCGCCGCGCGCGGCGGCGAGATCCCCGCGGGGATCATGGGCGCGAGCTATGCCCAGTGGGCAGAGCTCGCCGCGGTTCTGGTATTCTTCGGATCGATCGCCTGGCTCTACAGCCGCACGAAAAACATGGTGCGCTGATCAAGGACTCCCCTCCCGCAAGCGGGAGGGGAACAGGACAACCGGCCTCAGACCAGCGTCGCGACCAATTGCTTGATCGGGACGAAGGCGAACGCGACCGAGCTGTCGGCCACGCCGTACGGCAGGAACAAGCTGTCGCCATGGCGGATCGCGCCGCACGAATAGACGACGTTGGGCACATACCCCTCGCGGTCCTGGTCCTTGGCGGCCAGGATCGGTTCGACCGTGCGCCCGATCACCTTTGACGGATCGTCCTTGTCGAGCAGCACCGCGCCGACCGAATATTTGCGCATCGCGCCGACGCCATGGGTCAGCAACAGCCAGCCTTCGTCGAGCTCGATCGGCGGGCCGCAATTGCCGATCTGGACCAGTTCCCACGGATAACGCGGCTCGAGCAGGCGTTCGCCTTCCTCCCAATGCGTCAGCCGGTCGGAATCGAGCAGGAATAGATTCTCGCCGTCCTGCCGCCCGATCGCGAGATAGCGGCCGCCGACCTTGCGCGGGAACAGGGCGATGCCCTTGTTGCGCGCCGCAGGCCCGGTCATCGGCACCAGGTCGAAGGCGCGGAAGTCGCGCGTGCGCAACAGCTCCGACTGGATCTGCGATCCGTTATAGGCGGTGTAGGTGCCGAGCCATTCGACCTCGCCATCGTCGTGATGGAATTGAACCAGGCGGAGATCTTCCAATCCCTTCGACTGCGCATCGGTGATCGGGAAGATCACCGTGCCCGACAAGGTCGAATCGCGATGCCGATGCACCGTGACCGGTCCCGACGGAACATGCTCCTCGTCGCTGCCATGGACATCGGCCGCCGTCGCGAACGGCGGTTCGGGCGCTAGCTTGAGCTGGTTGTCGGACGTGATGATGCCTTCGCGAAAGGCTACCGACGAGATGTGCCCCTCACCCACCGAACGCAGCGACATCAGGATGCGCATCGATCCCTTGGGCATGCCCGTCTGATCGAAATGCGGCACCGCGCTGGGGTTCATCAGCGCCGCCGCGGCATAGGAATATTCGTGGCAGAAATACGCGCCGATCAGTTGGCGTTTCTCATCGCCGATGTCGCGGCCGTCGAGCCCGAGCAGATCCTCGATCTCGTCATAGCGCGTCATGAACACGCGGCGCGTCTGCCAATGCCGCGCCTCGAAGTCCTTGAGCACGACCTCAAGCTCGTCGCGCGTTTCCTGCAGCGACATGGCCAGCACTTCGTGGACCAAACGCTCGGTCCGGCTGGTCCCCCCGCCATTGGGCGACCAGCCGATGTGGAATGGACGAACGACGACTCGCGACGGGTCGGCGTGCAGCCTGAGGCTGTGATGAAATATGTCGAGCAACGGCCATCCCGCTTGCAACCCTGATCCAAGCGGCGCCGCGTGTCGTTGCTACGCGACGGCGCGACCCGTCCCTGCCACGGTTCCGGCTGCCTTTCCAAGTGCGGAAATCGCGCAAGAGGCCAATTGCAGTGCTAAAATCGACTCGGCGCCCTGATTCCGGTTCAATCCGCCCGGCATCAGCCCGTCGAAACAGCCGCCGTCCTGCGCAGTCGCCAGCGGCAGATCGAGGTCGTTCTGCCCGAGATACCAGCGATAGGCGCGGTTCGCCTCTTCGACCCAGCGCACGTCGCCGGTCGCCTTGAACGCCGCCGCACAGGCATCGATCGTCGCCTGCGCTTCGAGCGGCTGCTGGTCAAACGGCAACGGCCCCTCATAAGGCCGACCGAAACTGTCGGTGCCGACCGCGCGGAACCGTCCTTCGGGGCTGGTCTGCTGAGCCACGATCCAGTCGAGCGCGCGCAGGCCAGTGTCGATCAGGTCCTGGCGCTCAAGTGCCACGCCCGCGCGAATCATCGCTTCTGGAAGACGAGCATTGTCGTAGGCGAGAACGATCTCGAACCATTCCCATTCGGGCCGGCGCGTTTCTTCGAGCAGATCGGCCAGGTCGGCGGAGAAGCGTTCCAGGATCGCTTGAGACCGGCCGTGGCCGGGATGCGCGCTCAGCATCGCCGCGGCGCCTAGCATGGCGAATGCCTGTGATCTGGGGCTGCTCAGGTCGAACGCGATGCCCGCCGTCTCATCGAACAAGCGCGCCGCCCAATCGCGATGCTTGGCGAGCGTGGCGCGCTTGGCAGTGACGCCCAGCGCCCAGATCGTGCGACCGTTCGAATCCTCGGATCCCGCGTCCTCGCACCAGGTGCGATCGAAATTCATGAAATTGCGGAAACGCTTTTTGTCGGGATTCCAGGCATATTGAATGAACGCGGCATAGGTCGTCATCCATTTGTCGCGGAGATCCTCGTCGAGGTCGTCGATCGCGGTCATCAGCATCAGCGCTCGGACGTTGTCGTCGATACAATATCCGTGGCGAAAGTCCGGCACCGAAAGGACGGCGTGCTGGAACATGCCGGTCGCGTCGCTCATCCGTTCGACGGCGGCGATGCTGGGCTTGAGCGGGGTCAGCGGCTTGGCGCTCCTGATCCGTCGCGGTGCTGCGGCAACGATCGCATCGATTGCAGCCATGCCGGCCTCGACAAGGCGCGGCCAGATCATCGTGCGACCGCGAGCATAAGCGCGCCGCATCAACTCGGCGCGCGCCGCATCGTCACCCAGCAGCCGCGAAATCTCGCGCGCAAAGCCTTCGACATCGCCGAAATCGACGATCACGCCATGGCCGTCGGCCAGGATTTCGGTCGCGTGGATATAAGGCGTCGACACCACCGCCTTGCCGACACCGACGGCATAAGACAGCGTGCCCGACGTGATCTGCGCGGGGTTGGTATAAGGCGTGACGTAGAGGTCGGTGGCCTGGAGATAGTCGAGCAGCTCGTCGTGCTCGAGAAAGCCGTCGATGAAGCGCACATGGTCGGCGACACCCTTTTCGGCGGCAAGCGCCTTCAGCCGATCACGATATGCCTCGCCTTGTTGCGCGACCAGATTGGGATGCGTGGCGCCCAGTACGACGTACAGCGCGTCGGGATTGGTCGCGACCACCTCGGGCATTGCCGAGATCACGCTTTCGATCCCCTTGTTCGGCGCCAGCAGGCCGAAGGTCAGCAACACCTTGCGCCCTTCCCAGCCGAACCGGGGCTTCATGCTGTCGGGATCGACCAGCGGACGATCGGGCACGCCGTGCGGGATCATCATGATAGTCCGGGGATCGGCGCCATAGACGCGCATCAATATGTCGCGGCCGATATCCGCCATGACGATGATCCGGGCGGCGCGCTTGAGCAAGCCGTCCATCACCCGGCGCTGATCGTCATTGGGGTTTTCAAGGATCGTGTGCAGCGTCACGATCACGGGAATGGTCAACCGGTCGAGCAAGGCGAGCAGATGCTCACCCGCCGGCCCGCCGAAAATGCCATATTCGTGTTGGATCCAAACCGCCTGAGCGCCGCTCGCTTCGATCGCGCGCGCGGTCGTCAGATAGGCCAGGCGATCTTCCTGGGCGATCGATCCGGTGACTTCCGGCGGATAGTCGTACCCTCCGACGCGGTCGTCCATCGCATAGACGTCGACCTTGATGTCGGGAAACCGATCCTGAAGCGCTAGATACGTATCGGTCGTATATGTCGCGATGCCGCATTGCCGCGGCAGGAAATTGCCGATCAGCGCAAGGTGTTTGGTACGGGGCAATAGAGGCGCAGTGGCCATTTCGACCCTTTCACAAGTAATTTCCGGGCATTGTTGCCCGACTCACACCTCCCTGAACGGATTGAAAGAAATATGGTTGCGCTCTTGCTGCATTGCAACAAAGGAATCGCGTTGACCTGTGTTAATATCGCGTAGGTCAGCCGCGTCCACGATAGGTGGGCACACCTTGATCGGGCAGCCATAGCCCTTCGGGCGGCGCCCCCGATTGCCAGAACACGTCGATCGGAATCCCGCCGCGCGGATACCAATAGCCGCCGATCCTGAGCCATTGCGGCTTCATCTCGGCGGTCAGCCGCTCGCCGATCCCGACCGTGCAATCCTCGTGGAACGCGGCATGGTTGCGGAACGAGCTCAGGAACAGCTTGAGCGACTTCGATTCGACGATGGTTTCCGCCGGCACGTAATCGATCACCAGATGCGCGAAATCGGGCTGGCCGGTCACCGGGCAGAGCGAGGTGAATTCGGGTGCGGTGAAACGAACCAGATAGGGTCGGCCCTGGCGCGGATTGGGGACGTAATCGAGCACCGCCTCTTCGGGCGATGCGGGCAGGCTGCTCGCCTGGCCGAGATGCTTTGGGGTCATGTCGCCCACATAGGATGTCGTGGCCCTCACGAAAACCCGCGTCGCGGCCATTGGCCCAACGTCCACCTCGACGCGGCCGGTGCCGCGCGCTAAGATCGGCGCCGCCGTCTTCCTCCCCTGGCGAGTTGGCTTGATCCGAGACGAGAGGAGTTGTTGATGGACGCGCTGGTGACCACCGAATGGCTGGCAAACGAACTGGGGGCGAACGACCTGCGGGTGGTCGACGCGACCTATGTACTCGCCAGCGACGGGCGCGATCCGGCCGCCGAATATGAGGCGGCGCACATTCCTGGCGCGGTGTTCTTCGACATCGGAGAGATTTCGGACCTGACCAATCCGCTGCCGACGATGCTCCCGCCGCCGGAAAAATTCGCCAGCCGCATGCAATCGCTCGGTCTCGGCGACGGCAGCCGCATCGTGATCTACGACAATTCGCCATACCGCACCGCCGCACGTGCATGGTGGATGCTGCGCATCTTCGGCGCGCACGATGTCGCCGTTCTCGATGGCGGCTTCGCCAAATGGCAGGCCGAGGGACGCCCGGTCGAAAGCGGCAAGCCGCAACACCGGCACCGCCACTTCACCGTCTGGGCCGATGACAGCCAGGTCCGCACGCTCGACCAGATGAAGGCCAATGTCGACAGCGGCGCCGAACAGGTGCTCGACGCCCGCTCGGGCCCGCGCTTCACCGGCGAGGAGCCCGATCCGCGCCCGGCAACGCATGCCGGCCACATCCCGGGCTCGAAGAACCTGCCGTACAAGCAGTTGTTCAATGATGACGGCACGTGGAAGACCGGCGACGCGCTCAAGGCCGAATTCGAGAAGGCCGGGGTCGACCTGTCCAAGCCGCTCGTGACGACCTGCGGATCGGGCATCACCGCCGCGGTGTTGCTGTTCGGCGCGCACCTGTTGGGTAACGAAGCGGCACTCTACGACGGCAGCTGGTCCGAATGGGGCGCGGATATGTCGACGCCGAAAGCGACGGGCAGCGCCTAGGCTCTGTACTCGATTCTTGTCCACGCGCGCTTCCCGGCCTAGCACGGTCGGATGGCCGGCAACGAGAATGACAAGCCCCCTACCCGCGTCGTGACGGCGGGCAGGCGCAAGGAATGGACGCAGGGGATCGTCAATCCGCCGGTGTGGCGCGCATCGACGATCCTCTACGATTCGGTCGAGCATCTGCGCGAGACCGGACGCGGCGATACCCGTCACCGGCTTTACTACGGTCGCCGCGGGACGCCGACGCAATGGGCGCTGGCCGATGCGCTGACCGAGCTCGAGCCTGGCGCGGAGGATACTTTCCTCTATTGCTCGGGTGTCGCCGCGGTCACCGCGGCATTGCTCTCGGTGCTCGATCCAGGCGACGAATTGTTGCTGGTCGATTCGGCCTATGACCCGACGACCAATTTCGCCGCGGGCTTCCTCAAGCGGATGGGCATCGCGACGCGGCATTACGATCCGCTGATCGGTGCCGGCATCGCCGAACTGTTTACCGACAAGACCAAGGCGATCCTGCTCGAAAGCCCCGGCAGCCTGACCTTCGAGGTCCAGGATATCCCGGCGATCGTCGCCGCGGCCAAGGCGCGGGGCATCGTTACGATCCTCGACAATACCTGGGCGACGCCGTTGCTCTTCCCGGCGATCGAAAAGGGCATCGACCTGACGGTGCTCGCCTGCACCAAATATGTCGTCGGTCACTCCGACGTGATGCTGGGATCGGTCACCGCGGCGCCTGGCTATTTCACCAAGCTGCGCAATCTGAGCTTTCAATTGGGCCAGGTCGCCAGCCCGGACGATTGCTGGCTGGGATCGCGCGGACTGCGCACGATGGCGGTGCGATTGAAGCAGCACGAAGCGAGCGCACTCGAGATCGCACGCTGGCTCGCGCAGCGGCCGGAGGTCGCCACCGTGCTCCACCCTGCCTTGCCGAGCTGCCCGGGACACGAATTTTTCGTCCGCGATTTCAAGGGATCGTCGGGACTGTTCGCCTTCGCGCTCAAGCAGGGCACCGAAGCCAGCCGCGCCGCGTTCATCGACGCGCTGCGATTGTTCGGCATCGGCTTCAGCTGGGGCGGCTTCGAGAGTCTGGCAGTCACCGCCGATCCCCGCCGGGCATTGGGTGGGCCCGATCATGGCGGCGCGTTGGTCCGGCTCCATATCGGGATCGAGGATCCGGCCGATCTGATCGCCGACCTCGATCAGGCGTTCGCGGCATTCCGAACGGCGCAGGGATGAACGACGCGATCGCCTGGCTGAGCGCGCAGGGACTGGCTGTCCCGCGAGGCAGCGAGGCGACCGAATTGGCGATCGTCTTCGGATTGATCGTCGCGGCACTCGCGCTCGGGGCGTTGGCGGGTCGCTGGCTCGGCCCGCCGATCGAGGCGCTGTGGCGGCGCCGGCTCGGCCATCATGCCGAGGGTATCGGACCGCGCGTGCCCTTTGTGGTGCGGCATGGCGCCGCGGCGCTGCTGCTTGCGATCCTGCAAGCGGCGGGACAATGGCCGCCGCTCGCCGCCGGGCTGATCGGCTTTTTCCTGGGCGCCGCGATGGCGCGGATGGCGGCACAGATCCTGCGCGGCCTCAACCTCGCGCGCTGGATGGCGTGGAGCGTCGCGTTCGTCCTGTTCGTCGCGATCTTCAGCCATTCGATCGGCGGACTGGCGCCGATCAACAATACACTCGATTCGATCGGCTTCGATCTCGGCTCGTGGCGCTTTTCGCTGCTGCGGGTGATCATCGTCCTGGTGACGGTGATCTGCCTGCTCGCCGCGATCCGGCTGGTCAACCGGCTGGTCGGTCATGCCATCGTCAGCACCAGCAGCTTCGATCCGACGCAGAAATTGCTTGCGCAGAAGCTGGCGGGAATCGCGACGATCACGCTCGCCTTTTTCATCGGCATCGACTTGCTCGACATTAGCCTGACCAGCCTGACGGTGTTCTCCGGCGCGCTCGGCCTGGCGGTCGGGTTCGGGCTGCAAAAGACGGTCGGCAATCTCATCGCCGGCATCATCCTGCTGCTCGATCGCTCGATCAAACCGGGCGATGTCATCGTCGTCGCCGACAAGGACATCGGTTGGGTCAACAAGATCGGCGTGCGCGCGGTCAGCATCATCACGCGCGACGGCAAGGAGCATCTGATCCCGAACGAGGATCTGATGACCAAGCCGGTCGAGAATTGGTCCTATACCGATCGCAACGTGCGCGTCCGCATCCCGGTGACGGTCCCCTATGATTGCGACCTGCCGCTGGCCCAGGAGCTGATGCTGCGTGCGGCGGCGGAAAGCCCGCGCGTGCTCGATATGCCCAAGTCCAATGTCTGGCTCAGCAAATTCGGTGAGATCGGGATCGAGCACGATATCCTCGTCTGGATCAACGACCCCGAAAGTGGAGTCGGCAGCGTCCGCTCCGACGTGCTGAACCGGCTCTGGCTGCTGTTCCGCGACAATGGCATCGTCCTGCCCTATCCGCGCCGCGACGTGCACCTTGTCGGCACGCCTGCGTCCGACTGATTCGTCGAAAGTGTTGCATTGCCGCAACATCATTACGCCCATGGCCACAAATAAGGTCGATTAGTGTTGTGCGCCGCAGCGAAAATCTGCACTCTGCCTGCGTGTGACCGGCTCAACGGCCCGATCGGCGTCGCCGATACAGAGGCTGGACCGGCACCGCAGGCGGGACGAACGCACTTTTCGCTTCGAAAGGAAGATAATGCGCTTGTCTCAACTCAGCCTTGGCGCGCTGGCGCTCGCCATTGCGACTCCCGCCTTGGCGGACCCTCTGCCCGCAAGTACGCCGGCGCCCGACGCAGCGGCAGCTCCCGCGGCATCCACGTCGACGGATAGCGGCACTCCCGCCGCGGTTGCGACCGTCGACGATCCGGCACCGGCGCCCGCCGCTGCCGCCGCCGATGGCGACACCGCGCCGCCGCCGGCCTTCACCATCAACGGCTCGGTGACCTTGATTTCGGATTACCGCTTCCGCGGCATTTCGCAGACCAATTTGCAGCCCGCGATCCAGGGATCGCTCACCGTCACCCATTCGTCGGGCTTCTACGCTTCGGTCTGGAGCTCGTCGACGTCGGGCTATGTCACCTTCTCGGGCACCGGCAGCCAGGAAATCGACGCGATCGTCGGGTTCAAGAAAACCTATAGCGGCGTCACGTTCGACGCCGGCGTGCTCTATTACATCTACCCGCGCTCGCGCCCTGCCGGGGACGCCAGCAAGGGCGATTTCTTCGAGCCCTATGCCGACATCGCCTATACCTATGGGCCGGTGACCGGTAAGGTCACGGTCAATTACGCGCCCAAGCAAAAGGCGCTGGCGCTCGACCAGGGCCAGACGGGCTTGTTCAAGAACAACGACAACGTCTACCTCGCGGGTGACCTGTCGGCCTCGATCCCTAAGACCCCGCTCGGGCTGACCGCGCATCTTGGCCATACCTGGGGACCGAGCTGGCTGTCGCTGGGTAAGGAATATACCGATTGGGGGTTGGGCGCGACACTGACCTACAAGCAATTGGTGTTCGGCGTCAGCTATGTCGACACCGATGGCGTGTTCACCCTGGCGAATGGCAAGAACGCCGCGCGCAGCGGCGTGGTCGTATCGCTCGGAGCTTCGTTCTGACAGTTGCAACCGGGGGAGCGCTCGCTTCCCCGGTTTCGCTGGCGCTTGGTCGGTGCGCAAGATCGTCACGGTAGATTTTTGCGGATGTAATATTGTAACGTCGCGCGGATGGGCCTAGATGGGCGCTCGATGCATTCCGCGATTCGCCTTTCCTGGTTGGCCCGCGTCCCCCAGCTCGATCGCTATGCGATGGGCCTGTCGGGACTATGCGCGGTGCATTGCTTCGCCAGCGCGGTGCTGGTGGCGCTTGCCTCGACCGCCGGCGGTATGCTGCTCAATCCCGCTTTCCACGAGATCGGGCTGACCGTCGCGATCATCCTGGGCGCGCTGGCGCTGGGCCGCGGCATCTTCGAGCATGGCTATATGGCGCCCGCGGTCACCGGATCGCTGGGGCTCGGCATGATGGCCGGCGCGATGCAGCTTCCGCATGGCAATGGCGGCGAGACGTTGTGGACGCTGATCGGCGTCGCGATCCTGGCGCTCGGCCACGATCTGAACCGCCGCGCGGCGCATTAAAGCGGTCGAAGGCACGGCCCGCTTCGGCCATTGCCCTCCCCCGTCGCAATCCCTAAATTCACCTCATGGGCGCACATCATCATCACGACCATCATGAGGCGTCCGGCGTCGAACTGACCAAGGTCGCGCAGGCGACGCTGGAGAAATCCGGCGAGCAGTGGACGACGATGCGCGCGAGCATCTTCGATGCGCTCGCCAAGTTCGACAAGCCGGCCAGCGCCTATGACATCGCCGACGCGGTGTCGAAAGCGGAGGGGCGCCGGGTCGCCGCCAACAGCGTCTATCGCATCCTCGACCTGTTCGTCGGCGCCAATCTGGCGCGCCGGGTCGAGAGTTCGAACGCCTATATCGCCAACGCGCATCCCGATTGTCTGCACGACTGCATCTTCCTGGTGTGCGACAGCTGCGGTCAGACCACGCATATCGACGACGACAAGATCGCCAACAATGTCCGCCACGCGGCCGAGGCCGCTGGCTTCTCGCCGGTTCGCCCGGTGATCGAGGTGCGGGGCAAGTGTTCTGATTGCGAAGACGCGGCGTAAGAGTCGCCCGCCACCGTCAGTCCGATCTCCAATTCCACGACCAGCCGCTCGGTAGCTCAAATCCTCCCTATGCGAATACATGGGGAGGGAGACCATTTTGCGCAGCAAAATGGTGGAGGGGAAATGCCCTACGCCATCCTCGCCGCTACGCGGCTGCGGCCCCTCCACCGCGTTCGGCGGTCCCCCTCCCCATCTGCGATGGGGAGGACTTAAGGCTCGGAGGGGAAAGCTAGACCAGCACCTTCCCCATCCGCACTCCCGGCACCGGCACCCCGCGATCCGCCATGCTGTCGACGCGCTCGATCGCCTCATACCCGCACGCGCGATAGAGCGGCTCGCCCGCCAGTGTCCCCATCAATTCCGCCCGCGTGAACCCA
>NZ_BCYX01000002.1 GCF_001598415.1 Sphingomonas mali NBRC 15500
CCAGCCGCAAATCGCTGCGGCTGCTCGGCTCGGTGGGCGAGCCGATCAATCCGGAGGCATGGCGCTGGTATCACCATGTCGTGGGCGACGATCGCTGCCCGATCATCGACATGTGGTGGCAGACCGAAACCGGCGCAGGGATGATCGCGCCATTGCCCGGCGCGACTCCGCTCAAGCCGGGATCGGCGACCTGGCCACTCCCTGGCGTCGAGCCGCAACTGGTCGATGGCGAGGGTCACGTGCTGGACGGTGCGACCGAAGGAGCGCTGGTCATCGCGCGCAGCTGGCCGGGCCAGATGCGCACCGTCTGGGGCGATCACGCGCGGTTCTTTCAGACCTATTTCTCGACCTTTCCGGGCAAATATTTCACCGGTGACGGCGCGCGCCGCGACGCGGACGGCTATTATTGGATCACCGGCCGCGTCGACGACGTGATCAATGTCAGCGGGCACCGCATGGGCACCGCCGAGGTCGAAAGCGCGCTGGTGCTCCATCCGAAAGTGGCCGAGGCGGCAGTGGTCGGCTTCCCCCACGACATCAAAGGCCAGGGCATCTACGCCTATGTCACGCTGAACGTCGGCGAGGAGCCATCGGAAGACCTGCGGCGCGACCTGGTCAAGTGGGTGCGGGTCGAGATCGGCC
The DNA here is from genome assembly GCF_001598415.1 of Sphingomonas mali NBRC 15500. GTDB lineage: Bacteria > Pseudomonadota > Alphaproteobacteria > Sphingomonadales > Sphingomonadaceae > Sphingomonas > Sphingomonas mali. Next base: position 643 of record NZ_BCYX01000002.1, read on the forward strand.
CGATCGCTACCCCCGACGCGGTGCAATTCGCGGCTGGCCTGCCCAAGACCCGCTCGGGCAAGATCATGCGCCGCATCCTGCGCAAGATCGCAGAGGGCGACGTATCGAGCCTTGGCGACACCTCGACCCTGGCCGATCCGGCGGTGGTCGACGACCTGGTGGCGAACCGGGTCGGCGGTGAGCCGGTCAGCGCCTGAGGTCGACGCGAGGCAGCGCCTGTTCCTCGATCCGCGAGAAGAAATGGGCAACCGAGCGTTGCAATTCATAGCGCGCGGCCTGCAGCGCAGCGAAACGATCGGGAATCGCCAGATTCCCGGCCTCGACCGCGTCGAGCCCTTCTGCGACGGCGCGATCGAGCGTGTCGCGGAGCCATGATAGCCAATCGCGCGTCTGGTCGATGGCGGCGCCCGGCGTTGGATCGATGGGTCCATGGCCTGGTATCACCGCACGATGGCCGATCGTCCCCAGGCGGTCGAGCGAGGCCAGCCATCGTGCGATATCGGCGTGCGGCGTAGACGGCGCGCGATCGTGGAACACCAGGTCCCCGGCGATTAGCATGCCCGTCGTGGCATCCACGATGGCGAGATCGGCCTCGCTGTGCCCCGCGAGCGGGTAGAGATCGAGGCGGCGATCGCCGAACGTCTCATGGTCCTCGCCGAGCACCTTTCCCGGCGCGGCGAATTCGGTCCCACGCATCCAATCGCCGAGCAGCCGATACATGCCATCCGAAAAGCTCGGGCCGAGCGTTTCCAGCGATCTGGCCAAAGCGGGCGTCGCCGCGACGATCGAGCGATCGAATGCGGCCGCGCCATAGATGTGGTCGGGGTGCAAATGCGTCAGGTACACACGGATCACGGGCATGCCGGTCAGCGCTTCGGCCGCCGCTTTGAGCTGCTGGCCGTAGCGCAGTGATGGACCGCAATCGACGAGCACGGTCCCCGCTGCCGTGCGCAGGATCGAGATATTCGCGATCGCCCCGCCATTGGCATGGTCGATCGGCGCATCCACGCCTCGCACCACCCACAAGTCTGGAGCGACCGGCTGGGGATCGATCGTATAGCGCAGCGGCACTGCGTGAAGTGGCGCCGCCACGCCGGCGGCGAGTATGGCAAGCACCGCGCGACGATCGATCATGTTCAACGCGGCGCGGCAACGGTCGTCGGCATCAGCCGCGCGGCATAGTCGATGCCGTTGGTATCGCGTCCGGCCATGGCGATCTCCTCGCCCGGCAGAGCGTCGACGATTAGCGCAAATTCGGGATCCTCGGCGACCGACGCCTCGATCCGCAGGTCGCCGAACCGACGCCCCTCCGCACCGGTCAGCACCACCTCCTCGAGGTTGTAGGTCGGGATATTGCCGATCAGTCCGGTGTCCATCGGATGGCGAAAAGCCAGACGAACGCGCGTCGCGCCCGCGACCCGTCTGGCGACTCCCCGCACCTCCCCCAGGTGCTGCGCCCAATCGCCTTTGACGCGGCTGATGGGCGGCAGCGAGCATCCACCACCGGCCGCATCGATCCACCCACCCGAGACAAGCCAACTACCGTCGGCGAGTTGCACGGCCCCGCGCACCGGCGTGCGCTGATCGAGCTTGATGCGCGTAGAAAAATAGGGCTGCGCCGCGCCCAGCGTATAGTCGACCGCCAGCGGTATCGGATTGAGGTCGGCGAACAGCAGGATGCGCTTCACACCGACAATGCCGCGAGCATCGATCGCGACCGGAAATTGGCGCTGATTTTCGGCAATGTCGGGGAAAATCACCCGGACGCGCGGATCGAACCGTACCGGCGCGTCGCCGAACAGGCTCTTGCCGAGCCGTTGCCACATCGGGGAGCCGAGCGGATCGGCAGGCAATGCCGCCTGGGCAGGCGCGGCCACGACCATCGCCACGACGGCCGCCGAATAGGACGCAACCCTGCTCATCATAGCCTTCTCCCAAAGGCCAAGTTACCGGCCCAATGTGGCGGGCTACATTGCACCTTGGTCCAAGGAGCCAATCCGATGAGCTGGAGTATGGTCGCCGCGCTGGGACTGCTGGGACTGAGTTTGGCGCAGGACACGGCGCCTTTGTTCGATCCCGTCCAAGGCTATCGCCTGACGCATTATCGTGGCGTCGTGCCCGCGCCACCCGACGGCGTGACGCGGATCGACGGTGCGGCGGCACGGACACTGTGGCGCACGCGGCGCGCGATCTTCGTCGACGCGAGCCCGGCAGCAGGCGTCCGCGACGCCGCGACGGGGCGGTGGGCGCTGTACGAAGTGCATCGCACGATCCCAGGCGCGCACTGGTTTCCGGACAGCGGACGCGGGGTACTCGCAACCGGGATCGATCGCTGGCTGACGCAAGGAGTCCGGCGCCTGCAAGCGGGCCATCGCGGGAAGCCCGTGGTGGTGTTCTGCTACGCCGATTGCTGGATGAGCTGGAACGCCGCGCTGCGGCTGCGGCGTGCCGGCGTCCGCGACGTGCGCTGGTATGCGGAGGGGCTCGATGGCTGGCGCGATATGGACCTGCCGACCGTTGCCGCGACACCCGAGCGTTAGCGGGGGCCGGCACTGCAACAGTTTCGGCTTTGCTGACCCCGGACCTAGAAGCGGAAGCGCGCACCGATGCGGAGCGATCGCGGCGCCCCCGGCGCGCTGAAGGTCGAATATTGCAGCGGTCGCTCCCCGCCGATCACCGGCCCGGCGAACGGCCGAGCGACGAAATTCCCGTGCGCGTCGAGCCCCGTCGCCGCGAGTTGCGCGGCGGTCGCATAGCGCTTGTCGAACAGGTTGCCGACCTGGAGGAAGAAACGCACCGCCTTACTCGGCTTCAATTCCATTCCTGCATTGACCACCGCATAGCCCGCGGTTCGCCCCGGGCCGAGATAATAGACACCATCGGGTTGATGCGCATTGTTCTCGTTGCCGCGCGCATAGGCGCCTGACGAGGCGATCATGTCGAGATCGAGCGTCAGGAAGGACGCGACGTCCCAGCCGATCGCCGCCTTGAAAATGTCGCGTGGAACCAACGGAATGCGGTCTCCCTTCGCGATGGCGATAGCGCCGCCGAAACCCGGCGCGACGCCGTCCGCGCTGCTGTTCGCCGAGCCATCGACCAGTTCCGGGCTGCGATAGGTGGCGTCGAGCAACGTGTAATGTGCCGACACGCGCACGGGGCCGATCGTGCCGCTCAGGTCGACATCGATTCCCTGGCGTCGGGTGCGGCCGAAATTACGAAAATAGCCGAATCCCGAAGCCTGGCTGGCGACGAACAGGATGTCGTCGCGACTGACCGTGCGGAACAGCCCGATCCGCAGCGCGAACGACGCCACGGTCAGGTTCGTTCCCGCCTCCATCGTCGTTGCGATCACCTGTTTGAGCGGCGGGTCGCCGGCAAGCGCATTGGGCAACCGGCACGGACTCGCCGGGTCCGCGCAGCCCAGTTCGACTGCCGAAGGCGCGCGACTGGTCTGGCCGAGCGCCGCGTCGAACGTCACGCCACGAACCGGCCTCCAGCGAATGGCCGCGGACGGATTGACGCGCGCGAATACCTGATCGCTATCCAGACTGCCGGTGCCGCCGCCGGGAGAAATGCGGTCGCGGTTACGGATTGCCGTTCGGTCGTACCGTGCCGACAGGTCGATCGTCAGTTTGCCGATGGTCAGCGATTCCAGTCCGTAAGCGCTGAACGTCGCCGTCCGGCCATTGAGATCGACGCGGGCGTCGAACGCGTTCTCGGAATCCTGCGAGCCGTCGGCGAAGGCGCCGGGTCCGGTGACGGTCGCGACGCTGCGATTTGGCGTGAGATAGCCGAATTGTGATTGTTGCCAGAAATCGACCACCGATCGCACGTAGCCGAGCCCCAACGTCGTCCGGCTGCGCGCGCCCGCCAAAGGCCCTTCCCAGGTCAGTTCGCCGGAAGCGCCCCATTCGCGCTGGCGATCCCTCGACCGGTTCTGCAGCCCATTGCATTTCTCGTTGGGTTCGCTGTCGAGCAGGATATTCGCGATGCACCGCCATTTGGGGAACGGCGTATTGGCCTGCGTCTCCCCGTCCAAGGGAAAGCCCGAATAGCCGGCGGCCGCCAGCGCCGCACGCTCGGCTGCGTTGGGTTGATAGACATTCTCGCCCAACGCGTCGTCATTGATGTCGCCGTTGATCGTATCCGTGTCGATACGCCGCCAGAAGAGGGTACCCGAAAGCGACAGCCGATCGGAAAAGCGGTGCGCGGCCGACAGATTGACCAACCAGGCCCGGTTACGGGTCGTGTCGGGCTGAGAGTAGACACTGGCACGATCGGCCGCCAGCAACCGCATTTCCTGCAAGCCATTGCCGTTGAGGTCGGTATCGGCATGGCTCCCCGACAGCGAGACCGAGGTGTTGGCGCCGCGCCAGCGCAGTTTGCCGAACGCCTGAAACGCCCGCGATGGCGAGGCATCGCGCCAGCCCCGTTCCTCGAACCAGTCGCCGCTGGCGAACAGGTCCACGCCACCGCCGATCGACCCGCCGGCCTGCGCCTCCACGGTGCGACGACCCCACGATCCCCCGCTCACCTCCAGCTCGAAACCGCGGTTGGCCGCCCCGTCCTTGGTGACGATCGCGATCGCGCCGCCCAGCGAATTGCGCCCGAACAGCGGATCCGATCCCCGCACGATGCTTATGCGCGCGATGGCCGATTTGGGAATGAGGTCCCAACTGACGACGTCGCCGAACGGTTGGTTGAGGCGTACGCCATCGAGATAGATCGACAGCCCTTGCGGCGTTCCCAGCAGCGGCGACGCGGTAAAGCCGCGATAATTGACGTCGGGCTGCAGCGGGTTGTTCTGGACGTCGTTGATGAACACGCCGCCCGACATGCGGCGAAGATAGTCGGTAATGTCAAGCGCATGCGCCCGGTCGATATCGGCGGCGAGCACGATCTCGGCCGGCGGCGCCGGCACGCGATCGTCGCGATTGCCGAGCGGCGTCGCCACGATGACAATGTCGCTCGCATCGCCCTCCGGGCCCGCAGGCGGAGGCGGCATCGCGGCGGCAATGAGGGGGAGGAACCACGCCATTCCGAGGTCTGTCCGACGCCTCGATCCTGCTGGCAATTCTACTTTGGGAAGGTGGTGCGTTCAGGAATCTGCGGAAAACCGGAAACTGGGCAATTTTTCCTTGCCGCCGAAACGGCATTTGAGGCGTCATGACTTCAATCCGCAGCCTGATCCATTGGGTGACGATCGCTGCGGGAAAGCCGGTCGATGCCCCAGCCACGGCCGACCCGCTGGCGCCCGAACTGCCGGGCGACCACCAAGCGGATGATGCAAGGGGTAGCGGAGGAGGAATCCACGCTAACAGACAGATGATTGATATTAAAGCATTTCCATACCAAAGCCGGTCACGTCGGCGTGGCGGCACCCCAAAAGGTGCCGACCGGATTGCCAGTTGCCATTCCAGTTGCGGTGAGCGATCAGAGATGGCCGTCGAACCAACCGAGTACGCGGCGTTGGATATCGCGCTGGTGCGCGGGATCGTGGAACCAGTGCGGCTCGCCCGGATATTTCACCATCTCCGCCTCCTTCCCCAACATCTTCAAGCCGCGATAGAATTCGAGGCCCAACGTCACGGGTACTCGAGTGTCGCCCTCGCCATGCAATACGAGGACAGGCGTTCGGACATTCGCGAGCATCCGCGCCGATGAGCTGCGATCGTAAGCGGCCATATTTGTGGTGACATCGCCATAATAACCGAGCGGAAAGTCGGGCGTGTCGGTAATCCGTGCGAACGGCACGAGGTCCGTGGGCCCGGCGCCGACCACCGCGGCCTTGAAGCGGTCGCCATGCGTCACTGCCCAGGCCGACATGAACCCGCCATAGCTCCAGCCGCCGATGCCGAGCCGGTTGGGGTCGGCGACCTTCTGCGCGATCAGCGCGTCGACCCCGTCCATCACGTCCTGATAATCCATCCCGCCCCAGTCGTTGCCGACCGCGCGGGCAAAATCGGTGCCCTGGCCGTCCGATCCGCGCGGATTGGGCAGGAACACGACATAGCCGTGCGTCGCGAGCATCTGCGCCCATTCGTGCCAGCTGCCGAGCCAGCCCGACCACCATGCCCATTCGGGACCGCCATGTATCTCGACCACCATCTTGGTCGGCGTGCCGGGCACATAATCCGGCGGGGTGACGAGCACGCCGTAGATTGTCTTGCCATCCTTGCTGTTGCGCCAGCTGATCTCCCTGACCTTGCCGAGCTTCCAGTCGGCGACCTGGGCGTTGATCCTGGTGATCGCGCGCGCTTTCCCGTCGGCGATGGCCCAGACGTCGGCTGGGCGGTCGGGGCTGGAGAGCGCCGCGACCATCTGGCGGCCGTCGCGGCTGATGTCGAAGTCGCTCGATTCGCCGTCGAGTGCCGCGACCGGGACCACCGTCCCTTTTTGCCGGTCGATCCGCACGATAGTCGAGCGCGTCTTCTCGAACGACAGCGCCAGCACCGATTTGCCGTCGGCCGACCAGCGGACATTGGTGAACAGGCCGGGATGATCGTCGGCGAGCGGACGAACCGCGCCCGTGTCGAGGTCGAAGACGCGCAAACCCAGCCCGATGAAACCCGGCAGCCGGATCGCCTCGCCCAGGATCGATTTGCCGTCGGCCGACCAGAACGGCCCCTCGGCGGCATTCTCCAGCACGGTCTTGCCGATCGTGCCGTTCGCGGGGTCGAACAGGACAAGTCGAGAATGGTAGAAAAAATCGTTGATCCGGGTCGTGTCGGCGACGCGCAACGCCATCCGCTTACCGTCGGGCGACCAGTCCATCGCGCTGACATTGACCCCTTCGGGCGAGACGCGGCGCGCGGCGTGGCTGGCGAGGTCGAGGATCCACAGCCGGCTGAAATGGCGGTCGCCGTCGATCTCGGTCCAGTTCGCGCCGCCGGCGATCGCCTGTTTCTCCTGGGGCGATTGCGGGTCGACGCTCAGGAAGGCGATCTGCTTGCCGTCGGGCGACCAGGCGATATCGTTGACGTCGCCGGGCATCGCGGTCAGCGGGATCGCCTCGCCGCCGCTCACCGGCATCAGCCACAATTGGGTGGAGGCGGCGCCGGGCTCGGCCGCCCCTGCCGGCGGCGTGCCGGCGACCGGCGGATTGGGACCGGCGGCGGTCGTCATCGAGAAGGCGAAGCTCCCGCCCTTGTCGGTCGCCAGCGGGTTGGGCCGGTTGGACAGGAACGCGATCCATTTGCCGTCAGGCGACCAGTGCGGCGCGCTGTCGACGCCCGCGCTGACGATGAACGGTCGTGCCGAGGCGCTGCCATCGCTCGGCACCGCCCAGATGGTCTGATGCGGCGAGGCGAAGGTCGCCATCTGCGCCTGCACGGTGAACAGCGCCGTGCGGCCATCGGGCGACAATGCGACGTCGCGCATGTCGCGCAGCTTCATGATGTCGTCGGGCGTGACCGGTCCGCCCGATGCGGTAGGTACCGGCGCCGGCTCGTCCGCCCCCCGTACCATCGGCACGGGGGACAGCGCGATCAGCAAGGCGGCGGTGAGACGGCGGATCATGATCCGCACCGTTACAGCTTCCAGTCGATGCGAAGTCCATAGGTGCGCGGGCGCACGATCGAATAAGCGGGAGCGAACTGCGACGTGAACGGCGCGTTGAGGATGCCGTATTCGTTGAACATATTGTTGACGAAGCCGGTCAGCCGGAAATGGCTCGCCAGGGTGAACGAGGCGCGCGCGTCGAAGATGTTGAAATCGCCGCGCGTGCTGGTCGATCCGAACGCCACCGGGGCCTTCGACAGGTAACGATGCGCGATCTCGAACGACGGCTTGCCCGGCAAATCGTCGCGATCATAGCTGATCGTGTTCGCGACCGACCATTTGGACGATCCCGGCAGCGTCGATCCCGAGACGTAGCCGCCGCCCACCGCGAACGTATCGGGCAGGAAAGTGGTCAGCTCGGCATCCGAATAGGTGACGTTGGTGCTCAGCGTCAGTGCGTGTGTGGCGCGGAACGATCCGGCGAACTCGACACCGACGATGTTGGCGCTGCCGGCATTGGTGACATAGGAATAATATTGCGGCGCCGGTCCGAACAGGCGCGCCTGGATGCCGTGCCAGTCGATATTGTAGATCGAGGCGTCGATCGTCAGCCGGTTCCACAAGGTGGTCTTGATGCCGGCTTCGTAATTGTCGACCTTGTCGCTGGCATAAGCAGTGGGAATGGTCGGCAGCAGGCCGGCATTGGGATTGATCCCGCCGACGCGATAGCCGCGCGAATAGGTCATGTACGCGAGGAAATGCGAATTGGGGCGGAATGCCAGCGAGGCCTTGGGCGTGAAGCCATGGTCCTTCTGGTCGGTATGCCCCGACAAATCGACCGGGCTGCCGCTGACGAAGCCCGCTTTGTTGGTCACGTCGCCCTCGGCGCGGGTGCTGTAATAGCGTCCGCCGACGGTGATCTCGAATCCCTTGATCGGCTTCCAGGTCGCTTCGCCGAATACGCCGAAATCGGTGTTCAGCGTGTCCGACAGATAGCCGTAGATGCGGTCGTTGGGCGCCAGCACCGAGGCCGGATAGGCGAAGCCGCCCGGATTGGCGGTGATGTATGCATTGGCGCCCGGCGCGAACATCTGGTCGTAGGAGAATTTGGTCGCGCGCATATAGCTGACGCCGATCAGCCAGTTGAGCGGGCCGCCATTGTCCTTCGACGCGACCCGTCCTTCGATCGTCTTTATGTTCGCGTTGGCATTGGCATAATCATAGGCCACGTTCGGCCCGGTGAAGGTGCCAGTGACGTAGCCATAGGGGTCGGTGAAGAGCGTGTAGTTCTTCTTCTCGTCGATCGCGCCGAGCACGGTCAGCGTCGCGACGTCGCCCAGGTCCTGGTCGAGGCGCAGGCTGTTGAGGAAGAAGCTGGTCGTTTGCGGTTCGACCCGGCCGGTGCTGCGGCTATAGCTGTTGGCGTAGGTGATATAGGTCTGGTCGTCGAGCTTGGTGTCCTGATAGGCGCCGAGATAGGTGATCTTGGTCCCCTCGAACGGCGTGAACACGATCGATCCGCGCAAGCCGCGCGTGCGGAAATCATTGCTGCCCTTCTTCTCCGGCGTCAGCCCGATATTGTCGATGAAGCCGGCATCGTAGCGTTGTAGCGCCATCACCCGGACCGCCAGCTTGTCCTTGATGATTGGCAGGTTGACCATGACCTTGCCGGCATAATTGAGGTCGCCGCCGGAATGCGCGGTCGACCCGATCAGCCCTTCGGCCGCGGCATCGACCTTGGTCGGATCGGCGGTCTTGACGACGTAATTGACCAGGCCGCCCAGGGTCGACGACCCGAACAGCGTGCCCTGCGGTCCACGCAACACCTCGACGCGGTCGAGGTCGAACGTGTCGACATCGGGAATGCCGATCGGGAAGCCCGGCTCGACGACGTTGATTTCGTTGAGATAATAGCCGACCGTTGTCTGGCCCTGTTCGTGATAGGTGGTCGCCGCGATGCCGCGGATCACGACCTCCGACACACCTGGCTGATAATCGTTGAACACCACGCCGGGCAGGCGGTTGATATAGTCGGACAGGCTGTTGGCGTTCATCTTGTTGAGCTGATCGCCGCTGATCGCGCTGATCGGCATGGCGATCTGGCTCTGGCTCTCCGCGCGCTTGGTCGCGGTGACGATGATGTCCTGACCGTTGTTAGCGTAGCTGTCGTCGTTGGCGTTGGCGGGCGCCGTGGCGGCCGATTGCGCGTGCGCCATGCCGGGCGCGGCGAGCGCGATCCCGAGCGCCAGTGCGGCGACAGACGTGGTTCTGAGAGAGCGAGAAATGCGCACGTTGGACCCCTTCGTTCGAGCGCGGACAGGCCGCTGAGTGTCTCCTGCTGCGCCTCGCTCGGACTGTCTGTCGCTTTCGCCCGATGTCGCCGGCGCCCCTACACCGTTGCAGCTTGGTCCAGATTGGAGAACCGGAAACATCCAAAATGCGGATATCGACGGGTCCAATGCTTGGACCCGTCGCCCTCGCGAGCTTGGATGTTTCGCAATCGCGGTGGTAGCGAGCAGCATCGACCGGTCGCGAACGACAGGGGAGCAGATGATGGATCGCCGCACCTTTCTGGGGGCCACCGCCGCCGCCGCGCTGGCGATACGGACCGGTGCGCTCGCCGCCGATCGCGGGCTCGACGTCGCGTTGATCAACGGATCGTTCTGGACCGGCATGCCGGGGCGGCCGCGCGCGACCGCGCTCGGCATCGTCGGCGACCGCATCGCGGTGCTCGGTGCCGATGCCGTGAAGGCGCGGACGACGGCGCGGACGCGCGTGATCGATCTGGGCGGCGCGTTCGCCATGCCGGCCTTCACCGACGGCCATACGCATTTCCTCCATGGCTCGGTGACGTTGACTCAGCCCGATTTGCTGAGCGCGACCGACCGCGCCGATTTCGCCGCCAGGCTGGGCGCGGCAGCGCGCGCGCGACCGGGCAAATGGATCCTGGGCGGGACGTGGGACGAACAGAGGCTGGGCGGCGCCTTGCCCACCCATGAGTGGATCGACGCCGCGACCCCGGACACGCCGGTTTCGCTGCCGCGCACCGATCTGCATTCCTATCTGCTCAACAGCGTCGCGTTGAAGCTGGCAGGTATCGACCGCAACACCCCGGATCCCGCGGGCGGCGTGATCGTCCGCGACGCCCAGGGCAATCCGACCGGCGTGCTGAAGGACAATGCGACGAAGCTGGTCGATCGCGTCATTCCGCCGATGAGCGATGCCGACGCCGATGACGCCGTCCTTCTGGGTATCCGCCATGGCCTAGGCAAGGGCGTCGCGCACATTCACAATCCCGAAATCGATTGGACCAGCTGGGGTCCGTTGCGCCGGCTCCATGCGCGCAAGGCGCTCGACATGCGCTTCTACGCCTTCGTGCCGCTGGTCGATTGGGAGAAGATGGCCAAGATCGTCGCGGAAGAAGGACGCGGCGACGACTGGCTGCGCTGGGGCGGAGTCAAGGCGCTGACCGATGGCTCGCTCGGCTCGCGCACCGCGGTGTTCTATGACGATTATACCGATGCACCTGGCCAGCGCGGCGTGCGCGTGACGAGCCTGGCCAATTTGCGCGAGTGGATCGGCGCGGCCGACGCACATGGCTTGCACGTCGCGGCGCATGCGATCGGTGACCGCGCCAATGACGACATGCTCGATATTTTCGCCGATGTCGCGCGGACCAACGGGCCCAAGGATCGCCGCTTCCGCATCGAGCATGCCCAGCATCTGCGCCCGTCGAGCATCGGGCGTTTTGCGAAACAAGGCGTCGTCGCCTCGGTGCAGCCATTTCATGCGATCGACGATGGGCGCTGGGCAGTGAAGAGGATCGGCGAGAAAAGGCTGAATGGCACCTATGCCTTCCGCTCGCTGATCGACAGCGGCGCGCATGTCGCCTTTGGGTCGGACTGGCCGGTGGCGCCGCTCGATCCGCTGACCGGGCTCTATGCCGCGATGACGCGGCGAACGATCGACGGCGCCAATCCCGGCGGCTGGCTGCCGGACCAGAAGGTGACCGCCGAACAGACCTTGATCGCCTATACGCGCGGCAATGCCTGGTCGGGATTCATGGAAGACCGCACCGGTCAGCTCGCGCCGGGTTATTATGCCGATATCGCGGTGTTCGATCGCGACCTGCTGACGACCGATCCGCTCAAGGTCCAGGATGCGAAAGTGCTGCACACCTTCGTCGGTGGGAAGCAGCGCTACACGGCTGCCTGAGCCAGCAGCGCGATCGCGGCGCGCGCTTCGGCCTCGGTCGCACTGGCGAAGCCGAGCCGCAGCCCGCGCTCGGCATCGGGGCTCGTCGCGAACGAGCGTGAATCGGCGAAACGGAGACCCAGTGCCGGCGCCGCCCGCTCGATCCGCTCGAGTAATGCGGGGTCCGGAAAGCGCAGCCAGAAGGCCAGTCCGCCGTCGGGCACACGAATATCCGCCTTGTCGCCCAATCGTTCCCGCAATGCCTCGGCAAAAGCGCTGCGGCGTGTGGCATAGATTTGCGATGCCTTGCGCGCGTGGCGGCGAAGTTCGCCGCTTTCGATCAACTCGGCGACCGCATCTTCGGTGAAGCTGTTGCCCATCCCGTCGATCGTCGAAACCTGGTGGGCGATCGCGTCGATCAGCGGCGGCGGGGCCGCGATATAACCGATCCGCAGCGCGGGCAGCAGCAGCTTGGAGAGCGATCCGACATAGATGACGCGCGCCGGCGCATAGCTCGCCATCGGCAGCAGCGGCTGCGATTCGAAATGGAATTCGTGATCATAATCGTCCTCGATCAGCGCGAAATCGAACTGCCGCGCGAGCTCAAGCAATCGCAGCCGGCGTTCGGGACGCAGCGCCACGGTGGTCGGGAATTGGTGATGCGGCGTCAGGAAGATCGCCCGCACATTGTGCCTGCGGCAGGCGCGCTCGACATCGTCGACGTCGATCCCCTGGTCGTCCAGCCCCACCGGCACGATCCGCGCACCGCGCGCGGCGAACGCGGTGACCGCCGGTTCGTAGGTCAGTTTCTCGACCAGCACGGCGTCGCCCGGCGCGATCAGCAATTGGGTGGCGAGGAAGATGCCGTGCTGGCTGCCGCGCGTGATGCAGATATGGTCGGCGGTTACCGCCAGTCCGCGCTCGGCCTTCAGCATGTCGGCGATCGTCGCCCGCAACAGCGCCGTCCCGCGCGGGTCGCGATACGACATGCTGTCGGCGCGCGCGCTGCGCTTGATCGCGGTGCGGTAGGCGCGGCTCAGCACGTCGACGGGAAACAGCCGGCCGTCGGGCGACCCTTCGTCGAGCTTGATGCCACGATCCGCCGACCAGGCGAGCGGGCGTTCGGGGGCTGGCTCGAAGCGATAGGCAGGACGGTCTCGCTCCGCTTCCGCATTGCGCCGCGCGGCCGACGGCAGCGCCGGCTTGTCATCGTCGTGCAGCGTGGAGACCATCGTTCCGCGCGTGCCGTGCGATGTCAGCCAGCCCTGCGCGATCAAGTCCTCATAGGCGAGCACGACAGTCTTGCGATTGACCGACAGCAGCTGGGCGAGTTCGCGGCTGCTGGGGAGAAAGGTGCCCGACAACAGGCGTCCGCGCTCGATCTCGTGGATGATCGCATGGACGATCTGGAGATAGATCGGCGTCGGCCGACCGGGGTCGATCCGTTCGCCAAGAGTGATCTTCCAGGGGCGCAGCATTGGTCCCCACTTCTCCCGTTTTGGTCCGATATGGATGGGTCCAGCTTAGCCTAACCCAGGCGCGGCACAAGCGGGCGGTTGGTCCCCGCACTTTGTCGGACTTGGCGCTTGTCGCCTGGGCCAAAGGCGCGGAGCATCAGCGCCATCGATACCGGCAACGGCCGGGAACAGGGGCTGAATTTTGACCGAACCGAGCGGAGCCGACCCGGCGCAGGCGATCACGGAAGCAACTGGTTTTACGCTGGTCGACTTCTCGATCTATGCGATCGAGAATGAAGATATCGCGGCGCTGATCGCCGACTATCCGCTGGCCTGGGTGATGCCGCGCTGTGCCGACGCCCGCCAGCCGCATCTGCTGCCCTTGCTGGCGCGAACCGATGCCGAAGGGCGCGTCACCACGCTGATCGGCCATATGGGTCGCCGCAATCCACTGGTCGCAGCCTTCGAGCAATCGCCGGACGCGCTGATCCTGTTCACCGGACCGCAGGGTTACGTGTCCAACGGTCACGTCACCAACCCGCGTTGGGCGCCGACCTGGAATTACGGGCAAGTGCGCATCGAGGCCAGGATCACGCTCGAACCGGCCGGCGGTGACGCCGCGTTGCTCGCGCTGGTCGAGGCGATGGATGCCGAGGAACGGACCGGCTGGCGCCCGGCCGATGCCGGCCCGCGCTATCGCGCGATGGAAAAGGCGATCATCGCCTTTCGCGCCGACGTCACGCGGATCGAGCCGCGCTTCAAGCTTGGCCAGGACGAGAATGTCGAGACGTTGCGGGAGATACTCGACCGGCACCCCGATCCCACGCTGGTCCGCTGGATGCGGCGGATCAACCGCAGGCGGTTGGAAGCTTAGGCTGTTCTTCCAGCATCGACCGATACCACCCCGGCCTTCGCCTCACGGGCCGCTGCGGCGCGCTTGCGCCGGGCCTTGCGCGCCGAGACGCGCGGGCGGCGGCGCTTGAGCCAGAGATAGACTCCAGTGACGCACATGCCGAGCGTGACGACACCGAGCACCAGATCGAGCGCGATGCCGACCGCCCCGATCATCTCGCCGGTGTGAAGCGGATAGAGCGAGCGCATCAGCTTGAACCCGGCGCTGTCGCTGTAGGGATTGTCTTCGTTCACGAAACGCCCGTCGCGCCCATCGAACCAATAGGTTACCGGTCCGAGCGCGCGGTAATTCTCGATCCCGCCCGAGCTGAAGCGTAGCCCGACCAGCCCGCGATCGGGTTCATATTGCAGCGTCGCGGGTGCCCAGCCGAGATGGTTGCGTCGCCCAAGCGCCGCGCCCTGCGTAAGCACCTGACGATAATCGACCGTGCGCGCGACGGGATTCGCCAGCGCTGGCCCATCGAACGGCGAAGGCCGGGCTGGCGACAGAAGCTTCACCGCCGGGATCAGCGCTTCCCCGAAGAAGTTCATCGCAACCGAGGTAAAGGCGAGCACCGTCAGCGGCAGGATCAGCCACAGGCCGCTCGATCGGTGAAGATCGAGCAACAGGCGGGGCAGCGGGCTCGACCATTTGAAGGTCCAGGTCCGCTTCCAGTTACGCAGATATGGGCGCTTGAGCGGCCAGGTCAGGTAGATACCGACGAGATTGCTGATCAGCCAGGTCAGCGCGATCAAACCCATCAGCCAGCGGCCCCAATCGCCCGCGAGCAAGGTGAAATGGAATTGGTAGACACCTTGCATCAGATGCGAGCGGTCCCAGCCCGGGCCAGTTTTGCGCGTGCCCGCGAGTGCTCCGGTCGCGCGATCGAGGAAGACCTGATCGTAACCGAGCGCCGGTTTGCCGGGCGCGGCTTCAACCGCGACGGTCAGGTTGCGACCCGCCGTCGCGTTGACCGGGAAATAGGTCGCGACGAGGTCGGGATGGTTGCGTTCGAGGCGCTCGACCGCCGCGAGCGGTTCGACCAGCGCGGGGCTGCTCGGCCTGAACAATTCGGGGTTGAGCCAGGCGTCGAGCGGCTTTTCGAAGCATAATAGGCACCCGGTGGTCGCAGCGATCGCCAGGAAGACGAGCATTGCCAGTCCCGAATAGCGATGGATCGCCGTCCAGAATTGCCGCCGCTCGATCTGCGTCATCGGTTCACGCCCCTTCGATCCGATCAGGCTGCCGTCGTGTCGATCCCCGGTCTACCTCCAAGCTGGAGATCAGGACTGGTCCAAGTCGGGACGCAGCCGCGCCGCCAGCCGGGCGGAGCTCTCGGCAAAAGACACGATCGGCAAACGATAGATCGATACCGTCCAGGATCGCCCGACCCGAACAAATTCGCTCCTCATTCGGCGATGCCAGGAGCGGCGTGGGTTGAGGACCTCCCGCCACTACCCTGTGGCCGCGGGAGAGAACCAAGGTCAAGGCCGGCTAAACGGTCGAAATAGCCCAGTCGCGGCAACGGAGCACGAGCGTCTAAGCGGCTCCCCAGATTTCCGTGGGCACCGAGATCTTGCCATCGGCGTAGAGCCCGGCGGCGAACGTATCGTCGGCGAGAAACCACGGACCGTCCAGATCGACGATGTCGCAGAGCTGGGCCAGGACGAATGCCGGTGCCGCCGAAAGCGTCCCGCCGGCCATATTGCCGACCATGACGCCGAGCCCGAGCTGACGTGCGCGTTCCGCCATCATCAGCGCCTCGGTCAAGCCGCCGCATTTGTCGAGCTTGATGTTCAACACCTGAAAGCGCTGATGCTGCTCTTCCAATTCCTCCATATCCTGGATGCTTTCGTCCGCGGCGATGGGAATCGGCGACCGCCAGCCGTCGAGCAGCGCCTCTTCGCCGCGAGCAATCGGTTGCTCGAGCAACGATACGTCTTCCTCGACGAGCATCGCCGCGAGCCGGTCGAGATCGCCGCCGCCATATCCCTGATTGGCATCGACACCGAGCCACACGTCAGGCCGTGCGGCACGCACCGCCCGTACGCGGTCGGTGTCGCCCGCCAGATCGCCTTCCAGCTTCAGCTTGATGGAGGTCAGCGCGGGGAAGCCGGCCAGGCGGCGCAGAATCTCGGCTGGATCCTCTGCCGGCAGCGTGAAGGTCGTGACCATCGGCTCCGGTCGCCTGACCCCGGCAAGTTTCCAGACGGGCACGCCCGTTCTCAGCGATTCGAGTTCCCATAACGCACAATCCAGCGCATTTCGCGCGCCCCCCGGGGGAAGCAGGTCGCGCAATCCCCGGCGATCGATCCCTGCCTCAACCGCCGAACGGCACCGTTCGAGTTCGCGGTCGATATGATCCGGATCGTCCCCGAGATAATAGACCCCCGCCGCCTCGCCGCGGCCACTGACCCGCCCGTCGGAAATGGTCGCGATCACCGCGGGCATCGAGTCGAACAGATAGCCGGAGATCCGGAACGGCTCGCGAAAGACCATGGCTTCGCGGCGATGTGTGAGCGAAAGGACAGTATCCATGGCTCCCGTGTCTCACGGATGCCGCCTCGTTTCAATATCAGAAACAGTTTCCGATCAGCTATCGCCGTCGCCGGCTTCGCCAGAAACGCCCGTCCTCGCCGCCAAATTGGCGAACCTCTGCATTCCCGGCCCCGCACAAACCGACAAGACCTGACACGGTGCCTCGCCGATTCGGACATAGACGTGCGCCATGCCGCTATCGAAATAGACGGAGTCGCCTTGGGCCAGCGCCAGCGGCGCATAGAGGTCCGAATGCAGCTCCATCGCGCCGGTCAGGACGTAGAGATATTCCTCACCCGAATGGCGAATGAGCCCCCCCGCCTCCTCTACGCTGCGCGCCTTCACGTCGATGATGATCGGCACCATCATCTTGTCGAGCAAGTCGCCCGCCGGATAGAGGTGGGTGTAGCGCTCGGTAGTCGCCCCACTCCGCTCGCCCGCGCGCGAGACGCTACGGCGGCCGAGCGCGGCCGGCGGTTGTTCGGTCGGCGTGGCGCCTGCCACCAGGGTCCCGAGATCGAGGCCGAGCCCCTGCGCAAGCCTGACTAGCTTGTCGTAGGTCATCGCCATCTTGCCGTTCTCGAGTTTCGACAGGGTGGAAAATGGCATGTCGAGACGTGCGGCCAACGCCCTGAGCGTAAGCCCCTGTTCGATGCGCGCGCTCCGCAGCAAGCGCCCGGGATGATTGTTGCTCGTCGGTTTGGTCATGATCCCCTCGTGCCTACACGCTAGCGCAAAGGGCGCCCCAGAGGAACCGCCGTGCGCGTTGGAGAAAACAGTTGCCAAAAGTGAAACATGGTTCATGATGCCGTGGCATTTTAGGGGATTGGAAATGGCGTTCGCGGTTCGCGCAAGGACATGCTGGCTGGCTTCGACGGCGTTGGCGATCGGGGTACCGGCCGCGCATGCGCAATCAATGGACCCGACCAGCTCACCGCAGACAAGCGACAGTCGTGGCTATGATGACGACATCGTCGTGACCGCCCAGAAGCGAAGCCAGAATCTGATCGACGTTCCGCAGTCGATCACCGTCGTCTCGAGCCAGGTGCTCGAACAACGGCATGCGACCAGCTTGCTCGACTACACGTCCCTGATCCCGGGCCTCAGCATTCAGCAACAGAATGCCGGTGAGACCCGCATCATCCTGCGCGGTATCAACACCGGCGGCGCCAGCCCGACCGTTGCGGTCTATATCGACGACACGCCTTTCGGATCGAGCACCAGCCAGACCAACGCCGCGCACCTCGCCGGAGACATCGATCCCTTCGATATCGAGCGGATCGAAGTGCTGCGCGGCCCACAGGGCACGCTTTATGGTGCGAATTCGCTGGGCGGGCTGGTCAAATACGTGACCGCGGCCCCCAAGTTCGATCGCGTTTCGGTGCGCGGCCAGGCCGGGGTCGAAACCGTCGATGGCGGCGGCGTCGGCTGGTCGGGCAACGGCGTGATCAACGTGCCGCTCACCGACACGCTCGCGATCCGCGCGAGCGGCTTCTATCGTAACACGCCCGGCTATATCGACAGCGTCGGGATCGCCGCCAAGGACGTCAATCACTCGGCCAGCTATGGCGGACGCGTCTCCTTATTGTTCAAGCCGAGCGACAAATTCTCGATCAGGCTGACGGCGATGGCGCAGAACATCCGCGCTCGCGGGCGCGATACGATCGATGCCGATGCGGCGACGCTCGCGCCGATCACGTCAGACCCGTTTACCGGCGCGCCGGGATCGGGACTGCTCCGCTATCAGACCCTGCCGGAACGCAACGACGTCGATTACCGGCTCTACTCGGGCACGATCGACTATGATTTCGGCTTTGCGACGCTGACGTCGGTCACCAGCTACGCCACGCTCAAGCAGCACGAGGATATCGACGTCACCCCGCAACTGGGCGACATCAGCCCCTTTTACGGCGCGGCGGGGCCGTTCGGCACCGACGAGCCGTCGAACATCAGCCAGAAGAAGTTCGCCCAGGAGGTCCGGCTGACGTCCGCAAAATCGGACCGGATCGAATGGCAGATCGGCGGCTATTACACCCGCGAGCCGGGGCGCATCTTCCAGCTCTACCGCCCGTTCGATCCCGCTACCGGCGCCTTGCTGCCCGAGGCCGGGACCATCCCCCAGGACCTGCTCGGACCAGGAGTGCCCGCAGCCCCCTTCCCCTTCGCGCACTTCCTGACCGCCGAGCTCGACTCGACGTACAAGGAATATGCCGGGTTCGGGAGCGTGACCTGGCATATCACGCCGGCCTTCGACATCACCGGGGGCGTTCGTTACAGCCACAACGAACAGCGGACGACACAAAGCCTGCAGGGCGGGTTCGTCACGGTGCAGGGCGCCGACGGTACATTGCTCGGAAAATCATCGGAAGGCGTGTGGACCTGGTCGGTATCGCCGCGGTACGAGATCAATAAGCGGGTCGCGATCTATGCCCGCGTCGCCAAGGGTTATCGGCCGGGCGGCCCCAACGTCGTCCCGCCGGGCGCACCCGCCGACTATCCCGCGCAATTCAGGGCCGATACGCTGATCAGTTACGAGGCGGGCGTGCGCGCCGAGACGCCCGACCGGACGTTCGGGATCGATGCTTCCATTTACTATCTCGACTGGAAGAACACCCAGATCACCACGACGTTCGATACCTCGATCGGTCCGGTCACCGCGGACGGCAATGGCGAAGGCGCCAAAAGCTATGGCGGCGAAGTGACCGCCACGCTCCGACCGACGCGCGGCTTCATCGTCGTTGGATCGGTCGCCTACAATGATACCGCGCTCAAGGGGAACATCCTGGTCGGCGGTTCCGATGGCGACCAGCTCCCCTACGCGCCGCGATGGACCGCCAATCTTTCGGCCGACTATGACTGGGCCCTCAGCGGCAAGGTGAAGGCCTTTGTCGGCGGGTCGATCATGGCGATCAGCGATCGCCCCGCAGATTTCGACGCGGCCTATCAGGCGACGTTCGGTCACCGTCTCATCCTCGACGGCTATGCAAGCGTCGATCTGCGCGCGGGCATCGACATGAAGCCGTTTTCGGTGAGTATCTATGCCAAGAACCTCACCAATTCGGGGGGACAGACCTATGCTGGCCCCTATGGTGGACGATATGCCGGACTGATCGACATCGCCACGATCCGCCCGCGCACGATCGGCCTTACAGCGGGATTCGAATTCTGATGCCCACCGGATTCTTCAGCACCGCCACGCGCCTGCTTCGGCTCGCGCTGCCCTCGCTCCTGCTCGTGACATTGCCGGTCACCGCACAAGGGCCAAAACCGAATACCGGCGGTCCGCTAGCTCCGCCCCAGGATCGATCGGGCCAAGCGGCGTCCATACCGAGCGATGACGCGACCCCGACCCTGACCAAGACCGATGTCGATAGCTGGCTTGACGGTCTGATACCCTACGGCCTCGACGCCGGCGACATCGCGGGCGCGGTCGTCGTCGTGGTCAAGGACGGGAAGGTCCTCACGCAACGCGGCTTCGGCTATTCCGATATGAAGACGAGGGCACGGGTCGACCCCGACAATACGTTGTTCCGCCCGGGCTCGATCTCAAAACTCTTCACCTGGACCGCGGTCATGCAACAGGTCCAGGCCGGCAAGCTCGATCTCGACCGCGACGTCAACGACTATCTCGATTTCAAGATTCCGCCAGCCTACGGCAAGCCCGTCACGCTGCGCAATCTGATGACCCATACCGCCGGGTTCGAGGAAACCGCGAAATATCTGATCTCGACCGATCCGACGCACGTGACGCCGCTCGACGCGGCGCTCAAGCGCGCGGTTCCCGCCCGGATCTATGCTCCCGGCAGCATGCCCGCTTATTCGAATTACGGCGCGTCGCTGGCGGGTTATATCGTCCAGCGGGTTTCGGGTGAGCCGTTCGCCGCCTATGTGCAGCGGCATATCTTCGCGCCGCTCGGCATGGCGCATTCGAGTTTCGCCCAGCCCTTGCCGGCGAACCTGAAGCCGTTGCTCGCCAAGGGCTATGCCAACGCGTCCGGCGACCCGCAGGATTATGAGATCATTCCGATGTCGCCAGCGGGCGCTCTCTCGTCGAGCGGCGCAGACATGGCGAAGTTCATGATCGCGCACCTTTCGGCCGACAACCCGTTGCTCGACCGCAAGACGGCGGCGTTGATGTACGCGACCGCCAATACGCCGATCCCCGGTTTGCCGGGCATGGCGCTCGGTTTCTACCATGAGGACCGCAACGGCCTGACCATCATCGGCCATGGCGGCGATACCGACTGGTTCCACTCGGATCTCCACCTCTATCTCGACAAAGGCGTCGGCCTCTATCTGTCGTTCAACAGCGCGGGCAAGGATGCCGCGGCGCATGTCCTGCGCGAGCGCGTGTTCGACAGCTTCACCGACCGTTATTTTCCGTCGACGGCCGCGGCACTTCCCACGCTGGCGACCGCCGCCGATCACGGGCGCCTGATGGTCGGCAATTATGTCAGCAGCCGCGGTTCGGTAACCAATTGGCTGCGGATCGCCAACCTGATCGGCCAGCCGACCGTGGCGTTGAACGACGACAACACGATCACTGTCTCTGCCTTGACCAATGCGGCGGGCCTGCCGAAACGCTGGCGCGAAGTGGCGCCATGGCAATGGCAGGAAGTAGGCGGCGAGGATCGGCTCGGCGCCGTCGTGAAGGACGGCAAGGTAATGGCGTTCGCGCCGCGCGGATATGCGCCGATCTTCCTGTTCGTGCCAGCATCGACGGGCATGAACTGGGGCTGGATCATGCCGGTCCTGCTGGCGGCCCTGGCGGTCATGCTGGTGACGGCGCTAGGCTGGCCGATCGTCGCGCTCGTGCGTCGTCGTTACAAGTACAGCTCCGGCATCACGGGGCGCCCGCTGATGCTCCATCGCGCGACGCGGGCGACCGCCTGGATCATGCTGATCGTGGCGGCAGGCTGGATGGGCATGATCGCAGCGCTGAGCAGCGATGTCGGCAATTTCGACGGCCGGCTCGATGGCTGGATGCGGCTGCTTCAATTCCTGTCACTCCTCGGGATCATCGGAACCGCGCTGGCCTTCTGGAATGCCTGGGTGATCGCGCGGAACCCCGGCAAGCGGCGCCTCGCCACCCTCTGGGCGATCATCATCGCCTTGTCGGCGCTGTTCCTGGTCTGGCTGATGATCGATATGCGAACGCTGACGCTCAGTCTGAACTTCTAGGATGTCGCGCATCTGCAGTGGCGCGGCGTTGGGCAGGCGTGGTTCGGGAAGCGAGGTTTTCCGTGGCCGATAACGTGGCATCGGTGCGGCCGAGGACGCTCTTCGGCCATCCGCCCGGGCTGACCGTGCTGTTCATGACCCAGATGTGGGCCGAGTTTTCCTATTTCGGCCTGCAGGCCCTGCTCGTCTATTACATGACGCAGCATCTCGGTTTCGGGCAGGCGAAGTCGTCGCTGATCTACGGCGCCTATGGGGCGGCGGCGTTCTTCAGCCCGTTCTTCGGCGGAATCGTCGCCGATCGCTGGCTGGGACGAACGCGCAGTGTCGTCATCGGCGGAGCGCTGATGATGTGCGGCCATTTCGCGATGGCGTTCGAGGCCTTGCTGTTCCCGGCACTGGCGCTGGTCGCGCTCGGCAACGGCCTGTTCATGCCACCGCTCGCCGTCCAGGTCGGCGGGCTGTATGCGGACGATGATCCGCGGCAGGCGCAGGCGTTCAGCGCTTATTATATGGGCATCAATCTCGGCGGCTTGCTCGCGCCTCTGGTGTGCGGGACGCTCGGCGAACTCTATGGCTGGCATTGGGGTTTTGCCGCGGCAGGGATCGGCATGCTGGCCGGCCTCATTATCTATCTTCGCTTCAGACACCTGTTGCCCGACGATCCGCCCAGTCGCTCGCAAACGCTTCCTGGTGCCCGTGCCAATCTGACCTCGAGCGATTGGCGCAACCTCCGCTTGCTCGTTGCGATCATCGCCGTCGTGGTGCTGTTCCGCATCGGCTATGAGCAGAGCGGCAACGTGATCGCACTCTGGGTCGAACACCAGACCGACCGCAGCCTCGACATGTTCGGCGCACACCTGGTCATCCCCGCGACCTGGTTCCAGTCGATCAATCCGCTGCTGATCATCGTGCTGACGCCCTTTCTGATCCGCCACTGGGCGCAGCACGCGAAACGCCATGGCCCGGCGAATCTGCTCGCCCGGATGAGCCTGGGGTGCACAATCGCGGCGCTATCGATGGGCGTGATGGTCGTCGCGGCCGCGATCAACGCACAAACCGGTCAC
The DNA here is from genome assembly GCF_001598415.1 of Sphingomonas mali NBRC 15500. Taxonomy (GTDB): domain Bacteria; phylum Pseudomonadota; class Alphaproteobacteria; order Sphingomonadales; family Sphingomonadaceae; genus Sphingomonas; species Sphingomonas mali. Next base: position 23,469 of record NZ_BCYX01000002.1, read on the forward strand.
CCCGTCGGCGCGATCTGGGTGACGGCCTATTTCGTTCTGCTGACGATCGGCGAGCTCCTGGTCATCCCCGTCGGCCTCACCCTGGTGGGCGCGCTTTCGCCCGTGCAGGTCGCGGCGATGGCGATGGGCGCCTGGTACATCGCCAAGTTTCTCGGCAGCCTTCTCGCCGGCTGGATGGGCGCCTATTGGGGAGTCATTCCCGCCACCTGGTTTTTTGGCCTGGGCGGGTTTTCGGTGTTGGTCGCCGCACTGTTTCTGCTGGTGCTCAGCCGAAAGGTCCCGATGCGTATCGGTTAATGTGAGCCTCAAGCGGAAAAGGCTGCTGGCGATGCGGTGCGGGTGACAGGACCGGCCGGCCCGAGGCGCCGCGTGCCGCAAGCGTCTCCGCGTCCGCGCGCGCTATCTCATCGGCCCAGTTCTCGAGCATGCCTCTTCCGCCGCTTCGACAGCATCCACCGCGCAGGGATCGATCCCTGCCGCAAGCAGGGGCCTTGGCCACGCGGCGCTTCTCGCGCGCGGCGGCAAGGGAAATGCCTGGATATTTGCCGAAGCTGAGCAGCTTTTCCTTGCCGTCGAATCGATATTTGAGGCGCCAGAACTTCGATCCACTGGGCTGGACGGCGCCGATCGCAATCGCACCACGGAAATATTGGAATTTTAGGAAGAAGAATACATCGTCGGATGAAATGGGACGATTCCGGACAAGGGACGATGTGGGTCCCTTGGTAGCGGAGGAGGGATTCACGCACCAACACTAAGCGTATGTATTATTTAGATATTTGTCGCCAGAAGGACAAATCAGGCCGAAAAATACCCCCAAAAATACCCCCAAAAATGTGCGTATGCGACGAGACGTTTTGGAAGTCGGACTAACCGCGTTCTCGTCAATTTTCGCGCTATGATGTGATCCAAATGCAGGAAAGATCGGCACAAAAGTCCGATCTCATGGGCTCGAGACGGCCCCGAATTTGCCAAGCGCGGATCAGACAGCCGATGGAACCGGCGCTGAAATCTTCGCCTTCATGCCTTGCGACGAGGGACCTTGCGGTTTGCCAGGACCAGCGCGCGCAAGCTAGCAACCAGTACGACAGTCGAGCGCCCCACTTTTGCCGCCTCAACATCGCCGGTCGCGATCAGCTGATAAATCCTCGAGCGGCTGAGGCCGGTCATTCGGACGGCATCGGGAATGCGGACGCTGATCGGCTCGATCGTCGCGCGAGCAGCCTCCGGGGTCGGTCGACCAATCTCCGTCATCGAGCCGCCCTCCCCCTCGCCCGGGTCTGCGCGAAGGCGCGGTCACTCTCCAGAAACGCTGACAGCATCGAGGGGATGAGGTCAGCGATCGCTTCCTCGCGGCCGTAAGCCTCCTTGTAGAGGGCGGCATAGTCCTGAAGGTCGGCATGAAGTTGCGGCGTTACCTGGATGCCGAGCTTGACGGGCGTACGGTCCGGGATGCGAGGAAGTCTCAGGTTCACCATCACCGCGCCTCCGGCCAGGGCTTGAGCACGAGGTCTCGATGCACGACCAGTCTGACGGAGGCGCCAGGCCGCACCGTGATGGTCGGCTGCACCTGGAGAACACGCGAGGTCAACTGATCTCCTGCCCGCGAGACGCTCTGCTGCGTCGACTCCCGCAACGCCTGAACGAGGTCGCTTTCGCCACTGAATTGCAATTCGGCGCCGACCCCGAGCAGCGTCGACAGCACGACGCCCTTCAGCAGCGACCATGTGTGGAAGTCGACCTCATCGGCCAGCCCGGCATAGCCCGACGGATCGGCGGCCGGCACATTGTCGATGCGCAACGAGCTGCCATCCGGAAACACGATGCGCTGCCAAATGACCAAGGCCCGGCGCTGCCCGAACGCGACCACGCTGTCGTAGGAACCGATCAGCCGCGCGCCCTGCGGAATGAGCAGGATACGCCCGGTCGCGCTGTCGAAAACCCGCTCGGTGACCTGGGCGGTGACAAGCCCCGGCAGGTCCGACCGTAGCCCGGTGATCAGGCTGGCCGCGATCACGCTTCCCGCCGACAGGGTGAACGGCGACGGCGCGGACGCGACCGTATGAGGATTAGTGTCGGCGCCTCGATCGGTCGCGCGCACGTAATCGGCCTTGCGCCGCTGGCCGTTGGGATCGCGGTCGAGGTCGATCGCCGTCTTGCCGCCGGCGTCGTCTCCGTCGCTTGGCGTGACGACCGCCGGTTGAGTGGGAGTCGCCAACGGTACCGCGCCGCGGTTGCTGGTTTGGACCAGCAGTCCGGACTCGCGCCCGGCCTTCTGCTCGTCCTGACGCCGCTGCCGTGCATCGTCAGCGCGCCGCGGGTCGGCCACTGCCGCCGGTTGCGGCATCTCGGCCAACTGGCGCTGGCGGTCGAGGATCGGGCGCCCGAGATCTCCGGGGAGCGGCGGCCCGAGATTGGGCACGCTTCCATACCCGCTCGGCAACGCGCTCAGCGTATCACTGGGCGGCTTCGCGGCGATCGACTGATCATCGGTGCTGGTCGCGAGGTGGATCGCGCGCGGCTCGAACGCGAACCACGCGGTTCCCACGACGCTGGTCGCGGCGATCGCGACCAGCGACACGATGACGCCGCGCTTGAACCGCATCGCGCGCGCGGGTCGCGCGCGCAGCGCCAACGTCTCCGGGTCGACCTTGGGCTGTACCGGGTAGTCGGTCTCGGCGGAGTCCTGCTCTTCGGCTTCGCTCATGACGGCCTCCGCTTGCCGCGGCCATCCGCGTCGACCCGCGTGATGCGAACGACTGCCTGATGCTTGGTGCCGAGGCGAAGCTCGGCCACATCGAAAATCCGGTCGACGACATAATAACGGCCACGCAGGCGGTAATTGACCAATTGGGCCTCGCCCTTGGCGCCGACGACGAACAGCGGCGGCGCTTCGCCGACCGCGAGGCTCGGCCGAAACTCGATGAAGGTCTGCCGGCCGTCGTCGAACGCGCGCAACGGTCGCCATGCCGGATTGCCGCCAGTGAGAGCATAGTTGAAGTGGAACTGATCGACGTCGAGCCCCGCTGCCACCGGCGCGGCCGCAGCCGTAGCCTCCTCGGACCTCCTGAGCGCGATCAGCGCATCCTGCGGGTAGGTCCAGGACAGCGCGACCATGGCAGGGTCGGCCCGACTGGACAAAGCAAGGTGATAGGTCCGGCGGTCTGTAGTGATCACAAGATTGGTCGCAAGGCCGGATGCGAACGGTTTGACCAGCACGTGCGCACGCTTGTCGGCGCCGCTGCCGCTGGTGGCGTCGCCAATCACCCAGCGCGCGGTATCGCCGCTCGCGACCGCAACGAGCGTCTCGCCTGACTGTAGTACGATGTCCGTCACGCGTTCAGGAGCGGTATAAACCTGATCGATGGCGCCATCGACGAAGGGCACCACTGCGCCGGCATTGATCAAGGCAGCCGGCGCCGGCGGCGCGGTATCGGCTGCTGCGGGACCCGTTGTCGCGATGGCGGTCGGGAGCGCGAGCAGAAAGGGCAGAGGTAACAGGCGCATCATCACTGGTTCTCCGGGCTTGGCTTGGCGGGCACTGGGGCGAGGGTCGCATCGAGCGGCGATCCGGACGGGGCTGCCGGTGAAGGCGTGCTGGCGGCAGCGCTCGGTGTCGGTGCGGGCTGCGCCGGCGGGTCGAGTTCGCGGCTCCAGTCGATCGCGTCGATGTAGATGCCGAGCGGGTTCTTGCGCAGCGTATCGGCCGATATCGGCGGCTTCTGCTTGACCGTCAGGATCGCCGTCCAGTGCGAGACGCCGGTCTGGGCACCGCGATCGAACGCCGTCTCGGTCCACTTGACCTGGAACGACTGATCCGACGCACGCACGACGCTGGTGACCTGGACCGAGACGGTTCTTTCGCCGATCTGGGCGAACGGGTCCGTCGCGCGCGCATAGTCGCCGAGGAACACGGCGCCGCGCTGGGTCACAAAATCATAGGCCGCGAGCCAGTCGCGGCGCATCAGCACCGGATCGAGCGACACCGAGCGGACATTCTCGATGAACCGCGCAAGGTGCCAGGCGATCTGCGGGTCTGTCGGCCGATAGCTGGCCTCGGCCTCATTGACCGCCCGCGCCTCGCCGAGACGATCGACTTCGACGACATAAGGCGTCACGCGACTTTGCAACGACTGCCAGACGACCGCGCCCGACATGGCGGTGGTGAGGCCGAGTGCGCCGAACGCCATCAGTCGCCAATTGCGTGCCTGGACCCTGGCCGAGCCGATCCGTTCGTCCCATAGCTGGCGCGCGCGTTGATAGGGCGTCACCGGCTCGGGCGTTCGCCCGTAGCGCTGGACCGATCGCTTGAAGATCATGACATCAATCCTCCTTCTCCGAAATGTCCGGGGTGGCGCCGGCACCGCCGCGATCGCCTTCTTTCAGCGTGTGCGCGACGATCTGGCGCTGGTGGCGTGCGTGCTGTTCGCGGCGCAGTGCTTGCGCCCAGCCGGGAGCATCGCCTTCCCCTCCTTCCTGGGGTGCCGCGGCCGGCCTGGCGGCTCCGCGATTGGTCAGCGCGTCGAAGGCGGCCTGACGGCCCGACGCCGCCGCATCACCAAGCCCGAGCGATCCGGCCGCCTGTGTTGCCCTGGCGCGAAGCGCGCCGGCGCCGGCTTGTGCGACCCCCGACAGTCCCGCGCCAACACTGCTCGACTGCGCGCCTTCCTGGCCGAGTTTGTAAGCAGTCGAGGCGGCCGACCCCATCGCCGTACCGGCGCGCACGGCGCCGAGCGCGCCACCGGCCAGCGCCGTGCCACCTGTCAGCGCGGCACCGCCGCCGAAAGCGACGACACCGGCCGCGCCGAGCGTGGTGCCGACCGCGGCACCGGCACCGAGTTGCGGCGCGCCCGAGACTAGGCCCGAGGCAATGCCCGGCCCGAAGATCCCGAGCCCGAACAGGGTGAGCGCGGCCAGTACCAGGGTCATCGCCTTGACGACATCGGGCTCGCTGCCTTCGAGCGAATGGGCATATTGGCTGAAAAAGGCCGAGCCGATGCCGACGATGACCGCGAGGACCATCACCTTGATCCCTGAGCTCACCACACTGCCGAGCACACGCTCGGCGAGGAAGCTAGTCCGGTTCCACAAGGCGAACGGGACCAACACGAAGCCGGCCAGCGTAGTCAGCTTGAATTCGATGATCGTGACGAACAGCTGGACCGCCAGGATGAAGAAGGCGAGCACCACCAGCAGCCACGCGATCAGCAGGATGACGATGGTGACGACGTTGGTGAAGAAATCGACCGGCCCCACCATCGTCGCGAGTTGCTGCAGCAACGGAAAGGCGGCTTCCCATCCAGCTTCGGCGAGCGTCCCGGGCTTGAGCAGAGTGTCCGCGGTGATGGTGCCGCCGCCGGCGGTGACGCCGGCCGCGGCGAACGACCTGAAAATGATGTCGGCGAGCGTCGAAAAGCGGTTCAGAATGAACGCGAACGCGCCGACATAGAGGATCTTCTTGATGAAGCGGCCCATCACGTCCTGTTCGCCGCCCAGCGCCCAGAACAGCCCGGCAAGCGTCACGTCGATGCCGATCAGCGTGGCCGCCAGGAAATGGACGTCGCCGCCGAGCAGGCCGAACCCGCTGTCGATATATTGGCTGAACGCGGTCACGAACCGGTCGATGACGCTCAGGTCGTCCATGGCGATGATCCTGTCGAGAAACGGGTCCCCGCGAGGCGGTGCGCCGGGGAGCGAAGGCGCCCGCCTGCGCGGGGAGTGACGGCGACCCCGCAAAGGGGGTGGGCGCGGTCGCCGCCACGCACCGGCGTCAGCGAGGCCTATTGGGGCGAATAGGCCTTGCCGTTGCCGATGAACTTCTGCGTCGCGAGGCGGCCTTCCGCCTCCGCCTGGGCGCGACTGGCGGCGTCGAGCGACTGAGCGCGATATTGCGCGGCCATAAGCTGCGAGATCTCGAGCTGCTGCTTGGCGACGAGCGCCAGGAGCTGGTTGGTCGCCTGGCTGGCCTGGAGCGCACCCTCCGCATCCTGGCTGCGCGAAACGATCGCACTGAGCGAGGCGGTGTCGCCAGCAATACTGCCGACCACACCCGACTGTACCTCGACCGTCCTGGCATAAGCGGCCATCGCGGCGTCATAGCGCGCCTTGGCGGCGGCAACGCTCTGGTTGCTGGTGAGCGCGCCCGAGAGGCCTTGCGGGAACAACTGGTTGAACTGGCCGTCGCTTGTCCCGATACGAAAGCTCACGCCTTTCGCCTGATCCATCAATTGCTGGACCTGGCTCAGCGTCTGGGTGAGCGCCTGGACTTCAGGGAAATCGATCCGGGCCAGGTTCTTCGCCTGATTGGTCAGCATCGCCTCCTGGTTCTGGAGTTCCTGGATCTGGTTGTTGATCTGCTGGAGCTCGCGCGCGGCAGTGAGCAGGTTCTGCGCATAATTGGTCGGATCGAACACGGTGATCTGAGCCGCGGCCGGGCTCGCCAAGACGAGCGCCGGACCAGCGAACACAAGCAAAGACGGGACGGAGAGACTGGAGAGAAAACGGGAGATAAATCGCCGGGACATGGGATTTCCTTTCGGTTGGAGGGTCAGCGATCAGGGGACAGGTCGCCGAGCAGCGGCGCTGCCCAGTCGAGCCCGGAAGCGATGAGGAAGCGCGCGGCGAAACCGTCTGCGCCGTCCGCGAGCACGGCGTCGATCCTCTGCTGGCTGGCGGGATCGGACGCGCCGCACAGGGCCAGCGCGATTGGGCCGAGCCCGAGTTCGAACAGCCGGTTGCCGCGCGCGGATTGCAGGTAATAATGCCGTTTGGGCGTAGCGCGGGCGACGAGCTCGATCTGCCGGTCGTTCAGCCCGAACCGCTCATAGGCCGCCCTTCCCTGCGGCTCGATCGCCCGCTCGTTGGGTAACAAGATGCGTTGCGGGCAGCTCTCGATGATCGCCGGGGCGATCGGGCTATCGGCGATGTCGGCTAGGCTTTGCGTTGCGAACAACACCGCCACGTTCTTCTTGCGCAGCGTTTTCAGCCATTCGCGGATGCGCGCGGCGAAGAGGGGATGGTCGAGAAACACCCAGGCCTCGTCGAGGACGAGCAAGGTCGGTCGTCCGTCGAACCGTTCCTCAAGCCGGTGGAACAGATAGGTTAGGACTGGCGCCACGACACCCGCCTCGCCCATCAGTGCCTCGGTCTCGAAACACTCGATCGAGCTGAGCGACAGGCGCTGCTCGGCCGCGTCGAGCAACCGGCCATAAGGCCCGTCGAGTGTATAGGCGCCGAGCGCGAGGCGGAGAGCGCTTGACTGCAGCAGCATGGCGAGACCCGTCAGCGTGCGCTCCTCGACGGGCGCGGTCGCGAGACTGCCGAGCGCGGACCAGACCGCGTCCTTGACCTCAGGCGTGACCACGACCTTTTCATGGGCAAACAGGGCCGCGATCCATTCGGCCGCCCAGCTGCGCTCGTCATGGACGTCGATGCCCGCGAGCGGCTGGAAAGCTAGCCCCGCGTCGGAACCCGGGCCGTCGCCGCCACCAAGGCCGAGCGCGTGATGCGACCCGCCCATCGCGAGGACGGCAGCCCGCGCCGAATAGCCTTTGTCGAACACGTAGATCTGGGCGTTGGGATAGCGCCGGAACTGGAGCGCGATCAGCGCGAGAAGGACCGATTTGCCGGCGCCCGTCGGTCCGACCGCGAGCATGTGCCCGACATCGCCTACATGGGTGGAGAGACGAAACGGCGTCGCGCCCGAGGTCTGGGCCAGGAGCAGCGGCGGGCCGCCAAGGTGACGGTTAGCAGTCGGGCCGGCCCAGATCGCCGACAGCGGCATCAGATGCGCCAGGTTGAGCGTATGGACGATCGGCTGCCGGACATTGGCGTAGACGTGGCCTGGCAAGGAGGAGAGCCAGGCCTCGACCGCGTTCACGCCTTCGCGCACGCAGGTGAAGCCGAGCCCGTTGACGATCCGCTCGACCGCGCGGACCTTGGCCTCGACCCGCGCGCGATCGATGTCGCTGACCGTGATGGTGGTGGTCAGATAGCCGAATGCGACATAGTCGGCGCCAAGCGCCTGTAGCGCCTGATCGGCATCGATCACCTTGTTGTCGGCGTCGCTGTCGAACAATTGCGCCGGCTGATTGTACATGACTTCGCGCAGCAAGGCAGAAATCGACTTGCGCTTGTTGAACCAGTGGCGGCGGATGCGCGTGAGCGTCCTGGTCGCGTCGCCGCGATCAAGCGCGATGAACCGCGTCATCCAGCGATAGCCGAAGTCGGTCGCATTTAATGCGTCGAGGACCCCCGGCCGGCTCATGTTGGGGAAACCAAGAAGGGTGACGGTGCGCAGATGTTGCTCGCCGAGCCGGGGCTCGAGCCCACCGGTGAGCGGCGTATCGACCAGCAGCGCATCGAGGTACATCGGCGTCTCGGGCAGAGCGACCTCGTGCCGGTGCGGCGACACGCAATTGTGCAAATAGGTCAGCGTCTCAACTGACGACAGCGCGCGGATCTCGGGCATGAAGCCGGCGAACAGGTCGAGCACCCGCTCGGTCTCGGCGACGAACCCGGCAAGGCTTGCCCGCCAATCGCGACCGGCCGGCCCGTCGCTGTCGACGAGGCGGCGCCCGGCACCTTCCGCGGCGTCGGCCGGCGGCAGGAACACGAGCGTCAGGAAATACCGACTCTCATAGTGCGCGCCCTCCGCCTCGAAGGCGGCGCGGCGCTCCTGGTCGACCAGCGCCGAGACGGGATCCGGAAAGTCGCTCGCCGGATAGTCCTGCGCCTCGACCCGTTCGGACTCGACGAACAGGGCCCAACCGGACCCGAACCGCTTGAGCACATTGTTGGCACGTGCGCTGGCGCCAAGCAGTTCTGCTTCGGTGGCGCTGTCGAGATCTGGCCCCCTGAAGCGCAACGTGCGCTGGAAGCTCCCGTCCTTGTTGAGCACCACGCCCGGCGCGACCAGGGCGGCCCAGGGCAGGTGATCGGCGAGCCGATCGGCCCGCTTACGATATTCGCGAAGCGCTAGCATGCGAAGTGACTGCGCTGGCGCAAATGGCGAAGCAGCACGACGGCGAACGCCGGGTCGCGGCGGGTAGCAGCGACGGCGATGCTGTGGCCGATCGCCCAGAGGGCAAGGCCGGCCAGCCATTGCTGCAGCCCGAGCCCGACCGCGGCGGCGAGCGTGCCGTTGACGATCGCGAGACCACGCGGCGCACCGCCCAGCAGGATCGGCTGGCCGAGGCTGGCGTGGATCGGCGCCTCGAACCCGTCGAGATGGTGACCGGCGATCATCACACCAGCGCCCCGCCGCCAAAGCTGAAGAACGACAGGAAGAAGGACGAGGCGGCGAACGCGATCGAGAGGCCGAAGACGATCTGAATGAGGCGCCGGAACCCGCCGGACGTCTCGCCGAAGGCCAGCGAGAGACCAGTAGTGATAATCACCATCACCGCGATGATCTTGGCGACCGGTCCCTGGACCGATTCCAGCACCTGCTGGAGCGGCTGCTCCCAGGGCATGCCCGAGCCGCTGGCGTAAGCGGGGGACGACAATGCCAGGGCCAGGCCCGCAGAAAGCGCGGTCAGCGCGCCGGAACGATATGTCAAATGACGCATGATCAATCTCCTTGGGATGCGCATGAATGATGTGGACAAAGGTCGACGACCGCGTAGCCGCCGTCCGGATCGAGCCCGGCGACACGGACGATGGCGTCGACGCGACGCGCGGTGCCGCGCCCGGCGATAAAAACCACCAGGTCGATGGCCTCGGCGACGAGCCGCCGCGGTACCGTCATGACCGCTTCCTGGATGAGCTGTTCGATCCGCAGCAGTGCCGCGACGGCGCTGTTGGCATGAACCGTGGCGATGCCGCCGGGATGGCCGGTGTTCCAGGCCTTGAGCATGTCGAGCGCCTCGCCGCCCCTGACCTCGCCGACGATGATGCGGTCGGGCCGGAGCCGGAGCGTGGAGCGTACCAGGTCGGCCATCGTCACGTGGCCCGCGCGGGTGCGCAGCGCGACCGTATCAGCTACCGGTGACTGCAGCTCGCGGGTATCCTCGATCAAGATGAGGCGCTCATCGAGATGCGCCATCTCGGCAAGGAGCGCGTTGGCAAGCGTGGTCTTGCCCGAGCTCGTGCCGCCGGCGATGAGGATGTTGCGGCGGTCGACCACCGCGAGCGACAGCCGCCGCGCGACGTCCGCCGTCATGATACCGTCGGCGACATAGTCCATCAGCGTGTAGAGGCGGGTCGCGGGCTTGCGGATCGAGAAGCATGGCGCGAGGCTGACCGGCGGCAGCACGCCTTCGAACCGTTCCCCAGCCCCGCTCCCATGCGGCGGCAATTCGGCCGACACGATCGGCGAGGCGGCATGGACTTCGGCGCGGGCATGGCTGGCGACCAGCCGGATGATGCGTTCGACCTGTGGCGCCTCGAAGCGCACGCCGGTGTCGCTGCGCCCCTCGCCCAGCCGGTCGAGCCGAAGCGCGCCATCCGGGTTGACCATTGCCTCGAGGACAAGCGGGTCGGCGAGGGCGGCGGTGATCGCCGGCCCCATCGCGGTGCGCAGCATCGCCCGGCGGCGGTCGTCGGCGATCGTGCCGTTCGCGGCGCCGCTCACGAGGATGTCTCCGGCGGTTCGATCGGCGCGAAGGTGCGCTTGCCGGTCGCAACCTGGCGGCTGACCTGGCCGACGAACTTCTCGAACCGGTCAAGCCCGACGGCGAGCGCGGCGCTGTCGGCATCGGGCAACGGCGCCGTCACCAGCAATTGGTAGCGGACGAACAGAGCGAGGCTCTCGAGCACCACGTCGAGGTCACGCCTGACCAAAGCGATGTCGCGCGAGAGCCGTCCGAGCCGCCCTTTCACGAGCTCGTCGATTTCCTTCGTTCCGCGCCGTGCCAGCCAGGCCGCGAGCGCGTCGTTGACGAGCCGCGACTTGTTGGCGCCCGGACCCGACGCCAGGGCTTCGAGCGCGTCGCTGATCGCGCGGTCGAGATAGAGGTTCTGGCGGACCTTCATGGTCACAGCCCCGGAATGAGGTCGCGCCCGGCGCCCTCGTCGATGCCGTAAGCGCGCGTGGCGGGCGTGAGCTGCCGCGCCTGATCCATCGCACGCTGGTCGGCGGCCGGATTGTCGTCATCGTCCTGGCCGGCGGCGAGCGCGGGATCGGGGTCGACGGGCGCTACCGCCCTCTCTTCCGCTAGCCCGGGATGGCGCTGCTGCTGGAGGCCGCCCGCGTCCTCGGTACCGTCCGCCTCGGCGGCGCGCTGCAACCGGGCATCGGGCAAGCGTGCGCAGCGGCCCCAGTCGTTCGATCGTTGCGCTGGCCGGTCGGCGTAACGGTCGCCCGCCAACATGGGCGCAGAGCACACGCGGTCGCGGAAATTGCCGTCCTCGAAATAGCGCAATTTCTGGGCGCGGATCGGGGCGAGGCCCGAGACCAGCACCAGTTCGTCGCTTGCCGGCAATTGCATGACCTCGCCCGGGGTCAGGAGCGCGCGCGCAGTCTCCTGGCGGCTGACCATGACATGGGCGAGCCACGGCGCGAGCCGGTGGCCGGCATAATTGCGCATCGCGCGCTGCTCGGTGGCGGTGCCGAGCGCGTCGGAAATGCGCCTGGCGGTGCGTTCGTCGTTGGTCGCAAACGCGACGCGGACGTGGCAATTGTCGAGGATCGAATTGTGCTCGCCATACGCCTTCTCGATCTGGTTGAGCGACTGCGCGATCAGGAAGGCGCGGATGCCGTAGCCGGCCATGAAGGCGAGGCTCGTCTCGAAGAAATCGAGCCGGCCCAGAGCCGGGAACTCATCGAGCATCATCAGCAGCTGGTGGCGGCGCGCGCCCTCTGCGCCCGCATCGAGCCGTTCGGTCAGGCGGCGGCCGATCTGGTTGAGGACCAGGCGGACCAGCGGCTTGGTGCGGCTGATGTCGGAGGGCGGGATGACGAGATAGAGCGAGACGGGCCGCGCCCCTTCGATCAGGTCGGCGATCCGCCAGTCGCAGCGCGACGTCACCTCGGCGACGGTCGGGTCGCGATACAGCCCCAGGAATGACATCGCGGTCGAGAGCACGCCCGAGCGTTCGTTCTCGCTCTTGTTGAGGAGTTCGCGCGCGGCCGAGGCGACGACCGGATGGACGCGCGGCACATCCTGCGTGCCGAGATGGTTGGTCGCCATCATCCGCCGCAGCGTCGAGACGAATGAGCGCTGCGGATCGGAGAGGAAAGTCGCGACGCGGGCCAGCGTCTTCTCCTCTTCCGCATAGAGCACGTGAAGAATCGTGCCGACGAGCAGGGAATGACTGGTCTTTTCCCAATGATTGCGGCGCTCGAGCGCGCCCTCGGGGTCGACCAGGATATCGGCGATGTTCTGGACATCGCGCACCTCGTCGGCGCCGCGGCGGACCTCGAGCAAGGGATTGTAGCGCGCCGAGCGCGGGTCGGTCGGGTTGAACAGCAGGCAATGCGAAAAGCGCGAGCGCCAGCCGGCGGTCAGCGTCCAGTTCTCGCCCTTGATGTCGTGGATGACCGCCGAGCCGGTCCAGGACAGGAGGGTTGGGACGACCAGGCCGATTCCCTTGCCCGAGCGGGTCGGCGCGAAGGCCATGACATGTTCGGGACCGTCGTGGCGCAGATACTGGCCGCCGAGGCGGCCGAGCAGCACGCCGCGGTCGCGGTGCAGCCCCGCCCGCTCGACCTCTTGGGGCTTCGCCCAGCGTGCCGAGCCATAGGTCGTGACATTGCTGCGCTGACGCGCGCGCCACAGCGAACCGAGCACCGCCGCGCCGCATCCGAGAAACCCCGAAGTTCCGGCGAGCATGCCGGCCTTGTCGAAGACGTGGGGGGCGTACGCGTCATAATGATACCACCACCAAAAGAGCGCCCAGGGCCGATAGACGGGAACATGGCCTGCAATCAGCCACGGCGCGCCGAGCTCAGGCTGGTAGGCGAGCATCGCCGCCGCCCATTGGGTGGCGGCCCACAGCCCCGCGAGCACGATCGCGAAGACGACGAGGACCTGGCCGATCAGCATTTTGGTAGGGGTCACGAAATGGCTCCCCGCCGGGCCTATTCCCGACGGCGGAAGACTCCTGCAAAGCGCCTCGAAACTACACCGCGCTGAGGGACGCTGTGCGGCCGGTTACGGCTATCGGCGTCGCTTCGCTTCGCTTCGACCAAGGCAGAAAAGCGGTGAGTCGGTCACTAACGCGATCAGCTCCGATTCGACGGACGGCGCCCGCCTGCGATCGGACCGGGAGCACCGGCAGGGCGTGTACTTGCCGACCAATTCGCCAATTTAGGTGCACGGCAACCGACCCCGAAACTGCGGCGTCCATGAAGCCAAAAATCTTTGGCGCGGCTATGCCGCCTTCGCCGATTTGTCCGACGACCTATGGCAGGCGCTCCCAGAGAGGCCTCAGCAAACTTTTATGCCGATTGTGACCCGGAACGCCTCAGATCAGACTAGGCGACCGCGCGCGCCTAACTGGCCAGCGGTGCAGTCCGATGTTCGAGCCAGTGACGCTCTTCGGCCGCCAGCAGGGGCGACAGCCGCTCAAACACCGTAGCGTGGTAGCGATCGACCCAATCGAGTTCCGCCGATGTGAGCATTTGCAGATCGATCACCTCGCGATCGATCGGCGCCATGGTCAGGGTTTCGAAGCCCAGCATGGGCATCACCGCGCCGTCGACAGGTTTATCAACCACGACCACGAGGTTTTCCGTTCGGATGCCAAACTGGTCTGCCTTGTAATATCCCGGCTCATTGGACAGCACCATGCCGGCCTGGACCGGCACTTCTTCCGGCCGCGCTCTGGCGATGTAGACGGGGCCTTCGTGGACATTGAGGAAATGGCCGACGCCGTGACCGATGCCGTGCGCGCACTCGATCCCGCTGGCCCAAAGTGGCGCACGGGCGATGGCGTCGAGCTGACTGCCGAGCGTCCCAGGCGGGAAGGCGGCGGTATCAAGCGCGATATGGGCTTTCAGGACAAGGGTGAAGCGGTTGCGGAATTCCGCGGAGGCCTTTCCCACTGCAACCGTACGCGTGACATCGGTCGTCCCACTAGGATATTGCCCACCTGAATCGACCAGATAGATGCCGTCCGGCCGGATCGGTGCGTTGCTATCTGCCGAGGCAGAATAATGCGGCATAGCGGCGTTGCCGTCCGCGGCGGAGACAGGCTCGAACGACAAGCCATGCAGTTCGCCGATCTCGCGACGAAAGTTCGTGAGTTTAGCCGCAGCGGACAATTCGGTCAGTTCACCTTTGGGTGCCTCTTTGGCGAACCAGTGCAAGAACCGCGTCAAAGCCGCGCCGTCGAGGACATGGGCCCGTCGGAAGCCGTCGATCTCCGCTTCGTTCTTGGTCGCCTTGGGAAGGATGGTGGGATCGCGGTGGTCGACCGCTCTCGCGCCGCCTGCGGCGAGCGCGTCGTAGATCGCAGCAGGCGTACGGGCCGGATCAACCGCGACCAGCTTTCCCTCGAATGCCTCCAGTGCGCCGTAAAACCGATCATAGGGCACAATACGTACGTCATCAGCCAGATGCTCGCGGACTGCGGCGTCGATTTTTGCTAGATCGATGAAGAGATCAGCGGTCCCGTCGCTATGACAGACCGCGTAGGCAAAGTTGATCGGCGCGATCGGATTGTCGCTTCCCCGCAGATTGAACAGCCAAGCGATGGAATCGAGGGCGACCAGCACGCAGGCGTCCGCGCCGATCGAATGGAGCCAGCTGGTCACATCGGCCCGCTTCGCGCCCGAGCTTTTTCCGGCAAGCGCATCGGGCTGAATGAACGCAGGTGTGACGGGCCGGGCGGGCTGATCGGGCCATAACGGATCGACCGGGTTGCGCTGCAGGGGCACGAGGACGACACGATCGCCTAGCTTCTGCTCGATGGCCTGTATCGCACCGCGCGTATAGAGCCGTGCATCGTAGCCGATGCGAGAGCCTGCCGCAGCGTTCTGCGTGAGCCATTCGGCGATATTGGTTTCCGGCTCGTCCGCATATTGCCAATGCGCTGGATCGACCTGTTCCCGAACTATGCTGGAGTATCTCGCATCAACGAAGATCGCGGCGCGATCAACGAGCACCGCAACCTTGCCCGTCGAACCGGTAAAGCCTGATAGCCAAGCCACGCGCTGCGAATAGGCGGCAACGAATTCGGAGATATGCTCGTCTCCGGTCATCATGATGAAACCGTCCAGGCCGTTATCGACCAATGCAGCGCGCAAAGCGCTCAGTCGGGATTCCGTGTCGCGAACCATCTGCAGTCCTCGGCCTCTGTTCATCAAGTTTCAGTTACGCATGGTTTGCTGCACGCAAATCCATGCACGGGCGCGAATATCCAGTTCGGCGAGTGAGACGGGGCCGAGGCTCAGGACCATGTCGTGAAAAGCTCGGAGCGAGAAACTTTCTCTCAGCGCCGCCTCGGCGTCCACGCGCAAACCATGAATGACGCGTTCGCCGATCTTGTAGCTCAGTGCCTGGGCAGGCATGCCAATGTAGCGATCAACCTCGGATTCGCAGGTCGCGCGCGGCAGGAAACTGTTCTGTTCGAGATAGTCGATGGCCTGTTCCCGGCTCCACCCCAGCCAGTGGATGCCGGTATCCACCACGAGCCTGGATGCGCGCCACAGTTCGAAGCTGAGTAGGCCGAACTGATCTGCCGGTTCATCGTACAGCCCGAGATCGTACCCCAATCGTTCGCTATAAAGCGCCCAGCCTTCGACATAGCCGTTATAGTCCTGCCACGTGTAGCGGCGGAAGTCGGGAAGTTGCTCGAGTTCGTGGGCGATGCTGAACTGCATCAGATGACCAGGCCATGCCTCATGCAAGGTCAGCGCGGGGATCAGGTGTAGCGGCGCCTTTTCAGGCAGCGATGTGAGCCAGTAGATGCCCGGCATCGATCGATCAGCCCGGGCGGGTTGGGCCAACGCAGGCGGCAGCGATGCGGATGCCGCGACTGTCAGAGGCTCGACGCCATAGGTGATGCGCGGCATCCGTCCGAACAACCGCGGCAAAAGCGCATCGACGCGCTTTGCAAATGCGCGCGTGAAGGTGAGCAGCATTTCGGCATCGGGCGCGGTCTTCGCTTCAAGCTCGGCGGCCACCTCCGCCCGTTCGCCCGTCCGGCCCATCCTCGCCAATACCGTGTCGAGCTCGTGCTGGATACGAGCTACTTCCTCCAGACCAATGGCATGGATGGCATCGGGGTCGAGATCGGTGGAGGTCTGCTGGCGGACCTTGAAGCGATAATAGTCACGCCCGCCTGGCTGACTTGCCAGCCCAATCTCATCGCTCAGTTCAGCGTCCAGATTGGTCATGGCATCGCGAATTGCGCGTAATGCAGGTGCAATCGCATCCTCGACGATGGATGCCGCCCTCCTGCGTTGCGTGTCCAGCAGCGCCGCATCCGCGGCAGCAACAGCAGGCGCGAAGCGCGCCGCAATCACGGCGCCCAAGCCGCTGCTGTCGTTGAGATCGGCATCAAGCATGGCCACTAATTGGGGCAGCAGGACGCGGGGTAAGCGATAGCCGCGCCGGAAGCCTTCCCGCAGAGAGTCAAGATTCATTGTCAGGAAGGCGGGCACCGCTTCCATCCGCGCCAGGAAGTCATCGCGATCGTCGAGGGTATCGAGCGGTGTCTGCTGTGCCAGCATAGTCGGCAGGCTCGCGAACCCGAACGGAAAGAGCTGCCCGCGGTGATGTTCATCGTGATGGTAGGCTTCTACGATGGTTGCGAGTTGCTGTTTTAGCAGGGCGAGTGTCGTGCGTTCCTCTGTGTCCAGCGCAGTCGTATCGATTGCCCCGGCGCGGTCGCGCATACCGGCGCACAGCAGCGCGCGGCGATTAAAGTCAGCAGTCCTGACCCCATCCAATTTCCGATTCTCGCTGCGAATGCCCGCAGCGCTCGCCTCCGTCGGGAATTCGCGAACGCGGAACCGCCAGTAATCGGCGGCAAGATCGGCCAGCAACCCGGAAGACGTCGTGGCCTCCGGCGCTATGCGATGAATGACCGGCGGATCGATGGCGAACTGCCCCTTGAAATAGTCGACAGGGGCTTCTTTCCGCGTCGGCAGGGCGTGAATAGCGCGCGCCACGTCCATTCCCGCAACCACTCGCCCAAACGCGGCGAACCCGGCGCCGTCGCTTGTGCGTCCCCCGCCCTCATCGAGAGCGGGCTGCGCGCCAATGCAGATGAAGAAACCTTGCGCGCTTCCGAGTCCCCCATCCAGCCGGGGCAGCGAAATCGTGCCGTCCTCGTGGAACAGTCCGCTGGCGCTCGTGCTCTCATGTTCTACGTCCGCGTGAGGCGTCAGAGAGGTTGTCGCCCCCTGAATGACCTCGATCAACGGGGTGCCGCGATCATTGTCGCTGCGAACGATGCGGCCGAAGCTCCCTCCATCGTAGGACCCGGCGGCGATTTCAGACAGGAATGCCGCGACTGACTTGGGCGCACGATTGGGATAAAGTTCGACCAGCATATCGCCAAGATCAGTGACGATCCGCACGTGCAGCGAGCAAGCGGCATCGCCAGCGGCCGTCCGCCGCTCAATCATGTCAGCCATCAAATTGTCACTCGCTCTCTCTCAGCGACATGGTGGATCAGGCCGGCAAACGGCCGTTCCGCCAGGCGAAGCAGCACGATGCCGGCTGCCCAGGCAGGAACCGCAACGATGGTCATCGCGACCAGCAATTGACGCGGCTCGGCGCCCAACGCGCTCGAGACCCAACCCACCAGTGTTGGCGCGCTGCCGCCGACCAGGCCGGCCACGATCGCCCACACGGCAAAAAGTCTCGCGCGCAGGACCGCCGGGGCCATGTCCTGAAGCAAGGTGGGTACCATGCAACCAATGGCCGTACCCGTCAGCATGAGCGCGCCGAACAGCGCATAGACCTGCCACGTCGCGCCGACGAAAGGAAAGGCGAGGAGCAGAGGGGTCGACAGCAGCATCGCAATCCAGAAAAACCGGATCGTCGCCACGGGACCGAGGCAGACGATTAGCCGGCGAACGATCAGCGTCCCGGTGGCCACGCCACCGACCATGCCAACCGCGGTTGCCAACCCCATTGCTGTGCCATTTTGCGCCGGCGTCGCGCCGAAGAGCCGCGTGGCCGCAACCGGTAGCCAGACAAGATAGCCGCCAAATGCCACCATGTAGAGAGTGAGACCGCCAAAGACTGGTCCGATCGCCGACCGGTTTTGCCAGATGAACGACCAAAACTCCTCGGCTCCGCGGCCTTCGCCCGTCGCGGTTGCTGATGCGCTTTGCGCCGTGTCCAGCCGGGCGAAGGTCAGGAAGATGAGGAACAGGGGCGCGGGAAGCACGACCAGGAAGAAGGCCAGCCGCCAGGATTCGAACGCGCGGACCGCTGCGGGCAGATCGCTATGGACCGCGTCGAGCATTCCGATGGCGCCGCCTCCCAGCGCCAGCCCTGCCGAAATGCCGAGATAAGCGAAGAAGTACATCAGGCCGTTGGCCAGCAGCCGCTTGCGGCCTTTGAACAGTTCGGGAACGAATGACGCGAAGATCGGTCCGGCGCCGGCTTCACCTGCCGCGACGGCGATGGCGGCAATGAACAACTGCTCGAAATTCTGCGCGACGCCGCACGCGGCTGTGCCGAGCGACCAGGTCAAAATGCACAGGGCGAGAATGGAGCGCCGACCAAAGCGGTCGGCCGCCCAGGCGATGGGGTACACGGCGGCGACGGAGAAGATCGCGAAGGCGAGGCCTTGGATCATGCCCAGTTGACTGTCGCTCAGGCCAAGGCTGGCCGACATCGGTGCGGCGGCCAGGGTCAGCACCTGCCGATCGACGAATGCAAACAGCGTTACTGCCAGCGCGAACCACAAGGTGAACCAGCCACCCTTCAGCACATGATCTGGGCTGGGCTGCGCGGTATCAGCCTCGATTGCCGGTGCGGCAGTCGCCATGGTCATGCCCCGATTTACTTTGGCGCCGCGCGATTGGCGGTGAAGCGCTTCAGGATATGATCGTGCGGTCGATCAAACGCCTTCAACACCGGCGGTGTTTCGCCGAACAGATGCGAGACGAAATAGGCCCAGCGTCGACGCATGCCGTAGCCCAGCCAGTCGTGACCACCGCGCGGCAGGAGGACCAGATCGACATCCTTGTCCGCCTCGATCAGGCTCTGCACCAGTTGGAACAGGCCCGCCGGGTGGCAGCCGGCGTCCATCATGCCGTGGACCAACAGGAGCTTGCCCGTCAGCCCATCGGCATAGGTTTTTGCCGCCTGCGCCGCATAATGCTCAGCGTCATAGGCGCCGTGATAGCGTTCGCCCCAACTATGCCAGAACAGCGCCTGATCATAATTGCCGCCACCGGCGACCGCGACCTTGAAGAAGTCTCCGAAGCGCAGCGCAGCATGGGCTGTCATGTAGCCCCCACCGGAAAAGCCGGTGATGCCCACGCGATCGAGATCTATCTGGCCGTTGGCTTGGGCAAGCTGGCGAATCGCCGTGACATGATCCTCCAGGTTCGAAGCCGTATGCGCGGCGCGATAGGACGCCGTGCGGAACGCCTGTTCGCGATTGGCAGTGCCCCGCCCGTCGAGCACGAGAACGTAGGCACCCAGCGACGTAAGATGCACGGCTTCTTTATAGGTGCCTCCACCAATATCACCGCTCGCGAAGCTGGAATGCGGCACATTGTGAATCTGCGGCCCGCCGTAGATCAGGTCGATCAGTGGGTATCGCGCGTCGCTTTCATAACCGAGCGGCTTGAATAGCAAGCCATAGGTCTTCGTCGCGCCATCGGCGGCTAGGCACTCGACGGGCTCGGGATCGTGCCAGCCGTCCGGCAATTCGCCCTTCGCCGTTTCGAGCAGGAGGATCTCCCTGCCATCCCGGCCACGGAGCCACGTCCGGGGCAGGTCGGTGACGGAGCTGACCGTCTCGATGAAATAATCCCCGGTCGGCGAGAGGCCAGAAATCGCCTCGGCGTCCAAACCTTCCATGACCTTCATCATCGTGGCCATGGCACCTGGCCGCCAGACGGCATGATCGCCCGGCGCATCGGAGAGCATCCGCACTTCGCCATCGAGCGACGCGACGCAGGGCTTGGTGATATAGGGGTTTTCCGCCGACGCGATGCCGGCGGCGAGGAAGAATATCTCGCGCCTGTCGGCATCGATGCGCAGGACCTCGCGGACCTGCCAGTCACCCTCGGTGATGGCGCCGCGCAACGCGCCGGTCGCCAGATCGTAAAGATAAAGGTGGCCGCGCCCGCTACGTTCGGAGTACCACACCAACTCGTTGGTTGCCGGTAGCGGCGCGATCAGCGCCTTGGTATAGACGTTGACGCTGACCTCGACATAGCTGGCAGACTCTTCGCTAAAGACGATGCGCGTGGCCCCCGTGGCGACATCGAACGCGACGACGTGAGCCTTTTGTTCGCCGCGCTCGATGTCCACGAAATAGCCCGTGCGACTGTCCGCACTCCACCATGCCATCCCGGCCCCGAATACCGTGGCGTTCATGCGCACCGCACCGAGCCGGGGATAGCGGGCCTCAACCTGCCGCCCGGTCGCCACCTCGATCGCGATCATACGAAATTCGGTGACCTTGGGGTCTTCGGGCAGGCTGGTTCGGTTGGAATGGATCACCGGCCGCACGCCCGATGCCGGCGCATATTCCGCCAGAGAGAGAGGGAGCACATGCCGCTCGTCAGTCTGCAGGGTCAGAATCCAGCGGCCATCCGGTGACCATAATGCCTCGGGTAGCTCGGTTCCGCGGATCTGATTGAGCTGGCGCAGCGCCACGCCGGGCATGGCATAGGCATATTCAGGCGTGCCATCGGTGGTCAGCGCTCGCTCGTCTCCCGTAGCCAGATCGCGGAGCCGAAGATCGTCCCCCGCCATGAACAGCGCGGAGCCGCTATCGGGCGAAGGGAGCCAGTTCCGGTCGGCCGTCTTTTCGGTCTTGATCAGCGTTCGTGACGACCAATCATAGGCATAGGCTTCGCCGTAAGCGGAAAAGGACAGAACCGTAGTCGCCAGATCGAAGCGCGGGTTGCTGACGATCAGTTCCTTTGGGTCGATCGGCACGTCGAGCAGATCGGCGAGCGCCTTGGCGACCGTGCTACGGATCAGCGTCGCATGACGTTGACCCGTAGCGGCATCGACGATGGCATATTCGGTGCCGTCTTCGCCCGCCCTCTCATACCAGAAAACATTGTCGTCGATCCACACAGGGAAGATCGCACCATTGCTGACGGCTTCTCCCAGAAAAAGGCTCGATTGCGCCGCTTGGGCGCGTTGTTCCCAGCTCAATGCCATAACCGGAATTCCTATTAGTATTTTACGCTGAAGCTGGCGCCAATCGTGCGGGGCTGCTGCCGGGCTGGATACACCAGGGCCGCGAACGAGGGGTAAAGTACGCTGTCGCGGTTTAGGATGTTGCGCGCGAAAACCGACGCGCTCCAATTGTGCCGCGACGCACCAATTCGCGCGTTCAAGATACTTTGCGTATCGGAATAGGCCGGGACGGTCTGGAAGTTGCGGATGTAGACCTGGAACTTCTCCGAATATTGATAATCGAGCCGTACGAAGCTTGCAAGTGACCCCAGATCGAAGCGATATTCGGCCGATGCGGAACCGGTAAAGCGGGGCACATAATCAGCCCGGTCCCCGGCAAGATGCTCGGCCGAGTTGCTCCGATACGACATGTTGTTCCACCCGCCTGTCAGTGTGAGCGTCAAGGCCGGAATCGGCAAATAGGTCAGGCCGCTGTCGACACCCCAGCCCGACAGCTTGCCGCCATTGGTGGTGAAGTTGGTTGGCAGGCCGGGGATATTGGTGGTCGTCTGGACGTCGCCCCACTCGTTCCGGTAGCCCGCAATTTCCAACGAAAGCTTGCGGTCGTCGGTCTGGAACTTGCCGCCCAACTCGTAGCTCCACAAAGTGTCCGGCCCGAAGCTGGGCGGCACGACGCCGTGGCCACCACCTGCCGAGGTCTGGTTGAAGCCGCCGCTTCGAAAACCCTTGCCGACGTTCGCGTAGATGTTGACGCCGTCCCTGGGCTGCCACGACAAATTGAAGCGGGGGCTGAGCGCGTGAAACTTTCCGCTGGCTTGATCGACCGCAGCAAACCCGAAGACTGAGCTGGTGGTATCCTTGACCCGTTTATCCTCGAAGTAGCGCAGTCCGACGAGCGCCGTAAGCGTGGGCATGATCGCGTAACTTGCCTCACCGAATACGGCCCAGGACTTCGAATTTTCCGGAGCGGTCCCGCTTCCGCTAATCAGAAACCCGGGCGGCAGGACGGCGGGCGTCTGGACATCGCTGCTCTGAGCAAATGTCCGCGAGTTGCGATAGAAACCGCCAACCGTCCAGTTGAAGGGAGAGGTCCCATCGGACGACAAGCGCACTTCCTCGGCGAAAATGTCGGATGTCGTGTGGCCGTCAAGCGCAATCGACGAGACGGCTCCTGCGGGGACGCCAAACAAGGGCAGGAATGGCAGGAAGGTTGCAGTCAGATCGATGACCGAGGTGTCCTTGCGGTGCAACAAGCTCGTCGAGCTTAACAGGGTTACTCCGCCGAAGTCGTAGGTGACCAGAGCATTGGCCATGGTCACCTTGGAAGTATTAGGAGTAGCAACCTTATCGAAGACCTGCTGGTCTGCTGTGCTCAGGTTCTGGGCACCGATCTCCAACTCCTGATGCTGCACCGTGAAGCCGACCTTCAGGTTCTCGCCCAGCATCATCGCCAGCTTGCCGCGCAGAGTGAGGGCGTGGCCAGAGTTGATGTTTCGCTCGCCCAGTACCGGGTTGTCGATCCATCCGCCGAACCGCTGGTAGGAGCCGGCAAATCGTGCACCGAGCTGATCGGTGACGATCGGTACGTTTACGACCGCTTCACCCTTCCAGTCCGCTCCTCCGCTATCGACGCCGGCAACTTCGCCCCCGGCCGAGGCCGAGAAGCGGCCGAGATCGACGTCATTGGTAATATAGCGGATGGTGCCGCTGACCGAGCCCTGGCCGTATAGCGTACCCTGCGGACCGCGCAGCACCTCGACACGATTGATGTCCAGCAAGCGCACATCCTGGCCCGACTGGCCAATCTCAACGTTCAGCGGTATTTCGTCTTGATAGACCCCAAGCGTCGGCAAGCCGCTGTAGACCGAGACGCCGCGCATATTGACGCGCTGCTGGCCGGGCGCGAACTGCGTGATCGCGAGACCCGGGACCGAAAACTGCAGATCTTCGATGGCGTTCGCGCTGCGCTTGCTCAGTTCGTCGCCCGTCACCGCGGCGATCGAGATCGGCACGTCGATCAGTTTTTGATCCCGCTTCTGCGCGGTTACAATGATGTCGCCGCTTGCCTTGCCATCGTCTGCTGCAGCGTCCTGCGCCCGGGCGGACGTCGGGAGTCCGCCCGCAAGCAGACTGCAAACCGTAACACAAACCGCGTACCCTAGCCCCTTTTTCATACACCAGCTCCCCTATCGCGTGAATCAGAGCGTGCGCCCGCTTTTATTTTTTGGCAAGTGGTTTTAATGAATGACACCAGCGCTGCAGGGCGGTAGCCATTGGCCAGGGGAGTGCCATGCCGAAACGCGATGAAAATTATATGCGAAACCAGCGCGATGCGATCGCCAGCGCGGCGCTCGAGGTACTGATCGAAAAGGGCTACCACGAGACAACTTTGCGCGACATATGCCGAGCGGCGGGTGTATCGAACGGGGCGCTTTATTCCTATTTCCCGACACGCGAAGCGGTGGTCGTCGCGGCTTGCGCAATCGACCACGCTAAGCAGGCGAAAGCCGATTTGCCCGGCAGCTGGGAGGCTTATGCCAATTTGCCCGAGGCCCAGCACAGGGCGGTGGGCGCATACGGATCGAAACGATTCAGACTGTCGCTTCAGTTCGTTGCCGCCATCTCACAGATGGAGGACCCTCCCGAAGGCTTGCCGCTGATATTCGAAGTCTATCGTGATAATATACGGCGAGCCTTGCTCAGTTTTCACGCCCGCGGCCTAATAACTTTACCGTTGGGCATTGAGACGACCGCAGATCTGCACTGCCAACTTTTCGTCGGCGCCGAGTATCAACTGACAGCGAATCGCGAATATTCATCGGAGCGGGTTTGCGCAGCCTTGAAAGTTGGCTTGGCTCTATCGGCTGGGATGATCGAAGAACCGAACGCTGAGTGGAGCAGAAGTGAAGGCGAGGCTCGTCAAACCGTTGGAAGCTGACCCGCCATCGGTGCGGCTGTCGCTGCCAACTTTGCGTTGGCCGCTAGGAAATTTTGGTATGAGCCGTTCGGTGGTCTGGTTATCCCGCGTGCCTCGGTTAACTGGGTGGCGAACACCGTCTCGTCCAGAGCAACCCGCACGTTATTATAAGCCGCGAAAAACTCCCGAAGTGTTTCTTAAGCTCAACCAGAATGTTCGCGGATCATCGGTGATCTTGTAATTCTAACCCCGCGCGTTCTCGTGGTTGCTCGCCGCCGGTCCGCCTTAGAGCGGTTTGGGAGCGATCTGAATCGAAGGGAATTCCCATGTGGCGGGTTTTCTGATTCAGCATCCGTGCTGGCAAAGGGGGCCGGTATGGATGGGTCGAGCCTTATCACGTGATCTTCGCGATCGTGTCATTGCCGCGGTCGAAAGCGGCGTGTCGTGCGGGCGCCTGCCAGGAGGTTCGGGATCAGCGCGGCGAGCGCGATCCGGTGGCGGCAACTGGCGCTTGCTCACGGCACGCCGGCCGCCAAGCCGCAGGGTGACGACCGTCGGACGGCCAGGATCGAGGGACATGCGGACTTCATCCTCGATGCGATCAAGCAGGAGCCGGACCCGACGCTCGCCGAATTGCAGGCGATGCTGGCCGAGCGCGGCGTAAGCGTCAGCATCGCGCCGCTCTGACGGTTCGTCGATCGCCACGGGATCACGCGAAAAAACCGGCCACGCGACGGAGCAGGATCGCCCCGATGTCTTGAGGCAGCGCGAGGCATGGTTCGAGGGCCAGGTCGACCTTGACCCCGAGCGGCTGGTCTTCATCGACGAGACCTGGGCCTCGACCAACATGGCGCGGCGCCATGGCCGCTGTCCGCGCGGCGAGCGACTACGCGCCGGCATCCCCTTCGGGCACTGGAAGACCACGACCTTCGTCGCCGGCCTGCGCCGCATCGGCATGGTGGCACCCTGGGTACTCGACGGTCCGATGAATGCGGGCGCGTTCCTCACCTACGTCACCCGCCTCCTCGTGCCCGTACTCGATCGCGGCGATGTGGTCATCATGGACAATCTGTCGAGCCATAAGGCACCCGCCGTTCGCGCGGCCATCGAGAGCGTCGGCGCCACGCTGCTCTTCCTCCCGCCATACAACCCGGACTTCAACCCGATCGAGCAGGCCTTCTCCAAACTGAAAGCCCATCTGCGAAAAGCCGCCGAGCGCACCATCCACGGTCTGTGGAACGCCGTCGGCTGCATCCTCGATCTCTACTCCCCGCAGGAATGCACCAACTACTTCGCCGCCTGCGGATATGATGCAAAATGATCGAAAACCGCTCTAGGCTCAGGATCTGTAATTTGCAGTCGCTTGGCGGTTGTCCCTTGAGGGTCTCAAGGATCTGTCCGCACTCGCCGTCCTGGCGGTCGGTGGTGCTGTATCGGGTCTCACAAGGCCGGACGTTGCATTGACTCGAAGCGGGCTTGGCGGCCCATCTAGTCACCTTCGCAGATCATCCGTCCCTGCGTTCCCTCGCGGGACACCGTCATCGGGTCAGCTTGAGAGCATCACCGCTGGCGAACTGGTTTTACCGTATCTCAAGCCTCGAACAAAGTGCCATCGCGCAGCATGGCATGCATGATGACAGCGAGGCGGCGAGCGAGCGCGACCCTGGCCTTTCTCAGGCCACGCCGCTTCGCGATCTTGAGCGCCCAGGTCTTCAGCGCGAAGCTCTGCTTGGTGCGCGTCAGGATCGAGTTCGCCGCTTCGTAGAGCAGCTTGCGAACGGTGCTGTCCCCCTGCTTGGTGATCCGGCCGGTCCAGTCGAGCTCACCCGATTGATGCCGGCGCGGAACCAGCCCGAAGTAGGCGCCGGCCGTCCGCGATCGCTTGAACCGGCTGGCGTCGTCGACCGCGGCGGCGAACGCGGCCGAGGTCTGCACACCGACGCCGGGGATGCTCATCAATGCCTGGCAGACCGGCGAGGCGGTACTGATTGCTTTCAGCTGACGATCCAGCTGCCCGATCTCGACGACGAGGCGCTCACGGGCACGGAGCAGCGACGCGACCGCTTCGCCAAGACCAGGGACAGAGGCGGCTAGCCGCATCCGCGCGAGGAACCGTTCGCCCTGACCGACCCCGAGCCTGATCCCGAAGGTAGCGCAGAGACCACGGATGGTGTTGTCGAGCCGGACGCGCGCCTCGACCAGATGCCCGCGGGCGGTAATGACCGAGCGCACGCCGTGTGCCGCCGGCGACTTGACGTGCACTTCCTTGTAGAACCTCGTGCGCGCCAGCTGCGCTAAGCCAGCCGCGTCATGCGGATCGGTCTTGTTGGCCTTCATCGCCTTCAGGCTCTGGTGCGCCTGACGTGCGTCGATGCAGACGATCGCGACGCCCAGTTCACGCAGGCCCAGCGCAATCGATGGGGTCATCCGGCCCGTCTCGATCACCGCGCGTTCAATCGGTCCATATTGCTCCAGCGCCGCGGCAATCGCCTCAGGCGTGCTCTCGACGCATTGCGTCCCGATCTTGCGTCCATCGGCATCGACGACACACACGTGCGTCGTTTCCATCGACAGATCTAAACCTGCATACTGCTTCATGGCTGCTTCCTTCCTTCAGGCTTCGACAACCAGAAGGTGCGCCGCTCAGCCGGCCCAAGGAAGCAGCCACAAATTACACGATGACTCATTGATTGAGCCAGAAGATGACGGTGGCGGCGATGCAGATGGCGGACATGAAGGTGTGTGCGCAGCGATCGTAGCGGGTGTGGATACGGCGCCAGTCCTTTAGCCTGCCGAACATGTTCTCGACCTTGTGCCGCTGGCGGTAGAGCACGGGATCGTGGGGGATAGGCAGCTTGCGGTTGGCCTTTGAAGGAATGCAGGCTGCGATCTTGCGTGTCGCCAGG
This sequence comes from Sphingomonas mali NBRC 15500, assembly GCF_001598415.1. GTDB lineage: Bacteria > Pseudomonadota > Alphaproteobacteria > Sphingomonadales > Sphingomonadaceae > Sphingomonas > Sphingomonas mali. The sequence goes on from NZ_BCYX01000002.1 coordinate 50,528, forward strand.
GCGGCGCGGAACCAGTCGGCGTCGTAGCCCTTGTCGCCGAGCAGGACTTTGGCCTTGGGGAAGGCATGGATCATGAGCGCGGCGCCCTTGTAGTCGCTCATCTGCCCTTCGCTCAGCAGCATGATGAGTGGCCGGCCCTTGGCGTCGCAGACCGCGTGGAGGTTTGAGTTCAGGCCGCCTTTGGTGCGTCCGATACGTCGGGGAACAGCCCCTTTTTGAGCAGACTGGCGGCCGTGCGGTGTGCCTTGAGGTGGGTCGCATCGATCATCAACTGATCAGGCTTGCCACCCTTTGCCGCCAGCGATGCGAAGATCTTGTTGAACACACCCAGCCGGCTCCAGCGGATGAAGCGGTTATAGATCGTCTTCGGCGGCCCATATTCTGCCGGCGCGTCTCGCCAGCGCAGACCGTTCCTGATCACGAAGATGATGCCGCTGATGATCCGACGATCGTCGACCCGCGGCACCCCGTGCGACAATGGAAAATACGGCTCGATCCGGCGCATCTGCGCCTCCGACAGCCAGATCAGGTCACTCATGCCAGCGCCTCCTCGCGCCGCCATTGAATCAACCGATCGACAATTACGCAAGCAATTTAATAGGTCCTGAGCCTAGGGTTAGTGGATGCCTGATAGAGCATCCACCGCCATGATCTTGCTCAGATATTGCCGACGCCTTTCCGCCCATGAGTGGTCACCGCACAACGGGTACCGCAACGGAAGACAAACAACTGCCCCGTGAAACCAGCCAGCGACCGCCAGCATAAGTCAGGCCCTCCCTCGGCGTTCGCTGCGGTAGCCACGAACCCTTGAAGGGGGATTTTGCGAATTCGGGAAAACAGCTTGACGGCCATGGCTCTTCCGTCGGCGTGACCGAAGCCTGTGAAGGTTGCCGTCTCTATGGGCGGGCGGACGTCACGTATGTCTGTGGCGAGGATCGGGGCTTCACGAACTGATTGGCGAAGCGATCCGTTTCGCCCTCGACCGATGGGTCGAAAATTGGGATGCGTTGCTGAACGTCCGCTATCAGCCGGTTGCCCGCCCCTAGAGCAAAAGCTTCTGCAAGTAAGCCGCGAATTCCGGCACCTCTCCGCTCCGCCAGCGATCGTCGGTGTGGATCACCTCGATGCGATCCGCCGCCATCGGGGGTCGAAACTGAAACTCGATCACCTCGGCGATCGAGCCATGCAGCCAGCGCTCGTATTCGCGGCGCGCCAACAAGACGGGCATGCGATCATTGTACGGCATCACCGCATCACTGGCCGCCATCGTCATGCCCGCGAATACCGGGCCGATGTCGGGCAGGTTGCGGCAGAACCCGGCCCAGGCGACGAGCGGCTCGTCCTTCACCGAAAACCATGAGCGGGTCTTGGCGCCCTGATCGCCGGCGGGATTGGCGAAATGAGTAAGCGGGATCAGGCAGCGATAGCGCGGCTCGACCACCAGCGTATCCCACATCGGATTGGTCAGGTCGGCGACCAAGCCGATGATGCCAGGATCGTCACCGCGGAGCGCTCCCTCGCGCGTGCGCCGTGGGAATCCCCATTGTGCGATTTTGAGCAGCCGCCGGCCGCCATTCTCGATGACGATCGGGCCTTCGAGGCCCTCGGTCATCTCGGCAGGCATCGAAGTGATCGGCGCGTCCTCGACGCCGAATTGCTCGGCGATCTGCTGCGATCCGATCTGGGCGACGAACAATCGGGCCATGTCCTTCTCCCTTTTCGCGACTCGGCTTGATCGCGATCTAGCACGAATCACTTGCCAGATGTTCCTTTTTTGTTCTAGCCTCCCCCTCCCGCCGCTGACCGGCGATTCGACAGCAATGGAGGTCCGACATGCAGCACGATGCGCTGCTGCGCGCGATGGCGCGCGCAATTTATGACGCCTGCTATCCGAGCGAGGATTGGGCGCCAGTACGGTTTGACGAGGCCGAACGGTTGGGCACCATCCACTATCGCCAGGCGGTCGACGCAGTTCTGCGCGCCCGGGCGCTGAGCGCCGCGAATGGCGAGCAACTCCAGCTGTTCGAGGCCGCCTGATGGCGCGGCCCGACCGACCGACGTGGAACCCGCTCCAGGCAGTGGCCCAGGCGATCGCCGACGGCGAGCCGTGGATCCTGGCTTGGACGCTGCACTCGGCAACATCCTATCGCCTGCTCTCGCGCGGGACCGGAATCCCCGATCACCGCCTCGACGACATCTATCGCGGCGCGCCGCCCGGCCGATCCGAATTGGCCGCGCTCGCCAGGGTCCGGAAAGCCGATCTCGACGACGTGATGCTGACGCTTCCTGGCGAAACGCCGGCGCAATGACATGGCGCGCTACGACGCCGCCGGCTGCCCGCTCCCGACCAATTTGCTCGAGGCGGCCGCCTGGCATTTCGCGATCGTGGCGACCTGCCGAAAGTGCGGCGCCGAGGGGGTGTTCGACCCGCACGCCTTATGGAATCTGTTCGAACGCAAAGGCTGGGACGTCGGTATCCGCAGCGTCGCCTATCGATTGAGGTGCAGGCGGTGCGGCGCGGGCGCGTTCGTCTCCTGGTCGAAGGATAAGGCAGCCACCGTTCAACTGCCGATGCCGGACCCGCGCAAATGGAAGCAGGCGCTCAACCGACTGCGGAGTTGATCGCCACCTCGGCGGCGATCCTCACCGGAACGGACGCGCGCAAGCTTGCGCCCTACCCAATCCGGAGGCAGGTTCGACCTCCCACAAGGGAGGATCGTCTATGTATCGCTTTGCTCTTGCCCTGGCCGCTGTCGCGATGGTCGCCACCCCGTCGATCGCCGCCAATCGTTGTCGCGCGCCGAACGGGAAGTTCATCAAATGCCCGCCGCCAAAAGCCACGCCCGTCGCCAAGAAGTGCCGCGGCGCCCATGGCAAGTTCGTCAAATGCGGAACGCCGGGCGCCAGGCCGGCTTGAGCGAAATTCTCAGGGTCGGGGCGATCGCGCCTCGACCCGCCGAGGTCACATCGACACGTCAGCCTCGCGCTTGATCCAGGGCTCGTCAGTTCGCGTCATCTCGATCAGCGCATCGGGAAAGCGCCGTTCCTGAAACGCGATCGCGCTGTCGAAGTCACCATTCAGCCAGTGATCATACTCGTCCGGCAGCAGCAGCACCGGCATGCGATGATGCACCGGTCGGATCGCTTCGTTGCAGTCGGTCGTCACCATGGAATAGACCGCCCCCCATTCGTCGCTGACGCGCCACAAGCCTGCGGCCGCGAAGATGGGTTGATCCTTCACGTTGAGCCAGGTGCGGGTCCTGGCGCCCTTGGGACCTTCGACTTCGGCATAGGCCGTCAGCGGAATGAGGCAGCGCCATCGCGGCTTGCGCGCCAAACCAATCCACATCGGCTTGTACAAGTCGGCGATGTTGTTGACCGGCTTGGGCCTGGCGCTCGGCGACATACCCTTGAGGCGAAGCGGGAACCCCCAGGTCATTGACTGCATGACGCGGGCGCCGCCTTCCTCGCGAACCACCATGCCAGGCGTTCCGGGATAGGATTCTTCGGGCGCGTTGGAGAAGGTCGGTACCTCCACCCTGAAATGGGCGGCCACCTCGGCGACGCTCTTCCTCATGGCGGTGAGATTGCACATCGGGCGAAGACTATCAGGTCGGGTGCCAAGCGCCAGACCCAGGCCGCTCCCGCCAATGGAGCGGCCCGTCCGGCTTCACGGCCTCGAGCTCCTTGATGCGCGCCAGGATCCTTTGGAACGTCCGGTGCCCCTCCATCTCGCCTTGCGCCAGGAGTTCGTCCGCGCGCGGCGCGGCGACGAACCAGGCATTCTCACCATGCTGCCGGACAAGCAGATTGGCACAGGCCCAGGTCTCGCAGTCGTCGATCATCTCAAACGACCCTAATCGTCCGCAGGAACGCTACCTAGCGATGGCCATGCGGCGCACCAATCCTGGGCGGCGCGCGCCCCGCCCCATAAGATCAGTCGATCGACGGCCCGCTGCGTCCCCTTCCGATTGACCAGCTGATCCCGTCGCTCCGCATGATCCCTGACACCGGTTTTCCGATCTGGCGTTCAAGCATTGGCCGCCACGGCACGAGCGTGAACTCGCGCGATTTCTCGATCACCGCGAACCGGCCGCTGACAAGGTCGACCGACCGGCGCAGCAGGCCCTCGACCCGCGCGCCCGGTTCAGCTTCGGCAAAGGCCAGGCCGTTGTCCTCCGATAGCTCGCCGGCCACCCTCAACAATTCGCGACGCTGGAGGATGGCGAGCAGTCCCTGCCGATAGCGGACCGCGCCGTCGTGTTCGTCGGCGAGATCGGACGCCATCAACCACCGGCGCCGCCGGTCAAATGCGTCGCGCACGTCCGCGCCAAATCCCGCATCGCGCAGAACAGTCGGAGCGCCGGCGATGAGTTCGCGATCGAGCCAGGTCGCCGCGTCCGCTTCGATCAACGCCGCCAGCGGCCGCGACGACAGAATGTCCACCGCGACGGGACGATCGCGCAACAGTCTCATTTCATGCGCCGCGGCGCGGTCGAGATGATCCCCAGAAATGACCCACTGTCCCGAAGGTTCGCGGGTCACGTTCGAACTCAACCGGCGCATCGCTTCGAGCCGCCGGACATGCGTTTCGGCGAACGCCTCGGTCGCGGTCGGATCGTGGCACCAGTGGCCGCGCGTCGGGCGCGGCCGGTTCGTAGATGACCTGATCGACCGGTGCGCGGTCGAGACGGCGGCTGGCGGCTCCCCAGCCGGTGCATAGGGCGCACCGCCTAGGGGAGGATTTGCACCTGTGCGTATCTTCTCCCACCCGTCAGAAATACCTGGCGCTGAACCGGCAGACCGTCTCGCGAACCGCGCCGGCGACCGGCGCTTTGGCTTGTGCGCACGGCGGATGCCCAGCACACACCAGGGAGCATTCGATAATGGACCATAGCGCAGAGAACACGGCCGAGCGAACCGGATCGGCGACGTCGCTGCCCAATCTCGACGCCTTCTGGATGCCTTTCACCAACAACCGCGAATTCAAGAAGGCGCCGCGCCTGCTCGCCTCGGCGCGGGGCATGTATTACACCACGACCAACGGCGACCGCATCCTAGATGCCACTGCCGGCCTGTGGTGCGTCAACGCCGGCCATGGTCGCAGCAGGATCATCGAAGCGATCCGCGCTCAAGCCGGCATCCTCGATTTCGCGCCTACATTCCAGCTAGGGCATCCGCTGGCGTTCGAGCTCGCCGAACGGCTGGCGGCGATCATGCCGAAAACGCTCGACCGCATCTTCTTCACGAACAGCGGCTCGGAATCCGCCGACACTGCGCTCAAGATGGCGCTCGCCTACCAGAAAGCGCGTGGGCAACCGGGACGCACCCGCCTGATCGGCCGCGAACGCGGCTATCACGGCACCAATTTCGGCGGCACATCTGTTGGCGGGATCGGCGGCAATCGCCGAAGCTTCGGAGCGCAATTATGGGGTGTGGACCATTTGCCCCACACGCATCGCCCGGCCGCCGCTTTCACTGTCGGGCAGCCCGATACCCATGAGGATATGGCCGGTTCGTTGGAAAACCTTATCGCGCTCCACGGGCAGGAAACGATTGCGGCGGTTATCGTCGAGCCGGTGGCGGGATCGACCGGCGTGCTGATACCGCCGCGTGGCTATCTGGAGCGGCTGCGCGAGATCACCAAGCTCCACGGCATCCTTCTGATTTTCGACGAAGTGATCACGGGCTTCGGCCGTATCGGCGCCGCGACCGCGTCCGAAGCGTTCGGCGTCACCCCCGATATACTGACTCTGGCCAAGGGGCTCACGAACGCGACCGTGCCGATGGGCGCCGTCGCCGCGACGCGCGAGGTTCACGACACGATCATCGACAATGCCGCGCCGGGAATCGAATTCTTCCACGGCTACACTTATTCAGGGCATCCGCTGGCGGCTGCCGCGGGCCTGGCCGCGCTCGACATCTATGCTGGCGACGGCTTATTTCAACGCGCAGCGAGCCTCTCCTCGATTTGGCAGGAAGCAGTTCACAGCCTGGATTCAACACGCCATGTCATCGACATCCGCACGATTGGCCTGATCGCTGGAATCGAGCTGGCACCGCGCGCCGATGCGCCCGGCGCGCGCGCCATGGAGATATTCCATCGCTGTTTCGACGAGGGGCTGCTCATCCGCGTCACGGGCGACACCATCGCTTTGTCTCCTCCCCTCATCATCGATGCCGGCCAGATCGAACAAACGGTCGCGCATCTCGCGCGCGCCATTGGTGGCGTCGCCTGACTGGTCATACAGTGCCGCAGCGCGCACCAGGAATGCGATCGCGAATGTTGCGTTGCTCACCGCCGGCGTGATCAGGAGTCCGGGCCCGTTGGTCGACGGTGCCGCAGTGATCGTCGTCAGCTATGTGCTTGCCGGTCGCGACCAGCAGTGCGCCGGTGGCCATTTCGGCCCGCGCCTGAAGCTATCATCCATCGCGACACTTCGGGTCACGCGCCCCTCGCCCTCATGTGAACCATCCCTGATTTCGTTGCCGCACGCGCCCGGCCGCGCCGGCGTCACGCGCGGAAAAGTCGCAAAGTGTCGCGCGCCAAGCCAAAACCCCTCAACCCGGATGCTCCTCGAGGATTCGATCGAGAATCGCGTCGAGATTGCTCGCAATCACGCCCTTGATCATCGCGAGTTGATCGGGTCCGATTTCCGGCCAGCGGTTGGCGCGGAACACCGACGCTCTCGAAACCTTGAATACGAGAACCTGACCGAAAAGCGCCACCCCCCTGACGCGCGCCTCACTCTCGGAAATGCAATGGTCAACCGCTGCTAAGAGCAGCGCGACGATTCCATCGAGCATCGGGCCCATGGCCTCGTCGTAGATCAGGGCGAATCCCGCCCCTGCCTCCGCCTGCTCCATCACGATGAACCGCGAGACGGCTTTCGTTTCCTCCGCTCTGGACACCTCGGCGGCGCGCTCGAAAACGCGATGGAGCGCCCGGCGCGCTGCAATAGGATCACGCTGCCCGCTGCAGGCCCTCGCAGCGCTGTCAACTTCCGCGACCCATCCACGTCTGCGGCGGGCGGCTGACGTGCCGCGCCGTGGCCAGGTACAGGCCGTGCTTGTTGCCGAAGTGATACGTTATGGACGACATGATCGTGCAGGCTTCCGCGGCGATCGCCCGCGTGCTCGCCCTTTTGAAGCCAACCTGGCCGAATTGCGCCAGCGCCAACTCAAGCAACTTGCGCCTCATATCGTTCGGCTCTTCCGTAGCCTGGCTGACAGTCATATTCCCCCGCCGAACGGATCGGGTCTTGCTGGCGACCAAGTCATCATATCCCGCAACCTGACAGAGTTCATACAGGTGGGTGGCCCGGCAGTCTCCACATTATTGGATGCTGTATACCCTAAAAACCGCGAGTGCATTAGAGCTGGTCAGCGCCAGCGCCAGCGCCGGGTGCCGGCAAGCCGTTAGGTTGCGCCCGGATCGCAACCGGTAACCCGGTCCGTCGCCAAGCAACAGGGAGCGATCGTCGTCGACATGCACGTGCTCGGCGCGGACCATAACGCCAGCTCCGCCGTTCCTTGGACAAGCGGTTTGGGGGCCGGTCAGCCAGGCGCCGTTTCACCCCACGCTGCTTGGCGCGCAAGCAACTGCGGATGCGATCGCTGCCGCACTCCGGCTTTAACCCCTCCCGAACGGTTACGAAGCAACCGAAAAAGCGGGGGCACGCTTGTCCGGCAGTCGCGGGTCCTGGCGACAATCTGAAGCGCGTCATCAAGCGCTGGCAGGCAGCCGTTCGATGAACCCGACCGGATGCGCTGCGCTCGGCGCCCCCGCACTTCGCTTGCGCCAATCATTGCCGCCGGCTCCGGTCAAATATCTTGCGTATAATGGGAGTCGACGCGCTACTCGAGGGCGCAACGAGCCTGTCCCGCGGAACCGGCCCATGGTGGTCTCCGCAGCGACGGGCGCCGTCTGGGATCGCGATCCACCGGTGCGGCGACGCGCGGGCGTCGCTTAGTGGATCATGTTTTCCAGCGCGGTGGCAACCGACTGCATCCCGCGCAGCTTGGGATGGAAAGGCACGCCGTCGCCAGGCATAGGGTGAAGGCCGTTCATCCACGGCTCGCGCGCGCAGGCGTCGTGATTTCTTGTCAGTCGCGAAGCCCGCAGAACGGCTGCACCGCCGGCGCGGGCGGCACGCGCTGTAACAGTCGCGAGCCTCGCCGCGATCGCTCTCGCGCCGTCCGCGTCAGTCTCGGTTACCCCGATGGCGGCACAGGTCCCGTGAGGTGGAAGCACCAACGGATAATCGACGAATATGAGCCGTGCGGCGGGGGCACGGCGCCTTACCTCGGCGACGATCCGCAGCAGCGATTGTTCAAGTGCAGTCCATTGGGCCTCGGTCGGTCGGGTGACGTCGGGGCATCGCCGCACACTGCCGGTGCGGTGCGCCTCGACGCGACAGGATGCGCCAAACAGGAAGCCGACGAAGCCGACGTCGTTCCCCCCGATCGTCAGGGTGACCAGCCTCGTATCGGGCATAATCGCGTCGACCTGCGCCGGCAGTTGATCCCATGAACCCAGGATGTGTGCGGTCGTCGCACCGCTGCAACTCACGTCCGTCAGCCGCATGCCAAGATGTCTGGCAAGCCGATGGGCGTAATTGTCGGTCGACCGGCCGCATCGGTTGGAAGGGATGTCGGCACTCTCGCCGATGCCGGGGCCGGCGGCATAGGAACTCCCCATTGCGACATAGCGCTGGCCGACAGGCGAAGCGGATTCCGGGCGAGCAGCCTGGCCGTCCAGGCATCCCGCGAGCATGGGGAGTGCCAAAAGCGATGAACACCAGCGCACCATCCTCAAACCGACCTCTCCTACCCAAGCTGGTTCTCAATCATCCACGACGGACGAGCTTGCATTGGCGAGCCTCCCGGATACCAGCGCGGAAAAGCCCAGTTCCTATGATACCGGCGAGGCTCATAGCTCAGCGAGCAGCTTCTTCTTGTACCAGCCGTTGAGCATGACGCTCTCCTCCACATGGGGGCTCTGATCGCTCTCAACGACAATCCAGCCTGTGTACCCGATGTTACGCAGCGCTGCGGTAACTTCCGGGAAGTCCACCAATCCGCCCGGTGTCCCCATTTCATAATACCAGCGATCGATCCCGCGCTCGGCACCCGCCGTAATGATCGGCATCGGCCAATATTCCATTTCCGCGTTCTCGCGGGCATAGTCGTCGAACGTGTCCACGGTGGTCGCGTCCTTGAACTGGACGTGCGCAACACGTGCGCCGTGCTCTTTGAGGAAGGCGACGGGGTCGAGCCCGGCGATGACGAATTCCGCCGTATCGAGCGCGACATGGACTAGCTCCGGATCCGTAAGAGCCAGGAGCTTGTGGATATCATCCTCACGCCTGATCCCGCCCAGGAAATCCACATGAAGCGCGGTCTTGACGCCGGCCGACTTCGTCGCCGCGCCGACCCTGTTCCAGCAGTCGGCAAGGACGCCGATCTTCTCCCCAGTGATCGGCGCTTCTTTCCAATATGGGCCACATGGTCGGGCGAGGAGCCGCGAGCCACCGAGCTCGGCAAGGAGCTCGGCCGCCCTACCCGCGCTCCCTGCCATCCTTTCGTGGTCCGCCGGTGCCAGGGGGTTGCAATGATCCAGACCGGCGAAATAGCTGCTGACGCAGCTAAGGCCACACCCCTTTAGAAATTCGATAAACTTGGCCGACGATCCGAAATAAGCGGGAATCGTGTGCCCTCCGAGCGCGACATCGGTGATCTCGATTGCCTCGAACCCGCAGACCGAGATCGTCTTGAACGCGCTCTCCATCTGATCGAGGCGGGCCAGATCGGTCTCGACCGTCCGCCATTGATTGATGGCGTAGCTCCAGCGAATATTATCCATGACGCGGTCCTGATCAGGGGTAGATGGGCGAGAGTACGTTGTCGATGTACCACTTGGCTCGACAAGTGCTTTCCGCGTAGTTCGCGCCGCCAATGTCGGCCTTGTCATGCTCCACCGTCAGCCATCCGGTATAGCCTTTGGACTTTATGGCGCGCATCAGCTTCGGAAAATCCACGAGCCCCTCTGCCGTTCCCATCTCCCAGAACCAGCGGCTCGTCGTGCTTGCAGCCCTTTCGGGATCGGGCGGCGTTCGATAGTCGTCGACCGTGTCGGTGTGATGCGTGTCCTTGAAATGGAATCCGGTCACCCGATCGGCATATTGCAGGTAGAGTTCGGTCGAATCGATTCCGACGATTTCATGCTGTGCGGTGTCGATGAACAGGCCGACATATTCCGGGTCGGCATAAGCGTAGAATTTGTCGATCTCTTCGCGCGAGTGCAGCGCGCAGTAGAACTCATGGTGACAAGAAAGCTTGATGCCGTGCGTCTTCAGCATCCGGCCGATCCGTGACCAACATTCGGCCATCGTCTTGATCTTGTCGTCCGTGACCGGCTCGACCAACCAGTATCGCGACACTGGCATGACGATGAAGGAGTCGAGCGTGATGCCCTCGAACGCCCGCACCTTGTTTTCAAAATTGCGCAGCAACGCGTCATGCGTCTCGGCAAGGTGGGTGCGATCGTCGTAGAAGGCGACGAACATGTTGACGAACCGCTCGATACCTCGATCCTGCGCGAATTGCTCCGCCTTCCGCGCCGAGCCGAACAGCTGAGCCTGTGCCAGCAAACGGAACTCGAAAGGGTCCACGCCCTGGAACCCGACGCCCGCCAACTGGCGATAGAAGCGATCGGCATATTTAATACCATGCTGCGGCGTAACCCAACCGCTTGGCGACCGCATCGTCCAGTGGTCCATGTACGACCACTTGATGTTTCTGCTTTGGTATTCCGGCCCGACGCCGGACGACTCTGCGGTACTCACCGATCGTGCTCCTGGTTTGTCATTCCGCAGCCGGCTTCGCCGACGCGGACTCGAATCTGCTCTTCGAGCAGCTGCAACGGCCCGCCCGGCCGCCTTCGTCCTTTCTGGAGCAGCATAAGTCGCCGCTCACCTCCGCCTTTCCCAATGGATGTTGTTCTCCGGAATGCGCAAAACGGGCGCCCGCCTGAAGGCTACTTCGGGCGGGCGCCTCGGCGCGATCAGAAGTGGGCGTCGAACTGAAAACCGACCAGGCGGCGCGAATTCGGATCGAGGATCTGCCACAGCCCGCCCTGAGCGAAGGCGTCGCTCGGATAGAGCTGGGTCGGATAGACCTTGTCGGTCAGGTTGCGCGCAAACAATGCTATCGACCAGGTGTCGCCGGCCTTGAGACCGATGCGCGCATTCACTAGCGTCTGGGCGGGTATTACGTATTTTGGATTGGCAGATAGATACATGGATTGCTTCGCCCGCGCAGCTGCATCGGCTCCGAAAATCAACGAATAGCGATCGGTCAGCGGCACCTCCTGCTCGATCGAGATCGTCGCCTTGAATTTGGGCGCGTAGTTCAATTGCTGCCCGCCGAGGTTCGACAGATCGGCACCGGTAAAGCCCGGCGGATATTTGGCGTCGTTGTAGATGCCGGAGATGTTCACCGTCGTGTAGCGCCAGGGCCTGCCGAACACTTCGAATTCGATGCCCTTGCTGATAACCTTGGGGACCGTCAGGTTGGTGCAGGCGATGCCATTCGGCGCCGACACGCACGACTGAGTCTGGAAATCCCTGACCTTGGTGTAGAAAACGTCGGCCGCGAAATTCAGCCGGTTGCCGAGGAATGATTGCTTGAGCCCGACCTCATAGCTGATCGGCCGTTCCGCTCTGACGGGCGAGAGAAAGTGCACGGTCGATGTCAACGTGTCGTTGATCTGAGGAGCCTTGTAGCCCGTCGACACCGTCGCATAAACCATCGTGCTCTTGGAGAAATCATGCTGGATACCGGCACGCCAGGTTAGCGCGTCGGCTGTGGTCCGCGTCGAAAATGCGTCGGGCACGCCAGCGTTGATCGGGTCGGCCTTGGTCTCGGATATAGTCGAGTGCGTGTAGCGCGCGCCGGCGATCAACCGCGTCGATTCGCCGAGGTAAAACGTGCCGTTGCCGAATGCCGCGTAATCATTGGCCTCCGAATTCGAGATCGCCACGCCGTCACCCAGGACAATGTCGAAGCCGAGGAAGGACGGATGCGCGATCAACTGTCCATGCTGACGATTGAAGAACGTCGCGTGTTGAAAATAGGCACCGACGACCCACTCGAAACGATGGTTCGAGTCGGACGCGAGCCGTAGTTCCTGTGTCAGCAATGAACGCCTGGTCAATTCGGGATCACCCGGAACTCCGCTGGTCAGCGAGACGACCGGGCTACAAGCGACGAAATCGCAATTTTGCAGATACTGGCGCGCATAAGTCGGGGAAAGGCTGATGATGTCGGCAAGCTGGCTACCGGACACCTTCCTGTAGGAAGTGATCGACGTGAGGGTGTTGGCGCCGAGCTTCAGGTCGAATTGGCCGGACACGCCGCCGATCTCGGACGATCCGGTGTTGGGATATCCAGCGCAATTGTCCGTGTTGCTAGGACTGGGCGTGATTCCGCAAGCATTGAGGGCCTGCGCCAGGAGCGATCCCGGCGTGGCGGCACGCCAGATGAACCCGCTCGCGTGATCCGTCCTGGAGTGGTTGTAGTCACCAATGAGATTGAAGGTCAGCGTATCGGTGATCTCCCACAGATAGCGCCCACGAAAGCCGAAATTGGTCGAGTCCATGACGTTGCCGTTCGAGCGATCGACCGACAGGCCATTGTTATTGAAGAAATAGCCCGCGACGCGGAGCGCGGATGTCTCGCTTACCGGGAGATTGATCGCGCCGCGAAGGGCGCTGCGCGAATATTCCGCGCCCAATCCACGAATGCCGAATTCGCCGGAAACGTAGCCCGACGTCTCATCGATTTTCGGCGCGCGCGTCGTGATATTCAGAACGCCGGCCGAAACCGAGCTACCGAACAGCGTACCCTGAGGGCCTTTGAGCACCTCGACTCGCTGGGTGTCGAAAATATCGCTGATGTTGGCGTTACCGAGCACAACACCGTCTAGGACCACGCTGACCGAGGAGGCAGCCGTCGCGTTGCCGACCTGGTTGGTCCCGATCCCGCGCACGAACGCGCCCCCGCCCGGCGCGGCGCCCGGCGCCGTGAACTCGAGCGAGGCGCTCGCCTGGGAGAGATCCTGAATGTTCTGCACGCCGCGGCGGGCAAGCTGGTCGGCTGAAATCACGGTGACCGCGATCGGCACCTCCTGGACGTTCTCAGACCGCCGCTGGGCCGTGACGATGATGTCCTGGTCTGATGCGAACGTCTGGGCCTCGCCATTCGACGTCGCCGCGGGCTGCTTCTGGTCGTCCTGAGCTTGCGCCCGCGCGACGCCACCAACCGACGACATGATCGCCATCGACGCGACGGAAACGAAAAGTTTTGACATACTATATTTCATGCTACATCTCCCCAGTGCCTCGATCTTTTCTTGGTTGATCGAGTTTTTTTTGAAGTAACTTTCCGACTGCAACAGAAAATCATTTTCATACGCAGATATTTACATAAATATACTTGATCAAAACAGGGACAGCTTGCCGCCAGCCGCAACATAATCACGGAAAACATCGAACCGTATCTTCGAGGAGACGGGCCAGCCCACCTCGGGGCGGGAGTGGAGCAGCATGATCCTGCCGGGAGCGCGATGCCACTCGGGCCAGGTAGGGCTGGCGCCATCATTGGGCTCACCCTTCGTCATGAAGTTGACCCACCGCGTTTTGATCTGATCAGCGACCTGGCGGTCGTCCGCCGTGAACTTCACCCCATTTATGGTCAGCGCGCCCAGGACATAGGGCACTTCCGCGGTATGGAAGGCGCGGAACCTGCTCGGGTCTGAGCCCGGATAGCGGTGGTTGAATTCGTAAAGATAGAGAGCGGCCTTCTGAGCCGCGGCATGGCGTTCGGCCCAGAGGACTAACTGGGACATATAACGGTCGCGCCCGATGTCATCCATCGACTGCGACGCCTCCTCGCCATTGGCATGCGGGTAGACCGTCAGGAAGCGCGCGGCGAAGTCGCCATAGCGGCTCGACACGTAATCCTCGAATTGCTGCGGGGTCACCCCGCTCGGCGTACCGAAGATGAAAGCCTCGTCATGGTTGTACCCTGCCATGACCGGCACGTCCGAAATCACGCGGCCGTCCGCGCTTTCTGGATTCCACGCAATGATCTTGCGGTCGATATTGGGCGCCATCAGAATCTGGGGCGTCGATCCTTTGGCCGGGGGATTGACGGCGGTCGCCGCGAGAAGGGTATCGGCGGACAGGTGGCGCAATTCGCCGACGCTTCGCACACCCAGCCGCTCAGATACGCCCTGCCCGATCTTTTCCGCTTGTGCGAGCGTGCGGCTTTGGACGCCTAGGCTAGGACCGCTCTGGATCACCGCGCGCGCAAACAACCCCTTGGCGGCCGGCGACACGAGCAGATCGCTGACGGCCGCGGCTCCCGCTGACTGGCCCGAGATGGTGACGTTTGCTGGGTCCCCGCCGAAACGGTCGATGTTGACGCGCACCCATTTCAACGCGGCGATCATATCGAGAATGCCGTAATTGCCGGACGATTTGAGCGGCGATTCCGCCGTAAGAGCCGGATGGGCAAGAAAACCGAAGACGCCGAGACGATAGTTGATCGTCACCACGACCACGCCTTTGCGAGCCAGGCCCGAGGCATCATAGACCGGCACCGACGTCGATCCGCTGCCGAAGCCGCCCCCGTGGATATAGAGCAAGACGGGTCGCTTGCGCCCGGATTTCGATGGCGACCAGACGTTGAGATAGAGACAATCTTCCGACCGCCGCCCGACGTTGACGAACTCGTCGGTGAACGGGCCGAATGACCTGCCCTCGGTCTGATAGCAGGCTGGGGAGTAGCGGGTCGTGGCCAGCACGCCCTGCCAGGGACCTACCTGGGCTGGCGCACGCCAGCGAAAATCGCCGACCGGCGGCTTGGCATAGGGGATGCCGAGGAAGATGTTGAGATCGCCGTCGCCAAAGCCCTCGATCCGGCCGCCGCTCACGGTGACCCGAGGGCCAGCCGACGCGGCGGTCGTACCGAGGGCCGCCACCGCCGCGAGCGCACAAACCACACCTGCCCTCATTCCTCTCTCCTGCCATTCAGCAAAGGATCGCCCGACTTAGCATCGGCGCGTTTCTTTCAATTCCGCGAGTGCTACCTCGTGATAATACGAATTGCAACACCCATTCTAATTGACGATCGACGAAACGCGCCATCGACATTGTCGCTCGGAAGATCGCTCGACGCACCCGACGACACGCAACGCCGGAGCGAGTCATACTCGGCACACAATTGATGAATTAAGTTTTTGTACTATCTATATTAATTTAGATTTCGCCAGCAAACTTCGCCCGCCGCATTGCGAGGACGCAACGTGTTCGGAGCCAAGATTTTGGCACGGCCCGCGGTCTTTGGCAGTTGACACGCCCAGCGTCGACGCTTTAGCTATCCAGAACCGCAATTCTATTTCTCGAGCCAAGTGTCGGGAGCAGCGGTCGGAGGAGAGGCTGGATGAGATTTTCTGTTTTCCTGAACGCGCGCACCACGGCGGCAGACCAGGATCGTCGCCTCATCTCGGACCTGATCGATCATGCAACGCGTGCGGAAGCGCTCGGATTCGATGCCGTATTCATCCCCGACCACCATTTCACGGGGTATATGCCGGTAGCCAGCGACCCGATGATGTTCGCGGCCTATCTCGCCGCAAAGCTCCCGCGGCTTCATTACGGCTTCTCCGTCACTTCCGTCCCGCTGCACAGTCCGGTGCGCTTCGTCGAGCGGGTGAACATCCTCGACCAGCTGACCAACGGACGCCTGCTGGTCGGCGTCGGGTCGGGAACCACGCCGGAGGAAATGGTCGGCTTCGGTGTCAACTATAAGGAAGCCTCGGCGATCTCCGACGCCAATCTCGCCATCGCCGAGCAGCTCTGGGCCAAGGAGATCGGCGATCCGCCGATCGAATTCGACAACGGGCCACACAAGGGCAAGGTACTGCAACGGATCGCGCCGGCGCCCTTCACGCCGGGCCATGCCCGCCTGATGCCTGTCGCGATGAAGGAAGCCAGTGCCCGGCGGGCAGCGGAGCATGGCTGGCCTGCCTTCATACCGGCCTTCACCCCGCCCAATATCGGCGGCACCGAACCGCTCAAGCATGTCACGAAATATTTCACCGCGTACCGCGACATGCTTCTGGCCGCCGGCCATGACCAGGCACGCGTCGACGATGCGCTCTCCTGGACGACACACACTTATCAATGTGTCCATGTCGCCGAAAGCGACGATCAGGCACGCGAGGAGCTAGAAGTGATTCTGCGCGCTTATCAGGCCGCCGTGGATCGCGAGAAATACTTCGCCGACCAGGCTGAACGAGACGCCGCCAACAAGAAGACCGACGAGACCCCGACGGCGCTGACCGACGAGTGGATCGCGACTTGGTGTCTTTATGGCAGCCCCGAAACGGTGATCGCGCATCTCGAACCCTATGCGGAACTGGGGATCGGCAACATCCTTTGCGGCACAACCACCGGTCCCCTCGATCAGCAGCGTCTTGCCTGGGCGGATCGGACGCTCGAACTGCTGTCCACGCGTGTATTGCCGCGGTTCAAGGTCGCGTGATGTCTGCGCGCCCGTTCATCGTCGGGATCGGCGGAACGACACGCCCCGGCTCGTCGGGCGAGAGTATGGTGCGCGCGGTTCTGGCGGCCACCGAAGACGATGGGGCGCGAACCGCGATGTTCGGTGGTGCCGAGTTGGCCGCGTTGCCGCACTTCGCGCCTGAGCGGGGCGAACGCACGCCCGAACAGCTGGCTTTCGTCGCCGCCATTCGTAGCGCGGACGGCCTGGTGATCGGAACGCCGGGCTATCATGGCGGCATATCGGGGCTGGTGAAGAATGCGATCGATCTTCTCGAGGATTTGCGCGCGGACGAACGGGTCTATTTCGACGGCCGAGCGGTCGGATTGATCGTCGTGGCGGCCGGATGGCAGGCGGGCGGCGTCACGCTGCAGGCATTGCGCGGCGTGGTTCACGCAATGCGCGGATGGCCGACGCCACTCGGCATCACCGTCAATACGGCGGAACAAAAGCCGTTCGATGCCGAGGGACGATTGGCCGACCAAGGGCTGCGCGCGCAGGTCGCCGCGCAGGCCGGGCAGGTCATGCACATGGCGAGGATGAAGCGGTGATCGACAATGACGCGCTGACGCTCACCGCCGGGCGAGACATGTGGTCCACCCACCCTGGCGGTAACGCGCCGTCGGTGCGAATGGCCGACGGCCCGATGGGGATTGCGAGCGGCCGCGTGGACGAGCGGGACGTCTCGGTTCTGACGCCGAGCGGCGTCGCTATGGGCGCTAGCTGGGATCGCACCTTGGTGGCGAAGGTCGCCACCATCGTCGGAATGGAGGCGAAGCGCCTTGGCGTCGACCTGATCCTCGCGCCCAACCTCAACCTGGCGCGCACGCCCAACGCCGGCCGCGCGTTCGAGATGTTCGGCGAGGACCCGCTGCTGGCCGGCGAACTGGGTGCAGCCTGGATTGGCGGAGTGCAGCGCTGCCGGGTCGGGTCGGTCGCGAAGCACCTCGTCTGCAACGACACGGAGACGCAGCGCGACCGCTATGACGCGATCGTCGACGAAGCGACTCTGCGCGAAATCTATCTGATGCCGTTCGAATTCGCCGTCCGCGCCGGCTGCGCGGGGCTGCTCGCTGCCTACAACAAACTGAACGGCGAATATTGTGCCCAGAACGCTCACATCCTCTCTCGCGTTGTGCGTGAGGATTGGCGGTTCGCGGGTTTCACTGTCAGTGACTGGTTCGGTACCCACGCGGGCGCCGCGTCGATCAATGCGGGGTTGGACCTGGAAATGCCGGGCCCGGCCCGTTTCATGGGAGAGAAGCTGCGTGAAGCCGTGACAGCTGGCGAGGTCGCGCCGGAGCGCGTGGCGCAGGCCGGCCGTCGCATGCTCGACGCGGCCCGACGCTGGTCGGGGCCTGCGCCCGCCGCGCCCGACGATGACCGTGACACTGTGCTGACGGAGGCCGCGGCCGCGGGCTTCGTTCTGCTCCGCAACGAAGATGAGGTGCTGCCGCTGGTTCCGGGAGCGGTCCGCCGATTGGCGGTCATCGGGCCGAATGCGGTCGCACCCTGCTTTCAGGGCGGTACGTTCGCCAGGATCGCGCTCCGGCCCGATGCTACACTGCCTCTTCCGGCGCTCGCGGCGCGGTTCGGCCCAGCCACGGTGCGCTTTGCTCCGGGCTGCCCCCCCGCCTACCGCCTGCCTCCGATGCCGGCGACGCCTGCGTGCGACCTTGGCGACGGCACGCGCGGTATGACGGTCGAGTATTTCGCAGACCATGATTTCACCATCGCGCTCGGTCGCGAGACTCGCGACACCAACTCGCTCACCTGGTTCCATGGCATGCACGAGCTCGGCGCGTTCGATCGCTCGGGCGGCGTCAAGGCAAGTGGGTGGTTCACGCCCGCCGTCGCCGGCACGCACCGGTTCTTGATCGGCGGAACTGGATCCGTGCGCCTGCGGATCGATGGTCGCGAGGTGCTGGCGGCGGAGCGATACATCCCCGCCGCCGACGTGATGGGTGCGCTCAAGAGCGGCGACAGCGAGGCCGTGGCAATCGCGCTGGAAGCGAACGTGCCCGTTTTGGTCGAAGCGGAGCTGCGCTACACCGCCGCCCGCGCGCACGGCCTATGGTTCGGAATCGATCCGCCGCACGATGCCGGCGCCATGCTGGCGGAGGCAGTGGCGGCCGCGCACGACGCCGACGCGGTACTCTTGCTGGTCGGCGAAACGGCCGATGCCGGCGTGGAGAGCAAGGATCGCGAGACCACGGCAATTCCCGCAGATCAACAAGCGCTCGCCCGTCAGGTCATAGCGGCAAACCCAAAGACGATCGTCGCCGTCAATGTTGGGCATGCGTTCGATCCTGGCTTTGCCGAAGGCGCCGCCGCACTGCTTTGCGTCTGGTATCCAGGCGAGGCGTTCGGGCCCGCGCTGGCCGCCGTGCTTGCCGGAGACCTGGAGCCATCGGGTCGCCTGCCGCTGGCGCTGGCCGCAACAGAGTCTGACTATCCGGCACTGCACGCGGTTCCCGACCAGGCGGGACGCCTGCCTTATGCCGAACGGCTTGGCATCGGGTATCGCGGAATGGCCGAGCACGGGCGGCAACCGGCCTTCGGATTTGGCGAGGGGGTTGGCTATGGCCGCTTCGTCTTCGAGAGCGCCCGTGTCACGTCGATGGCGCACGGTGGCCTCGACTGCCGGGTCGTGGTCCGAAATGTCGGCCGGCGCGCAGCCGCGGCGGTGGCGCAGGTTTATCGCGAGGACGACGGCCTGGCGCTGTTGGGCTTCGCGAAGCAGGTGATCGCCGCGGGCGATGTCGAAGAAATCGTGGTGGCGGTCGACCCGATCGCGTTGCGACGCTGGCGTGCGGACGAGTGGCAGACGCCTTCCGGCCGATTCCGGGTTGGCATTGGCCCGTCGTCGCTCGACCGGCCGCTCAAGGTCGAGATCGATTTGGCCGACCAACGACAACTCGCGCCGATCGACAACAGGAGAGACTAATGGCTCGCGTTTCCGAAATCCGTTTCGTGGGATATGCCGTCCCTGACCTGGCCGCCGAACGCCGCTTCTACAACGACGTTTGGGGGTTGGCCGAGGTTCCGTCCGACGACGGCATGGCCTATTTCGCGGCGGCCGGCACCGCGGAGAAATATGTCGTTCGCCTTCGCCAGGACGAGACCCAACGTGTCGATATGATCGGTTGGGCGGCCGACACGCGCAGTGATGTCGACGCGCTGTTCGAGCAAGTGCGGGAGGCTGGCGGACGGATCGTCACTGAGCCACAGCAACTCGCGACGCTGGGTGGCGGCTATGGATTCCGCTTCTTCGATCCCGACGGGCGTGAGACCCAGATATCCGCCGACGTCGAGCAGGGCGAAGCGCGCGCGCTCGAACGCGGCGAGGCGATCCCGGTCAAGATCAGCCACGTCGTGATCCACTCGCCCGATCACAAGGCGCTGGTCGCGTGGTATGAGCGCGCGCTCGGCTTTCGCGTGTCCGACTGGCTCGGCGATTTCATGTGCTTCATGCGCTGCAACGCATGGCATCACCGACTGGCCATTCTGCCCGGCCCGCCTTGCCTCAATCACGTCGCCTATGACGTTCTCACGATCGACGACATGATGAAGGGCGTCGCGCGTCTGAAGAAGAACGACGTCGCCATCCAGTGGGGGCCCGGACGTCATACGGCTGGCAACAACACGTTCAGCTATTTCACCACGCCCGCCATGAACGTCGTCGAATATACTTCCGAACTCGAACAGGTCGACGACGAGCATCACCAGCACCAGGTGCACGCTCCGTCGCCCGAGGCAATGGACCAGTGGGGCATCGGCGTCGGTGGCCCACAAGCCCTGCCCCAGCCGGCGCCCGACAAGGGTCTGTGGCAGGTCGCGCCGGCATGACGATCGCACTGGTCAAGCGGGCGACGGCTTGCACGACGTCGCTCGTGGCTAGCCACCGGGCAGCCCCCTCGCCCCCGATCGTTAGCCGGTTGAGACGCTGCCCGGAACGACCCCGTTCTTCTCCGGCGCGCCCTGCTGCAACCCGTTGACGCAATTGTCAGATTCCCGCGCCCATCCTTCGAGACCCCATCATGGCCATGTTTCAATATTTCCCGAACAACTATGTCTGGAACCTGTCGGTCGACATAGCGATCGAGAGCGGCGCCCGGATCGGCGAGATCGAGGACATGTGCCGGCCGCTGCTTGAGGCGGCGCAGAGAGGAGAGGACGCCGGAACTGATCGGTTCCTGGTCGAATGGGTCCGGATGGCGGACAAACTGGCCGAGCTCGCCGCCGACGACGAACAGCGCGGGCGCGCCTTTTCAGCGGGCGCCAAGCTGCAACGTGCGAGCCTCTATTATATCACCGCCGAGCGGATGCAGGGCCAAGGCAGTTCCGAGCGGATGGAGACATTTCGCAAGGGCCAGGACGCATTCCGCCGAGCGATGGCGCTTGGCCGCGAAAATGCCGAGCGCGTCGAGATTCCCGTCCCCGGCGGCAGCCTCCCGGGCGTGCTGACGCGGGCTGCGGGAAACGCGCCACTGGTTGTCTTCGTCAACGGCCTCGATAGCTGCAAGGAGCTGCTCTATTGGACCGGGTTGCCCGGAGCCCTGCTGCGCCGGGGTGTTTCGACGCTGTGCATCGACCAGCCGGGGACCGGAGAGGCGTTGCGCGCCGGGGGGCTGCACGCGACACACGAAAGCGAGCGCTGGGCATCGCCGGTCGTCGATTGGCTCGAGGCGCAGCCCGGCGTCGACGCGCGGCGGATCGGCATGGCGGGCATCTCGCTGGGCGGGTATTTCGTGCCGCGTGCCGTCGCCTTCGAACCGCGATTTGCGGCCGCCGCGGTGTGGGGGGCCAATCATGACTGGGCGGAGGTGCAGCAGAAGCGGCTGCGGCGCGAGGGCGAAAATCCAGTACCGCATTACTGGAAGCATGTGATGTGGGTGTTCGGCGCCACCGATATGGACGACTTCCTCGCCAAGTCCGCGGGTATGACGCTTGACGGCATCCTGGACCGTATCCGCGTACCGTTCCTGGTGACGCACGGCGAAAACGACCGTCAGATCGGTCCGGAATACGCGCATCGTACGTTCGACCAGCTTATCAACAGTCCTGCGCGCGAACTGAAATTCTTCACCGCGCGCGAAGGCGGCGTCGAGCATGTCGGCGTCGACAATATGTCGTTCGGTCGTGACTATATCGCCGATTGGCTGGCCGAAGCGCTGGGAGGGTACGTCGCATGAGCCGTCGCTTCGTCGATCTGTCGATCACGCTCGATCCGTCGGTGATTACCGATCCCCCATTCATGCGACCGTCGATCCAATACCAGACCCACGCCGACACAATGGCGGAGCTCCAGACTTTCTTCCCCGGAGTGACGGCAGACGAGGTGCCAGGCGGAAAAGGCTTCGCGGCATCGGAAACGCTCACCCTCTCCACCCATAACGGCACGCACCTCGACGCACCCTGGCATTATCACCCGACGATGAACGGCGGCGAGCGGGCGATCACGATCGACGAAGTCCCGCTCGACTGGTGCTTCAGACCCGGCGTGAAGCTTGACCTCCGGGCGATGCCAGATGGCCATATCGTCACGGCAAGCGAGATCGCGAATGCTCTGGCTGACACCGGCCACGATCTCCAGCCGCTAGATATCGTTCTGGTGAACACCGCGGCTGGCGCCGCGTTGGGTCAGCCCGACTTCCTCGGCAAGGGTTGCGGCATCGGTCGCGAGGCGACGTTGTACCTTACGTCGCGTGGCGTTCGGGTAACCGGTACCGACGCCTGGTCATGGGACGCACCATTTGCCCACACCGCACGCCGGGTCGCGGAAAGCGGGGATACGTCGTTGATCTGGGAAGGTCACAAGGCCGGAAGCGAGATCGGCTATTGCCACATGGAAAAGATGACCAATCTGGACCTGTTGCCCCCCACCGGCTTCCTCGTTTCGTGTTTCCCGGCAAAGATAAAGGGCGGCTCTGCGGGCTGGACGCGCGCGGTGGCGATCTTCGACTGAGCGCAGGACGTGCGATCGCGCTTGACGTGGATCGCCGAAAAGCGCCAATAATAGAATATTGATTCTAAAAATGGGAGCGGATGATGGCCGAGCGGCTGCGCATGGGTCTGATCGGCGGCGGACCGGGATCGTTTATCGGCCCGGTACATCGGATGGCCGCAGAACTGGACGGCCAGATCGCGCTGGTCGCAGGAGCGTTCAGCAGCGATGCCGCGCGCTCGGCTCTTGCCGGCGAGATTTACGGCATCGATCCGCGGCGTGCCTATCCCGACGTCGCGGCCATGCTCACCGCCGAAGCTGCCCGCGCCGACCCAATCGATTTTGTCGCGATCACCACGCCCAATTGCCACCACCTGTCGGCCGCAACGCAGTCGCTGGCGGCGGGCTTCGCCGTCGTGAGTGACAAGCCCGCCACCGCGACCCTGGAAGAGGCGCGCACGTTGCGCGATGCCGTGGCCGCGGCCGGTCGCCCTTACGCCCTTACCTATACTTATACCGGCTACCCCCTGGTCCGCGAAGCACGCGAGCGCGTCCGGCGCGGGGCGATCGGAGCGGTCCGCAAGGTCGTGGTCGAATATCCTCAAGGATGGCTTGCCGGCCCAGCCGAGCATGCGGATAACCGGCAGGCCGTATGGCGCGTCGATCCGACGCAAGCAGGCCCCGGCGGCTGCATCGGCGATATCGGCGTCCACGCGTTCAATCTGGCGGAGTTCGTCACAGGGCTGTCGGTGGATCGGTTGCTCGCCGACCTCGGCACGGTCGTACCCGGACGCCGGCTCGACGATGATGTCAGCGTGCTCTTGCGCTTCGAAGGCGGCGCGCGAGGCGTATTGATGGCGTCGCAGATTTCGATCGGGGAGCTGAACGGACTGCGCATTCGCGTCTATGGCGAAACCGGGTCGCTCGATTGGCACCAGGAACAGCCGAACAGCCTTTCGCTCCATTTCTCCGACGGCTGGACCGAGGTGCTGCGCACCGGCG
The DNA here is from genome assembly GCF_001598415.1 of Sphingomonas mali NBRC 15500. GTDB lineage: Bacteria > Pseudomonadota > Alphaproteobacteria > Sphingomonadales > Sphingomonadaceae > Sphingomonas > Sphingomonas mali. The sequence continues at coordinate 74,106 of NZ_BCYX01000002.1, forward strand.
ACGCCGGGTTGGGCGCCGATGCGCGCGCCGCGACGCGGCTGCCGGGCGGGCATCCGGAAGGTTATCTCGAAGCATTCGCGAACCTGTACCGCGATGTTGCCACGGTGCTGCGCGGCGGCACCGCGCCCGCCTTGCAAGGAGTCCACCAGGGCGTGCGCGGCATGGCGTTCATCGACACGGCGGTGCGCGCCAGCCGGGAGCAATCCGGCTGGGTCGCTTTTGACGGCCGGTAGGGGAATCGCACAATGAAGACGATCAAGGGACCGGGCATCTTCCTTGCCCAATTCGCGAGCGATACGGCACCGTTCAACCGACTCGATACCATCGCCGAGTGGGCAGCGGGCCTTGGCTACGCAGGCATTCAAATTCCGAGCTGGGATGCGCGACTGTTCGACCTCGCCCGCGCCGCCGAAAGCCAGGTCTATTGTGACGAGATCAAGGGAATGCTTGTCGAAAAGGGACTGGCGATCACGGAGTTGTCAACGCACCTCCAGGGTCAGTTGGTCGCCGTGCATCCGGCTTATGATGCGATGTTCGACGCGTTCGCCCCGCCGGCGGTGCATGGCAACCCCGCGGAACGACAGCGCTGGGCGGTAGAGCAGCTTCATTTGTCCGCGCGGGCGAGCCGGCGCCTCGGCCTGACCGCGCACGCAACTTTTTCAGGCGCGTTGGCCTGGCCTTATGTCTATCCGTGGCCGCAACGTCCGGTGGGACTGATCGGGGACGCCTTCGCAGAGCTTGCACGCCGCTGGCGCCCGATCCTCGACGCCTTCGATGAGGCAGGCGTCGATCTGGCTTACGAGATCCACCCGGGAGAAGACCTGCACGACGGCATCACCTTCGAGCGGTTCCTCGCGGCAGTCGACGAGCATCCCCGTGCAAGGCTGCTCTACGATCCCAGCCATTTCGTGCTTCAGCAGCTCGACTATCTGCAGTTCATAGACTTCTATCACGAGCGAATCGCCTGCTTCCACGTCAAGGACGCGGAGTTCAATCCGACTGGGCGCTCCGGGGTTTACGGTGGCTATGCCGACTGGGCGGATCGCGCCGGTCGCTTCCGGTCACTCGGCGACGGCCAGGTCGACTTCGGAGGGATTTTCTCCCGAATGGCGCTCAACGATTTCCCCGGCTGGGCCGTGCTCGAATGGGAATGCGCGATCAAACATCCCGAGGCCGGCGCCGCCGAGGGCGCGCCGTTTATCCGCGATCATATCATCCGGGTTACCGACCGCGCATTCGACGACTTCGCGGCCGCAGGCGGCGACAGCGCGCTGAACCGGCAGGTGCTCGGCCTAGCCTAATCTCGAAGACCCCACCCAATGTAAAGGAAGACACTATGTACCTCTCCGCCTGCATCGAATGGCTCTTTGCCGACGAGTGCCCAGACTTCTGCGATCGTATTCGCGCCGCCAAGGCCGCGGGCCTGAAAACGGTCGAGTTTCACCTGTGGCGCGACAAGCCGCTGGACGATATCCGACGCACGCTGGACGAAACAGGCGTCGGTCTGTCGAGCATGGTCGTCGAGCCGCGCCGAAGCCTGGTCGACCCCGCGCAACATGAGGAATTCATCGGGGCGGTACGCGATAGCCTGGGGGCAGCGCGGCACGTGGGCTCGCCAACGCTTGTAGTTGCCTCGGGCTTTACGCGGCCAGACGTTTCGCGAGAAGAGCAGCACGCTTGTGCGGTATCGGTATTGAAGCAGGCCGCGGTCCTGGCAGGCGAGGCCGGCATCACCTTGCTGCTCGAACCACTCAATGATCGGGTCGAGCATCCCGGCATGTTCCTCGTCAGCACTGTTGAGGGGCTCGACATCGTCGCCGAGGTCGGCAGCCCGCACCTGCGGTTGCTCTACGACATGTATCATTCGACGGTGATGGATGAAGACCCCGCGAAGGTGCTCGCCGACCGTATCGACCTAGTCGGTCACGTCCAGGTTGCCGATGTGCCGGGCCGCCATGAGCCGGGCTCCGGCACGATCGACTGGGCCCGCTACATGGCCGTGCTGCGCTCACTGGGTTATGATGGCGCGCTCGGATTGGAGTATAAGCCGACCGGGCCGACCGAGGAGACGCTGGCACGTACCCGGACCGCCCTGGGACTCTGACCCCGTGCCGGCAGCCGCGTCCAATTGACGCGCGCTGTCCCGGCAGACAGACGAAATCTGCCCACATGCGCGTTTTGACGCAGGCAGGAGAGCCGACTATGTCCGCACTATGCTGAACACGAACGCCAAAAAGAGAACCGAAGATACCATTACGAAATCGGCTTCGTCGAAAGGCAGCGGCGGTGCGGCCACGCCGGAGCCAGCCGAGAAGGCGCTGAGGGTACCGCAGCAGTCGCGCAGCCGTGCCTCGTACGAACGGATGCTCGATGCAGCGGAGAAGCTGTTGCGCGAGAGTGGTAGTGACGAAATAACGCTTACAGAGGTGGGTAAGCGCGGCAAGGTCTCGATCGGATCGATCTATTGCCGCTTCGACAGCAAGGACGACTTGATCAGGGCGGTACAGCAGCGGGTGTCCGCTGCGATCACGGAGGAGCAATCGGGCATGTTGGCGCGGCTGAGCCGGCACGCGACGACGCTCGAGGGCCTGATGGGCATGCTGGTCGACGAGCTCGCCGAGTCGCTTAAACGGCATGCCAGCATCCTGCGGCCGATGATGCTCCGCGCCAACCAGGACACCGTCGTCGGGAGCATGGGAAGAAGCGCCCATGACGCTGTTGCGCGCGTGGCAGTGGACGCGATGCTCCGGTTCGGCGACGATTTCAGCCACAGCGAAAAAGAGCGAGCGGCCCGCGCCATCTATTCGGTCATTTATGCCGCACTGGCGCGCTTCCTTGGTCTGGGATCGTCGATGGAATCGTCGGAACAAGGCGATTGGGAGGATCTGAAGTTCGATCTTGCGTCGATGGCGACCGCCTATCTGACGACAGGAAAAGATCGCGCCCGCTGACTATGGGCGATTGACGCACCAAAATTAGAATGATAGTTCCGAATACGAAAGGCGCTAGTCCGAGGTCTTCGGGCGAGGCGGCTGTCGGTGCCTGCGATGGGCGCCTGACGGACATTCAGCGGCGGCACCAATCGGCGAGCGCTGCCAGCTGTTGCCTCCTGCGAAGCCCTATCGGCGGCGCCGACGTTCATTCTTGCCCGCGCCGGGGCATCCAGACGGGAAGAGGAATGCATGTCCGGCTTTGACATCAAACAAGGCGTTAGTCTGTACAGCTACCAGGAAGAATATTTTCTTGGCCAGAAGTCGCTCGAGGATCTGATCGCCGTTTCCGCTGAAATGGGCGCCTGCGGGATCGAGGTCATTAGCGAGCAAACCTTCGCCGATTATCCCAATCCCTTGCCCGCCAGTACCTACGATGCCTGGCACGCATTGATGGCGAAGTACGGTACGACGCCGGTCTGCCACGATTTCATGCTCGACTATAAGAAATACAAAGACCGGCCGATGCCGTTCGAGGAACAAGTCGCGTCGTGCAAGATCGATATCGACCATGCCGCTCGGCTCGGATGCGCTTATGCCCGCTCGCTCGTGTCGGTCGCGCCGGAAGTCCTGGTGGCGTGCGCCGATCATGCCGAGAGCCGCAACGTCCGCATCCTGGTCGAGGTGCATGCGCCTCTTCATTTCGACCATCCGTGGATCATCCGGCACGCCGAGGCCTTCGAGAAGTCCGGGTCCGACTATTTGGGCTTCCTGCCGGACATGGGCATGTTCCTGTTCCGCTTTCCGCGGGTGTGGAAGGAGAAATTCCTTCGTGACGGCGTGCCGCAGCCCATCGCCGACTATATCGAGCAGGCCTATGAAGACCGCGTGCTTAGCGAGTATGTCATGCTCGAGGTCGAGAAAATGGGCGGCACCGGTCCCGCCATGGCGATGGCCGCGACGCTGCGCCACAATGCGGCGTTCGAACCCAAGCGCATGCTCGATTTCATGGGCCGCATCTGGAACATCCACGGCAAATTCTACGAGATGACCGATGACGGTATCGAATATTCGATCCCGTATGACGAGATCTTCCGGGTTCTGAAGAAGGGCGGCTACAAGGGTTATGTCTGCTCCGAGTATGAAGGCAACCGGTGGATCCAGGATGCTTTCCCGGTCGACTCGATCGAACAGGTGCGCCGCCAGCAGGAGATGTTCCGGAAACTGATCGCCGAACCGGCACTTGCCCAACCTACCCTCGTCTAAGGAGCAAGAACGATGTTCGACAAATACATGATCTGTGAGGACGGATTCGAGAATGTGATCGAAGGCGGCCAGGTCGTCGGCTTCGCGTTTCTCGCGCGGCTACCTTATTATCGCGGTATCGGATTCTCGATGATCGAGGATGTCGCGGTCACTGTCGATGGCGAAGCAGTCCCGCGCGACGCGGTGCGCGTCACCAAGAACGGCCGCAGCTGGACGCTCGACGAGATGGAGACCGAATATACCGAGCGGTGGAATTTCGGGGAGAAGGTCCGCATCGTCATCGTGAAAGAGGGTGGCCTCGCTCCGGGCCTTCACAAGCTCGCGCTCGCCGAGCGCATTCGCGTCTCCTACCTGCCGTTCGTGCCGACGACGCGCGACGGCAAGGAACTCGAGATCGTCGCCTGAGGGCGATGCTCCGTTGGTGCCACGGCGGCGGCACGACGTCCCGCTCCCGCTCGGCGCGCCTCTGACTGTCCCGGACAAAGCCCGCCATGACCAGCCTTGCATCGTCGCCCGCGGGAATCGAGAGCGCCGCCGCCCGGGCGGCGCGCTTCAGCCCGGCGGCGCGCACACTCGCCTTCGCCACCGTCAGCGTCGCGTTCTTCATGGACGTGCTCGACGGAACGATCGTGAACGTCGCCATTCCCGCGATCCGGGGCAGCCTCGGCGCTGGCGACATTGCCGTGCAGTGGATGGTTGCGGGCTATTCGACCGCCTTCGCGATCCTGTTAATCGGCGGCGGTCGTCTCGGCGATTTGCTGGGCTATCGACGCATGTTCGTTGGCGGCATGGCCGCCTTCACGCTCGCCTCCGCTCTTTGCGGGTTCGCGCAGACGCCGACACAGCTCGTGCTGGCACGGTTGTTCCAGGGCGCGACCGCGGCGTGCATGGGACCGCAGGTACTTGCGATCATCCAGCTGCTGTATCCGCCCGCCGAACGCGTCCGGATGCTGTCCTTCTTCGGCCTGCTCGGCGGCCTTGCCGCCGTCCTGGGTCCCGTCATCGGCGGTGCGTTGATCGAGGCGGACATCGCAGGACTTGGATGGCGAACGATTTTCCTGATCAATCTGCCGGTCGGCTTTGCCGGCATCGTCGCCGGCACCTGGCTATTGCCGGGCGGCCGCTCCGCGCATCCGTTGCGATTCGACCTAGCAGGCAACGCGCTCGTTGTGCTCTTGCTGTTTGCGTTGGTCTTCCCGTTGGTGGAGGGGCGCCAACTAGGCTGGCCGTGGTGGTGCTGGGCGCTGTTGTTGGCGACGGTGCCAATCGCGGCATGGCTGCTTGCCCATTTGCGCCAGCGCATGGCCCGGGTCGGGTCGGCGCTGGTCGACCCCGCGATTTTTCGCGAACGGAGTTTCGGCAATGGACTGCTGACGTCGGTGATATTCGCATCGGCGAGCAGCGGGTTTCTGCTGGTGCTCACCATGCTCTTGCAGGTCGGTCTCGGTCTGGACCCGCTGGCGGCGGGACTTGCCCATATGCCGCTGGCGATCGGCGTCGGCACCGGTGTCAGTCTGCTCGGACGGCGGATCGTATCGCGGCTGGGTCGATCGGTGATCGCCGTGGGCGCGGGCGGCATGATCCTGGGAGTGATTGGGTTAGCGGCCACCGTGTTGCTGGGCTGCCCGATTGCGGCCACCGAAGCCTGCCTGTTCGTCGCAGGTCTGGGGATGGGCACCATCTCGGGGCCACTGTCTCCGATCGCGCTCTCGCGCATCGACAAGCATCATGCCGGCGCCGCCAGCGGCACGCTCAAAACCGTCCAGCAGCTCGGTGCCGCGCTCGGCGCCGCCAGCGTGGGCACGCTGTTCTTCGTAATCGCGGGCGGAGCGGTGCAGGCCGGTCCCACGCGCCACGGCTTCGTGGCTGCGGCGGGAGCGGTCGCCGTTCTCCTGCTGCTCGTGGCCGCGCTCAGCCAACGCTTTCCGCGCAAGCTCTTCGACCAAACCTGACCCGACTGGACCAGCCATGCGATTTGCCACACTCGACAACGCCACAAGAGACGGGTGCCTGGTGGTGCTCTCCCGGGATCTTTTGCGATGCAGCCCGGTCGCCGGCGTGTCGACGCTTCAGCAATTACTGGACGACTGGGACGCGAATCTACCGGCCTGCGTTGCCGCCGCAACGGTGCTGGAGGATGGGTCGGGAGATGCTTTCGACTGGCGCAGCACACTCGCTCCGCTGCCCCGCGCATGGCAATGGCTCGACGGCTCCGCTTATCCTTCGCATGGCAAGCTGATGGATCAGGTGCTGGGCGTAGCACCTGAATCCACCGGCCGCCCGCTGATGTATCAGGGCCTTTCGAACCAGTTCCTGGCGCCCCACGCGGACGTTCCGCTACCCGACGAAGCGCACGGCATCGACTTCGAGGGCGAGTTCGGTGTGATCGTCGGCGACGTACCGATGGGCGCCGACGCGCCGACCGCCGCCGCTGCGATCCGCCTGCTCGTCCAGATCAACGACTGGTCGCTGCGGGCGCTGGCGGGTCCCGAGATGAAGACCGGCTTCGGCTGGGTCCAGGCGAAGCCCGCCTGCTCGATGGCCCCCATTGCCGCCACGCCCGACGAACTGGGCGAAGAGTGGCGCGACGGTCGGATCCATCTTCTGCTGTCAACCGATCGCGGCGGCGAACGCTTCGGTCGCGTCTCGGGCGGCCCGATGGCCTGGAACTTCATCGATCTTATCGTTCATGCTGCCCGCACCCGGCAGCTGTGCGCCGGAACTGTCATCGGCTCGGGCACTGTGTCGAACGAGAACTTCCGTGAGGTGGGATCGTCCTGCATCGCCGAACGGCGCGGCATCGAAATCGTCGACCGCGGGGTGGCCGAGACCCCCTTTCTTCGGTTCGGCGAGCGCGTTCGGATGGAGGCGCTCGACAATCAGGGCAGATCGGTATTCGGGGCAATCGATCAGCAGGTTGTAGCCGCCGCCGGGTAATCCCGGGCGATGCATTCGCCGGAGGGAACAGGCAAATCATGGCATTTGCGCCGGCAGCCGCGGCCCCACCGCGCGTTCCGGATATGCGCCCGCAGCATGTCAGGACGCGGTGGCGGCAAGTCGGGATCGGCGCGCCAAGCTTGCCGCCGCGACCAGTCCGGACACTAGGCCGATGAGCCCCATCAGCAGGAACGCACCCTGCATCGATCCGGTGATGAGATCGAAGCGGTGGACGAGCCAGGGACTGACAAACTGACCCAAGAAGAAGCACGCCGTCCACACGCCCATGCCGCGACCGCGATGCTGGACCGGCAAGCGGGTCTGCGTCCAGGCGATCAGCGACGGGACCGTCATCCCGGTGCCAATCTGCTGCAGCACCACCGCCGCGATCATCCAGCGATAGTCGGGAGCGAGGCCGATCCCGACCAGGCCCAGCCCGAGGATAAGAAAGAAGGCGGCTAGCTGCACAGCATTGGCCGCTCCGCCCAGCAATCGGAAAAACAGCGATCCGAGCATCACGAACAGGCTGGGGATAGCGATAAGCGCGCTCAGACGAGCGGGGTTCGTGACGCCAACCTCGCGAAAAGCGAGCCCGCCATTGATGGAGAACACGTAATACATAGTCGCGGTTAGAAGCGTGACGCCGCCGGTCAGCAGTATCCATGCCCATGGAAAGCCAGTTGCGACCGGTGTCCCTACCGAACCTTCCGGCTCTTTCGTGGCGACGGCGGGCTCGAACAGGAAGAAGTACATTGCCAGCGCGATCGGAAACGCGACCGCATAGACGAGAAAGACGCCATTCCATCGCACCGCCGTCACTGGGCCGGCGAGGAGAATCACGCCGGTGGCAAGAAATGGGCCGACAACGCCCTGGATGAACAACCAGTCACGCCGGCCGGAATCGTCCCAGTAATCGCCTAGGAGGGTGTTGACGATCGTCAGGATCGCCGCTTCGCTGAGTCCGAGCACGAACCGCGACGCAAAAAGGAAGTCGAGGCTCTCGACGAAATAGGGCAGCGTCCCGACGATCCCGTACAGAAACGTCGCCGCGATCAGGAGATTACGTCGACCGAGCAGATCGACCAGCCACCCCGCAAATGGCGCCACCAGCGCGATCGTCAATCCTGGTGCCGCGACCATCATCGGCACCTTCCAATGCGCCGCCGGGTCGGAGCCGAAATGGTCGATGATCGATGGCACCGCAGGGAGCATCGTTACAATCGCAAAGATCGGCAGGAAGGCGGACACGACAATCGTGATACCTTGGGGTATCAATGTCAGCCGGCGCATCGTGGCCAAGGCGCGCATCCCATCTCCCTCTCGCCGACGCATCTGGCCGACTGATAACAGAATCGTTGTTCTCATTGTGAGTTGAGGCAATAAGCCCCATTCTGTCAAGTGCGTTAGGGGAAAAGGCCGTCTGTCGAATTATGCAGAGCCGATGGGGCTTGGCTGATAAGAATATCCGTTCTATTGTTGGGCCAACGATAATGTGAGGAGAGCATGGGTTGGCAAGCGAGGTCTTCGATTATGTGATTGTCGGCGCGGGCTCGGCAGGCTGCGTGCTCGCCAACCGCCTGAGCGAGAATCCGCAAAACCGCGTCCTGTTGATCGAAGCCGGCGGCCCGACAAACCAATGGTTCATCAAAATGTCCGCCGGTTTCATGGCGGTAGGACAAAAGCCGGAGTTCTTTTATCAATTTCCGGTCGATCCGCTGCTTGGCCGGGAACCGGAAACCCACAAATATGGTCGCGGCCTGGGCGGCTCATCCGCGGTCAACGGCATGTGGTATCTCAGGGGCATGCCGAAGGATTATGACGGCTGGAGCGAGTTAGGGCTTCGCGACTGGAGCTGGGCCGAGATCGAGCGCAACTACCGCTGGCTCGAGAGCTATCACGACAAGGGAGCCGACCCGTCACGCGGGCGCGATGGCCCATTGCAGGTGACTCAATCCGATCTGAAGGATGCGATTCTTGAACCGATCGCAGATGCATTCAAGAATATGGGGCTACGCTGGCTGAAGGATATCAACACGCCGGGCACGCAGGGAGTCGGGCGCACGCAGTTCACGGTGGACAGGCGCGGCGAACGGTCGTCGAGCTGGACAGCTTTCGTCGCCCCAATCAGGTCTCGAGCGAACCTGACCGTGGTGTCCCACGCCGTGGTAGACCGGATTCAGGTCGATGACGCTCGCGCCACGGGCGTCACAGGCCGCCTCGGCGATGGCACATCGTTTGAGTATCGTGCCAGCAGGGAGGTCATCATCTCGGCTGGTGTATACAACTCGCCCGCACTGCTGCAGCGGTCGGGTATCGGTCCGGCTGAACTGCTCTCGGAGCACGGAATCCCGGTCAGGCTGGACCTGCCGTCGGTCGGGCTGAACTTGTGCGATCATAACACGATCTCGATCAGTTTCGACCTCAACAACCACACCGGCGACAATCGCGAGTTCGCGGGCTGGCGTCTCTATCGCCATGCCCTGCAGTATTTCCTGTTCAGGACCGGTCGCATGACCAGGGTGGGGATGCCGCTGACGGCGCTCTACTCGACCGCCGGTCAGACCGACTGGCCGGATATCCAGATCGCGGCGGCACCGTTCGCAATGAAGTCGTCGAAACAGATGAAGGCGGACCCCGGCCGCGGGCCGCTCACCGAAACGCCTGGCATCACTTTCCTGGCCTTTGACTTGCGTCCTCTCTCCCGCGGCTCGGTACGAATCGTCTCCACCGACCCGACGCAAAGCCCGTCGGTTAATCCAAACTGGTGGTCTGATGGCCGCGATCGATCGAAGGCGGTCGAGATCCTGCGGATGCTGAGGCGCCTCGCCGCCTCGCCTTCGCTGACCGACTATGTTGGCGAAGAACGGACGCCGGGCCAGGCGGTCCAGACAGACGAGGACCTCATCGAGGAACTCAAATGGATGATCAGCCCCGGCCTTCATGGGACCGGCACCTGCTCGATGGGCCTATCTCCGTCGACTTCGGTGGTCGACGGGCGGTGCCGGGTTCACGGGATCGAGGCGTTACGAGTGGTCGATGCGTCGATCATGCCGACCCCGGTGTCCGGCAATACCAACGGTCCGACGATGGCTGTGGCGGCTCGGGCGGCGGAACTCATCCTCGCGGACCGGGCCGATTGACCTTCTCCACGGTCCTGTCGATGCGACTGACGACCGATCGCTAACAGGTCGGAAAGCCGACCGAGGATTTGGTCCGGAAACTGATCATGGTCGGTCACCGTCTGCGCCGGTGCCGAATATGCGCCGTTCCAGCGCCAGCCGTAAGCCGGTCAGCTTCTCCACCATTGGCGGAATTGCGGGTTGCTTACCCGAATGGAGCACCGACATCGACAGAGCAGCGCGGGCTGAATTTGCTTGGTCGCGGACCGGAACGGCGCAGCAGAGGAGCCCCTCCTGTACCTCGCCGTCATCGATCGCAAACCCCTGGCGGGCAACCTGCGCAAGCTCGTCGCGCAGCTGTTCGCACGTTATGATCGTTCGGTGCGTAAGCGCAATGAAAGGGCCGCCGGCAAGATAGTCGTCCAAGTTCCCGGCACCGAGATGAGCTAAAAGGACCTTCCCGATCGCGGAGCAATAGCCTTCCAGCTTCATGCCTTCGAGCGTGAATATCGCCGGCCCGGAAGACGCCTTGGCGAGATAGCTCACCATCTCGCCGTCCCATCGACCGAGGTGGACAGTCGTGCGGTTGGCTCTGGCAAAACGCCGCAGCAACGGCAGTGCGGCGGCCCGCAGGACCTGATCCGATCGATCCGACCCTGCGAGTTCGCCAAGTTCGAGACCCATCGTGCGTCGCCCCTGCCCCGACTGCACGAGCAAGCCCTGACGCTCGAAGGCCGCGATCCAGCGCTGTGCCGTCGACAGCGGAACGTTCTGTTCCTTCGCGATAACCGCAATCGAGCTGCTCCCGCCGTCTCTGACGACGGCCTTGAACAGTTTTAGTGCCCGCTCAACGCTCATATCTGAGCCGACTACCTCACCTGGCGAGGTAATTGAAGGCTCTTCGGCTTTCGCTCCACAGCCTCCGGACATATCGCGCGTCTCAGGAGGCTTTTCATGACCAAGACGATCAAGGCCGCGATCATCGGCTCGGGAAACATCGGTACCGATCTGATGATCAAGATGATGCGGGCGTCCAGTGCGCTGGAAATGGGCGCCTTTGTCGGTATCGATCCCGACTCCGATGGCCTCAAACGCGCGGAACGCATGGGCGTCGCGACCACGGCCGAGGGTATCGACGGTTTGCTGGCGCTCCCGGTCTGGTCCGAGATCGGCATCGTGTTCGATGCGACCTCGGCGGGAGCGCATCGCCGGCATAGCGATCTGGTCACGCAAGCGGGCAAGGTGATGATCGACCTCACGCCTGCGGCGATCGGCCCCTACGTCATTCCAGTCGTGAACGGCGACGCCCATCTCGAGGCCGCCAACGTCAACATGGTCACCTGCGGTGGCCAGGCGACGATCCCGATCATTGCGGCGGTGTCCTCGGTCGCGACGGTGCATTATGGCGAAATCGTCGCGTCGATCGCATCGAAGAGCGCCGGCCCGGGAACGCGCGCCAATATCGATGAATTCACCGAAACCACCGCGCGGGCGATCGAACAGGTCGGCGGCGCAGCCAAGGGCAAGGCGATCATCATCCTCAACCCGGCCGAACCGCCGATGCTGATGCGCGATACGGTATTCACCTTGTCGTCTGGCGCCGACGAAGCGACGATCGAGGCCGCGATCGAAGCGATGGTCGCAAAGGTCAACGCCTATGTCCCCGGCTACCGGCTCAAGCAGAAGGTGCAGTTCGAGCGCTTCGGATCGAACAATCCCGTGACCATCCCCGGCCTCGGCAGGTTCGAGGGCCTCAGGACCAGCGTGTTCCTCGAGGTCGAGGGCGCGGCCCACTATCTGCCTGCCTATGCAGGCAATCTCGACATCATGACCTCCGCCGGGCTCAGGACCGGGCAGAAGATCGCGATGCGCATACTCGAGCGGGAGGCCGCGTGATGACATTCGACCCCACACAGACCAAGCTCTATATCCAGGACGTCACGCTGCGCGACGGCATGCATGCCATCCGTCATCAATATGGCATCGATCATGTCCGGAAAATCGCCCGCGCGCTCGACCTGGCCAAGGTCGACGCCATCGAGGTTGCGCATGGCGACGGCCTGAACGGCTCATCGTTCAACTACGGTTTCGGCGCCCACACCGACTGGGAATGGATCGAGGCCGTCGCCGAGGTGCTGCAACACAGCGTGCTGACCACCTTGCTGATACCCGGGATCGGCACGATCGATGAGCTCAAGCACGCTTACGCGCTGGGCGTGCGCTCCGTTCGCGTGGCGACGCACTGCACCGAAGCTGACGTGTCGAAACAGCATATCGAGGCGGCGCGCGGGCTCGGCATGGATGTTTCTGGGTTCCTGATGATGAGCCACATGTCCGAGCCGGACGCGCTCGCGCAGCAGGCAAAGCTGATGGAGACGTACGGCGCACATTGTGTCTACGTTACCGACAGCGGCGGGGCGATGGACATGGACGCTTATCGCGCGCGATGCGAGGCCTATGACCGCGTGCTCAAGCCGGAAACGCAGCGCGGCATCCACGCGCACCACAACCTGTCCCTGGGTGTCGCCAACTCGATCGTCGGCGTCCAATCGGGCGCGATCCGCATTGACGCCAGCCTGGCCGGCATGGGCGCGGGCGCCGGCAACGCGCCGCTCGAGGTCTTCATTGCGGCAGCCGAGCGCAAAGGCTGGTTGCATGGCTGCGATTTGTACGGGCTGATGGATGCGGCCGAGGAACTGGTCCGGCCACTGCAGGACCGCCCAGTCCGTGTCGATCGTGAGACCCTCAGCCTCGGCTATGCGGGCGTCTATTCGAGTTTCCTGCGTCATGCCGAAAAGGCGAGCCAGGACTATGGCATAGGCACGCGCCAGATCCTGGTCGAACTTGGCCGCCGGCGCATGGTCGGCGGGCAGGAGGACATGATCGTCGATGTCGCACTGGATCTGGCAGCGGGTGGTTCGGAATAGCTTCCTTAACCGTATTTGCGTGTGCCAGCTATCCCTGACCGCTGCGTAAGAGCGACATGCCGTTGGTATGGTGACGGATCGCGCCGAGCGCGCCGCATCGGCCCCGCTTCCCGCCAGCTTGACCCTCCCGAACACGGTGTATACTGCATACACAGTCAGGATCAGTACGGATCGGAACAGATGTCAGCTGCCAAGCATAGCGAACGCTTCGATCGGGGCGACTGGTCGATCCTTGTACGAGCGGTTCTCGGTGTGGCGACCTCAACGATCCCCGTCGCGATCATTCCGCTGGGAGGATTCCTGAAGCCTCTCCAATCGGCTTTCGGCTGGGGGCGTGGCGACGTATCGTTGGCAATTACCGCGATTGCTCTGTCCATGGCGCTGGCGATGCCGCTGGCGGGACGGCTCATCGACAGGTTCGGCATCGTGCGGCCGGGCTTTGTGTCCGCCTGCTGCTTTGCTGCCGGGCTGCTGGCCATGCCCTGGTCGATCATCCATGGCGGCCTGCCAGGCCTGTACTTGTGCGCGGTCTGGATCGGGGCGGCGGGATCGGCGTCCAGTTCGGTTGCCTATGTAAAAATGCTTTCGGCCCGCTTCGACCGATCGCGGGGCCTCGCGCTCGGCATTGCCATGTGCGGCGTGTCACTGGGAGCCGCGATCGCCCCTGGAATTGCCGTGTTCCTGATCAACCACTACGGCTGGGCCGCCGGTTTTTATGGACTGGCCGCGCTGCCGATTTTCGTCGCCGCACCGGTTATTCTGTCATTCGCCGGGAGCGGAAGCGCGGCGAGCCCTGCCGGCCAATTGCTCGCGCAATCCGACCTGTCCGGGATGACCTGGCGGGAGGCGTCACGCACGCGCGGCTACTGGAGCATGTTCGTATTGTTCCTCGCCGCGGCACTCGCGTTGCACGGGCTGGAAATCCACTTGCAGCCGCTGCTGTCGGATCGGGGCCTATCGCCGCAGGCAAGCGTCGCGGCATTCAGCGCACTTTTCGTTGTCTCGCTGGCCGCGAGGATCTGCTGCGGCTTCCTGTTCGACCGGATTTTCGCGCCGTATGTCGGGGCATTATGCTTCTTCGCCTCGGCCATTGGCGCGGTGATGCTAGCCTTGCCGATGGCGTCGGCCTTCCCGGCGATCGCCGGAATCGTGCTCATCGGCGTCGGCACAGGCAGCGAAAGTGATCTGCTCGCCCTGCTCGTCGGTCGATATTATGGTCCACGGGCGTTCGGCCAGATCTATGGTTCGATCTTTGCCGCATTCATGATCGGAAGCGCAGTCGGACCCTATTTGGTCGGCGCCCTGTTCGATCGTTTCGGCAGTTATGGTTTCGCCTTGGGAGGGACAGCCGCGGCGCTGGTGCTCGCCACCGCTTTGTTGACGGCGCTGCCCCGGTTCCCCCGAGCGCCGACGCCCTCATCGTCGCTCTAGGAGCAGAATTCATGCATATCGGAGATGATATGACCTCGACACTAGAAGGCAAGGTAGCACTCGTTATCGGGGCAGGCGCAATCAAGCCGGGCGAGGTCAGCAACGGCTATGTTCAGGCAAACGCCTCTTCGGGTACCTCAACGTTGGCGCGGCACGGCCGCCGGGGGTCGTGATGCTTTCACAGAAGACGGCTTTCATTACGGGCGCGTCCCGTGGATTAGGACGCGCCGCCGCCCTCAGCCTGGCGCGAGCCGGAGCGCGGATCATCGCCCATTTCGGCTCCAATGAAGACGCCGCCAATAGCCTCTCGGATGAAATCCGCGCCATCGGCGGCGACGTCGAACTCATCCGTGGGGACCTCGTGGGCCCGGAGTCCGTGAACGGCGTGATCGCAGCGCTGGGGGCACGCGCCGCCGAGATCGACATCGTCGTCGCGAGCGCCGGCGCAGCGCGGCTCAAGCCATTCGGCGAGCTTACCCTCGAGGACTTCGACATGATGTTCGCGCTCAACGTGCGGACACCATATTTCCTTGTGCAGCAGCTCGCGCCTCACCTAAAGCAAGGCTCATCGGTGATCTTGCTATCCTCTGTGGTGGCTCGAGCAGCATCGGTCGCGACCTCGGCGTACGCGGCCACGAAAGGCGCTGTCGATGTGTTGGCGCGCAACTTCGCCCTCGAACTCGGCCCAAGGGGAATCCGCGTCAACGCCATCGCGCCCGGAGCGATCGAGACGGACATGGCGACCTTCCTCAAAACTGAGGCTGGACGCGAACGCATGCTTGCCCAGCAGGCGCTCAAGCGCTTGGGTCAACCCGAGGATGTCGCGGATGTGATCCTTTTCCTTGCTACCGATCAGTCGCGCTGGATCACTGGTCAGACGATCGAGGTGAGCGGAGGCGCTCGACTTTGAACCGGCAACCGGACAGCGCATTTCAGCGCACCGTCCGCGCATAGAGGCCTTTCGGTCGGGACCGAGAACGTTGATCCGGCGGCGGCGCGATGGGCGGTTTCTTGCCTTGGCGGATCATGATCGTAATAGCCGCGCCCCGGCTCGGGAGCGCGGCATAGCTGTCCAGACGCGCCCAAGCCGCCCGCGCAACCGGCCCATGCTTGCCCGCCGGCTGGCATTCGTCGATATGCCGGCAAACGTCTTGTTCGCGCGACGTCCCGCTCAAGCTGGGCTGGAAGGCTCGGCCGAGGGCCCACGGTCGGATCGGCGCATTCGCCCGAAAGCGAAGGCGTGCACGCGAGCGCAGACGCCTTCGCTTTCGGGTACATCCAATTATCGGATGTGGTCGGGGGTCTGTATCCCCCGATTGTGTTCATGGCAGAGCTCTCGCCACTTCATGATGGGCAGATCCGCCTCGATGAGGCCCTCCGTGAGCCAGGCGCGATCGTCCTTGTAGAACGTCTGGAGCCCAACCCGCGCCTCGATGTCCTGGTTGTTGAAACCTTCCAGCGACAACGGCTTCCAACGGTTCCAGAATTCCTGCCGGTGCGCTAGCGCCTCAGCCTCCGAGTTTACCCGCTTGCCGATGAGGATCAGGTAGTAGTGGCTGTCCTCGGTCACCGGCGTGTACCATTCGAACTGATAGTGGCCCGCGTCCGGGAAATTATCGACCCGCGCCGAACAGGGAAGCCAGGTCGATGCGCCCGACGAGCGCGACTCGGGCCCGGGCGGCCGCGAACTGCGCGTCCCCTTTACAACCACATTGCCGTCGACCGTTGCGTCGTACACGACACTATGTTGCTCAAAGTCGTCATACACCCCCTTGGGTTCGCCTGCCTCTTCATAGACGGTGATGTGCGCGGAACTTGCAATGTGCCCGATGGGAAGACCGCGCTGCGTGTTGCCCAAGAGCGGCGACGTTCGATGGATATAGACATGGAGAGCGTCGAAGCCGTTTTCCGCCGCCAGCCGCCAGTTTGACTGGACCAGATAGGCGTGACCCTCCACCGCCATGTCGTCGTCGAGGAAATAGGGCGGAACGTCCTCGCGCAACGGCTGCGGCGTCACACCCTCGTCCCCCAAATACACGAAGAGGACCCCCTTCGCCTCCTCGACCGGATAAGTCTGCACCTTGCGATTGCCGATCACCCGGCTATCCGGAGCGGCCAAGATATCACTCAGAACACCATCGAACCATCGATAGGTAAAACCGTGATACCAGCAGGTTATGGTGTCGGGGGTATAGCATTCTGGCTTCTGCGAAAAGGGTATTCCCCGATGAATACAACGATCCCGGATAGCATAAACCTTGCCATTGATCCGCTTTAAGAGGATATTCTCTCCCGCCAAGGTGACCTTTTCGATCTGTCCCTCGCCTACGTCTCCGGATAACCTGACAGCATACCAGTGATTGCGGAAGCCTAACTTTGCCTCTAGGTATCCTCTCCAACGAGGCACTTTCTTGAGAAGGCTCTCATCGACGAACGTGGCTTCGTCCCTCATATCATAACCCTTTTTGTATTCTGCACTCTGTGTTCCGTATACACTAATTGGAAAGCTTGTCAAAGCGCTGTGGCGAGGTCAGCGTGCAGTTGGAGGGCGGCGAGTTGAAGGATGCATCTAGGAAAGCAGTGTTGGGCCGGAGCTTGCGTGAGCAGGTCTATGACCTGATCCGAGGCGACCTCTCCCACGGCCGACTCGCTGCGGGCGAGCGCTTCGTCGAGGTCGAGCTCGCGGCGCGCTATGGCGTTTCCCGCACGCCGGTTCGGGAGGCGCTGTTTCAGCTGGTTAACGATGGGCTCATTGTGAGCGAAGAGCGTGGGTACCTGGTGCCTCCGGACGACTCCCGCAGTTTTGCGGATCGGCTGGAAGTGCACCTTCTGCTGGATCCAAAAGTTGCCTTCTATGCGGCGCAGTCCGGTGACAAAGACGGCGTCAAAAGGATGACCCACGCCTTTGAGGGGTTACGCAAGGCGCACAAGGCGGGTAAGTTCGAGGCATTTGTCGATGCGTCGCACGAACTCCGCGTCGCCATGCGCGCGATGTGCCGCAACGTTGCGCTCCGCCGATGCGCCATGCTGGTCGAAGACCAGTTCCTTGCCGCCCGCAACGAGATGTTCAGGGACCCTGCCAACCAGGCGATCGACGTGCACTACACCCAGCTTTTGCTGAACGCGATCCGCAAAGGGGCCGCGGTAGAAGCCGAACAGATC
The DNA here is from genome assembly GCF_001598415.1 of Sphingomonas mali NBRC 15500. Classification (GTDB taxonomy): domain Bacteria; phylum Pseudomonadota; class Alphaproteobacteria; order Sphingomonadales; family Sphingomonadaceae; genus Sphingomonas; species Sphingomonas mali. The sequence continues at coordinate 91,878 of NZ_BCYX01000002.1, forward strand.
GTGCGGAACTTCATGATCACGGTCAGCGACAGGACGCTGGGGGAGGAAGAAAGCGAGCGGCTGCTCCAGAGGACCGGCACGCAGAGATCCTCGAATTCCTACGAGGACAAAAGCATCCCGACGACGCCCCGCCCTCGCCCTTCGCCGGCCCGCCGAGCGCGTTCTCGCTAGACTAGAGTAGAGGCCCGCGACCAACCGCCGGCGCGCGATGACTCGCGCGGTCGGGAGGATACCCGATGTTGAACCGCGTCGGAAATGCGACTGCCGGAGAGGTCATCGGACCGACAGCACGGTGACCGCACCCCCAGGCCCGGGCTCGCAACATGGAGTTGGATCAGCCCGCGCGAACCATTCGGCCGCACAATGGCGAGAGCCCGACCCCGAAAAGCGTTGCTCCCCGGCCTCTGCACGCTGACGGCGTTGCGTGGGTCGGCATTTCCGAATGCGGCGAGTTTCGCGGGACCTTGCAATTGCGCCGTGATCGGAGAGGGCGCGTTCGGGCAAAGTCTGCCACGGACGTCGCAGACCTCGACGAGCACATAGGCCAAGCTCCCTTGGTGACCGGTCCGCTCGCGTTCGAAGCTTCCGACGGCGGGATGTCTTCAATCTAGCAATCATGCGGCAGCCCGACCTGCCGCCAGCCTTCGTCCACAGCGGTGGCATTCTCGAAGCCTTCGCCGCCCCTTCGGTGGAAGCGCCAACCATCATTGAACGCGCGGATCCGACGCCCTTTCTTTCGGCATCCTCCGTTTTTGCGAACCGGGCATTGACAGGTTGGCAGATCAGCGCACTGATGCCGGCGGCAGCAACTGCAAGGGCTTCGCGCCGCCCGAGCGTCCATGGCTCATCCGAATGCGACATCATCGACCTCCGCGCGACATGGGGCCGCACAGCCGGCACGGGCCAATCCGCAGGCGGCGAGGTGCGCAGCTCGGTATCGATGCGTTCGATAAACTGCGGCGTGATGGCCGGGAGCAGGCGAGTCTATTGACGCAACGTCGCGCTGCCAACGAATGGCCTGTCGGTGAGCCTGAGCAGGATAGGAAGCTCCCTTGCGATAATCGGACGCGTCGCCGTCCCCTTGACCAATTCGGCAACCATCACGGTGTCCACAAAGAGTTGAAAGGGTGCCGGCGTTGGCTGCACAAACGCTGCGATCACCGCGTCTAGGGATGTAGGCGGATCTTCATCGTTCATGTGGAACCTCTCGTATCCTCGCAACTTGGAGCGACAATCGGTGATGGCACGCCGCGCCGAACAAGGCGGCCTTTCGTCACTTTTTCGCGAAATCGAAGGCGTTCTTGATCGCGGTCCGGAGCACAAGGTTGAACTGCCGCGCAGTCTCGCTGGGCAGGCGGTCGAAGCCATGCGGAGCGCCGCGATAGACGTGCAGTTCCGCCGGAATGCCCACGTCGATCAGCCGGCGTGCATAATCGACGTCCTCGTCCACGAAGAGGTCGATCGATCCGACGGCAATGAACGCCGGCGGCAGACCTCGCAGATCGCCTACGCGGGCCGGAACAGACCCTGCGGGTACGCGGGCGGACCCGGCCGGCACACCCAGCAGCGACGTCCAGCCGAAACGATTGTCAGCGGGTCGCCACATGATCTGCCCCAGATGGGGCGGCATCTTCCGACTGCTTCCGGTCCGGTCGTCGAGCATCGGGTAGATCAGAACTTGGTAAACTAGAGGCACCTCGCCGCGGTCGCGCGCTGCAATCGCGAGCATCGCGGCGTGGCCGCCGCCTGCGCTGTCCCCCATGACGGCGATCCGTTCACGGTCGACCCCCAACTCCGCGGCGTGAGCATAGAGCCATTTCAGCCCGGCATAATTGTCCTCCAACGCGCCTGGAAAGCGTGTTTCGGGGGCCAGCCGGTAGTCGATGGTGACGATCACGCAATCGATTGCAGCGGCATGTTCTTGCAGGGAACGCAAACCATCCTTCGCGCTACCCATCACGAAACCGCCGCCATGGATGTGCAGGATCGCGGGCTTCAGCGCTCCCGCCGCACCGCCGTTGATCACGAACGCCCGGACGTCGGGCGCCCCCTTGGGGCCGGGAATCATGCTCTCCACCACAGGGGGAGTAGCGGCGGGCGGCGGGGAGACGAACAGAGCGTTCGGTTTCCGCAGGTTGGGCAGACTCTTAGCGTCCCATGGTGGCATCGCGGCAATCCGGCGCAGAACGGGAAAGAGCGGTTTGTATTCCGGACTAACGAACCGCATCGGATCGGTGCCACCGACATCCAGCGCGGCGGCGGCACCGCCAGTGAAGAGATAGGCCAAGCCGATGCCAAACGAGGCCAGCTCGCGTCGAGAAATTTGATCCATAGTCCGTCTCCGATATTGCAGAATACCGCACGCCCTTTGCGCTGCAGTCGATCGTCAGGAATCGACTGCACCTGAGCTCCCGGCTAATTGCGGGAGGGTATGCGGCAGTTATAGTTGACCGCGCTGTCGGGCGCGGCGCCAGATTTCAAAACCGCTTGGCGCGGATACGCGCAGAGCAGGCGCTGCCGCTCCGGTTGGACGGCGGGAGCACCCCCGAGACCCAGGCCAAAGCGCGCGGTGATAGCGTCAGGCGCGCGCCCCTTCTCGACCCACTCCTGCAGGGCCGCAGCCATGCTGTTGTCGGGCTTGTCGCCCGGCTGTGGCGCGTTGTTCTGGCCGAACGAGGCCGGTCCGTTGCCCCCGAAGCAATGCTGCACGTTGGGCACCATGAACAACCGCTCCGAATTCTTGGCGCGCGATGAATTGCGATGGATGGCAGCGTCGAGGTCGAGCGTGGCTTGCGGCGGAATAGCCGGATCGGCCCAGCCATGCCATAGGATCAGCTTGCCGCCGCGCGCGAAGAATTTGGAAAGACGCGGTTGGACGTCGAGGTCGCCGGACAGCTCCGCCTTCAGCCGCGTCGGATCCGTGTCGAAGTTGAACGCAGCGGCGGTCGGGAATTGGTCTTGAATGAAATTCTGCGTCAGGCCGTCGGCGTGAAGTTGAGCCCCGAAGGCGCCCGAGGCATCGGTCAGCAGGTACGTCGCCCAGCCAAAGGGTCCGGATTCCGCGCCGGCTGGAAGATAGCCACCAGTGAGTTGGCGGCCTGCGCTGTCGCGCGCACCGGCTTGGATGCGGGACAGCGCCTTTGTCTGGGCGGGACTGAAACATTGGGCCGAACTGTTCGTGCCGCATTCCAGCCTCTTAACGTCGAACCCGCACTTCCGAGGATCGGAAATAAGTCCGTCCGTCGGATGGCACTGCCGCTGAACCTCGCTCTCGAGGAGCTGCATCTGATCGACGCGGATCGCCGCACCGGCCGGAAGTTGCGCCTGAACGGCGTTGATCATCGCAATCGCGACATCGGTCCAGGACGCGGCCGGCGCCCCGGCCAGCACGCCGTCATAGTCGTCCGGAAAACGCGAAGCCTCGATCAGGCCCTGCCGGCCCCCACCGGAGCAGCCGATGAAGTAGGACTTGTCCGCGCGGCGGCCGTAAAATGCCTCGACCAGTTGCTTAGCGTGAACGGTCGCCAAGTGGACCGCGCGCCAACCATAGTCGCGAACGCGCTGCGGATGGCCCTTGGCCCAGCTTGCGTCGAGTTGTCCTGCCCCGGTGTGACCGGTATCGGTCGCCACACCAGCCTGGCCGACCTTAATTATCAAGCTCAGCGACCGATAGTCAATCATTCCCCCGAAACCACCGATGCCGACGCCGCTCAGGCGCCCGTCCCAGCCCTTGACGGGCAGCCATACCTCGAAGCCGATGTCCGACCCTGCTTCCGGATGGATTCGGCCAACGACCCGGCAGAAGGCGGGAAGCTCTGGGAGGGGCATCATCCAGCTCACCCCACGCGCACCGACGGCCGCGCCTTCAACCGGCGCCCTGTCCGGCTGCGCCGTCGCGCTGACGACGTCAACGTCATCGAGTTTCAGCCCGGCCAGCTTCTCGCAGGGACCTGCCGCGCCCGACTGCGCCAGCGGCGGCGGCGCGATCGGTCTTGGCGTCCCGCCCCACGTCGCCGCAGCGGCGGCCGCGCACAGTAGAACGGCGGATAACGAAGCAAGGTGCTCGCGGGTCTTCAATGCGTCGCTCCAGCCGGTGCGCCCGAGCAGCGCATGCCCGAGTCTTGCGTGCGCATTCTGTATGCAGTATTCACGCGACGCAAGTGGAGAAATCTCGATGGCGGAACCGAAAATGATCACGCGCAGAACTGTACTTGGGTCATCGGCTCTACTCGCCTCCTCGGCGACCCTATTGACCTCCCCTGCGACGGCCTCGAACGGCAGCCTGAACGAGGCCGGCTTTCAGACTCTGGGCGAGATTGACCAGTGGGTCTCCATCCGCGGCCGCAGCGCCCGGAACCCGGTCGTTCTCATCATCCATGGCGGCCCGGGGGAGGCTCAGTCCCCGCTGAGCGCCCTCTATACAAGTGATTGGGAGAAATTTTTTACCGTCGTCCAGTGGGACCAGCGGGGCAGCGGTCGAACCTTTGGCCGCAACCGCGAAGCCGACCTGTCAGCCGAGCGCTTGGTCCACGACGGGATTGAACTCGGCGAGCGATTGAAGAACAGATTCGGCCGCCGACCCATCCTGATCGGGCATTCCTGGGGGAGCTATCTAGCGGGGCGGATCGCAAAGTCGCGGCCAGACCTCTTCACCGCACTTGTCGGAACCGGCCAGTTGTCGAGTTGGCGAAGACTGATCAGGGACGAGCTGGCGTTCGCAACCGCGCGCGCCCAGGCCACAGCCAACGCCGAAGCACTCGCCGCCCTCCAGGCGCTGAACGCCGACGCCCTCGCCAGCAACGGCCCCTATTTCGATCTTCGGCGATGGCTGAACCTTTATCTCGCCCCGACCGACATCGCCTGGAGTGACGCGATGCACCATAATATCGAGGTGGCTGCAGGCATGACGCCCCAGGACGCGAAGGATTGGCAGGAGGGCCTGTTCTTCTCCTTCTCCCGCCTTGGCTCGACAGTTAGCCAGATCGACATGTCTGATGTCGGGTTCGCTTATGATATCCCGTACGTTCTCCTGCACGGTCGAGACGATTATGTAGCGTCGGCGAAGGCAGCCATGGACTATTTCAACAAGGTCCGAGCGCCTTCCAAGCGCGCGCGCCTGATCGACGGCGGTCATTATGCGATGATGACACATTCGAACGAGTTCCTGCGCAACCTGGTGCGGCACACAGGATGAGCGGTACTGGTTGCCTGGCGAGACGGAAATCTCTTTTGCGGATTTTCTGACAAGGGAGCGCGATCGGCGGCGCTGGACATTTTCCGCATCAATGGCTCTCCTCGAGGCGCCTTTGTTCGTTTCGGTCGGTCGAATGACGCGCGACGACATGCATCACTTGAGAGGCGGAAGGCAGTTCGCCTCTTTACCGTCGTTGATGTTTTCGCTCATTTTCGGCGGAGGTTGCGATCGGCAGCCACCGACATTTCCCGGTCGCGCGCCGCTCGTCATTCTGGATAATACCAACTCGTCGGCAACGCGCGGGCAATAGCTCCGGGCAGGACCGACCACAGGAAGAAGACTAGGAACAGGGCGCTGGCACCGGTCCAAATCAGCCATAGAAGGGACCGGCCGATCGCGCGGTTGACGTTGCGCATCGTATCAGCCGGTTCTGGGCGGCAAATCCTAGTAGGTCGATCCTTTACCATTCGCGCCCCTGCAATTTGACGGTGACAGGCGAACCCAATGTCGTCGCGGACCTGCCCAGCGCGAAGCGGTAGCTGCCCGCCAGAATCTGCCAGCGTCCATTCCGCCAAGTGGCCAGAATGCGCGGATCGAGCGTGACCTCGAGTGTTCGCCGCTCGCCGGGTTTCAAATCGACGCGCTGGAACCCCGCAAGCCGCAGCGTGGCACCAGCGGGCGTGCCGACGAGATAGACCTGGCCGACGTCGGCGCCGGCCCGTTTGCCGCTATTCTGAATGGCGAAGCGCGCGGTCGGCTGTCGTCCAGGTAAAATCGACATGGGGCCGTGATCGAAGCTGGTATAGCTCAAACCGAACCCGAACCCGAACAACGGCGTGGCGCGCTGGCGCGCGAACCAGCGATATCCGACGTCTGCGCCTTCGATATTGTAGTCCACGTCGAGCGTTTGCCCCGGTTTGCCTTTGCCGATGAAGCTTGGTTCGACCGTCGCGCTGCCGGGCAGCTCCGGGCGCGGCAATTGCGCGATTGAGGCTGGAAACGTCACCGGCAGACGACCCGATGGATTGACGTCGCCGAACAGGACTCGCGCGATCGCCTCGCCACCCCGTGCACCGGGATACCATGCTTCGACGACAGCAGCGGTCTTGTCGAGCCAGGGCATCAGCACCTGGCTCCCGTTTTCGAGTACGACGATCGTGTTCGGATTGGCCGCGGCGACAGCCGCGATCAGAGCGTCCTGGCCTTCGGGCAAGGACAAATCGGGCGCGTCTAGGCCCTCGCTCATCCACTGCGTCGCAAAGATGATCGCGACGTCGGAATGCTTGGCGGCGGTGACGGCGTCGGCGATGTACCGACCGTTGCGATAGATCACCTCGGCATCGGGCGACCGCGCCCTGATCGCCCTGAGTGGCGAGGACGCCTGATAGGATTGCGTGAGCACAGCGGCGAACGGTCCGGCCGCCGTCGGGATGGTGACGATGGGTCCACCTTCCCCCTGCGTCTGCGACGAGCCTCCGCCCGACAGAACGCCGCTATCGGCGTGCCCTCCGATCACGGCGATGCGTCTTGCCGACGCAGCGAGTGGCAATGCGCCGCCGCGATTGCGCAACAGGACGATGGAGCGTTCGGCGATGTCCTGGGCGACCTGCGCACCGGCGGCGACATCGATCGGTGCCCTGGTCGGCGGGTCGCGATCGACGCCTATGGCGAACATCGATCGCAAGATCCGCCGGTTCATGTCGGCGAGGCGCGCGCGGTAGCGCGGATCGTTTTGCGCGGCCGTCGACAAGGCGCCGCCAAAATACAACTTGTCGTCGAGCTGGGCACCGGATTGCTGGTCGAGACCGCTGAGCGCGTAATCCAGACCGTGGACGGCACCCCAGTCGGACATGACGAAGCCCTTGAAGCCCCAGTCACGCTTGAGCACCTGATTGAGCAGATAATCGTTGCCGCAGGCGGATTGTCCGCCGACACGGTTATAGGCGCACATGATTGCCCCGGGATTGCCGCGTTCTATAGCTATCTCGAAGGCGAGAAGGTCGCTCATCCGAAGTGCCGCATCATCGATCACCGCGTTGTGGAACTGGCGCCCTGTCTCCATCGAATTGATCGCGAAATGCTTCAGCGTCGAGATGACGTGACGCGACTGGATGCCCGAAACTGCGGCCCCTGCGAGAATCCCGGTGTGGAGCGGATCTTCGCCAAGATACTCGAAATTGCGCCCATTGCGCGGCTCGCGCACCAAGTTGATGCCGCCGGCCAGCACAACGTTGAATCCCTTGGCGTGGGCCTCCGCCGCGACCATCGCGCCGCCTGCGCGGATCAGGTCGGGATCCCAGGTCGCCCCCATGGCCAGCCCCGAGGGCAGAGCGGTTGCGCCATCCTTTCGCAGGCCGCCGACATAACCGACGCCGAGACCGGCATCGGTTTCTGTCAGGGCGGGAATACCGAGCCGGGGGATCCCCTCGACATATCCGGCACCAAAGGGTGCTTCGGCCGGAATCTTGCTACCCAAATAGGGCACCGCCATAATGCCGTGGGTCAGGCGGACGCGCTCATCGTCGCTCATCTGGCGCTCGGTACTCGCAGCGCGGGTATCAGGATCGGCGGGTACGTCGCTCGACTGCGCCCGCGCCAGCGTGGTTATTCCGGTCAGCCCAACCATTGCCCATCCAAGCGCCGTCTTTCTTCGCTTACCCATATCCATTTCCGTTGGCCTCTGTTTGCGCGGCGAATTGTTGGCCCGATCTTTCGATAAGAGGAGCCACGATACTTGCAGCGAAACCCCTCGTGCCCCTGCCTGATCGTATGGAGCGCGCGACAGGGGTTCTCATTCGCGTCCACAATGTGCTCTTCGGGTCGCCCGCCTCCCAGGATCTCGGCGGATTAGACCCATCGGCGACATGACGCGCCGCGGCCGGACGAATATGCCTTGGCGGCAGATTCGTCGGCCGCATTGCCAGTCAGGTTCAGAACTTCACGCTCGCAAAGCCGCCGACTGTTCGCCGCGCCTCGCTTGAAACGCCACGGACGTTACCGAACGGGAGCGCATCGAAAAGCGTCGAGAACTCCTGGTTGAAGATGTTGCGGGCATAGATGCCAATTTGCCACTTCTCGTTCGTCGGGCCGAAAGCGAGCCTTGCGTTCGCCAGCGCATAGCTCTTTTGAATGGAGGCAGGGTTGGCGACCACCTGGAAGGTCTTCGACCGATAGGACACACCGACGTTGGCGTGCATCATGAAGGCGTCTCCGAGGTGCTGATCAAGCGATGCATCGAGCACGGCCGACAATCGCGGCGCGTTGGTCAGACGTGCACCAGCCAGCTGGACCCCGCCTCGCAGATAATCAGTGAACACGCTATCTGCATAGGTGACGCTGCCGTTGAACGAGAGCGCCTTGGTCGCGCGAACGTTCAATTCGGCTTCCACGCCTTTGGAGCGAAGGCCGCCGGCATTGATGACCAGGAAGGCCGGCGCACCGTTTACCAATCGGAGATCCTGGGCCTGGAAATTGGTATAGTTCTGTAGAAACGCAGCGATGTTCAAACGCACTTTGCGATCGAGGAACTCTGACTTGATGCCAGCTTCGTAACTTTTCACCGTTTCGGCGTTATAGGGTTGTTTCAAACCGGAAATGTAAGCGACGCCCGGCCCTTTGTACCCGGTCGCGTAGCTGGCGTAGATCATGATGTCTTCGCCAATCTTATACGTCGGCGAAATCTTGTAAGAAAAATTGCTTTTACTTACGCCACCGGGCGAGGGCGGCACCGGCGAGATGGGTATCGCTACATAGCCGAGGGGTGTCGTTCCGTCGAAGGACGTAGCGGAGCGATTGTCATCATGAGTAAATCGACCGCCGAGAACGAGCTCCAGTCCCTTGGCCAGCTCGATATTGAAATTGGCGAAGGCGGCCTCACTCTCGATCCGGTTAGTATAGTGTTGAATGCCATTTGTTGTGGATAGATAGACGCCAGGCGGCAAGGTTCCACCCAGCCGGCCCGCTTGTTCCTGAGTGGAATCAAGATCAAGACGGTTATAATAGAGGCCAAAGACATAACGGATCGGACCGTTACCAGGCGATGCCAGGCGAAGTTCTTGGCTCAACTTGCTGGCGCTAATCGTGCCCACATTGTAGGGTAGAAAATCGAAATTTGGCTCGAAATCGAGTGGCAACTGGCTGGTGTAATCCAGCTTTCGATAGGCGGTGATCGACGTCAAACTGTGATTGCCGAGATCAAGTTTCGCCGAAAGGGATACCCCCCCGGTCTTGAAGTTCACGAAACTCTCGAACCGGTCGCCGTTGTTAAGATTGTCGGGCGTCGCTGCCGCGCCGGCCCCGGCCGCCGAAGGACCATAGGCCGGAATGGTCACCGAACGCAGCGTACCGAGGGGAATGTTATCCCAGTGGGTGGAATAATCGGCCGTCACCACGAACTCCAGCGTCGATGAGGGCGCGACAAGCAGCTTGGCCCGAACACCCCTGTCGCTCACATCGCCCATGCGCTTATCCAGCAGGGTATAACGGCCAAGCCCATGCTGGCCGGTCTCGAAAGCCGACACCCGCAAAGCCGCGATATCACCCAGGGGAATATTTAGATTGCCGGTGATCCGCCGATCCAAACGCTCTCCGAGGCTTGCGCTGAAATCGCCTTCGAGTTTTTTGAGTACCGGTTTTTTCGTCACAACCGAGATCACGCCAGCCGACGCGTTTTTGCCGAACAGCGTTCCTTGCGGCCCCCGCAGCACTTCGACCCGTTCGATGTCGGCGAGGCCGGCTACGCCGGGATTGCGGGGAAGGTCATAAACGACGTCATCGACAACGACACCGACCGCCTGTTCGGTAGAAAAGTCGAACACCTGCGTCCCGACACCGCGAACTTGGAAACCGCCACCGCTGGCAGGATCGTATTGCACGCTGGGCGCAAGATACTGGATATCGGTCAGGCCTTTGTACCCGGAATTCTCGATCGACGCTGCGGTCACTACCGAGATCGCGATCGGAACATCTTGCATATTCTGCGCACGGCGCTGCGCGGTGACAACAATGTCTGCCAGCGCTCCACTTTCCGGAACAACCTCCTTACCCGCCGCACCCGCTTCCTGAGCATGCGCCACAAGCGAAAAAGACATAGCTGCCACAGAGACCGCACTGCCAACGAACCACTTGATTTTCATCTTTCCTCCCCAGAGCTGCAAATGCCGGCGTTTCCAATTGAACGAACGCGGGTCGGTCATAATTTTGTAAGTGTGCGAGGCGGACGACCGTCGCCACATCCGCAGTTTTTCAACATTCTAGCAGGCAGCCATGCCCACTACTCGCCTCGTCCTTCCCCCTTCGGGCATGGGGCAGACCATAAGGCGCACTCCGACATTGTCAATCTATGTGTACTGCGCACTGTATACATTGCACATTGATTTCGAGCAAGGCAACGACAGGCCAAATTGTTGTGCGCTTGGCGTAAGGGGTTCTGCGGACCGGAATGAGCGGCCGCAACGCCGTGGCGCGTCAGGTGGCGGTCCCACGGTTTCGCCCGCGAGATTACGCTTTCTCATGGCGGAGTGCCGCAACGGAGGGCGACAGCGGCGCGTGCAAGGGTTCACCGCGGCGACGATCCCTTACCAGGCTCCGTCAATACGGTCTGATCGCAGTCTCACGAACCGGCTGCGTTGGCCGCAGGGCCGATCATCGCCGCTTGGCCGCGGTGCTATTTCTTAGTCGGCAAATCGCGGGAGGGGGCGTAAGTGAGATATGGGCATCGGGCTGCCCTGCCCTTTTTACCGATCCGATGAAGGTGGCATTGGAGTCACCGTGAGCGGTAAAGGCGTTTCCTAGGACAGCCCAAAATACCCCTAGGTATTTGATACTAAGCGCGTTTTGTGAAACATCAGCTGCATCGAATGCCAAGACATTTCATCACATCCGACGCGGGCTGTGGGAGCGAACGTGGGAGCAAAACCAGTGGGAAGATGGAATTTCTGTCAGCGTCAGCCCGAGGCCTTGAGGGCGAGGTTCTGCACCTTTATTTGCCGCTGACGCCGGCATCAGGGAGCGCCACCCCCTTCTCCTTTGCGTAACGGTCCCAGTCCGCAACTAGTTCTGCGAGCTTCTGAGGCTGCGCTACCGCAAGATCGGTAGTTTCGGCCGGGTCGGTCGCGAGGTTGAACAATAGCCACTTCCCACTACCTGAAACAGTAGCTCTATCTGATGGGGGCAAATAGACTGCCTTCCAATCACCCTTACGCAAAGCCCGACGATAGAACAGCTCGGTGCCCAAGGGTTCCGTGGGATTGTGAATTTCAGCTGAAGTGTCTTCCAGGACCGGAACCATGCTCCTGCCCTCGAACGGCAGTATCGAGCGACCCTTGAAGGTCTGCGGCTGCTGTATGCCAGCCAGCGCAAGCAGCGTGGGCGCGACATCGACAATACTTAGATAGCCGCGCGCGATCCGGCCACTGCCGATCACGCCCCTGCCGGACGCGAAAGCCGCAACCCGCGTGCCACCTTCGGTCGGATAGCCCTTTGTTAACCAAGATGGCGAACTGTTCGCCGCCGCCCAACCCGGGCCGTAGCCAACATATGATGTGGCGCTGCCGATATTGGAAAGACTGTTGTCGATGAGCCGCTTCAAGCGATCAATGGGAACGCTGGGGGGTAGGAGAGGCGCATCGAGCTTGCGGCCTTCCGCTCCATTATCGGAAAGGAAAACGATGACGGTGTTCTCGTACCGACCGGTGCGCTTGAGCTCGGCGATGACCCGTCCGACGTTCTGGTCCATCCGATCGACCATCGCCGCATAGACTTCCATCTTGCGCGCCTCGAAGGCCTTCTCAGAGGGCGTCAACGTCTCCCACGGCTTTACGCCGCCCAGAGGGTGCGGTTGTTGATCGAGGGCGACGAGGCCCAACCTCTTCTGACGCTCCAGCCGTTCCGCGCGCAATACCTCATAGCCGGCGTCATAGCGGCCCTTGTACTTGGCAATGGTTTCGGGCGGTGCCTGCATCGGCCAGTGTGGTGCAGTGAATGCGAGATAGGCGAAAAATGGTCGCTTCTCCTTGGCACCTTCGTCGAGAAAGTTGATGAGCCGTTCGGCGAAATAGTCTGCGGAATAACGTCCAGTTGGGTAGAGTACGAATTTGCCGTTATAACGGTAAGTCGAATTCGCGTTTAACCGCTTCCAGATGCCTCGCTGATCGACACCGAAATGATTGCCATCACCCTGAAGCAGGGCATATGAACGCTCGAAACCTCGCGCCGCCGGCCCTCTGTCCTCTGTCAGTCCCAAGTGCCATTTGCCGGACATCAGGGTGCGATAGCCGTCCTGCTGCAGCAGTTCCGCGATCGACGCGACGCGGTCGTTGAGAAAGCCTTCATAGCCCGGACGAGTGGCCAAGGATGCCGAACGTGCCTCAAGCATGGTGCCCAGGCCTGCCTCATGATTGTCGACGCCGCTGAGCAACATCGAGCGACTGGGCGAGCAGGTCGGTGCAGCATGGAAGCCAGTAAATCGCACGCCGCGATTGGCCAATGCATCCAGATTTGGCGTTGCAATCTCGCCGCCGAACGTGCCCAAGTCGGACCAACCAAGATCGTCCGCAACGATCACCAGAAAATTCGGTCGCACGCGCTGCGGGGCAGCTGGCTCCGCCCCGACCGACTGGGATGGCGAGGGGGCCGCTCCCGGTCGTTCGGCGGTCAACCGCGCGGACCCCGGCTGCGCCAAAAGTGTGCTTGCCAAAATGGCGGCGAGGAACGTGGTCTTGTTACTCACAAACGATCCACTTCACTTTAATGAATCTCAAGAAATAGTACCAGAAGAACCGCAACTTTCCGATATCAGTTTATAAATCTATTAAAAACCAAATATTCATAGAATAGCCGATTCGATCTACTAGGTACTCATCAAGATCGATTATTGAACGTTCACGTCCTAACGGGTCGCACCAGCCCGCACCCTGCTTGAATTTCCATCATTGGGAAATGTCCTCCATCTACACGGGGCCGGACGTTTTTCCGAAGACCAACGCCCCTGGCCCGGCGAGGTTCGGGGGCATCCCGACGGATGATTTATGGAAAGTCCTAATACCGCGCCGTGAACCCAACATAAAAGCGGCGGCCGAGCGGGTCGTAGAGCGAGGGGTCGGTCTGTCCCGCGAACCCGTCCACATCAAGCGGCTGTTTGTTGGCAAGATTGGTGACGCCTGCGCGCATTTCGAACGCTTTGGTCACGTTGATCCGGCCAAAGACATCGAATGTGCTGTAGGAACTCACACCGGGCCGGACGCTGGTCGGGCTCGTCACGCTTGTCGCCGAGCGCATCCCGTCGAGATAATTCCAGCGCACCCCGATCGTCGCGGAGTCCGTGGCGTAGGCGAGCGTGGAGTTCACCTTCCACCTAGGAACCGAACCCAGCGGCCCGCCCTGCGTACCGGCGAACTCCAGGAACGGCAGGTTCGACAGGCTGGCGATCTTGAAACTGTTCACATAGGTGCCGGCCACATTGGCGAGCAGCGATCCGTTGCGAAGGCCGATGCCCCAATCGAGCTGGAAGTCGATGCCGTCGGTCTTGAACCCACCCGAGTTCACCGGCCGCGTCGCCAGATTGATGATCTGCCCACCGGCGGAGCGCGTGATCGCCTGACAGAACACGCTGTTCTGATCGAACGTGGGATTGGCGCCGATCTCGTTGAAGCAGTTACGCAGCGCGGTTGTCGCCGGAATGTAGTTTATCGCGTCCTTGATGGCGATGTTGTAATAGTCGATCGAGAACGACAGGCGCCTGAAGATGCCGCTGCCCGGACCGGGCCGGAATACGGCGCCGACGGTATAGGTGTCCGCCGTCTCGGGTATGAGTGCGCTGTTCGAGACGGTAGTTCCACCGACTTGTGGTACGGGGAAGCTAAAGCTGTCTACGGTCGCTGCGGGCACGCCTTGGGTTATACACAATTGACGAACCTGAGCTCGGCCAGGATTTGTCGCCTGTCGGAAAGTAGATGCGATATCGCAGGGGTCACCCTGCCCCAGGGCCGTGAAACCGATGAAAGGAGGGTTTGCTACCGCACCGCGAGACAACTCTGCGATATTGGGCGCGCGGATCGCGCGTTGATATCCGCCACGCAGACGCACCACATCGATCATGGTCCAATTGAAATCGACCTTGTAGGTGCTGACGCCGCCGCTGCTGCTATAGTCCGAATAGCGGAACGCCGGGCTGATCGTCAGTTCCTTGATGCCAGGAACATTCTTCAGGATCGGCACCAGAAGCTCGCCGTAAATCTCCTTAACGTTGATTGAGCCGGTCGAAGGCTGCGAAGCTGAAAGGCTGATGAAATCGGAAGTGCCGGTGGTGCTTAATACCGGATCGTTGTGCATCTGATATTTGATTTCGCGATATCCGGCACCGGCCGCGAAGCGCACGTCACCGGCGGGCAGCGTGAAGAACCGCCCCTGGAGGTTGGCTTCCACGACGTTCTGCGTGATCTGCGAATCCTTGGGCGCTTCCCGGCTGGCAAATGCAACGCATTCCGGCGACAACGGGTTGTTTCCGAATGGATTGAAGCCACCCGTGCACAGGCTGTTGCCACCGTCGGGTGCAAACAACAGCTGCTCAAGGCGCCGATAGGAAACGGCACCGGAATAGGTCGTTTCGTCGATCTTGGTGCTGCCATGGGTGCCATAGATTTCCCACGAACCATCGATCCCGGGCAGCTTGCCGCTGACGCTTAGCAACAACTGATACAGTTCGGTATTGAACCGCTGCGCACGCGGGCCAAAGGCTTCCAGCGACTTGATTAGGCCGAAGTTCGCCCCAGCCTGCGGGCGGGATTGCAGCAGCGACTTCAAGTCGGCCGGTACGAACGGGTTGGTTACGGGAAGTACGAGGTTCCACACATTGAACGCGGCAGGAACGCCATTCTGCTGAACGTTCGTGTCGTACTTGGTGAACATGCCTTGGGCCATGACGGTCAGCGAATCGCTGAATTCATATTCGGCGCGCGCAAATGCGTTGTAGCGAGTCAGCGGCGTCGTGAGCAGCGTGTTGCTCGACTGGTCGTTCGTGAAAACGAGCTGACCGTTGACGTCCAGGAAATAGCCTGCATCGATCCCCGGGCCGCGATAATTCTTCACCCCGTTATTCTGAGTGTAGAGCGTGCCGTCTGCATTGAAACCGATGTTGGTGTTCGGCGTGACGACGCCGGTTACACCATATTTGCCGTTGAAGAGCGTCGACAGCGCCAACGCCGTAGGCAGGTTTCCGCCCGGCAGGAAATTCGGCGGCACGAAGTCCTTCGGACCGATCGGACCGGCTAGCGTCGGCTGGTACACACCCTCTGGCAGGGCATTGCTGCCCCCAAGCCCGGCGGCGCGCGCGCGAGCAAAATAATCGCGCGAATTTATCGTGACGCTGTTGCGCCCGTAATAGCCCCCCGATAGCATGATGCGCCCACGGCCATCGGCGAAGGTCTTGCCGGCCGTTAGCTCCAGATTATAGGTCGCGCCATCGCCCAGTTCGGTGACGCCGGCTTGACCCGAAGCTATCACGCCGTTGAAGTCACGTTTGAGCTTGAAGTTGATCACGCCCGAGATCGCGTCGGAACCATAGACCGCCGACGCACCGCCCGTGATAACCTCGACATTGTCGACCAGCGCGGCGGGAATCGAATTGGTGTCGATCTGAAGGCTCGGCGACGATGGCTGCGCACGGCGGCCGTCGATCAGCACCAGGTTGCGTGAGGCGCCCAAGCCACGAAGGTTCAGTGTTGGCTGGCCGACATTCGACGCCTGCAGGCTGGTCTGGAACGCCGTGGCCCCCGGCGTGAACTGCGGGAGGGACTGAAGCTTCTGCTCCACCTCTACCGATCCCTGGCTCTGGAGCGCCGCTTCGTTCATCGTAAGAATCGGGCTGTTCGACGAGAAATCCCGCCGTGCGATCCGCGAGCCCGTGACGACAATGTCGGCCTTCTCTGTCGAGGCGTCGACCTGCGGCCCTGCACTCGCCACCGAGGGAGGTTGCTCCTGATCAGGCTGGGTTTGCGCATAGGCCTGCGAGGAAGCCATTCCCGCAAAGCCGATCAAAATGCCGGCGCGCGATGCATTTATGAATAGACGCTGTTTCAACGACTTCATGCCCCCTCCCCCGATGGTCCGTGTGCGCAGCACGCTCGTCGCATGCGCTTTATAGATATACAGTATGCTGTATACACAAAAAATAGCGACGCTTGTCAAGATGGCTTGATAAGGGGTCAGGGGAATCGAAAGTAATCATATTGCCTGACGGATGATGCCTTCGAGATAGTTGATGTCCTACGCGGAGCGCGGTCTCCAGGGGGTGCACGAGATTCGCATCGTCCGCTCGCGCACCAGCACTGTAGAGGTTGCCTTGGACCCGATGCCGCCCAATGCCACGGACACATTCATCATGCTCAGGGACCGAAAGGAATAGCCCAACCCGTCGGAGGGCAAGGCCGCCGTGGTCGAACGGATCGAGGCCGGGCTCGCCCGGGTGCAGGGCCATGCCTATGAGGTCACCCAGCCGACCCAGATGCGGTTCAACGAGTTGATAGCCGGCGTGCGATCTGAAGTGGCGGTGAAAGTGTTCGGCGAGAACTTCGCCGAATAGAACGCGACCGACGCGAGGATCGCCCGCGTGCATCGCCGCACGGGGCGGGGCGCCGGGGACGTCAAGGTCGAACAGAGCGAAGGCCTGCCGATGATCGACATCGCCTATGCGCAGGATCGTGCCTCGCGGCTCGGAGTTCCCTGCGGCGTGCCCATCGCGCCGCCGGTCAACTGGATATTGATCGCCAGGCGCGCTGGAGTGGCAGCTTCTGATCGGTGAAGAGCAAATCGTCTGAGATTGGTCTGGGCGCGCGATATCCGATCGGATGGGAATCAGACATTTTCTAACGCGGAAAGACTATTTGGGCCACACGCAACGCACAGCGCCGGCGAGATGCTCTCCCGCCGACGCTGTCCGATCCAACTCTCGCCTGCCGCCGGGCCAGGCGCGCCGTAACGTTGAGCCGATCAATTCCGATCCGTTGGCTTCCAGATCCAATCGGCCCGATCTTCACCAACGGCCACTGTCTTCATGGCCCAATTGGCTGCTTCGTTGACATCGCCGTGTCCGACATAGCGGGCCACGTTGGGATAGGCATAGAGCGGCCGTGTCCGAACGAGGGTGCCTGCCTTGTCATGCTGCGTCGCCACAATACCGTCGGGCGCACGACCATGCTCAACCCAGTCGACGATCGCGGCGAGCATATCGAACTCGTTCGGCGCGTCGCCGCCACGGCAGTGGAACATGCCGGGCACGATGAAGAGCCGGAACCAATCGCGCGTCGAGGTCAATCCGCCTTCGCGATTCCAGACTTGCGCGTAGTAATCGATAAGTGCGTCCGGCGGGACGGCGTAATCGTAGCTACCATGATAGGCGATCAAGCGGCCGCCGCGCGCGTGAAAGGCGGCGAGATCGGGAGCCGCCCTGGGCGCAACCGGATCATATGTTGTTGTTGCAGCTTCCGTATCGGCAACGTCGCGATCCCAGTTGAAATCGCGGAAATTGTACGTCGGCCGCGGGGTCGGGAAAGCCAGGAAGCGCAGCGATTGCCGAGTGACCTCCGCCATCAGCGGACCGTTCCAGTCAAGCTCACTGCCACGCGGCGCAGCCCCAGGGTAAAGCAGCTTACCGGCACTATTGCGGGCGCCATCGTACATGGCGCGCGCAGCGGTCACCTGGGCTTTGGTCAGGCAGTTGGACGTATCTTGAGTCCGGCATTCGATCTGCACCGGATCGAAGCTGCAGCGCCGCGAATCTTCGATGATCCCGTCCTTGAGCCCATCCTTGGTGTCGCACGCCGCGTTGACCGCTGCGTGCAATACCTTGAGCGATTGAGCATCGAATACCGGCTCGTTGTCGCGGCCCATCAATGTGGACGCGATCCAATTGTTCCAGATTCCGCCCAAACGGCCGGCGAACGCCGGATCTCCGGCAATGACGCCGTCGAAATCGGTGGGATGGTTCTGGGCGATTTGGAGCCCCTCGCGACCGCCGGTCGAGCATCCCTGGAAATAACTATAGCGAGGGCCATTGCCGTAATAGGCCGCGATCATCGCCTTCGCCGCGACCGCCAGGACATGCGTCGCCCGCCCGCCGAAGTCGCGGCGCAGCATCGGATCGCCTGCCCAAACCGGAGCCACCCATACGCCACCGATATGGCCGAGGTTACTGGCAGCTACGGCAAAGCCACGTGACTGGCCGACCCGGCAATTCTCGATCGGATTGAAGCCGCAAAAACCGCCGCACCCGCCCTGGAGATACCGGCCGTTCCAGTCCGCCGGCAGGCGCAATTCGAACTGTATCTGCGGCGCGATCGTCCCCGATATCTTGCAATAGCTCGAGACGCCCGGCGCCGCAGCGACGGTTTCCGCACTCGCGATCGCCGTCGCTGCGTCAGGCAGACCAGCAAAATCGAGTGTCGCCATGCGTTCGCAATTCGACATGGGCTTGGCTTGCTGCGCCTGCGCCGGGCTTGCGAACAGGCCGCAATATCCGAGCACTATCAGGATAATGTACAGAGGTTTGAGTGACATAAGCGATCTCTTCCTGCTGGCCGCGAAACGGCCGTTGGTCAGTTCGTGTTCGACGGCCGCCGTCGGGTCAACGCCGCACAATTGACCCGACGGCTCCCTGTCAGAAGCGCAACGCCGCCTTCATGCTGATCGTACGGGGCCCTGGCGAATAGATGCGGATGCCGTCGACCGAGTCATAAACGCCCAAATAGCCCACCTTGTTGGTAAGATTCTCGACCGAGATTCCATAGTCCACCCGGTCGGTGCGAATGCCGATCTCTGCGCTGACCGACGCGAACTGAGGCAATTTGGTGTAGAAAGTGCTGGCAGCGCTGAACGAGCTGTAGGAGGCGCTGCGATAATTAACCGAGGCGCGGCCGTAAGCTTCGACCCGATGTCCGATATCGCCCTTATACTCGAGGGAGGCATTCGCCATGATCCGCGCAATAAAGGGCAGGCGGTCGCCCTTGTGGCCAACGGTTCCGGAGGCGATGACATCGGCTGGCAGGTCAGTGCCGAGTTTGGAATCGACATAGGTCATGCCGGCGCCAAGCGTCAGATGGCGATCCGGCCGGTAGGTCAGATTGAGTTCGGCGCCATTGGTGCGCGTGATGCCAGCGTTGATCGTGTAGGTGAACGCACCCGCGGCTGTCTGAGCGACGAGTTGCTGACCCGACCAGTCGATATGATATGCGCTGATGTCGAACGAAAGCTTGAGGTCGAAGAGCAGGCCCTTCACCCCCGCCTCATAATTCCACAAACTGTCTGGGCCATAGGTGCCGGGAAATACCACGCCTGCCTGCTGTGCCAGGGACGTCGTGCTGTTTACGCCACCAATGCGGAACCCCGATGCCGCCCGGGCATACAGGCTGATGTCAGGCGTCGCTTTCCAGAGAAGCGAAAAATTGTAGCTCGGCTTCTTATCATGCGTAGTCTGATCGGAGACGACCGCGAGCGGGCTCAGAATTCCGCGAAAGAAGTCCGGAAAGATAGTCTGTCGGTTCTCCGTTATCCGGCGCGTGTCAGCCTTGAAATACCGAAAGCCGACCGTGGCTGTGAGGTTCCCGACAATTGTATAATCACCCTGAATATATGCCGTATATTGGTTGGATATGGTCGTGTTCAGCGAGCCGAACTGATAGTCGCTATTTCCCACACCCGGACGCCTGAATCCGTCCGCGATACACTCTTCATAGGTATAGCATCGCGCGAGACCAGCACGGTCGTTGGTAACTGCATTTGTTCCATTCAGGTTTTTGTCATACTCATAGAAAAGGCCAGTAACGATCTGAAAGGGACCGCTGAACTTGGATGAAAAGCGAATCTCGCCGGTCGCATATTCGAAATTGATCGTCGGCACATAGACGGTTCCGGCCAAACGAAACAGATGCGCGGTCACACTGCTGTCCCGCGCAGCCAGATTGTCCTGCTTGCCATATGACCCGGAGGCAACGATGTTGCCGAAACCAAGATCATAGTCCGCGGTCGCGTTGTAGAGCTGCACCTTTTCCCGGAAGAACTCCACCGATGGGGAAATCGACTTGTAAGGACCCTGATCCTGCTGCCAAGCAGCGACGCCATCGACATGGATTCTTTGTTGGCTCGCCGATAAAAGCAAGCTCAGGTCCGGAGTCGGCTTGAGCAGCGCCGAAACGCGAAAGCCGGTGATGTGCGAATCATTGACGTTGGCATGGTAGACGCCATTGATCGTCTGATCGATATAGCCGCCGCCCGACTGCCCCCAGACAACGCCTCGAACGGCCAGCACGTCCTTCACGACCGGCACATTTAGCGTCAGCGAGCCATCGTAGTTGGGATTGCCACCATCAAGGATGCCGATCGCACCCTCGGCATGACCGCCGAAAGAGGTCAGGTCGGGCTTCGCAGTAATCACGCGCAAAGTGCCGCTGACCGAGCCCGAGCCGAATAAGGTGCCCTGGGGACCCTTGAGAATCTCGATATGGTCAATGTCGCGGAGTTGGAGCGCAGGCCGCCCATCTCCCAAGATGCTGGTCGGGGCGCCTGTTCCGCCAACGATCGGCATTTCGTCAAGATACAAGCCGGTCGTGGCCCCGGCTTGCGACTGGATGCCACGAATGACTGTCCGCTGCTGGCCGGCACCGAACGTGGTAATGTTGAGCGACGGATCAACCTTGCGGAGGTCCTGAAAGCTCGTAACATTCGCCTCCTTCAGGGCCTCCCCCGAGACGGCGGCTATGGCGAGGGGAATATCGCGCGTTTTTGTATCGCCACGCCGCGTAGCGGTAACGACGATATCGGTCCCGGCGGGGGGCGCATCGTTCGCCTGAGGCGCTGCCGGCGAAGCATCCGAAGCCGGGCCGCTCTGGGCGCACGCCTGCCCGGACAGCGCCAACAACAACGCGCTTGCGGCAACTGAGTACGTCATGCGGCTTCTAAGGAGCCGGACACGACTGTTGAACGCGATCATTTTCACCCTCCCTTTTTCTGACAAGCCGCGAGCTGCATGCTTGCATGCCCGCTGCCAGAAACGGCCCGCGACCTACGTGGACCTCATTACCGCCGATCCGCAGCGCCATGTGATACAGCCCAGGACGGTTTAGGTATGCCGCATGGTGTATACATTAATTGACGTTGTCAAGTCGAGGATCTGGCGTCTTTCGGCGATCGAACGCGCGAGCCGGAAAGAGCGCTACGGCAGTGAAAGCGGCGGCCGGCGTGAACGCGCCGCGCCCGTAAAGGACACGGCGAGCTCATGCTTTGCGGCGAAGCGCTGCCAGGTCGGACGAGCGCGCTCGGGTAAGTCAATCCGCTCGCGCAAAGAGCGAACCATCCCGTTCTTCGACGGCGTAGGTTTTCAAAGCCCTGGTGCAGGGAAATTCCGTCGCGGCACCCGTACGGATATCGAAAGCACCGCCGTGGAGCGGGCAGAAAATGACGCCATCCTCGACTTCCCCTCCCGATAGCGACACGAGCGCATGCGTGCACATGTCGTCGGTGGCGTAGAAGCCGTCTTCGAGCCGATACACCGCGATGCCGTCATCGAATCCCGGCGGCGTGACCTGGATGACACCGTTCTCGGGGACGTCGCCGGCTTTGCAAAGATAGATGCTGTTCATATTACCATAAAGTCCCGTCAAATTTGATGCTTGTGGCCATCGTCATGCCTCGACCTTGTCTTTCTTCAGGACGAGACCGTCATATTCGCGGCTGTCGACGATCGCCTCGACGATCATCGGTCCTTCAGCGGCAAAGGCGGCGTCGAGCGCAGCACGAAATTCGTCAGGCGCACTGGTGCTGATGACGGGAACACCGAAGAGATTACTGCCGCCGATCGTCCCGCCAGGACGCACCGGCGTGCCGTAGATCGGGTTACCCTTCTTCTCCTGCTTGATCCTGATCAGCGCCAGGTCATTGTCGGTCAACACGACGACGACGATCTTCGTGTTGTAGCGCACCGCGGTCGCGAGTTCGCCGACGGTCATCAGAAAACCCCCATCCCCGACCACCGCGCAGACGGCGCGATCGGGATGAACCATCTTGGCCGCAATCGCCGCCGGCAGGCCGAACCCCATCGTCGACCAGCCGTCGGTCATAAGTTGCGTGCCGGGCGCCGGTGTACGCCAGAGCTGCCCGATCAGATGGGTGTGTGCCCCGACGTCGCAGGCCATGATGCCGTCCTGGGGGAGCATGTCGCGCAAGATCGTCAGGACCGCACAGGGTCCGAACGGACCATTTCCCGGCTCGAGCTTCTTGAACATCGACGCGCGACGATCGGCCAGGGCCGCCATGTCCCAATCCTTGGCGTCGCTTTGCAATGCCAGGAGCGCGTCCAGGCTGGTTTCGATGTCGCCGACGACGTCAGCCGCAACGGGATAACCTTCCTCGATATCCGCCGGTTCGGTATCGAGGCTCACCAGCGGCACTCGCGGCATCCAGCTTTCGTAGTTAAACTCGACCGGATCGTAGCCGACGCCGATGACCAGATCGGCCTGGGCGTGGGTTTCGCCAACCTCGTTGCTGAGCGCATGGAAGAGGACGCCGGCATAACTGCGATGCTGTTCGGGCAGCAACCCCTTCGCCATCGGCGTCAGGACGACCGGCAGATCGAACCGCTCGGCGAGTTCCCGAACCTTGCCCCCGACTCCCGCCGCAACGGCGCCAAGGCCCACCGCGATGATCGGCTTGCGAGCAGCGAACAGAGCTTGCGCGGCAGCGGCGACCGCCGTCGGATCGGCAGTTGGCGGACCCGCGGGCGGGGTGAAGGTGACCGATTCCTCCCCTGCCTCCGTCGCTGACAATCCCACGGGAAGCCCTACGTGTACCGGGCCGGGACGAGCGCTCATCGCTACTGCCGCCGCGTCGAACAACGTCGCCTTCACCGAGTCCGCGGCGAGCCGCGTCGTCTTCTTGGTGAGCGGGGCGAATAGCGCCTGGTGGTCGATGCCCATCTGCACGGTTCGGCCACGCAATTTCGGGCCGAATTCATCAGTCAGCGCGATCATTGGAGAGCGATCTAGCAAAGCTTCGCCGACACCGGTCGCGAGATTCGTGGCGCCGGGACCGAAGGTGCCGAAACATACCCCCGGCCTTCCGGTAAGGCGGCCATAGACCTCCGCCATCATCCCTGCCCCACCCTCGTGGGTCGCCAGGATGAATTCGATGCCGTCGGCCTTGCGGAGCTCCTCCATGTAATCGACCCAGCCCCCACTGGGCACGCCGAAAACATGCGTCACGCCGATTTCCTTCAGCGCTTCCACCACCTTGGTTGCTACTTTAGCCATTTTCAGCCCTTCTTCATGATGTTGCGGGCGTGGCGGAACCAAGGTCCACGCACAGATATTTGAGTTCGGTGAATTCCTCGATGCCGTGGCGCGAACCCTCACGGCCCAGTCCGGACTGTTTGATGCCCCCGAAGGGAATCGGCGCGCCGGTCATGCTGACGGTGTTGATCCCGACCATTCCGTATTCGAGTGCATCGGCGACGCGGTGCGCGCGAGCCAGATCGCGCGTGAAGACATAGGCGGCGAGGCCATATTCGGTATCGTTTGCCGCCGCGACGACCTCGGCCTCGCCATCGAAGGGGATCAGCGCCGCTACCGGGCCAAACGTCTCTTCGCGGGTAATGAGCATGTCGAGGGTGACGTCGGCAAGAACGGTCGGCGCGAAGAACAAGCCGCCCAGTTCATGGCCGCCCCCTCCGGCCACAAGCCGCGCCCCTTTTCCGAGCGCATCGTTCACATGTGCCGCAGACTTGTCGAATGTCCGCTGGTTAATCAGCGGCCCGAGCTCGACGCCGCCATCAGTTCCCGCACCGACCCTAATACGCGCGGTGGCGACCGCGAATGCGTCGACGAACGGCGCATAAATATCGCGGTGGACGTAAATCCGATTGGCGGCGAGGCAATCCTGGCCGCTCGTCTGGAACTTGGCGGCGACCGCCGCTGCCGCGGTAGAGTGGATATCCGCATCGGGAAAGACGAGCAACGGCGCGTGCCCGCCCAGTTCCATCGATACCCTCTTGAGCGTCGGCGCGCATTGCGCCGCGAGAATTCGCCCGACCTCGGTTGATCCTGTGAAGGACAGCCCGCGCACGGCAGGATGCCGGCACAATTCTCCGACGAGGGTCGGCGCGTCGCCCGTCAATACGGAGAAGACCCCGGCCGGGATGCCGACATTTTGGGCGATCATCGCCAATGCCAACGCCGAGAACGGCGTTTCGCTCGATGGCACCGCAACGACCGTGCAGCCGGCAGCCAGCGCAGCAGCGGCCTTCCGGGTGAGCATCGCGGACGGAAAATTCCAGGGCGTCACTAAGCCGACGACCCCGAGCGCCTCACGCTGGGTCAGCAGCTTTCGATGCGGCAGATGGCTCGGGATGACCTCGCCATAGACGCGGCTCGCCTCTTCGGCGAACCAACGCACGAAGCTGGCGCCATACTCGACCTCGCTTAGCGCATCGGCCAGAGGTTTTCCCTGCTCGGCGGTCATGAGCGCGGCGAGTTCGCGCTTACCCTCCAGGATCGCGTCGGCCCATGCCAGCAAATGGTTGCCGCGCTCGCGCGGCAACAGGCTTTTCCAGGCACGCAAAGCTTGCACCGCGCCCGCGATCGCCTCCTTCATATCGTTCACGTCGAGATCCGGGACGGTGCCGACCAGCGCCCCGCTGGCCGGATCGAGAACCTCGATCTTGCGTTCGGCAAGAACCCATTTGCCGTTGATCAACGCGGCCTCCCGCAAGAAGCGCCGCATGGCGCGAGGACCGCGCTGCGACTGCAGATCGACGAGATTATCCACTGGCATCGCGTGCACCGTCCCCTTCATTCGCCGCTTCACGACAGCGCCAATTAATGTATACCGCATGCGCTATACGTCGTCCAGTGGTTGTTGGCGATGTTTCTTTTTTGAATCCAACCGACGAGGAAAATCGGATGAAGGTAGGCATTGCGGGCTTCGGGGTGATAGGAAAGGCGGTCGGCCGGGCGCTTGACCTGGGGATAGAAGGGGCGACGCTCGAGGCGGTAGTCAGCGGGAATGCGCAAAAGGCCCGAGACGCGATGCGCGACTATGGCAAGCCGGTGGATGTCGTATCGCCGGCGGAACTTGCTGCATGCTGCGACGTGATCATCGAGTGCGCTCCCACGGCAGCGTTTCTCGACATCGTTGAGCCGGCCCTCGCCGCAGGCCGCCAGGTCGTCACGGTGAGCGCGGCAGCCCTTATCGAGAACATGCATGTCGTCGATGCCGCGCGCCATGCGGGCGGCCGCATCATTCTCGCCACGGGCGCGCTGCTCGGCCTGGACGCCGTGCGGGCGGCAGCCGAAGGCGAGATTTACTCGGTGACGATGGTCACCCGCAAGCCGCCAAAATCCCTTATCGGCGCGCCCCATCTCGAACGGAACGGCATCGACGTGACAGACCTTACCGAACCCTTGCTGGTCTTCCGCGGCAGCGCGCGTGAAGGAGCCGCCGGATTTCCCGCGAACGTCAATGTCGCCGCATCGCTCGCTCTGGCCGGCATAGGGCCCGATCGCACCCAACTGGAAATCTGGGCCGATCCGACAAAGCAACGCAACACGCATACGATCAAGGTCGATGCAGACAGCGTGCGGTTCGAGATGACAATCGAAAATGTACCGACGCCGGAGAAGCCTGGCACGGGGAAGGTAACAGCGCTTTCGGTGATCGCCGCGCTCAAGAGTCTCACCTCGACGCTGCGCGTCGGGACTTGATAATCTCAAGCGATTGATGGCGGATGTCGGTCCGAAGGCGTTGTCCGCGTGGCGGACTATGCCGGGCCGGTTGCCTTTGGGATGCGACTGCCCGTCGCGAACGAGATGCCGAAGGAATTGGCGGCCTGGTTCGGTTTGCCTTGCTGAATCTGTTCTGGCGTTTCCCGTTCGGCCTCAAGGGGCACCGAGCATAACGCGGATGCGCGTGCCGCCGACGGAAATGGCGCGGTATTCTTTTGAACGGGTTCCGAGGGAAATGCCGGAGGCTGTCACAAGACGCCTCCGGCAATAACACGCCCGCGCCTTAGGCAACCGGCGCATCGTGGGTGTGATAGATCTTGCTGACCACGATCCACTTGCCGTCCGTCTTGAGAAGATTAAAATAGTCGGTGAAGCAGAAGCCAGACACGTCGTTCGTATCGATACGGGCGCTGGCTGCGGTCCCGCTGATGTCGATATAGGCGAACACCGCGCGGGCTTCCGGCGAGGGTCGGAAGGATGTGTCGATCCCCTTGAACAATGTATCGATTGCGCCGCCCGACAGTTTGCCATTCTCGATGCCGAAGATCGTTGCTTCTTCCGCGAACGCGGGCTTCATGATCGCGCTATCGGCCTGTTTACCGCCTTCAATGTACTTGTTCAGCACTTCGATGATAGCGGCGTAGTCGTCGACATAGGTCGGTTTCGTCATGATCAGTCCTTCCAGGTTGAAATTACCGGCCTGTCGCCGGATAGGGGGGGCGATCTTCAGACTGCATCTTCGAGCGCTATGGAGACCGAGACCCGCGAGGCGCTTGGCACGGTTACCGAGCCACCACCAGGAGAACCGCCCTCCCCCTGCGCTACTTAGAAAACTCGGCGCCTAAATTATTGTATCGTTCACTACGTAATGTAATTTGTAGTCTTCGTTACAGAACGTCAACCCTGTTATGGCTGAAAAAGATGCAACCGTTCGATCCCCCCGCGGCAGACCGCCTGGTGCCTCGCGCCAAGGGGCGCCCTCGCGCCTTCGATCGCGGCGCCGCGCTCGAAAAGGCGCTAGGCGTGTTCTGGCAAAAGGGTTTCGCGCCCGCTTCGATCGCGGAGCTGTGTGCCGCGATGGGGATCAATCCGCCGAGCCTGTACGGCGCGTTCGGCAACAAGGCGCAACTCTTCCTGGAGGCGGTCGACCATTATGAGCGTGTGTTCTGGGACGAGACCTGGGACGCGATGGACATCGAACCGGACGTGCACCTCGCGATTACCGCGTTTTTCGCCGAGGCCGCTGCGATTCTCACCACGCCCGAGGCTCCATGCGGTTGTGTCGTGGTGCTGGGAGCCATCAATGTGCCGGCCGAGTTCCAGAGCGTCGCCGATGCGCTGAAAGCGCTCCGTGAGGAAGGGCGCAGCCTGTTCATCGCACGACTCCGCCGGGGGGTCGCCGAGAGGCAGCTGCCTGCCGATACAAATCTCGAGGCGATTGCCAATACGCTGCACACGCTCCTGCAAGGCATGTCGATCGAGGCGAGCGACGGCG
Source organism: Sphingomonas mali NBRC 15500 (assembly GCF_001598415.1). Taxonomy (GTDB): domain Bacteria; phylum Pseudomonadota; class Alphaproteobacteria; order Sphingomonadales; family Sphingomonadaceae; genus Sphingomonas; species Sphingomonas mali. The sequence goes on from NZ_BCYX01000002.1 coordinate 119,329, forward strand.
CGTCGCGCGCGCAGCTCGATCAGGTTGCCGAGTGCGCACGGGCGTTGATGCCCGCGCCCCAGAGCCGCTGAAAGCAGCCGCGGTGGGGATTTAGTGGGGCTGAAACGACGTCAGCCCTCCGCCGCGCTCCTTGACACTCTTAGCGCAGGTGTCAGCAGCGCGATTAGCTCCTGCCGCGGCGATAACCGGCGATAATAGAGACCGACACGCCGAACTGGTGCGTCCGGCAATCCGATCGTCATGACCGCGCTGCCGGTTGGGCGCGGACCGACCCAGTCCGGGATAACGGCGACGCCAAGCCCGGCCGATACCATTGCGACGATCCCGTCAAGCGCGTCGAGTTCGATGCGGTCGTGGACACGCAAGCCGTTCAGCTTCAGCCAATGATCGACGATCCGCCCACCCCAGTTACGACGATCGTAGCGGATGAACAGCTCACGAGCGACCAGCGCGAGGGGGTCCACGACCGTCGTGCCGGGCGGTACGATCAACACCAGTGGCTCCTCGATCCAGATCTCGAAGGTCTCGCCCTTGCGCGGCGCAAGCGGTGGCTCGACGACAATTGCCGCATCGATCGTGCCGGCGAGTACCATGTCGCACAGCTCCGCCGACGTGCCGGGCACGACGACGATGTCGAGGCCGGGGTTGCTCCGCAGCAAGCTGACGAGCAGCATCGGGAGCACGCCGGTGCTAGCCGTCGCGATCGTACCGATGCGCAATTCACCGGCCACGATGCTGTGCTCCGTCGCGAGATAGCGAAGGTCAGCGGTCCGGGCGACGATGTCACCGAGCGATTCAGCCAGACGCGACGCTGCGCCCGTGGGCACCACCATTCTGCCCGTGCGTTGAAGCAGGACGGTACCGATATCCGCCTCCAGCCTCTTGATCCTGAGCGCCACCGCACCTGGCGTGATCGCCATTCGACGCGCCGCACCGGCGATCGATCCCGTCTCGATGACCGCGAGCAACGTCTCGGCGAAAACGGTATCCATCGTCAGCTTTCCTCTTCTGTGAAGGCACAGAATATCAGCTTTCCTGACGATGCGCGACAGCGCATGGTCTGCTCTCGACAAGGAGTTTCGCCATGACGCTGCGTCCGTTTCACCTGGCCTTTCCCGTTCACGACATCGACGCCGCTCGCGCTTTTTGGGGCATGACGATGGGCTGCCCGGAGGGCCGCAGCTCGAACGGATGGATCGACTTCGACTTTTATGGCCACCAGATCGTGACGCATCTCGTCCCCGGCATGGAGGCTCCCGACGCGGGCGGCAACGCGGTCGACGGACACCACGTGCCGGTGCCGCATTTCGGCATCGTGCTGGAGATGAAGGACTGGCAGGCGCTCGCCGATCGCCTCGTCGCGGCGGGAACTAGGTTCGACATCGAACCCTATGTCCGCTTCAAGGGCGAGGCCGGCGAGCAAGCGACTATGTTCTTCCGCGACCCCAGTGGTAACGCGATCGAAATGAAGGCGTTCGAGGATCTTGCTCAGCTCTTTGCCAATTGAGGCAGGCGCGCGGCTGCTGACGCGCATCACGCCCGAGCTTGCATGTGGCACCCTCCTGCCCGGTCAGGACATCGTGCGATCAGCGCCGGCAAGGACCGGCACGGAGGTTTCAGACGATGACCGTCTCCAACGATCCAAGCCCGGCAATGCTGGCGGTTATCCTGTCGCCACGGACTACCGGGCCGACGCCCGCCGGCGTGCCCGTGTAGATCAGATCCCCCGGCTCCAGGCGCACGAGCGTCGACAGTTCGGCGATGATCTCGGAGACATTCCAGATCAACTCGCCGATATCCGCGCGTTGGCGCGCCTCACCGTTGACCTGAAGACTTATCTCGCCGGCATGCGGGTGACCGACCGACCCGACTGGGAAGAGCCGCCCGAGCGGGGCCGATGCGTCGAAACCCTTCGCCATGTCCCACGGGCGGCCGTGACTCTTGGCCTCGGCCTGGAGATCCCGTCGCGTCATATCGATTCCGACCGCATAGCCCCAGACATGGTCCAGCGCCGCTGCGACAGGAATCTCCGCACCGACAATGCCTATCGCCACAACCAGCTCGACCTCGTGGTGCAAGAGCCGCGTGCGGGCGGGATATGGCGTCGGCGCACCACCTACCACGACCGAGTCGGCAGGCTTGCAAAAGAAGAAGGGACTCTCGCGATCAGGGTCGGCGCCCATTTCGCGCGCATGCTCGGCATAATTGCGGCCGACGCAAAAGATGCGTCGCACAGGGAACCGGCGGTCATCGGCGGTCGGGACCAACACGGTCTTGGGCGCAGCGAATGTCAGGTCGGTCATCGAGTCTTCATCGCGAATTCGACGGCGCGTAGCCGATATCAAAAAGCCATGATTCCAGCACGGCATTGAACGCATCGGGGCGCTCGTAAAAAGCTGAATGGCCCGTTCGCGATAACTCGACATAGCGCGAGTCCGGAACACCGGCCTGGAACGCCCGCACGGCCCAGGGCGGAAACAGAATATCTTCGTCGCCGACGATGAAGAGTGAGGGAACGCCAGAGGCGGCCAACGCCTCCGCGCTATACGAAGGCATATTGCCGTGAAGGGTGCGCAGCGTAATGGCATTGAAGCCGGCAATTTGGGAATAGAGCGTTGCGGCCGTTGGATTTTCGCGTCGGATTGTCGCGCCCAACACTCTCTCGATCTGCGTCAGCCCTGCCGTAGCGGCGCCGTTCGCGGCGAACCTATCTGCCACTTCGGGAGGCAGGATCGCCTGCGCCAGGCTGTCCGCCATAACCAGACCACTGACTCGATCGGGATGGGTACAGGTCATCGCTAGGCACGTTCCGCCCCCCATCGATTGCCCCACAAGTACTGCCCGGTCGATCTCGGCAGCATCCAGCACGGCGATGAGGTCGTCGACGAAACCGGCGCGCCCCTGTCCCTCAACATCGCTCGACAGCCCGAACCCGCGGTGATCCCAGGTAACGATTCGAAAGCGTTCAGCCAAAGCGGCTACTTGCAGATACCAGCTGGCGTGATTGCCACCCACTCCGTGGCTCAGGACAAGCGGAGGGCCGTCGCCAGTCAGTTCATAATAGAAGCGGCTCTGGCCGCGGCGTGCAAAGGGCATGTCAGCGCCAAACTGCGAAGGTCATGCCGCAACCGGTCCCCGCAAGGCTCCGGTAACAGGGTATATAGTCGATGAGCTCCATCTCCATCCCGCTGACCGCGCCCGCGAGTGCGGACCAACAACGGAATTCGGAATTACCCGACTGCAGCTTCTCGAGCGGCAGGTTGGCATGGTCCTCCACGCTGCCGCTGCGCAGGATTTCGATGAACGCGCGATCGAATTCCTCGTCGACCACAAAGTGGCTGAGACCACCGGTTGCCAGGATCGCGACGCGAATATCCTCCGACCAGGTCTCGACCGCGCGTCGGATGGCTTCGCCGAGCCGATAGGCGCGCGCAGGTGGCATGTTGTTGGGCGGGTAATAGGTATTGATGCTGACCGGGATGGTCGGGACCGCAATGTCGGGCATCATCCGACGGAAGACATAGCCGAACGAGTGGCTCATCGCCTGCCCTTCCGGCATATATTTCTGGTGGGCCGGGTCGAAGCCGTCCGCGATCAGGTCGCCGATCAGCCGATGTGCTAGGTCGGACGCGACCGGGTAATCGATGTCTTCTTGTCCGTACCAAAGCTCCTGCTTCAAGGTCGGATCATATTTCCACTTCATGATTCCCTGAGGCTTGTAAGGCAGCGCCTCGCCCCAGAAGATAGATAAGGCCGGCATGTTGTCGTCCTTGAACACTTCCTTGTGGTCGTCCCCGATTATGATGACGACATCGGCCGCCGCTTCGGAAAGGAGGCGCTTCGTCTCGGCGATCGCACGTTGATTCGCCTCGTGCCGCTCCTGCATCTTCTCGTCGGTGATTTCGTCGGCGAGAGCGCGATCCGCGGCTGCCAGGAGATCGTCGAATTGGACGCGGGCGCCGCTGTGATCGTGTAGCGCAAACAGGGTGCGGTCGTCGGTCGCCGCGCGCGCGCGCCACGCGGGCGGCTCCATCAGCAACGCCGGACTGTGCGACGAGCCGATGCCGAGTACAATCTTCGCCATATTATTTCCTCGCCCGATTTAATGTATGCAGTATCCATAATTTCGCTTTGCGAGAGATGCAAGCGGCGGTATCGAAAAATGCATGGCGGCTTGCGCAAGCGATCGCCATTAACGTATGCTGTATCCATTATGGAGAACATGCCCTCCTCTAGAACGAGTATCGTCTCGCGTCTCGCGCGATGGGGCAACAGGCTCGGCAAACGCTGCTTGGCGGTGGGGCTTGTCATCGAGCGCGGCCGGCGAGGTAACGAACTGGCGAGCATGTCGGAGGCGCCGGACTTCGGTGCGGAGGGACCGTCGGCGGAGCGCAAGAACATCAACTCCATGAGCGACCGAGGATCTGCCGAAAGGGAATGATATGCTGAGCGTAGAAGAGAATGAACTGTTGACCCGTGTCGGCCCGGGAACCGCGATGGGAAATGCCTTTCGGCGGTTCTGGCTACCGTTCCTGCTTTCCGACGAGTTGCAAGTCGACGCCGCGCCGCGCCGCGTGAGGTTGCTGGGGGAAGATTTGATCGCCTTCCGCGACACGGAGGGGCGTCCCGGGCTGGTGGATCGCTATTGCCCGCATCGGCGCGCCGATCTCTACTTTGGTAGGGTCGAACAATGCGGCATCCGTTGCGCCTATCACGGCTGGAAATTCGACGTAAACGGCAACGCAATGGATATGCCAGCTGAGCCGGCGAACACCCCGCTGCTCAGCGAAGCAAAGATCAAGTCCTATCCGATGCGCGATTGGGGTGGCGTCTTGTGGGCCTATATGGGCGACCCCGCGACCATGCCGGCCGAGGTGCCGCAATTCGAATGGGGCACCGTTCCCGCGCATCGTCGCGTCGTCTCCAAGCGGCTCCAGCAGAACAATTATGCCCAGGCCGTGGAAGGCGGCATCGACTCATCGCATGTCGGCATCCTGCACAGCCTGCTCGAGCCCGAGCCCGAGGCGCCGTTCAAGCAGCGCCAGCTGCCGATCGTTCCCAACCTGCCGCTCATGGCGAAGGATACCGCGCCGCGACTGTTCGTGCGCGACACCGACTATGGTTTCATGATCGGAGCCCGGCGCAATGCGAGCGAAGCGGAATATTATTGGCGCGTCACGCAGTTTCTGCTGCCCTTCTACACCATGATCGCGCGCTGGGATGGCGAGCCGATCGTCGGCCATGCCTGGACGCCGATCGACGACTATAACACCTGGACGTTCACGATGACCTGGCATCCCGAGCGGGATTTCCGGGACGGAGAGCGGGATCCACACCAGATTCATGTCGCCGTCGAAGATGAGGTGGACTTTCTTCCGACCGCCAACATCAAGAATGACTATCTGATCGACCGCGAGCACCAGCGGCTGCACAGCATGACGGGGATCATGGGCATCGGCGCACAAGACGCCGCGATCCAGGAAAGCATGGGACCGATCGTCGATCGCTCACGTGAAACGCTCGGCTCTGCTGATGCTGCCATCGTCAATTTTCGCCGGCGGCTCCTGAAAATGGCGCGCGAAATGGAAGCAGGCGTCTCGCCGATCGCTCCGGCCCAACCCGATCTCTACCGCGTTCGCTCGGCAGGCATGGTGCTCGAGCGCGGCGTCGATTTTGCCGAGGGCCTTGCCGACAGAATGAAGGCGGGCTGATTTCATCGGGCGGCGGCGACACTCGACACCGAGCATCGCCGCCGATCAGGTGGCGGCGGCCTTGCGCGCCGTACGAGGTTTGCGCTGTTGTTTTGGAAGCTCGGCCTCGCCGGCCGCGGTCTGGTCAGTGGCGAGTTTTCCGACCGCGATCATATAGTCGCGGGTAGCATTCTCCGCCGCCTCTGCGTCGCCTCGCTCGATCGCCGCTAGTATGATGGCGTTATGATGGAGATCCATCTCCCGATACTTCTCGTTGCTGAACAACGCATTGCGCGCCGACAGAAACTGGTCCTCGATCAGCAATGAGCAGCGCCGCAGCGGCTCATTGTCGCACATCTGTCGAATATCGATCCGAAATTGGTGAACGGCATCCACATATGCGCCGAATCTGCCCGATGCATGTGCGCGTTGAGCGCGCTCGTATGATTTTCGAAGCGCCTTGACTCGTTCGGTGTCACCGCTGTTCGCCGCGTAAAAAGCAACGCGCGGATCGATCAGGATGTGAACCTCGATGCGGTCGGCAAATTTCTTCGGCGTATCCACCGGCAGGGTATAGCCACGCTCCTCGCTGACGATCAGTCCGTCGCGAAGCAACTGGAACAGCGCCTCCCGCACGGGCGTTCGCGACACGCCGTATTTTTCGGCGAGTTCGACTTCGTACAGGCGATGGCTAGCATTGAAACTGCCCGCCTTCAGGTCGTCCTTGATGAGGTCATAGACCTGGTCCCGGAGACGTTTTCCGTAAACCGCTTGCGCAGGTGCCTTGGCCAAATCCCACTCCATTTCGCCACCAAAAATTTGGTCGTTCGCCGCGCTATAGCCGGAAACCGGTGCGAGCGTCACCCCATAGCGTATACAAAGAACAGTTTTGACATGATAAGTCAGTTGTGTATACTGCATCCAGTAATATCGGCGGAACCGACGTTTAATAGGGCCAGAGGATGCTACGGAATCCGACTTTCGTTGAAGAATCGATTTTGAGGAAAGTGCCGCGGTGGCGCGATTATCTCGAAGCCAAGCTTGGGTTTCGCAATCATTGGTATCCGGCGAAACTCTCGCGCGAGCTCGACGAAGGGGCGGTCGCGAAGGTCACCATTTGCGGTGAAAACATCCTGCTTCGCCGAATCGACGGTCAGGTCCGCGCGATCCGCGATCGGTGCCTGCACCGTGGGGTGCCACTGTCCCACAAGATTGAGTGCTACACGAAGGATACCATCACCTGCTGGTATCACGGCTTCACGTACCGGTGGGACGACGGGGCGCTATGCGACATCCTGGCGTCCCCGGATAGTCGCGCGATCGGCCGGGCCTCGTTGCGGACCTATCCCGTCGAGGAGGCGAAAGGTCTCATCTTCCTGTTCATCGGTGACGATGGCATCGCACCGGCCCCGTTCAGCGAGGATGTTCCGCCGACCTTCCTCGACGACGACCTTGCGCTGGAGGGCGACTCGTACGTCGTTGCCTCCAACTGGCGCGTCGGTGCGGAAAACGGCTTCGACGGTCTTCACGTCTATATTCATCGCGATTCGCCGCTCGTGCCGGACACTGACCGCTCGCTGCCGATCGGACATACGGCCCAGTCGGGCGATGTCGAGGTCATCGAGGCCGAAGGCAGACCCAAGGGCATCTACGACAGCTTTGCCAATCACCACGTCCTGTGGGACGGGGCAATCGGCGGCGAGATAGTCGTCAAGGGCGTGCGCAGCTCCAGGACCGATGGATCGGCAACGCGAACGACAGCCGCGTCGCTATGGCTGCCTGGCGTGCTGCGTGTCGATGATTTTCCCGATCAGGATCGCTACCAGTTCGAATGGTACGTGCCGATCGACGAGGATCACCATTATTACGTCATCATGATCGGGCGCCGGGTTTCGTCCGAGGAGGAGGCCCGCGCGCACCGCGAAGAATTCTGGGCGCGTTGGAAGCCGGTCTCGCTCGATGGATTCAACAACCAGGACATCGAGGCGCGCCTCGCGCTCGAGACATTCTATCGGAATGACGATGCCTGGTTGTCCGAAATGCTGATCGAAGGCGATGCACCCATCGTCAAGTGGCGGGAACTGTGTCACGCGCATAATCGTGGTGTCCAGTCGCCGGAGAACCTGCGATGACGCTGCCACCGGTAGAGCATCACGGTTTCGCCTCGCGAACGATCGACGCGGATGGTCTGCGGACCCATTTCCTCGATGGAGGTACCGGTCCGACGCTGATCCTGATCCACGGCGGCGGCGCGGGTGCGGACGGATGGGGCAATTGGCGAAGCTGCCTGGACGCCTATGCCCGCGATTTCCGCGTACTCGTCCCCGATATGCCGGGCTTTGGACGCACCGCGAAGCCAGATCCGGCGGCCTATGAATACACCCAGCAGAATCGCACGCGCCACCTGCTGGCCTTCATGGACACGCTCGGTGTCGATCGCGCGCACCTGATCGGAAACTCCATGGGCGGCGCGACCGCACTCGGCGTTGCGATGGCGGAACCACACCGCGTGGACAAGCTGGTCCTGATGGGCAGCGCCGGGCTCGCGATCGCCAATCCCGATCCGTCGTACATGAAGAACCTCACCGGCTATGACTATACCGTCGAAGGCATGCGCCGGATCGTCAGCGCACTGACCGCGCCTGGGTTCGAGATCGACGAGAAGGCGGTGCACTATCGTCACGCACTGATGCAAGACACCGCCGCGCGCGTCGCGCTGAAAGCGATTGTCACTCAGAAACTGACGTACGACCGCGACGCCATCGCCGCCGTCAAGACGCCGACGCTGGTGGTCGGCGGCAAGGATGATCAGGTCGCGGTCCTCGCGCGAACCTATGGATATCTCGAACTGCTCGAGAACAGTTGGGGCTTCATACTGCCCCATGTCGGGCACTGGGCGATGATCGAAGCGCCCGGAGAGTTCCTGGCCGTTACCAGCGCGTTCCTCGACGCCGGACAGTTCCGCGCATGAGCGGTGGCGACTCCTATCGGATCAACCGCATGATCCAGGATCTGAACGGCGACCCCGTCGCTCGGGAGCACCATTGCGCGGACCCTGATTTCACCTATGCGGCGTACGCCATCGATGCCGAGGAAAAGGCCCTGCTCGCCGACGGGTCTGTCGAGGCCATGGCGCGGCTCAACGTGCACCCCAATCTTCAGATGAAGTGGGTCTTCATCAACGCCAAGGCTCCGCCGCGCGGTCCCGGACCGCTCGGCGCCTACCGCGATCGGCTGTTTGCCCATTCCGGGAAAGGCAAGGACTGATGGGCAGGATCGTCGGCGGCTTCGCGACCTCGCACGTGTTGTTCGATCCGGCTGGTGCCGAAGAACAAGCGGAGCGCGTCTTTGCGGGCATGATGGCCATACGCGACCAAATTCGACGGCTCGAACCCGATGTCCTGGTGGTCGCGTCGGGGGATCATCTCAACAACTTCACCCTCAAGCATCAGGTGACGCTGGCTGTCGGTATTGCCGACACCTTCATCCCGCTCGGCGACATGGGTATCCCCCAGGATTCGTTCCGAGGCCACCGCGCGTTCGCGGAAGCGTTCGCGCAGTCCGCGGTAACACAGGGGTTCGATCTGGTGCAGGTCGAGGAAGCGCGTCCCGATCATGGGCTGATGTTGACCAAGCTGATCGCCGACCCCGATGGGAATGTCCCGACCGTTCCCGTGTTCATCAACAGCGCCATGCCCATCCCGCCCAGTCCGGCTCGGGCGTTCGGACTTGGCGAAGCGCTGAAAACAATGGTCGAGCGCGACCGCCCCCGGGATGAGCGAGTCGTGGTCATCGGCGGCGGCGGGCTGTCGCACTGGCTGCGGGTGCCGAGCGAAATCAAAGTAGCTGAAACCTTCGATCGTCATATCCTGGCGGAATTGACGGAGGGCCGCGCCAGGCAGTTCGCGCGAATCGATAATCAAACTCTGCGTGCTGAAACCGGCAATGGCGGCCTCGAGGTCGCTTCCTGGCTCTTCATGACCGGAGCCTTGCCCGACCGCGCGACCGGCCAGATTGTCTATTACGAGCCGGTCGAAAAGTGGGAATCTGGCATGGGGGGCGTAGCCTTCCATGTTTGACTTCGGCGACCAGTATCCAGACCGCGCGATTATCGTCCAGCCGGCCGCCAAGACGGCGATCCATCGCGCATGCTACGGAGCGCTTGCGTGATCGGGGCCTCGCAACGGGCCGCGATCGTCGGCGCCGGGTTGGCAGGGGACCGGTGCGCCTTCGGTCTCCGCCAAGCAGGGTTCGAAGGAACAATCGCGTTGATAGGAGCAGAGGCTGTCCGGCCCTATGATCGGCCACCGCTATCGAAATCCGTGCTGAAAACGATCGGCGCCGAGGACGAGATTTTCTATCGGAGCGAATCGGACTACGCGGCAGCGGGCATCGACTTAATGCTTGGCCGCACGGTTGTAGACGCCTCCCTTCGCGAGCAAAGTCTGACCATATCGACAGGCGAGAACCTCGCTTATGACGTTCTGGTGCTCGCGACAGGCTCCCGGTTGCGAGAGGTCGACAGCTTGCCGCGTGGCACCGAAGGGGTCTTCTACCTTCGGGACCGCGCCGATGCGCTGGCGCTTCGGACCGCGCTTGACGCGGGTGGACGCGTTGCGGTCGTCGGCGGCGGGGTGATCGGCCTCGAAGCAGCCGCCGCAGCGGCGGCGCGTTCGTTGCCGGTCACGGTGATCGAGCCCGCTTCTCGCATCATGGGCCGCGCTTGCGGCCCGATCGTCGCCGCGTGGCTGACCGAGCGCCATCAAAACGCCGGCGTAATGATGCGCTGCGGAGTCGGGTTGGCAAGCGTGAGCCGCAAGGAAGCTGCATATCGCTTGGCATTGACGGACGGCTCGATCGTCGAGGCTGAAATTGTCATAGTCGGCGTGGGCGTCGTGCCCGAAACTAGCCTGGCCGAGAAGCTCGGTCTGCTAGTCGTCCCGGAAGGAATTGTCGTCGACGGGCACGGCCGAACGAGCGATTCATCGGTGTTCGCGGCCGGCGAGGTCGCGTTTCACTACAATTCCCGCATCGACAAACATGAGCGGCAGGAAAACTGGTTTCACGCCGCGGCCCATGGCGAGCATGTCGGTCGATCCATCGTCGAACGCGGGGCTAACTATTCGGAGCTATGCGGATTCTGGACCGACCAGTACGATGTCTCGCTGCAATCGACCGGCCGCGCGCTGGCTGAGCACGATGTCGTCCGCGGAAACATGCCGGACGGCCGCTTCGTCGTTTTTCATCTCGATGGTGACGTGATCGTTGGCGCCAGCGGCGTGAATGTCGCGAGCGAGCTTCGTCAGGCGAAGGCGCTGATCCGCAACGGCACGCGCATCGACGCGGCGAAACTCGCGGATCCGCTGGTCAAGATCGGCGCCGCAACCCTCTAGGAATTCGATCATGACGCCCCGGACAACATATGAGGATCTCGCCGAGCGGTTGCGGCGCGCTTATTCCGGCGGGCCCGTCGATCCGCTTCGCGATGGCCTCGACCCCACCGACGCAGCGGGCGCCTATGCGGTGCAGGCGATCAACGCGCGCATCTGGCAGGACGCCGGGCGGCGCATCGTCGGCCGAAAGGTCGGCCTGACCGCCAAGGCGGTGCAGGTCCAACTGGGCGTTACCCAGCCCGACTTCGGCGTGTTGATGGACGACATGGCGATCCCGGACGGCGGTACGCTTTTGACATCTCGCGTTATTCAACCGAAAGTAGAAGCCGAGGTCGCGCTGATCCTCGGTGCCGATATCCTCGGTCCGCATATTACTCGCGAAAGCGTAGAGGCGGCCGTCGAAGGGGTAGCCGCAGCAATCGAGATTGTCGATAGTCGGATTGCGGACTGGAGGATCACCTTTGCCGACACCGTGGCAGACAACGGTTCGTCAGCGTTTTTCGTCATTGGCGCGACCGTGAAGCCGCTGGCCGGGCTCGACCTCTGGACGTGCGGGATGGTCCTGGAAGTGAACGGCGCGGTCGCTTCGTTGGGAGCGGGCGCGGCGTGCCTTGGGCATCCGTTGGAAGCCGCCACCTGGCTCGCGAAAACACTCGCTTCACAGGGCGCTCCCTTGCGCAAAGGCGATATCATCCTGACAGGCGCGTTGGGCCCAATGGTGACGCTCGCCCGGGGAGATCAGGTTACCGCCGCGATCGGCGGACTTGGCACAGTAAGCTTCAGATTTGAAGAAGAGCGCCATTGATTGAAACGCGACGTCGGCGTTTATGGCACCCTGCCCCCGCACCAACCGATAGTGTCCGGAACCAACCCTGACACGTCAATGTACCGCTCCGACGGGATCATCGGCTTCCCTTTCTTCGACGGGGGCGGTCGCGTCTCCGTCCTTCACCGACGCCGGTCATCGAGCGCATCCTCGCCAATCTTGATCCTCTGACTTCTGGAGGCAAGCGATTGCCGCCCGCCGCACTCTCGCACGGGCCTCACCTATGGGTTCAGCCTGCTCTCCGTGAGCGTGACTACGGCTCTCGGTCCGAGCTCGCCCGCCGACTGGCCGAGTGCGAAGGCATATTCGCCCGAGGCAATTGTCCAGCCATCGCCGGTCCAATCTGCCAACAGTCGCCGATCCATGATGAGCCTCACCTCTCGCGTTTCGCCGGGCAGAAGGGTGATCTTCTGAAATCCGACAAGCCTCTGCACAGGCTTGCCTGCCGCGTTGACAAGATAGAGTTGCGCAACGTCGGCACCGGGACGCGCTCCGCTGTTGGTGACGACGAATTGCGCCACGACCATGTCGTCGCCGGTCAGCCGCAGCGAGCCATGATCGAAGCAAGTATAGGTGAGACCGTGGCCGAACGGAAACAGCGGCCTCTGGCCGTGCGCCGCGAACCAGCGGTAGCCGACATCGGACCCTTCGCTGTAATCGACGGTCACCATGGTTCCGTCCGGCTCGCCGAGGCCGGCGAGCAACGGCCGGGGATTCTGGCTCACATCGACCGGCCAGCTTAGCGGAAGGCGACCGCTCGGGTTGATCTTCCCGGTCAGCACGTCGGCGATCGCGTCGCCGCCCTTCTGGCCGGGATACCATGCCTCCATCACCGCCTTTACCCGGTCGAGCCAGGGCATGCTGACTGGATTTCCGGTTTCGAGTACGACCACGACGTTGGGATTTGCCCGGGACACCTCCTCGATCAAAATATCCTGTCCCTGAGGAAGCGCCATGCCGCCGTCATAGCCTTCGCATTGCCATTGCGTGGCGAAGACGATGGCAAGATCGGCCTTCGCCGCCCGAGCCGCGGCGGCCGGAATATTGTACCCGCTGTCGTAGGTGATATCGGCATGCGGTAGCTGTGCCCGAAGCGCCTCCAGCGGAGATGACGGCACGATCGACTGGCGGGCGTGCGTGTTCATGATGCCGGTCCCGCCGACCGGGATGATCGCCGCTGCCCCGCCGACAGGCGTCACCTGGCTCGATCCGGCGCCCGACATCACGCCGATATCAGCGTAGCCGCCAATGATAGCGATCGACCGAATCTTGTCGCCCAGCGGCAGGATACCGTCATTCTTGAGCAGGACGATCCCTTCGGCCGCGGTCTGCCGCGCCACCCGGGCGTTCGCGTCAAAGTCGATCGGTGCCTTTGTCAGCGGCCGGTCGGCCCCAACTGCATAGATCGATCGGAGGATACGGCATACCGCGTCGGACAGCCGCCTCCCGGATACTCGACCGGCCGCATATTCAGCCTTCAGCGGTTCATCGAACCAGATTTGCCGGTCGAGTTGCGCACCGGACTGTTGATCCAGCCCCGCGTTGAAATAGGTGACGTCGTGGACCGCCCCCCAATCGGACATCACCCAGCCAGGAAAGCCCCAATCGCGCTTGAGAACGGTATTGAGCAGATGGTCGTTGCCGCAAGCATAATGGCCGTTGACGAGATTGTACCCGCCCATGACCGAACCGGGCTGGCCGATCTCGATGGCAATCTCAAAGGCGAGTAGGTCGGATTCGCGATGCCCGGCCTCGTCGATCCGGGCGTCCAGGGTGTTGCGCAGCGTCTCCTGCGCATTCAGCGACAAGTGCTTTACGGTCGCAATGACGCCTTGCGACTGAATCCCGCGGATCGACTCCCCGCCCAGGATCCCGGCCAGCAGTGGATCCTCGCCAAGATACTCGAAGTTGCGGCCATTGCGGGGATCCCGGGCAAGGTTGATACCCCCGCTGAGCAGCACGTTATAACCGAACGCTCTCGTCTCCGAGCCGATCATCTTGCCGCCGGCGAACGCAAGTTCAGGATTGAAGGTGGAGGCGATTGCCAGGCCTGACGGAAGCGCCGTCGCCTGATCATGACGAAGTTGCGTCGGATTGGCCACGCCGAGGCTGGCATCAGTCTCCAGCAGGTCGGGAATGCCCAGCCGCGGGATTCCGCGGACATAGCCCGCGATCGCCGGTATGCCTCCGAACAGGGCCGGATCGATGTTCGACCCGGGCATTGGGATCGGCATGATTCCGTGCAGCAGCTGGAACCGCTCGTCGTCCGTCATTTTCGCTTCAGTCGCGCGCGCGCGCGCATCCGGATCGGTCGTGTTCATGTTGGCCCCTTGTTGATGCCTGAAGAGTGAGGTGCCCACGCAAAGAGGATGGGTTTGCCTCGCCGCTTTCTCGGGAAAGACGCCGCCTTCACGTGAAATCGATGGCGATCTCAGTCAGACGGTCGATTTCCGGCGTTCGGTGCTACGACTGGGGCCGAACGTCTCCGATGGGTCGGCGTTCATCACACCGCGCGTGCAATGGGTTTGCCAATCACTGGATCGGGTTCGCCCGAACCTGCTTTCCACGGCCTTTCCGCATGCGACTTTCTGCCAGCGAGGCTGGCGATGATCGCCGCGTGGTGTTGCCGATCGATCTTGTACCGCCACAAAAACGGTAGCGTTGCGAGAAGAAGCATTGCCGCCGCCGGCCCCCAAAGCAAGCCCACGCCCGCGACGGTAGCCGCCGAGGGAGCTGCCGCGTCCGTGGCCGAAAAACCCACGAGCTGAAGGCCCAGCCCGGCGAGAAAGGCGCCGAGTCCGGTCGCTGCCTTGGCCCCGAGCATCAAAGATGCGGCATAGAGTGCCTCGCAACGAACGCCGAACAGATAATCATGTTCGTCCACGGCATCGGCCATCATCGAGTAGAAGCAGACGAAGCAGACCGTACCACCAGCCCCCAGCACAAGGCCGTTCGCGATCAGCAGCGACAGGCAGATGAATGTGCCCGGTTGCAACAGCCCGGCCTCGACCAGGATCGGCAGCAGGATGGGACCGACGACAATGGTAATGATAGCAGCTGTGAGAACAGAGCGCTTTTCAAAGCGGGTCACAAGAAGAGCAGCGACCGCGGTGCCGACGATCATCCCGATGGGCATGACAAGTATAGGGAGTTGGAGCTGCTCTGGTGGCAGATGCCAGAAGAACCGATAGGCATGGAGGTTGAGCGAACTGGTCACACCCTGGCTTATGAGCACCAGTACGGCGACGATGAAGAGCGGGACGAACGACGGATTCTGAAAGAGACTGCCGATCTCCGCGATGAAGTGGCGGCCATCGTTGCGCGTCGTGGTCTGCGGGACAGGCAGGGCAAGGATTGCTCGTCCCGCGCCGAGCAAGCACCAAAGACCGAAGGCCAGGATCAGAATAGCCAACCATGCGCCGAACATTGGATAAGCGTCGCGAGACTGAAGGCCGCCCTTGCCGGCGAAGATCAGCAGGAAAGCCGGAACGAGGCAGGCCGCTGTTCCCACGACGGCAAACAAGCCCCTGAACCCACTGATGACCGACCGTTCGGCGTAATCGTCGGTCAGTTCCGCGGTCAACGCCGAGTGGGGCAGCGCGAACAACGACATTGACGCGCGGAGAACGATGCTGAAGCTAAGAGCATAGACGAAGAGCATTGTCCCGGAGAGGCCGCGGGGAATGCTGAATAGGGCTATTGCCGCTGCCATCATCGGCAGCAACGATACCATCATGAACGGCAAGCGCCGACCAAGGCGCGACCGCCAATTGTCCGACACCCGGCCGATCAGCGGGTCGAGCAGGCCATCGACGGCGAGTGATAGGAAGAACACCGTCCCGGCGGCCACTCCGGACAACCCGCAGACGGTGGTCAGATAGAAAAGAAGGAAGGTGTTCGACGTCGCGATCGCGTACTCGATGGCCTGGCCGCTTCCATAGCTCAGCTTCAATGAAAGGCCGAGCTTTCTGGCCGTGTCGCCTTTGAATCCAGCGGTGCTCATCCTCTGACCCTCCATGGCTGCAGCAAGCGGCGACCAGGGAACTTCGTCCGATCACACGCCGCCTTTTCATCGAATTGCGAATGGCCTGAGCGATCAATCATGGCCGGGCGGCGCCACTAGAGACCAAGTTCGCGTATAGATGGCCATGCCATCAATTGTGATGGCCGCATTGGCATGGCCCCCGAAGGCCGTGTGATGGGTCGTCACATGGACGTCGATGAGTTGGCCGCTATCGAGTGTGATCTTCGCCCGCGCTTCGGCGACAGCAGCCGCCGGCTGCGCCGGGTCCGGCGAAGATGTGGCGCGTGAGATCGACCTAAAGTCCACGCGGTGTTTCCCGTTCGTTGTCAGCGAGGTGACCTCTTGGCCGGCCTCCACCGTCACCATCCCTCGAATCAAGTCCCGCGAAATCGACCACTTAGGCTGACCGGAGATAAAGAAGGCCGGGCCTTGGGAAGGCTCGATCTGTGGCGACGGAAGGTCGACCACATTCCCCGATCCAGGATCGAGTTCATCGAGAGAGAGCTCGACGGCAACGAGCGCAGGTCGCGAGACCGAGTCCACCACTGGTTGGGGCCACAGCCGCGGGAAATCGGATTCGGACAGGATCAGCCTTAGGCTGTGGCCTTCACAGAGTCGGTAACACGTGGCGGTCAGGGCGAGTTCCTGTGCGTCGGCGCGCAGCATTCCTGAACTAATGAACGTAGATACCCCGTGCGGTGAAACGTCGCAGAGCCTTGCCACGACTCGCGCGGGCGGCGTGCCATCCCAGCGCAGCCTGACGGTCGGGCGGCCGATGATCGTCAAATCGGCCGGTAGCGGACCGGTCGTGAAATGAAGCGAGCGCATGTCGTCGTCATGCTGATCGAGCGGCAATCCAAAGCCGCTGGTCGGTATCAACGTCAGGCCGGACAACGCCCCAACGGTGCGATCCGACGACCACGCCACGCGCAGGTCCGGCGCAGCATCGTTCTGCCGATCGGCGACCGGGCGCAGAACCGAACCGTTCTCAGCGGAAAACTGGCGCAGCTGATGCGTGCCGTTCAAGTGATCCAATTGCCGCCATTCGGAATTCTTGCCCTGGACGAACATCGTTACGGGCGGCTCATTCATCATGCCCGTATCGACTCCCTTGAGCCAGTGATCCCACCAGCGAAGCGCAATGGGGTTGAAGTCGATCGCGCCGAACAGAGATCCGTGCGGCATGGTATGCATCCACGGCCCTGCCAACAGCTTTTTCGGCCCGTTCATCTGCTCGTACGCCCGAATGCTGGCGTCGCAGAAAAGATCGCGCCAGCCGGAGATGCAAAGCGCTGGAACGGTAATTCTAGATGCGTCGATGGCGCGGGTGCGCCAAATCGGATGCCCTGGCGGATGCTTCGCAAAATCGACCACCCAGGGTTCGGCCTGTTCACGCCGATCCTGCCACCGCCGCTGTTCGACGGTCGAAGCATATGTATGAAGCGGCGGAATAAGCTGGTTCAGCAGCGTCTGGCTGCCCCACATCGAGAGCGATCCCATGCACCCCATGTGTCCACCCGGATGCACGAAGTCACGTTCGGGATCGAGCATCCCTTCGAGCGCGATGATCGCGGTCAGATTGGCCGGCTGACGCGCAGCGGCCCGCATCGTCATGATCGATCCGTACGACATGCCCCACATGCCGACCTTGCCGGTACACCAAGGCTGGTGTTCCAACCAATTGATCACATCGATCGCGTCGTCGGCCTCACGAGCATCAAAAGGCCCGCGCTGCATTCCGTCGGACGAGCCGGTGCCGCGGAAATCGACGAGAATTAGCGCATATCCGCGGGATGCGAACCAGCGCATCTCCGCGTCGAGACCACCGCCGAACACGTCCTTGCGATAGGGAAGAATCATCAACAGCGCAGGAACACGATCAGGGGTTTCCGGCCGATACAGGTCCCCTGAAAGCGTCACGGCATCGTCGATCGTCGGAATACGGACATCCCGCTCAACGCGAACAGCATAGGTGGTCATCATCAACTCCAGAGGGTCCCCGCTCGATCGAGCGGGGACCCTGCCGATTACATCCGATAGCTTAGCGACAGCCCGATCGTACGGAACGAGTTCGGCCCGAAAGCCTGCCAGTAATTCCCGCCGAGGGCCGCATCGCTCTTCCCCGTCGGGCCGACGTAGACGCCGGCCGCCGGGTCGGCGAGGATGAAGCTCGGGATGCGCTTGTCCAAGAGGTTGCGCACGAACGCGGTGAGCGACACCTTGCCGTCAGCGGTGCGGACGCCCGCCGACAATCCCACGATCGCACTGGCGCCAACGCGGGTTTGCGGATCCAGCGTCTGGCTGAACTTGAATGAGCTGCGGTGATAGACGTCGCCTTGCATGAAGCCGACCAGAGTGCTCGAGACTGGATGCTCATAGCGAGCCGTGACAGCGGTCGTCCAACGCGGCGCGTTGGATAGCTGATTGCCGCTCACATCTGTCGTGCCGTCGGGAAGGCAGACGTTCGTCCCGCTGGTGCCGGTCGGTTGACCGTAATAGCAAGGAATACCGGGTAGGTTGACGTACTTGGTGTGATTGTAGGTCACGCCGCCACTGATGGTCAGCCCCTCGAACGGCAAGGCAGTGAACTCGACCTCGGCCCCGCGTGACTTCAGTTGGCCAGCGTTGAGCAGCATGAACCCGGAGGCGCTGCCCTGAATTTGCGCCTGCGTCTGGAAATTTTCGAACGTGGTGTCGAACAGCGCGACGTTGAGCCGCAGGCGGCGATCGAACAGCGTCGATTTCACGCCCAATTCGAAGCTTTTCGGGATTTCAGGCGCGACGCGCGTGCCACTGAACCCGTCAAAGGTAGGCGCCTTGTAGCCGCGCGTGTAGGTCGCATAGGCCAAAACGCCTGGCGCGATGTCATAGTCCAGACCGAACCGATATGAGATGTTGCCTTGGGTCGTCCTCTTTTCATAATCGAGCGCCGGGTACAGCGGCAGCGCGGCCGCCGGGTTCGTGAGCAGTGCCGCCACCCTGATAGCATCGTGCGTGTAGCGGGCTCCACCGGTCAGGCGGAACGAGTTGGTGATCTTGAACTGACCTTCGAAAAACCCTGCATAGCTCTTGGTGCCGAAGCCGCCTCCGAGGAAACCACCGATCAGCGACGTACCAGAGGGCATGGGAACACCGAGATTGGCGCCTTGCAACAGGCCGCTGGTGGAGCTCAAGTCCAGGTAGAAGAGCCCGAGCTGATAAGAAAATCGGCCCGTGGACGGCGAGGACAGTCGCAACTCCTCCGTCGTCTGCTTGAGACGACTGCCGCCGTGATTCACGTCGAAAAGGTCGGCGGTCGTCGTGTCGGTATCGAGCGAGGTATTGTTCTCGTAGACACGGTGGCCAACCACGTTCGTCAGGGTATATCCACCACCCAGATCGATTTCAGCCTTGAGCGACCCCCCGTACAGCTTCGAGCTGTTCGTATTCGGCACGTCGGTCGCAATCGTGGTGTTGGTAGGCGAGGCGAACACGCCGTTGCTGGCGTTAATGCTGGAAATCAGCCCGCCCGGCGCGGTGTAGCGGTGTACCAGAACGCTTTCGGCCGGACCGTTCGTGTCCTGGTAGTCTGCAGACGCCGTCAGGCGAACGGACGAGCTGGGCTCCCACAGATATTTGAGCCGACCACCGACCTTTACGATACCCAGGTCGTCAGAGAGCTTGAGATCGCGGACGAACCCATCCTGCCGGTTGACGAACAGCGCGACCCGCAGTGCCGAGTTCCCAGTGACCGGCGTATTGCCTGCGACCTGAAACATGACGCCATTACCCGAACCTGGTGCGGTCGAGTTGCCGTAGTCGACATTTGCCAGGAACTCCGAGCGACCCAGTTTCGGCTGCGCGGTCGTGATGTTGATAAGCCCGGCAGCAGCGTTCTTTCCGAACAACATGCCCTGAGGGCCACGCAGCACCTCGACACGGTCCAGATCAAAAAACTGGACGTTTCCGAATTGCGCCCGGCTCATCACCACGTCGTCAATGACAAGGCCGACGCTGGCCTCGGTTTGCGTCCCGAACACCGCGGTTCCGATTCCCCGGATCGTGAAGTTGACAGCACCCACCTCCTGAGCCGCCGACTGCACCTGCAGGCTCGGCGCGAGATTGACCAGTTGATACGCGTTCGTGACCTGGTGCTGCGCAAGGCTCTCTGCGCTGACCACGCTGACGGCGACGGGCACCGTTTGCGCGCTCTCGGCGCGCCGGCGCGCGGTGACAACAATATCTTCCAAGCGGCCGGTGCTGCTCTCGGTCGCCTGCGTGGGAACAGCCGGCACGGATCCAGTCGCGTCCGCATTTGGCGTGGCACTCGATCCCGCGGTCGGGACAGGCGTGGCCTGCGCCAGCGCCGGAGTAGCGATGACCGCCGCCGACAAGCCAGCCAGGGCAGCGCTGCTCAAGAGTAATGCCTTCATTTCAGTGCCTCCTAAAAATCATTTTTTTGTTTTATGTGGTCGGTGCGTTCTCCCCGAGCCGAGCAGGCCGCCCAGTCGAGACGAAAACCGCCGTCAGATCGAAGAGAAGGTTCCAGCGGCTGCCTGGAGGCTGGCGTTACGTGCCTGGCCACTACGGTGGCGCGGGTTCGATGCGCGCTCGATGCCACGTAACCTCTGACCTTGAAGCCTGTCGGCGGTCATCCTTCTCCCCATGCGTTCGCAACCTCGTCGCGGCGGCGTGAGGCAGGTTCGCCCCGATCGCCTGCCTCGTCGTTAATGTGAGTTGCCACTTCGTTCGGCGGCATTGGCGAGTTATGATGTTGCAATATGCATTCTGTCAAGACACTATTTAGAATGTAAGTTCGATTTGACATGGCATTAGCGATGGGTTCGGCCAATTCTGGCAAGATTCCGCGGCCGATCCGCGTTGTACCGGCCCGACACGCTGTCCCTGGGCGAGCCGGCAGCGAAATCGTTCCCGAGTCACGGGAAAGGCCGAATCGGCTTGAGGGGTTGACCCTCCGCACGTTCACTCTGACGCAGCAGCCCTGATCAAGGTTCGCGAGAAAACGCCCGGCAGCGCGATCTTCGTTGCTCCCTCGCAGGCATTATCATGGGGCCAACACAGCATCATGCCGAACCCGATGGCGAGAGTAGACATCAGCCGGGACGAATTCGAAGGCATTCCGGCGATCGCGGGCTATGTCCGCAGAATCTCACGGCTGGGTATTCCCGGCCTGCTGGAGACAAGCGATTGCCGCCCGCTGCACGTTCGAACGGACCTAGCCTATGGCTTCGGCGTGCTCTCGGTGAGTATGCCTTCAAGGCAGGTCGGCGGAGTCCAGCTGTCCGATGCTCTTGCGACCAAGCGGTCAGATCCCGATCATCGTGCGCAATCGCCCAAGAACCGCGGCCGTCGCTTCACCCGCCGCCGGTATCAGCCCGGCCAGATCGACGAAGCCGTGCGAGAGGTGGTCGAACTCGATGAGGCCAACGCTCACGCCGCTATCCTTCAGCCGCTCCGCGTAGACGACGGCTTCATCACGCAGCGGATCGATCGACAGTACCACGATGAGCGCTGGGGGCAGCGCACTCAGATCGGCCGCGGCGAGCGGCGAAACGTGTGGATTCGCCCGATCCTCCTTATCGCAATACGCGTCAATGAGCGCGTCGAGATCTTCGCCGCGAAATCCGGGATGAGCATCTCTGCGCCGTGACGGATACTGCGCCGCAATCGCGCGCAGATCGACAGCGGGATATAGCAGAAGCTGCGCGTCGTAGCTTTTGTCGCCCCGCACCATTCGATCGCGCAAGGTGAGGCAGATCGCGGCCGCGAGATTGCCGCCGGCGCTGTCACCTGAGATCACCAACGGTCCGGCGGCGAATTTGGGAGCCTCTGCCAAAAACCATTCCGCGGCGGCGAGACTGTCCTCGAAGGCGGCGGGAAAAGGATGCTCGGGCGCCAGCCGGTACGAACTGGTCACGACGACCATTCCAAGCGTCCGACAAATGCGGCGAGCAGTATGGTCAATCGTGCGAAGGCTACCAGCGTGCCAACCACCGCCATGGATATAGTGCAGAACACCCTTTGCCTGTTCGAGCGGACGGTAGATGCGGATCGGCACCGGGCCGATAGGGCCGTCGATCTCGCTTTCCTCGACACCGGCGACTTCGTCGAGCCCGCCTGGTCCCACCATCATAGAAATCATCGCCTCGCCTCGTTGCCGCTGTTTTGCGAAGTCGATGGGACCGGGCTCCGGCGGCGGGATTTGCGCGAGGAACTGTTCGGTCGCAGGATCAAGCGGCATCATGATTATCCATAAGCACCTTGGGTACCGGCAGCCCGGCGCATTCGGCGACGGCGCGGACAATGCGATAGACGCGAGGATCGACGATGCTGGTGTCCGCCATTCTATTGCGAACATAAGCAAAACCCAGTCCACTCGGCCGGTGCCCGGCCGCCATCGAGCCCCCTGCCCCATTGTGCCCGAACGAGCCGGGTCCGAGTAGCGGGTGGTTCCCGAACGGAAGCATCAGGCCCGCGCCGCAGGTCGCCCCGGGGATATCTCCGCCCCACATTGGCCCCTGCGAAGTGATCCGGCATGCGTCGTCCAATATGTCGGCCGGAATCAACTGCTCGCCGCCAGCGTCATTGCACACCGAGGCATAAAGCCGGGCAAGCGAGCGGGCGTCGGCGATTCCGTTCACGCCTGCCAGCTCGACGGCCTGGAGAGCTGGATCGTTCATCGCAGCGGCAAGGCCGCCGGCGGTCGGATGAATGAGG
Source organism: Sphingomonas mali NBRC 15500 (assembly GCF_001598415.1). Classification (GTDB taxonomy): domain Bacteria; phylum Pseudomonadota; class Alphaproteobacteria; order Sphingomonadales; family Sphingomonadaceae; genus Sphingomonas; species Sphingomonas mali. The sequence goes on from NZ_BCYX01000002.1 coordinate 141,979, forward strand.
CCGCCCAACGAAATCGATCGGGCAGCGATGCTGTCCGGCTCGATGGTTGCCGCGTCAAGTTCGGGAGGGCACTCCACAAGCGCGACGGGCCCCGGGTGCTCCGGAGACCGGCCGATACATATGTTGAGTCCGAGTGGTTGCGCGATCTCGTCCCGTAGCCACTGCCCCAGGCTTCGTCCCGTCGTCTGCCGAACGAGTTCGGTCGTGATCCAGCCGACGGTGATAGCGTGATAGAAATATGCCGACCCTGGTTCAAACAACGGCGCCTCGGCCGCGAGCCGTGCCGCCATTCCGGGGAGATCCCGCAGTTGCCCGATCGTCATCGCGCCACTCAAAACCGGGACGCCAGCGCGGTGCGCCAACGCCTCGCGCACGGTCACCCGGTCCTTGCCGTGAGCTCCGAACTCCGGCCAATAGGCGGCGACCGGCTGATCCAGCTCGAGCCGCCCTTGTGCTACGAGCTGGAGGATACAAAGTGCCGCGATGCCCTTTGTCACGGAAAAGACCGGCACCATCGTATCCCGCTCCCACCGCCGGGCCGACCGCGGATCGGCGGTACCGCCCCACAGATCGACGACGGCTTGGCCGTTCCAGTAAACGGCGCAGGCGGCGCCAAGTTCTCCGCCTTCGGCGAGGACCGCCTGAAACGCGTCGAAGCAGGGTTCGAACCCGGGAGCCACGAGACCCTCAGCTATCGACCTGGGTTGCATGTAGTGTCTCCTTGATATTGAACGTCCGGGCGGGTCCGGAAGCAACGAAAGTCGCCCTTCCCGCGAACGCAGCGCTGCCAAACCGTGAGATTGACCTTCGCAATCTACAACATTCGTTCCACCCTATAATTCTATAGAATTTGCGTTGCAACAGGAGGGTTGCGGGGGATTTCGCGGTACGGCCGCTGAATGCGGAACGCGGGCGCACTGTCAGGCGATCAGAAGGTGCAGGCCGGTCTGACGGGGACACGGGGACGGGACGAACGGACTATAGCTTGACGACCGCGCCAGTCGCGAGCGATCGCTTCGCCGCGTCGGCGAGCGCCAGCGCCGCTACACCGTCGTTGAACGTTACCAGGGGAACGGCACGGCGCGCCAGAATATCCGCAAAGTGGTCGATCTCTGCGCGAAACGCCGCTGCGTAGCGATCAAGGAAGAAGTTCTCGAATGGGGCAGCAAGCGCGCCGCCCTCGCGCCAGACGGCTACCGTCGACTCGGTCTGGTTCCCCGCGGCGACGAGCCCGTCCGAACAGAATGCCTCCACGCGTTGATCGTAGCCGAAACCGCTACGCCGACTATTGGCGATGACTGCGAGCTTGCCGGAGGCCGTGCGCAGCAAAACCCGTGCGGTATCGACATCACCGGCCTGACCGATTCGAGGATCGACGAGGCAGCTTCCCCAGGCGAATATCTCTGCGGGTTCCTCGCCGAGCAGAAAGCGCGCCATATCAAAATCGTGGATCGCCATATCGACAAACAATCCGCCCGAGACCTTCACATAGTCGATCGGCGGAGGTGCCGGATCGTTGCTGGTGATCTGCAGCGACTCGAGGGACCCGACCTCCCCGGACACGAGCTTTGCTTTCAGGGCAGCGAAATTTGGATCAAATCTGCGGTTGAAGCCTATGAATACAGGAGTGGCGTCGAACGCCGCCGCAGCGTCGCGCGCCCGCGCAAGATCAAGATCGACCGGTTTTTCACAGAAGACCGTCTTGCCTGACCGGTGCGCGCGGAGCGTCAGGTCGAGATGCGTATTCGTGCTCGACGCGACCAGCACGCCATCGACCGCCGGGTCCGCAATCGCATCGTCGGCAGCGCCTGCTTTGGCACCAAAACGGGACGCAAGCACTTGGGCCGCGCCAACGTCCACATCCGCCACCCAGGCAAGCTTGAGCTCCGGGTGCGCCGCAATGTTTGCTGCATGGATCCTGCCGATCCTCCCCGCACCGATAAGCGCCACCGTGAGCGTCATACTCTCTCCTGCCAACTTGCAAGCTTCCCTACTCGGAAGCGTTTATAGAAATCACGTTCTATGCGCTTGGGCGGCGGAATTCCAGTGCCTGACTCGATTACACAGTTGCCGGTTGGACGGAACAACGCAGCCGAAACGGGGATGAGCCGTCTACAAAGCCTGTCGCAGCCGACCCAATACACCACTTGCATCCATAATTCTGTATGGATATATATTGGAAAATATATTCCATAACAGAAAGGCGGAGAGAGGGCGATGGCGAGCGAAAGCGCCGGTTTGACATCAGAACCAACTGCATCGCCCGAACGGGATTGGTCTGCGGTCGATGCGCTGGTCGGCGACGCGGTCGATCGCAAGCTGTTGAGCGGGGCAGTGACGATGGTGTGGCAAGGCGAAGCCGTTGCACATTCCTCCGCGATCGGTTGCCAGGACATCACCGTCGGCACGCCGATGACGGAAGACTGCATCTTCCGCCTCTTCTCAATGACCAAGCCGGTCACCGCCGCCGCCATGATGATCCTGTGGGATGAGGGCAAATGGTCGCCAGCAGATCCTATCGCCAAGCATCTTCCGGAACTTTCGGACCTGAAGGTGATGGCTTTGCGGGATAGCCGAGAAGTCGGCCCACTAAGCAATCCCGAAGCGCCGCCGACGATCGAGCATCTCATGACGCATCAGGTGGGCTTTTCGTACGGTTTTACTGACGAGCCGATCGATCACTCCTATCGCGCCGCTCGCATTCCGATCGTCCCGCATGACATCACCGCCGAAGAATATCTCGCACGGCTCGCCACGGTTCCGCTCGCGTTCGAGCCGGGCTCTGGCTGGCGATATAGTGTGGCGATGGACGTCCAGGGGATCATTATCGAGCGCCTGAGCGGCATGCCCCTGCGTGACTTCATGAAGAGGCGTATCTTCGACCCGCTAGGGATGAACGACACCGACTTCCTAGTGCCGGATTCCAAGCGCGAACGCTTCGCGACGCTTTACACACTGGCGGACGATTTGCTCGTCGAGATGACCGTCCAGGGTGAATTGTCATTCGACAATGAGAATACCATCGCACCGGCGGCCAGTGAACTCGTGCTGCCGTACAACGAAGCTCCCCTCCTCGCTTCCGGCGGCGCAGGCCTCGTGTCGACCGCGGCGGATTATCTTCGTTTCGGCCGCATGCTGCTGAGCCGCGGAGAACTCGAAGGAATGCGCATCCTCAGCGACGCCGCGGTCGACTTCATGACCCGCAGCCATACACCCGTCCAATTGCTGACGGGCACGTTTGGCACGCCACCGCACATGCTGCGCCGGGGTTATGAATACGCGTATAACGGCGTTGCCGTGACTGACCCGGCCGCTGCTGGCGTGAGACTCGGGCGCGGCACCTATCTTTGGGACGGTGCGGCCGGCTGCTGGTTCTGGGTCGACCCGGCGAACGATCTGGTGTTCGTCTGCATGGTTCAGTTGTTGACCGACGCGGACCGTCTCTCGCTTCAGTTCCGGAGCAGGGACATCGTCGCCGCCATCCTCGCCGGACGGCAGAAATGAGGCCGGGCGAGGCTCGCACCAGGAAGAACTCTGTTCGGGTTACGAGCCGGCCAGAGGAGGTCGTCGTGAGAACGCTCTGTGAGATGGGGGACATTCAGTGACTAGCGGCCAAGCCGGAAACCATGCGCTGGATCTCATCACGATCGGGCGATCGAGCGTCGACCTTTATGGCGAGCAAATTGGCGGGCGCCTGGAGGACATGCGCACCTTTGCAAAGTATATTGGTGGAAGCCCGACGAACACCGCGGTCGGCGCGTCACGCCTGGGGCTCAAGGTTGGAATCATCACGCGTGTGGGCGCTGATCACATGGGGCGCTTCATACGCGAGGAATTGATCAAGGAAGGTGTCGACGTCACGGGCGTGATCAGCGATCCCGAACGCCTTTCAGCGCTCGCCATGCTGGGTATCCGCAATCAGGACAGCTTTCCCCTCATCTTCTACCGCGAGAATTGTGCCGACATGGCGCTGTGCGAAGGGGATATCGATCCGGCATTCGTCGCGTCAGCCGGTGCATTGCTCATCAATGGCACGCACCTTTCGCGCCCCGACGTTTACGCGGCCAGCCTGAAGGCCGCGCAGACGATGAAGGCGGCGGGCGGCCGCGTCATTTTCGACATCGACTATCGACCGGTCTTGTGGGGACTTGCGTCAAGGGGGAACGGTGAGGATCGTTTCGTGGCAAGCGACCGCGTCACCGCAGAACTGCGGCGGGTCTTGCCGCTATGCGACCTAATCGTCGGCACCGAAGAGGAAATCCACATCCTCGGCGGCAACACCGACACGATCGCGGCGCTGCGTGCCATTCGAGGCGACAGCAGCGCGCTGCTGGTGTGCAAGCGTGGAGCCGAAGGCTGCGTGGCTTTTCCTGCGGATATACCCGACAACCTCGCCGACGGCATGGCCGCGCAAGGCTTTCCCATCGAGGTATTCAATGTCCTGGGGGCTGGCGACGCCTTCATGGCCGGGTTCCTGCGCGGCTGGCTCCGCGGCGAGGCGATCGATCGCTGCTGCACCTATGCCAATGCGTGTGGCGCGCTCGTCGTATCCCGGCACGGCTGCGCGCCGGCGGCGCCGAGTTGGGAGGAGCTTAGCCAGTTCCTCTCGCGCGACGATTGGCCCTGCCGGTTGCGCGAAAGCGCGGTTTTGGAGCACACCCATTGGGCAACCAACCGGCAGTCAACTTTTGAAGAATTGACGGTTCTGGCCATCGACCACCGCAGTCAGTTCGACGAACTCGTGGAGACGCTCGGCACGCGAAACCACGACCGGATCCCTCAGTTCAAGGAACTCGCTCTTCGGGCGCTCGCGCGTGTGGCGGCCAGCAATCCGGGCTTTGGTCTCCTCGCTGACGGGCGGTACGGAATGCGCGCGCTCGAAGCCGCCGCCGAAACATCCTATTGGGTCGGTCGCCCCATCGAGCTTCCCGGGTCCCGGCCTTTATTGTTCGAAGGCGGCCGGGAGGCTGCGACCGTCTTGGCTGACTGGCCGGTCGATCAGGTCGTGAAGTGCCTCATCTTCTATCACCCGAACGACCCCGTCGAGTTGCGCGATGCGCAGGACCGCCAGATCCTTCGACTGTTTGAGGCATGCCGCCATACGCGCCACGAACTGCTCCTCGAAATTATCGCATCTAAGTATGGACCAATCCTGGTGGACACGGTCGCTCGGATCGTGGAGCATGTCTACGACCTCGGAGTATATCCGGATTGGTGGAAGCTCGAGCCGACAGTCGAAGCGGCAGCGTGGACGGCGGTCGAGAACGTGATCCAGACACGTGACCCACATTGCCGCGGTATCGTCTTGCTCGGCCTGGCGGCGGCGCCCGACGAATTGCTGACGAGCTTCTCCGCGGCGGTAACGAGCCCGCTGGTCAAAGGTTTTGCGGTCGGGCGCACGATCTGGGCCGCGCCGGCCACACGATGGCTCAAGGATGAAATCGATGACGAGCAGGCCGTGACGGAAATGGCTACCAACTTCGCCGTCTTGGTCGACGGATGGCGAAGCTCGCGGCGGATGCAGGCGGCGTGATGGCGCAGACGACTCGACTGACCGCGGCGCAAGCGCTCGTCCGCTGGATGTCCGTTCAGAGAGTGGAACTCGACGGTGCGGACAAGCCGTTCTTCGCCGGAGTTTGGGCGATCTTCGGCCATGGCAACGTTGCCGGGATCGGTGAAGCCCTTGCCGATATCGGAGACGCCCTGCCGACGTACCGCGCGCATAACGAGCAGGCCATGGCACATGCCGCGATCGCGTTCGCGAAAGCCAATCGCCGCGAGCGGGCAATGGCATGCACGACATCGATCGGACCAGGCGCGACCAATTTGGTGACTGCCGCGGCGCTGGCACATGTCAACAGGCTTCCCGTACTGTTGCTGCCTGGCGACGTCTTTGCAAGTCGTCGGCCCGACCCCGTCCTTCAGCAGATCGAAGACTTTGGCGACGGCACGGTGAGCGCGAATGATTCCTTGCGCCCCGTGAGCCGGTATTTCGACCGCATAGCGCGACCCGAACAGATCCTCGACGCGGCGCCTCGCGCCATGGCAGTGCTGACCGACCCAGCGATGTGTGGCCCGGTAACGTTGGCATTCTGTCAGGATGTGCAAGCCGAAGCCTTCGACTATCCGGACGCGTTCTTTCAGCGGAGGGTCTGGCGGCAGCGTCGGACGCGGCCCGACGCGATGGAACTCGACGCGCTGGTCGAAGCGATACGTTGCGCGAAGCGGCCGCTGATCGTCGCCGGTGGCGGCGTCCTCTACTCGCGCGCCGAGGCCGCACTCGCATCGCTGGCCGCGGAGACGGGCATCCCGGTCGCGGAGACCCACGCCGGGAAAGGAGCGCTTGTTTGGGATCATGGCCAGGCGCTCGGTGCCATCGGCGTGACGGGAACGAGCGCCGCAAACCGCGCGGCCAAAGAGGCGGATCTCGTCATCGCGATCGGCACTCGGTTGCAGGATTTCACCACCGGCTCGCGGACGCTGTTCGCCGGAAAATTGGTTCAGGTGAACGTTGCGAGCGCTGACGCTATTAGGCACGGCGCGCTAGCGGTGGTCGGCGATGCCCGCGAGGTGATCGCCGCGCTCGCCGAGCAGCTTCGCGGCTGGCAAGCACCGGACAGATGGCAGGCGGCGAATGCTGCCGCCGTTGCTGATTGGAACCGGTCGTTCGACGCGGCCACGATGCCAACAGGCCGGCTTCCCTCCGATGCGGAGGTCATCGGCGCGGTATGGCGGCAGGCCGCGGACGACGCGATCGCGGTCTGCGCCGCCGGCGGATTGCCGGGAGAACTCCACAAGCTGTGGCGCACGAAGGCGCCGGGCGGTTATCACGGCGAATATGGCTTCTCGTGCATGGGCTATGAAATCGCTGGCGGTTTGGGTGTCAAGATGGCCGAGCCCGAGCGGGAGGTCTTCGTCATGGTTGGTGACGGAAGCTACCTGATGCTCAATTCCGAGCTCGCGACGTCGGTGATGCTCGGGCTCAAGATCACGGTCGTGCTACTCGATAACGGTGGCTTTGGCTGTATTAACCGGCTGCAGCAGTCGACCGGCGGACGTCCGTTCAACAATCTGCTCGCGGATACCCGGCACGTTACGCTGCCGCCGATTGACTTTGCCGCGCACGCGCGCAGCCTTGGCGCAGCGGCCGAAAAGGTGTCAGGCATCGCTGCGCTTGCCGAGGCGCTCACCCGGGCTGCCGCCGCGACGACGAGCTACGTCATCGTCATCGAAACCGATCCGGCCCTCACGACCGAGGCTGGTGGTCATTGGTGGGATGTTGCCGTGCCGGAGGTTTCCGCAAGCAGCGAGGTTGTCGCCGCACGCGCGCGGTACATGGCGTCCATAAAGGAACAGTCGCGATGACAATTCGCTGGGGTGTCAGCCCGATTGCCTGGGCCAATGACGATATGCCTGAACTAGGCAAAGATACGACGCTCGACATGCTCCTGAACGACGTCCGCGAAATCGGCTTCGAGGGCGTAGAATTGGGCCATAAGTTTCCGCGCGAAGCCTTTGCCCTGAAGCCGATCATGGCCAATTATGGCCTGGATATCGTCGGAGGCTGGTATTCCGCGAGCCTGCTCGTTCGCGATGCCGACGCCGAGATCGCCGCGCTAGCCGATCACCTCGCTCTGTTGGAAGCGATGGGATCGACCGTTTTCATCCTGGCCGAAACTTCGAACGCGGTGCATGGCGACCGTTCGAGCCAGCTCGACTCCCACCCACGGCTTTCTGAGGACGAGTGGCGGCGATTTGGCGCGCGCCTTGACGCAGTAGCGGCCCATGTCAATAAGCGCGGCCTGCGGTTCGCCTATCATCACCATCTTGGGACCGCGGTGGAAACCGACGCCGACCTGCGTCGCTTCTTCGATGTCACGGACAGCCAAGTCGGCCTGGTGCTCGATACCGGACACGCTTTCTATGGGGGCATCGATGCCGTCAAGATCGTCCAGGAGCGGCCGGAGCGCGTGAATCACGTCCACTGCAAGGATGTGCGCGTCGCCGAGCACGAACGTTTGCTTGCCGACGGTGCGAGCTTTCTGGATGGGGTCGTCGGCGGAATGTTTACAGTTCCTGGCGACGGCGACTACGATTACCGGCCGTTTCTGCATGCGCTGGCCTCGATCGACTATGCGGGCTGGATCGTCATCGAGGCGGAGCAGGATCCGGCCACTGCCGAGCCGCGCACCTATCAGCAGCTTGGACTCGACACGTTGAAGCGCTTGGCGCGAGAGGCGGGCATGACCGTATGAACCTCAAGGTCCGCAGCCAGGAACCCGACGCGCACGGCGTGGTGCTCGATATCACTCCCGAGAATGCTGGCTGGCGCTATGTCGGATTCAGAGTCATCCAGCTGGAGGCGTCCGCTGCCTACGAGGGGTTCGAGGCGCGCCGAGAGGCGTGTGTGGTGATCCTATCGGGCACGGTCGATATAGCGGTCGGCGGCGTCCAGTTCGACAATTTAGGTAATCGCGCGAACGTCTTCGCAGGCCCGCCTACGTCGGTCTATGTGCCCGCGGGCCTATCCTACCGGATCCGTGCTCAAAGCGCGGCCGAGATTGCCATCTGTACAGCACCCGGCAGCGGCAAGGGGCCGCCACGCGTGATTGCGCCAGGCGACGTCCGGCTCGAGACGAGGGGACAGGCGGCAAATACTCGTCACGTCCGCAACATCCTCGACGACGAGGCCGAGGCAGAAAGCCTGCTGGTGGTCGAAGTCATTACACCTGGCGGGCATTGGTCGAGCTACCCGCCGCACAAACATGATCGCGACGCCTATCCGGAAGAAACCTTCCTCGAGGAAACCTATTATCATCGACTGTCGCCGCCGCAGGGTTTCGCGTTTCAACGCGTTTATACCGACGACCGATCGATCGACGAAGCCGTGGCCGTTGAGGATGGAGACGTGGTCAAGGTGCCCCGCGGCTACCATCCGGTTGGGGCGCCATACGGCTACGATCTCTATTATCTGAACGTGATGGCAGGTCCACGGCGCCATTGGGTGTTCGTGAACGACCCGGATCATGACTGGATTGTCCGTTCGCCACCCCAAACCAATCAACCCTCAGGACAATAACGCCATGGCTCTCGACCCCGTACTTCAGCAGATGTTGGATCAGATTCCGCCGCCAGCCAGCGGCGAGCTCGATATCCCCGCACTGCGCACAATGACTGCCGGCATGGTCGCACTGGGATATGGGCCCGAAGGGCCGATACCCGTGGCAGCCGTCGAAAACGTCGAACTGACCGGCGCGGGTGGTGCCCTACCAGTTCGTATTTTCCGTCCGTCCGGCACGCCTCAAGGCACGCTTCATTATCTTTACGGCGGCGGGTGGTGCGTGGGCAATATCGACCTGATCGAACCCATAGCCCGACGCCTCACTCGCGACCTGTCGATGGTCGTGGTGACCAGTGGCTATCGCTTGGCACCGGAAGAGCCGTTTCCTGCCGGTTTCGACGACAGCATCGCAGCCTCGCATTGGGTGCTCGGTCATTTGGATGAACTCGGCGGGACCGATCGTCCGGCGGTGATAGGCGGCGAGAGTGCGGGAGCCAATTTGGCCGCCGCCATTGCCATGGCGTTGCGCGACGAGCATGCCGAGCGGACCTTTGACGCCCAGCTGCTTTTCTTCCCCGCCGTCGATCTGCGCGACGAAGCCGCCGACTATCCCTCACGGCATGCGAATGCCGACCCGACACTACGAAGCGAAGTACTTCCTGAACTTTACGGACTCTATGCGGGCGGGCACAATGTTGCCGACCCGCGCATCTCGCCGGCGGTCGCGCAAAGTCTCGACCGACTGCCGCCGGCGGTGATTGTCGTGTTGACAGTGGATCCGTTGCGCGATGAGGCGGTCGCCTATGCCCGCCGGATGCAGGACGACGGCGTTGCGGTAGACCTTATCGAGTTTGAGCATCTGGTCCACGGCTTCCCCGGATTTTCGGCGCTAGTGCCCGCTGCCGCAGAAGCGACCGCGACCGTTGTCGCCCATCTCAAGAGATTGCTCGAAAGCGTAACGACCAGGTGACGCCTTCGAAGGGATCAGTATGTCCGAGCAGCCTTCGACTAAGTTGAGCTACGTGAAGGGAACCACCGCCGTTCCCCTCATCGAGCACACGATCGGAAAAGCGCTGGACCGGGCGCGAGCCGAGTGGCCCGAAGAGCTAGCGATGGTATCACGACATCAGGGCATCCGATGGACTTGGCAAGAATTGGCTGATGAAGCTGACTCCGTGGCCTGTGGCCTGCTGTCACTTGGTGTCACCTGTGGGGACAGGGTCGCCATCTGGTCCCCAAACCGCGCCGAATGGGTGGTTTTGCAACTGGCGACGGCGCGCATCGGCGCCATCTTGGTGAATATCAATCCCGCCTACAGGGTCACGGAGCTTGAATATGCGCTCAACAAGGTGGGCTGCTCCGTCCTGGTTACTGCTCCCTCCTTCAAGACGACCGACTATGTTCGCACGATCCGCGAACTGCCCCCTGCCCGCCTTCCGCTGCTCCGGACCTGCATCTCCTTGGGTGACGAGGAGCACGATGGCTTCCTACCATGGTCGGCGCTCCGATCGCCCAAGGCCCCAGATCTTCTCGCGCAGACGGAGGCATGCCTCTGCCCCATCGATCCGATCAATATACAATTTACCAGTGGTACTACCGGGTCGCCCAAGGGCGCGACATTGTCGCATCGAAATATACTGAACAATGGCTACTTTGTCGGCCGGCAAATCGGGCTGCAGCCCCACGACCGTATCTGCATCCCCGTGCCATTGCACCATTGCTTCGGGATGGTCATGGGCAATCTTGCCTGCCTGACGCATGGCGCCGCCATGGTTTATCCCGACGAGAGCTTTGATCCGCTTTCGGTGCTGAGATCGGTAGAGGCTGAGCACTGCTCGGCTCTTTATGGTGTACCGACCATGTTCATCGCCATCCTCAACCACCCCGACTTCGACACGTTCGATCTCTCATCGTTGCGGACCGGCATCATGGCAGGCTCACCATGTCCCGAAAAAATCATGCGCCAAGTGATCGACAGCATGCATATGAGCGAAGTAACCATCGCTTACGGCATGACCGAGACGAGTCCGGTCAGTTCTCAGACCGACCGGGACGATCCGCTGCAGGAGCGGGTCACCACCGTCGGACGCATTCAGCCTCATCTCGAGATGAAGGTCGTCGACAGCCAGGGCGAAACGGTCCCGCGCGGGGTGCCCGGTGAATTGTGCACGCGCGGATATTCGGTCATGCGGGGCTATTGGGACGATCCCGAGCGGACGGCCGAGGCCATCGATCCGGAGGGCTGGATGCACACCGGGGACGTCGGCACGTTGGACTCCAACGGCTATTGCCGAGTTACGGGCCGGCTGAAGGATATGCTCATCCGCGGCGGAGAGAACATCTACCCACGCGAGATCGAAGAGTTTCTGATGCGCCATCCCGCCGTCATCGACGTCCAGGTGGTAGGGGTGCCCGACGAGAAATACGGTGAGGAAGTCTGCGCCTGCATCATCATGAAGGATGGATCGGAGGTTCTGCCAGAGGATATCCGAGCATTCTGCCGCGGTCAGATCGCGCACTACAAAGTGCCGAGACATGTCGTCTTCGTCGGGGAATTCCCGATGACGATCAGCGGGAAAGTACAGAAGTATGTGCTGCGCGAAGAGGCTGCGGCTCTGGTGACGGACGCGAACGCGGCGCGCTGAACTGATATCGATCTGACGATCGTTGCAAACCTCGTGACGGCGGGACAACCGATGAAACCTTCCACCGATCGTGCTCGCATCGCCCGCGTCGCGCCGCGTGAGACAAGTTGCGGCTGGGGTCGTTTTCAGCGTCGCTGAATCGGCGCCGGCCCGGTGCGGTGCGGCGCCAGGCCCGACTCTTGGAACGGCGGGCAGAACCAGTTACTCATATGGATATCCTTTGGAAAAATGTTTCCAGCCAAGCGCAAGGAATGGATGCCAGATGGAAGAAAAAGTTTCACCACCGCGAGACCTCGACGAATTTCTGAGTGCAATTCGCGATCGCTACGACGAGTTGAGCGATCGGCTGCAGCGGATCGCCCGCCACATCGTCGACGAACCCAATGATGTCGCTTTCGAGACGCTCGCGGTCATCGCGGAGCGGAGCAATGTTCAACCTTCGGCCATCGTCCGTTTTGCCCAAGCTTTTGGTTTTTCCGGCGCAAGTCCCATGCAGCGGCTGCTCCGGGAAGGCCTGTTGCGAGAAGACCGTTCCCTAGGTTACGCCGAGCGTGTCCGGCAACACCGTTATGCCGTTGCCGAAGAAGTTGAGGGTCCGCGGCAACTTCTCTCCGAGTTCGTCGAAGGCAACATCCTGGCGCTCGAAAACCTCAACCACGCACTTGGAATGCGCGAGCTTTCCGAAGCAGTCGATCTGCTGGAGAGCGCCGGCACGGTATTTATCGTCGGCTTTCGCCGGTCCTTCCCGGTCGCATCCTATCTTGCTTATCTGCTCGCCCAAACCGACAAACGCACGGTATTGGTAGACGGTCTCGCGGGTCTCCAGCTTCAGCAAACCCGCGGTCTCGATGCCAACGACGTCCTCGTCGCAATCAGTTTCGCGCCCTATAGTCCCGAAACCGTCAGTCTCGTTGAACATGCCAAGGGCCGCTGCCCGGTTATCGCGGTCACCGACAGTGTCATTGGTCCTGTCGCGAAGGAGGCGAGCCTTGTGCTGCAGGTCCGGGAGTCGGAAGTGCGAGGATTCCGGTCGTTGGCCGCATCTATGTGCCTTGCCCAATCGCTCGCCATCGGCCTCGCAGTGCGAAATGCGGAGCGCTTGCCCGCGGCCGACATGAAGACGGTCGACGCCGGTGGCGCTCAGCCGGCCCATATCGCTCATCCATAAGGCGAAAGAAGCATTCCAACGCGAAACATCGCGGGGCGCCAGTGGAGCGGCGCTTCGCAAGCGGTTGGCGTCACCCTGTGTGGAAAGTGGCGAATTCATCCACGGGCACGCGCTCGGTTACGAGTGAGTTTTCCGGTGCGTCGGGGTCGACGTAACCAAGCGCCATGCCGGACAGCAAAATGTGATTCTCCGGAATGCCGAGTTCTTTGTGCACCACCCCGCCAACGTCGCACCAGGCCTGCTGCGGGCAGGTTTCCAGCCCGACCGTGCGCGCGACAGTCATCACGTTCTGCATGAACATGCCCATGTCGAGCCATGACCCAAGCGTCATCTCGCGCTCCATCGTGAAGAAGAGGCCGACGGGCGCGCCGAAGAATTCGAAATTGCGCAGCATGGCGTTTTTTCGTGCGGCCCGGTCGTCACGTCCAATGCCGTATAGCGCATAGAGATCGTGCCCGAGTTTTCGCCGTCGCGACAAATAGGGCTCTTGCATGATTGCCGGTAGATATTGGTATTCGAGACCGATCTCACCCACTTGGGCGGCCTGCATGGCCGCGCAGGACAGCCGTTCGCTCGCGGCGCCCGTCACAACGTGCACCAGCCAGGGCTGGGCATTGACGCCCGACGGTGCGCGGGATGCAGCCGCGAGGACGGTGGTAATCTGTTCTTTGGCGACAGGTGTCGGCAGAAAGCGTCGAACCGACCGGCGCCCCACCACTGCGTCGAGGGCCGAAATGCGATTCTGGAGCATGTCGCCGCTCATATGGATGGCGCGACACGGCTCGATTCAAGTTCCGCACGTCGCTGTTGCTTCAACAGAAAACGCTGGATTTTCCCCGAAGGCGTCTTGGGCAGCGTTTCGACGAAATGCACCGCGCGCGGATAAGCGTGCGCTGCATAGTGCGTCTTGACCCATTGCTGGATCTCGAGCGCGAGTTCCGTCGAGGCGGCGTCCGGCTTGCGAAGCACGACATAAGCTTCGATGACCTCGCCGCGAATATCGTCGGGCACAGCAATTACGGCGGATTCGCTGACCGCCGGATGCGTGGCAATCACCGACTCTACTTCGAACGGACCGATGCGGTAGCCGGCCATGATGATCACGTCGTCATCGCGCGACGAGAAGTGAAAATATCCGTCCTCGTCCATCCGTCCGACGTCTCCGGTCAGATACCAGCGCCCGTTGCCCGCAAACCTTTCCGCGCTCTTGTCGGGCTCGTTGAGATAGCCATCGAACCATGCCAGCGGGCTTTGCGTGAGATCCATCGCGACACGCCCGATGTCCCCGCGAGGAGCGAGTGTATCGCTGTCGTCACGAAGGATGACCGCTGTCCAGCCCGGCATGGCCTGACCCATCGAACCTGGCTTCAGCGGCCGCCGCAGCACGGCGTTGTGGTGATTGTTGATCAACATGCCTGCTTCGGTCTGGCCGTAATGGTCGTAGACCGACACACCCAGGACGGACGCTGCCCAATCGTTTATTTCCGGCGTCAACGGTTCGCCCGCGCTCGATGCGCAGCGGAGGTGGATTGGAACGGCCGGGGCCGTGGACGATCGCAGCGCCCGGTAAACCGTCGGCGCCGCTGAGAAGTTGGTAACGCCCTGATCGGCCAACACCCTAAGCGTTACCTCAGGCGAGAAACCGCCCTCCTGCAGCAGGCTGGGCGTGCCGGTGGCGAGCGAGCCCAAAATTCCAAAATAGAGGCCGTAAGCCCAGCCTGGATCTGCCGCGCACCAGTAGAGGTCGGTGGGTTTGAGATCGAGCGCGAACTCCGCATACGCACGAAACGCGGCAAGGGCCCGCACAGGCACCACTACAGCTTTGGGCGTGCCGGTCGTGCCCGACGTGTAGATATGGATGAGCGGCGCATCACCACCAAGTGTCGCAGCTTCGAAGCCTGGCGGCGCCCTGTCGATCAAGGTGTGGAATTCGAGCGCCCGCGCATCCCCGTCGCCGGTGGTGATGACCCGCCACGGCGCATTATTCGGCATGGAATCGCCGGGCCGGAGCTTATTGCGCTGGGCGGCGTCGCAGACCACAATCCTGGCGCCACTCCCCACCAATCTCAGGGAAATTGCTGGTGGGGCAAGGGCTGTAAACAAAGGAACATGGACGGCACCCAGCCGCCAGATGCCCATAAGGGTGACGAGGTATTCGCGGCTTTTGCCCATTAAAGTTGCGACGCGGTCACCCCCTCGAACGCCCTGTGCGGCAAGGACCGCCGAGAATCGTTCGGACTCCATTCTAAGCGTGCCGTAGCTGATGTCGCGTGCGCCCAGATCGCGGCCGATGACACGATAGGCCAGCGACATCGGATCATGCCGATCGCACAGAAGCTCGGCAGCGGAGACCCGGGGATCGCCATAGAGCGCTATCAGCTGTTTAATTCGGTCGTCGAGCACAGAAGCTGGGGAACCAATATTCTCAGTCATGCCTAACCGCTCCCGGCGAGTGCCGTTACTTGACCATCGCACATATCGGGCCGGCTCCGCCGATGACCCGTCATTCGCGAACAATGCCGCCTCTTGCACGCACGGACGCTGCCATCGTGCGCCGAGGTTTTTTCCTATCCACAGGCTCAAAATGACGACGGCTTCGCTGAGCGGAGACCGCTTGCACGCTGATACCTAGAATCATGATTCACCCTAGTCAAGGAACGTATTTTGCACATAGCTAGTATTTAGAAGATGTATTCCGAATCACGCATGTCTCAAAATCGGCTGGCAGGGGTGAGCTAGCTCGCCGGCGGCCTCACTTCGTAACCGAGGCGGTGGCGCCATCGTAGGCGCACCGGCAATCCTGGATCTGCTCAGGCTGAATAAGAGTCGCTACCAAAGAGGAAGCTTGGTAGCAGGTATTCGCAGCAGCACGACGTGCAGGAGGATGCCGACGTACAATGGCTCGACCGACCCAACACAAGGCCAAAAAGCTCGACAGTCTGAACGTGAAGGATTCGACTGTCGCGACCGGCCGGCGACGGTCGGGCACCGATACCCGCCAGCTCCTGCTGTCGTCGGCGCGAGAGTTGGTCGCCGAGACAGGCTTTCGAGAAGCGCAAATGTCGGCAGTTGCAGCACGGGCAGGTATCGCGATCGGCACGGTCTATCGCTATTTTCCGGCAAAGACGGACCTCATGGCGGAGATCGTCGCGCTCGCCTCCCAACGGGAGGTCGATGTCGCCGCCGGAATCGCCATGGGGGAAGGAACGGGGTGTGAACGGCTGTCCTCTGCCATTTGGACCTTCGCGCTGCGGGCCTTGGCCGGCCGGCGCATGGCGCACGCACTGATCGCTGAGCCCGTGGAAGCCGAGATCGAAGCGGCACGATTGAAGTACCGGCGCAAGCTTGCGCGCGTGTTCGAGACGATCATCGAACAAGGCATCCGCGAGGGCAATTTTGTCAGTCAGAATGTCCAGGCAGCTGCAGCCTGCATCGTCGGCTCGATCTTCGAAGGGCTAATCGGGCCACTTGCCGCGGACGCAACAACCACCGACAGCGAACGCCGGGAAAATGCCGCTGCCATCACAGCCTTCTGTCTGAGGGGCGTTTCCGGAACACCAGCCACGTTCGCCGCGCCTTAATCGCCGCTCGCGGCGGTTTGTACGCCGACCTCCATCAGAGAACGGGTAAATCGCAATACTCAATCTGCAAAATACGATTCCAACGATCGCCGCGACGACAGTGAAATGAGTCCTCCCCAGCCCGTATGATGCCCTGGCTCACACCATTTGTTCCGTGGCTCCCCATATGACTCCCAGCAAAGCATCCACAACGCGGTCGACTAGGCCGGCAGGCCGGCATCGAACACGGGTTCGATTTCCATTCTCTCGCTCGCAACGGCTAATCCGATGCGATCTAAACCACGACCCCGTCCGATGCGGCCAACCTGAGCCCCGCCCGCGCCGGCGTCGCTGGGGCACTCGCGCTTCCTGAACCAGCCATGGGATGAAGCTCGGCAATTTCGCGATCCGAATCCGCCGGCGTGGGCACGGACGAAGCATCCTCGATCATGTCGGCCCAGTTCTGAAGCATGCGTCGCCGGGCGGAGAGATACTGGGCGCTGTTATAAGCCCCCCTCACCTCATCTTCATCAGCATGCGCCAAGGCCATTTCTATCCAGTCGGACTTGTAGCACTCGGCTTCGTTCGCCCAAGTCGACGCCAGCCCGCGAAAACCATGCACCGTCTGGCGGCTGCGATACCCCATCCGGTAGCACGCATAGATCATCGTGTTCTGGGAGATGGGCTCGCCGAACTTCGCGCCGGGAAAAACCAGGTCGCCGTTGGTCGACCGGAGACGCCTTCGCATAATAGCGGCAGCCGCAGCGGACAGCGGGACTAGATGCTCGCGCTCCATCTTCATCCGCTCGGGCGACAGGCGCCAGAGTGGCTCGGGACCGTCCAGATCCTCGAATTCGTTCCGAGTCGCAAAGCGCGTTTCGCTGGTGCGCGCCCAGGTGAGTAACGTGAACATGAGAGCGTCGCGGGTGACCGCACGGCGGTGGTCGTCCGCCTCGCCATCATAGGCGATAATGGCACGGACCAACGCCGGGACCTCTTTAAGCGGCACCTTGGGCATGTGCCTGACGCGCGGACGCGGCTTGAGCGCGCCTGCGAGATGGACTGTCGGATCGCTCGTCGCCCAGCCATTGGCGATGGCGAAGCGGAACACCTGTCCGATCGACTGTTTGAGGCGCCGGCTGACGTCGAGCGCCTGCCGCGCCTCGACCGTGCGGATCACCCCCAGGATCTGTGGCACGGTGATCTCGGTGATCGCTTTTTCGCCGAGATCGGGAAAGGCGTCGCGCTCCAGGCGCCTGAGCACGCGTCCGGCGTGGGCCGGGTCGAGTCCCGATTCGCGATTCTCGTGCCAAGCGCGGGCGATCTCCTCGAAACTCCCGGGTATCGGCGGCGGCTTGACTGGCACCGTCTCCCCTGCCCCTTCCGCCGCTTCGGCAACGACAACCGCACCGGGATCGATCCCGGCTGCAAGGAGCGCCTTGGCCGTGCGGCGCTTCTCGCGCGCGACGGCAAGGGAAATACCGGGATATTTGCCGAAGCTGAGCAGCTTTTCCTTGCCGTCGAATCGGTATTTGAGGCGCCAGAGCTTCGATCCATTGGGCTGGACGAGGAGGTGCAGGCCGCCGCCGTCGGACAGCTTGAAGGGCCGCTGCCGGCGCTGAGTATATTTTACCTCGAGTTCCTTCAAAGCCACTTGGGGGTATCGCCTGCTTGTCGAACAAGCGAAAAATACCCCCAACGATACCCCCAAATCAAATCGACGTGGCGGGATCGAGTGGGATTCACATGGACGGCGCCGATCGCGATCGGACGCCGAAAATAGTTGAATTCATTGCAGAAAAAAGCGCCGTTGGACACCGCGGGACAGAGTTGGACTCTGTCCCGCAAAACGGCGCTGGTAGCGGAGGAGGGACTTGAACCCCCGACCCCAGGATTATGATTCCCGTGCTCTAACCAGCTGAGCTACTCCGCCCCGAGAGGCCCGCGTTGCCGCGAGCGGCGGCCTATAAGTAGCGCTCCCGACGCGGTCAAGCGACCATGTGGCGGGAGAGCTTCTCCCAAGGGCCGCCACGATAATACCAGCTGGCAAAACCTGCGATATCGAGCGAGCGGGGCCGGAAGTCGAGCTTGAGCCGGTCGAGCAACGCCCTCGCCTCGCTCGGTTCGACCTTGTTCTGGATCGTGACGTGCGGGCGCCACGGCGCTCGGTCCTGCGGCGCCAGCACGTCGGCCCAGCAATCGGCGAGCCAGGCGCGGCGGTCCTCCAGCTCGGCGGAGTCGATGCGATAGGCCACGCCGCGGCCGAGCGATATCAGTCCGGCGATCCGCGCGGCCGGTGCCCCGTCCCGCGCCAGCTCGCCCAGCCGCTGCCGCACTTCGTCCGCCAGCGACGGCGGCAGATGGTGGAACATGGTCATATGCGCGGCGAGCAGATTGCGGCCGGGTGGAAAATGGGCGCGGCGCTGGGCGTCGAGCCACGCCTGGTTCTCGCGCCCAATCACCGCCGTGACGATGATCGGCGCGGGCGCCGGCGTGGTCGCCGCGTCGCTCAGATCTCGACCTGGCTCCCCACCTCGACCACGCGATTGGTCGGCAGGCGGAAGAATTCCATCGCGCTTTCGGCGTTGCGGAGCATCCAGGCGAATAGCTTTTCGCGCCAGATCGCCATGCCCGGCTTGCTCGACGGCAAGAGTGTCTGCCGCGCGAGGAAGAAGCTGGTGTCCATCATCTTGAACTTGTCGCCGCACCCGGTGACCAACGCCAAGGCCGCGGGTACGTCGGGCTCCTCCATGAAGCCATAACGCAGCACCAGGCGGTGGAAGCCATGCCCGAGATGCTCGAGCTTCACCCGCTCGGACTGTCGCACGAACGGCACATCGGCGATCTTGACCGTCAGCAGGATGATGCGCTCGTGCAGCACCTTGTTGTGCTTGAGGTTGTGGAGCAGCGCGTGCGGTACGCCGTCGGCCGTCGAGGTCATGAACACGGCGGTGCCGGGCACGCGCGTCGCCGAGGTGGCCGCCGACGAGATGAACACCTTGATCGGCATCGCCGCCTCGCGCAGCCGCGCCATCATCAGCTGCCGCCCCTTGGCCCAGGTCGTCAGGATGGTGAAGACGATCAGGCCGACCAGGAGCGGGAACCAGCCGCCGTCCGGTATCTTGGTGAGGTTGGCGGTCAGATAGGCGCCGTCGACCAGGAAGAAGAGCCCGAGCAGCGGGATCGCCGCCCATTTCGGCCAATGCCACAGCCGGAACAGCACCACCGCCAACAGACAGGTATCGATCGTCATCGCGCCGGTAACGGCGATGCCGTACGCGCTGGTCAAATTGGACGAGGTGCGGAAGAACAGCACCAGGATGATGACCATCGTCATCAGCATCCAGTTGATCAGCGGGATGTAGATCTGCCCGGCGGTCGCCGCGCTGGTATGCTCGATCCTGAGGCGGGGCACGAAGCCAAGCTGGATCGCCTGCTGCGTTACCGAAAAAGCGCCCGAGATCACCGCCTGCGACGCGATCACCGCAGCCGCGGTCGCCAGAATGACGAGGGGCAGCTGCAACCATACCGGCGCCAGCAGGTAGAATGGACTTTCCAGCGCGGGCGCTCCGTCGCGCGTCAGCAGCGCCGCCTGCCCCATATAATTGAGGATCAGCGCCGGGAGCACGAAGCACAGCCACGACATGCCGATCGGCTTGCGCCCGAAATGCCCCATATCGGCGTAGAGCGCCTCGGCGCCGGTCACCGCCAGCACTACCGATCCCAGCGCCAGGAACGCGCGGACGGGATCGAGCAGGAAGAATTCGACCGCATAAGTCGGCGAGAATGCCCACAACACTCCGGGCGTCTCGGCGATGCTGAGCGCGCCGAGCAGCGCGATCGTCAGGAAATAGAACAGCATGATCGGGCCGAAGAACAGGCCCACCTTGGCGGTGCCGCTCTGCTGGATCGCGAACAGGAAGATCAGGATCGCGATCGCGATCGGCAACACGAAATGCCCCATGCCGGGCTGCGCCACCGCGAGGCCCTCGACCGCAGACAGCACCGACACCGCCGGCGTGATCATCGAGTCGCCGTAGAAGAGCGACGTCGCGAACACGCCGAGCAGGACGATCCCCGCAGTCCATCTTTTGGTCTGCGCCTTGCTGGAGATGAGCGCGAGCAGCGCCAGGCTGCCACCCTCCCCCTTATTGTCGGCGCGCATGATGATCGCGACATACTTGATCGTCACCACCACCATCATCGACCAGAACATCAGGCTGGTGACGCCCATGATGTGCGCATGGTCGAGGCTGAGCTTGTGATGCCCGGCGAACGTCTCGCGAAAGGCGTAGAGCGGGCTGGTGCCGATATCGCCGAAGACGATGCCGATCGCACCAACGGCGAGCTTGATCAGCCCGTCATTGCCATGCGCATGCGCGTGGCCGGCGTGCGCGTCATCATCGTGCCCGTCGGTTACTGCGATCGAAGGAGTGGCTGCGCTCACGGCAGGCGCCGCGCGTTCGCACGAAAGGTCATGATGACCGTATGAAGCCCCTGTTTACGGTGGCGGCGCCCTAGCATCGCACAGGAACGCTCGCAACGGCGCATTGGATGCGCCGGCTCGTTATGGGTCAGCAAGCCGCTCACGGGCGACGGATGACCTCGCGGATGACGAAATGCGACGCCAGCCGCGTCACGCCCGGCAGGCGCGACAGCGTCTCGCGGTGGATCCGCTCGAAACTGTCGTCGCGCGTCACCTCGACATGAAGCATGTAGTCGGCCTCGCCGCTCATCAGGAAACAATCGCGTACTTCCGGACATTCGCTAATCTCTGCCTCGAATGCCGCCATCGTCTCCTGCCGCTGGTCGCGGAGCGTGACGTTGACCATGACCACCGCCGGATGCCCCCGCGCCTCATGCGACAGCACCGCGCGAAAACCCGCGATCAGCCCGCGATCACGCAGGCTGCCGACGCGGCGGTGCGCAGCGCTTCCCGACAGGCCTACCGCCTCGCCGAGTTCCGCACTTGTCAGGTCCGAATTGACGACGAGTTGTTTGAGGATCTTGCGATCGAGATGGTCGAGCATTTTTCTCTCACAGGGATATAATCACGCAAGCATATCCTGCCAGGGGCCTCTCCTGTCAAAAAACTTGCGAACCTCTCTCGCCTTTCCGGCGCTATTTGCATGGCAACCCCTTTCAGGAGAGTTCGCATGCGAGTCGGTGTCCCCAAGGAAATCAAGAATCACGAATATCGCGTCGGCCTGACCCCTTCGTCGGTCGCCGAGCTCCACGCCGCCGGCCATGAGGTCATCGTCGAGACCAAGGCGGGCATGGGCATCGATTTCGAGGACCAGGCCTATATCGACGCCGGTGCGCGGATCGTGCCCGACGCCAAGACCGTGTTCGCCGAATCGGACATGATCGTGAAGGTCAAGGAGCCGCAGCCGCAGGAAGTGGCGATGCTCGAACCGCGCCACGTGCTGTTCACCTATCTCCACCTCGCCGCCGACAAGCCGCAGGCCGAAGGGCTGATGAAGTCGGGCGCGACCTGCATCGCCTATGAGACGGTGACCGCCGCCCGCGGCGGCCTGCCGCTCTTGAAGCCGATGTCCGAAGTCGCCGGCCGCATGTCGGTCCAGGTCGGCGCGCATTATCTCGAAAAGGAACAGGGCGGCCGCGGCGTGCTGCTCGGCGGCGTTCCCGGCGTGGCCCCGGCCAAGGTCGCGATCCTTGGCGGCGGCGTGTCGGGCATCAACGCAGCGCAGATGGCGGTCGGCATGCGCGCCGACGTCACCATCTACGACATCAACAACGACCGCCTGGCCGAACTCGACATGTTCTTCTCGAGCCAGATCAAGACGCAGTACGCGTCGAAGCAGGCGATCGCGCAGGCGGTGCGCAACGCACATCTGGTGATCGGTGCGGTGCTGGTGCCCGGAGCAGCAGCACCCAAGCTGGTCACGCGCGAAATGGTCAAGACGATGAAGCGCGGCTCGGTGCTGGTCGACATCGCGATCGACCAGGGCGGCTGTTTCGAGACCAGCCATGCCACGACGCACGAGGATCCGGTGTTCGAGGTCGACGGCGTGATCCATTATTGCGTCGCCAACATGCCCGGAGCGGTGGCGCGGACCAGCGCGTTCGCGCTCAACAACGCCACCCTGCCCTTCGCGCTCAAGCTCGCGAATCTGGGTGCGGAGGCCGCGATGAAGGCCGATCCGCACCTCGCCAACGGGCTCAACGTCTATAAGGGCAAGATCACGCACGAAGCGGTCGCCGAAGCACTCGACCTCCCGTTCCAGGCCTGGCACGCCTGATCAAGCACGCTGACGATCCGCCCGACCGCTTGGAGTTTGTTTCAGCAAAGCTGAAACAGTGGCGGTGCCGGCCCGCTCCCCCACCCGGCCCCCCATAGAATATCCTGATTGGGAGGCCGGGTGGGGGAGCGGGCCGGCACCGTCACAGCGAAGCTGAAAACGAGTCTAGCGTTGGGCGGATTGTTCGCGGGCGATCTCGGCGAGCAGCATGTCGAGCAGAGTCAGCCGCCGCACGATCTCATCGCGATAGCTGGCATTCTTGGGGGTCAAATCCAGCGCGTGCTTCCACAGCGGCCGCGCCTTGGCGAATTCTCCGGCGCGAATATAGGCCAGGCCGAGGAACAAGGGCGGCCCAGGATTCTGCGGCGCCAGCATCATCGCCCGGCGATAGGCCAGCAGCGCCGCCGGCGACACCACGCCACGATCGTGCAGCGCGATCACGTTGCCGAGTTCGCTCCACATCGCCGCGTTCTGCGGGGCATAATCGACCCCGCCGGTCAGCGCGCGCGCAGCGAAGTCGGGATCGCCATTGGCCAGCGCGACGTCCGAAATCCCGAAATACATCGACTCGCCGCCGAAGCGGCCAAAGAAGGTGTCGCGCAGTTTCTTGTACGCTTCGCTCGGCGGCAGCTTGACCGCATCGGCCGCGACCGGCTGCGCCGCCAGGTCGGGCTGTCCCTGCCAGGCATAGCCGGCCGCGCCGAGCATCAACGCGGCGCCCGCGAGCGGCCAGAGCGGCCGCGGCAGGCGCAGCACGGCGAGCAACGCCGCCGTGGTCAGCCCGATCAGCGCGAGCATGATCCAGCCCATCAGCGCTTCCTCCTGAAGCTCGACCGCGCGATCGCGATTCCGATCACGAGCAGCACGAAAGGAGCCGCCCAGAGCGGCCAGGTCGCGCCGCCCAGCGGTGGGTCGTAACTGATATAGTCGCCATAACGCTGGATCAGCCAGGCGCGCACCTGCTCCGGACTCTCGCCGGCTTTAATCCTCTCGCGGATCAACGAACGCATGTTGCCGGCGATGTCGGCATTGCTGTCGGCGATCGCCTGGCCCTGGCATTCGACGCAGCGGATCGTCTCCATCAGCGCCTTGGCCTGCGCTTCCTGCGCGGGATCGCTGAGCTGGGTGTCGGCAAGCGGCGCTTTCTGGGCGAGCGCTGGGGCGGCGATTAGAAGAGCAAAGACTATCGTCATCCCGGCCCTGTGCCGGGGTCTACCCTGCCGCGAGCGCGGACCTCCCGACTCCACGCACCTCGCCCTCCTCACGGTGGATGCCTGGACAAGCCCGGCATGACGTTTGGAGAATCTCATCGCATCCCCCGCCACGTCTTCAGGATGTCGTCGACCTGATCCGACTGCAAATTGCTGACATATTGCCGCACGATCCGCCCGCGCCCGTCGATCAGGAATGTCTCCGGTACGCCCGACGAGCCCAGGGCGATCTGCACCTGGCTGGCCTTGTCGTTGCCGATCCGCTCATAGGGATCGCCGTTACGATCGAGAAATTTCTGGATCGCCTCAGGCGTGTCATTGATCGCCACGCCGTCGATCGGCACGCCGGCCGCTTTCAGCTTCATCAGTTCCGGCGCCTCGGCGATGCACGGCACGCACCAGCTGGCGAAGACGTTGATCAGGCGCGGCTTGCCGCCGCCGAAGCTGGTCCGCGCGACTCCCGGCTTGGTCGGCAGCATCGCCGGCAGCGCGAACTCGGGCAGCGGCTTGTCGACCATCGCCGAGCGAACGGTGCGGTCCGCCGGCTTGAACAGCCCAAGCGCGACCAGACCGAACAACGCCGCGAACAGCGCGAGCGGCAGCCAAAGCAGCACGCGCCTCACGCCACCGCTTCCTCATACTCATCGTACACCGCACGCTTGCGGCGGCGGATCCGGCCAAGGAATGACAAGGCGCCGCCCAGTCCGATCAGGCCGCCGCCCAGCCAGATCAACGTCACGAACGGTTTCCACCACAAGCGGACTTGCCACCCGCCCTTGCCGTCGGGCTGACCAAGCACGGTATAGAGCTGGCCGTCGAGCCGCGTCGCGATCGCGCTTTCGCTGGTCGTTGTCGTTGGACTGGCGAAGAAGCGCGACTCCGGCGACAGGATGAAGGGTGCGCCTCCCTCTCCGCGGCGGATGCTGAGATCGGCGGCGATCGCCGACCAATTGGGTCCGACCACCGGACGGATGCCGGTCATCGTCACCAGATAGGGCCCGACCGCGCGCGTTTCGCCCTGGCGCAATACCGCCAAGGTCTCCTTGGTGAAGGCGCTATCGCTCGCCATCCCGGTCAGGCTCACCGCGACGCCCAGATGCGCGACCACCATGCCCCAGGTGAAGAGCGGTGTGCGGCGCAAATTGCGGCCCCATAACGGCGCGACGCTCGCCACCGCGAGCCCTGCGGCCAGCACCAATGCCGCCAGCGGCAGGAATCCCACGCCCCAGGCGAACGGTACCAGCACGATCAGCGCCGCGCACGAAGCCGCGACCGGCCAGGTCATCCGCTTGAGCAGCGCCTGTATCTCGTCGCGCCGCCAGCGCAGCAGCGGCCCGATCGCGATGAACACGACCAGCGCCAGCGCCACCGGCCCGACGGTCTTGTCGAAGAACGGCTTGCCGACCGACAATTGCACGCCCCAGCCCGCCGCGGCGAGCGGGTAGAGCGTGCCGATCAGCACGATCCCCAGGATCACCGACAAGAGCAGGTTATTGACCACCAACGCGCCTTCGCGACTGACCAGCGCGAAGGTATTGCCTTGCCGGACGGTGCCGATCCGAGCGGCGAACAGCGCCAACGCGCCGCCGATATAGATCGCCAGCAGCGCCAGGAGGAAAGCACCGCGCTTCGGGTCGACGGCAAAGGCATGGACGCTGGTCAGGATGCCCGAGCGCACCAGGAACGTCCCGATCATGCTCATCGAAAAGGCGACCACCGCCAGCATGATCGTCCAGGCGCGCAAGCCGTCGCGCGTCGCCAGCACCGATACCGAATGGAGCAAGGCAGTCGCCGCCAGCCACGGCATCAGGCTGGCATTCTCGACCGGATCCCAGAACCACCAGCCGCCCCAGCCGAGCTCATAATAGGCCCAATAGCTCCCCGCGGTGATGCCGATCGTCAGGAAGATCCAGGCGCCGAGCACCCAGGGGCGCATCGCGCGGGCAAAGGCCGGCCCGACATCGCGGGTGACCAGCGCGCCGACCGCGAACGAGAACGCCACCGAGATGCCGACATAGCCGACGTACAAGGTCGGCGGATGGAACGCCAAGCCGGGATCCTGGAGCAACGGATTGAGGCCGTTGCCGTCGGGCGGCGACGGAAACAGCCGCGCGAACGGATTCGAGGCGAACAGCAGAAAGGCGTAGAACCCCATCGCGATCAGCGCCTGTGCGCCGATCGTCGCGTTGAGCGTCCGCGAATCGAGCCGCCGCTCGAAGATCGCGACCGCGCCGCCAGCCAGCCCCAGGATCGTCACCCAGAGCAGCATCGACCCTTCGTGATTCCCCCATGCACCGGCGATCTTGTACATCATCGGCTTGAGCGAATGGCTGTTCTCGGCGACCAGCAGCACCGACATGTCGGACTGGACGAACACCAGGATCAGGCACAGCATCGCCAGCGCGGTCAGCAACCCTTGCGCAATCGCCACCGGACGCACCGCCCGCGCCATTTCCGCGCGTCCGCCGATCACCGCGCTCGACGCGACGACCAGCTGCAACACCGCCATGACGGCGGCCAGCCACAACGCGGCTAGTCCCCCTTCCGCGATCATTGCTTGAGCGACCTCGTCTCGTGCAGCTTGCCGGCCATTTCTGGCGGTTGGTATTTCTCGTCATGCTTGGCGAGCAAA
This sequence comes from Sphingomonas mali NBRC 15500, assembly GCF_001598415.1. GTDB lineage: Bacteria > Pseudomonadota > Alphaproteobacteria > Sphingomonadales > Sphingomonadaceae > Sphingomonas > Sphingomonas mali. The sequence continues at coordinate 168,519 of NZ_BCYX01000002.1, forward strand.
TTGGTCGCGACGAAGCTGCCGTCGGGCTGGAATTGCCCCTCGGCGACGACGCCGGATTTCTCGCGAAACAGATCGGGCGCGATGCCCTTGAAGCTCACCGGCGTGCTGGCGGCGCCATCGGTGACGACGAAGTCGAGCGTCACGCCATCGGCAGCGCGTTTGATCGACCCTGCCTCGACCAGACCGCCGAGCCGCACCGCCTTACCCAGCGGCAGGCCTTGTTTCTTGACGTCGGACGGCGCGTAGAAGAACGACGCCTGGTCCTTCAAACCCGACAAAGCGAGTGCGCTTGCCCCTGCGATCGCAAGGATCGCCAGCCCCGCGAGCCACAATCGTTGATGTTTCGGCTTCACTTGTGGTCGCGCTCCGCCGTGCGCATCGCGACATAGCTCCACCCGATCAGCGCGATAGTCGCGCCGAGCGTGAGGCCGTAGGCCGCCGCGACGAACAGCCATTGGTTCATGCCGCCATCCTCCGCATCCGCGCCTCGCGCCGTTCGCGCGCCAGCATCGCCCGCATCCGCATCAGCACGATGCCGGCGAACAGGAATGTGAAACCCGACAGCGTGAACCAGAGCGGCCAGAGCATCGAGGAATCGATCGTCGAGCTGGTCAGCCCGATGCTCTCGCCCTGATGCAACGTATTCCACCACACCACCGAATAGCGGATGATCGGCAACAACACCGTCCCGGCGATCCCGTAAATTGCCGGCAACCGCCCGTCGCCGCCTCGATCGGCATCGGCCCGCGCCAGCGCCATATAAGCGAGATAGACGAAGAACAGCAGCAACATGCTGGTCAGCCGCCCGTCCCATTCCCACCAGGTGCCCCAGGTCGGCCGCCCCCAGATCGATCCGGTGGCAAGGCACAGAAAGGCGAACACCGCACCCGGCAAGGCGATCGCGCGCGCCGCGATGCGCGCCAGCGGATGCCGCCAGACGAGATAGGACAGGCTGGCGACCGCGATCCCGCTCCATCCCCCCATACCGAGCCAGGCGGTCGGCACATGGATGTAGAGAATCCGCACGCTGTCGCCCTGCAGATAATCGGGTGGCGTCTGGGTCAGCCCGGCCCAGCAGCCGAACAGGGTCAGCAACACGCCCGACACCAAAAAGGCCGGCGTCAGCGGACGCGCGAGGCGCAGGAAGCGCGCGGGATTCGCAAGGGCATGAAGGCTGGCCACGATGGTGGAGGCGAATAGGGCAAGATTCGCGCCGCGTCACCTGTCAGTTGGAATGACGGCATCCCTGGAGTCGCCTCCGCCGGCGACGCTGCGGCGACCAACATCCTTGACCATTCAATCCCCCCGGACTGAACCGCCGGAATATCCAGTTCGGTTGCGATTTGTCTGTCCCAGTCGCCCGGTGGCCATTGTTTCAACTGGCATTTGATCACATCATCTCAGTCGGGGGTGTTCGATGACCAAATTGGCCGCGCTCGTCATGTCGGTACTCTTGCTCGCGGGATGCGGGCAGATTCGTCCGATCGCGCCGCCGGGCTGCGCCGTCATCGCCTATCGCTTGTTGCCCAGCCCGCAGGACCCGCGCGCGTTCCTGACCGAGAATCGTGCGCCACGCGAATTCGGCGAGGTCCTGCTGAACCGGCTGAGAACAGCCCAGAGCCTGCGGAACGGCCCGCGTCAGGTGCTCGTGCTCAGCGGCGGCGGTCAGCATGGCGCGTTCGGCGCCGGCTTCTTCCTCGGCCTTCCCCATGTTCCCGACTATCAAGTAGTCACCGGCGTCAGTACCGGCTCGCTGCAAAGCACCTTGGTGTTCCTGGCGAACCAGCCGGAGCCGGCTGACCGGACCGCGTTGCCGGCCTATATGTCGCTCAACCCTGACCTGGGGAAACCGGGACAATCGAACCTTCAGGATCTCGCGCTGGCTTATGCCGTCCAGAAGGAAGGCGATCTGATGAAGGTCGGCTCGCCGCTTCGTGCGGTGAACAAGGGGTCGATCGCGACCTTCGGCCCGCTGCACGCCTTGTTGCAGGCGCTGATCACCCACGACACGATCGTCGCGGTGGCCGCCGAAGCAAGGAAGGGCCGCTCGCTGTTCGTCGGCATCACCGATCTCGATGACGGTTACGGCTATGCGGTCGATCTGACTGAAATGGCGAAGCAGGCGGTCGACCGGCAAGCCGTCGATGCCGGCGCCGTCGACAGAATGATCCCCTGTTATATCGATTCGCTGATTGCCTCGTCGACCGTACCGCCCGGCGTCCCGCCTGTGTCGCTCAACGTCGCAGGGGCGCCGCAGACCGACATGTTCATGGACGGTGGCGCGCGGTTCGGAGTCTTCTTCGACCAGCTTCGCAGCGTCGCCAAATCCGACGGCTCGACCGACATGACAGTGATCGTCAATGGCGGGCTCTATGGCGGGCCCTGGCTGGACGATAAGGGCCAGCGGATCAGCGAATGGTCGGTTGCGAGCTTCGGCCTGCGCGCGGTCGATATGATGGAGAACCAGGTCTATCGTCTGTCGGTCGGCGACGCTGAGCAATGGGCGGTCGACAACGGCACATTGCGCATGGCGTTCATCTCGAACGAGAAGCTACGCGTGATGACGGGCGATCCCGATCAATGGGTCTATGACGGCCGGACCTGCGCCGACGCCTCGGCCGCCGATGCGGCAAGCAAGCCGGTCCAGTTTCACCCACAATATATGCGATGCCTGATCGACTACGGGCAAAAGCGCGGCGCGCGCGATCCCTGGAACAAGGTATTGCCCCCGCCCGTCAAATAGAGCGGGCGGCGCGCCTTACCCCCGCCCGATCAGCCGCCGTGCAATCGCGTCCGCCACGTCCGAGGCAGGCTGGCCGGTACGGTCGCTTTCGTCCCACACTTCGATCAGGCGCTCGGGAATGCGGGCGATCCGCGCCTCGACCTCGGCGCGGTCGCCCTGGCCGAGATATTCGAGGCCGACATTGATGATACCGCCGGCGTTGATGACGTAATCGGGCGCGTAGAGCACGCCGCGCGCGTGGAGCCGCGAGCCGTCCTCCCGCGTCGCCAGCTGGTTATTGGCGCCGCCGGCGATCACCTTGGTGTTGAGCGCGGCGATCGTCTCGGCGGTCAAGATCGCGCCCAGCGCGTTGGGGCTGACCACATCAGCTTCCAGCGCCAGGATTTCTTCGGTCGGCACCGTCGCGGCGCCAAGCTCGGCGGCCAGCGCCTTCGCCTTGTCACCATTGACGTCCGCCAGGGTCAGCTTGGCGCCGTCCGCAGCCAGCAATCGCGCCAGCCCGCCGCCGACACTGCCGACGCCCTGGATCGCGACGTGCACGCCGGCCATCGAATCGACGCCCAACCCGCGCTTCGCCGCGGCTTTGACGCCCTGATAGACGCCGCTCGCCGTATACGGCCCCGGATCGCCACCGGCACCGCCCGCAGCCACCGGCAAGCCCGACACGTGCTTGGTGCGAGTCGCGATCACCTTCATGCTCGCCTCGGACATGCCGACATCTTCGGCCGTCACGTAGCGGCCGCCCAGCGACTCGACCGCGGCGCCGAACGCCTCGAGCTGGGCATGGCTGATTGCCTCGCCCGGCCTCGACGCCAGCACGACGCCCTTGCCGCCGCCCAGCGGAAGCCCGGCCATGGCATTCTTATAGCTCATCCCGCGCGACAGCCGGAGAGCGTCGGTGATCGCGCGATTGGAATCGGCATAATGCCAGAAGCGCACGCCGCCCGCCGCCGGGCCGAGATGGGTCGAATGCACCGCGATGATCGCGGTCAGCCCCGCTTCGGGGTTGCGAAACAGGTGGACGCCCTCATGGTCGTCGAAATCGGGAAGGTCCCAAACGGAAGTCATGCTGGCTCCGGCGTGGCAAAGAAAATTACGGTGCCGCGTAATATTCTTCTAGAGCGGCGATGGCCAGCCCGAATGCGCCGTGGGCGCGAAATGGCTGGAATAATGGGGCGACCGACGGGACTTGAACCCGCAACATCCGGCATCACAAGCCGACGCTCTAACCAATTGAACTACGATCGCCGTAGAACGCGCGCCCCTAGCGGCACCGACCGGTGCAGGTCAAGGCTGACGACGCACGATGATTTGGTTAGGCTCCGTGCCCTATGTCGTCGGCCGATATTTCTTCTCCGCTTAATCTCGGTTCGGGTCACCCGTCCGAGCCGGTGATCGCCCATATCATGGCACAGCCTGGCGTGCAGCGCACACCCAGCCCCAAGCTGACTTTGTTCCAGCGGCGCGGCTTCGTCACGCCCGATCTGTGCCAGGCATTGATCGCGCTGATCGATACGCAGCGGCGCCCCTCGACGGTCTCCGATTATAATGGTGACGCGGCTTTTCGGACGAGTGAAACCTGCGACCTCGACGCGGCGATCCCGATCGTCGCCGAACTGGAGCAGTTGATCACTCGATTCGTCGGCCTCGACCCCGCCCATGGCGAGCCGATCCAGGGACAGCGTTACGCGGTGGGCCAGGAGTTCAAGGCTCACACCGATTATTTCGAGCCCGGCGGTGTCGACTTCCACACCTACACGTCGGTCGCCGGCAACCGCACCTGGACCGCGATGATCTATCTGAACGAGCCCGACGCCGGCGGGGCGACGCGGTTCAAGACGATCGACAAGATCGTCCAGCCCGAAACGGGCAAATTGCTCTGCTGGAATAATCTGCGCCCCGACGGCAGCCCCAATCCGAGCACCATCCATCAGGGGATGAAAGTCCGCGCCGGCACCAAGTACGTCATTACCAAGTGGTTCCGCGAGCGCCCCTGGGGTTGGGCGTCGTGACATTTTAGGACCGTCACAAGACTTTCATCAAATCGCCATCGGTGAGTCACGCAAGTGCAACTGCACCGACGCAATCCACCCATAGGGGCCAACGCGACGATGTGGCGGGGGGAATCACCGACTCGCTGAACGATCGTCGTGAACGGACGGACGGCACACAGCCGTCGCCTTACCCAGTGGAGCTATTTAAAATGGGGATCTCGACCTTGCGGAGCACGCTGCTGGCCAGCGCGCTGATCGCGGTTACCGCTACGCCGGCTTTTGCCGCCGAAGACCCGAAGACGCCGGCGGCAACGCCGGCGCCGCAGGATCCGAGCGCGACGGCATCGGACCAGAATACCGGCAGCAGCGGCGTGCCGGACATCGTCGTTACCGCGACCAAGCGCGAAACCAACCTGCAGAAGACGCCGATCGCGATCTCGGTGCTGAGCACCGAAACGCTCAAGGATCGTCACGTCCAGAGCCTGATGGACCTGGCCGACGGCACCGTGCCGTCGCTGCGCGTCGCGACCTTCGAAGCCCGCCAGTCGGCGCTTACGGTGGGCATCCGCGGTATCGTGCCGTTCGACCAGAACCAGACCGCGCGTGAGCCGGGCGTCGGCGTCTATATCGACGGCGTCTATCTCGGTCGCTCGCAGGGCCTCAACGCCGCCTTGTTCGACGTCGAGCGGATCGAAGTGCTGCGCGGCCCGCAGGGCACGCTGTTCGGCCGCAACACCGAAGGCGGCGCGCTCAGCATCGTCACCAAGGCACCGACCGGCGAGTTCGGCGGGCGCATGAGCGCCGGCTTCGGCAATTACGGCAGCTATAATGGCGAGATGCACCTCGACCTGCCGTCCTTTGCGAACTTCGCGGTCAAGCTCGACGGTGTGATCCAGCACCAGGGTCCGACCGTGAAGGATCCGCTCGCCGGCCAGATCGGCTGGAACGCGTACAATCGCGTTGGCGGTCGCATCTCGGCGCGCTGGACGCCGTTCGAAGGCTTCACCGCCGATTTCTCGTACGACCAGGCGAAGGACGAGAATACGCCGTTCTACAGCCAGCTGGTGAACTATAACCCCAAGGGCCGTCCGGTCGGCGTGGTCGATACGACCACTGGCCGGATCATCCTTCCTGGCGCGCCCGCGGGGTCGCCGACCTGCATTTCGAACACCATCTCGCCCACCACCTGCATCGCGCCATTGCCGCCGCTGGTGAAAGTGCACACCGATCGCCAGGACGTCGCCGATGTCGGCGTGCCGCAGCAGTACAGCGTCGACAAGACCTCCGGTGCGATGATCAAGCTCGCCTATAAGGTCGCGCCTGAGCTAGAGCTGCGCTCGATCACCGCGTGGCGCAAGGTGTCGACCAACCAGTGGGATAACTCGGGTGGACCGGAGCGCGTACCGTTCGCGCCCAACGGTCTGTTCAGCCGCTACAGCCTGTCGGATCTCTATCAGAGCCAGTTCAGCCAGGAATTCCAGGCCGTCGGCAGCATCCCGCAATTCGATTACGTCGCCGGCCTGTATTATTTCCACGAACAGGCCCGTGAATCGGCGGCGACGCCGGCGTCGAACCGCTGGAACATGGACGGTACCGCCTACACCATCCTGCCCTCGCAAGTGTTCGGTCCGATCACCTCGAGCAACCAGGGCTGGGACTATAATTCGCGCTTCCTGCAGCGCGCCAGCTTCGCAAGGGCTCGCAGCTATGCGGCGTTCGGCCAGTTCACCTATACGCCGGACTTTGCGGGCGACATGCTGCACCTGACGGTCGGCGGTCGCTACACCAAGGACAAGCGCGACGGCGTCCTTTACCTCGTGTCGGGCGTGCCGACCAACTGGCTGTTCAAGTACGACAAGGGTCGGTTCGATCCGCTCGTCGTCCTGGCGCTGGATGCCGCGAAGGGCGTCAACCTCTACGCCAAATACTCGACCGGCTACCGCGCTGGCGGCGCGAACGATCGGTCGTCGACCTTCGCGGCGTTCGGGCCGGAGACCGTCAAGGCATATGAGATCGGCGCCAAGCTGGAGATGCTCGACCGTCGGGTTCGCCTGAACCTGGCCGGCTACATCATGAATCGTTCGGGTACGCAGATCGACTTCGACAATGTCGATACCAACCAGTTCCTGCCGGGAACCAATATCCCGAACCCAACCTTCAATCTGCACACCGAGAATACGCAGAATGCGCCGGGTACCTCGAAGATTCGCGGCATCGAAGTCGACTTCACCGCGCGGCCGTTCGACAGCCTGACGATCGGGGCATCCTATGCCTATACGTCGATCAAGGTGCCGGCGACGCCGAATCCAAACCCCGGCCCGACCTTCGGCGTCCTGACTCGGGTGTTCACTGTGTACACGCCGCCCAACGCCGCGTCGGGCTATATCGACTATGAAGTGCCGGTCGGCGACATGTCACTGCGTTTCCACATCGACGCGAGCTACGCCGATGCGCAGTACAGCTTTCAGTCCGAGAGCGTGAAGACCGACAGCTCGTTCATCGTCAACGGCCGCATCGCGCTGGCCGACATCAAGTTGAACGACACGACCAAGTTCACACTGTCGGCGTGGAGCCGTAACCTGTTCAATGAACAGCACATCTATCGCCGCTCGGCGGCCAACGCGGTGGTGTTGGGCGACTATGCGAACTTCAATACGCCGCGGACCTTCGGTTTCGAAGCGGCGGTAAAGTTCTGATCCCCGGATCAGATTAAAAGGGGAAAGGCGGCTTCCGAAAGGAGGCCGCCTTTTTTTTGCGCGGTTGCGGAAACGCCGATCGCCGCAGTCTGCTGTTCCTGCGTCCTCGCTGCACAACGCAAAATTTATCGCGCCAAACCATCTTTCGGCTTTCTTGATTCGTTATTTCCACTATCATGGAATAATAGAATCAATGGAGAACGGAGGAACCTGTATGACGAAATGGCTATTGCTTCTGGCGGCCGGATTGGGGGCAAGCCCGGTCAATGCTGCGGATGCCGTGGGCACCCCGCCCAGCATCTCGGCGCACGGTCCGGGCAATTGGGAAATGATCTGCCATATCGTCGCCGATGGCGATCAGCTGGTGCGTGTCCTGGGGCCAGACCACAATAGTTACTCCGACTCGAAGATGCAGCGGGCCTCCTGCGACTACAAGAACACCACGTCGGCTCCGCTCTCCATCACGATCGCCGGCGTGCCGGCCTGCCCGTTCAAGGACGGCAGTGCTGATGCCTGTGTCTTGAACGTACCCAAAGGCCGCGCGGGCTCTTTCGATCTGAAGGTCAAAGTTGCCCGTTAGGCCTTCGCCTCCCGAAGCGGGCGTTGCCGGTCGCATCATTTCCGCTACAGAGGAAATATGGAAATGAAGTCCGCCGTCACCGCCCTCTCCGCCCTCGCGCATCAAGGCCGTTTATCCGTGTTTCGCATGCTGGTGCAGGCGGGGCATGAGGGTATTCCGGCCGGCGAGATTGCACGCCGGCTGGACGTGCCGCCCAACACCCTTTCGTCCAATCTGACGATCCTCAGTCACGCCGGCCTGATCGACAGCGTGCGCGACGGACGGTCGGTCATCTACTCGGCGCGATATGAGACCATGACGGCGTTGCTGGAATATCTGATGGAAGATTGCTGCGGCGGATCGCCTGAAATCTGTGCGTCGCTGGCGGATATACTCGCGCGGAGCCGTTGCGGTGCGACGGGAGCAGCGTGAGCATGGAGACCACCAACATTCTCGTGCTCTGCACGGGTAACAGCGCCCGCTCGATCCTGGGCGAGGCGATCGTCAATCGCCTCGGCGGAGGACGGTTTCGGGGATTTTCCGCCGGTTCGTTCCCGAAGGGGCAGGTCCACCCGGGTGCGCTTCGCTTGCTGGAACGCCTCGGCTATCCGACCGATGGCCTGCGATCCAAAAGCTGGGACGAGTTCGCGGGTCCCGATGCTCCCAGAATAGATGTCGTCATTACCGTCTGCGACAATGCGGCAGGCGAAATATGCCCCATCTGGCCGGGTCATCCGGTCAAGGCCCATTGGGGCTTGGCCGATCCCGCCGCGGTCGACGGAGACAATGCGGCGGTGGATGCTGCCTTCGAAGCCGCGCATGGCGCCCTGACGGCACGTATCGCCAAGCTCATCGAGCTGCCGATCCGCGATCGCGACGTGCCGGCGCTCGCGATGCGGCAGCGCCTTCAGGCGATCCATGACGATCTCGTCGAGATCGAAACGTCGCGACATGGGGTGGAATCGTGACCGACATAATCATCTATCACAATCCCGACTGCGGCACGTCGCGCAATACGCTGGCGATGATCCGCAATGCCGGCATCGAGCCGCACGTCATCGAATATCTCAAGACGCCGCCCTCGCGCGCGATGCTGACGCGACTGATCGAGCGTGCGGGCCTGACGCCGCGCCAATTGCTGCGCGAGAAGGGTACGCCCTATGCCGAACTCGGCCTTGGCGACGAGAATTTGTCGGACGACGCCTTGATCGACGCGATGATGGACCATGCGATCCTGATCAACCGCCCGCTCGTGGTGTCGCCGCTTGGCGTGCGGCTGTGCCGGCCCTCCGAAGTCGTTCTCGACATCCTGCCGACGCCGCAGCGCGGCGCGTTCGCCAAGGAAGACGGCGAACTGGTTGTCAACGCCGCCGGCTACCGCATTCAATCGTCGTGACACGGCGGGCTATTCTTGCCGAGGCTCTCGGCAGCTTTCTCCTGTTCGCGACGGTCATTGGCTCAGGCATCATGGGCGAACGGCTCGCGGGCGGGAGCGTCGCGATCGCGCTACTCGGCAACACGATCGCGACCGGCGCCATCCTCTTCGTGCTCATCACGATGTTCGGGCCGGTTTCGGGTGCGCACTTCAATCCGGCCGTAACCTTGGTTATCCGATTGCGCGGCGAGATCAGTAGCCGTGTGGCAATAGCCTTTGTCGCGGCTCAACTTTGCGGCGGAATCCTGGGCGTGTGGGTCGCGCATCTGATGTTCGACCTGCCGATTCTCGAACTCTCGACGAAGGTCCGTGCCGGACCGGGCCAACTGACCAGCGAAGCAATCGCCACGTTCGGGCTCATCCTGACGATCCTGGGGACCGTGCGGATGCGGCCTGCTGCCGTTCCCGCAAGCGTCGCGCTCTATATTACCGCTGCTTACTGGTTCACTTCCTCGACCAGCTTCGCCAATCCGGCGATCACCATCGCCCGGTCGCTGAGTGACAGCTTCGCCGGAATTGCCCCGGCGTGTGTTCCGGGGTTCATCGTAGCGCAACTGGTCGGCGCGATCGCAGCCCTCCTCGTGGGCAGCGCGCTCTTCGCGAAGCCGTCGCTCGAGACTTCATGAGCGGCGTCACGTTTCGCGCCTTGCTCAAGGACACCAAGACTTCTTTCGTCTGTGCCCTTCGAGTGCGGCCTCTCTCGGCAAGGAGCTTAGATGAGCCACGTCCGCATTCTGCCTGATCCCCAACACCTCCCCGCGCTCGATCCGCTCTTCGCGATGCCACGACCTGGGCTCGGACTTGGCGACGATCAACCACCGCCGCGTATTCTCTTGCTCTACGGCTCGTTGCGAGAACGCTCATTTTCGCGCCTTGCGGTGGAAGAGGCGGCGCGGCTTCTCCAGTTTTTCGGCGCGGAAACCCGGATTTTCGATCCTTCCGATCTCCCCCTGCCCGATCAAATACCCGGCGACGATCATCCCGCGGTCAATGAACTCCGCGACTTATCGATGTGGTCGGAAGGCCATGTTTGGTGCAGCCCCGAACGCCACGGCCAGATCACTGGCTTGATGAAGGCTCAGATCGATCATCTGCCGTTGGAGTCCAAGGGAATGCGTCCCACCCAGGGGCGTACCCTCGCGGTGATGCAGGTGTCCGGCGGATCGCAATCGTTCAACGCCGTCAACACGATGCGGCTATTGGGGCGGTGGATGCGGATGTACACTATCCCCAACCAATCCTCGGTCGCGATGGCGTACAAGGAATTCGACGAGGCAGGTCGGATGAGGCCGTCCAGCTATTACGATCGCATTGTCGACGTGATGGAGGAACTGGTCCGCTTCACCATCCTGCTGCGTCCGCACGCGGCGCAGTTGGTCGATCGTTACTCGGAACGTAAGACCGCGGGCATCACCATCGATCCTGTCGCCGACATTTGATCAGATATAGCGAAAAAGCGGCCCCCTTCGGATCGCAGACGCTCGATGGGCGGCGCATATTAGGCCTATTACGTATTGGCACGCATCCATGCGTGACCCGAGACTTCGCCGAACATCCGATCGACGATCGGATTGGCATTGGCTCGGGAGGACATTGTGGCGATCGAAAAGGAGCACGTGAAGGTTTGGGACGCGCCGGTGCGTCTGTTTCACTGGGCCCTCGTAATCGCAGTCGCGCTCGCATTCCTTTCGTCCGAGGAGGATAGTGCGCTCAACCGGTGGCATGTCATGGCCGGCTGGGTCGCCGGCATTCTGATCGTGTTCCGCCTGATATGGGGGTTCGTCGGCGGAGAGCACAGCCGGTTTTCGGATTTCGTGCGGCCTTCACGCGTCGCGAGTCACATCGCCGGTTTGACCGGCGGTCGGGCGGAGCCATCCCTTGGGCACAATCCGCTCGGCGCCGTTTCGGTCGTAGTTCTGCTCGCGCTCGTGGCGGCGACGGTCTGGACCGGTGCATTCGGCGGTGAGTGGGCCGAGGAGCTGCACGAAACCATCGCCTGGACGCTGCTGGCCATGGTCGGACTGCATGTTGCCGCCGTGATCCTCATGTCGGTTCTCGAACGGGAGAACCTTGCCCGCGCGATGGTCACCGGGAGGAAGAACGGGCATCGCCACCCTGACGCGGCCGACGCACGGCCGCCGACGGTTGCAGGCATCGTTATCGCAATTGCCGCGATTGCGGCCACAGTCCTCGGCATCCTGCGTTACGATCCCCAGGCGTTCACGCCCCGAAGCACCGAAGCCTTCGAGCATCGGGGAGGCACGGTCGGCAGTTCACTCGAGGAAAACGAAGGCGTGCGCGGCGATTGACCGCTCCGTCACTTGGCGAGCTCACCGCCCAAGTGCCTTTTCGCAAGAACCAGCGCACGTGCCGGCGCCGGCGCGGTGAGGACAACATCGAACTCAAGCCTGCTTGCCCAGCCCCTCCCGCGGAAATCCGTCCGCTAGATGGTCGATCAGCGCACGCACGGCGGGCGGCAGGCCACGTCTCGTCGTAAAGACGAGGTGCACGACCCCCTGCAGGCCGCGCCACGCGGGCAGCACACGCACGAGCTGTCCAGCGTCCAGTGCTTCCCGGCACACGTGATCCGGCAGTATCGCTATCCCGAGGCCCTCAATCGCCATGTCGCGCACGGTCGCCATGTCCTCGCATCCCAGGCGGGGCTGCACGCGGACGATGTGCTTGCGACCGTCATCCCCTTCCAGATGCCATTCGAGGTCGTCTGCTGCATCGTTGGTCGCAAGCACCGACAGCGTGGCGAGTTGCTCGACGCCTGCCACCTGGCTGGCGACCTGCGGGCTGGCGACGAGGATCCGGGTTGATATACCGAGCGAACGCATCGTCAGGGCGGCGTCGGACGTGAAACTGCTTCGCACGCGCAGCGCCAGGTCGATGCGCTCCTCGATCAGGTCCACTGCGCGATCCGTGGCGACGAGCTGAAGCCGCACCTTCGGGAAGCGCCGCAGGAAGGACGAGATCAGGTCCGAGATCGGACCGAGCATTCCCGTCGGGCAGCTGAATCGGATGCGTCCGTGAGGCTCGGCCTGCGCCTGCGCGACCAGCGCTTCTGCCTGTTCCGCTTCCGCAAGCATGGCGCGGCATCGCTCGTAGAATGCCTGGCCCGTGTCGGTCACCCGGAAACGCCTGCTCGACCGCTCGATCAGCCGCAGGCCGAGCCTCTCCTCCAGGCCGGCGATCCGCCTGCTGAGCTTGGATTTCGGTTCGCGCAACGCACGCCCAGCAGCGGCAAAGCCGCCGTGCGCAACCACCTCGGCGAAATAGGCATAGTCGTTGAGATCGATTCGCATCAGCGTTCTCCTAGTGGAACGCTAGGTGCCAATTTTGCTCACTACAAGGGTCATCGTTCCTCCTCCAACTAAGCGGGGCACCGGCATTTCGCCGACCATGAGGAGACAGACAATGACGAACAGGTTCAACCAGAAGGTTGTGGTGGTAACCGGCGGCTCGAGCGGCATCGGCTTGGCCGCAGCGAAGGCCTTCGCGGCCGAAGGCGCCTCGGTCTTCATCACCGGGCGTCGCCAAGACGCGCTGGATGCCGCAGTGAAGCAGATCGGTGGTCGGGTCTTTGCGGTTCGCGGCGACATGGCGAACCTGGCCGACATCGACCGGCTCTACGACGCGGTTCAGCAGGAGCATGCACAGATCGACGTCCTGTTTGCCAATGCCGGCGGCGGTGAGATGGTCCCGCTCGGCGCGATCTCCGAGGAGCATTACGAGCGCACGTTCGACACGAACGTCAAGGGCGTGCTGTTCACGGTGCAGAAAGCGCTACCGCTCATGAAGGACGGCGCGTCCGTCATCCTGACGAGCTCGACCACCAGCATCTCCGGAACGCCGGCGTTCAGCGTCTACTCGGCGACCAAGGCGGCCGTGCGCAACTTCGCCCGCAACTGGATGCTCGATCTCAAGGATCGGCACATCCGCGTCAACGCGGTGAGCCCGGGTGTCACGGAGACGGCCGGACTGGACGAACTGTTCGGCGGCGGCGCGCAAGCCGAGGGCACGAAGGACTATCTGGCGGGGCTGATCCCGGCCGGGCGCGTCGGTCAGCCCGAAGAGATCGCCAAGGCGGTGCTGTTCCTCGCCTCCGACGACGCGAGCTTCGTCAACGGCATCGAGCTCTTCGTCGACGGCGGCCAGGCGCAGATTTGAGGACTCCCCTCTTGTTCACGGGCCTCGGCGCGCTCCCGCCGCCGAGGTTCGGGCTTACCCGAAGGAGAAATGTCATGAAACAGTCCACCGAATCCGCGAACCGCATCCGCGAACTGCTCGACCGGAACCTGCAGGAGGTCTTTGGCGAGAGCGACGACGAGCGCCGCCGTGCGGCGATCGACGAACTCTGGGCGGAGGACGGTGTCCTCTACGTCCCGCCGGGCATGATCGTCGGGCGCAAGGCCATCGACAAGTTCGCGGGCGAACTCCGCGCGACTCATCCGAACTTCGTCTACACACCCCACGGCACGCCACAGGTGCTCCACGATGCAGGCCGGTTGGCCTGGGGTTCGGGACCGCGCGGCGAAACCCCCGAATATACGGGATGGGATGTCATCACCGTCCGCGATGGCAGGATCAGCGCCCTATACGTCTTCCTCGACGAGAATTCGGAAGAGCTTCGTCGCAGCGGCAGCGAGGCCGCGAACTGATGCATCCGTCCGGACCGCTCAGGACCACGCAACCTGAGAACAAGGGGCAACGACATGTTTTTCATGTGCCACGCCATGTTTCAAGCCAAGTGCTTGAAAACATGGTGGGCGCGACAGGGATTGAACCTGTGACCCCACCCGTGTGAAGGGTGTGCTCTACCGCTGAGCTACGCGCCCGATCGCGACACCGACACCGGCGCCGCAAAAGGAATGGGGCGACGTTTAGCGCCGCCCCGTTGTCATCGCCTTAAGACGATCACCGCGATCTTGTCCAGCCCCCGAAAGGACTGGCGAGCGATCAGTTGACCGAATCCTTCAGGCCCTTGCCAGCCTTGAACTTGGGCTGGGTCGATGCCTTGATGGTCATCGGCTCGCCGGTCCGCGGATTGCGGCCAGTCGACGCCTTGCGCTTCGAAACCGAGAAAGTGCCGAAACCGACCAGGCGAACCTCGTCGCCTTTCTTGAGCGCGCCGCCGATCACGTCGAACACGGCCTCAACGGCCTTGCTGGCATCGCCTTTGCTGAGGCCTGCCGTATCGGCAACGGCGCTGATCAGCTCCTGCTTGTTCATCGTCCTCGAAACCCCCGTTTAGAGTGCGTTACACGTTTGCTACTGGAATAAGACTCGCGGCCCCAGGCCGGGCGCGCAGTAACGCTGCTCCGGGCGAACGAGTCAAAACAAATCCGCCGCAACCCCGATCGTAACGATCGAATTTGCGGCGGATCGTTTCGTCGCGTCCCGTTTCAGCACGCGTCATTTGGTTTCAGCAGGGCTGAAACGGTCGCGGTGCCGGCCCAGCGAAGCTGCAAACGATTAGTGCGGTAGCTCCCCTGCCTGGGCGATACTCGCTGGCGGCTGCGCCGCCAGTTCGTCGGCCTCGGTCCAGTCGATTGCCTCGAGCGGCTGGGTCAGTGCGAGCCGCAACACTTCGTCGACATGCTCGACCGGGATGATCTTGAGCCCCTTGCGGATATTGGCCGGAATCTCGACGAGATCCTTCTCATTGTCCTTGGGGATCAGCACCGTCTCGATGCCGCCGCGGAGCGCCGCGAGCAGCTTTTCCTTCAAGCCCCCGATCGGCAGCACACGGCCGCGCAAGGTGACCTCGCCGGTCATCGCAATCTCCCGCCGCACCGGCACGCCGGTCATCGTCGAGACGATCGAAGTGACCAGACCAATGCCCGCCGACGGACCGTCCTTGGGCACGGCACCTTCGGGCAGATGGATGTGGATGTCCTTGCGCGCGAACAGGCTGGGCTTGATCCCATAAGACGGCGCCCGCGCCTGGACGAAGCTCATCGCGGCCTGGACGCTTTCCTTCATCACGTCGCCCAGCGTGCCGGTCGTCTTGACCATGCCCTTACCCTGCACGGTGACGCTCTCGATGGTCAGCAACTCGCCGCCGACCTCGGTCCAGGCGAGCCCGGTGACCGCACCGATCTGGTTTTCGGTCTCGGAGAGGCCATGGCGATATTTGAGCACGCCCGCGAATTCGTGGAGGTTGTCGGGCGTGATCGTCACGCTTTCGACCTTGCCTTCGAGAATCTGGCGCAATGCCTTCCTCGCCAGCTTGGCGATTTCGCGTTCCAGCGTGCGAACGCCGGCTTCCCGCGTGTAGCGCTGAATCAGCGCGCGCAGGCCTTCATGGGTCAGCGTGAACTCGCCTTCCTTCAGCCCATGCGCTTCGACCTGCTTGGCGATCAGGTGACGCTCGGCGATCTCGACCTTCTCGTCCTCGGTGTAGCCTTCGAGCCGGATGATCTCCATGCGGTCGAGCAACGGCTGCGGCAGGTTCAAGGTGTTCGCGGTGGTCACGAACATGACATCCGACAGGTCGATGTCGATCTCGAGATAATGGTCGTTGAACTTGCTGTTCTGTTCGGGATCGAGCACCTCGAGCAGCGCCGACGCCGGGTCGCCGCGGAAATCCTGGCCGAGCTTGTCGATCTCGTCGAGCAGGAACAGCGGGTTGGACGTACCGGCCTTTTTCAGGTTCGACACGATCTTGCCCGGCAGCGAGCCGATATAGGTACGGCGATGGCCGCGGATTTCGGCCTCGTCACGCACGCCGCCCAGCGACTGGCGAATGAACTCGCGCCCGGTCGCCTTGGCGATCGACTTGCCCAGGCTGGTCTTGCCGACGCCGGGAGGGCCGACCAGACACAGGATCGGGCCCTTGAGCTTGTTGGTGCGCGCCTGGACCGCGAGATATTCGATGATCCGGTCCTTGACCTTCTCGAGCGCATAATGGTCCTCGTCGAGCACCGCCTGCGCCGCCGCGATATCCTTCTTGAGCTTGGATTTCTTGCCCCAGGGCAGACCCAGCAGCACATCGAGATAGTTGCGCACGACGGTCGCTTCGGCCGACATCGGCGCCATCGTCTTCAACTTCTTGAGCTCGGCGGTCGCCTTGGTGCGCGCTTCCTTGCTCAGCTTGAGCGTCGCGATCTTCTGGGTCAGTTCGGCGATCTCGTCGCCATCGCCTTCATCAGCCTCATTGCCCAGCTCGCGCTGGATCGCCTTCAGCTGCTCGTTCAGATAATATTCGCGCTGGGTCTTCTCCATCTGGCGCTTGACCCGCGACTTGATCTTCTTCTCGACCTGCAGAACGCCGAGTTCGCCTTCCATGAAGGCATAGACCATCTCCAGCCGCTTCGACTGGTCGAGCTCGACCAGCAACGCCTGCTTCTCGGCGACCTTGATCGCGATATTGCCGGCGATCGAATCGGCCAGCCGCGACGGCTCCTCGATCTCGCTCAGCTGCACCGCGGTCTCCGCCGGCAGCTTGCGGTTGAGCTTCGAATAGGATTCGAACTGATCGACCACCGAACGCATCAGCGCCTGGATCTCCACGCCCTTCTCGGCGTCTTCCTCGATCCGCTCGATCTCGGCGGTGAGGTGATCGCCGCCGCCCGACAATGTCTTCAGCGTGGCGCGCGCCTTGCCCTCGACCAGCACGCGTACGGTGCCGTCGGGAAGCTTCAGGAGTTGCAGGATCGTCGCAACGACGCCCATGTCGTACAGATCGTCGCGCTGCGGATCGTCCTGCGCGGGGTCGAGCTGCGCGACCAGGAAAATCTCCTTGTCGGCGGTCATCGCGCTTTCCAGCGCGGCAACCGACTTGTCGCGGCCGACGAACAGCGGCACGATCATGTGGGGAAACACCACGATGTCGCGCAGCGGCAATACGGGGAAGGATTGGGTAGTCATGGATACTCCGGGGGCGCCCAACCGGGGCGCTTTTGTCTTTCTATATGGGAAGCGTGAGCGTTCCATCAATCTCCCACGCCTTTTCGCCTCCGGATTGGTGGGGATAAGCCTGATCGGCGCAGGCGCGGCCGGCGCCGCGACCTTGCCCAAAAAAGGCGAGCCGCCGCTGACAGCGCAGACTCAGCGATCGGGCGGGCCGGTCGATCCCGGCCAGGCCAAATTGCGATTCGACACCGCCGATCTGTCGTTCGAGGTGCTTCCGGACACCGAACAGCTCAAGGCTGTGGCGGTGGAGAGTTTCACGCCCAAGGTGCCGACCGACACATTGGTGATCGACCTCGACAAGAATCTGGGGCCGAGCGCAGTCGCGATCGATGGCCAGAAACTGCCAGCGAGCGCCTGGTCGAACCCGGAGGGCCGGCTGACGATCAAGCTTCCGCGCACCTATGCGGCCGGCGAGCGCATCACCGCGACGATCGTTTATGGCGGCGTGCCGCACGTCGCGGTCAATGCGCCGTGGGACGACGGCGTGGTCTGGTCGAAAACCAAGGACGGCCGGTTATGGTTCGCCACGACGAGCGAAGGCTATGGCTGCGACATATTGTGGCCGTGCCTCGACTTTCCCGAAGGCGAACCGGGCAAGGTCGCGCTGCACATCACCGTCCCCAAGGGACTGAAGGCGCCATCCAACGGCGTGTTCAAGGGCATCGACACCGGGGCCGACGGCCGCGAGACGTGGAACTGGGAAATCAAGCATCCCAACACCTATGCGATCGCGCTCAACGTCGCGCCCTACGAAGTGATCTCCGCCGACTATAAGAGCCGTTTCGGCAACACTATTCCGATGTTCTACTGGTACCTGCCGGGCGAGGAGGAACAGGCGAAGACGCTGTTCGCGGAGTTTGCCCCCACGCTCGATTTCTTCGAGAGCAATGTCGGCCCCTACCCGTTCGGTGACGAAAAGGTCGGCGTGGTCGAGACGCCCCATCTCGGCATGGAGCATCAGACGATCAACGCGTACGGCAACGGCTACAAAAAAGCACCCGAGGGCTTCGACTGGCTGTTCCAGCACGAATTCAGCCATGAATGGTTCGGCAATCAGGTGACCGCCGCCAATTGGGACGATTACTGGATCCACGAAGGCTATGGCGAATATATGCAGCCCGCCTACGGCCTGTGGCGCGAGGGCTATGCCCGCTACGCGACGATGATGGACGAGCAGCGCAACAAGATCGTCAATGCCGTGCCGATCACGCGCGGCCGCTGGATCACCGAGGAAGAGGTGTACGAGCCGAGCAAGGGCGGCCCTGCCGGCGACATCTATTACAAGGGCGCGTGGATGCTCCACACCTTGCGCTGGCTGATCGGCGACAAGCAATTCTGGGATGTGACGCGGCTCGAAGTCTATGGCCGCCCCGACCCCAAGCCGGGCAATTTCACCCCGCGCTTCGGGTCGACCCGCGACTATGAGGACAATGTCAGGAAGGTCACCGGCAAGGACCTCGACTGGTTCTTCGACATCTATCTGCGCAAGGCCGACCTGCCCGAACTGGTCGAGGCGCGCAGCGGCGACAAGCTCAACCTGTTCTGGCTGACTCCCGACAACCTCCCCTTCCCGATGCCGATCGAAGTCCTGGTCGACGACAGGCTGATGAAGGTCGAGATGCCCGACGGCACCGCGACCATCGACGTGCCCACCGGCGCACATGTCGTGGTCGATCCCTATGCGCGCGTGCTCAAACGATCGCGCGCGGTCGAGGAGTATCGGGCCGGGCTCAAACTGAAGCAGTAAGCGTGTTGTAGGGGCAATACGGCAGGAGCATAAGGCGCCCGATGCTGCACGCTTTCCCAAACGACGCGGTCGCCCTGCCCGGGCTTGCCGCGATCATGCTCGGTTTCTTTGCGTTCTTCATCGCGCTGATGGCGGCGCGGCACCGGGCGACAAAGGTCGGTACCACGCCCTTGTCGCAACGCGCCTCGATCACCTGGCTCTGGATCGTTGTCCAGGGAATCGGCATTGGCATTTCGGGCTTCGGCCCGGTCCGCGTCGAACTCGATCCGCTATCGGCCAAGGCGATCGTCGAGGCGCTCGTCGTCCTCGCGTTGATGCTGGGCGCCGTATGGCTGTTCCATGCGTCCTCGCGCGCGATGGGCAAGAACTGGGCATTGGTTGCCCGCACGCTGACCGACCATACGCTCGTTCAGACCGGGCCGTTCGCCATCGTTCGAAACCCGATCTACGTCGCCTTGTTCGCCTTCATGATCGCGATGGCGATCGCGTTCGGGCACACGCGCAACCTGATCATTGGCGTGCCGCTCTACGCGCTGGGGACATGGATGCGCGTCGCGCATGAGGAACGGCTGCTGAGGACGCAGTTCGGGGCGGCGTATGATGATTATGCGGCGAGCGTGAAAAGGTTCGTGCCGGGGGTTTTCTAACCTGATCCCCCTCTCCCCTTGTGGGAAGGGAGGGAGCCAACACAGTCGGCGGAAGGGTGAGGGGGAGTCGCAGGCGATGACGCTCGTGAGGTCCTCCCCCACCCTTCCCACCCACCCTAGTCGAAGCTGGTGAGGGGTAAGCGGTCGCCTTGGGCGACCGCGCGAAGCTGCGCTTTGCTTCCCCTCATCCAACTACGACTAGCGAGCAAGCTCGCAAGTCTCCGTATCCTTCTCCCACAAGGGGAGAAGGGTTTGGGGGCGCTATCTTACGGCGCCGGATTCAGCATGGACCAGAATTTGGGCCCGCCCTTGGGCACGTGCCATTCGTCGATCACTTCGAACCCGAGCGACTGGTAGAGACTGACATTGCGCGGTGTCGCGGTTTCGAGGAACGCCGGCATGCCGTCCTCGCGCGCCTTGGCGAGCCCCTGACGAATTGAAGCGGAGCCCAGCCCCTTGCCCTGATGCGCGGGATCGACGCCGGCGATGTGCAGATACCAATAAGTCCCGGACGGATGATGCGCGTCGATCGCGTCGCCGACGCGCATCGCGCGCACCAGCGACGACCCGAACGCGCCGATCAGGGGGAACAATTGCTTGAGCATTTCGAGCTTGCCGATCTCGGCCTGTCCGGGCCGCCGCCACAAAGTCGCCGCTTCGCCGCTCCCGGTCACCAGCGGCATACCGCCCGCATCCTCGTCGAAGATCAGCCGGAACATCCGAGGCAGGCGCTTCACGCGGTCGGCGCGATCGGGAAAGATGTACGACGTCGCCGGATCGTCGGCGAAGGCGCGCGCGAGCGTCGCGGCAACCGCGTCGCGATCGATCCGGGTCGCCACGCGGATCATGCCGCCTTGCAGCCTTCGGGCTTGAGCACGCGCCGGGTCGACGGGGGGTAGCGATCGAGCATCGCCGCCGGGCGGATCGGCCGCGGCACGAAGTTACCGCCGCAATTGGGACAGACGCCGCCCAGCACGCCATCGACGCACTCCGCGCAGAAAGTGCATTCGAACGTACAGATGCGTGCGTCAGGACTGTCGGCCGGCAGATCGCGGTCGCAGCATTCGCAATTCGGTCTCAGGTCGAGCATCGCCCCTCCAACGAAAACGGGCGCCGGTCGAAACGATCGGCGCCCGTGTCTCATATCATGCTTGGAAAGCCAGATCAGGCGGCGTCGCCGGCCTTTTCCTTTTCCTTCTTGGCATAGACGCGGATTGGGTCCTTGCGGCCCTCGACCACGTCCTTGTCGATCATCACCTCGTCGACGCCGTCCATGCCGGGCAGGTCGAACATCGTGTCGAGCAATATGCCTTCCAGGATCGAGCGCAACCCACGTGCGCCGGTCTTGCGGTCGATCGCCTTGCGCGCAACCGTCGACAGCGCGTCGTCGGTGAAGCCCAGCTTCACGTCCTCCATGTCGAACAGCTTCTGATACTGTTTGACCAACGCGTTCTTCGGCTCGGACAGGATCTTGACCAACGCCGGCTCGTCGAGATCCTCGAGCGTCGCGATCACCGGCAGGCGGCCGACGAATTCGGGGATCAGGCCGAACTTCAACAGATCCTCGGGCTCGACAGACTTCAACACCTCGCCGGTGCGGCGCTCGTCGGGTGCGGCGACATGCGCGCCGAACCCGATCGACTTGCCCTGCAGGCGATCGCCAATGATCTTTTCCAGCCCAGAGAAGGCGCCGCCGCAGATGAACAGGATGTTGGTCGTGTCGACCTGGAGGAATTCCTGCTGCGGATGCTTGCGGCCGCCCTGCGGCGGAACGCTCGCGGTCGTGCCTTCCATCAGCTTGAGCAACGCCTGCTGCACGCCTTCGCCCGACACGTCGCGGGTGATCGAGGGATTCTCCGCCTTGCGGCTGATCTTGTCGATCTCGTCGATATAGACGATCCCGCGCTGCGCGCGCTCGACATTGTAATCGGACGCCTGGAGCAGCTTGAGGATGATATTCTCGACATCCTCACCGACATAGCCAGCCTCGGTCAGCGTGGTCGCATCGGCCATCGTGAACGGCACGTCGAGGATGCGCGCCAGCGTTTGCGCAAGCAGCGTCTTGCCGCAGCCGGTCGGGCCGACCAGCAGGATGTTCGACTTGGCCAGCTCGACATCGGCGCCCTTGGCGCCATGGTTGAGCCGCTTGTAATGGTTGTGCACCGCGACCGAGAGTACGCGCTTGGCCTGTTTCTGGCCGATCACATAGTCATCGAGCACATCGCAGATTTCCTGCGGCGTAGGGACGCCACCGTCCTTCTTCGAGACCAGCGCCGACTTCGTTTCCTCGCGGATGATGTCGTTGCACAGCTCAACGCATTCGTCGCAGATAAACACGGTCGGGCCGGCGATGAGCTTCCTCACCTCGTGCTGCGACTTCCCGCAGAACGAGCAATAAAGTGTGCTCTTCGAATCGCCGCCATCTAACTTTGGCATTCAATCACCTCGTCACGCGCGGATACGGGCGCGTACCGTTTGCGGGCGCATATGTTAGCGCACCACCGTAAACCCACAATAAAAATCACGCGCTCTTAACCGCGTTACCGTGATGGCAGGACGGATCGCCGCATTTCGTCGACCGCGTCCTTGGCCTCTTTCAATCCCGATCCAGTCGCTTCGCGGACCAGCTTGACCGCATTGATCACTTGGCCGTTGGCCAATAGTCGTTCGACTTCTATACGTGTTTCGGCCGACAATTCCAGCTTTCGCCCGGATTGGATGGTGAGGCCAGACGCGCGCGTTACGCGTGCGCGCGGCACACCGATCAAATCGTCCGAGCGACCGCGTGGCCGCATCGCCAACACGAGCAGGACCAGAAAAACCAGTCCCGCCAGGATCAGCAGGGGCAGTGGAACGAACATTCCCTAGCCCCTGCCGCAACCTCAAGCCGCCTGCGCCTGATCGTCGGCGGGCGCCGGACGCTTGTCGAACACTTCGTCGACCAGGCCGAATTCCTTGGCCTCGTCGGCTTCCAGGAACTTGTCGCGGTCCATCGAACGCTCGATCACATCGATCGGCTGGCCGGTATATTTCGAATAGAGGTCGTTCATCCGCTGACGGATGCGCAGAATCTCCTTGGCCTGGATCTCGATGTCCGAGGCCATGCCCTGGGCGCCGCCCGATGGCTGGTGGATCATGATCCGCGCGTTGGTCAGCGCGACCCGCATGCCGGGCTCACCCGCCGCCAGAAGGAAGCTGCCCATCGACGCTGCCTGGCCGATGCACACCGTGCCGACGCGCGGACGGATGTACTGCATCGTGTCGTGGATCGCCATGCCCGCCGTGACGACGCCGCCCGGCGAGTTGATGTACATGTAGATGTCCTTCTTCGGATTTTCCGATTCGAGGAACAGCAACTGCGCGGTGATCAGCGAGGCCATATGATCCTCGACCGGGCCGACCAGGAAGATGATCCGCTCACGCAACAGCCGCGAATAGATGTCGAAGCTGCGCTCGCCGCGGTTCGACTGCTCGATGACGATCGGCACGAGGCCGCCGGTCACGGGGTCGACGCGGAAGCCCGGAGGAGCGAACTGGCCGGAATCAAACGGGTTGTGCATGTGAAGTCTCTCAGGTCCTTATGCCTTGCAAGGCCCTACATCGGCGCTCGTCCAGCGGGGCGCAAGGGGGCGGAATGATGAACGGTGTCGCCGCGCGCCTTTCCGAGCGCAGCCGCCCGAGACTTGCATCGGCGGGATCGCGGCCCCACGTCCCGATGACAAAGGCGAGAGGGGGCCGAGATGGGCAACATTCTGGTCACGGGCGGGTCCGGCTTCGTCGGCGGGCACGTCATCCTGCAATTGCTCGACGCCGGGCATGACGTGCGAACGACGGTGCGGTCGCTCGCCAAGGAACAGGCAGTGCGCGACACGCTCGCGCACGCTGGCGCAAAAAACCTCGACCGGCTGAGCTTCGTCGCCGCCGATCTCAACCAGGATGAAGGTTGGGCTCAGGCAGTCGCGGGTTGCGACTATGTCCAGCACGTCGCCTCCCCCTTCCCGCTCGCCCAGCCCAAGGACGAGAACGACCTGATCCGCCCGGCGGTCGACGGCACGCTCCGCGTCCTGCGCGCCGCGCGCGACGCAGGGGTCAAGCGCGTCGTCCTGACCTCGTCGTTCGCGGCGATCGGCTATGGCCATGGCGATCAGGCCACCCCGTATACCGAGGCGGACTGGACGAACGTCGATGGCCCGGCGGTCCAGCCCTATATGAAATCCAAGACGCTGGCCGAGCGCGCGGCGTGGGATTTCATCGAGCGCGAGGGCAACGGCCTCGAACTCGCGGTGGTCAACCCGGTCGGCATCTTCGGCCCGGTGCTCAACGAGGATCTGTCGACCTCTATCGAGATCATCAAGCACATGCTCGAAGGCGGATTGCCCGGCGCGCCGCGGCTCTATTTCGGCGTGGTCGACGTGCGCGACGTGGCGGGCATGCAGATCAAGGCGATGACCGCGCCGGAGGCGAAAGGCGAACGCTTCCTCGCCGTCGCGGGCAATCCGGTGTCGATCTACGACATGTCGGTGATCCTGCAACAGGGGATGGGCGAGAAGGCGGCGAAGGCCAAGCTGCGCCAGGTTCCCGACTGGCTGATGCGGATAATGGCGCTGTTCAATCCGCTCGCACGCGAGGCAGGTCCGCGCCTCGGCATCCGCGCAGCCGCGAGCAACGCCAAGGCCCGCGAACTTCTGGGCTGGCAATTCCGGTCCAACGAGGAAGCCATCGTGGCGTCGGGCGAAAGCCTGATCCGGCTGGGGATCGTGCGATGAACGACAATGCGCCGTGGCATGCGCATATCTATTACGACGCGTCCGAGCGCGCCGCCGCGGAAGCGTTACGCGCGACATTCGCCGACATGATGGTCGACGACGTCGCGCCGATCCTGTTCATCGGACGGATGACCGACGGTCCGGTCGGGCCCCATCCGATCGCGCAGTTCGAGATCCATTTCTCCGCCAGCGCTGGGGCTGTGGTTTCGCGCGCGATCGAAACCACCGGGCTGCGCGCCCTGGTCCATCCGCTGACCGACGACGACGTTGCCGATCATACCACACTCGCGCACTGGATCGGCCAGCCGCTCGATCTCGACATCAGCGTGCTCGATCCGCCGGGGCATAACCAGGGCGTCGCGCGGTTCGGGATCAGTGATTTCTGAGAATTGGATTAACGTCAGCTAGCGGTCAGCCGTCGTCGTTTATCGCTCAGGGGGCGACCAAAATTGGCCGCTCATCGATCGTTACGAAATCACTGCCAGCGATCACGCCGCGCGACGATGAACATTTACCTGCATTCAATCTTGCCGATTTTAAATCAAGCAACGACGGACCGGTAAGTTTGGGGAATATCAATGGACCCGTGGCAAATTCTCGTCCTGGCTGGCGGACTCACCGGAGCCGGTCCCGTCGCGCCGATCCAGCAAGGCACACCGCCGACCCCTATGACAACATGGGATTGTACCGCGAGGTCGCCGGATGGAACCATCAGCGCCCGGGTTGAAGTGGATGTTCAGGGTAAGAGTTCTGTTGGCAACGTGACATGGAACGCGAACGTCGGCGATGGCTTGCCTATCCGCGCCACTCTTTTCGCATCCTTCTCCGAAAGCACGCCAGGGGTCCTGCGTAGCAATATGTTGTTCCTTGCTCCTGATCTGTCGGACAAGGTTTCGGGCGACGCGCTACGTGGACGCCGATTTCAATGGGTGGTCTCGACCCATTCGGGCTCGGATGACCAATACCCGTTTTGGTCTTCCGGGACATCCGCTTTCGTGAGCGATTTCATCAAGATGGATTCACATGGTAATATCGACCAGCCTCAGTTTAATTTCGATCCAGAAGATTTCTTTGCCATGGCCCGCGGCAGTGACCAACTGTTCCTCATGGCTCGCGACAAGAAAGGCACAATTCTGCTTCGCCGACGCTTCTTGCTCGGCGCCCTGCGAGCTTGGCCAATTTCGGCGCAAGATATTGCACGGAAAGCGCGCGACCTGACAACAGACTACCTCAAGTCATGTGAGCGCGACGATCATGATCAAATCGTTCTCTGAACGCGACCCTCGCCAAGTCGAGATTGGCGCAGCACTTACTAAAACGCCGGCACGGCGTCGCTCGAGCGACCGCTCCGCTGAGTGAGGGACCAAAGCTGTCGGACCCCAAACACCCAATAGCCGACTCACCCGCCCGACGCGCGGTGCCCCAGATACGCCAACCGCCTCACCTCGCGCCGGCCGCGCACCACGGTGTCGAGGATCAACCCGGCGAAGAAACACAAGGCCGCCAGGATAATCAGCCCCGTCGCCATGATCGCGGTCGGCAAACGCGGCACCAAATGCGTGTGGTAGTATGTGATCGCCAGCGGAATGCCGAGCATCAGCGCCAGTAGCGCGAGCAGCCCACCGATGGCGCCGAAGAACAGCAGCGGCCGCTCGATCCGGTACAGTGTGACGATCGTGTTGAGGATGCGGAAGCCGTCCGAATAGGTCGACAGTTTCGACGCCGATCCCTCGGGGCGCGCGAAATAGCGTGTCTCGACCTCGCCGACCGGCATGCGCAGTTCGAGCGCGTGGACGCTGATCTCGGTCTCGATCTCGAACCCGCCCGACAACACCGGGAAGCTCTTCACGAAGCGTCGCGAGAACACGCGGTAACCCGATAGAATGTCGGTGAAACTCCGCCCGAACAATTTGGCGAGCATGCCGGTCAGCAGCTTGTTGCCCATAACGTGACCGCGGCGATAGGCGGCATCGTGCTGCGTCACACGGCTGCCGACCACCATGTCGAGTTGCTCGTCGACCAACCGCTGCACGAGCTGCGGCGCGGCCTCCGCATCGTAAGTCGCGTCACCATCGGCCATCACATAGATGTCGGCATCGACATCGGCGAACATGCGGCGGACGACATTGCCCTTACCCTGCATCCGCTCGGATCGCACGACGGCACCGGCCGCACGCGCGACCTCGATGGTGCGATCCTTGGAATTGTTGTCGTAGACATAGATCGTCGCGGTCGGCAGCGCCGCGCGGAACCCCGCGATCGTCTGCGCGATCGCGGCTTCCTCGTTATAGCAGGGGAGCAGGACTGCGATACGTGGTTCGGTCATTCGCGCCCTCAAACCTTCTCCCCTTGTGGGAGAAGGATACGAAGACTTGCGAGCTTGCTCGCTAGTCGTAGTTGGATGAGGGAAAGCGAAGCGCAGCTTCGCGCTGTCGCTAGGGCGACCGCCTACCCCTCACCCAGCTTCGACTAAGGCCGGCTTCGCCGACCTAAGTCTGCGCAACCCTCTCCCACAAGGGGAGAGGGATAACAATGTCACTTCTTCGCCGGGGCCTTCTTCGCCACCGGCTTCTTGGCGGGCGCTTCCTCGACGGGCTCGACCTTGGCGGCGGGAGCCTTCTTGGTCGCGGCCTTCTTGACCGGTTCCTCGGCCTTCAGCTCGTCGGCGGGCGCCTCGACCTTTTCGTCGGACTTTGACGGCGCCTTCTTCGTCGCCGCCTTCTTCACCGGCTCCTCGGCCTTGGCTGCATCAGCCTTATCCGCCTTGGCGGCCGGCGCCTTCTTGGCTGCGGCCTTCTTCGCCTTGGGCTTGTGATTGTCGTGGTCGTGATGATGCGTGCCGGTCGCGAAGCCGTCTTCCGACTCGATCGCTTCCTCGAGCTCGGCGCGAGTCACTTCACGATCGGTGACGTCCGCGGTCGAGAACAGGAAGTCGACGACCTTGTCCTCATAGAGCGGCGCACGTAGCTGGGCGGCGGCCATCGGCTCGTTGCGGATATATTCGACGAAGCGCTGCTGGTCCTGCGGCGAATATTGCATCGCCGCCTGGCTGATCAGCCGGCTCATTTCCTGGTTGGTGACCTCGATGCCATTGGCCTGGCCGATTTCCGACAACAGCAGACCGAGGCGCACGCGGCGCTCGGCGATCGCCTGGTAATCGTCCCGCTCGGCTTCCATCTCGGCCAGCGCGGCCTCGGGGTCAGGCTCGTGCGTCGCTTCGTGCTTGAGCTGCTCCCAGATCTGGTCGAACTCGGCGGCGACCATCGACGGCGGCACCGGGAAGTCATGGCCCGCGGCGAGCTGGTCGAGCAGCTTGCGCTTCATGTGGGTGCGGGTCAGGCCGTTGAGCTCCTGCTCGATCTGGCCCTTGAGCAAGCCCTTGAGCTGCTCGAGATCGTTGAGGCCGAGCGACTTGGCCAGGCTGTCGTTGATCTTGGTCTCGCCCGCAGTCTTCACCGACTTGACGGTGAGGTCGAACGTCGCCGGCTGGCCCTTCAGCTCCTCGGCGGGATAATCGTCGGGGAAGGTGACCTTGATGGTCTTCTCATCGCCTGCCTTCACGCCGACGACCTGATCCTCGAAACCGGGAATCAGACGGCCCGAGCCGATCTCGACCGCCATGTCGGTGCCGGTGCCGCCCTCGAACGCGACGCCGTTCTTGTCCTTGCCGACGAAATCGAGCGTGACGAGGTCGCCGGTCTTGGCCTTGTAGCCGTCCTTGGTGTCTTCCCAATTCTTCTGCTGCGCGGCGAACTTCTCGAGCTGCGCCTGAATCTCTTCCTCGCCGGCCGGAACCGTCAGGCGGTCGAGCTTGAGCGCGTCGATCGCCGGCGCGGGCACGTCGGGCAGGATTTCGAGTTCGACCTTGAGTTCGGCATCCTTGCCCTTCTCATAGTCATTCTCGAGCTTGACCGAGGGCTGCATCGCCGGACGCAGCTTTTCCTTGCCGATCAGGGTCTGGATGCCTTCCTGGATCGCGGCGTTGAGCGCGTCCTGGGCCAGCGCATCGCCGTGCATCTTGCGCACCAGGTTGGCGGGCACCTTGCCCGGGCGGAACCCCGGCATGCGGACCTGCGGGGCCACGCGCTTCACCTCGGCGTCGACCTTGGCATCGATCTCCTTGGCGGTGATCGTCAGCGTGTAGGCGCGCTTGAGCCCTTCGTTCAACGTCTCGACAGTCTGCATTTCAGGCCTTCATCTTTCCGGAAAATCAT
This sequence comes from Sphingomonas mali NBRC 15500, assembly GCF_001598415.1. Classification (GTDB taxonomy): domain Bacteria; phylum Pseudomonadota; class Alphaproteobacteria; order Sphingomonadales; family Sphingomonadaceae; genus Sphingomonas; species Sphingomonas mali. The sequence goes on from NZ_BCYX01000002.1 coordinate 197,240, forward strand.
TTGGTGGCCACCCCGCCCCAAAGGCGCGGGGACTGGTGCGGGCGAAGGGACTCGAACCCCCACATCTTGCGATACTGGAACCTAAATCCAGCGCGTCTACCAGTTCCGCCACGCCCGCGAGAGGACCGCCGGTCGGCGGCGTCTATAGCAACTGCCCCACCGGGAGCAACCCGCTTGGCAACTGACGGGGCTATAAAGACGTTAATCGCGCGAAAGGAACCTCCCATGGCCACCAATCCCCCGCCCGAGACGCCTCCCCCCGAAATGCCGCCGGAGCCTAGCCAACCGGGGCAACCGACGCCCGCTCCGCCCGAGATCGCACCGCCGATGCCCGATATCGACATTCCCTCACCTGGCGAACAACCGACCGGCCCCGCCAACCCGCAAGGATGACCCCGATGACCGATCAAAATAGGCAGCCCGATGTCGCGGGCCAACGCGAACGCGATGTCCGCAAAGGTGACACCCGCAGCGACCTCCAACAGGAAGTCGAGGCGCGCAAGGACGCAGTCGAACGCGGCGAAGGCGGCCCAGAGCCCGAGACCATGACCGCGCCCGGCCTGTTCTCCGGCAATGCCGGCACCGGCGGCGAGACCAAGAACCAGGATGACGACGCGCAGTAGAGAGCGTCGCCTTCCTTGCCGGTCAGCTCCCCGCGGTCAGATCGACGATGCGATCGCGGTCATAGCGCATCACGCCCGGAATCGCCTGAATCCGATTGATCGTCACGCCGAAATAATTGGGCAGCTTGCCGATCGGCCGAAAACGCGCCGGCACGACGTGCGCGCGGCTTAGCCGCGGATCGATTGCGACGCTGGCGCCGGCGGGCACCAGAAATGGCACGTCCAGGATCATCGGTGCCGACGAATCGCCCTCCGGACGCTTGACCGTCAGATTGGCCTTGGCCGCGATCACGCCGAGATCGACGATCTCGCCAGCCTTCGCCGCGAAGGCCACGCTGCCCATGCAGAAGCAACTGCCCATCGCGCCGCCATTCGGCGCCATGGCGAGCGGTCCGTAGATGCGATATTCGCCGGGCGTCAGCTCCTGAAGATAGGTCGACAGGCCGCCATCGGCCTTGGCGAAACGATTGATCGGCCCGATCGCGACGCCGGCCAGCAACGGGAACGGCGTGAACTGGAAGTTCGCCTCGGTGGGTTCGATCGGTTTGTCGGGTAACGGCGGCAGTGCCGCGCCCTTGGGCGCGCCGGCTCTATCCTTCACCGCCGCATTATATTCCGCCTGCTTCTTGACGTATTTTCCATGCGCCTTGGCCAGCGCATCGGCGCGGAACTTGTCGTAGGTGGCCTGGTCGTCGGCGGTGGGTACCTTCATCAAATAGAGCGGCACCGCGATGTCCGACCGCAGCATGACATAAGCCTTGGCCGAATTCAGTGCGATGGCGGGCTTGTCCTTGACTGCGGCGGTTTCGACGAAGACCGGCGCCTTCTCCTTGGCGATAGCGGGACCGGCGAGCGAGAGCGCGATCAGCGCGCTGGGCAATAATTTCTTCATAGCCCCAGTACCTTTCCCTGCAGCTTGCCCGACGAAGCGACCAGCGCCTGTTGCTTGAGGTAATGCTGGCGCTTCTCCTCGTTGACGCCCGACAGACCTTCCTCGAAATTGAACTCGTCCCACAGCGCCTTGGGCAAGCCGTAGCGATCATAGCCCTTGAAGTTCATGCACGTGCGCATGTTGACCCGACGAAGGCGGCGCTTTTCGGCCGAGCCGAAGATTGCCATCGCCACCGCGCTGCCGATCGCACCACCGAGCGCGCCGGCCATCGTCCCGGCATAGGGATAGGGCACCTGCACGTCGCTGACCCCGCTCTGCAGGCCGCGTGCATAATTGTCGCATTCAGCGATGTCGCCATAGGCCGTGGCGAAGTCCGTATCGGCGCGATGGAAGGCGTAATATTTGTCGAAATCCGCGGCCTCGGTACCGTTGGACGTATAATCCAGCTTCGGCATCGTTACCGATTGCGCATCGGCATTGGTGACGGCCGAAACGCCGAATGGCGACGCGCTATCGACCAGATAAACGGTTTTCTCCTGCGCCGCCGCCGGCGTTCCGCCGAACGGCAGCGCGACCATGGCCGCGACGGCGGCCAAATCATGCATTTTCATGCGATCCCCCATTTTGGATACGGCGAATCGCCGCGTCCCCCAGGGGCACCATAACCGGCGGTAAAGGGCCGACAAGTAGTGTCAGGCCCGCTGTGGCACGTCAGCCCTTGGGCAGCCTGCGCGCACTCAGCACGCGCACCGGCGCCACGGGCACTTCGCCCTTGAACGACCCGCGCACGGTCGCATTGGGGTCGATCGGCGCGTCGAAGATCTTGAGCACGACGTCCATGCCGTCGACCACACTGCCGAACGCTGCGTAGCCGAGGTTGGTCTTGGTCGCGTCCTCGGGCCGGGTCGGGTCGGCATCGAATGACGGCTGGTCGCCGACGCTGATCGTGAAGTCGCCGCGCGCCGATCCCGGCGCCAGCCGGGCGGTCGACAGCGTGCCGTTGAGATGCTTGAGCCCGGTGATCGTCGTAGGCTCATGCTTGATCGGCGGCAGCGTCCGCTTGGGGTCGCCATTCGTACCGAATTGCACGAATCCGAATTTATCGGCCACCTTGCAGGTGCGGTAGAAGGTGATGCCGTCGAGCTTCTTCTGGTCGACATAATGCAGGAAATTGGCCGCGGTGACCGGCGCCTTCGCCGTCTCGACCTCGACCGTGAAACTGCCGACCGTCGTGTCGATCTTTACGCGCGGTAGTGCAGCCACCGGTGTCGGCGCGACCGCAGGCGTCGGTGCGGGCTGCGGCGCGGGTGCCGGGCTCGTCTGCGCCAGCACCGGCGTCGCCAACAGCCCCAGTGTCATGGTGATCAGTCGCCGCATCGTCGTCACTCCTTTATGGAGCGAGCCTATTTCGCCGGGCACGCGACGGCAACCGCCCTCGGCGGCAAGCACCGCCGGCTCAACCAAGCGCTCAGGAAAGTGCCTTCTTCAGCAATTCGTTGACCACGCCGGGATTGGCCTTGCCCTGCATCGCCTTCATCGTCTGACCGACGAAGAAGCCGAACAGCGCCTCCTTGCCACCGCGATACTGTTCCAGCTGGTTGGGATTCTTCGCCAGCACCTCGGCGATCACGGCCTCGATAGCGCCGGTGTCGCTGGTCTGCTTGAGCCCGCGTTCCTCGACGATCTTGCCGGGGGCATCGCCAGTTTCGAGCATCACCTCGAACACCTGCTTGGCGAGGCTGCCGGACAAGGTGCCGTTGTCGACCAAGGCCAGCAATTCAGCCGCCTGGCCCGGCGTGACCGGCGATTCGGTGATGTCCTTGCCGAGCCGGTTGAGCGCGCCGAACAATTCGGACGACACCCAGTTCGCCGCCGCCACCGGCTTGGCGCCCTCATCCAGCAAGGCATCGAACCAGCGCGCAGTCTCGACCTCGGCGGTCAGCACGTTGGCCTGATAAGGCGTGATCCCCAGCGCTTCGTACCGCGCGCGCTTGGCGCCGGGCAGTTCGGGCAGGCTCGCGCGGCACGCTTCGAGAAACGCGTCATCGAGTTCGAGCGGCAGCAGATCGGGATCGGGGAAATAGCGGTAATCGTGCGCGTCTTCCTTCGACCGCATCGACCGCGTCGTGCCGGTGTCGGGATTGAACAGCCGCGTCTCCTGGACGATCTTGCCGCCCGATTCGAGCACATCGACCTGGCGCGACGCCTCATGTTCGATCGCCTGCATCACGAAGCGGATCGAGTTGACGTTCTTGGTCTCGGTCCGCGTACCGAAATCATCGCCGGGCTTGCGGACCGACACGTTGACGTCGGCGCGCATCGATCCCTGGTCCATATTGCCGTCGCACGAGCCGACATAGCGCAGGATCGAGCGCAGCTTGGTCAGATAGGCTCCAGCTTCGGCCGGCGAGCGCATGTCGGGCTTGCTGACGATCTCCATCAGTGCGACGCCCGAGCGGTTGAGGTCGACGTACGACCGCGTCGGATGCTGGTCGTGCATCAGCTTGCCGGCGTCCTGCTCGACATGGATGCGCTCGACGCCGATCCGCTTGGTCGCCTCGGCCTCGCCTTCCAGCTCGATCTCGACCGCGCCCTCCCCCACCAGCGGGTGGTAAAGCTGGCTGATCTGATAGCCCTGCGGCAGATCGGCGTAGAAATAATTCTTGCGGTCGAACCGCGACCATTTGTTGATCTTGGCATCGATCGCCATGCCGGTGCGCACCGCCTGGCGGATGCATTCGCGGTTGGGCACGGGCAGCATGCCCGGCATCGCCGCGTCGACCAGCGACACTTGCGTATTGGGCTCCGCGCCGAATTCGGTCGCCGCGCCAGAGAACAATTTGGCCTGCGAGGTGACCTGGGCGTGCACCTCGAGCCCGATGATCACTTCCCAGTCGCCGGTGGCGCCATGGATGCGGTAGGTCGAGGAAGCGGCGGTGCTGAGCGGTTCGGTCATGCCGGCGCGAATAGCCTTAGCGGACGGCAGGCTGCAAGACTCACCTCAGGCGGCCGCTTCCTGATCGAACAGCGAGAAGCCGCGCGGCAGGCGCCGCGGCCGCGGACGTCCCTGGATCTGCCCGTCGATCGCGGCGATCGCGGCGATCAGATCGGTCGGGCGATAGGGTTTGGCGAGGCAGCCGCGAGCAAAGGCGCGGCCACCTTCGGGGCATTCGCCGGTCACGAAGACCACCTCGACTCCGCGGGCATGCGCCGCCCGCGCAACCTCGATGCCGCTGCCATCGGCCAGGGTGATATCGACAAGGACGAGATGGACGACGGCACCGGACGTCAGCACCGCGATCGCATCGGCGACGCGGTCGACCGTGGCGACGACCTCGAATCCCTGTTCGATCAGCGCATGCTCATTCTCGAACGCGATCAACGGCTCGTCCTCGCAGACGAGGAGGCGCGTAATGACTCTTTTTGCGTGTCCGAACACCATAATCGTTCAACCCAGTCGCGCGCAGATCGTTTCGTCAGCGCGTCGTTACGTGTGCGTCGCTTAACGCCCGGCAACGGGTCCGGTGTAAATTTTCCCCCGCTCCCCGGCCAATCGGTATATTGGCGCGACAATGCCTCCCTCCAAGACTCCCGACGATCAACGGATCGCAAAAATGTTGGCGCGCGCCGGAATCGCCTCGCGGCGCGAAGTCGAACGCATGATCGCCGAAGGGCGCATCGCGATCGACGGCGTCGTCGTCGAAACGCCCGCGACGCTGCTGCCCTCGCTCGCCGGCGTCACGGTCGACGGCAATCCGGTACGCGAGGCGGAAGCCGCGCGGCTGTTCCTCTATCACAAGCCCAAGGGCCTGCTGGTCACCGAGCGCGATCCGGCGGGCCGACCGACGATCTACGATCGGTTGCCCAAAGGGCTGCCGCGCTTAGTCCCGGTCGGCCGGCTCGACCTCGCGACCGAAGGGCTGTTGCTACTGACCACCGATGGCGGGCTCAAGCGCCAGCTCGAATTGCCTGCGACCGGCGTCGAGCGGGTCTACCGTGCCCGCGCTTACGGCAATGTGACGCAGGCGCAGCTCGAGGAGTTGATCGATGGGGTCGAGATCGAGGGCGTCCGCTACGGCGCGATCGACGCCAATATGGAGCGCCGCACCGGCGCCAATGTCTGGATCGAGCTCAAGCTGACCGAAGGCAAGAATCGCGAGGTGCGGCGCGTGCTCGAATATCTCGGGCTCGAGGTCAGCCGGCTGATTCGGACGCGATATGGGCCGTTCGTGCTCGGCGACCTACCGGTCGGTGCGATCGGCGAAGTCCGCGCGCACGATATCGATTCGTTCCGCAAGGACCCGACCCGACTCGATCTGCCGCAACCGGCGCGCAAACAGACCAGCGCGCTTGCAAGCCCCTCGCCTTCATCGCCTTCAGCCGCGCCACGCCCCGCCCGCACCGAGCCCGAGCAGCGACGCTGGCAGACCGCGGCGCCCCGCACCACCGCTCGCCCGGCCCTTTCGACGCATCGGCGACCGCCGCAGGATGCTTCTAATCGTTCGGAGCACGTGCGCGACGCGGCCGACCGGGAGCCGTTCAAGGGACGCAGCGCGCGGAATTCCTCGCCCGAAGATGCGCCGCGGTCGACGGCCGGCAAGCGCCCGCCCAAAGTCAAAGCCGGACCGCGCCAGCGCGCCGACGGAACGCTGGCGACGCGCTCGACCGGCGCGCGGAGCGATCGCTCTCGCAATTTTCGCAACGAGCGCGGCGATCGTGACACGGCCGAACGGCCAGAGCGTCCGGCTCGCCCTTCTGGGGCGGCTTCCCCGCGGGGTCCCGCGCGCCCTTTAGCGCCGGCGCGTCCCGCCGGTCCGCCGGGCTCGCGCGGACCTTCCCGCCCCCGCGGCGGACCGCGCCCGCCGCGAAAGCCGCGATAGATGCGGATCATCGCCGGTCAGTGGCGCGGCCGCCCGCTCATCGCGCCCAAGGGTGATACGACTCGCCCCACTGCGGATCGCACGCGCGAAGCCTTGTTCTCGATGCTCACCAGCCGGCTCGGCAGTTTCGAGGACTTGGCCGTCGCCGATCTGTTCGCCGGGTCGGGCGCGTTGGGGCTCGAAGCTCTGTCGCGCGGCGCGGCTTCCTGCCTGTTCGTCGAGCAGGACAAGCCCGCACTCGACGCGTTGCGCACCAACATTGCCAAGCTCGGCGCCAAGGCCGATGTCCGCGCACAATCGGTCATGGCACTCGGTCCCGCGCGTGCGCCGCTCGACCTGATCCTGATGGACCCGCCTTACGGCACTGGGGCCGGGATAGTGGCACTCGACAAGCTCGCACGGCTCGGCTGGGTTGGTCCAGCGACCTGGATCAGCATCGAAACGGCTCGGAACGAAAAGGTCGAGTTGGCGGGGTTCACGGTCGATGCCGATCGCGTGCACGGCAAAGCGCGGATAATTCTGCTCAGAATGGACTGATCGGGTCGTCGAGTGTGCCTGGTCGCGCTATGATCGGTACCTACAGCCGGGAGAATCCCATGCGCATGGTTGTGATCGCTTTGTCCCTTCCTCTCGTCGTCGCGGCGACCGCGCCGCTCAAGCAGCCGCAAGCCAAACCGCAAATCGCACGCAAGATGTGCGCGCCGAACGGGACGACACTAGCCAAGGAAGGCCTTGCCGGTGGCGGGCGGATGCTCCGGGCTCGCCCGCTTTCCGACATGCCCCCGGCAAAGCAGGTCCTAACCGTGATCCGCACGGTCGACGGCTGCGACGTGCCAGTCATCGTCCGCGAAAATATCGGCGGCTAGGCTCAGCCCTCAAGCCGCCTTCTTTGCCGGCTTCGGCACCGGGTTGGAGAATTTCATCTCGTCGTCGACCGATCCGAATTTCAGCGCCATCAAATCGCGGACGTAATTCTGATGCACGCGCCACGGCTTGCGGTCGCCCTGGCGCGGGAATTTGTCGATCGAGCGCTGGACATAACCCGAGGTGAAATCGAGGAACGGCTCCTCCCCCACCGGCGCGCTCGGTTGCGGTGTCGCCTGACGCAGCCCGCGCTTCCGCATCGTGTTGAGCAACCGGCAGACATAGGCGCAGGTCAGATCGGCCTTCAGCGTCCACGACGCATTGGTATAGCCGAAGGACGACGCCATGTTCGGAATGCCCGAATACATCATGCCCTTGTAATTGATCGTCCGCGACAGATCCTTGGCCTCGCCGTCGACCGAGAATTGGACGTCGCTCAGCAGTTGCAGTTCCAGGCCCGTCGCGGTGACGACGACGTCCGCGGGCAGCGTCTTGCCCGATTTGAGCAATATTCCCTCGGGCACGAACCGTTCGATCGTGTCGGTCACGACATCGGCCTTGCCCTCACGGATCGCACGGAACAGGTCGCCGTCGGGCACCAGGCAGAGGCGCTGGTCCCAAGGATTATAACGCGGCGTGAAATGCTTCTCGATGTCTTGCCCCGGCAGTTCGGCGCGCACCATGTCGATGATCCGCTCCTTCGCCTTGGCCGGATATTTTCGCGCCTGATTGAAGAAGAACAGCCCGAACAGGACATTGCGCCAGCGCACCAGCCCATAGGCAAGCTTGCCGGGCAGCTTGGCGCGCAGCCAATTGGCCAACTTATCCTCGGCCGGCCGCGCGACGATATAGGTCGGCGATCGCTGCAGCATGGTGATGTGCTCGGCCTGGTCAGCCATGGCCGGAACCAGCGTCACCGCGGTCGCGCCCGAGCCGATCACCACCACCTTCTTGCCCGTATAATCGAGGTCCTGCGGCCAGAATTGCGGATGGACGATGCGTCCCTTGAAATCCTCCGCACCGGCGAAGTCGGGCGAATGGCCCTTGGCGTAATTGTAATAGCCCGAGCACATGAAGAGGAAATTGCAGGTCAGCGTCACCGGCCCCTCGGCCGTGTCGGCTTCGACGGTCCAGCGCGCCTCCTCGGTCGACCAGGCCGCTTTCTTGACGTGGTGGTTATAGCGGATGTGCTTGTCGATCCCGTATTGGGCGGCCGTTTCCTTGAGGTAACTCAGGATCGCCGGTCCGTCGGCGATCGCCTTGGCATCGGTCCACGGCTTGAACGAATAGCCCAGCGTGTACATGTCCGAATCCGAGCGGATGCCCGGATAGCGGAACAGGTCCCACGTCCCGCCCATTTGCGGCCGTCCCTCCAGGATCGCATAGCTGCGATCGGGACTCTGCGACTGCAGATAATAGCCCGCACCGATCCCCGAAATGCCCGCGCCGACGACCAGGACGTCGAAATGCTCCATATGCCTCACCTCTCCGCCATACCGGATATTCGATTCCGCGCGGATTGCAAAGAGGCTGTTTACACTGGTGTCAGTTAGGAAGCACGTCGCGTCCATGCTCCGTTCGTCACCCCGGACTTGTTCCGGGGTCCAACATGCAGCAACGGCCGCACTCGCTTGTGGCTGGTTGGATGCCAGGACAAGCCCGGCATGACGGCGGAATTAGCAAACGCGCCTAAAAATCCTTCTGATACTTCACGCTCGCGCCAGTCCCGGAAAACGATCCGGTTTGTGACAAGATGCTGAGGCTCTTGGTCAGCGCGATCTCCAGCTGGGTCGCGGTGAAGCCTTTCGCGTCGGTGATGATCTCCACATAGATATTGTCGGTGATATATTTGCCGGCCGCGAGCGCCGTACCGCGGCCGGTCGCCTGGTCGGCGCCCAGAATCCGCAGGCGATCGATACCGGCCGCGCCGCGCAGCTTGCCGAGCGGATTGAGCCCCCCGCCCCCGCCGCGCAGCGAGTTCAGCGCGGCGGCAAGCTGCAGCGCTTCGATCGCCGACAGATTCTGCGGGCTCGATCCGAACAACAGGCGGCTCAGCACTTCGTCCTGCGGCAAGGCGGGCGACGAGGTGAAGGCGACCTGCGGGCGCTGGCCGGTGCCGGTGATGTTGATGATCGCATTGATGCCGTTGGTCGTGGTCGAGGCGGAGATGTCGAGCGTCGGATCGGACAGCACGCCGCCGCTGAAGCGGACGTTACCGCGATTGATGTCGAACCGCTTGCCCGCGAAATTATACGTCCCGCGCACGATCGTCGCGCTGCCATTGACCTTCGGCGTCGTCGCGGTGCCGGTCACGCGCATCGCCAGACTCCATTCGGATTCGAGGCCCATGCCCTCGACGAAGACCTGGTCGTTGGCGCGGATGCGAATTTCGAGCGCGAAATTGCTCGGCGGCTTGGGCGCGATGTGCGGCCGCGGCGGGTCGCTCTTGCGGCGGATGCCCTTGAGTTCCTCGACTTCGGCTTGTCCCTGATAGACGACCTGGTAGCGGGCGTTGGGAATGGTCAGGTCGCCCTTGACCAGTCCGCCGTCCTTGCCGTTGGTCACGGTCAACGTCCCGGTGGCGGTTGCCCCCAACGAATCCCCGCTCGCCAGCGTGGCCTTGTTGAGTTTCGCGGTCAGGCTCATCGGGAAATTCTGGTCGGCCGACAGGCCGACCCAGCCGCTCGCTTCGACCGTGCCGTCGCCCGCTTTCGCGTTGAGCTGGCTGATGTCGAACCGGTCGTTCGTGAAGCGACCCGCGAGCTTCATCTGCGTGAGTTTGGTGCCGTAATTCGAATTGACATAGGTCAGATTGTCGCCGCGCACGATGCCGTTGAGCTGCGGCGATCCCAGCCGGCCGGAGAAATCGGCCGCGACGACGACACCGCCGGCGACCTGCTGGCCCGACAGACCCGAGAGCGAGAACAGCACGCCCGACGGGCCGTTATACCGGATCCCACCCGACAGCGGGGCGGCATAGAGCCGGTCCATCCAGCTTGCGCCGCCGCCCAATGGCGCCAGCCGTGCCTGCAACCTGCCGACAGTCGTCGCGCCGCGCTTGACCAACGCCCGCACATCTCCGCCCGCCTCGGTCAGCCGGCCGAGTATCTGCATGTCGACCGGCTCGGACACGATCACCGCGCTCGACCGCGTGAAACCCGTGATCGCCAGCCGGGTATCGATATTGGGCACGGTCGCACCGGCCGCCTGGACGTAGTCGATGCTGCCGGTCGCGCTGCCGTCGATGCTCAGGTTGGGCATGAGCGCGTTGGCTACCGACAGGTCGAGTTTGTCGAGCCGCGCTTGCAGCGTCAGTCCCTTGCCATAGGAGCCCGCGATCCGCGCGCTGCCCTTGTCGAAATCGACCTGGCTCGGGAGCAGTCGGTATTCGCCGTCCAGCGGCTCGATCTGCGCCGCGCGCGGTGTTCGGAAGCCGATACCGTTGGCTTTGCCCGATACCGCCACCAGCCACAATTTCGGCTGCAGTCGGGCGTTGATGCCCATGCTGAACGGCACGCCCGATGATCCCGCCAGCACAGCCTGCGCGGTACCGCTGCCGTTCGAATAGTCGATCTTGGCGCGTGCTGCCTGGAACACTGTCGCGCCGTAGCGCATGTTGCCGACCTGGATGTCGGCAAGGACGCGCGGCGCATTCGGGTAGAGAACGACGCTGGCGCTGACGATCGCGCGGCCGATAGTGAAATCCAGATTGCCCGGAATCGTGGCGTTATAAGCGCGCGCGGCGATGTCAGCGCGCTGCACCTTGCCCTCTGCACCCAGCGTGGCGGTGCCGTTGATCCCCGATCCGGCGAATTGCAGCTTGCCCGCGAATGGCCCCGCCGCGGTTTGTTGCAGCGCGCCGGTCAGGTTCATGCCCGCGAAGGTACTGCCCTGGTTGACCTGGATCGTCAGCGTCTTGGCACTCCTGACCAACACGTTGGCGGCGAACGGTCCGTAATTGGTCGTGCCCTTGGCGACGATGGCATAGCCGTCGCCCTTGCCGCGAATGGTGGCTTCGAGCGCGGCAAGACCGACGCCGACGCCCGGGCGCGGCGCGTGGATCACGATCACCGGTGCGGCGGCGGTGCCGGTCACGCGCGCATTGATCGGGCCGTAATCCTTCGAATGCGCATCGCCGGCGAAGGTGATCTGCCCGTCGGGGCGATAGCTGCCCGAGCCGCGATAAATGCTGAGGCGTGGCGCGGCGAGCTTGACGTTGGAGAAAGTGAAGACACCGTCGGTACCGTAACCGATGTCGCTGGTGACGATCGCCTGGCCGCCGAGGAAACTTTCCGCGCCCGAATTGAAAATGCGCCGCGTCTTCGCCGCGATCCGCCCGGTGATGCCGAACCCACCCTTGGGCATCGACACCAATTTGGCGTCGGTGGTCAGGTCGACGATACCGATCCCGTCGATCGTATAGTTGTTGACTCGCCCCTTCAGCGCGCCGGTATAGTGCCCGCTCGGCAGATCGGCGACGACGATCGCCGTGGCGTCGATCTTGTCGGACCTGATCTTCAGATTGTCCGAAAGAAGCTTGCCGTTGGAATAAGCGAAGTCGCCGACCGCGGTGACATTGGTCAGCAGCATGCCGGCAGCCGCGTTCAATCCGGTGACGCGGCGGGCCCGCGCATTGACCGGGATCAGGACATGCTTGGCATCGACCGTCGCCTTGCCAGAGGCGGTCAGTCCTTCGAGCCCGGTACCGCCGAACGCGATCGCCGCAGCGCTGAGATTATAGCCGATCGTCGGGGTCGCGAACGGCCCGTCGAGCGTCCAATGCGTCATCACGTCGCGCCCGGACAGATTGGGCAGCATCGCGCCCGGCGTCAGCAGCCGCGCATCGATCACGAAATTGCCGAACTTGTTCTCGCCGAGATCGAGCAGGCCGTGCGCCGCCACCGCCAGCGCGTCCGACTTGAGCACCATCCGCGTCGTCGCCTTGCGCTTCTCCAGCGTCGAGACAATGTCGACGTTCAGCCCCGGCGCGGTCAGCCGTTCGACCGGCCCTTTCAAGTAGAGGCCGGGATGCGTCACGCCCTTGATCGAGAAGGTGCCGTTCTGCGCGCCGAGATCGAGATCGGCGAGCGACTGGCCAGCGAGCGCGGCGACGCCCTTCCCCTTCCACGATTTCCAGTCGCCGGCACCGCCGATGCGGATCGCCAACGGCGCCTTGACCCCGGTCATGCTCGCGGCGAGGCCGTCGGCCGGCGCATCGAACCGGACTCGGATAGCCAGCTTGTTCGCGTCGGGCTGCGCGTCGAGCACCAGCCGCAAGCGATCGCCACCGGCAACTCCCGGCCCGCGCACCGCATCGGCATTGGCGATCAGCTGGGCGCGGCGATCGGCGATATGTGCGACGCCGTCGAGCCGGATGATGTGTTGCTGGCCGGTCACCGGCGCCTTGAGCAGCAGCCGGTCGACCTTCAGGCTGCCGATATCGATATCGACATCGGGCAGGATCGGCGTGTTGGGCGCGCTGGGCAGCAACGACGGCGATCGGTGCATCACCACGGTCGGCGCGGCCATCGAATTGACGTCGATATGGTTCCACAGGAATTGGAACGGATTCCAGTCCATCGTCGCGGTCGGCGCGGTCAGGAAAATACCCTGGGGATCGCTCACCCTGAGGTCGAGCAACTCCATCTTGCCGTAGATCGAGCCGCGGATCCGCCCGACCTTGATGTTGAGGCCGGTCTCGGTCCTGTAGCTTTCGAGCCGCGAGACGATGAAGCGGTGCCCGGGCGCGGTGTCGAGGCCGAAATAGACCATCGCCAGCAACGCCAGGATCGCGACGCACAGGATGACGATACCGCGCGCGAGCCGCAGCCACCATGGCCGCTTCACCACGATGACGTCGTTCTCGGATTTCTCGATCGGGGCGGTTTCGTCGACCATCAGAAGGCCTGGCCGATCGAGATGTACAGCGCGATCCGCGAGTCACCCTTGCGCTTGTTGAGCGGCGTCGCGACGTCGACGCGGATCGGCCCGAAATTGGTGTAGAAGCGGCCGCCAATGCCCGCGCCGAATTTCCAGTCGGTGAATTTGGGCATCGAGCTTTCGTAGGAATTGCCGGCATCGATGAACGGCACGATGCCGTAATTGCCGAACCGATAGCGTGCCTCCAGCGCGAATTCGTTGACGCTGCGCCCGCCGACCGGATCGCCATTGGGATCGAACGGCCCCAGCCGCTGATAGCCATAGCCGCGCACCGATCCGCCGCCGCCGCCATAATAGCGCCGCGACGGCGCGAGGTCGTCGCGGGCGATGCCGAGGATCGATCCGACCCGGCCGCGCCCGGCGATCACGAGGCTGCTCGTCACCGGATAATAGACGCTCGCGTCGATCTGCGTGCGGGCATAGGGGCGGATCGGCCCGCGCACCGACGTTTCCGGGCTCAGCGTCAATTTCACGCGATAGCCCTTGGTCGGATCGAGCAGATCGTCCGACGTATCCCACTGAATGTTCAGCGGCAGCGCGGCGATGAAATAGGTGCCCCGTTCGCGTTTGCCGGCATTGAAATCATAGACGCTCTCGTTGGTCCCGGTCAGTTCGAAGCCATAGGCATAGGTGATCCGCTTCTGCCAGATCGGCGTCGAATCGTACGAGACGCGGCCGAACAGCGACAGGGTCGCGGCGTCGAACGCGTCGTAATTGTTATGCCCCGCGCTGAGCCCGAAGGAGAGCGTGCGATCGCGCTGATTCCAGTTCGAGCGTCGGAAGGTGACCGTACCGCTCTGTTCCTGCGTGCCCGCGACCGCGCCGACGATGAACGCACCTTCGGGCGGGAAGGCGTTGCGCGCGGTGAACGTGCCTTCGACCTTGATCCCCTCACCGGTGCTGTAGCCGCCGGTTGCCGCGATGGAGCGCGTCCGCCCGACGCGCTGGGTCACCGCGAGATCGACGATCCGCGTGCCATCGGTCGCGGTGTTGCCGGTATCGACCGGCTCGACCGTCACGGTCGAGAACAGCCCCGTCGCGACCAGCGCTTTTCTCAGATCGTCGACCTTTTCGGTGTCATAGAGCTGGCCCGGCTTGAACCGGCGCAAGAGGCGGATGTGATCCGGTCCGAAGGCGAGCCGGCCGCTGGTGCTGACATCGCCGAAGCTCGACCGCGGCCCGGTATCGACCGGCAAAGTGTAATCCCCGGTAAAGGCAGCGTCGTCGAGCAGGATGTCGCGCGTCCCCAGACGCACGAACGGATAACCGTTGCGTCCCATTTGCAGCGTGACATTGGCCTCGGCGCCCTGGACGCGGACGGTGTCGATCGGCTCGCCGACCTTGAGCGGCAAATTCCTGGTGATCAGATCGCCCGGCACCACCGGCTGCGAATCGACGTTGATCGATGCGAACGTATATTGCTTGCCTGGCACCGCGTTGATCACCACGCGGACGCGGCCAGGCTGGTTGGGAATGCTCTCCACCGACGACAAGGCAGTCGCGTCGTAATAGCCGCGCGAGTGCATCAGCCTGACCGCCAGCGCCTCATCCTCGCGCCCGCGCGCCGCAACCATCGCCGCATTGGCCGCCTTGCCATCGCCCTTCTTCAACGACGAGAAGGTCTTGAAGTCGCTGTCGAGGTCGAGGTCGCTGAGACCGTTGACGACGGTGTCGTAGCGTATCTCCGCGCCTTTGCCGCCCGGCACGTCGGCGACTTCGGTCACCGGCGTCGTATTGTAGCTGTCGAGCGTCGGCAGCGGCGCGGCGAGTTCGGGCGCCGGTTCGGGTGCCGGCGGCAGGGTCCCGGGCGGTACCTCAGGCGCGGGCGCCGCTGGCGGCGTGACGCTGGGCGGTGCCTTGTCCGCGGTCTGTGGAGTGAATGGCGCTTCCTGCGGGATCGGCTCGAGCGGTGCGTTGATGTCGTTCGACAACGGGGGCAGCGACTTGTCGAACTGGTCGTCGGGCACGATCGGCTTGTCGCCGAGCGGATCGCTGGTCGGGGTCGGTACCGGCTTGGGCTCGCCCGATTGCCGCGCTTGGTCCTGGCTCGATGGATCGGCTGGCGCATTATCGGTGCGGGTGGATGGCGGCACCTGTTGCGCAACCAACGCGCCGGGAACCACGGCGCACGCAGCAATGGCCAGACAACAATGCGATACAAGACGCGACACGACTGCCCCTTTTCGGGGGTCGTCCTTCGCCCCCTTCGCGCCTGCCAACGCGCCGCGACCCGTTCGGTTCACCCTCAATCGGCCCCGACGCCCTCGGGCGCGACTTCGTTCGCCGCCGCCTCGATGCGATCGAGCATCGCCGACAAGGCGCGGCGTTCGTCGGCATCGAGCTGTTCGAGCATCTTGGCCTCGAGCTCCAGTGCCTTGGGCGCAACCTGATCGTAGAGCAGGCGCCCGGTCGCGGTCAGCGCGAGCAGGTGCGATCGCCGGTCGCCTTCGTTCGGCGTCCGCGCGACCAGTCCACGCTCGACCAGAGCCTGCGCCGCGCGGCTCACCGTCACCTTGTCCATCCGCGTCGCCACACCCAATGCCTGCTGGGTGATCCCGGGCCCTTCCGCAATAACCGCGATCAGGCGCCACTCCGGAATCCGTAGGCCAAACAGCCGGTCATAAGCGGTCGCGATCGCCGCCGACACACGGTTGGACACGACCGAAAGCCGGTAGGGCAGGAACTGATCGAGCTTCAAATCGGCCATTTCCGGGCACTTTGCGGTGCATTGCCGCGCGAAACAAGCATTGCGTGATGCGCGTTGGACCAGTGGACGGGGACGAGCAAAGCCGATATAGTTTCAGCTGAAACGACTTTTCCCCCTGGAGCATGTTCCGATGACCGACACGCACGACAATCCGATGGGCCTGGACGGCTTCGAATTCGTCGAATTCACTTCGCCCGAGCCGGAAAAGATGGCCGATCTGTTCGAGAAAATGGGCTTCACCCATGTCGGCACGCACAAGTCGAAGAACGTGCGCCGCTATGCCCAGGGCGACATCAACTTCCTGCTCAACATGGACGATGCCGGCCAGGTGGCGGGTTTCCGCAATGCGCACGGCCCGAGCGCCAACGCCATGGCGTTCCGCGTCGCCGACGGCGAGAAGGCGCGCGACCTCGCGCTCGAACGCGGCGCGACCGAAGTGAAGGGCGAGCACGGCCCGGGCGAACTCGACATCCCGGCGATCGAGGGGATTGGCGGCGCCAACCTGTACCTCGTCGACAAGAAGTCGAAGATCTACGAGACCGATTTCGTCCCGACCGGCGCGGGCGTCGACGACCATTCGGTCGGGCTGCACACGCTCGATCACCTGACCCACAATCTCAACCGCGGGCGGATGGATTATTGGGCGAATTATTACGAGCGGATCTTCAACTTCCGCCAGATCCGCTATTTCGACATCGAAGGCCAGGCGACCGGGCTGTTCTCCAAGGCGATGACCGCGCCCGACGACAAGATCCGCATCCCGCTCAACGAAAGCCAGGACGAGCATTCGCAGATCGAGGAATTCATCAAGGATTATAAGGGCGAGGGCATCCAGCATCTGGCGCTGGCGACCGACGACATCTTCTCGACGATCGACCAGCTGCGCGCCAACGGCATCCGCTTCCAGACCGCGCCCGACACTTATTTCGACCTGATCGACAAGCGCCTGCCCGGCCATGGCCACGACGTCGCCGAGATGCGCAAGCGCCACATCCTGATCGACGGATCGCCGGAGACCGGCGGCGGCCTGCTGCTGCAGATCTTCACCGAGAATATGGTCGGCCCGATCTTCTTCGAGATCATCCAGCGCAAGGGCAATGACGGCTTCGGCGAAGGCAATTTCAAGGCGTTGTTCGAGAGCATCGAGCTCGACCAGATCCGTCGCGGCGTCGTGCCGGCGAAGGCGGAGGCTTGACACTTTAACGCCCTCGCCCCTGGAAAGGGGAGAGGGATACCGAAGCTTGGCAGCTCGCTGCCTAGCGTAGGTTGGGAGAGGGGTTGAGCGAGCCGCAGGCTCGCGCCGAGCTGCGCTCGGCACACCCCTCTCCCAGCTCCGACTAGGGCCCGCGCAAAAGCGCGACCCAAGTCTGCGCAACCCTCTCCCCTCGTCCCGAGGGGCGAGGGAGGAGATGGTGATGACAAACTACCTAACCGGCTTCGGCAACCATTTCGCGACCGAGGCGATTCCCGGGGCGCTGCCGGTCGGCCGCAACTCGCCGCAAAAGCCCGCTTTCGGCCTCTACGCCGAACAGCTCAGCGGCACCGCGTTCACCGCGCCGCGCCATGAGAACCGCCGTACCTGGCTCTATCGCCTGCGCCCCTCGGCCGCGCATCCCGCCTTCACGCGTTACGATGGCGCCAAGCGATTCGCGCCGGGCCTGAGCAAATCCCCCCTCGCCCCCAATCGCCTGCGCTGGCGGCCGCTCGAAGAAGCGACCGACGCCGACTGGCTCGACAGCCTGACGACGATGGTCGTCGCCGGCGACGGCCCGCGTACCCAGGCGGGCGTGGCGATGCACCTCTACCACGCCACACGCGACATGACCGACCGCGCCTTCGCCTCGGCCGATGGCGAGTTGCTGATCCTGCCCGAACAAGGCGCGCTGCTCCTGCTCACGGAAATGGGCCGGATCGATCTGACTCCCGGCCAGGTCGCGGTGATCCCGCGCGGCGTGCGCTTCCGCGTCGAACTGCCCGGCGGGCCGGCGCGCGGTTATGTCGCCGAAAATCACGGCCAGCCGTTCCGCCTGCCCGATCTCGGCCCGATAGGCTCGAATGGCCTCGCCAATCCGCGAGATTTCGAGACACCGATCGCCTGGTTCGAGGACCGCGAAGGCGACTTCGCGCTGATCCAGAAATTCGAGGGCGCCTTATGGCAAACCCAACTCGGCCGCAGCCCGCTCGATGTCGTCGCCTGGCACGGCAATTACGTGCCCTATCGCTACGACCTGAAGCATTTCAACACGATCGGCACGGTCAGCTTCGACCATCCCGACCCGTCGATCTTCACCGTCCTGACCTCGCCGAGCGACGTGCCCGGCACCGCCAACGCCGATTTCGTCATCTTCCCGCCGCGCTGGATGGTCGCCGAGGACACGTTCCGTCCGCCCTGGTTCCATCGCAACACGATGAGCGAGTGCATGGGGCTGCTCTACGGCGCCTATGATGCCAAGGCCGACGGCTTCCGCCCCGGTGCGATGTCGCTCCACAATCAGATGTCGGGCCACGGCCCCGATCTCGCATCGTGGAAAGGCGCGAGCGAGGCCGAGCTCAAGCCGCACAAGATCGACGGCACGATGGCGTTCATGATCGAGAGCCGCTGGGTGTTCCACTGCACCGATTACGCCCTGGAAACGAGCGCGCTCGACGAGGATTACGATCAGGTGTGGTCGGGATTTCCGAAGGCGGAGTTATCCTGACGGGCCTTTAGCCCGGCAATACCGCCATCGCTCGCCAGCTTATCGCGATCAACACCGCGGCGAGGACCAGTACGCCGATCATCATGGCGATGCTGCGTCGCCCGGTGACGATCAGCCATAAGCCATAGCCGATCGATCCCAGTCCGAACACGAGCACCGCCCCGAATACGGTCAGGATCGTCCGTGCCTGCTCTGCGGTGCCGGTGAAGGTGGTGCCGCCCGTCAGATCGCCGGGATGCGCCATCGCCGGGGCGAGCACGACCCAGAGATAGCTCATCAACCCGACGAGAAAGACGCCGCAGGCAAGCAGCAACCAGCCCATCGCGCGGACCGTGCGCGGCGTCCGCATCTTCCCGCCGCAATTGGGACAAGGGTCGACTGTTCCCTCGACCTTGGTGCCGCATGACGGCGCAAGACAAGTGCTGACGGCTGGCATCGATTTCCCCTTTTTCGATCGAGCGACTGGACGATCGCACGAGGGAGCGAGGAGTCAATGCATAGAACGGATTAGCGCTTCTGGCCGCCCCCGTTAGCGGCCGACGCCGCGCGGACCAGCGCCTTGAACGCTTCCTCGTCGATCGCGTCGCCCTCGCGAAAGTCGATCGCGCGGCGGACATTCCCGTCCAGGCTCGAGTTGAACAATCCCTTCGGATCGTCGAGCGTCGCGCCCTTGGCAAAGGTGGTCTTGATCGCGTTCTTGTAGCTTTCGCCGGTGCAGATGATCTTGCCATTAACGTACCAGGTCGGCACCCCGCGCCATTTCCATTCCTCGACGACATCGGGCTCGGCGTCGCGGATCAAGGCACGAATCTGCGCCAGAGTCGCACCGCGCCAGTCGTCCAGCGAAGCGATCCGTTGATCGATCAGTTCTGACGGCGATTTGGTGTCGGCTTCGGTCGTGGTCATCATTCTTCCTTCGTCTCGATCGCTCAGGCGGCGTCGCGTGCGGGCGACGGCGTGCGACTCTTCGCCAGATAGGGCAGCGCGAACAAATAGAGGCCGGTTATCATCAACAGAATCAGCGGAAAAAGTGCCGTCAGTCCGACCCATGTCGCCTGGCGGTTCAGCATGAGCATGACCGTATTGAAGATCACCGCCACCACGAAGACGATCGACGTCCAGCGGTGAAACTGCCGGATACCCGAATTCCCGTTCATCTCTTCCTCCCTAAATGTTCGAACATGCGATCAGTCGATCCGCGCCACGACTTCGTCCAGATTGGCGAGGAACTTCTGCCAGCCGAATTTGGCGCCGGCGAAGGCCTGCTGCTGATCGGGGCGGAAGCCGGCCTGCTCCATGCGCACATGCGTGCCGGTGGCCGAGGGCGTCAGCGTCCAGGTGACCACGCTCTCCAGCCCCATCGCGTCCCAGCTATAAGCGAGCGCCCGCTGCGGCTCGATCTCGAGCACCTTGCAATCGACCGATCCCCAATCGCCGGTAAGCGTGAAGCGATGGTCGACCGTCGGCACGAAATCGTTCTTCATCAGCCATTCCGCGATCAGATGCGGCTGGGTCAGCGCGCGCCAGATCTTGTCCGGAGCATGCGCGAAGTCGCGCTCGATCACGACGGAACGCGTTTCGGTCGATGTCATAGTCATTGGTCCATCCTCTTGAGCAAATCATCGAGATCGTCGAACCGGCTTTCCCAGAATTCGGTCATCTGGCTGGTCCAGTCGAGCAATGGCGCGAGCGCCTGCCGCCGCGCGGTATAATGGGTCTGGCGCCCCTCGTGCCGATCGAGCACGAGGCCGGCTTTTTTCAGCACGCCGAGATGTTTCGATACCGCTGGCTGCGAGACGCCAGCCGCCGCAGTCAGTCCGCCGACCGTCTGCTCGCCACCACGGCACAGGCGCTCGAAAATCCCACGTCGCGTCGGATCCGCCAAGGCGCTGAAAATGATGTCATGTGGGGTCGGCATGAACGTATAACTCACGGGCTATGGATCTAACCCATAACCACGCAGTTATATATCGGTCAAGTAGCGATACGCAGCCGACCGCGCGCCCTTAGCAGCGCGCCCACAATGCACGCGGCGAACAACGCGCCCTCCACGCCCCCGGTCACGAGTTGGGTGACCAACCCGAAGTCCTGATCGCCCACCAGCGTGCCCATCTGACCAAGCCGCAGATGCGAGCCGGGAAAGGTTCGCGCCAGCAAGTCGAGGCTGCCGCCCATCAACCTCCCACCCGACAGCGTTACCAATACGCCACCCACCGCTCCGACCAGGCCGGCGATAGCGACCCTGCGCCGCGCTGAAGCCGATCGCGATCGAGCTGCCAGCCATGCGCCGAGTCCCACCGCGCCACCGAGCAATAGTCCTTCTGGCGCACCGGTAATGCCGCCCGGCGATCGGCCAAGCAGCAAGCTGAACGCATCAAGGCCAAGCAGCTTGACGATTCCGCCGATCGCCATGCCGCCAAGCGCGCCGCCAACGATGGCCCACCAACCGCGCCGGGCAAAACTGGCCGCGGCAATCCCGAAGCTCACGCCGGCACCGCCGACCAGGGCCACCACGACCGTCAGCCACAGCAGAACGAACAGCACCGACGCCCCGCCCCCGGACGCTGGCGGCTGCGACGCGGCGACAAAGCCGTAGAACAGTCCGCCGATAGCACCGGCGATGCCCGCGCCGATCGTTCCCGCGCCGCCGAGCAACATGACATCGCGCCAGGAATAGGATGGGACTGGCAGTGTCAGAGTCGCCGCGGTCGGCTCGGTACTCTCCGGCGGGATACAGTCGACCGGTGCGACGAAGCGATAGCCGTGCTTGGGGACCGTTTCGATGAACCGCGGATTGGCCGCGTCGTCGCCGAGTTGCCGCCGCAGCGTCTTGATGCATTGGGTCAAGGCTTCGTCGGTGATCGGCACGCCGCGCCACACCTCATCCAGAAAGCGATCCTTGGTGACGAGCTTGCCGCTTTCCCGCAGCAACAGGACGAGCGCATCGAAATAGCGTGCGTTGAGCTCGACCACGGCGCCGTCGCGCATCAACCGGCGCTGGGCCGGGTCGAGCACGAAACCGTCGAAGCGAAAGCTGCCGGACGCCATTTTTCAGCGAAACCTCAGGAGTTGCTCATGCCGCTCACCGGCGAGTCCGTCAGGATGACGCTTTATTCAAGCATGGAGGCGACGCGATGGCAAAGGTGATTGAGCGGGGACATGGACCGAACCCGTGGAGAGTCGCGGGTTGGAGTCTTGCCGCGCTGCTGCTGCTGTTGCCGCTGGTGGCGATGCAGTTCACGCGCGAAGTGAACTGGACAATGTTCGACTTCGCGTTTGCGGCGGTGATGATCGGCGCCGTCGGCATCGCGTTCGAGGTGACGGTAAGGGCGACGCGCAACAATGCCTATCGCGGCGCGCTGGCGATCGCCTTGGCCGCCGCGTTCCTGCTCATCTGGATCAACGGCGCGGTCGGCATCATCGGGGACGAGGATAACCCGCTCAACCTGCTCTATATCGGCGTCATCGCCATCGCCTTCGGCGGCATGGCCTGGACGCGCTTCCGGGCGAGAGGCGCGTCGCGCGCGATGACGGCGGCGGCGATCGCGAATGCCGCGGTCGGCATCGTCGCGGTCGTGGCGGGCCGCAACGAACCGCCCGGCATTGTCGGGTTGATCGGGCTGAACGGCTTCTTCGTCCTGCTGTTCCTGGGTGCAGCGCGGTTGTTCGGCATAGCGGCGGAGAAGCCATGATTGCGTGCCGGCACCCACCGCACTGTTCAGGAAAACACGTTTCCGTCACGGTGAGGGCATCTTAGCCAGCGCTCATGTTTGAATGGGTGCTAATCTCGATGGTGCTGCTGGTAGTCAGCACCGTCTATTGCGCTCGGAACATGATCGCTGACTTCAGGAACATGAAGGCGTCCGCTGGCATATGGGGTGCAGTGGCACTCGCCGGCACACTGTCGCCTCTAACGCTCGGAGTTACCGTGTTTTTGTTATCAATGTACTACCACTAGCGAGGGAGCCTCCGCGCGCACCTTCGCGGCAAGAGCGTCACTTCCAACGGTTCTCCCTTGAGGACGCACCGTAATCGGGCAAAGTGGGGCGATGAAGTTCACTGAATATGCGGCCCATGATGCCGTCGGCCTGGCGGAGCTGATCCGGCATGGCGAGGTCTCGCCACTCGAGGTCGTGGACGCCGCGATCGAGGGCATCGAGCAGTACGATGGCGAGATCAACGCCGTCGTCTACCGCGCATTCGATGAGGCGCGGGCGGCGGCTGCCGGGCCGTTGCCGGAAGGTCCGTTCACGGGTGTTCCATTCCTGGTGAAAGATTTGCTGCTGCAGGTGGAGGGTTGGCCGCGTACGTCGGGCAGCCGCTATGCCGCAAACGCGGGCCTCACGGACGCTGAAGACAGTGGCCTGATGCGCCGCTACCGGGCGAGCGGGGTCGTCCCCCTGGGAAAGACCAACCTTTCGGAGTTCGGAATCGCCGGCACAACCGAAGGGGCGCTGTTCGGGCCGTGTCGAAACCCATGGAACCTCGGACACATCGTCGGCGGATCGTCGGGCGGTTCGGCGGCAGCGGTGGCGTGCGGCATGGTGCCGATGGCGCATGGCGGCGATGGCCTTGGCTCGATCCGGATTCCCGCATCCTGCTGCGGCCTGGTCGGGCTGAAGGTGACGCGCGACCGCAACCCGGATCTGCCCGACGGCTACGATTTCGCGCAAGGCAATGTCGTCGAGCACGTGATCACCCGCACTGTCCGCGATACCGCGGTGATGCTCGACGTGACCGGCAATCCGGAGCCGGGGTCACCCTATGCCATCCCGCCGAAGGAACGGTCCTATACGGACGAAGTCGGGCGCGATCCGGGACGGCTCCGCATCGCGTGGTCGGGCGGGACGCCGCTCGGGCGCGCGATTCATCCCGACGTGCAAGCAGTGCTCGAGGATATTGCGCGATTGCTTGACGGGCTCGGCCATCACGTGGAGGAGCGCGCGCTCGGCACCAATACGCTGAGCGACTATGTCGCCAATCTACCGCTTGCCGGAGCGAATTTCGCTGCCGGCATGAAGCGGATGGTCGAGGCGATTGGGCGCGAGCCGGCGGCGGACGAGCTGGAACCGCTGACCTGGGCAGTGCTCAACGGCGCGCGCTCGGTATCGGGTGTCGACGCGCTCTACAGCGCGCAGGAACGCCGGATGCGAGCCCGAGCGACGCTTCGCTTTTTCGAGGATTGGGATGTGTTCCTATGCCCGGTGATGGGAACCCCACCGCCCAGGATCGGCTATCTCGATCCGATCAACGTGTCGGCGGCAGATATCCAGACGCGAAATGGCGAGGTCTATCCCTTCGCCGCCCCGTTCAACTTCACCGGTCAGCCGTCAATTTCGCTGCCGCTCGGTCAATCGCGTGAGGGTTTGCCGATCGGAATGATGTTCTCGGCGCGCTACGCCGACGAAGCGACACTGATCCGCCTCGCAGCCCAGCTCGAACAAGCCTGCCCCTGGCATGATCAACGACCGAAGCTCGACGGGTGGGTGAACGATCCGCAAACTTGACCGCCCATTCTCAGGAGCGCCGTTT
This sequence comes from Sphingomonas mali NBRC 15500, assembly GCF_001598415.1. Classification (GTDB taxonomy): domain Bacteria; phylum Pseudomonadota; class Alphaproteobacteria; order Sphingomonadales; family Sphingomonadaceae; genus Sphingomonas; species Sphingomonas mali. The sequence goes on from NZ_BCYX01000002.1 coordinate 221,377, forward strand.
ATAGGTCGGCGAGCTAATCCTCGATCAGCTTCATCAGCCGTCGTTCGATCGGCGCCAGCACCGGGCCGAGTTCATGGCCGCGTTTCACTACTTGGCCGTGTTCGGCGATCAGCGCCCACATGCCCTGGCGGTTGCGCAAATCGGGGCGCTTCTCGATTCTGAATTCGGGGCGCTCGGCGGTGCGGCGGAACGCGGCGAACACCGCGGCCGCTTGGCCGAGCTCGATCGCATAATCACGCCAATGCCCGGCGGCGACCATGCGGCCGTACAGATCGAGGATGCGCGTGAGCTCGATCCGCTCGAAGCCGATCTGGCTGGGCCGATGCCCGGACGAAGGAAACGGAGTGACCGTTCCCATCAGGCGCGATCACGCTCCGGGGTTTCGTGTTCGGCGAGCAACGCGTCGAGCCGCTTGCGCAATGTCTCGATCTCGCAACGAAGCAACTCGACCTTTTGCGTCTGCGGATCGAACATCTCACTGCAGGGCGTGCCGTAAGCGAGGAACGGCTTTTCGCCCTTCCCTTCGACCATCGTCGGTCGCGCCGGGATGCCGACCATCACCGCGCCTTCGGGCACGTCGCGCGTGACGACCGCATTGGCGCCGATCCGCGCACCGACTCCGACCGTTACCGGCCCGAGCACCTGGGCGCCCGATCCGATGATGACATTGTCCTGGATCGTCGGGTGGCGCTTGCCGGCGACGCCGTCGGCCGGATTAGTCCCGCCAAGCGTGACGCATTGATAGATCGTGACATTGTCGCCGATCACCGCGGTCTCGCCGATCACGGTAAAGCCATGGTCGATGAAGAAGAACTTCCCGATCGTGGCCCCTGGATGGATGTCGATCGCGGTGAAGAAGCGCGCGATATGGTTCACCCATCGCGCCAGGAAAAACAGCCGCGCATTGTACAAAGCATGCGCGATGCGATGATAGCCGAGCGCCCAGACGCCCGGATAAAGCAGGATTTCCATGTTCGACCGTGGCGCTGGGTCGCGCGCCCGAATCGAGTCGAGATAAGCCTTGAGGCCAGCAAGCATTGGCGCGTCCCCTTCGCCGATTTCGACATATCTAGGACGCCATGCTGCCGATTTCCATAACCGCCCTGTCGCAACTTTGCCGGAGAAAAGCCCATCTTTGTTGTAGGAATTAAGCCCGCGCGTCATGCAATGGACGGGATCACGGGGAGTTTGCGCTGTTGATGCTCGATGTTTCGCTGGTCTCGATCGAGGCGATCCTGCCCTTCATCGCGATCGGGTTCGCCGCGCAATTGGTCGACGGCGCACTGGGCATGGCGTTCGGCCTGATCAACTCGACATTGTTGATCAGCGTGATGGGCCTGCCGCCACGCGTTGCCTCGGCGAGCGTCCATGCGGTCGAGACCTTCACCACCGCGGCGTCGGGCATCAGCCATGTCCTCCACCGCAACGTGAACTGGCGGCTGTTCGCGCGGCTGGTCATCCCCGGCATGATCGGCGGCATACTCGGCGCCTATGTGCTGTCGTCGGTCGACGCCTCGGTCGCGCGGCCGTTCGTGATGACCTATCTGAGCGCGATCGGTCTCTATTTGCTCTTTCGCGCCTGGCGCGGCCGGGTCGAACCGCGGACGCCCAAGGTGATCGAGCCGCTCGGGCTGGTCGGCGGCTTTCTCGACGCGGCAGGCGGCGGCGGCTGGGGCCCGGTAGTGACGAGCAACCTGCTGGTGCAGGGCGCCTCGCCCCGCGAGACGATCGGCACCGTCAACACCGCCGAATTCTTCCTGACCACGACCATCTCGGCGACGTTCATCTTCACGTTGGGCTTCGCCGCTTTTACCTTGCAGACGCTCGGCATTCTGATCGGCGGACTGCTCGCGGCGCCCCTTGGCGGGTGGCTCGCCAAGAAGGTACCGGCGCGCCCGCTGATGGCGATGGTCGGCGTGTTGCTGACGCTGACCAGCGCGTTCTCGATCTATCAGGCGTTGATGCGGTAGGTTGGGACATATTCCTGGCGTCATGCCGGCCGAATCCTCCCGTCACCCCAGCGAAAGCTGGGGTCTCTGGCGGTGACGCGATGCCGCTTGATATCCCAGCTTTCGCTGGGATGACGAGTTTCGGAAATGGATCGCTTTAAGAACAACGGCTTATTTGGGTTCTCAACCTAAACGTCGAACATCTGCGGTGCGCTGTCGATGACGCGGCGCGTGACCTTTTCCAGCGCGGCATTGAGCGCCACCCGCTCCGCATCGTTCAGATCGGTGAGCCATTGCTCGTAGAATTTGCCCCGCGCTCCGCGGATGGCCGCGTGGACCGACTTGCCCGCCTCGGTCAGCGAAACGAGGCTGCTCCTGCGGTTGCGCGGGTTGGCCTCGCGCTGAACGAAGCCGCGCGTCTCGAGCGATGCAAGGGCCCTGCTCACTTCCGCCCGGTCCGAATAGGCGACGCTCGCCACTTCCGCAGCGCTGCACTTTCCGATCATTTCGACATGCGTCAGCACCCGCCATTCAGCGAGGGAAAGCTGTGCCGTATCCCGGACGTGCTGCGCCGTAACCCGGTCGATCATCTTGCTGAGCAAAAGGATACGATAGGGAATGTGCGAGGGGCCGAATTCGAATGACGGCCGGCTGGACCTGGCCTCGGTCGGTGGGTCGGCGCGGATGGTCTTCTGCTGCATCGCGATTTTGTAGCCGCCAGAATCGATATTGTCTTCTCGGCGTGAGGACCTCGCGCAGTATCGTTGACAAATCAACAAATACCGCCTTTACCCACTATCCATGAACGGACACCATCCTTTCGCGCCGGGGCTCGACTACGCCTTCACCATCTCGATCACGCTGTCGAAGCCCTATTGGATCAAACCGGGCGCGCGCGGCGACACGCGCGCGGCAATCTATGCGGCGCAGGGGACGGTTGAGGGCCCGCGCCTCAATGGCCGCGTGGTTCCCATGTCAGGCGGCGATTTCCCGTTATCGAGGCCGAACGGGGTGATCGATTTCGACGCCCGTTACCTGCTCGAGGCGGACGATGGCGCGATCATCTACCTCGAAAATCGAGGGTTTCGCTGGGCGCGAAGCCCCGAGATCGCCGAGAAGATGCGCCGCAACGAACCGGTGTCGTTCGACGATTATTATATGCGTGTCACGCCGCGCTTCGATGCCCCGGCCGGTCCGCATGAATGGATGTCGCAGCATGTGTTCGTCGGCGTGGCGGAAAAGGTGCCGAACGCCAATCGGATCCATTATTTCGTCGTCTTATAGGGAGGCAATGTGCGTTTTCGGCCGCTCATGCGCGCGGGGAGCGACCCCTTCGGTCACCCCACCAAGCCGCCGCTGCCGCCGGCCGATTTCTCCTGCCGCACCGAACACGGACTGACGATCGAGCGCAATTGCCGCATCCCCTTGCGCGACGGGGTGGAAATCTTCGCCGATCTCTATCGCCCCGAGGGCGCGACGGCGAACGTGCCGCTGCTCTTGGCCTGGGGTCCTTACGGCAAGCATGCGCTGACCAACCGCGTCTTCTGGCCGCGCTCCGGCGTTGACCCGGAATGGCTGTCGGAGCTGACCCCGTTCGAGGGGCCCGACCCGGTCTGGTGGGGTCGGCACGGTTACGGGGTGGCGGTGGTCGACCCGCGCGGCGCCTGGCTGTCTGGCGGCGACTTCCACCACAATGGCATCCAGGAGGCGGAGGATTGCGCCGACGCGATCGAGTGGCTCGGCCGATTGCCCTGGTCGAACGGGCGGGTCGGGATGACCGGCGTGTCCTACCTTGCCAACATCCAATATCTGGTCGCGCCGCTACGTCCCGGACCGCTCGCCGCGCTCAATCCGTGGGAAGGCTTTTCGGACTGGTATCGCGAGTTCGCCTATCATGGCGGCATATTGGAAACGAGCTTCCTGCCGCGCGCCTGCGACAATATCCAATGGTCGCGCAATCGCACCGAGGACAGCTGGGCCAACATCGTCGCCCACCCGCTGATCGACGATTATTGGCATTCGAAGGACCTCGATCTGGAGGCGATAGGCCAGCCCGCTTATGTCGTCGCGAGCTGGTCAGATCAGGGGCTGCACTTGCGCGGCACGATCGAGGCGTGGCGCCGGATGGGATCGGCCGAGAAATGGCTCGACATCCACGGCCAGAAGAAATGGGCGCATTATTACCGGCCCGAAAGCCGCGCGCGCCAGCTCGCCTTTTTCGACCATTATATGCGCGACCGGCCCACTGCCCTCGCCGCCTGGCCGCGGGTACGGATCGAGGTGCGCGAACGGCATGGCGTGGCCGAGGAGCGCGCGGAGAATGAATGGCCGCTCGCGCGTGCCGACTATCGCCGCCTCGCGCTCGACGCCGCGAGCGGCACGATGGGCGGCGACCCGCCCAGCGAAAGCGAGGTCCGTTATCCGGCGTCCGACGGGCGCATCTGCTTCGACCATCTTTTCGCCGAAGCGGCCGAGATCACCGGCCATGCCAGCGTGAAGCTCTGGGTCGAAGCGGACGGAAGCGACGACATGGACCTGTTCGTCGCTCTGCAGAAGATCGACACAGCGGGCGAGCCCGTTGGCTTCACCTTCTATGCCTTCTACGAAAGCGGACCGGTAGCGCTTGGCTGGCTGCGCGCCAGCCACCGGGCGCTCGACCCCGAGCGTTCGCGCCCGGAACGGCCGATCCATCGACACACCAGCGAAGATCGGCTCATGCCCGGCCAATGCGTGCCGGTGGAGATCGAGATCTGGCCCTTCTCGGCTCGCTTCGCGGCGGGCGAGACCTTGCGGCTGATCGTCGCGGGATCGGACATCTATCGCAGGGAAGACGGCGCGATGCTGCCTTTCCCGCTGCATCAGCAGACACGGAATGCCGGCACGCACATCATCCGCACCGGCGGCGCCTTCGATTCCGCCATCCTGCTTCCCGTCATCCCATCAAAGGACTTGTCGCAATGACCGCCGCGGACTGCACGCTGGAGCACGTTTTCGATATCGAAGTCTTGTTCGGCGCCGACCGGCACATCTTCGGTCCGCTCCCCGGCGGCGGCAGCCAGGGCTATACGCCCGCGATCGGCGGCACGATCAGCGGGCCGCGTCTTTCGGGCCGCGTGGTTCCGCATAGCGGCGCCGATTACGCCCTGGTTCGCGACGACGGCACGATCGAGCTCAGCGCGCATTACATGCTGGAGGCGGACGACGGCACGAGCATCTATATCCAGAATCGCGGTTACCTGGTGCGCGCTGCAGCCGGCAACACCCAGCCATCCTATTTCCGCCTGACTCCCTATTTCCGGGTGCCGGAAGGGCCGCACGATTGGCTGTCGCGCACCGTGATTGTGGGCGGCGGCGAACGGCGGACAGATCCCGATCGCTCGCTGTTCCGCTATTACGCACTGGTGTGACGAGATGAGGCGGCGCGATCGGTTCTGGGCTATCTTCCGCCGATGAGCTCGACTGGACCCAGGGCACCGCGCGGCGCGGCCGACAGGCTTGCCTATCTCCTCAAGCTCATCGCCGCGGGACCACCCCAGTTTACGCTCGGCGAGCTAGCGGCGGGCGCCGGTCTGCCGACCAGCTCGGTGCATCGCCTGCTTCAGGCGCTGGTGCGATCGGGACTGGTCGAGCGCGGTCATGGCCAGACATACCGCCCCGGGCGTGAACTACATCGTCTTGCCTCGCAGCTCGTGGCACGGTTCGACCTCGTCCGCTGCGCGACGCCGCTGCTGGAGGAGCTGGTGACCCAATGGCACGAGACGGCGGTCTTGTGCACTTACAGCCCGTCGATGCGGGCCGCGATCATCGCGGATGTGGTGATGACCCCTCACCCGCTTCGCTTCGCGGTCGAGCGCGGCGGTGAGGTCCAGTTGCCATGGGGATCGCTTGGCCGTGCCATTCTCGCCTTCCTGCCGCAGGGCGATACGGAAGCGATCATGCGCGAGGCCAAAGTCGGGCCGTTAAGCGGCCGCCCACGGTCGTCGCGCCCGGAGATGGAGGCGGAGCTGCAGCAGATCCGCGAGCGGGGTTTCGCCCGCTACTTCGATCCACGCTACGATATCGCCGGTATCGCGGCGCCCGTGTTCGGCGCCTTTGGCGAGATTTTGGGGTGTCTCGGCGTGACCATGCCGTCGAAGCGATACCAGCTCCATCTCGAAGACGATCTTGCCACGGCGGTGCGCGCATCCGCCGAGACGCTGAGCGGAATGGCCGCGATCTCGCACAGCTGATCACCCACTTTCCGTATTCCGGAATTGAACTTCCGGAATTTGGAATTGCCTTGACAGTTGATTGTTCAACATGTCCATCTCCGCTCCGGCGATGCCGCAAAGGCACGCGACGAACCCTAGGGGGGATGCACTATGGCAATTCGATTGACTGCGCTCCGTGCGGCTACTTCGATCCTCGCGCTTGCCGGCTCCATGTCCGTCGCCGCGCCCGCGCTGGCCCAAGACATGCAGGACACCAGCGCGCAGGATCAAAAGGACGAGCAAGCACCGTCCAAGGACGACATTGTCGTGACCGCGCAGTTCCGGTCGCAGAGGCTGCAGGACGCGCCGCTGGCGATCACCGCGGTGTCGGGAAGCATGCTCGAAGCACGCGGCCAGACCAGCATTGCCGATATCGGCAACCAAGCTCCCAACGTCACGCTGCGCCAGGCGCCCGCGACCTATGGCCCCGCGGTCGTCGCCTATATCCGCGGCGTCGGACAGCGCGACACCAGCTTTGCGCTCGAACCCGGCGTCGGCCTCTATATCGATGACGTCTATCTGCCGACGCTGCACGGTTCGTTGCTCGACCTGATCGATCTCGATCGGGTCGAGATCCTGCGCGGGCCGCAGGGCACGCTCGCCGGGCAGAATTCGATCGGCGGGGCGATCAAGCTCTATTCGAAGAAACCGGACGGCAAGGGCGGCGGCTATGTCCAGGCGACCTATGGCGCCTATAACCGGGTCGAATTGCGCGGCGCCGCCAACTTCACCATCCTGCCGGATCTCTTCGCACGCATCTCGGGCACGGCTGTCCACAAGGACGGCTATATCACGCGCTACGACTATGCCTGCACGCACCCAGGCACGGCGATCCCGTCGACTTTGGTCAATTCGCAATCGTGCAAGCTCGGAACCGAAGGCGGCAAGGACTATGTCGCGGGTCGCCTGGCCCTGCGGTATGAGCCGAGCAGCAACGTGACGCTCGATGTCGTGGCCGACATCACGCGGGACGACAGCGAGGCGGGGCCGACGACCCTGCTCTATGTCGGGCAGAACGCCAATCCCGGCGTCGCCAACACCGGATCGGCAACAACGGGGACCTCGGTTCCCGCCTATACGCTCAATGGCGTGCGATACGGCACCTCCACCGGATCGCAGTTCATCAGCTATTCGCCGTTCGGCAATTATGCGCAGGATACATTCAGCTCCAGCCCGTACGTAAGTTACGAAAATTACATGGAACTCAAGCCGCGCGACGGATCGGCGCCTTGGTCCGCCCCGATCAAATCGGCGATCAATTCCTGGGGCGTGTCAGGAAATCTGAAAGTCGATCTGTCGCCCGATTTCAGCATCACGTCGATCACCGCCTACCGTAAGTTCGATGGCGTCTACTCTTCGGCCGATGGGTCGCCCTTCTCGCCGACGCTGCAGGCGAGCCAGATCTACAATCGCCAGTTCAGCCAGGAGCTCAGGCTCAACGGCAATATCGGCTCGGCGTTCAACTTCACCGTCGGCGGCTATTATCTGCACAAGCGCAGCCAGAACATCACGCGGGTTACGCTCACGACGCTCAACTTCATCGAGAACAACAAGATTCCGGCGACCACCAAAGCCGTGTTCGCCAATGGCGATTGGGAGCCGCTCAAGAACCTCCATCTGGTCGGCGGCATCCGATATACCGACATGACCAAGAGCTTCATTTACGGGCGCAAGGGGATTCCCGGATCCTCGACGGGAGGGGCGACGCCGCCATCGATCGCCTCGCTCGACGGCCTGGTCGGGACATTCAAAGGCAATCGCGTCGATTGGCGCGCCGTCCTCCAATATCGCTGGTCGGACGAGATCATGACCTACGCCCAGGTCTCGACCGGCTTCAAGAGTGGCGGCGTCAATCCGCGGCCCTTCTTCCCGGCTCAGGCGCTGGCGTTCGGACCCGAGACGCTGACCGCGTATGAGGCGGGGTTCAAGAGCGATCTTTTCGACCGTCACATGCGGCTGAACGTCAGCGCGTTTCTCAACAAGTACAATGACATCCTTGTTACCGTGGCGAGTTGCCCGCTACCGGGCGTACCCGCGGCGCCTTGCGCGCTTCCGCTCAACGCCGGCAAGGCGGATGTGAAGGGCGCGGAAGCCGAATTGAGTTTGCACCCGGTCGATGGCTTCACCATCGACGCCTCGCTTGCCTACCTCTACTTCAAATACACCTCGATCTCGGCGGCCGCCGCGAGCTCCGGCATCGGCGTGGAAGACAAGGGCCAATATATCTCGCCCTGGCAGTGGAGCCTGGGTGCGCAATATGATTTCGAGTTCGCCAGCGGCGCAAAACTGACGCCGCGGATCGATATCGATCACCAGGACTCGTTCAATCGTAACGCGAACAATGTCGACGCCGTGACTGGCGGCAAGGACATCTTCGGCGAGGTGAAAGGACGGACGCTCGTCAATGCGAGACTCACCTTCCGGACGCCAAAGGACGATTGGTCGCTGGCGATCGAGGGCCGCAACCTTACCAACAAACTCTATTATACCGACATTTTCGACAATCGCGGGTCCACCAATTCGATCCAGGGCTCACCGGGCGAACCCCGGACCTGGGCTGTCACCCTCAAGCGGAAATTCTGAGCGAAGGCGAAAAAGCGCCGCCCCCCGGCTCTCGCCTCAATTCGAATCCAGTGGAGTTTGTCATGGTCTCTCAACCCAACCCCGTCACAACCGAAAGGGGAAGCGGGCCGATCGTCGCCGGGCTGCCGATGCCCGAATTTCATCGGATCGGCGTAAAGCCCATTTCGGGCGCCTGCGGATGCGAGATCAGCGGCGTCGACCTGCGCCGACCGCTCGATGACGAAACACTCGCCGAGGTCATGAAGGCGTTCGAACATTTTCTGGTGATCCTGTTCCGCGACCAGGATCTGACGCCGGAGCAGCACAAGCATTTTTCCCGCTATTTCGGCGAGATCACCGAACTGCCGCAGGCCCCGATCTATGACGGCCATCGCGACATGCAGGAGGTGCGCCGCGAAGCGCACGAGCCCGAGAATGTCGTGCCCTCGTTCGAGCATTTCCACACCGACAGCCCATTCCTCCTTCAACCGCCCAAATGCGTCGTCATGCGCGCGCTCGAGGTGCCGCAATGGGGCGGCGATACGGCGTTTTCGAACGCTTATCTCGTCTACGAACATATGTCCGACGGGCTGAAGGCGCTGCTCGACGGACTTCAGGTGGTGTATTCGGGCAAGGACATCTGGGCAAAGAATGCCAAGCTCGCACCCGAAAAGCGGCTGCGCCTGCGCGAGAGCCATGACTTTACCGAGGACGAACTCGAAAATATCCATCCCGCGGTGCGCGTCCATCCCGTGACGGGGCGCAAGGCGCTGTTCGCGACGACCGCTTACTTCAAGCGCTTCGTCGGATGGAGCGAGGAAGAAAGCCGCGCCTTGCTCGCCTATCTGCAGAGCCTGGCCCAGCACCTCCATTATCATTGCCGCGTGAAATGGAAGAAGGACACGCTGATCGTGTGGGACAACCGCTTCACGCTCCACCGCGGCGTGCATGATTTCCAATATGAGCGGCGGCATCTGGTCCGCACCACCGTGATCGGCGAGCGGCCACTGGGTCCATCGGACCTCATGCGATCATGAAGGTCAGCGCGGCGATCGCGGAAATACTCGCGCGCGAGGGGATCGACGTCATCTTCGGCTACCCGCGCAATGCAGTGCTCGAACAGGCAGCGGCGATCGGCATCCGCCCGATCATCGTCCGCCAGGAGCGCACCGGCGTGCACATGGCCGATGCGCTATCGCGGCTCACGCGCGGACGGCGGATGGGCGTGTTCGCGATGCAGCACGGCCCCGGCACCGAAAACGCCTATGGCGGCGTCGCCCAGGCCTATTCGGAAAGCGTACCGGTGCTGGTGCTGCCGCAGGGCTATGCCCGGCGGCTGGCGCACGTCCCCGACAATTACAACGCCAGCATTTCGATGCGCGACATCACCAAGACGTGCGAGCCGATCCTGCGCGCCGAGGATACGCCCGCCATCCTGCGCCGCGCGTTCAGCGCGCTGCGCAACGGGCGGCTTCGTCCCGCGCTCGTCGAAATGCCGTGGGACGTGCTCGACGAGGAACTCTCCGAACCGCTCGATTACACGCCCGTCGTCACTACCCGCAGCGCCCCCGACCCGGAGGCAATTGCCCGGGTGGCGGATCGTCTGGTCGCGGCGAAGCGGCTGGTCATCCATGCCGGGCAAGGCGTGCATTGGGCCGAAGCCTATGCCGAATTGCGCATACTCGCCGAATTGCTGGGCGCGCCGGTTTCGACGAGCCTCGAAGGCAAAAGCGCGTTCGACGAGACGCATCCGCTCGCGCTCGGCTCCGGCGGCGCGGCGATTCCGGGCCAGCTTCGCCATTTCCTCGACCGCGCCGACCTGATTCTCGGTATCGGCTGCAGCCTGTCCGAAACCGCGTTCGGGGTGGCGATGCCGGCAGGTGCGGCAATCGTTCACGCCACGCTCGATCCCGCCGACATCAACAAGAGCGTGCCCTGTATCGATGCGCTCATCGGCGATGCGAAGCTGACCCTCGCGATGCTGGTCGCGGCCTGTCGCGACCGGCTGGACGGCCCGCGCGATCCCGGCCCGGCTGCCCGCGAGATCGCCGAGGTCGAAGCCCAATGGCTCGCCGAATGGCTGCCGCTGCTCGAAAGCGATGACGCGCCGCTCAGCCCCTATCGCGTCTTGTGGGACCTGCAGCGCACTGTCGACGTCGCCAACACGATCATCACGCACGATGCGGGGTCGCCGCGCGACCAGCTCTCGCCTTACTGGAAGACGAGGTCGCCGCTCAGTTATATCGGTTGGGGCAAGACCACCCAGCTCGGCTATGGCCTCGGATTGGCGATGGGCGCCAAGCTCGCCTGTCCGGACAAGCTATGCATCAACGTCTGGGGCGACGCTGCGATCGGCTTCACCGGCATGGATTTCGAGACGGCGGCACGCGAGCGGCTGCCGATCCTGTCCATCCTGCTCAACAATTCGGCCATGGCGATCGAATTGCCGATCATGCCCGTGGCGACCGAACGTTTCCGCGCGACCGACATTTCGGGGAATTATGCCGACTTCGCGCGCGCGCTCGGCGGATATGGCGAGCGTGTCACCTCGCCCGACGAGATCATCCCCGCCATCCGGCGAGGGATCGCGGCGACCGAAGCCGGGCAACCGGCGCTGCTCGAATTCATCACCGCACAGGAAACACGGGCATCGCGCTTATGAGCAATTCCGGCGAAACGCGGCGCTGGCCGTGGTCGGCGACATGGCCGCTATTTGTCCTGACCCTGGTTTCGGTGTCGAACTATCTCGACCGTTCGCTGCTCGGCCTGGCGCTTCCCGCGATAAAGCGCGAGCTGGGGTCGTCCGACACCGTACTGGGATTGGTCTCGGGGCTGGCGTTCATTCTTTTCTACTCGTTGCTCGGCATTCCGATCGCCTGGGCAGCCGATCGCACCAACCGGCGCAACATCATCGCCGCGGGCCTCGCTTTCTGGAGCTTGATGACGGCGTGCACGGGATTGATCGGCGGCATCTGGCAATTGGCGGTGGTGCGGCTGCTGATGGGAGCCGGCGAAGCCTGCGGAACCGCCCCGTCCAATTCGCTGATCGCGGATCGCTTCCCGGCCGAACGGCGGCCCCTCGCGCTGGCTCTGTTCGGAACAGCCTCGCCTCTGGCCTTCATCCTGTTCTTCCCGCTCGCCGGGTGGATAGCGCAGACCTATGGCTGGCGGGCGATGTTCATCGCCATGGGGCTGCCGGGACTGTTGCTCGCGCTGCTGGTGATCTTCACGGTTCGCGAACCGGAACGGACCGTGCCGCCCCCCGCCCGCCTGCCGATCGCGCGTTCGTTGGCAACCGACCTGCGCGCACTCTTCGCCAACCGCTGCTTCACCTGGATCTTCGCCGGCGTGACCTTGATGGGGGCGAACATCTGGGCATCGGGGGCATGGGTGCCCTCCTTTTTCATGCGCGTGCACCATCTGAGCGTTGGCGACGTCGCGAATATCATCGGCCCGACGCGCGGGTTCATCGGCCTGTTGGGTATCTTGATCGGTGGCGTGCTGATCGATCGCTTGCCCAAGGAGCGTATCGCCTGGCGGGTAGGCCTTCCCGCGATCGCCTGCTTGCTGGCCGGCCCGGCCGAAGCGCTGTTCCTGCTCGGCAATTCGCATTCGGCCTGGCTGGGCGGCTTCGCGCTCAGCAGTTTCTTCATGCTGATCCATCAGGCGCCGATCTACGCCGCGGTGGTGAACATCGTCGGCGAGCGGCGCCGTGCGCTCGCCACGGCGGTCATCCTGCTCGGCGCGAGCCTGATCGGCGACGCGGCCGGCCCGACCGCCGTGGGCGTGCTCAACGATCTGCTTGCCCCGCGGTTCGGCGACGAAGCTATCCGTTATTCGATGCTGATCGTCGCCGTCACGCCCGTCTTCGCCGGGCTCTGCTTCTTGCGGGCGGCGACCCTCTATGCCGCGGCGGCAGGCGTCGGACCGGAGAGATCTGGCGCGAGGACCTAACGACTCACGCTATCGCGGCGTGAACCGTCGCGACTGCCTTCATCACCGCCGCCCAGCGCACCGCGTCCTGGATCGCCTGCGCCGTCACGCCGGCCTTCTTCAGCACATTCTCATGCGCGTCGATGCACAGGCCGCAGCCGTTCATCGCGCTGATCGCCAGACTGAACAGCTCGAAATCGTCCTTTTCGATGCCCGGCGCGCCGATCACGTTCATGCGCAGCTTGGCCGGCATGTTGGCATATTCCTTGTTCCCGGCGAGATGCGTGAAGCGGTAATAGACGTTGTTCATCGCCATCACCGCGGCCGCCGCACGCGCCGCGTTGGCGGCTTCGGGCGACAGCTTGCCGGCGACTTCCGCTTCGGCTGCTTCCACCAGCGGCTTGTGACCGGAGGCATGCGCACAGGCCAGGACCAGGCCGTATTTGCGCTGATCGCCGAGCGACGTCTCGTTGAGCAACGAACCGACATTGAGCCGGATGTCCTTGGCGAAATCGGGCAGCGACTGGGCGAAATCCTTGAGCGACATGCGATATGCTCCTCGCGGCGGTGATCGCCGGCGTTGGGAAGGCCCCGGCCGAAGCCGGGGCGAAAGGTCAGGAAGAAGGTGGCGCGGGGCCGAGGGGGGGAAAGACCCCGCGCCGGGGGATACGGCCCTGATCCAAGGCCGCATCTGTTAGACGAAGACGTTAGGCGGCAACCTTGAGGACGTCGTCGCCTTTATTCCAGTTGCACGGGCAAAGCTCGTCGGTCTGGAGCGCGTCGAGCACGCGCAGCGTCTCTTGCGGGTTGCGGCCGACGTTGAGGCCGTTGACCTGCACCGCCTGGATCACGCCATCGGGATCGACCGTGAAGGTGGCGCGATAAGCGACATTCTCATCGGCATCGAGGATGCCCAGCGCCGAGGCCAGCTTGCCGCCATTGTCGGCGATCCACGGGAAATCGGCCGCGGCGAGGTCGGGGTCCGACTTGCGCCACGCCAGGTGGACATGGCTGGTGTCGGTCGAGGCGCCGATCAGCACCGCGTCGCGATCCTCGAAATCGCCCTTGAGCCCGGCATAGCCGACAATCTCGGTCGGGCAGACGAAGGTGAAGTCCTTCGGCCAGTAGAACACGATCTTCCACTTGCCGGGAGCGGCGGTGGTGACGTCGATCGTCTCTCCGGCGGGCAAGGCGTCGACGCCCTGCTGGACGGGAACGGTGATAGCGGGGAACTTGTCTCCGACGGTCAACATGATTCTGGGCCTCCTGCCTGAATTGGGGTCGGCCTTCTTGGACATCCTCTCGAGGATCGGCGGGCCTTCAGGCCTCTTCCTGCGGGTCGCATATAGGCTGGCTTTTAAACGATCCAATAGGTTATTTACGGATCCTTGATCGAGTGAGACGATAAATGACGACCTACCTCCCTACCCTGAAACAGCTGCAATATCTCGTCGCGCTCAAGGACCACGGCCATTTCGGCCGCGCGGCCGAAGCCTGTTTCGTCACCCAATCGACCATGTCGGCGGGGATCCGCGAGCTCGAGACACTGATCGGCGTGACCCTGGTCGAGCGGACGCGGCGCGTCGTGCGCTTCACGCCGCTCGGCGACCGCATCGCCGACAAGGCTAGGCGCGTGATCCGAGAAGCGGAAGAGCTGGGCGACATGGCACGCGCTGCCGGCCGGCCGTTATCGGGGGAGATGCGCATGAGCGTCATCCCGACGATCGCGCCGTTCATGCTCCCCCACATCCTGCCGGTGCTGCGCCGCGACTATCCGGACCTGAAGCTGTTTCTGCGCGAGGAAACCACGGGCACGGCGTGCGAAGGCCTGCACAATGGCCGCACCGACTGCGTGTTGCTCGCGCTGCCTTATGCTTGCGGCGAGGTGACCGCGGCGCGGTTGTTCGACGACCGCCTGTTCGTCGCCTTTCCCGATAGCGAGCTACCCAATCCCCCCGCCAAGATTGCGGCGGCCGATATCGACGAGAATCGACTGCTTCTGCTCGAAGACGGACATTGCCTGAAGGATCACGCACTAGCGGCCTGCAACCGCCCCGAGCTGGGCGCGCACGCGATGATGATGGGAACGTCGCTCCACACTATCGTGCAGATGGTCGACAATGGATTGGGCGTGACGATGCTGCCCGAAATGGCGGTGCAATCGGGCATATTGGACAATACCGCGATTTCCGCGCGGCCGCTGGCGGGAGATCATGCCACGCGCACCATCGCGCTGGTGTGGCGGCGCGCATCGCCGCGCGAACGCGACTTTCGGCTGCTGGCCGACATCCTCAAGGCGGCGGCCTGACGCTTTTTCGCGTCGGGCGATGGGAAACCTAAGGGCCATCCGAGCGTATCCTGAAGGACACCCGGCACGGGTGCACCCATGAAAGGATGCTCATAGAATGAAGCTGTTGCGTATCCCGGCGCTCGTCCTCGCGCCGGTCCTTGCCCTTCCCGCTCTCGCCCAGACCACGCCCGCCGCACCGCCGGCCGGATCCGCACCGCAGGCGGCGACCCCTGCCCCCGCCGCCACCGCCGCTCCCAATCCTTCGGTCGGTGGCGCGCCGATGGACGCTACCAAGACCATCGTCGCCAACGCTTCCGCCGCGCCCAACCTCTCGACATTGGTCAAGGCGATTACCGCCGCGGATCTGACCGCCACCTTGTCGGGTCCAGGGCCGTACACCGTGTTCGCGCCGACCGACGACGCCTTCACGCGTCTACCGCCCGACACGCTCGCGCAGTTGATGAAGCCCGAGAACAAGGCGCTGCTGGCGAAGGTGCTGACCTATCACGTCGTGCCCGGCACGATCGATTTCGCCCAATTGAAGGCGCAGATCGCCGCCGGCAACGGCACCGCCACGCTGACCACCGTCGCCGGCCAGCCGCTCAAGGTGACGATCACCGGCAACAATGTCGTCACGCTGACCAGCGTCAACGGCAATGTCAGCTATCTGGAGACGCCCGACGTCCACCAGTCGAACGGCATCGTCCATGTCGTCAACGGCGTGCTGCTGCCCAAGCTGAACTGATCTCCGTCCGCGGCGCCGCGGTTACCGCTTCCAGCGGTCAGCGGCGTCGCGATCGCTGTCGCGCTCGCCGACCCAGCGCGCGTCCTGCCCACGCGTCTCTCGCTTCCAGAATGGCGCATCGGTCTTGAGGCGGTCGATCAGAAAGGCGCACGCCTCCAACGCCGCGGCGCGATGGGCCGCGGCGGTACCGACAAAGACGATGCGCTCGCCCGGCGTCATTGCGCCGACGCGATGGATCACGGTCGCCGCGGCCAGCGACCAGCGTTGGATCGCCTCCGCCGCCAGGTCGCTCAGCGCCTTTTCGGTGGCGACGGGATAATGTTCGAGGAACAGTTCTTCCACGCCATTATCGTCGCGCACCAGCCCGGTGAAGCTTGCCACCGCGCCGCCGCCGGCGCGCTCGAGCGCGCCCAGCTCCGCGGCGACGTCGATCGCCGCGTCGGTGACCCGGATCCGGATCATCCGCCGGTCACCGGCGGAAACAGCGCGATCTCGCGCGCTCCCGCAATCGACGCATCGAGCGGCACGAACAGCTGATCGACCGCCGCCCTCAGCCTGGTCTTGTCGCCCAGCGCCTCGGCATAGCCGCCGCCGCGCGCCGCGAGCCAATCGATCAGCCCGGCGACGTCGGCGATCTCGGCCGGCGGCGTCGCGCGTTCGTGGCCGATCCCGATGCTTTCGCGCACCCAGGCGAAATAGAGCAGGTCGATCGCCGCCATCAGTCCATGTGCTTCAGGCCGACGCGCAGATAGTCCCACCCGGTGACCAGGGTGAGCGCGGCGGCGCCCCACAAAGCGACCAGTCCGATGCTATGGACGATCGGCCAGGCAGGCAGCGCGCCCGCCAGGATCATCGCGCCGAGCGCGACGAGCTGGAGCGTCGTCTTCCATTTGGCGAGCTGCGACACCGGGACCGAGACCTGGAGACCGCCGAGGAATTCGCGCAACCCCGACACCATGATCTCGCGCGCCAGGATGATGATTGCCGCGATCACATGCCAACCGCCAATGTCGCGAGTCGCGACCAGCATCAGGACGACGGCGGCCACCATGATCTTGTCGGCGATCGGATCGAGGAAGATGCCGAGCTTCGACACCGTCCCCTGGGCACGGGCGAGATAGCCGTCGAGATAGTCGGTCAGCGCGATCACCGCATAGAGGACGAAGGCGAACGCATAGCCGAGCGCCCAGCCCGGCCACCACAAGAAGGCGACGAGCAAGGGCACGCCGAGGATGCGCGACAGGGTCAGGATGTTGGGGAGAGTCCACATGATCGCACTTCCTAAGGTGTGTACCCTCAACCGGCAATGTCGGCGGAAGTGCCCCGCGCCAAACCACATTTACCAATTGAACGATTGTCGCTGCCTATGCCGCTCGGCTAAGGGACCGGCTTCTTTCGCCACGACGGGGCCCCAAACTCGTAATGCATAGTGCGCTCGGCTTGTTGAAGGAGCGCCGATTCCTGCCGCTGTTCGTCACGCAGTTCCTCGGTGCCTTCAACGATAATCTGTTCAAACAGGCGATGGTCATCGTCGTGGTTTATCAGATTTACAACAACCCCCAGTACGAACAGAGCTTCACCGCGCTTGCCACCGCGATCAGCATCATACCCTTCTTCCTGCTGTCCGCGCTTGCCGGACAGCTCGCTGACGCCAACGACAAGAGCAAGATCATCCGCATCGTCAAGACCGCGGAAATCGTGATCATGGTGGTCGGCGGCAGCGGGCTGCTGCTCGCCAAAGCAGGCCATACCGTCATCGGCATGGCATTCATGCTGACCGCGGTGCTGGCGCTCGGCATCCACTCGACCTTTTTCGGCCCGATCAAATACGCGATCCTGCCGCAGCATCTGGAAGAGGATGAAGTGCTGGGCGGTACCGGGCTAGTCGAATCGGCGACCTATCTGGCGATCCTGCTCGGAACCGTGCTCGCCGGCTTCATGAAGGTCGAACACGCGGTGATCGGCACGTTGGTCGTCGCGGCAATCGGCTGGTTCGCGGGACGCCGGGTGCCGCCGGCGCCGCGCGTCGGCCCCGAGCTCAAGATCAACTACAATCCCTTCACCTCGTCCTGGCGCCTGATCAGCGGGACGATGCACATTCCGCGCCTGTTCCTGGCGATCTGCGCGATCAGCTTTTTCTGGACGATGGGCGCGGTGCTGATCATCATCTTCACGCCGCTGGCCAAGAACGTGCTGACCGCCGACAAGCATGTCGCGACCCTGCTGACCGCTTTATTCTCGATCGGCATCGCGATCGGATCGGTCGCGATCAACTCGCTGCTCAAGGGCCATACCTCGGCCAAATACGGCCCCGCCTCGGTCCTGATCATGGGCGGGTTCGTCGTCCTGTTCTCGATCCTCTGCAAGACGTGGCCGCCCGCGGTCGGCCATTATTACGGCTGGCTGGAATTCATCGCGATGCCCCGCGCGCTGCTGGTGATCGGCGCCTTGATGGGGATCGCGATCTTCGGCGGGATGTTCGTCGTGCCGCTCTACGCCTTCCTGACGACGACGGTGACCAAGGACGAGACGTCGCGGACGGTCGCGGCCAACAATGTCGTCAATTCGGGCTCGATGGCGATCGGCGCGGCCATGGTCACCGCGCTGTCGCATGTCGGCGTGACCCCGACCAACATGCTGTTCGTCGTCGCCGCGATGTGTCCGGTCTCGGCCTGGCTCGCGCAGAAGCTGCACAAGGCCTGCGACTAGCCGAAGCCGGCGGCGCAGCGCGTCAAAGGATGAGCGTGTAGATACAGATGAAGAAGGCGGTGAAGCTCAATACGAAGAGCTTCAGGTCGCCATCGTCATTACGTCGCCGCGTCTCGCCGCCAAGCCCGAGCCGACGGCGGAAGGAATGGCTGGCCCCGCGCGGGGCGAGTTGGAGATACCCTGGCATAGCCAGTAGTTAACGCGCCATTTACGATTCCGGCCATCGTTAAGATTGGTTAACCACTGTCCTTAGATGGGACGACCGCGAAGGAACTTTTTGGCGGGCCTTCGGCGATACTCAAGCTTGGCGCGCAAGCAGGGTTTCGGCGCCACCCGCCACTGTCGATCCAGCTCCGGTAAGCACGCCGAACAGGTCGCGCGGATCGCTCGGCCGAGCGAGCAGGTCTATATTGCTGTAGAGCCCCGCTTCGCCCACCACGTCGTCGAGATAGCGCAGTGCCGAGAAATCCTCGATCGCGAAGCCGACCGAATCGAACAAGGTGATCTCGTCGCGATGCGCGCGACCCGGGGTCTCGCCGGCAATCACGCGCCACAATTCCGTTGCCGGAAAGTCGGCCGGTTTCTGCTGGATCTCGCCCTCGATCCGCGTTTGGGGCAAATATTCGACGAACACGCTGGCGCGGTCGAGGATCGCATCCTGGAGCTCGGTCTTGCCCGGACAATCGCCGCCGACCGCGTTGATGTGCACGCCCGAGCCGATCATGTTGTCTGACAGGATCGTCGCGCGCTTCTTGTCCGCGGTCACCGTGGTGACGATGTCGGCGCCTTCGACCGCTTCCTGCGCGGACGGCGCGACGGTGATCGCGAAATCGCGATCGGCCATGTTGGCGCGGAATTTCGCGGTCGCGGCGGGATCGACGTCGTAGATGCGCAGGCGGTCGATGCCGAGCAACGCGCGGAACGCCTCCGCCTGGAATTCGGCCTGCGCCCCCAGCCCGATGATCGCCATCGTCCGCGCGCCGGGCCGGGCGAGATAGGTCGCGGCCAGCGCCGACATTGCCGCGGTGCGCAGCGCAGTCATGATCGTCATCTCCGCGATCAATCGCGGATAGCCGGTCGCGACGTCCGCCAGCACGCCGAACCCGGTCACCGTCTGCAGCCCCGCCGCCTGATTGGCGGGATGGCCGTTGACATATTTGAACCCGAAATCCTGCTTGTCGGCGATCGGCATCAGCTCGATCACGCCGCCGGGCGAATGGCTGGCGTAGCGCGGCGATTTGTCGAATTCGGGCCAGCGGCCATAATCCGCCGCGATATAATCGGCCAGCTCGCGGAGCAGATTGCCCAGCCCCTTGCGCCGGACCAGTTCAACGACGTGAGCTACCTCGACTAAGCGCATGACCATCATCCTTTCGAGCGAGGATGCTAGGACGGCGAAACGCTCCACATAATTGCATTACTGCTGGATAAAAATACAACGGCGGTGCAGAATGCTCAGCCGCAAGGAGCATTTCGATCATGCAGGAGCTCGACTCGACCGACCGGCGGCTGATCGCCGAATTGCGCAAGGACGGCCGGGCGCCGATGGCGCAACTCGCGACGCGCATCGGCATCTCGCGCGCGACCGCCGAGAAGCGCGTGGCGCGGATGGTCGAGAATGGCACGATCCTGGGCTTCACCGTTCGTGCGCGCGACGAGACGTCGAGCATCCGCGCGGTGATGATGATCGAAGTGGCGGGCCGCGCGACCAGCGCGGTGATCCGCAATCTGAAGGAAATCCCCGAGCTCCACACGCTCCACACTACCAATGGCGGCTGGGACCTGATCGCCGAATTGCGCGCGGACAGCCTGGGCGATTTCGACCGCGTGCTGCGCGAGGTGCGGCTGATCGATGGGGTGTTGAACAGCGAGACGAGTTTGCTGCTGAGTTCGGCGTGAGGGGAGGGACAGCCCGTCCCCACACACCGTCATCCCCGCGAAAGCGGGGACCCATCTCCGGCACTCGAGTGCATTACGGCCGTCAGTTGTTGTTGCCCGTCCATGAGATGGGCCCCCGCTTTCGCGGGGGTGACGAACGGATTTGCGGCACCGCGGAGCAGCCCTACCGTTCCTCGTCGATCCGCGTCGTCACCCCGGTTGCGACGATCGTCCGCGTCGCGTCGATCGAGGCATAGGTCCAGAAGATCGCCATTTCCTCGCTGTCCGACATATTGCGGAAGCAATGCGGGATTTCCGCCGGGATCCAGCTGGTGTCGTTGGGCGAGACGGGATGATCGGTGCCGTCGATATGCGCGACGCCGCTGCCCGACAGCACGACGACGCATTCCTCGCAATTGTGCGTGTGGAGCGGTACCGCGGCGCCCGGCGCGATCCGCGTAATGCCCGTCAGCATCGCACGCGACCCGCGCCCGGCGGTGACGAGCGGCGTGGTGACGATGCCGCCGCCGCGATCCTTGACCGGCAGACCCTGGGGGGTGAGGACGATCGGGGTCATGCGGCGCTCCGGATGGTCTTGGCGTTGGTGAATTCGCGCAGGCCCAGGTCGCCGAGCTCGCGGCCATAGCCCGATGCCTTGATCCCGCCGAACGGGACGCGCGGATCGGACGCGACCATGGCGTTGACGAACACCGCCCCGGCGTCGATCCGACGCGCGAGCTCGATCCCGCGCCGGGTGTCGCGCGTCCAGATCGAGGCGCCGAGCCCGAACGCGGTACGGTTGGCGAGCGCCACCGCCTCCTCGGTATCGCGCGCACGGATGATCGCGGCGGCGGGGCCGAACGTCTCCTCGTCGAACGCCGCCATGCCCGGTGCGACATGGTCGAGGATGGTCGGCCGGTAGAAGAACCCCGCCCCCTCGCCCATCGATCCACCGATCACGGGCCGCGCGCCGGCGGCAATGCTCCGCTCTACCTGATCGGCGATTGTGGCACGCAAATTGGCGCGGGCGAGCGGCCCGAGCGTGGTGCCTTCGGCCATTGGATCGCCGAGAATCAGCGCACTCGACTTTGCCGCAAAGGCCTCGACGAACGCATCGGCCACGGCGGCATCGACGATGAAGCGCTTGGCATTGACGCAGCTTTGCCCGGCATTGGTGAAGCGCGCCGTCACCGCCATCGTCGCCGCGCGATCGATATCGGCATCGGCGAGCACGACGAACGGATCCGATCCGCCGAGTTCGAGCACCTGCTTCTTGAGCGCATTGCCCGCCTGCCCCGCGACGATCATCCCGACCTGGGTCGACCCGGTCAGCGTGACCGCGGCGATGCGCGGATCGGCGATCAGCCGGCCGACCGTCTCGGGCTCGACGCGCAGACTGGCGAACAGCCCCTCAGGCGCACCCGCCTCGGCGACGATCCGCTCGATCGAGATCGCGCATTGCGGGACGTTGGCGGCGTGCTTGAGGATCGCGCCATTGCCTGCGGCGAAGGCGGGTGCGAGGAAGCGCACGACCTGCCAGATCGGATAATTCCACGGCATGATCGCCAGCACCACGCCGAGCGGCTCATAGGCGACGAAGGCGCCCGGCGCGTCCTTGACCGGCGCGTCGGCGAGCATGCCGGCGGCGGCATCGGCGTAGAAATCGCAATTGAGCGCGCATTTCGCGACCTCGGCGCGCGCCTCCGCAATCGGCTTGCCCATTTCCTCGGTGACGATGGCGGCAAGCGCGTCACGCTCGCGGCGGAACCCGACGGCAAGCCGCTTCAGCAAGGTGCGGCGCTCGTCATGCGACGTCCAGCGCCACGCGCGCTGCGCGGCGACGGCGCGGTCGAGCGCGGCATCGACCGCGCGGTCATCGTGCAGCTCGAACTCGGCGATCGCCTCGCCCGTCGCGGGATTGATCGTCACGTTCATAGCGCGCCGACTACCGCCTGGGCGAAGGCATCGGTGCCGAGCGGTCCACCGACATCGCGCGTCCGCATCTGCGGATCGTCGAGAACCCGGTCGACCGCGCGCTCGATCCGCGTGGCGGCATCGGCCAGTGCGGCGTCCGACTTCCGCCGCCCGAGCCAGTCGAGCAGCATCGCCGCCGACAGGATGAGCGAGGTCGGGTTGGCGACACCCTTGCCGGCGATATCGGGCGCCGAACCATGCTGCGCTTGCGCGACGCAGATGTCATCGCCGGCGTTGATCGATCCGCCCAGCCCCAGGCTGCCGCTGAGTTCCGAGGCTTCGTCAGACAGAATATCGCCGAACATGTTGGTCGTGACGATGACATCGAACCGCGCCGGATCGCGCACTAGCAACGCCGCAGCGGCGTCGACGATCACTTCGTCGAGCGTCACCGTCGGGAACTCGGCGGCGACGGCGCGCACTTCGCGCAGGAACAGGCCGTCGGTCAGCTTGAGCACGTTCGCCTTGTGCACGACGGTCAGCTTGCCGCTCCGCGCCGCGGCGATCTCGCATGCGGCGCGTGCCACCCGGCGCGACGCCAAGGCGGTGATCTTGCGGATCGAGAAGGCGCTGTCGGCGTCGGGCATGAATTCTCCCGGCCCGGCATACATGCTGCGGTCGGCATAGAAGCCTTCGGTATTCTCGCGCACGATCACCAGGTCCATCGGTTGGCGCAGGATGCTGAGCCCTTCGCGCGACCGGCACGGCCGGACGTTGGCGTAGAGCTGGAACCCGGTGCGCAACGCCGCCGACGGATTGGGCTGGCCGGCGGGATAGGTGTAGTGCGACACCGGCCCCAGGATCACGCCATCGGCTTGCGGCACGGCCGCCATCACCGCGTCCGGCAGGGTCGATCCCGATGCCGCCAGGCTCGCCTCACCGATCGCCATTTCGTCGAAGGTCACGCTGCCGCCCGTCGCCGCACGCACGACCGCGGTCGTCGAGGCGGTGATCTCGGGCCCGATCCCATCGCCGGGCAGCACCAGCAACCGCGTCATTGGCCGACAACCTTCATCGCAACTTTCTCCCCTTGATCCTTGGCGCGCGCGGCTTTGCGCGCTCGCTCCCGCCGCGTGCGCGTGAACCACAGCCACAAACCGCTGAGTGCCATGCCGAACAAAGTGAGGCCGGTGAGCAGCATGATCGCCTGGGTCACTGCCCCGCCCCACAATCCGGTATGGACGGTGTAGACCCAGTCGAGGAACTCGGCCCCGCCCGATTGCCTGCCCGCGACATAGTGCGCGAGCTCGCTGCCGTCATAGCGGTTGAAATAGACCTGGTTGGTACCGTCGGCGCGGATCGTGTGATTGCTGCCAAGGAACACCGCGACGACGCGGCCGCCGCTCGAAAAACGCAATTGGCGCAGCGGGGTGTCGCCATAGACCGCCTTGGCCCGGGCGATCAGCGGATCGACGGGAACCATCGCCGGGCCATCGCTCTTGGCGACCTTGGGTGACGGGCGGC
The DNA here is from genome assembly GCF_001598415.1 of Sphingomonas mali NBRC 15500. Taxonomy (GTDB): domain Bacteria; phylum Pseudomonadota; class Alphaproteobacteria; order Sphingomonadales; family Sphingomonadaceae; genus Sphingomonas; species Sphingomonas mali. The sequence goes on from NZ_BCYX01000002.1 coordinate 245,131, forward strand.
TCTCGGTTGTCGCCACCAGGTTCATGCCCGTACGGACCTGTTCCTTCCACACCATCAGCACGCCGGTAGTCGCCGACATCAACAGGATGAGCGCGACCCCGCCGCCGACCGCGCGGTGCAAGGTCCGCCAGCGCAGATCATTGCTGCCGTCGAGCTTGACGCGGAACCCCTGCTTCAGCCGCTTCCGGCCAGGCCACCAATAGGAAAACCCCATGATCGTCAGGAACAGCAGCGAGACCCCTTCGATTCCGATCAGCGTTTCGCCGACCGGTCCCGACAGCAATTGCTCGTGGATGTTGAAGATGAACTCGAGCGGCCAGGCGGTGGCGGTGCCGTCATGAATGACATGACCATCGAATGGATCGATAGCGGTCAGCCAGCGTGCCTTCGTGATGGTCGATTTGACGATCACCGCCTGGTTGGCGGCATCGGGAAATTCGACGCGCGTCAGCTCGGCATCGGGGTGTGCGCGATGGAACGCATCGAGCAGGCCCTGCACCGGCAATCGCGCCGGACGCTCCGGCACGATCAGCGACGGGACGACGACCGGCTCGAGCGCATCGCGAAACGCCATGATCGCGCCGGTCAGCCCCTGGACCATCAGAAACAGCCCGACCGTGAGGCCCAGCCAGCGATGCCATTTCAGATAGGTTGGTTTTCGGATCACGCCGCACCGGGAAAGTCAGAGAGTCGGAACAAGCACGAGACAGCGCCCGAGCCCGTTCGCGGTCGATAGGCAAATTTTGAACTATTGACAAGAATAATACAAAATCATTGACGCTGGATCGGGCGGGCAGTAACCGTCCGGGACCCTTCAGCCCCTGTTCGGGACCCCTTCGTGGCATCTTCTCCTCCGTCTGTTGCATCCCCTTCCCCGGACGGCCTGCGCCGCGGCTCGCCGTCGAGCGCGGGCGTCGATTCGCGCGAAATCCTGGGGTTTATCGACGATGTCGAGGCGGCCGGGTTGGAGCTCCACAATCTGATGCTGTGGCGCGACGGCCTGGTCGTCGCGGAGGGCTGGCATTGGCCGTATAGCGGCGACCGGCTGCGCATGACGCATTCGATGACCAAGAGCGTCACTGCCTGCGCGATCGGCATGCTGGTCGATGCCGGGCGGCTAACGCTCGACCAGAAAGTCGCGCCGCTCTTTCCCGAAGTCGCGATCGATCCGGACAGCCGCGCGGCGCGGATGACGGTCGAGGATTTGCTGACGATGCGCTCGGGCCAGGGCACCGAAGTATCGGGATCGATCTGGCGCGGTATCGCGACGAGCTGGATCGCCGAATTCTTCCGCATCCCGTTCGATCACGAGCCGGGCACCACCTATGTCTATTCGAGCGCGGCGAGCTACATGCTGTCGGCGATCGTCACGCGCGTTACCGGACAGACGATCCACGACTTCCTGAAACCGCGGCTGTTCGATCCCCTCGGCATCACCAACATCCGCTGGGATGTCGGGCCCGACGGCATCAATCCCGGCGGCAACGGGATCAGCTTCACGACCGCCGACGGCCTGAAGCTCGGCGTCCTGCATGCACAGCGCGGTTTGTGGCAGGGCCAGCGCATCCTGTCCGAACGCTGGGTCGCCGAGGCAACGCGGATCCATGCCGGCGAACCGGGCGACCAATATGGCTATCACTGGGTAGTCGGCGACGGTCACTTCGCCATGCTCGGCGTGTTCGTGCAGATGGTCCGGGTGTTTCCGGGCTCGAACGCCGTCCTCGCCTTCAACGCCGCGATGGACGAGAGCAAGGTCGTGACGCCGCATCTCGACCGCCACTTTCCCGCCGCCTTCGGGAACGGCACCGATGCCGCCACCGATGTCGCGCTGGCGGAACGCCTCAAAAGGTGGAGCGAGCCCGCGTCCTTCGTCTCGACCGCACCCTCCGACCCCGCCGCGTTCGCCGGCCGCTGGATCATGACGTCGAACGACAAGGGGCTGACCGAGCTGGCATTCGAGTTCGACCAGGACGAAGCCCGCATCGTCCTGGTCGATGGCGAAGGCGAGCATCGCCTGATTGCCGGGCGCGACGGCTGGGCGATCGCGCCCGCGTACCTGCCCGGCGCCGACCTTCACCACGGCTACCGCATGGACGGCATGCCCACCGCGGCCGGGCTTCGCTGGATCGCGGAGAACCGGATCGAGCTGGTCGTCCATTTCCTCGAATCGGCGTTCCGCGACACGTTCGTTTTCAGCGTCGCTGGCGACCGGCTGGTGATGGACCGCTCGGTCAACATCAATTCCGGCGCGCGCGCCTGGCCGACAATGACGGCCGCGCGCGAGGCGTAGTCCAAACGGCCCTTCAGACGTCCTGCCGGCGGCAGACGCGCATCGACGACTCCCTCATTGCAGATCGACCGACCGGAACGACGGTATTGGACCGGAAGCTTGCGTTCGCCTTCCCCTGGAATTACTCAGACAAAATCCAGGAGAGACTCCGATGCTTGATACCCCGCTTACCCGTCGCCGATTTGCCCGCTGGCTGGCGGCGTCGCCGGTCGCGCTCGGATGGGCCGGGCGAGCCGCGGCAGAGTGGAACAACGTCGCAACTCCGCCGGTGTTTGCGAAAATCGCGCCTGCTCCGATCAAGCCGGTGCCGACGGCCGCTCAGCTGTTCGCGCCGAGCGAAGTGGTGTTGCTCGACAGTCCGTATGCGCAGGCGCAGGCGGCGAATATCGCCTATCTGAAGCGGCTCGACCCGGAACGATTGCTCCACGTCTTCCGCATCAATGCGGGGCTGCCGAGCAGCGCGCGCCCGCTCGGCGGCTGGGAGGATCCGACCTGTGAATTGCGCGGTCATTTCGTCGGTCATTACCTGTCCGGTTGCGCGCTTGCGTATGCGGCGACGGGTGATACCGAGCTCAAGCGACGTGGCGATCGCATCGTCGCCGGCCTCCTGGAGTGTCAGCGCAAGATCGACAAGAAAGGCTATCTCAGCGCCTTTCCGACCTCCTATTTCGATCGGCTCGCGGTCGGCGCCGACGTGTGGGCGCCCTTCTACACCTTTCACAAGATCTTCGCCGGCCTGCTCGACATGCACGAGCTTGCCGGGAGCGGCGAGGCGCTCGTTATGGTCACCGATATGGCACGCTGGACCGATGCCTGGACCGCGGCACGTGCCGAGCAGGACATGCAGAAGATCCTCGAGGTCGAGTTTGGCGGCATGAATGACGCGCTGTACCGCCTTGCCGCCATGACCGGCGACGCACAGTGGATCGCGGTGGGCGACCGCTTCACCAAGAAGCGGGTGTTCGAGCCGCTGGCGGGCAGCAAGGACGCCTTGCGCGGGCTGCACATGAACACGCACGTGCCGCAGGTGATCGGCGCCGACCGCCGCTTCGCGCTGACCGGCGACCGTCGCTTCGGCGAGGTATCAGACTTCTTCTGGGACACCGTTACCGGCGTGCGCACTTATGCCACCGGCGGCAGCAGCAACAACGAACATTGGTGCACCGAACCCCACCATCTCGCCGCCGAGTGGGAGAATGGCACCAATCATCAGGAAAGCTGCTGCTCGTACAATATGCTCAAACTCGGCACCCAGCGCTTCCTGCGCAAGCCGAGCGCCGGTATCGCCGATTATTACGAGCGCATCCTGATCAACCAGCGGCTGGCCACGATCCAGCCGGACACCGGGCTCACCGCCTATTTCCTGTCGCTCACGCCCGGCGCGTGGAAGACCTGGGGCACGGAGGAGACCAGCTTCTGGTGCTGCAATGGGTCGGGGCTGGAGGATTTCGCGACGCTCAATCGGATGATCTATGCCCGCGACGCGCAGGGTATCTGGGTCAATCTGTTCATTCCGTCGCGCGTGTCCGGACCCGATGGTGTGCGGCTGCGCCAGGAGACCAGCTTTCCCAACGCACCCTCCACCACGATCCATGTAGAGGCCACGAACGGGCGGGCATGGACATTGCGCCTGCGCATCCCGGGCTGGACGAGCGAGGCGGCGCGCGTGACGGTGAACGGCCGCCCGGTCGAAGCGATGGCGGCGCCAGGTACTTATCTCTCGATCACTCGCATTTGGCGCGCCGGCGACAAGGTTACGCTCAACCTGCCCATGACCACCCGCTGGGAGGCGTTCGACGATCGGCCGAACGTCGCCGCCTTGGTCCACGGGCCGGTGGTGCTGGCGCAGCAATTGCCGCTTGGCGACGTTCCGGCCGCGCTCATGCACGATCAAGGCCCGGCCATGGCCAAGGCACCGCCCCCAGTACCACCCCTGCGCCTGCCCGCCGACCTGCCTGCCAGAATGCGGCCGATCGTCGGCAAGCCGTTGCACTTTGTCGCCGATCTCGGCGCCCAAACGGTAGAACTGCGCCCGCTGGCTGACAGTAACGCGCGGTTCGCAGTATATTCGGAAGTCGTTTAGTCGAGACGCCGGGCTGGGCGGTGTCGGAAGGCAGAGCGGCCCGCGCCCTATGCCATCAGGCTGGTGCGCGGCCCGTCACGGCGTTTGCCCGCGAAGAATAAGCAATGCGACCCGCGCTATCCGATCGTACCCGCGTGCGCATGCGCGCCTTCAGCGCCGCTTTGTCGCCATCGCTCATCTCGCGGGTGGCCGAGGCCATGGCGATCGCGATCTCGACCGAGCCCCAGAAGTCGTCGAAATCCTCGAAAGTGCGCGACACGGTAATCTCTCGCGTCGCGACATCGGCAAGGCCAGCATCGAGCCATAGCGAACGAAGCGCGTCCATTCGCGACACTTCGGCGCTCGGCGGGAGCAAGGGCTGGATGCCCGACGCGCGCAGCTCTTCCTGAAGCGGAGCCATCGGGAATCCGTTGGGCTCGAGCAGATCCCAGACATAGGCCGAAATCGTGCCGCCGGGTTTCACGACCCGCACCATCTCGGCCAGGCCCTTTGCCGGATCGGGCACGAAGAAGATGACCAGCGCCATGACCGCGGCGTCGAAACTGCGGTCGCCAACCGGCAGCGCGGTGGCATCGCCCTGCAGGAACTTGGCAATGCCGGCCCGATGGCGAGAGCGTGCGAAAGCGAGCTGCCCTTCCGAGGGATCGACGCCGACAATCTCTGATGGCGCACAACGCTCGACCAGCAACTCGGTGAAGGCACCGTTGCCGCAACCGACGTCTATCCAGCGTAGGCCGGCGGCGGGCGCCAGCCAATCGATGAATTCCTCACCGACCAAGCGACTCCACACGCCCATCATGCGCTCGTAGGCCGCACCATCGTCGAAACGTATTTGGTTGTCGCCCATCGGGCTTGCCTCCACCACCGCAAGGGATCGCTCATATCCATCTGGAGAGCAACTGGGGTCGACAGCTTTGCGCCCCAATAGCGGTCATTTGAAATCATGTTAGAAAACCCCGAAAGCCGCCATTCGTTCAGACAGAGTCTCCGCCGCTGCTGTTGGCGGGAGGAGCCGGTCCGTTTTTAGCAGGCTCCCGCCTGTTCGGCGCCGTAGCGTGCCTGCGCTTCGGTGTACTTGGACCCAGCATCAGACGAGAGCTGATCGATCAGCCCGCTGCAGGAAAAGCCGGACATACTCAAATACTGTTTGGCTGAGCGCACCGCCTGCTCATTCCAGTCCACGTTTAGGCTATCAACCGCTGCCGTGGCATCCGCCACATCATACCCGTTGCCAGCGTCGGATGAGAGCTGTTCAATTAAACCTCGACGTGAGAATCCGGTCATGTCGAGATACTGACGCGCGCTGCGCGCCGCATTCGCCCGGGGACCGAAGAGGCCTACGCCTGCGAGGCTCGCCGATTCTTCGCCGGTTATCGGGGCTGGATCTGCACCTGCGGGCGCGCTTGATGCTTTGCTCGGAGTTTCTCTAGTCACCACGTTTGGCGAAGGCGCGGTTTGAACACTTGGCCTCGCAAGCAACCCGATAGTTCCGAGCGCGACTAGGACACCCAAACTTATCAGGCAACCGGTTCCGCGTCCCTTCCCATTATCTGAGGAAGAGGAACTGCCGAGACCGGACAACTCATTCCCGAAGGAATGACCGCAAAAGCGACAGATCTTCGCTTCAGCCTTAACGATTTCGGCACACTGCGGGCACTTCTTCTCGTCTGCTTCCAATGTTCTTCCCCTTATCCGGGCGTCACATGAGCTTGCGGCAACGTTTGAGTCAGCGTCGCGAGCTTAGAGTAAAGAACGCAAGGAAATGGTGATCACCCACCAAGTAACTTCACTTTCTCCGCCATGAATTCGGCTTGGGTGAGTAATCCTTTTTCGAGCAATTCAGCCAGCTTAGATAGTTGCTCCGCTGTGGACACCGCTCCAGCCACCGGTGCGGTGGGTGCTTTCGCCGCGGCAACGCGTCTCTCAATCTCATCCCTCAGGCGGGCGAAGTCTGCGTTTTGCGACGATCGAAACATGATGCTGTTTTCATCGGTCGCCGCGTCAAAGGCGCCGCCTCGCGCCTCAATACCGCCCAGAATTGAGAATTGAATATAGCCATTCAAAAGCCCAGCCTTTTTGAACTGCACGGCTGAAATGCTGACATATGGAATGCGCTTTTCGCCCTTAAGGCCTTGGGTGAGAAGGCCGAGAACGCCTCTGCGATGAATCGTAAGCGAGTCGGCCGTTAGCTCCACCTGCCCATTATGGCCTTTGAACGTCTCTGACATTTGCCCCCGCGCGAATAAAAGCGCTAAATTTCCTACGCATCCAGTAACGACAAAACATTAGCACATTTGCAAGTGCTGTAATTGAATCCACCCTTCGAAAGGGGACGGCTCGAAGCCCGAGCGCCCAACGTATCCGCTCTGTGGTAGAGCGCGATGCGACGGCAGCAACGCGCCCCAATCCCGGACGTCCGACGGCAGGTTCAATAGCCAGAAAGCGCCGCAAGAATTCGATGCGTAATCATCCGCCTACGCCGCGGTCTTGCGACAATCTCCCGGCTGCTTTTTGCGACGACGTTGCCGCGCCAACGTACGGGCGAACATTAAAACCGTTTCAGTCTGGGCGCGCGATGATGGACACGACGGCAACCGTCGAAGCCGACGCTTCGACACACAAAGCGGCCAACTGCCGCGTTGCAGTTCGACGGTGTTGCAGATTGAGCGCCAGCGCCAGCGACGCCCGGTGGTGCGCCCGAACTTCCTTGTAACTTTCGCCGGGAAAGACGTGCGCGATATAGGCTTCCAGCATTCGATTGGCGTCAGTTTTGCTCGCCTCAACGCCGTCAATCGTCTTGTGAATTCCCGGATCAAAAACCGCTTGCGCCAGCGAGATAATAACTTCGCGACACAGCAGCCCAATAGCCTGATAGTCTTCTTCGGCGGACGCTAGTTCGAATTGCGAACGTGCCTTCGACAGCGTTCGGTCAACGCGTTCCCATCCTGTTGCGTCGCGTTGCGGGGACGGAAGCGTTGATCGCTTCGCCATTGCGGTAACCGCCGGGCCAAACAGTTGGTTAATGTAGTGGCGCCGCTCTGCCCATCGCCCAAAATGTTCGCTCCAATAATGATACCATGCCCACAGATCGTCATGCGGGTTTTCGTATTTCGCATCGACGGGCAGCGCTTCACGAAGTCGGGCTTCGCGAGCGATGTAATAGTCGTTCACGTCTTGAATGCGGACACCACCGCCCGTCGCGACCGCAATCATCATATCGCGGTGAATAATCAGTTCGGCCAGCATCGCGACGCCACCTTCGACCGTTGCGTTGCGGATGGTTTCGACGCGTATATCGTCAAAGGTCGAGTTGCTTTGGTATCCGGCGGATATTGCTTCCGCGACACGCTTGCGATCAGCGGGGGGTAGCGCTTTCAACGCTGCATCAACGGGCGCGGGCGCCACGACAACCGCCGCATCGGGTGGAAGGTCGTCGTCGCCGTACCACTTTCCATCGGACGTCCATTCGTCCTCGACACGCCAAATCGCGATCGAACATACGCTCAACAACGTCGAAAGATCGAAGCGGTGAAGGCTTTCGAGAAACTTGCGCGCGAAGTCGATTGCGTCAGTCATGTTCGCTTGTTGATCGACGCACTGTTTGTTGCAAGCGCGAGCGCGGTAGCGACGATCCTTGAGAGTAGCATCATCGGCGGATCAACTATCCGCTTAACTCTCTGCGCGAAGACGGCCGCTTTCTCGAATTTCGCCGCAAAAGCCGCCAGTCCACAATCGGCCCAATTCCAGCCATTCCAGCTAGCCCAGCCAACTAGGCTAGGCTTATCCATCAATCGTTCGAGCCGCCGTTCGCCCTACGGCACCAAAGTCGGCTTGGTCGACGGCTCCCACACATCGCTGCTGGTTGCGACCAACTCCTTCATGTTGGTCCACGTCCGCCGCCCCGGGATCGACGGCGCCCCCAGCACGACGGCGCGGGCATAAGCGATGATCCGGTCCTGCACGCGAAGCTTCTCCTCGGTCGGCCACGTCTCCCAGGCATGCGGGCCGCGCACCACGACCAGGTCCTTCAACCCCTTCACCCGCTCATACGACGCGATCTCGCCTTCCAGACCGTCCGCATAACACCACAGCCCCCGCGCGAAGAACGCGCTCGGCCATTTGCTCATGCCCGCGAGGATCGCCGAACTGGGGAAGAACACGATATTGTTCTCTTCCTCGATCCCGCCGATGAACAACCCGCGATCGCGGCCCGGCCCGCGTCCGTCGTCCTTGGGGCTGGTTTCGGATTCGAGATAGCCGACGCCGCTCGAGAAATCGGCGACCAGGATCGCGCCCTTGATGTGCGGGTCGCGGCGCGGCGCGGTGCAGGCGATCTTGGGCAGGTCGTAGCTGCAATCCTTGTCGAAATTTATCGTCATCGCCCAGCCGCTGGCCATCGTGCCGCGCGAGCTGCCCATGAAGAAGACCGGCAGGCCCCCGCTCGGATCGCCGCCATAGGCCGCCGCGGCGGCGTCCGCGCCCTGGGTCAGCCGGCCGTCGGGACCGAGCGCGCGCATCCCCTTCCCGCTCCGCAGCGCGGCGACGATGTCGAGCAGATCATGCCCCTGCTGCAGCGTGTTGGTGTCGCTATAGCCACCCGAAATGCCCACGCCGCGGCGGTCCATCGCCAGCACGTCGAATCCCGCCTGATGCAGGCGATACCAGGCCTGGCGCCAGAAGCGCTCGCCCTGCACGCCGGTGCCGCCCTTCGGCCAGTCGTCGTCGGGAATGGTCACGCCGGTCCTGGGGTCGATCGTATAGGCGACGTCCTTGGGGTCATCGAGCGCGGTGACGCGGTCGCCGCCGCCGCCGTTCATGACGATCAGCGCGCGTTTGCGGCCGCCTTTTCCGTCATCGATCCCGGCGCCGCGGATGTACCAGCCGCGCAGCCGGATATCGCCGGTCATCTTCATGTGGATGCGTTCATACGCCTCCACCGGCGCGGTGAATTCGACGATTTGCGTGTCGCCATCGGCCGCCGCGATCGGCTCGTTATAGGGCGCCCTCGCGAAGAAGCCGGGCCGGCGGATCTGGCTGAGGTCGGTATCCCCGCCCTTCTCGTCGATCTTGCCGAGCAGGTACCGCGCGTGAGCGTCCTTCAGCGCATATTCCTTGTTCGGCGGGTGCCGCTTGAGCACCTGCTCATAGACGCGCTTGTGGCACTTCTTGTCCTCCTTGCACTTCTTCCAGCGCTTGCGGAGCTTATCGTCGGTGAAGTTGGTGACGTAGAAGTCGCCGCGATAGCCCTTGGGCTTGTGCGCCGCGACGCTGGTGAAGGGAATGCACGTCCGGGGCCCCGCCTTGGTCGGCAGGATATAGCCCGGCAGCTTCATGTCGCGGTCATAGGCGACATAGGCCTCGCACTCGGCCGGCGGGAACATCGCCGCCGGAACCGCCAGCGGCTTGGCACGCTTGGCGTGCTTGCCATGGTCCTTGGCCTCGGCGGCCGTCGCGCAGGTCACCGCTCCCACTAAGGCGAGCAAGACGGCGGTCCACTTCTTCATGTCGCTCTCCAGGTCGGATGTTGTCTATCGGGGCAGATCGGCGAACCGCGCCGGCAGCTCGAAACCATGGGCGAAACGGTCGCCGGGTTCGGCGACGAACTCGCTGCGCGCGGCATAATAGGAACGGCCGGCGACGCGGATGCGCGAGACGGCGCCATCGTCGCGTTGCTCGTGCCGGGCCAGCGTGCCGGCAAAGCCTTCGCCCGACACGCCGCGGATCTCGCATTGCTGGCCGACCGTCATCTCGCCGCGCGCGGCCGCCAGCGCGATCCGTGCCGTCACCCCGCTGCCGGTCGGCGAGCGATCGATCTGCCCCTCGGCAAAGATGCAGAGATTGTAGCTCGGCCGCCCGCCATGATCGCCGAGCGCCACATCGTCGGTCAGGATCGTGCCGTACAGGAACGACAGATCGCGCTCGGTCGGGTGCTCGATCGCGATGGCCGCGCGCACCGCATTGGTGATTGCCACGCCCGCCGCGACGAGGTCGGCGAGCGGCGTATCGATCAGCGACAGGCCGAGCCGCGAGGCGGGCAGGATCGCATAATAGGCGCCGCCGAATGCGATATCGAAGCCGACCGGCCCAAACCCCGGCACGTCGACCGATTGATCGAGATGGCTGGCGAACGAGTCGACGCTTTCGAATGCGACCAGCGGGGCGCCGCCATCGCCCGCCGCCTCGACCTCGACCCGAACGACGCCGCACGGCGCCTCGAGTCCGAAGCTGGCGCGCCCGTCGACCATCGCAACGCGGCCGGTATCGACCGCCCAGCGGCCGATCGCGATCGTCGCGTGGCCGCACATCGTGCTATAGCCTTCCTGGTGCGTGAACAGCACCGCAAGGTCGGCGTCGGGATGGCACGGCGCGGTCGGAATGACGCCGTACATGCCGGCATGACCGCGCGGTTCGAGCATCAGCATGCGCCTCAAATCGTCGAACCGCTCCAGCGCGTCGCGCCGCTTCTCCAGGATCGTCGCGCCGCGAAGCTCGGGATAACCACGCTCAACGATCCGCACGGGCTCGGCCGCGGTATGCAGATCGACGACATGAAGGATTCGAGGGTCAGCCAAGATCGGAATCTCCCAGTCCGCCGCGCCGCGCGTGGACCAGCGCCGCTGCGGCGAGATCGGCGAGCGCGGTGCCGACCGATTTGAAGATGGTGATGTCGTCGTCCGACGTCCGGCCGGCGATGCGCCCGGCACTCAGATCCGCGAGGGTCCCCCGGATGTCATCCGGCGTGATGACACCCGCCGCGATCGGGCCGGTCAGGTCCCCCGCCTCGACCAGCGCGTCGCGCGTATCGATATAGATCTGCCCCCGGGCGAAGCAGGTGTCGTCGGCTTCGCGCATCGCGGGCGTGAAGCTCCCGATCAGGTCGAGATGCGTGCCGGGCCGCAGCCAGTCCCCGAGGATGATCGGCGCGGTGGAGGGCGTGGCGCACGTGATGATGTCGGCGCGGCGCGCCGCCTCTTCCAGCGACGATGCCGCCGACGCGTCGAAACCTTCGGTCCGCAATTCAGCCGCCAGCAGTTGCGCCTTCGCCGGATCACGATTCCACACCGTCACCGTCCGGATCGGGCGCACTACTGCAAATGCTTCGGCGGCGAGCGCCGCGATCCGCCCTGCCCCGACGATAAGCAAATCGGCCGCGTCTTCGCGGGCGAGGAAAGAAGCGGCGAGCGCCGACACCGCGATGGTCCGGCGGGTCGTGATCTCGTTGCCGTCGAGCAACGCCAGCGGCACGCCCGTTGCGGCATTGGCGAGCAGGTACGTGCTGTGGACACTCGGCAATCCGCGCGCATTATTGGCGGGATGGATGGTGGCGACCTTGGTCCCGAGCAGGCCGCCACTCCAGGCGGGCATCAACAACAGGACGCCGTCGCCATCGGGATGAGGAATATGGTGATGATGCCGCTCGGGCACCGTCGCGCCGGCGGCAAAGGCGCTCTTCAGCGCCGGGATCAATGCATCGAACGGCAGCGCGTCGCGGGTTTCCGCCGCTCCGATCACCTTGATCGTCGCGTCTATCGCGCCATTCCCCGGCTCAGCCGTCGGATCGTCCAATCGCATCGTTGCCGTCGCTCCCGATCGAGCGGCAACTTTGTCCTATTGAACTTAAAAATACAACATCTTTATACGACTGGGAAAGCCATGGCTTGTGTCTGGATCGTCATGCCGGACTTGTTCCGGCATCCAATCAACCGCAGCGGAAACCGTCGAGCCTCGATCGTTTCCATCGCCTCCCGTTGGACCCCGGAACAAGTCCGGGGTGACGCTCACCGCGCGCCGCGATGGGTTTGCACTCGCTAAACCGTCGCCTCGACGTCGCGCGCCAGCACCAGATGCGCCTTCATCAGATCGTGCGCCTTCTGGTTATCGCCGGCTTCCATCGCGTCCATGATCTCGAGATGCTCGTCGATCGAATCGATCACGCGTTCGGCGCCGTTGATCCACTGGATGTTCATGAACGAGCGCAGCTTGTTCTGCCGCTGCACCGCATCGAGGAAATAGCGATTGCCCGAACAGCGCGCGATGCCTTCGTGGAAATCGGCGTTGATCGCGAACAGTTCGACCGCCAGCGTATCGCGCCATTTGCGCTTGCGAAAGGCGAGATGCTGGGCACGGATGCGGTCGAGCCATTCGCGATCGAGTTCGAAGGTGGATTCGAGCAGCCCGGCGGGCTCGATCACGGCGCGAAAGGCATAGCTCTCCGCACGCGCGCGCGCCGAGTTGATCGGCAGGGTGAACGACCAGCCATTGCCGGGCTTGCGCTCGACCAAGCCGAGTTCCGCGAGTTGGCGCAACACCCGCACGACGGTCGGCAATTTGGCGCCGAACAGCCGCGCGACCTCCAGCTGGCTGCACTGATCGGGCATGCGGCCCTGGTTGCGCGCCTCGGCGATCGCGATGAACAGGCGCTGGTCCTCTTCATCCTCCGGATTGGTGACATCGAGATCGGGCGCCTCGGTGACCGGCCCGCGCAGCACGTACCCCCGATTGGCGCGCGCTTCGACCGCGCCTTGTTCGGCAAGCAGCTTGAGCGCACCGCGTACCGGCGTGCGCGACACATCGAAGTGACGGCAGAGATCGAGTTCGACGAGGTGATGGCCGGGTCCGGCGCCCTGATCCTTGAGCATCCGCAAGATCCTCGCGGCAAGATCAGCCTGTAGCCGGCTGGCGCGCGGCGGCGCCTTGTCCATGTCCATCTTGCGCGCAGCCGCTCCCGCCATTTTCTCTCTATCTTTCACCAGGTCAGTCAGGTCTCCGGATTACACTTTCGCGCGCAAGGATGCAAAGTCCGCGATTGGTTCGCTCGCGTTTGAGTTGGGGCGTGGGCTCATAAAGCTGCCCGTCGGTTTAGGACCCAATCCAAGCCGTTCAAGTTGGCGTCGCTCGGCCTTGATAGCAGACATTGCGCTTGCCAGTGCATCCCGCTCATAAGGTAGTTAAATGATCGGACTGGCGGATTCTGCGATGCGTGCGAAGGACGATTGCAATCAGCTTCTCGACGCAACCGTGCCACGTGCCGAGAGGATGCTGAGGGAACACGGCGAGTTTTTCCCTTTCGGCGCGCAAATGCTGTCGAGTGGTGAGATCGTTGCGGTTGTAGCACATGGCGGCGATGAGCGTCCGCCGTCTCAGCATCTAATCGATCTTCTTAAGAAGTCCTTCAAGGCGGGTGCACATGAGGGCGAGTTGGTAGCGACTGCGTTAGTCTACGATGCTCTGGTGACGCTGCCTAAAATGGATCGCAAGTCTGATGCAATCGCGGTGAGACTGGACTATCACGACAACTACTCCGTTATCGTGTTCTTCCCATATATAATCGCGGACGGTGGCCCGCTCATTGGGGAGGCATTCTCGACTATAGGTGAACACGCCATCTTTCCGTCGCCTAGTCCGATACGCATCTGACTCTGAAACGTCCGCAACCGACCTTTCTCGCGGCAAATCAGTCTGACCGCTGACCATCTCCCATTTTCAGCCGCTCAGCCGTCGTGCTTATGCGGGCGTCTATGGGTTCACGGCCTGGCTTGCACCCACCTCGCGGCGCAGAAGCTCTTTCGTTCCCGCGACCGGCAGCCTTCCAAGATCGACGACAAGGCCGTCGTGCATCACCATCGCGATATCCTCGGTCGCGTCGATATCGGCGGTCGGGTCGCGGTTGAGCAGGACCAGATCGGCGATCTTTCCCGGCGCAATGCTGCCGAGGTCGCGATCCCGCCCGAGAAAGACCGCCGCATTAAGAGTCGCGATCCGGATGACCTCGAGCGGAGACAATCCCGCCTGACGCAGCAACTGCATCTCGCGATGCGACGACGCGCCCGAGACCAAATCGGTGCCGAGCGCGGCGATACCGCCCGCGCGGACGATGCGGACCACATTGCGCATCTCGGTCGACAGGGTCTGTTCGCGCCAGGCGGCGACCGGTTGGAGCAGGAATTGCGCGCGCTGCTCGGTCCGCATCCGGTTGCGTTCAGCTTCGCTGAGCACGAGCGAATAATCGGGGCGATCGAGATAGTCGGGGTGCCGCATCAGCCGGCCATATTGATCGGCGATCGCCAAAGTCGTCGCGAAAGGAATGCGTCGCCGCGCCATCAGCTGGACGAGATCCTCGGACTCGGCCTCCGCCCAGACAGGATGCGCCAGGCCATCCGCGCCCGCAGCGATAGCGGCACGGGCATCCGCCTCGCGCGCGATATGCACGACGACCCGCAAACCATGGCGGTGCGACTCCTCGACGATCGCCCGCATCAATTCGGGCGACAGCGCGGTGGCGGCGGATTGTCCGCCGAACCCACCTTTATCCTCGACCATCTTGATCAGGTCGGGATGTTCATCCTCGCGATGACGCGCCAGCACCGCCGGATCGGCGGACGTGAGCGCGATACCGATATCCTCGTTGCGCCCGCCGGGCGAGGTGAACACGCGGCCGGCAATCAGCAGCCGCGCCGAGATGCGCGGATCCGCGCCGCGCATAACCTGGACGGTGCCCGGCAGATTGCCGAGATCGGCGACGGTCGTGAATCCGAGCGCCAGAAACCCCGCCAGCGTCGCCTGCGCGGCAGCGATATCCATGCTGCGCTTCTTGCCGTCCGGGCCGGTATCCCGGAGATGGATATGCGTATCGATCATCCCCGGGATCAGATATTTGCCGCGGCCATCGATGACCCTCGCCTTGCCGATCGGCAGCCGCACCCCACCCAATGCGACGATGCGCTCGTTATCGATCAGGACCGTCCGATGCCGAACCGCGGGACGCCCCGTGCCGTCGATCAAGGTGACGTCGCGGATCGCATATCGAGCGGCGATGGCCGGTGCGCAGGGCTGTGACAGCGTTGCCAGCGCGGCGATCCATTTACGTTTCCAGTTCATTGGCTGCGTCTCCGATTGGGCGGCCAGCTGCGATGCGCACAAAAAAACCGGGAGCGCCTGGCGCTCCCGGTCTCATGCTTCGCGATCGCCGCTCTCAGTAGTTGAAGGCGAGCGAGAATTTGACCGTGCTCGGCAGCGATTCCGCCAGCGTGCCGCCACCGACAGCCGCCCAATAGCGCTTATTGGTGATATTCTGGCCATTGACCCGTGCGACCAGCTTGTGGCCGCCCAGGTTGAACTCGTACGACGCGCCGATATCGAAGGTCGTATAAGGGTCGGTGAAGGCCTTGTTGGTATCGTCTACCGCCTGCTTGCCGGTGTGGAACGCGCCCGCCGACACCTTCAGGCTCGGCGTCAGCCACGACAATGTATATTCGCCCGACAGCGACCAGCTGACATCCGGCGTCCCGCCCGGGATGGTATGAAGCGACGCCGCGTTGGCGGCCTGGAAGGTTCGGGCCTTGAGCAGCATCAGCGTGGCGTTGATCGCCAGATCCTTGATCACATAGCCGCTGACGCTACCCTCGAACCCGCGATAGGTCTGGGTCGCGTCGCCGAAGCCGTGCAGCAGATTGGTGGCGGGATCGATGCGCTCGTTATACGCGCCCTCTCGCTTGATATCGAAATAGGCGAGCTGGATCAGCAGGTTCTTGCGCGGCTGCAGCTTAAGCCCGGCTTCGTAGAGCGTGCTGGAAATCGGCGGGAAGACCGATTGCGCATTATCGACGTTGTTCGACGCGATCGCATTCTCTTCCAGGCCCTGGATATAGGTGCCGTAAAGGCTCGCCCATTCCATCGGCTTGACGATCACGCCGCCCGACCAGGCAGTCGGCTTCACGTTATAGGGCTGCTTGGTGTTGAGGTTGGTCGAACCGTCATTGGTGTAATCGGTGACGCGCACGCCGCCGGTCAGGTGGATGATGTTCTTGAAGCTCAGATCGTCGAACGCATACAGGCCCTTGTCGTCGATCGTCGACGGGATCGGCGGCTTGGCGACCAGCGCATAGGGGTTCGGGACGATGATCGGGTTGAGGAAATTGTCCCCCGTGATCAGCGTGCGCGGCGTCGCCGGCGATCCTCCCAGGCTGCGCAGCGACCGTGACGCGCCGAGCAGGATGCTGTTGGTGATGTCCCCGGTCGTGATCTTGCCATGCACTTCGACCGCGTAGCTGATATTCTCGTACCCGGCGTTCTGGATATTGGTGCCGAACCGGACGGCGCCCGCCCCGAAGGTGGGACTGCCGGGTGTCACCGCGGCATTGTAGGTCGCGATCTGCGCAGGGGTCTGCAGCAACGTCACGTTGCCCGGCACGAAACCGGGATTGTAGCGCAGGCGGGTCAGATGCGACCGACCCCAATAAGCGGTGACGTCCCAATCCTTGGCGACTTTCCACACGCCCTTGAACAGCATGTTGAGTTCTTCGGTCCGGTTGGTGTCCCAGGCGAGGCCGCCGATATTCTTGCTGGGATCGAGATAGGCGAGCGGCGGCAGCTTGGTCGCGCCGTTCGGGATGATGAACGTCGCCGGCTCGACGATGCCACGCTTGAACCATTCGACATCGGCCGACAGCGTCAGGTTCGAGGTCGGTTTCAGGTCGAACGTGCCCGACGCCAGATAGCGGTCGCCCTTGGCAAAGGTGATGCCGGTATCCTGGCGCGCGGCGACCGCATTGATCCGGAAGCCGAAAATGCCGACCGTGTCGCCAAGGTCGAGATGGCCGCCATAGCCGCCATTGCTGTCGCCGAACGCGCGCAGGCCCACATAGAGCTCCGGCGTCGCCCGCTTCATCACGAAATTGACGATGCCCGACGGCGGCGAGAAGCCGTAATAGATCGCCGAGGCGCCCTTCAGGATCTCGACGCGATCCTTGTCCTCGAGCGGGAACGCGGTCGACGACAGGATGTTGAGCGTCCCGTCCAGCTTGTAGCTCGACCGCGTGTCGACGGTAATGCCGCGGATCGTGATGTTGTTGTACGATGCCGGACCAACGCCCGACGACGAGACGCCGGCGGTGTTGCGCACCGCGTCGATCAGGTCGACCGCCTGCTGCGACTTCAGCAAGGCGTCGGGGATGACCGACACGGTCATCGGAATGTCGAGGATCTTGGCGTTACGGAAGCTGCCCGACTGCGCCGTATCGGTGCCGAACTGGTTGTTGCGTTCGCCGGTAACGATGATGTCTTCGGCGGGCGGGCTGTCCTTATCGGCACTGGCGGACTGGTCGGCGGGGGCCGCTTGGGGCGGTGCGTCGGCCGACTGGGCGTGAGCCAGCCCCGGCATCGCGCCGGAAACCAGAACCGATGTGCCCAACAGCAAAACACGCGAAAGCTTCATGTTCGTCTCACTCCCCTAGTCAGGCGCCGAAGCACCCACCGCAACCCCGACCTCTCCGTGTCAGATTCGTGTATTTTTAATAGCAATAATGTTTAATTGTATTTTGTAAACCGGAAAATACACATTATTGCTGCGCGGCGAGCGTTTCCGTCAGCGCGAGCGCCGGCGAGGCGGCCAGCAAGCGGCGGGTATAATCATGACTGGGGGCGGCGAACACCGCGTCGGTCGGCCCCTGTTCGACGATCCGGCCCTTCTCGAGCACGATGACGCGGTCGGCGATCTGCTCGACCACCGCGAGGTCGTGGGTGATGAACAGGCAGGCAAAGCCGCGGTCGCGCTGGATCCGCTGGAGCAAGGTCAGCACCTGGAGCTGGATCGTGACGTCGAGCGCGGAAACCGGCTCGTCGGCGACGACCAGCCGCGGTTCCGAGGCGATGGCGCGCGCGATCGCCACGCGCTGACGCTGCCCGCCCGACATCTGGTGCGGACGGCGGTCCTCGAACCCGGCGAGGCCGACATCGTCCAGCGTGGCGCGGATACGATCCCGCCGCTCGGCCGCGCTCAATCCCGGCACGTGACGCAACGCCGCGCCGACGATCTCGCCGATGCGCAAATGCGGCGGCAGCGACGAGAAGGGATCCTGGAAGACGAGTTGGGCGTCACGGCGGAACGCGCGCTCGCCGGCGCGATCAAGCCTGGCAATATCGTTGCCGTCGAACAGGATACGTCCGCCGGCGAGCGGTTTCAGTCCCAGCGCGGCGCGCCCGAGGGTGGTCTTGCCCGACCCGCTCGCCCCGACCAAAGCGACGATCTCCCCGGCGCGAACGTCGAGCGTGACGTCGTCGATCACTCGGATCGGCGCACCCGCACGAAACAGCCCGGCCTTGCCCGGATAGTCGACCCGCACATGCTCGATACGGAGGATCGCCGGCGCATCGGGTGCGATCGGCGCGCGATCGCCGTCCTTGCGCGGCAGTGAGCCGACCAGCTTGGCGGTATAGGGATGTTTGGGCCGCGCGAGTACCTCTGCGGTCTCGCCCTCCTCCACCATCACGCCCTTTTCGAGCACGATCACGCGATCTGTATATTCGGCGACCAGGCCCAGATCGTGCGTGATCAGCAGCAATGCCGTGCCCATTTCGCGGGTCAGCGCGACCATCAATTGCAGCACTTCGCGCTGGCTCAGCGTATCGAGCGCGGTGGTCGGCTCGTCGGCGATCAGCAGCCGCGGTTCGAGCAGCAGGACCGACGCGAGCATGATCCGTTGGCGCATTCCGCCGGAGAATTCGTGCGGGTAGCGCGACAGGCAGGCTTCGGGATTAGCGATCTGGACGCGCGCGAGCATGTCGATGCTGCGCCGCCTGACTTCGGCATCGTCGAGTCCGCGATGGAGCTTGAGCCCCTCGGCGAGCTGGACTCCGATTGGCAGCGCCGGGTTGAGCGATGTCATCGGCTCCTGGAACACCAGCCCAATCCCGGCGCCGCGCACCGACCGCAACCCGCGTTCGCCGAGCGCCGTCAGCTCGCGGCCCTCAAAGCGGATCGTGCCCGACACGCGCTCCAGCCCCGGGGCGAGCAGCCCGGGTATGGCACGCGTCGCCAGCGTCTTCCCGCTGCCCGATTCGCCGACGATCGCCAGCCGCTCGCCGGCGGCGACGGCGAAGCTCAAGCCTTCGAGCAGGACCCGATCGCCCGCCTTGATCCTGAGATTGTCGATGGTGAGAAGCTGCTCCGACATCAATTGTCTCGCGGATCGAGGCGGTCGCGCAGCGCGTCGCCCAGCATGTTGATGCCGAGCAGGGTCGCGACGATGCACAGACCGGGCGCGATGCTCAGCCAGCTCGCGGCGTACATGTACGGCCGCGCCGACGACAGCATATTGCCCCAGGTCGGCAGTGGCGGCGGCACGCCGACGCCGAGGAAGCTCAGCGCACTCTCGGACAAGATCACCCAGCCGAACAGGCTGGTCGCCAGCACCAGGATCGGCGGCAGCGCGTTGGGCAGGACGATCCGCCACATCGTATAGAGCGCGCTGTCCCCGGCGACGCGCGACGCCTCAACATATTCGCGCTCGCGGATCGAGATGACCGAGCCGCGCACGACGCGGACCGTGGCGGGCAGATAGGCGATCGCCAGCGCGATGACGATGCTGTGCCGGCTCGACCCCATCACCGCGACCAACGCAAGCGCGAGCAGGATGCCTGGAAAGGCGAGCAGCGCATCGCTGAAGGTCATGATCACGCGTTCGGTCCAGCCGCGCAGGAATCCGACGACAAGGCCAAGCGCGGTCCCCAACACGATCGAGATGACGACGGTCTGGATCGCGATCAGCATGCTGATCCTGGCCCCGAGCATCGCGCGCGACGCGACATCGCGGCCAAACTCGTCGGTGCCGAGCCAGTGCGCGAGCGACGGCGACGCCAGCGTATGGTCGAGATCGATCGCCAGCGGATCATAGGGCAGCCAGACCAGGCCGAGCAGCACCACGACGAGCAAGGCGCCGACCAGCCCGAACCCGAGCAGCGAGTGGATCGGGCGCTTCATTCGACCGTCACTCGCGGATCGAACAGCGGATAGAGCAGGTCGACGACCAGATTGACGACGACATAGATTACCGCGGTGAACAACAGGCAGCCCTGCACCACCGGATAGTCGCGGCTGAGCACGCCGGTCACCATCAGCCGGCCGAGGCCGGGCAGCGTGAACACCGTCTCGATCACCGCGATTCCGCCGAACAGCCGGCCGAGCGTGAGGCCGACCAGGGTCAAGGTGGGCGCGAAGGCATTGGGGAAGACGTGGCGCGACAAGACGGTGCGCTCGGCCAGCCCCTTGGCGCGGGCATGCGTGACGTAATCGAGCCGCAGCACATCGATCGCGCTCGACCGCATCATGCGGATCAGCACGCCGCTTTCCGAAATCGTCAGCGTCGCGATCGGCAGGATCAGGAACAGCATCGCGCTCCAGGGATCCTCGGAGAACGGAATATAGCCGACCACCGGCAACCAATGCAGCCAGACGCCGAACACCAGCAGCAGCAGCAGCCCGAGCCAGAAGCTCGGCACCGCCAGGATCAGGCTCGCGCCGCTCATCACCGCGAGATCGAGCTTGCCACCGCGACGCCAAGCCGCGACCGTGCCCGCCGCGATCGCGATCAATGTCGCCAGACCGACCGAGATCAGCACCACGACGCCGGTCGTTTCGGCGCGCGTGATCAACAGGGTCGATACCGGCTCGCCGGTGGTGATCGACGTGCCGAGATCGCCGCTGACGACATGCCTCAGCCAGGTCGCGAACTGGACATAGACCGGTTTGTCGAGCCCGAGCTCGGCGTGGAGCGCGGCGACGGCGGACGGATCGGCGCCTTCGCCGAGCATGATCTGCGCGGGATCGCCGGGGATCAGCCGGACGAGGAAGAATACCATCAGCGCAACGATGATCAGCGTGGGGACCGCCAGGAGCAGGCGGCGGATGACGTACGAGATCATCGCGAATTCCCCAGCCCGACGTTCCACAGCCGCTGGGTCTGCGCCGACCAGCTGCGATAGCCGGTGACCGGCGTGCGCAACGCCGTCACGCGCCGCGTGTTGTAGAGGACGATCGCCGGCACCTCGCTGCGGAAGTGCGCGTCGAGCTGGTCGAATATCTGCTGCCGCTGGGCGCGGTCGCCAGTCACCACCGACTGGTGGAGCAGGTCGATCGCTTGCGGGGAATTCCACACCTTGCGCGGATCGGTCGCACGGTCGCCGATTAGCACGCCGAACATCTGCGACGCGTCCATCCGCGCCGAAAAGCCGAACATCGTCGCCTGGTAATCGCCGCTCGAATAGCGCGCGAACTGGGTCGCCCAGTCGAGGCTGACGATCTGGATATTGATCCCGGCATCGCGCGCCATCGCCTGGACCAGGATCGCGGCGTCGTACATTTCGGGCGGGCTGTGGCTGGTCATCAGCTCGATCGGCTCACCGCGATAGCCCGACGCTTTCACCAGCGCGCGCGCGGTGGCGAGGTCGCGCTTGACCAGCACGCGCTCGGCCGCGCCGTAAAAGGCGTTGGCGGCCGGGATCGGCGAACTGTCGGGGACGCCGGTGCCGTGGGTCACCACCCGGGTCAATGCCGCCACGTCGAGGCTGAGCGACAACGCGCGCCGCAACCGGACGTCGCGCAGCACTGGCGCGCCGGTCTGCAGCAGGATACCGTAGAAATCCGCGGACATCGCCGAATCCTGCATGATCCCGGGCGCTCCTGCGATCGTACCGAGCTCATTGGGCGCCAGCGCATCGAGCACGTCGAGGCTGCCGCGCAGCAGCGCCGCGCTCGCCGCCGAACCATCGGGGATCACCGAGAAGCGTACCCGCTCGACCAGCGCGTGCTTGCCGCCGGCATTGCCGTCGGTGCCGCCCGGCAGGGGCCGATAGCCGTCATATTTGACCAGATCCACATATTGGTTGTGCCGCCATTCGCCCCAGCGGAACGGCCCGGTCCCGATCGGATACAGCCATGTGCCGTCGGGGCCGACCGAGGCGCGATGGGTGATCCCGGTGCCCCCGCAATCGAGCCGGGCCAGCGTCGCGAGGAACAGCGGCGCCGGGCGATCGAGCACGATGTCGACCGTGTCGGGATCGGGCGTGTTGATCACGGTCACCGCCGCGATCCCCTTGGCGCTCAGGTCCGACTTGCAGCGCCAATGGCTATCGGGCGCGAGATAGCGGTCGAGCGACCATTTGACGTCCGCCGAGCTCAGCGGCGCTCCATTGTGGAAGCGGATGCCGCGGCGAAGCGCGAAGCGATAGGTGCGGCCATCGGGCGATACCGTCCAGCCGCTCGCCAGCATCGGGCCGACCGAACCGTCCTCGCGCAATGCGACGAGCCCTTCGACGACATGGAGCAGCACGGCGTCGGTATTGGCGTCGCGTTTCATGCCGGGATCGGACGAGGCGATGTCGGCATTGAGCCGCGCGCGCAGCATCGATCCGGTCGGCGGTGCCTTGGGGTGCACCAACGCGAGGCCAAGTCCGACGCCGGCCGCGATCAGGATCAGGCCGGCGATCGTCTTACGCATCGGCGGTCGGTCGCTCCGCAGTGGCCGACGCGTCGGCGGCAAGCGTGTAGTGGACATAATCGGCGCCGGCGTGCGGCATCATCGCCACCTGCATCTCACCCAGGCCTGGCCGCATCAGGAACGATGCGACGGTAGCGGTGTGGCCGGTGACGGACGACGCGCGCGGCGGGACGCAGATCGACAGCGGGGTACCCGCGGTATCGAGCAGCACGCCCCTCACCTCATCCAGTCCGATCTTCGCATGCGGCGCGAGCAGTCGTTCGGCGCGCTGTTGCCGCCAGAAACTGCAGGGCGAATCCGGTATGCCGGTTTCGCGCAGTTTCGCGAGCGCGGCGGGACTGAGCCAATGGTTGCTGTGGACGAGCAGGCCATCGCGCGGCTCTACCACGAAAGTCTCGTCGGGCGCGCATTCCAGGTCGTGGACGATGCCCGTCGGCGCATGGCTGATCGCGATATTGTTCGACGCCGATTTGGGCGTGGCATAGGCCGCGCCAAACGCCAGCGACGGATTGTCCTGCTGCAACACCTTGCGCCGGATCAGCGCCAGCGGAACGCCGAGATTGCGATAGTCGCGCTCGCATTCCAGGTAATTGCCGGTGATCGCGATGCCGATGCTGTTGAATCCGAACCGCGCCAGCCCGCCCGCTTCGGTGAAGGTCAGCATGTCGGGGCCGTCGTCGTTCCTGATGCGCAGGATGATGCACGCATCGGCGCAGGAGGATTTCCAGTCCCAATTGTGCGCGTGGATCAAATTGCCGTCGGGCGTTCGCTCGGGCTGGACGATGATCGTCGTGCACCCTTCCGACGACCGCTCGGCGAGAAGTCCGGCGCGCAACACCGGTTCCTTGGCCAGCTTCAACAGCTCGGTCCGCGCGTTCATCAACACGATGTGCGACATCGGCAGGTCGGCGCCCTCGGCGATGCCGCGCATTTCCTCGACATGGTCGGCGTCGAAGTCGGCGATGATCGGCAGATAGGCCTCGACCAGCTCGCCGAGCGCCGCTTCGGACAGGCCGAGGCTTCCCATCTGGCTGATATAATGCGAGGTTCCGCGCCGGATCTCGGCCGACGCGCCTTCCCCATAGCGAATGCCGCGGTCCCGTGGGCTTCCCCAGATCTCCAGAAGACGGCAAGCGCTTGTCATCGATCGGCATCCCCCGATTGTTGTTTGACGATCGGTAGCACTGTCTTGCTGAGTTTAAAAAGACAAAAATGCATTATACCTAAATCGGCGTGCATTTTGGCGACAATCGGGCTAGGCGACGACCAGGACGTGCGCGATAGACGGCGCCGCCGAGGAAGGGGAATGCGATGGCGACCAAGGAAGACCAGGCCGAGATCGATATCGCTCACCGCTCCGGCCGCGCGATGGACGTGCTGCGCGTCGCCAGCGGCAATTTCATCGAGATGTACGATTTCATGGTGTTCGGCTATTTCGCCGCCGCCATCGGATCGGCCTATTTCCCCGGCAACTCGGAACTGGGCACGCTGCTCAAGGCGCTCGCGACGTTCGGCGTCGGTTTCCTGATGCGGCCGTTGGGCGCGATCGTGCTCGGCGCCTATACGGACCATCACGGCCGCCGCGCCGGACTGATCGTCACGCTGGCGCTGATGAGCGTCGGCATCGCGACGATCGCCTTCACCCCCGGTTACGCCGCGATCGGCATCGCGGCGCCGATCTTCGTCCTCCTCGGCCGCCTGCTCCAGGGCTTCTCTGCCGGCGCCGAACTCGGCAACGTGTCGGTCTATCTGGCCGAGATCGCACCGCCGGGCAAAAAGGGTTTCTACGTGTCGTGGCAATCGGCCTCGCAACAAGTCGCGGTCGTCTTTGCCGCGATGATCGGCGTGGTGTTGGGCATGACGTTGAGCGTCGATCAGCTCGCCGACTGGGGCTGGCGAATCCCGCTCGGGCTGGGCTGCCTGATCATCCCGCTGCTGTTCCTGATGCGTCGCCACCTGCGCGAGACCGACCTGTTCGCCGCGCGCACCACGCGGCCGACAATGCGCGAGATCATGCGCCATTTGTGGGTGGCACGCGCGCGCGTGCTGACCGGCATGGCGCTGGTGCTGATGACGACGGTCAGCTTCTACATGATCACCGCCTACACCCCGACCTTCGGCAAGCTGCTCCATCTGCCCGAGCGCGCGAACCTGCTGATCACCGCCGGGGTCGGGCTGTCCAACCTGATCTGGCTGCCGTTGATGGGCGCCTTGTCCGATCGCATCGGGCGCACGCCGATCCTGCTCGCCTGCACCATCCTGGCGATCCTGACCGCCTATCCCGCCATGGCCTGGCTGGCGGCCGATCCCAGCGTGACCAAATTGCTGATCGTCGAGCTATGGCTCTCGGCGATCTACGCCAGCTACAATTCGGCGATGGTCGTCCACCTGACCGAGATCGTGCCCGAAGAGGCCGGCGCCTCGGGGTTCAGCCTGGCCTATAGCCTGGCCACCGCGATCGGCGGGTTCACCCCGTTCGTGGTGACCGCCCTGATCTCGGCGACGGGCAACCTGGCGATGCCGGGCGTCTGGCTGACCGCGATCGCGGCGATCAGCTTGGCCGCGGCGTTGTTCAGCCGTCGCTATTCGACGGCTTGATCGACCCGGCACTGGCTGATGAAGCTCTGCCGATCCACGCCCGCAGAACGGGACATTGCTGATGCAGGCTAGCGGATGTGAAGACGCGATCGCTCATCTCGCCAGCAATTGACGGTGCTATATTTGACCAATACACCGAGCGTTTGATCGAACGGAGTCAGCACTGTGAAAGCGATGGTCTTACTGGTTGCGCTGCTCGGCTCCGGCGCGGCGACGCCGAAGATGGAAGGGGCGCGGCTGCGGCCAGGCTCGGCCTGCTATACGATCGTCGCCGGGGACAAGGTGGTCGGCACCACCTGGCAGACGATCACCGCCTCCACCGCACAAAACAAGCCGGTGTGGGACGTGGTGGTGCATCAAAAGCTCGCCGGCGGGAAGTTCGACATGCGCGATCACTTCGTGCTCGATCGCACCACGCTCCTGCCGATCCGCATGGACAGCAAGCGCGGCATTGAGCGCTCCGAGCGCGGATGGCACCGCATCGACCTTTCTTATGCCCAGGGTCGCATCACCGGGACGCAGGAGAGCGCCAGTGGCTCCAAAGCTGTCGATGTGCCGCTGACCGGCGCCACCTGGGATGGTAACCTTTGGGGAGTGACATTCGCTGCGCTGCCTCTGCGTGACGGCGCAAGCTTCCAGCTACCGTTCTGGCAGTATGACAAGGGTTTTGGGACATTCACCGTCAAGGTCGTCGGCCGCCAGGATGTCGATACGCCGGCGGGACGGGTTGGGGCATGGCTGCTCGACGCCGGCCCCGATGCCGCACATCCCTATCGCTATCTGATCAGCCGGCGCACGCGGCAGGAACTCGGCTACAGCGCGGAGGGGGGCAGTCAGCGTCTGACCGGCACATGCCCCTCGGAAGCCGCACCGCCTTCATAGGCGAGCATGAGAACGCCCACCGGTTTAGCGGTCCATCAGCGCGGAACGGCCGTGCATTGCCAAACGGCAGCTATCGTCGTCAGCCCCTAACCCGGTCCGTCGGCTTCCGCTCAATCGCGGATGTAGCGGTCTATCAATTCACGACCTAGCCGATATGGCGGTTTTTCGCCTTACCCTAGTATAAATTTATAAATACCCCCAATTTATCCGCAAGAAATCCTCCATTATTTCTTGATAATATTCTAGTGTACATAACACTTTATCTTACTTCTGAAATTAACCTACATATTTTATTTGATACATGGAACATAATTCTCGACAGATCGTTGGCCGTATCGAGAACAGAACCATTCGGTTCCAGGAGCTCCTTCATGCGTAAACATCTGTTCGTGGCGAGCATCGCCGCGGTCACCCTTATTCCTTCAATCGCCAGTGCGCGGACCCGGTCCGAAGCGACCTGCGAGCAGCAAAGCACGACGCAAGTCGTCGCTACCGTCGCCGGCGCCGGGGTCGGCGGAGTCCTCGGCAACGTCGTCGCGGGCCGTGGAGACAAGACGTTGGGCACCGTGATCGGCGCCGCAGCCGGCGCTCTCGCCGGCAACCAACTCGCCAAGCCGAACCGCGAGTGCAAGCATGCCTATGGCTATTACGACGAGCGTAATCGCTGGCACGCCACCGGTATCAGCTCGGCGGACGCGCGCGGCTATTATGACCGCAATGGCGGCTGGGTCGATGGCGCGCCCAATGGCCGTTATGGCGACGACAACCGTTGGATCAGCAGCAACGCATCGGCCGGCGGGTACGGCAATTATCTTGCGGGCGGCGAATGGGTTCCAGCCTCGGCCGAGGGCTATTACGACCGCGACGACCAGTGGGTGAGCGTTTCTCCCGGCGCTGTCGGCACCCGGTCCGCCCGCCGCGCGGACGCTTATGGCTATTACGACACGCAGGGCCAGTGGCACGCCAGCTCGATCGCGCAGGGTCGCGCGACCGGCTATTACGACCGCAACAACACCTGGGTCTCCGGCGCGCCGAACGGCTATTATGACGAGCGTCGCAACTGGGTCCCGCAGCGTGCGGACGGCTCGGCGAGCGGCAGCTACGACAGCCAGAACCGCTGGATTCCGGCCTCGTCGAACGGCTATTATGACGAGCGCGACCAGTGGGTCGCGGGCACGGCGAGCGGGCATTACGATGCCAACGGGCGCTGGACCGCCGGTGTCACGATCGGTCATTACGACACACGCGGCCGCTGGGTCGCCGGCCAGGCCAGTGGCCATCGCGACGCCACGGGAATGTGGGTCGCCGACCCCCAGCCGGGCCATTACGACAATCGCCGCCGCTGGCATGCGGGCGAAACCTCGGGCTATTACGACAGCCGCGGACGTTGGATCGCAACCGGGGCCGGGACGAGCGACTATGGGCGCGAGCGTCCGGCGATTCTCTCGCAGATCGCCACGCTCGACCAGTTGCTCGACACCGCGCGGTCGCAGCGCTCGCTGAGCAATCGCCAGGCCTCTGGTTATCAGCGCGAGCTCTACGCCCTTCGCACCAGTGAGCGATCGATGACCCATGATCGCAGGGGCCACGTGTCCGCTCGCGACGAAGCCAGGCTGCAAGTGCGGATCGATAGTCTGAACAGCCGACTGCGGAACGCAGCTCGGTAAGCGACGAGACGCGGATTGACAGTCACCAGGGAACCGGCGGAGCGATCCGCCGGTTCCTGACTTGCGTCCGCTCGCAAAGGATCGCGAAAGGCCCTTTGCCGATGCCGCCTCGATTTCGATGAGCCACGGCCTAGCCGGGAGCGAGCACGCCCCACACCGCGCCCGCAATCGCCGCATCCTGAACCGGCAATCCAGTCAGGTCGGCAACCACGATCTCATCACTGGCAAAAGCGCGCGGGTTGGCGAGCAACTCGCCCAGCGGAATGATCGCCTCCGCTACGAGCAGGCCATCGCGCACTGCCCAGCCCGCCTCGCCATTCTCCAGGCATTTGTCGATCGAATCCGCAATCACCGTCGCACGGCCCAGGATGCGCGGGTCGAGCTCGCGCTTGCCGCCGCCGTCCGATCCGACCGCGACGATCCGCGCGCCGGGACGCACCCACGCGTCATCGATCAGCCATTCGGTGGCGGGCGTCGTCGTGACCACCAGGTCGGATGCGCGCACGAGATCGGCGAGGTCATCGCACGCCTCGCCGCCAATCCCGGCCGCCAATGCCTGCGCCTTGGCTGGATCGCGGCCCCAGATCAGCACGCGATCGGCACCGATATGGCGGCGGATCATCTCCGCCTGCATCCGCGCCTGGATGCCGGCGCCGACGATCCCCAGCGTCCCGCCTTTATAGCCAATCGCCCGCGCGGCGATCGCGCCCGCCATCGCGGTACGCACATCGGTCAGCCAGCCGCCGTCGGCGAATAGCGCCAACGCCTCGCCGGTCGTCGCGCTCATCACTGCCGAAAATCCCTGGCTCGACGACAGTCCCTTGGCGGGATTGCCGTAGAAGCTCGCCGACACCTTGAGCGCGAACACGTCCTCGCCCGCGAGATGCGCAACCTTCACATGCGCGTCGCCTGGCGCCGGAAAGCTGAAATGTCCGGCATCGCCGCTTTGCGCGCGGCCCGCCGCGAAGGCGATGATCGCGCGCTCGACCGCGGCCATCGCGGCGCTCTCATCAAGCGCCGCGACAATCTCCTCGCGCGTGAAAATTCGCATTCCGCTGCCTCCGCCCATAGTCGATCTCATATTTGATATTGTTTTTTCGATCATAAAGAGACATTCTGATGATTGCCAGCCTCAAGGGAGACAATCATGGTCGCACGTCGGACGCTTCAACGCTTGGCGGCAGCCCTGTCGGCATCGGCGGCGACCATCGCACTGGCGCCCGCCGCCCAGGCCGCGCCCGATTCCTGCGGCGCGCTCAAGAAGCTTGCCATCCCCCATGTCCAGATTCTGATCGCGACTCCGGTCAATGGGACCTTCACCGAGGACATGGTCGTCGAGCGCGGGCCGCGCACGTACACCGGGCTCAAGCCCTTTTGCCGCGTGCGCGGGATCAGCCGCCCGGTCAGAGGGTCGGAGATCGGGTTCGAAATCTGGCTGCCCGCACGCAGCAGCTGGTCGGGCCGCCTGCATATGATCGGCAACGGCGCCTACGTGTCGAACATGCAATACAAGCAGATGATCCCGCGGCTCGACGACGGCGACGTCGCGGTCGGGACCGATACCGGGCATATCGGTACCGACCTCAAATTCGGCTGGAAGCACCCCGAAAAGATCAAGGATTTCGGCTATCGCGCGGTCCATGAATCGGTGGTCGCGGCCAAGGCTGTCACCCGCGCTTATTACAGCCGCCCGGCGCGCTGGTCTTATTTCAGCGGATGTTCGACCGGCGGCTATCAGGGCCTCGCCTCGGCGCAACGCTATCCGCGCGATTTCGACGGCATCATCGCCGGCGCGCCGGGCAACAACCGCACCAGCCTGACCATGGCGTTCCTGTGGAACTATCTCGCCAACCATCGGCCCGGCGACGACCGCCGTCCGATCCTGGCGGCGAGCGACCTGCTGCTGATCAACCGCTCCGCGGTCGCCGCCTGCGACAAGCTCGACGGCGTCGAGGACGGGGTGATTTCCGACCCCCGGCAGTGCGCGTTCAGACCGGCGCAATTGCTGTGCCGCCCCGGTGCGCAACCCGGCACCTGCCTGAGCCAGGAACAGGTCACAGCCGCCGACAAGATTTATGCCGGCCCGCGCGATGCCCGCACCGGCAAGGCGATCTATCCGGGCTATCCAGTCGGCACCGAGGGCGTGATGTCGGGCCCCAACGACAAGCATCCCGGCTGGACCGGCTATTGGTCCGAATCCGACAATCCGGCCGAACCGTCGCGCGCCGACATGTTCAAATATTGGGTGTTCGATAACCCCGAGTGGAATTGGTGGAGCTTCAACTGGGGCAGCGACGTCGACACGATGCGCGCGCGGCTCGGCCCGATCTTCGACGCCAACGATTCCAACCTGTCGCCGTTCGCCCGCGCCGGCGGCAAATTGATCATGTTCATGGGCTGGCAGGATCCGGTCGGCACGCCGCTCGAGGCGATCAATTATTATCGCGCGGTCGAGGGCCATGCCGGCGGACTTGCCGCGACCCAGGCATTCGCGCGGCTGTTCATGGTGCCCGGCATGGATCATTGCGCGGGCGGCCCAGGCGCGACCAATTTCTCGACCGCGACGCGCGATTCGACGCCGCCGGTGCGCGATGCCGAGCACGACATGACGCTCGCGCTTTATGCCTGGGTCGAGAAAGCGCGCGCGCCGCAGAGCCTGATCGCGACTCGTTATGCCTCGGGGAACGAAGACACCCCGCCCGCCAGGCGCGCGATCGACTTCCAGCGCCCGATCTGCGCCTGGCCGAAACAGCCGGTCTATCGCGCTGGGGATACCAAGCTGGCGTCGAGTTTCGTCTGCGCGGTGCCGGAAAAGCCCTGACCGCAGCCCCCGCTCCCAACCGTCATCCCCCGCGCCAAGGCAGGTCTATCGCGCATGGAACTCGGGCTACGAACCGGGCCATTCGCTTTCGTTTCATCCTTCGTCACCCCGGCCTTGTGCCGGGGTCCAACCCTCCACAACGGAATCCGTACGTGGTTGCTCGTTGGATGCCGGAACAAGTCCGGCATGACGGTTGAACTCGATTATGCGGCTATATCCTCAGCCCAATTCATAGGCGATTGCCCTGGCGCAAGCGGCCTCACTCCAACGCCCTCCCTGGTATCCTACCCGCTGAACACGATCGAGGTCGGACTGCCGGTCTCGGCGACGACGACCGGGTCACGCGGCATGCCGTCGACGCCGATCGCGAAGCGGACGATATTGTGCCCCTCTTCATTGGCGACGGCCATGGCGCGGCCATTGTCGATCAGCGCGAAGAAGCGCGGCGTCTTTCCCCCGGCAGGAACCGAACCCCTCCACTCCAGCCGGCCGTTCGCGCGGTCGATCGCGAAGACGGCGACGGTATCGGCGCCACGGTTGGAGGCATAGAGGTAGCGCCCGTCGAGCGACACCGCGATCTCCGAGCCGCGGCTGTTGCCGGTGAATTCCTCCGACAGCGCGGACAGGACCTGGAACGGTTTGAGCGCGCCCGACTGGCGATCGAAAAGATAGGCGACGACGGTCGAATCGAGTTCGTTGACGACATAAGCGTACGGGACGGTCGGGTGAAAGGCGACGTGGCGCGGCCCCGACGTCTCGCGCGCCGGCGTCGCTGCCGCCTCGTGCAGCTTGCCAGCGGCGTCGATGGTGAAGACCAGCACACGGTCGCAGCCTTTGTCCGGCACGACGATGAACCGGCCGCTCGGATCGAACTCGACCTGGTGTGGCTTGGGAAAGGGTTGCTCGATGCGATGCGGACCGATCTTGCCGTCGAACGACACGACATCGACCGGCGCGCCCAGGCTTCCGTCTTCGTGGATCGGCAAGCTGGCGATGCCCGACTTCACGCCATCGGCAACGACATGGTTGGCAACCACCATGAAGCGATTGGTCGGATCGGGCGTCAGATGCACCGGATTACGGCCGCCGGTGGTGACCCGGTTGAGGAAGGTCAGCTGGCCCGATGCCGGGTCGATCCGAAATGCGCTCGCCTCGCTACCGTCGCCGTGGACGGTGTAGAGGAAGCGGCGAGTTCGATCGAAGGCGAGATAGGATGGGTTGACCAGGTCGCCGACCAATTGGACGCGCGTCCAGGCACCGTCCGCGCCGATCCGATAGACCGAGATGCCGTCGCCCCGGGCATTGCGCTCACGGCTGGTGCGGCACCCGACATAAGCAAAACCCGGCATCGATCCTCCCCCGACCGCCCATGCGGCCTCGCTTCCCATTGCAATCCCAGCGGCCAGTCCGGCCACCACCGTCCGTCGCGATGCGCGCCAGGCGGGCGGTGCGGACTTGGATTGCATCGACGTACCTCCGTCTCGAGATAGGTAATCCTTGCTCTTTGTATTTCTGAATGTCAAAGAACATATTTATGGAGAGCAGCGCACCCCCGCCCGTGACCGAGACCGACGACCGCAGGATCATGCGCCGGGTGTTCTGGCGGATCGTGCCGCTGTGTTTCGTGCTCTACATCGTGTCCTATATCGACCGCGCGAACATCGGCTACGCCGCGCTCCAGATGAATGCCGAACTGCGGATTTCGGACGAGGCGTTCGGCTTCGCCGCGGGCATCTTCTTCATCGGCTATTTCCTGTTCGAAGTGCCGAGCAACATGCTGATGGCCCGCTACGGCCCGCGCATCTGGATCGCGCGCATCCTGATCGGCATGGGTGTGGTGTCGATGGCCACCGCCTTCGTGCAATCGACCTCGCAGCTCTATGGCCTCCGCTTCCTGCTCGGTGTCGCCGAAGCGGGCTATTTCCCCGCGATCATCATCTATCTGACCGCCTGGTTCCGCGCCCGCGAACAGGCGACGGTAGTGGCGATGTTCACCGCGGCGATCCCGGTATCCTACATCATCGGCACCCCGGTCAGCACCTGGATCATCGATCACGTCCAGGGGCTGGGCCTGACCGGGTGGCGCTGGATGTTCCTGATCGAGGGGCTCCCTGCGGTGATCGGCGGGCTGTTCACCTATCGCTTGCTGGTCGACCGCCCGGCCAATGCGCGTTGGCTTACTCCCGCCGAGCGCGACTGGCTGGAAGCGGAAATCGCGCGCGAGCATGCGGCAACCGGGGTGCGCCATCTCAATACCTGGCGCGCGATTACCGAACCGCGCGTATTGTATCTAGCGGCGATCTATTTCGTCTATCAGGCGGGCAGCCTCGGCGTCGGCTATTGGCTGCCCCAGATCGTCAAGCATTCGGGCAAGTCGCTCAGCAATGTCGAGACCGGGCTGATCGCCACCCTGCCCTATATCGTCGCGACGATCGGCATGGTGCTGTGGTCGCGGCGGTCGGACCGCACCGGCGAGCGGCGTTTTCATACCGCCTGGCCGCTGCTGCTGGCGGGCGCGACCCTGGGCGGCGTCGCCTGGGTTGCGGGTCCGATACCGGCGACCATCCTGCTCGCGGCGGCGCTGACCGGTTTCTATGCGTTCAAGGCGCCGTTCTGGACCCTGCCCGGCATGTTCCTGTCGCGCGCCAGCGCCGCGGTATCGATCGCCGCGATCAACTCGATCGGCAATCTCGGCGGGTTCGTCGGGCCCTATGTCGTCGGCGTCGTCGCCAAGGCCAGCGGCAAGCCCGCGACCGGGCTGGTGTTCCTGGCCGGGCTCACCTTGGTCGCGTTCGTGATGGTGCTCGCCGCGCCGCTGGCCTCGCGCAAGGAGTCCGCATGACCGTCCCGACACGCGCGCTGGCCAGCAACGGCGCCAGCTACACGATCGTCGATCTCGCCGCGCTCGACCTGGCCAAACTGCCGGTCGTCCATCGTATCCTGATCGAGAATTTGCTGCGGCGAAGCGGTGACGATCCGGCGACGATCGCGCTGGTCGAGCAGTGGATCGCGCAAGGCACGAGCGATGCCGAAATCGCCTTCTGGCCCGGCCGGGTGATGATGCACGACACGACCTGCGGCCCTGCTTTGGTCGACATCGCCGCCGCGCGCCAGGCGCTGGCCGATGCCGGCGGCGACCCCAATGCGCTCAACCCCGTGCTTCCCGTCAACGTCTCGACCGATCACAGCCTGGCGGTCGATTTTTACGGACACGGCGACGCCGCGGCGCGCAACATGGCGCGCGAATTGGAGCGCAATGCCGAGCGCTACAGCTTCATGAAATGGGCCTCAGCGACGCTCGGCAATTTCACGGTGCATCCGCCCGGCACCGGCATCATGCACACGATCAACCTCGAGCAACTGGCGACCATCGCCACCAGCGAGGAGCGCGACGGCACGTGCTGGGCGATGCCCGACACGCTGATCGGCACTGACAGCCATACGCCGATGATCAACGGAATCGGCGTGCTCGGCTGGGGCGTCGGCGGGCTCGAAGCCGAGAGCGTGATGTTCGGCATGCCGGTGATGATGCGCGTCCCCGAAGTGGTCGGAGTACGGCTGACCGGACGGCTGCGAGAGGGCGTGACCGCGACCGATTTGGCCTTGGTCGTCACGCATCGCCTGCGCCGGATCGAGCTGGCCGGCCGCTTCGTTGAGTTCTTCGGCCCCGGCGTCGCGACCTTGTCGGCGGGGGACCGTTCGGTCGTCGCCAATATGGCGCCCGAATATGGATCGTCGACCGGCTATTTCCCGATCGACGATGCGACCCTCGATTACCTCCGCCAGACCGGACGGAGCGAGGCGCAGATCGCGCTGGTTGGCGATTATGCGCGCGCGACCGGATTGTGGTTCGAACCGGACGCCTGGCCGACTTATGCCGAGACGGTTGAGATCGATCTGTCCGCGATCGGCATCTCGCTCGCCGGTCCGCGTCGTCCGCAGGATCTCGTCGCGACCGCCGACGTGCCTGACTTGCTCGGCGCGGGCCCGGCGACGGACATGCCCGAACGGCCGGTGGCGATCGCGGCGATCACCAGTTGCACCAACACCTCCGATCCGCGCCAATTGCTCGCTGCGGGCCTGGTCGCACGCAAGGCCCGCGCGCTGGGGCTGACGCCGCCCGATTGGGTCAAGACCAGCCTGGCGCCGGGATCGCCGAGTGCCGAGCGGTTGCTCGCCCGCGCGGGCCTGCTCGACGATCTCGAGGCGATCGGCTTCGCGATCGTCGGCTATGGCTGCACGGTATGTATCGGCAATTCGGGCAGACTGGCCGAACCGATGCTGCGGGCGATCGAGGCCGGCAGCGCACGTCCGGTCGGCATCCTGTCGGGCAACCGCAATTTCCCCGGGCGAGTCCACCCGCAGATCGAGGATGCCTTTCTCGCCTCGCCGGCGCTCACCGTCGCCTACGCTATGGCCGGCGACGCCGCGATCGACATCGCCCACGACGCGATCGGCTACGATGCCGACGGCGCCCCAGTCACGCTCGACCGGCTGTGGCCGAGCGGCGCCGAGATCGATGCCGCCGCGGCGATCGCGATCCGGCCGGAAGATTATGCCGCAGCGTTCGCGGCCGCCGAGGCGAGCGAAGCCTGGGCGGCACTGCCCGCTCCCGACACCGCGCTCTATCCCTGGCATCCCGGCTCGACCTATCTGCGCCCGCCGCCCTTTGCGCGGATCGAGCGCGACGATCGGCTGGGTCATTATTCGGCAGCACCCTTGATCGTGCTTGGCGACGACGTGACCACCGATCACATCTCCCCCGCCGGCGCGATCCCGGTGGATAGCGACGCGGCGCGCTGGCTGATCGACCATGGCGCCGACCCGGCCGATCTCAACGTCTTCTCGTCGCGGCGCGGCAATTGGGAAGTGATGCTGCGCGGACTGTTCACCAACCGCACCGTCCGCAACCTGCTCGGCGAAGCAATCCCGCCGGGCAGCACCATCATGGCGATAGGCGGCACGCCGCTGCCGTTGTGGCGCGCGGCGGCGCGTTATGCCGAGACCGGCCAGGCGGTGGTGATCGTCGCCGGCGAGCGATACGGCATGGGGTCGTCGCGCGATTGGGCGGCGAAGGGCGCGAGCCTGCTCGGCGCGCGCGCGGTGCTGGCGGCAAGCTTCGAGCGGATCCATCGCTCGAACCTGGTCAATATGGGCATCCTGCCGCTGCGCCTCCCCGCCGACCGCCATCCCTCGACACTGGCATTGGCGCCTGAAGACCGGATCGAGATCGAGGCGCCCGCGGACACGCTCACCCCGCGCGCGATCGTGCCGGTCGCGATCCATCGCCGCGACGGCGGCGTCGAGCGGTTCGACGCCGCGGCCCAGGTCGAGACCGCGCTCGAATTGTCGGTGCTCCGCGCCGGCGGCATCATCCCGCTGATCCTGCAGGCGACGCATCGCCGCTGATCAGCGCTTCGACAGCCGATCGAAAAAGGCGAAGGTGCGATCGAGCGCCATCAGGCTGTCGCGCTTCGTCGCCTCAGGCGTGGCATCGACGAAGCCATGATTGGCGCCGGCCACCGGCACGAATTCGACCGAGGCGCCCGCCGCTTTCATCTTCCCCGCCATGGCTTCGCTCTGCCCGAACGCGACTTCTTCATCGGCAGTACCGTGGATCAGCAGCAGCGGCGGCGTCTCGCGCTTGACGTAGCTGATCGGGCTCGCGGCGGCGGCCGTATCGCGGCACGCCGCCGGATCGCACCCCAGCAAGCCGGTCAGCGTCTTCGCATTGAGCGCCGTCCCGCCGCCCAGCGGAAAATCGAAAGCGCCGTACCAGAGCGCCGCGCCCTGCACGCAATCCGACTGCGGCAAGGGCTTCGCGGTCTTGGCTTGTGATCCAGGCAACCGCCCGGTCGATGCCGGCGGATCGAACGCAGCCACCCCGCACGTCACCGTCGCCAGCCCGGCCAGATGTCCGCCCGCCGACCCTCCCCACAGATAGACGCGCGCCGGATCGATCCCATAATCGCCCGCCCGGCTGCGCAGGAACCGGATCGCCGCTTTCACGTCCTGAACCGGCGCCGGAAATTTCGCCTCGCCGCTCAACCGGTAATCGACCGACGCGACGACATAGCCGCGCGCCGCCAGCATCGCGAGCACGCCCGGCCAGTCGGCAAACGCCCCCGACTGCCGCGCATCGCCCCGGCTCCAGCCACCGCCGTGCACCCAGATGACGAGCGGGCGCGGCCTCGCCGTTGCATGATCGGTATGGAGATAGAGGTCGAGCTGAAGCGGCCGATACCCGACATAATTGGCATATTCGACATGCCCCCGCGCGACGATCCCGCCAGGATAAGGGGCTTCGACCGTCGGGAAGGTATCGTCGCGCACCGACTTGGCAGAGATCGCCGGCACTTTCGCCGCATCCGCCGCCGCGACGCCGGCGCTAGCCGTTAAAGCCAATGCCAGGAGCCACCGCCGCATATCGATCACCTCGCCCTCAATCCTACATTGCACTAATACGAGCAATAATACGATCTGCAAACATGTCGTCAGCGCAGGGTTCGTTCGGCAGCGAAAACGATCACGGTAGCGGCTCGTAGCGTTAAACGACCTAGGACGTAGACGTATAAAGCGGCCGGTTGGCTATCGACCCAATTGCGAACACGCCACTATTGCGTAGACGTGCGGAATGCGAACTCACCCGACCAACATCATTTCTGCGATGCTTGAGATGCTCGCAGTCTTCCAAAATGTGTGCAGGGACACGAGCACCCTACGGCGGCTAAGCGAGATGGCTTCAGATCGAGGGAAGTGGGAGCGGGGGAAGGCGCTTTTCGACGACATCCGGCAAAAAACCTTGAAAGCGGAAAAGCGCGGCGATCAGTTGGCTCTGGCGCAATATGCATTCGAGGAAGTGTGCGCCAAGACGCTCTACAATCTCAGGCATCCTCCCGCACCGTTTGATCCTGATTCAGCATTTTGGATCATCCCGCTTGCCATCGTTTTAGGACGTGGAGTGGGACTGACGGAGCCGTCGCAGGTTAGTTCGCTGCTGAAAATGCCGACATCGGATAATGGCAGCTAACCACCCGATCCCAGCCGCCCCGCGCCCATGGACCCAAGACTCAATGCGCGATCAGTTCGGCGATGCTGTTCTCGCTTTCGCTGCGGATGCCGGCCTTCTTGTCGCTCCACGCCTTCCACACCGGGTCGTTGCGCAATTTGTCGCGAACGCTCGCGGTGATCTGCTGGCGTTTCCCGAAGGCCGCCAGCCCACGATAATGCTGGATGAACAGCGAATCCCACGGCGATCCGGTGCCATAGCGGTTCATGTAGATCTCGTACCCGCGCAGCGCGCCGGTCTCGATCCAGCCGTCGAATTGCGGCAGCACATAGCCCTTTACATAATCGCGATATTCGCCCTCGTTCCGATATTCATACGGGATGACGTAATAGACCTCGCCGTCCTTGAGGTCGTCGGGGTTGCGCGACCAGGCAAGGTCACTCGAATAGCTCGCGACCGGATCGGCCAGCGCCAGTCCCGGGGCGTCGAGCCCGCCCGGTTCGCTGCGCTCGAGCGCGTTCCACCCGCTCACCGCGGCGAAGGTCGGGAAGCGCAGGATGACCAGCCCGTCCCACACCGCCGGCTGGCGATACCAGCTGTAGAAGATGCGGAAATCGGCGATCTGTCCCTTGGCTTTCATCGCCCGCAGCCGCGGCGCGAGATTGGTCGCTAGATAGCGGCGAAAGGCTACGCGATGCTCGGCGCTGGCGCGATAGCTGATCACCAGCGACTTGGGCCCATCATTGAGCTCGTCCTGCGCGGCGGCCGGCGCAGCGAGCGGCAGGAAAGCCAAAGCGACGAAGAGCGTCTTGAGAAGGAAGCGACCGGACATGCTCGTGACCCCTTTGGTGGGAAGAGGCCGGCCCCGCAGGAGCCGGCCGAGAGAGACGTTGAAAGTCACACGCGGATCGGAACGGGCGCCCCGCCCCTGCGCGGCCACAGCAGCAGGATCAGCACGAAGATCGATCCGGTGATCAAGGTCGACAGCGGCAGCCCGATGCCGAGCGACGGGGTCTCGGCGAGCCAGTCACCCATTGCGGTGCCCGCCGTGCGCGCGACCGCGAGCGCGATCCAGTAGAACCAGAAACGGTTGCCGCTGTCGCGCCGCCACGCGACCAGGGCGACGATCAGCAATGCGCCGAGGCTGAGCGAGGCGAACCCCTTGCCGATCAGCTTCGAGCAGACATCGCCGATGAAGGTGCCGAACACGCCCGCGCTCAGCATCGCCAGCCAGTACGCCGTGCCGGTCGCGGGCATGCCCCGCGCCTCGGATTCGGTTTCGCGCTTGGCATCGCTGCGCGAGGAGAGCCAGGCGAACCCGGCGAGCAACGCGGTCAGGATCGCGGCGAACAGCGGCCAGTAGATGATCTTCTTGAAATAGTCGGCGATGTTGGTCGCGCCGGTGCGGATGATGATGATCACCAGCCAGTAGAAGACTTCGCGCGGACCATGGTCGCGCCGCTCGACCACGAATACGCCGGCGGCAAGCAGCGCGAGGAGCGAGGTGCCGAGCAGAATCCCGAACTTGAGCTCGTGTGAGTAGAGATCGCCCATGTTCGTGCCGAACAGGCTGGCGAAGGTGATTGCCGACCAATAGCGCGCGTTGACCTTCGGAATATGGGCAATCTGCATGGGAGCTCCTTGAGGGGGAAAGGCGCGTGCCGATCAGCTCGGTTCGGCGCGGGTGAGGAGAGTGTCGGGCCAGCTGAGCGTGACGCGCAGGCCGCGTTCGGGCGCATCGCCGAGCACGATCGTGCCCCCGGTCGCCTCGACCAGGTCGGCGACGATCGACAGGCCAAGCCCATGCCCGGCGCCGGTTTCGTCGAGCCGAACGCCGCGGCGAAGCACGCCGTCGCGCTGGTCGGCGGGAATGCCGGGGCCGTCATCGTCGACCGTGAAGCTCAATCGCCCGGCGTCGTGCACGGCATCGACGCGAACGACACGGCGGGCATGGCGCGCGGCATTGTCGAGCAGATTGCCGAAAATCTCCGCGAAACTGGCGGCGTCGATGCCGATTTCCCAGTCGGCGGGAATATCAGCGTCGAACACCAGGCTCATGCCGCGATCGGTGCGTTCGAGCACCGCGAACAGGCCCTCGATCAGCGCCGCCGGCCGCGTCGCGGCCACCCCCTCGCCTACCCGGCTGGCGGCGGCGCGTGCGCGCGCGAGTTCGGATTCCAGCACCGCGGCGGTGGCGCTCAACGTCTGGTCGATCGCGTCGGCGGCGGCGATGGCACCGGCCGCGCGCGCCACCCGGCTCTGCGCGGCGAGCGCGGCGAGCGGGGTCTTGAGCGCATGGGCAAGGTCAGCCGCGCGGCGACGCGCGCGCCCGAGATCGTCGCTGCGCGCATCGGCGAGCGCGTTGATCGCCTGCACCAGGCCGTGGATCTCGCGCGGGTGATCCTCCGATAGGCGTTGCGCGGGATTGCGCTCCATCGCCGCGAGTTCGCGGCGGACGCGACGCAACGGCCACAAGCCGAGTTCGACCTGGGCCCAGGCCGCCAGCCCCAGCGCAGCGCCGAGCGCGAGCAGGAACATCCCCATTTCTTGCGCGAACGCGGCGCCCGCGCGATCGATCGGCTCGTCATCCTCTCCGACACGCACGATCACCGGCGTCCCGCCGACCGACACGCGCCGCTCGACGAGGATGAGATCCTGTTCATAGGGCCCGGGGATTTCGGTTTCCCGCCAGCCAGTACCGGCCGGTTTGCCCACAGCTTTGCCCTCGGCCAAGAACTTGCCCGCTAGCGACGCCGATCCGGCGATGCTGGCGGGTGCGCGGATCTCCCAATAGAGCCCGCTCGCGCGGCGCCGGAACCGCGCGTCGAGATCGACCGAATTGACCGTCGGCCGGCCTGCCGCATCGACCTGCACCGCCGCGGCGACGACATTGCCTTCGCGCACCAAGGCGTCGGCCATGCGTCGTTCGGTATAATGTTCGAACAACAGGCCCATGGCGTGCCAGGCCGCCCATAGAGCGACGGCGATCGCCAGCGCGGCGAACGCGATCAGGCGCAGACGGAGCGAGCGCATGCTCAGCTCGCCCCGCCGGTCAGGCGATAGCCGAAGCCGCGCCGCGTCTCGATACTGTCGCTGCCGATCTTGCGCCTCAGCCGCATGATCAAGGCCTCGATCGCATTGACGTCGCCAATCTCCGACGTGCCGTAGAGATGGTCGGCGATTTCCCCCACCGCGATCGTGCGGTCGGCTTGGTGGGCGAGGAAATTGATCAGGCGAAATTCGAGCGGCGAGACGCGCGTCTCGACATCGCGCACCAGCAGGCGGCGATTGCGCGTATCGACCTTGAGCCGCCCGATTTCGAGCACTGGCGCGGCATGGCCGCCGGCTCGGCGCAACAGCGCGCGCGCGCGCGTCACCAATTCGCCGAGCTGGAACGGCTTGGCGAGATAATCGTCCGCCCCCGCCTCGATCCCCTCGACCTTCTCGGTCCAGTCGCCGCGCGCCGACAGGATCAGCACCGGCATGGTCCGCCCCGACGCGCGCCAGCGGCGCAGCACCGTCAGTCCGTCGAGCCCCGGCAAGCCGAGGTCGAGCACGACGATGGCATAATCCTCGGTATCGCCGGCGAACCAGGCGTCGGGGCCATTGGTGATGCGGTCGACCACCAAACCGGCATCGGCCAGGCCGTTTTCGACGTCGATCCCGATATCGGGATCGTCCTCGACCACCAGCGCGCGCATCAGCGCCGCTCCTCAGGATGATGCCCTTCGATCGTCATCAAGGCCTCCTATGCGCCCGGTTCGCTGACACTCGGCTGACAGATTGTATTTTCGCGTTCGTCAGGACCGTGTCAGTAGAGATTTGCTAGGGAGGAGTCATGTTGCAATCGCTCGCCCCCCGTTCCGGCCCGGCGCTCGCCCTGCTTCTTCTGGCCGGATGCGCTTCCTATACGCCGCGGCCGCTCGCGACGACGCCGTCGGACAGCGACATCGCTGCGCTGAGTCGCGACGCCGCGACGATCGACCGGCCCTATCTCAAGCCGGCCAATGTCGATCTCGCGGCACCGCTCGACGACAATGCCCTTGCGGTGATCGCGGTGCTCAACAACCCCGATCTCAAGGCGATGCGCACCAAGGCCGGCGTCGCCGACGCCCAGGTGTTCTCCGCGCGCCTGTTGCCCGATCCGACCTTCAGCCTGGGCCTGGGCGGTATCCTGTCGGGGCCGGATCCGTTCAGCGAGATCGCCAGCGGGCTGGGCCTGGACCTCAATGCCCTGCGTACCGGCAAGGTTCGCCGTCAGGCGGCCGAGGCGCAAGCCAAGCAGGTGCGGCTCGATCTCGCCTGGGCCGAATGGCAGACCGCGGGGCAAGCGCGGCTGCAGGCGGTGCGCATCCGCCGACTCCAGGGCGCGATCGATCTGCTCCGGATCGACGATGCCGAAGCTCAATCATTGCTCGCGCGCAATCTGCGCGCGGCGGCGCGCGGCGATGTCGCCTCGACCAGCGTCGAGGCGGTGCGGACTGACGCGGTCGCCACCGCCGACAAATTGCGCACCGCCGAGCACGATCTCGACGCCGCGCGGCTCGAGCTGGTCAAGTTGCTCGGCCTGCCGCCCGAAACCCAGTTGCGGCTAGCCCCCAGCGTCGACGACGCCCCCGCGCTCGATCCCGCCAGGCTGACGCAGATCGCGCTCAACAATCGCCTCGATCTGCAGGCGTTGCGCGCCGGCTATGACGCACAGGAAGCCGCGGTGCACAAGGCGATCCTCGATCAATTCCCCAGCCTCGCGCTCAACCTCAATTTCACTCGCGACACCGGCGGCAACAACATCCTGGGGCCGACGGTCGACTTCACCTTGCCGGTATGGAACCGCAATCGTGGCGGGATCGCGGTCGAGCGCGCGACGCGCGAGCAGCTCAAGGCCGAATATGATGCCCGCCTGTTCCAGACCCGCGCCGACATCGCCGCCGCGGCGAGCGCGGTGAGCTTGGCGCGGCGCCAGCGCGACGCGGTGCGAGCACAG
Organism: Sphingomonas mali NBRC 15500; assembly: GCF_001598415.1. Classification (GTDB taxonomy): domain Bacteria; phylum Pseudomonadota; class Alphaproteobacteria; order Sphingomonadales; family Sphingomonadaceae; genus Sphingomonas; species Sphingomonas mali. Next base: position 287,737 of record NZ_BCYX01000002.1, read on the forward strand.
CTGCCCGAGCTCGACCGGCTCGCGCGCGTCAGTCGCGCCGCCGCCGCGCGTGGTGATGTGTCGCGCGCCACCGCCGAAACCGCCGAGGGCGCGTTGCGCGACAAAAGGGTCGAGCTGGCGACCGCGGACCAGACGATCGACGAAGCGATGATTGCGCTCGAATTGCTGACGGGCGTGCCCAGGGAGGATTGGAAATGAAGGCCGGACTGGCATTGACCCTGGCGATCCTGCTCGCCGCCTGCGGTGCGGGCGAGGATGCCGCCGATGGCGAGGCCAAGCCCGTCGCTTTGGTCGCGCTCGCGCCCGCGCAACAGGGCACGGTCGACGAGACGCTGACCGTCTATGGCGCGGTCGAAGCCGGCGCGATGGGCAAGCATGTGCTGGCGGCCCCGGCCGAAGCGACCGTCGTCGCGATCGAAGCGCCGGTCGGCACCAAGGTTGGTGCTGGGCAAGTGATCGTCCGCCTCGCCCCCAGTCCGACCAGCAAGCTCGACTACGCCAAGGCGGCGACCGACGCTGCGACGGCGCAAGCCGCTTACGCCCGCGCGCAACGCCTCCGCGCCGATGGTTTGGTCAGCGACGCCGATGTCGAGACCGCCCGCGCCGCGGCACAGAGCGCGAGCACGACCCGCGCCAGCCTGGGTGCCCGCAATGGCGCGCTGACCTTGCGCGCGCCGACCGCCGGTTTCGTCGAGAGCGTTGCTTCTGCCCCCGGCGATCTCGTCGCGGCCGGCACCGCGGTCGCCTCGATCGCCGGCTCGGGCAATCTGCGCGCGCGCTTCGGCCTCGACCCGTCACAGGCGTCACGGATCAGGCCCGGTATGGTGATCCGCGTGACTCCGCCGAGCGGCGTGCCATTCTCCGCACCGGTGCTGTCTGTCGATCCGGTGGTCGACCCGACCACACGGCTCGCCTCGCTGTTCATCAACGTGCCGCCGGGCTCCGGAATCGGCACCAATTCCGCGCTCAACGGCCAGCTCGATCTGGGCAGCAATGGCGGCGGCGCGGCGCTGACCATTCCCTATGGCGCGCTGCTCGACGATGCCGGCCAGCCTTTTGTCTTCGTCGTCAGCAAGGGCGTCGCGCATCGCCGCGATGTCGAGACCGGCCCGGTCAGCGGCGACCGCGTGGTCATCGTCAATGGCGTGAAGCCCGGCGATCAGGTCGTGACCGAGGGCGGCACCGCGCTGGAAGACGGCATGCAGGTGCGGACCAAATGAGCGCCGCACTCTCGCGCCACGCGCGGTCGATCTGGCTCGCGGTCGCGCTGCTGACTCTCGGTGGCCTGCTCGCCGCGACCAAGCTGCCGGTCAGCCTGTTCCCGCATATCGATTATCCGCGCGTCGTCGTCGCGGTCGATGCCGGCGATCGCGACGCTGCGCAGATGGCGGCGGAGATTACCCGCCCGATCGAGGTCGCGTTGCGCGCCGTCCCCGGCGTGACGCGCATCCGCTCGACCACCAGCCGGGGATCGGCCGAAGTCGCGCTCAATTTCGACTGGGGCGACGACATGGCCCAGGCTACGCTCGCGACGCAGGGTGCGATCGCGACGATCCTGCCCGATCTGCCCGCGGGTACGCGGTTCGAGGTCCGCCGTTCGGACCCGACGATTTTCCCGGTGCTCGGTATCGCGTTGACCTCGGACAATCTCGACCAGCAGGCGCTGCGTCAGATCGCCGAACTCAAGGTGCTGCCAGCGCTGTCGACCGTCCCCGGAGTCGCCGGCGTCGATGTGCTCGGCGGATCCCCGCGCGAATTCGCGGTCGATGTGGATCCCGGCCGCCTCCAGGCGCTCGGCCTGACCTTGCCCGATGTCGCCACCGCAATCGGCAAGGCCAATAGCGTGCGCGGCGTCGGCAAGATGGAGGACCGCCACCGGCTCTACCTCGTGCTGGTCGAGAACCGCGTCGCCTCGGCCGCCGATATCGCCGCGATCCCGGTCAAGTCGGGCCAGACCAGCGGTGCCGGCCTCGTCACGCTCGGCCAGGTCGCGCACATCCATCCCGCCGCGGCGCCCGATTTCACCAAGGTCACCTCGAACGGCCGCAACGCCGTGTTGGTCAATGTCCGCCAGGCGCTGACTGGCGACACCGTCACGATCGTCAAGGCGGTCGACGCGCGACTGAAACAGGCCGGCCTGCCGCCCAGCGTCAAGGCGACTCCCTTCTACGACCAGTCCGAACTCGTCACCGGCGCCGCCGATGCGGTGCGCGACGCGATCATCCTGGGCGCGATCCTCGCCGGCCTCGTCTTGTTCCTGTTCCTGCGCTCGGGTCGGTTGATGCTGATCACCGGACTGATGCTGCCCGCCGTGCTCGCCGCAACCTGCCTCGCCTTGTTCGCGCTCCACATGAGCTTCAACATGATGACCCTGGGCGGCATGGCTGCCGCGGTCGGGCTCGTCGTCGACGACGCGGTGGTGATGCTCGAACATGTCATGCGCCGGATGCAGGAAGGCCGCGCGACGACGCCGCCGACGCTGCTCGAGGCCGCCGCCGAAATGGGCCGTCCGCTGGTCGGGTCGACCATGGCGACGATCATCGTGTTCCTACCATTGGCCTTCGTCAGTGGAGTTACCGGCGGCTTCTTCCAGGCGCTCGCGGTGACGATGGTCGCAGCGCTCGCCGTGTCGCTGCTCTACGCCCGCTACGTCATCCCGCTGATCGCCGCGCACTGGCTGCGCGACAAGGACGCCGAGGCAGCCGAGCGTGCCGACGGGTTCATGGCGCGGCTGAGCAAATGGTACGCTGCTGCCGGCGACGGCGCCTTCAAGCGCCCGGCGCTGTTCGCCGGGATCGTCGCCGCCGCGCTCGTCGTGCTTGGCGTCCTGGCCTGGAGCCATGTCCCGTCGGGCTTCATGCCGGCGATGGACGAAGGCGGCTTCGTGCTCGACTACAAGGCGCAATCGGGCGCCAGCCTGGAGGATACCGACCGTCTGCTCCGCCAGGTCGAGGACATCATCCGCGCCACCCCCGAAGTCGCCAGCTATTCGCGCCGCACCGGCCTCCAGCTCGGCGGCGGCCTGACCGAGGCCGACGAAGGCGATTACTTCATCCGATTGAAGGGCGGATCGCGCCGGCCGATCGAAGACGTGATGGCCGATATCCGCCAGCAGGTCGCGGCCAAGGTGCCGGGGCTCGAGGTCGAACTGATCCAGTTGATGGAGGACCTGATCGGCGACCTCACCGCGGTGCCCGAGCCGATCGAGGTCAAATTGTTCGGCGACGATCCCAAGCAGCTCGCCGATGCCGCCGCCAAGGTCGGCGGGGCGATCGGCAAGATCGACGGCGTGGTCGAAGTGGTCGACGGCCTGCGCGTCGCCGGCGATGCCGTCAGCGTGCGCGTCGATCCCGGCGCCGCCGCGCAACAAGGCCTCGACCCTGATGCGGTGGCGAGCCAGGTCGAGGCTTTGGTCGGCGGGTCGGCCGCGACCAATGTCCGCGCCGGGGAGCAACTGGTCGGCGTCCGCGTCCGCGCGCCCGAGGAATTGCGCCGCCGCACCGACCAGATCGCCGCGCTGGTGCTGACCGCGCCCGACGGCCATGCCGTCCGGCTGGGCGCGATCGCGAAAGTCTCGATCGACCCCGGCCAGCAGCAATTGACCCGAGAGGATCTCGCGCCGTTCATCGCCGTGACCGCGCGGCTCGAAGGACGCGACCTCGGCTCCGGCATGCGCGACGTGAAGGCGACCGTCGACGGCCTCCACCTGCCCGCCTCGGTCCGCGTCGATTATGGCGGCCTCTATGCCGAACAGCAGAAGAGCTTCGCCGACCTCAGCCTGGTCTTCGCAGCCGCCGTCCTGCTCACCGCCTTGCTGCTGACCTTGTTGTTCGAGCGCCTCGCCTGGACCGGCGCGGCGCTGGCGACGGTCCTGCTGTCCGCCGCCGCGGTGCTCGCCGGATTGTGGGCGACCGGGATCGAGCTCAACATCTCGGCGCTGATGGGCCTGACCATGGTGGTCGGGATGGTCACCGAACTCGTCATCTTCTTCCTGGCGGAAATCGATCGCGACGCCGCGCTGACGCTGGAGGCGTTGCGCGAGGCCGGGGCCAAAAGGCTGCGGCCGATCCTGATGTCAGCGCTCATCGCCGTGCTGACCCTGGCGCCACTGGCGATGGGCGTGAGCCGCGGCGCGGGGCTGCAACAGCCGCTGGCGACGGCGATCATCTTCGGGCTGGTCGCCGCCGTGCCGCTGGTGCTGCTGTTCCTGCCGGCCGCCTTGTGGTCGATCGCGAACGTGCGGCGGCGGGATGTCCGGGCGGCGTGATCGATAGCGGTGCCCTCACCTCGTCATGCCGGGCTTGTCCCGGCATCCAACGTTCCGCAACGGCTGGAGTCCGTTTGGGAGGCTTGGACCCCAGACCAAGTCCAGAGTGACCGGGGAAGTTGGGAGCGATCTAGGCGGTGAAGCCATAAACGCCCGCATAAGTACAAGGGCTGAGCGGCTGAAAATGAGTGGAAAGCGGTAGGACCGCTCCTACGGTGCAGCCTTCCTAAACCGCCACTGGGTTCGCCCCATCGCGTCGCACGGCTTGATGGAATGTAAGGCCATAGCCGTCCGGGTCGGTCATCGAAAAACCGAGCATTCCGTACCTGGTTATCTCGGGCGGGTCTGCCTTTACGCCCCGAGCCGTGAACTCTTCGTGCAAGGCGCGCGCATCGTCACAATCGAAATAAAGGCGCGTGTGCCGGGTTCCTTGCCACCGCGGCTCATGCCGATCGGGCGGCCGCTCATTGGAGTCATATGCCGTATTGAGCATAATTTCCGCCCGACCCCGGCCAAGTCGTACGAAATGCGAAAAACGGCCTTCGTTCGTGTCCACCTCTGGGGAAGCGAAGAGCACTGTGAAGCCAAGTTGATCGCGGTAAAATGAAACCGACGAGATCATGTCGAAGACCTCGAAATAAGGCGCAACACCATTCAGCTCGGGCATCGTCCCAATCTCCAGCCTGCTCCTTACAAGCAGCTCTGTCGGTTATGATAGTCGAGCCTAAGCGTCGGCAGCTCGAACGGCAAGGATTGGGTCGGGAGCCGCCATGCGAGCCGCTTTGGATGGTTCGTCAGCAAGGCGCCCTATATCCGGTCGTTCAATGTGGGCAGCGGAAGTCCCACAAGCGGATGTTCCCGCTGTCGTTCGCCGGACCGTAGCCTACATACCGCCGACGCCCTTGCCAGGCTCAACAACGTCGAAAGCTAGCATTTTGTCGTCCTTGAAGTAACCTCGCATGGCGTCGCGATAACGAGGCAGCAAGCCCTTTGCCATCTCGTCATTTCTAGCGAGATGTTCGCGCAGCTGCTGCGCCGCGGACTCGAGCTCAACCGCCCGGGGCGTATATTTCGCCATCTGTTCACCGGTCAGTATTGTAGTGCCAATCGAACCGTCCATTTGCGCGCCCAATTGATCGCCCAGATCCCGGCGACGGCTCGAATAGTCTTTTAGAGAACCTTCGCTCGCCGCAAGTCGCTCGGCTAGCAACATCATCTCGTTCCCCAACCCGACATCTCCGGTCGCGAAAACGAGCGCGATTTCACCCGATTCGAACTTGGTCGGCGCGTCACTAAACCCGGTCATAGGCAGCAGTTTTTGCCACAGGGCGGCTTTTTTAAGGCCGCGCGCTTCAGCGCTGCCGATGGTTTCCTCCACTTGGTGATGCAGCGTCGCCGCCCCATTCAGAATTTGGACGAGCTTGACCATACCGCGGAAGGCGGTGGCCCGCTCCTCGGCCGTTCGAGCGGCGGTGTCTCGGGCCAACGTATCTTTGGCGCTGCGTCTTGCTAGAATGAAGGCGGGGATCGCGGCTCCAGCGGCACCCAAAACCGCGCCTAGGGCGGCGGGCACCAGCTCCCACCAGCGATCGCTGGTGGCCTCCTGGATAACTCGAATTACCAGCTGTTCTTTCGACATTTGTGCCCCGCCACGCTTCTCGCAGGCAAGCTGCCCGGTTGATAGCCTACGCGCAACTTGGCCTGCTAACGGTCCTTTGTCGCTCTCGTTGGCGCTCGAGTAAATTGGACAGGACCACGATCGGCAGGTAAGCACGGCCGGTGCTTGGCCAGCTGACCCCGCTCGAATTCATTCAGCAGGCGCCGACCGGAAAGACGCAGCCGGCCTTCGTTTTGTGCGAAGACGAAAATGACGTCGAGATTGAGGTCGTACTCAAACTGCCGGCGGGCTCGGAGCGCGGTGCCGCGGGTCTGGCGATGGAAGGCTTCGTGGCGTGCGTCGCGGCCGATCTCGGACTGCGCGTCCCGCAACCTTATCTCGTCCATCTCGACCCTGACTGGATCAGCGCGGTCGCGGTAGCGAACCCGGGCTGGGCGGCAAGGGCCAATGCCGGACCAGCCACGGCATTCGGCTCGCGCCGCTTACCGGACGGCTATACGACCTGGATCGCCAGCGCGCCGCTGACCGGTGGGATACCCGATCTTGCCGCGGCAATCCTCGTTTTCGATGCTATCGCGAAGAATGCCGATCGCCGCCCGGAAAATCCGAATTGCCTTCGAGCCGGCGACGAGCTGCGGATCATCGATCACGAATTGTGCTTTCCAGAGTTCCTGCTCGGATTGGGCGATGCGTGGGTCGTTGGCGGTCTTCAGTCTCTAGCAACGCCTGGATGGCATATTTTTCGCGATGCGCTGCGCGGAAAGGACATGAATTGGGAGCCAGTGGTGACGGCGTGGGGACACCTTTCCGATGAGGCGCTCGCCCAATATGGCGACAGCGTCACGGCGCCCTGGCCGGCCGGGGCGGCGGCGATCGCGAGCGCTATCGACAGGCTGCGCACGGCGCGCGATAACATTGCTGCTTGCGTCGCAGAGGTGCAAAGGGTGCTGAAATGCTGAAGCGCCAATATTCTTGTACGGTGTTGCGATACCTTCACGACCCCTCGACTTTCGAGTTCGTGAACGTTGGCGTCGTCATGCTATGCCCGGCTACCTCCAACGAGAATGCAGTGCTGCTGGGGAGAACGCGGACCACCGTCGGCCGCATTCACGATTTCTTCCCGCTGGATCACAATGCATTTCGCGAAACGATGCGGACCGTGAATCGGCTCTTACAGCGGGTGGCGAAAACTGTCTCCGAAGAACGGCTGTTTAGGACGTCCGAGACAGCGCTGGACGTGGCGCGCTCGGTCATTCCCTCAGATTCAAGTTCGCTCCAGTGGTCGCCCCAGATTACGGGCTTGACCGACAATCCCGAAAAGACCTTCGAGAGCGTCTTTCGAAGGATGGTGACCAAATACGACGCCAAGGCGCAGCCGCGTCGCTCCGACGAGGAGATATGGAAGCCGGTCCGCCTGGAGCTGGAGCAGCGGCAACTGCCGGTGACGCTGGAGCCCAAGGTAGTCGTCGGCGGCGACGATCGCATCGAGTTTCAGCACGGATGGAAAAACGGCGCGTGGCATGTCTACGAACCCGTGTCGCTTGATCTGGCCGACGCGGAAGGGATTTACCGCAAGGCCCACCGGTGGCTCGGGCAACTCGCCTCGGTGCTCCCGGAAGCGGCCGAAGCGGTGCATCCTTATTTTATCGTCGGCGCGCCCTCCGACACAAGTCTCGATGGTGCTTATCGCCGTGCGTTGAAAATCCTGAAAAAGTCGCCCGGACCAATCGAAATCTTCGAAGAGTCGGATGTCGGCGCGCTGGTCGACCGCATCGAAACCGATATGCGTTTCCATTCGTCGGGCCGGTCCTGAACATTCTGCTATTGTGATTCCCGGCGCTGCCGGGTCGCAACTCTGGAGTGCCGCGGCGGCCCGAAAGAATGTCGTTTTCGATAACTACGAGCGCGCCAATCTGACAGAGAACGTCCTAACCCCGCACGATCCGTGGTCGTGAGATCACGAACCGGCTGAATGAATGTCTGCCTCGCACCTCAGGCCGTCCAAAACCTGCCAGGCTGCTTACGGCCCATTTCCTGCCATTCTTTTTACCGGCGATCGAACGCCCGCAACTGGGTCGCTCGCCAACAGACCGCTTTACGAGTCCACGCCCCAGCTAGCGATCAGGCGAACGCACCCGCCGACCCCAATCACCCCCGCTCCATCTCCAGCGCCCCCAGATACGTGTCGAGCGCGACGTTCCGCCCGCACAGCACCACCGCGACCTTCTTGCCGCAATAGCGATCAGCAACCTGCACCAATCCGGCCAGCGCCGCACCGGCCGCGCCCTCGACCATCCAGCGGTCGCTCTCGGCGAGCCGCCGCATCGCCCGAGCGATCTCGAGCTCGCTGACCCGGACCGTTTCGTCGATCACTTGCTGGCAGACTGCGAAGGTCACCGATCCCGGCTCGATCGCGCCCGCCGATCCGTCGGACAAGGTCGGGCTTTCGGGCGTCTCGACGATCTCGCCGGCCTCGAGCGAGTCGAGCATGCAGGTCGAGGCCGCGGGCGAAACCGCAACGATCCGCGTCCTGGGCGACAGCGCCTTGAACACCGTCCCCACGCCGCCAGTCAGGCCACCCCCACCGGTGCAGATGAACACCGCGTCGAGATCGTCAGCCTGCTCGATCAGTTCGAGCCCCATCGTCCCCTGCCCGCTTATCGTGTCGTAATCGTTATACGGCGGGATGTACGGCACGCCGCGCCGCTCGGCCTCGGCGCGCGCCTGCAGTTCGCCGTTGAGCGAATTGCCCTCGACCGTCACCAATTTGGCGCCCAGCGCGCGGATCGCGTCCAGCTTCATCTGCGGCGCGCTGTCGTTGACATAGACGGTGGCGCCGATCCCGAACGCGGCGGCGGCATGCGCGACCGCGCGGCCGTGATTGCCGGTCGAGGCAGTGAACACCTCAGTGTGATCGGGCGCGAGCAGCCGCACCTTGTTGGTTGCCCCACGCAGCTTGAACGATCCGGTCGGCTGGAGATGGTCGCATTTCAGCCAGAGATCGCAGCCGAGCGCATCCGATAGCGCGTCGCTACGCTGGAGCGGTGAAACCATGACGTGCGGGCGGATCGCGACATGGGCGTCACGGATGCGGTCGATCAGGGCGGTCATGTCGATCCTTGGATTTGGAGGTCAGCCGCGCAGCGCGGCGGAAATGCCGACGAGCCCGGCGTCGAGCTGGCCGGCGGTCGGCCACGCATAGCCGACGCGGAAATAGCGGTCGGACATCTCGAACCAATGGCCCGGCCCGACATAGGTGCCGTGGTCCTGGAGCAGGCGGCGATAGAAGGCGTCCGTCCCGCCCGGCGGGTCGGCCTTCATCCGTGGGAAGCACACCACGCCGCCCGACGGGCGCACCCATTCGAGCAATTCCTCGCCCGCCATCCACTCGGCGACGCGGTCGAGGCGGCGGCGCCATTCGGCGAGCGTCGGGGCCAGGAAAGCGTCGCGCTTTGCCAGGATTTCCTCGGCGACCCATTCGTTGATCACGCTGCCGCAGATGCTGATCTGTTCCTTGGCGGCGAGGAATATTTCCATCAGCGCGGGGTCGCTGTTGATCATCCAGCCGACGCGGATGCCGGGCACGCCGAACGCTTTGGACAAGGACGCCACGCTGATCACGTGCTTGCCAAGCGACGCGGCGATCGGCAGTTTGGTGGTGATGGCGAGGTCGCGATAGGTCTCGTCGACCAGCAACAGGCACTTGCGCTCCGCCGCCAGCGCGACCAGCGCGGTGAGGTCGGCCTCGCTCATCATCACGCCGGTCGGATTGTGCGGACAGGTGACGCTGATCAGCTTGGTCGCCGGGGTGATCGCCGCCGCGACCTTGTCGAGATCGAGCGCGAACCCGGTCTCGAACTCGAGATCGATGAAGCCGATCTGGCAGCCGATCGCGCGCGGCGTTTCGATATTGGTCGCGTAATTGGGACGCACGACGACGAGATGGTCGTCCCTGCTCAGCAAGGCGGTGGCGATAATGAACAGCGCGCCGGCGGCGCCGCCACAGATCAGGACGTCGTCGACGGCGAGGCTCGGCGCTTCATCGATGATCAGCGACCGCAACCGCTCGCTGCCGCGATGCTCGCCGTACAGCAAGGTGAGATCGGGGACGGTCAGGCCAAGGCTGCCGATCGACTGATCGACGATCGAGCTCTCGGACAGATTGTTGCGAATATTACCGTACCCATATTCCTCGGGCGATTCGACCTCGATCGGCATCCGGACGTAGCGCATCGTCTTCCCTTTCCTGGCCCCGTTCGGGCACGCGCGATTGTGCCGGATCGCGGTGGCGATACCATCCCTCTCGGGAGGGGGTTATCGACTCCACACCAATCTCCCCTGGCGGGCAGGGTCATCGCATATGAATTAGGGGCAGCGATCCGGCCCGTTCGCTTTCGCCTTCAGCCCTCGTCACCCCGGACTTGTTCCGGGGTCCAACCCTCCACAACGGAATCAGTCCGTTGTTGCTCATTGGATGCCGGAACAAGTCCGGCATGACGGCTAAACGAGAAGATGCCCATCCCATCCATATGCGATGGTCCTGCCCTGACCGGGGAAGAATTGTTCAATGCACCGACGCGAACAGCTCCGCCAGCGATGCGATGCCGAGCTTGCGGAAGATCTGCTTGCGATGATCCTTGACCGTGTGGCGGCTGATCCCGAGCCGCAGCGCGATGGCATCGCTCGAACAGCCGAGCAGCAGCAAGTCGCACACCTGGTTCTCGCGCGGCGACAGACAGGCGCGCAGCGCGGCGCCTTCGCCGGTCAGCGCGCGATGGCGCTCGAACGCCGCGGCGATCGGCGTGGTGGCGGCGTCGAGTGCGCGCAGCATCGCGGCCGGCGCGGCATGGCGGCCGCGCTCGCGATAGAGGCCGAGCTCGATCGTCCCACCCCAGCCGCGCAGATGAAGGCCGAGTTCCTCCTGCCGCTCGGGCCAGCCGGCGGTGCGGAACCCCAGTTCCTCCTCCGGCGCGGGGACCAGCCAGGGGCGCAGCGCCGCGATGCGATCGGGCGCGGTGCCGGCGAAGTCGCGCGCGCGGACCACGCCGGGCCGCGCCAGCATCGGGTTGATGCGATGCGTCACGCGCGCATAGGTCTCGATCGCCTCGCGCCGCCCGATCCGGTCGAAATCGTCGAACAGAACGCGCGGCCGATCGGCATCGGGATGGAGGACGATCGCGGCGAGGTCGAAGCCGGCAAAGCGCCGTACGCTGTCCGCCGCCATGGCCAGGAAATCGGGCGCACCGATTGCCCCGATCAGGTCGCCGATCAGGGTATGCACCGCGCGCATCAGTCCGTGATCCCGCGGCCCGCGCGCAGCCGCGCCAGCACGCCGTCGAGCGCGGCATCGAGATCGGGCAGCACGCCGTCGCGGGTGATCGCGCGGAACACCTGTTCGTTGATCCCGCCGCGCGTCTGATATTCGTCGGCGAGTTGCGCGAAACTCCGCTCGGGGGCGGCGGGCGAGGCACTGCCGAGACCTTCCAGCATCTGGGCCATGAAGGCGTGCGCCTTGGCGGCATCGACGCCGTTTGCTTCCATCCAGGCGGTCACGGTCCGCGCGAAGGCGAAATAGCTGCTCATCGTCGCGGTCGCGGCGCTGAACACGTCGAACTCGCTTTCGTCGCCAAGCTCGATCGCGACGCCGAGCCGGTCGTACAGCGCCTTCACCCGCGCGTTGGGCGGAAAGACCGCGGTCGGCCCCTGCCCGCGCGCGACCGGCGGCAGCGGCACGGCGCGGGTTACGGTCGCGGCGGGCGCGGTGACCTCGTGGAGATACTCGAGCGAGATCGTCGCGATCAGGCTCAGGACATGCTGGTCGGGACGGAAATTGAGCGGCCGCAGCACTTCATCGGCGATCTGCGGGCGGACCGACAGGACGACCATGTCGCTGGCATCGACCACTGCCTGATTGTCGGCAGCGATCGTGACATTGGCAAAGCGCGCCGCGAGGTCGGCGGCGATATCGGCATTGCGCGGCGAGACGATGATCGGCTCGCTGCCCGACAGCGCCAGCCCCTCGATCATCGCAGCGGCGATCGTGCCCGTACCGACGAATCCCAATGTCCCGACCGAAGATCCCACCTGCACCTCGCTATAATTGTTCTTCAGAATCTTACAGTACAATTATCGCCTTGTCGATCCATCGCGGAACGGCCCTACAGATTCCCCCTCCCTGCAAGGGAGAGGAGTTGTTGTTTGCCGACCTGCCTCAGCACGCCAGCCAGGTGTCGTTGAGGCGGTACCCATGCGGGAACGGATCGTCGGGGTCAGCGCCGTAATAGGAAACGCCCGTCAGCCATGCCCTCCCCGCAACCCGCGTCATCACGCCCGGCTCGCCGCCCACTTTGGTCTCCTCCTCGATCCCACAGACGAATTCGGTATCGAGGATCGAGGTATGGACGAACCGCTCACCCACCGCGAGGTCGCCGCGCGCGTGCATCAGCGCCATTCGCGCCGAACTGCCGGTGCCGCACGGGCTGCGGTCGATCCGGCCCGGCGAGACGACCACGGCGTTCTTTGCAGTCTTGACCCCGTCGCGCTCGGTCAGCGGCCCGGCGAACAAGGTCTGGTTAATCGTATGGATGCCCGGATTTTCGGGATGGACCGAGGGCAATTGTTCGGCGGCGGCAAGCTTGATCCGCTCGCCCATCTCGCCAAGGCGCGAGAACTCTACCGGATGCTCACGCCGAGCTTCCATCTCGATACGCATGTGAAGCTGGTCCAGTACATCAAGCTGGCCGAGAACCTGGTCTATGGCGCGCCCGAATGGACGCGATCGCCGCGGCTGCCGCTGATCGACGAAGAGCGGGCGTTCGTCATTGACACCGTTCGCGGTGCCATCGATCAGCTCGCCGACTCCGCTTGGGCCTGAGCCTGCTTTTCAAAAGGGACAATCGCATGACCGAGATCAAACGCTGGCACCCGACCGCCCGCATGAACCAGATGGTGGCGTATAACGGCCTGATCTTCACCGCCGGCCAGGTCGCCGAGGAAAATGCCGGCAAGAGCGTCGCGGAGCAGACCGCGGAGATCCTGCGCACGATCGACAGCCTGCTCGCCGAAGCCGGCAGCGACAAGGGCCGCATCCTGAGCGCGACCATCTATCTGGCCGACATCGCCAGCTTCGCCGAGATGAACACTGTGTGGGACGCCTGGGTCTCGCCCGACGGAATGCCGGCGCGCGCAACGGTCGAGGCGCGCCTTACCGGGCCGGAATATGCGGTGGAGATCAGCGTGATCGCGGCGGGGTGACAGAACTCGTCATCCCGGCGAAAGCGGTAGGGTCATCGCATATGGACTTTGGGGTGGGGTAGAGCCGTTCAATCGAGCTCAACCGTCATGCCGGACTTGTTCCGGCATCCAAGGCGCAACAAAGGCTGTATTCCGGTGTGGAGGGTTGGACCCCGGCACAAGGCCGGGGTGACGAAGGATGAAACTGCTCGAGTCGGATATGTGATAGCCCCCGCGCAAGCCGGGACCCATCTCCTGCTCGCTCCAGCTTTCCAAACAGCCGTGGTGTGCGTGACTTCTCTCCGAGATGGGTCCCCGCTTTCGCGGGGATGACGACGGGAATATGAGTCCCCGCCCCGGTTGCCCATCCTCAGTGCAGAACCATCGCGGCCAGTCCGCCGGCCAGGCCGGCGACGACGAACGCCCGCACCAGATGCGGTGCGAAGCTCAAGCCCAGCAGGATCGCGCCGGACGCCAGCGGGAGCAGGCCGAACCAGGTGACGATATCGGTCGGCGCAGGCCCAGCGACGGCGAGGCCGAGCGACAGCGCGACGAGCGACCAGCCGGCGATCACGGTCGCGCGTGGCGTGGCGATGCTCCGCCAGCCGCCCAGCAGGATGCCGCGATGCGGCTGCATCGACGCGGCGAGCAGATAGAGGCCGAGGAACTCCAACATCGCGAAGGTCATGCGATCGCCCTCGCCCGCGCGGGCCTGCGGATTTCGGGGCGCTTGCGGGTGACGGCCCGCATGCAGGCCAGCGCGGTCAAGGCGACGCCGATGAGCAGCGCATCGGCCATGGGCAGCATCGCATCGCCGCGGGCCAATGCCTGCGACAGATAGGATAGCCCGCCGCCGACGACCGGCGCGGCGAAACAGAGCAAAGCGAGGACTCCCAGCAGCAGCGGCCAACCCAGCCGCGGCGGCACGGCGATCGCAGCGAGAAGCGCGATGCCAGCGGCATCGAGCGCGATGGTCACTTCCTGTTGCGCGCGATCGATCAGGCCGATCGGCAGCAACCGGTTCACGCAGAGATAGGCCGCAAAACCGATCGGCACCCCGGCGATGATTCCGACGTTGAGCCGCTCGACGATCCGGTTGGCGAGCGACAAGGGCGCGCGCTCGCGGCGTTTGACGACCCACAGGATCATCCCGCTCGCCACCGCCAGCGTGAGCATCGCGCCGCCGAGAAAATAGAGCCAGCGCAGCAATCCGCCCGCGAACCGGCCCATGTGCAGGCCATAGATCACGGCATAGGTGCCGACCGCCGGGCGCGCTTCGCTCCAGGCGCCGATCACCCGGCCGCTCGGCCCGTCGAAACTGACCTCGGCCACGGTCGCGCCGATCTGCGCGGCGTCGCTGCGATAGACGGTGACGACCGACGCGACGTCGCCGGGATTGGCGATCGACACCCGTGAGAATGGCGCGCCGCCGAACCGCCGCTCGGCCTCGCGCAGCATCGGCGCGATCGGTGCCAGCGTCGCGGGACGCCCCGCCGCCGGCCGGTCGACCGCGCCTGGCGCGAGGTCGTGAAACGCCGCCGCCAGGTCGTTGCCGTAATTGGCGACGATCCCCCAGGGCATGTTCAATGACGCGAGCGTGACCAGCCCGCTGAAGGTGATCATCAGATGGAACGGCAAGGCCAGCACGCCCAGCGCATTGTGCCCGTCGAGCCAGGACCGTTGTCCCTTGCGCGGGCGAAAGGTGAAGAAATCGCGGAAGATGCGGCGATGCGCGATGATCCCGGTGACGAGCGCGGTCAGCATCGCCAGCGCGGCGATCGAGGCGAGCCAGCGCCCCCAGGGATAGGGCAGTTCGAGCTCGAAATGGAGCCGGTAGAAGAACTCCCCGCCCAAAGTCTCGCGCGCGACCGGCGCGCCGCTGACCGGGTCGAGCGCGCGTGCGACATAGTCGCCGCCTTTATCGTAGGTCGCCTCGACAACGTTGGCGCGATCGTCGGGCGCGGTCAGGTACCAGCCGGTCGAGCCGCGCGCGCTGCTCGCCAGCCAGTTGGTCGCCGCGGCGATCGCCTCGATCCGCCCCGCGCTGGCGGTCGCTTCGGGGCGCATCCAGCGGCTGATCTCGGGCTTGAACACGCTCATCGTGCCGGCCAGGCACATCACGAACAGCACCCAGCCGAGCGCCAGCCCGGTCCAGCCGTGCAGCCAGGCCATGACCTGCCGCATCCCCTCGCGGATCGCGCTCATCGCGCCGGCGGCCCGATCATCCAGGCCAGCCCGCCGAACAGGGCGGCCAGCACGACCACCCCGCCCCAGGCTCGCCACGGTCCGCGCGCGACGAACGCCCAGATCGCGACCGCCGGCACCGCCAGATAGGCGCACAAGGTCCCCGCAATCACCGCGTCGATCCGCCCGCCCGCGCCCAGTCGCGCGACCGCCATCGCCAGGCACGAGGCGACGCCATAAGCGCCGACCGTCGCCGCTAGCACGCGCACGGCGACGTTGCCGCGATAGCGCCAGCCGCGCCGATCGACCGCACGCACCGCCATCAGAAATCGAGCCCGATCGTCACCGCCACGCTGCGCGGTGCGGCGTAATAAGCCTGCCCCCACATCAGGCTGGCGAGATATTTGGTGTCGGTGACGTTGCGCACATTGACCGTCGCGCGGACGTGATCGAGCAGCCGCATGCCCGCCATCAGGTCGAGCACCGCATAGCTATTCTGGCGCAGCAGGACGTCGCCGGTCACCACACCCATATTCTGCACCGTGGCATCGGCGTAGCGGATCGCGTTCTGCCAGCGCAGTTGCGCGCCGAGCTTGAGGTCGTTGAGCCGCGGCACCGTATAAGTGGTCGACAGCTTGAGCGATTTGGTCGGCAGGAAAGTACGGGTCGGGTTGCCGGCCTGATCCTCGATCTCCAGCCCGCTATAGCCGCCACTGACTTGCCAAGTGTCGGTGACCTTGCCCGCAATCTCGATCTCGAACCCGCGCGAGCTGGTGTCGACCCCGGCATAACAGGTCCCGCCGACCGGCCCGTTGACGCACGGCCCGTTGGGATCGCCGAACGCGCCGATCGCCGATGCCAGCCCCTTCTGCTTGGCGCGGAACAAGGACGCGGTGGCATAGAGCTTGCCGCCGAACCACTCGCTCTTGATCCCGCCCTCGATGCTGCTGCCCCGCGCCGGATCGAGCTTGCGGTTGTTGATGTCGACTTCGGTCTGCGGATTGAAGATGTCGGTATAGCTCGCATAGAGCGAGACGTTCCCGGTCAGGTCATAGACCGCGCCGGCATAGGGGCTGACCGCATGCGCGTCGCGCGACTGGTCGGTGCCATAGGAAATGCCGGTCGACTTGAGCCACATCGCGCTGGCGCCGACCACCGCCTTCAACCGATCGGTGATATTGAGGTGCGCCGCGCCGTACGCACGGGTCAGCCGGTCGGTATAGTCGGCGGCGAGATAGGCGCCGGGATAGCTCGGTTCGGGGACGATCGTCTTGCCCCAATCGCCGACCGCCGGAAAGACGATCGCGTCGCTCGAGAAATTCTCCCACTCGCGGCCATGCGAGCGCGCGGTCGAGACGCCGAACGCCAGTTGGTGCTGGCGACCGAACAGCTTGAACGGGCCGGACGCGTAGAAATCGCCGAGATACTGATTATAGGCCGAGGGATAGATGCCCGACATGCCCGCGACGCCCAGCCCGGTCGCGCGGTCGGGAAAATTATAGGCGTAGAGCAGCTTCGCTTCTTCCTCGAAGCGCTTGTAGGTGAACACGCCCTTCGCCGACCAGCCGCCGCCGAGATCGTAAGCGAGCTCGCCGAACGCGCTCTGATCAGTGACATTCCAATAGGTCCAGGGCGCCGAGGTCGAGGCCGAGACCGGATAATCGATCCGCGTCCCGTCGCTATAGGTCAGCGGCAATGCGCCCCACATGACGCCGTCGGCATGGTTTTCCTGACGCGTATAGCCCGCCGTCGCGGTCAGCCGCGGCGTGACCTTCCACGAGACGATGCCGCCATAGACGTTGCGGTTGACGTGGTTGAAGTCGAGCCAGGAATCGCGATTGTCGTGCGCATAGATCAGCCGCGCGGCGACATTGCCCGAGGCGTCGAGCGGCCCCGACACGTCGCCTTCGAAGCGCAACTGGTTCCACGACCCCGCCATGACCGAGGCCGAGGCCCGGAAGTTCTCGGTCGGCCGCTTGCGGACATAATTGATCGTCGCCGACGGATTGCCGATCCCGGTCATGATCGCATTGGCGCCGCGCACCGTCTCGACCCGATCCCACAAAGCCGTGTCGAGCGCGCCGAATTGCAGCCCCCAGAGCAACGGCATGCCGATCCCGTCGACCTGGAAATTGGTGATGCCGAAGCCGCGCGCGTTGAAATAGGTGCGGTCGGTCTCGACCCGCTCGACATTGATCCCGACCGCCTGGTCGAGCAGGTCGTTGATGTTGGTCAGCGCGAAATCGTCGATCCGGCTGCGGTCGATGATGGTGACCGATTGCGGCGTCTCGCGCAGCGTCAGCGGCAAGCCGGTCGACGACGCGCTCTGGTTCGCCGCCAGCGTGCCGGTGATAACGATCTCCGGCTTCGCCTGATCGTCGGTTTCGTCCTCAGGCCCCGCCGCCCAGGCCGGATGGCTCCAGGCAAGCGCCAACACAGCGGAGAGAGCGAGGTGCCTGCGGGCAATGGTCATCGACGAGCCTTCCAAGATGCGATCGGGAAGCGCGGCTCGTATGATTGTCGCTATTGCGAGTCAATGTCATTATCAATAATTGGCGAGAGATGCACAATCGCGGCGTCGCTCGGAACTCAATGGAGCGTGAATGAGAGTGCGGACGCAGTGGGCGGCTGTCGGCGAGGGCCATCAGCCTTGGCGTGGGAACGCTCAGTGATATGCCGTCACCACCGGAAGCGGCCCCGCCTGTGCAGCGCAGTCCGTCAGCGATATGTTAGGATGGCCGAACAGGCCAACCAGTTGGGGGAATGGATGACCGACCAAGAGCTTTTCTGGACCAAGCTATCAGCTATTGGGCAACTGCTCGGAGCGGCGGCAACATTCGCTGCGGTTGCCGTGTCCCTTTGGATTGCCCTTTCTGAGCGCAGCCCGAAGCTCAAGGTCAAGGCTGGCGAGCGTCTGACCATCGGCGGCGGTTTGCCCGAACAGCGTCTATTGATGATTTCTATTACCAACGTTGGGCAGCGCGTGGCCCACATCCGTACAGTTGGCTGGCGAAGCGGGACTTGGCCTTGGCAGTGGCCGGCATTCCTGCGCCGCCAATACGCCGTCCAAATGCCGGGGGACACCGGGCTAGGGCGAGACCCTCCGTTTACTATCGAACCCGGCCAAGAAATCTCTGTGTATCTGAATCTAGACCATTACCTAGCGCGCATCAGAGAACTCGATCGGGATCCTATGTTCTCGCGCGCGTGGCCGGTACTCGGACTCAGACGAACAAGAACATGGGTTTGGGCAGGCACTGCTGAAGGCATGACCGCTCGAGGTTCTGTCGAGGAGCCGCTAATTCGGCTTTTGGTCGATGCCGAGCGTGATGCCCAGCAGCGGATTGCGGCGGCAGCAGAACAGATGGCAGCTCCATAGTTTGGGTTATCCGTGCCGGTTTTAGACAGGCACGGGTAACCCTGTCACTGCGAGAGCGCCCTTCAGGCCGCCTAAATTCGATAACGCAGGATATCGCCTTCGAGCAGAAAACTCGCTCGTCGGCGGTCTTCATCCGCGATGATGTGTTGGGCGAACCCGGGGCATTCGTCTGTCGATGCGTCCAGGAGACGCGCCAGCAACGCCAATGAGCGACGTTGCTGTGGACTCAGGGCTTCCAGCTCAGCTTCGAGATCGCCCAACGGCGTACGATTTATGTGGCTGAAGAGCTTGCCAAGCAGGCCTGCCAGCGGATCCGATATCTGGATGCCCGGTTCGCTCTGAGAATTAGCGAACCGGAAATGGCGCAGCGGGGCGCCCTTCTCGGTGAAAGGTAGAGCCTCAAGATAGGCCTCGATCACCTTTTCGTCATCTAGGATGTGTTGCGAGTTCTTGAACAGGCAAAGGCGATTCCGGAAAAACTCACCAAATCCCTCGATCAGCACGTTCGGCGTCTCGTCTTCGAGATACGGCAGGGAGGTAAGCTTCCGTGCCATCTGCAACAGGCCTTTTAGCATGTAGAATGCGAAATGATCGAGCATATCTTCGCGATTCTCGACCAACTCGAGCAGTTCGGCCACAAACGCAGGTCGGCGTTGGCGCCCGACATCAGGATAGCCATACCGGCCAAGGAATTCAGCGGTGCCGTCGACGTCGTCACGCAGCACAGAATAGAGGCCATCTTTGAGAAGCATGTGCGCCATGTACAATTGCGGCTCGCGGGCTTCGGCGAGGATCGAATCCACGATGTCGACGATCGACCAATAAAGCAGACCGGTGACCTGATAATGGACAAGGAAACCTTGTTCGGTCACCCATTTTAGGAAGGCTTCGACCTTGGCCGACTTGAGCAATTGCAAGAAGTCGCCTTGGCCGAGATGCTTGAGCTTGATCTCCTTTGCGTTCGGTTGAAGACGTAAGGACGCGCGAAGCGGGGTAAGATCGATAGCGTTGGGGCGCCCCCGATGGACAATCCCTCCCAGCACGAAACTTTCGGGCCGACGAATATTCATTCCGCCCCCGGTCAGGTGAAGCTTCCTGACGTTGTTCGTCTCATCGTAGTAGAAGGTGTAGCGCCCATCCACGTTCGGCAGATGGTTGGCTGTAAGGATCATGTTTCGATATTCGTCGACGTCAATCATGGTCTCACAATAGCGCAACGGTGGTGATCAATAGAGTCACATCCAATCCGAAGCTCAAATCCGCCCTCGGCTTGAGATCTTCGCCAGTTTAACAGGCTCGAAAAATCTCCGTTGAATCTACACGAGATCGCTCTCTAATCTGACGCCTCGCTCTTATCTCCGGCCTAGGGCGACGACGAATCTACTTGTCCATAATGGACTAATGTCCATTTTACTGACCTTGAGAGAGCGACTAACCCTACGTTATGAAGGGTAGATCGCAAGAATGACGCCGGATATATCAGAGTTTACGTACGGCTTCGCGCTGACCAACGAGCTAGTTGGTTGGATGGCGCTATCAGCGGTCCCAATTTTTCCGAGCCTGATTGAAGAGGGGAAAGAAACGGGTGGATATGACGTGAAGCTCGATGCTCCGGGGCTACCTCTCTATCTTCAATTCAAACGCTCTCATGTGATGCAACGTAGAAGCGCCAATGAGATAAAAAATCTCGGTTTACCTCTAGCTGTTCCCTTCTATCGCTTTACGATTACCGAGCGCAATCGCTCGCTGCAGCACACGTCGTTGGTCGCGCTCGACGATGGCACCAACGAAGTGTTCTACGTTGCCCCGCGATTTCATACCTTGGAGGGCATCAACGCGGCTTGGGCCACCAACCGAGTGGCACAACGATCAATCTTTGTGTCTCCTTCCGATATTGGGATCATCGCCGATGACTTTCGCCACACGGTGTCTTTTGACGGCGCTAGCGCATATTTCTGCTCTGAACCGCGCCAGATCGAGTCCCTGACGATTGACCAAGTGCGCTCACGCCTGACGGAAAAGCTACAATCGGATGCTCGCCCGGTAAGAGAAAAATTGCGAGATTGGCTTGACCGAAATCGGGCAGCTGCGACGCGGGCGCAAGAAATCCAACTAGAGATTGATCGGTCTAAAGGAATAGCACCAATGCTTGACCTTCGATCGACGGCTCGATCTCCTCTAGCGCCGCCTGCAGGTATCCGTCGAATTGGAGAGAGAGCTCCGCCGATGCCTGTCAGAGCGCCCAAACAGATGACACCAGAGCAGGAAGCTTTGCGCACATTGAGCGACGAAGCGCGAGGCCAATTCAACGCCCAACTGATAGTCGTCCAACCCGCAGTGTGAAACTAGGTATCCGTGCTAGTTTAAACGGGCACGAAAAGCAGATCGACATCCTCGCGGACCCGGACGATCCTCGCGATCTCTTCGAAATATTGCGGCGAGCTGCTTACCCTGCGGCCGCCGGACCTCGACAGTTCCCGCCTCTCTGAATTCAGCTATTCAACGTCATTCGTCGCGAGGCTCAGGCAAGTTCGGAAGGGCAATCCCGAGGCTTAGGCCGGGCGGTAGCTTTTCGACGGCGATCAGCGTGGCGACGTCGGACACAAGGCGGCCATCGCTAAGTTCAGCGTAGGAAGGATACCAGAGGTCATCGGTTGCGTGGAA
Organism: Sphingomonas mali NBRC 15500; assembly: GCF_001598415.1. GTDB lineage: Bacteria > Pseudomonadota > Alphaproteobacteria > Sphingomonadales > Sphingomonadaceae > Sphingomonas > Sphingomonas mali. Next base: position 309,082 of record NZ_BCYX01000002.1, read on the forward strand.
TTCATAGACAAGCCGAACCGGCGCTAGGCTTGCCGCACGCATCCGCGCGATAAGTTGGGCCGCACGAGCGGCCGCTCCATCTAGAGCGTCGTGTGCCTTGTAATGTCGCGCGACGTCGTGCCCCCGTAACATGAACGAGATGTGACAGTCGCCGTGAAACGATTGCAGTTCGACTACAGGATTGCTGCACTTCGCCATGTGCGAAGACAGCTTCCTGAGCCACTTTCGCACGGCGACGTAGACGTCCTTACTGGCCTCGTTGGCAAACGTCGTGACAAATGGATTCCAAACTAACGCCAGAAACAGCACCGAAATGCCGAGGAAGGTCTGCGAAGTATCAGCAGCGTTATTCGAGCGTCCCCGGAAATCGATTGGGAACGGTGCGTCGCGGGTGACCTCGTTCACCAATGAGGGATCAATCTCTCGCGGATCGACCGCCAACTGGAATCTAAAGTCTGTCGGAAGAGCCGGTAAAGTGTCCGGCGACGGCGCGTCAGCGAGCGGATCCATGCCGAGCTCACCAAAACTTAGCTTCGGAGCACCCTCATAAAACCCCAGCACCGCCGCGACGAAGACGTTGCCGGTCTGGTTTTCGAAGACCTTCGCCGCAATCACCTTCCCTAGCGGCCGTCCCGGATCGTGACCGAGCAGCAATGGAAAGTGATCGGCATTGATCTCAGCTGCAAGTTGGCGAGGATCCAGCGGCACGAGTAAGTTTCCGTCCGCGTCAGTGTCATTCGACCAGATCACCGACTTGGCGAGCCGACCAAAGACGGCGCCGCCAGCGTTGGCGATCAAGGCTTCCGCCATCCAGGCGGTGGCCTCTGGGCTGCTCTCAATAAGGTCCGCCATTGCCGCCCCCAGAGTAGAGAAAAATTGCTAGAAAGCAGAGCTAGTGCCCGGATGCACCCTGTCCCGCCCGCCATTCCGCGCCGCCAATAAACATGCAAGAGCTTCCGAAATCCGCGCTAGTTTAAACAGGCACGAAAAGCTCCTAAGAGCAGCTCACGGCCATTCTCTCTCAATCTGAACTAAGTATGCAAACGGACCGTCAGCCGTCCGACTTTTAAGGCCAGGCGCCCCGGCGACACTAAGGCAAGCGCCGCCGGTAGCTGCCCCTGCCAGGACGGCCCCAGATAAGGGCAACCCTGCAAGTAACGACGCCGTAGCAGTTCCGGCGAACGAAAGCGCACTACCCAACCAGTTCGAAGATACAGAAAGATTAGCAAGTACCTTTCTGGTGTTCGATTGCCTTGCAGCCTCAAGATAATGAGCCAAAGACGCATCAAATCGTTCTATCGCCAAGCGCGTATCCTGAGAGTCCCAACCATGTCGGCGGAGGTCTTGTGCTACCTCGTCAATATGCTGCCTGAGAGCGACAAGCTTGTCGTGGTGGCGGTGGCGAAAAGCCAGCACATCCTCGAAGGGTACGTCGTTAGCCGGCAGCAACAAAGCCTTTTGAATTGTCAGCCTGAACCCCAATTCGGATGACGCTTCCTCGTCAGGCACGGGGCTATCGCGGTCTGCGTGCCATATTGACCACATTCCGGGCTCACGAACCTCATGCTCTTTGAACGCCGCATACGGCAACTCGCTCATCCGTTCTGCGACGATTTGGCCCTGGATGGCAAAGTGAGACCGCACTAAGTTTCCGCCAAGCGCAGACACCAGAAGATCATCGTCCGGAGAGCGCCAGAGATTAGATTGAGGCCAATCCACAACGTCCGCGAACAGCAGAGCAGCCCGCATAACGGAGCTATCGTCCGCCACAGTATCTAACGCAGCAAGATAGTCGGCTCCCCCCTCCCACCGCTGACCGTACTGCACGACTGCGCCCCGCTGCCCTCTTGTGAGCGTAGTGCCAATGTCCACAAGTGACGTGCCTTCGCCCGGCCCGATAGACAACGAGCCGCCTCTGACGAGGTACCTTCCATTAGGCGCAGTTCCAAAAGAGCCCTGCGCTGGCGGAGCGGGAACCGTCCATTGCCCGGTTCGCAAGTCAAACATGGCCCCTTTTGGTAACATCGTTAGATCCTGTCGGAGGCTAGCTGCCTAGTTTGTTGGGACACAAGTTCTTGACGCTCCCAAATCGAGATCCGTACCAGTCCAAGAGATCCGTGCCAGTTTAAACGCGCACGAAAAAGCTTTTGGACAAACCGGCAATCGCGACGACGACCCTACCCGACCGGGCAGTAGCAAAACATCGCGGCGGCACCCTATCTCCGATGCTCAGGAGATTTTCCCATGACAACCGCATCGCCCCTCGCCGAGCTTTCCGCATCGCTCGCCGACCTCGCCGCCGCCACCACGCCCTCGATCGTCGAAGTCCAGTCGCGCCATTCGCTGGCGAGTGGCTTCGTCTGGCGCGACGGGTTGGTCATCACCCCCGATGAGACGCTCGCCGACGAAGGGTCGATCGAGATCGAGGAGTCCGACGGCACGGTGCGCAGTGCGACCCTGATCGGGCGCGACGCGGCAACCGATATTGCCCTGCTTCGGGTCGAGGGTTTGAAAGCTCCGGTGGCGGCCCTCACCGACATGGCCGTGCGGCCCGGCGCGCTCGCCTTGATCGTCGCGGCGGCCGATAGCGCGCCGTTGATCGCGTTCGGCGGCATCACCGCGGCCGGCGCGGCCTGGCAGTCGATGCGCGGCGGCACGATCGATGCCCGGATCGAGTTGGACCTGCGGCTGCGGCGTCGCGCCGAGGGTGGCCTTGCCACGGATGGCGCCGGCAGCGCTTTCGGTATGGCCGTGCGCGGCCCGCGTGGCCGGACATTGGTCATCCCGGCGGCGACGATCGATCGTGTCGCCCGGCAATTGCTCGCGCACGGTCGGGTCCAGATCGCCTATCTCGGCGTCGGTCTCAAGCAGGTCCCGCTCGATGACGGTGGCCATGGCGCCATGGTGATGGCGATCGAGCGTGAGAGCCCGGCGGCGCGCGCCGGCCTGCATCAGGGAGACATCATCCTGTCCTGGGCCGGCCAGCGCATGCCGCATGTCGGCGCGCTGCTGCGGACGCTGCGGGCGACACCGATCGGCACCGAAATCGTGCTTGGCGTTCGGCGCGGGGGAGCGCCGCTGGAGGTGGCGGTGACGATCGGGGATCGGCCGGAACATTGAGCATGCGCGATCCCGCGGCGGGCCTGCGTCTCGCGATCCGCGTCGACGACCCGACGCTCGCCGCCCGGCTCGCCGACATCCTGGGCCGGATCCCGGAATTGCGGATCGCGAGCGCCGACGAAGCGTCGGATCTGGTCCTCAGCGCGTCCGACGCGAGCGAGCACGGGTTCGACCTGACGCCGCGCGAGCGCGACGTGATCGCGTTGCTTGCCGAAGGCCTGTCCAACAAGGCGATCGGCCAGCGGCTCGGCATTTCACCCGACACCGCCAAATTCCATGTCGGCCGGCTGATCGACAAGCTCGACGCGACCGGGCGCACGGATGCCGTGGCGCATGCGGCGCGGCGGGGGATTATCCATCTGTAGAATGACGGCGCGGGACCCGTGCCAGGTTAAATAGGCACGAAAAAGCGAAACGGTTGAGCGCGACGGACCGGCATCGTTACTTGCGCGGGCTGGCATCGTCATTCGACGAGATGCAGGTAGCGCCCGTCGAAACCGCCCACCGCTTTCAGCGCCTCCAGGTCGGGTATCGCCACCAGCCCGCCAGCGAGCCGCTCGATACATCCCTCGGCGCGCAACGTTTTCAGCGTCCGGTTGACATGCACCGGCGTCAGGCCGGTGGCGTCGGCGATATGGTCCTGTGTCAGCGGCAGAGGCACGCGCGTGAGATCATAGCCCTGTGCGTTCAAGCGTACGGCGATTTCCGAAAACAGGTGGGCGATGCGTGCGCGGGCATCTCGACGGCCGATATTTAGCGTCCATTCGCGAAAGATCGACGAATCCACCAACAGCGACCGGATCACCGCCTCGGCGATCGCCGGTCGGCGCGCCATCAGGTTGCGAAGGTCCGACTGATAGATGCGCGCGACAACGGTTTCGCGGATGGTCTGCAGACTATCATCGGCGACCGGCAGATAGAGGCGGTCGAAGTCGATCGGGTCGCCCGGTATGTATATCGCCATGATCTGGCGGTCACCGCTTTCGGTCAGGCGAAAGCGGTGCATGTAGCCCGATACCAGGACCATGCAGCTCGTCGTAGGGTCTCCTTCACGAACGGGCTGCGAATTCGGCGACTGTTTCGACAGTTTGAAGGGCAAGGCCTTGAACAACTCGGCGTCGCCTTCGGACAGCGAAGAATGCAACCGAAGGCGCCGGACGCACGTTTCGAGCGGAGATGTATCGCAAGCTCGTTTGGTCATCGTCATCCGTTCGACCTAATGACGCAAGTTGCCGGGGCCACGCTTTGAGTTAGACAGTTTTCGGCTATCATAGATCAACATGCACATAGATCAGCATGCGCCGAAAATGCCGGGGCGCCATTCGGAAAGGTACGTGGTGAGATACTATTTCCACCTACGCGACGGCGGCGAACGCCTCCTCGATCCACAGGGCACCGACATCGACGATCCGGCGCAGCTCGAACGCATGGCACTGAAGGAGGCGCGTGCCGTGATCTCGCAGGAAGCGCTGGAGGGCGAGATCAACCTGGGGCAACGGATCGAGATCGAAGACGAAGCGGGCAACCTCGCCCATTCGCTGAGCTTCGCGGATGCCGTTCGAATAATAGTGACGGAATAAGCCCGATAGGTCCCGACAGTTGCGATAACGGTCGCGATCGATCGAGGGCAGCCGATCCAGCGAGATGCCGCGGCCAGGCGGGGGGAATGCCCGGCCGCGACGGATGAGCGATGGTCCGGAAACGGTGCTGCCGCATTAGCTTGGGTTAGCATTCGCATGGCCACCATAGGTTGACACGGGGCGAACCGAACGAGCGGAGGGGGGACACCGTCAGACCCTGAGGTGACGAACGATGACGATCGCCACCCACGCGACTGTCGCAAACACCTTTTTGCCGGGCGACTTATTTGCGGGTCACCACGATGACGGCGCCCTCGCAGCCGTAAACGCTGCGCAAATCCTTGATTGCCCCAACAGCGTGGATCGTGCTCCCGTCGTTGCGCAGGAATTCGGTTTCGAAGCGTTGCGCGCTGCCATGAGACAGCACGTCCTCAATTATTTCCCTGAACGTAACTCGGCGGCTGATCGGGACGAGGTCGGCGACGGCAATGTTGTTGAGCCGTTCGCGCGGCAGTTGGAGCAATTCGCTCATCGCCGGATCGACCTCTGCGATGCGGCCGCGGACGTTGATCCAGATATGGCCAATCCCGCCATGCGCCAGCATCGCTTCGATCAGCGTTTTCTTGGTGTCGGCCAGGCGAAACGCCTTGACCTCCTCGGTGACGTCACGCGCCAGGAGCACGATGCCCTGATTAACGCGAACAATCTCGACCCGATGCCATGTGTCCGTGCCGAACAGGCCGGGCAATTCGAACGAGCATGGCTCACCAGTCCGCGCGGTACGGTTGTAATAGCTCTGAAACATCGTTTCCTGCAGCGCGGGCAATGCCTCGAGCAAGTCGCATCCGGGTAGCGACCTGTCGGCCCTTCGCGCCATTGCGTGAGCAGTGCGGTTAGCCATCACGATCATTCCCGAGTCGTCGACGACGACCAGCATCAACGGCAGCCAGTCGGCGAGATCCTGATCGGAGACGGCCGCATCCGGTTCCTCGCTTTTTGTCGTGGCGATGAACGCGTTGTAATCGGCGATAGGAAGAAGCGCGTGCGTTTCGCGGCCGTGATGGGTGACGAATACTGCCCTGCCCGTCTGGCTCAAATGACCAAATTGGCGCGGAAATTCGGACGCTCTGATGAAAATCCCCTGCACCGTGCCTTCCCCTTCGGTCACGTGAGCGCGCAAACCAGACAGCTTTCACCCAGGCTTGAACCCTTGTGGGCAAGGCTTGAGCTATCAAGGCGCTCTTGCGCCCATCGTTCCGATGTCGAAATAACATGTGTTTGGAATCACATGACGCAGCGCAAATCTGCGCCGGGCCGCCCGCCGGAGGCTGTCAGTGGAAGCGATTTGCCGGCCGCGGATCCTTGTGCGCGCGCACGACATCGGCTGTCGGCATCTTCACCGACGCCCGCAATTGATGGTGGGCGACCGCGCAGCAATCAGGGCACATTGCCTGACGGCGCTGGAACGTACGGAAAATACCGCGATTCCAGAAAGGGTTGGTGGAGCCGAGGGGGATCGAACCCCTGACCTCTGCAATGCCATTGCAGCGCTCTCCCAGCTGAGCTACGGCCCCACACTTTCCGGGAAGGAAGGCGCCCCTAACCGGACTGCGCCCCTTTGACAAGCGGGTGGTTAGCCCGCTTGCCTTAAAAAATTGCGTCGATCAGTTTTCGTCTTCGTTGCCGCCGGTCTCGACACCGAGATCGTCGTCGCCGCCCAGATCGACTTCATCGTCGGCCGAAGGCTCGCCTTCGTCCTCGATGCCGATCTCCAGATCGTCACCCTCGAGGTCCGAATCGTCCTTTTCGGGCTTCTCGGCCTTGACCACCTCGAACGGCAGCGGCTGCTTCGATTTCAGGATCGGCTCGGGCGCCCAGGCGGTGTTGCAATTGATGCAGGTCACCGGGTCGTCCTTGCCTAGATCGTAAAAGCGCGTTGCGCATTTCGGACACGTACGCTTCGTGCCCCATTCCGGCTTGACCATGCCGATTTGTACCTTTCGATTTATGTAAATTTCGGGGATCGACCCCTAAAGTGGCGCGCGCCTTGCCATAGCGCAAGGTGGCTGTCAAAGCCCGCGACCGATGTCGCATGCTGCTCCCAAACCCCTCCGGATCGAATCCTCTGTTGGCCTGACCGGCCGCGTCACCGTACCCGGCGACAAGTCGATCAGCCATCGTTCGCTGATGCTGTCGAGCCTGGCGGTCGGCGAAAGCCGGATCGAAGGGCTGCTGGAAGGCGAAGACGTGCTGGCGACGGCCGCGGCGATGCAGGCGATGGGCGCGACCATAGAACGTGGCGACGACGGCATCTGGCGCGTCTGGGGTGTCGGAGTCGGCGGATTGCTGCAGCCGGCGGGCGCGCTCGACATGGGCAATTCGGGGACGTCGACGCGGCTGCTCGCCGGGTTGGTCGCGAGCCACGCGATCACGGCGACCTTTATCGGCGACGCCTCGCTCAGCAAAAGGCCGATGGGCCGCGTGATCGATCCGCTGTCGCTGATGGGGGCGGAATTCACGTCCAGCCCCGGGGGCCGCCTGCCGATGATGGTGCGCGGCATCTGCCCGGCGGTGCCGATCGAATACACGCTCCCGGTCGCCTCTGCCCAGGTCAAGTCGGCGGTGATCCTGGCCGGGCTCAACACGCCGGGCATCACCCGCGTGATCGAGCCGGTGCCGACGCGCGATCATAGCGAGCGGATGCTGGCCGGGTTCGGCGCCAATCTGACGGTCGAGGCGACCAATCGCGGGCGCGTCATCTCGATCCATGGCGAGGCCGAATTGAAGCCGCAGCAGATCGTCGTGCCGGGCGATCCCAGCTCGGCGGCATTCTGGGCGGTGGCGGCATCGATCGTGCCGGGCAGCGAAGTGACGATCGCCAATGTCGGGCTCAATCCGACGCGCGCGGGCATCTTCACCGCGCTCCGCATGATGGGCGCCGACATCACCGAGGTCGATCCGCGGACCGTCGGCGGTGAACCCGTTGCCGATCTGATCGTGCGCCACGCGGCGCTGACCGCGATCGAAGTGCCGCCCGACCTCGCGCCGAGCATGATCGACGAATATCCGGTGCTGTTCGTCGCCGCGGCGCTGGCCGCCGGCCGCACCGTCGCGCGCGGCGCGCACGAATTGCGCGTCAAGGAATCGGACCGGATCGTGGCGATGGCGGCGGCGCTCCAGGCCTGCGGCGTGACCGTCGAGGAATTCGACGACGGGCTGGCAATCACCGGCAGCGGTGGCGAGCTGATCCCGGGCGGCGCGACGATCGCCTCGTTGCTCGATCATCGCATCGCGATGGCGATGACGGTGGCGGGGCTGGTCGCGCGCCAGCCGATCACGATCGACGACGTCGCCCCGGTCGCGACGAGCTATCCGGTGTTCTTCGAGACGCTGGAGCAATTGGCGGGCCGCGCATGAGCCGCATGGTCGGCCGCCGCGAGCTGCTCGCCGGCGGGCTCGCGCTCGGCGCCACCTTCGCCCTCCCCCGCCCGCTGTTCGCGCGCAAGGCCGACGGCTATCCGGCCCCCGATCTCGAGAAGATGGTCCCGGTCGAAGGCGGCCGCGTCTATGTCCGCGTCAACGGCAAGCTGAACGGCGCGAAGCCGCCGATCGTCATGCTGCATGGCGGCCCGGGCGGCGATCACGAACATTTCATGCCCGCGGTCGCTTTGGCCGACGAGCGCGCGGTGATTCTCTACGACCAACTCGACAGCGGACAGTCGGACCGGCCCAACGACCCGAAGAATTGGCGCGTCGAGCGATTCGTCGACGAGATCGAGCTGGTCAGGAAGGCGCTTGGCGTGGATCGCTGGCATCTGCTCGGGCACAGCTGGGGCGGCACGCTGGCGCTCGAATATGGCGCGCGGCGGCCGGCGGCGTTGCGCGGCTTGGCGATGGCCAGCCCGCTGGTTTCGACCAAAAGCTGGATCGCCGATGCCAATGCCTTGCGAGCGACCTTGCCGGCGGCGGTACAGGCGCAGATCGCCAGCTGCGACAAAAGCCCCAGCCGGGGCTGCGACGACGGCGTCAATGCCTTTTACCGCGCGTTCAACGGTCGCGAGCCGGCCAAGCCCGCCGCGATCGCCTATGCCGGCGCGCATCCCAACGGTTTCAATCCCAAGCTCTACAATGCGATGTGGGGGCCGAGCGAATTCGCCTGCACCGGCAGCCTCAAGGATTATGACGGCGAGCCGCTGCTCGCCAAGCTCGACGGCCGGCGCACGATCTTCCTGGGCGGCCAATATGACGAAGCGCGCCCGACCACGCTTGCCGGATTCGCCGCGCGCGTGCCCGGCGCCGAATATGCCACGATCCCGGGCTCGGCGCATGGCATCTTCGCCGACCGGATGCTGGAAACGGTCGCATTGATCCGCGGCTGGCTGGCGCGACAGGACGGACGCGCCTAGGACGCGCCTCATGGAGTTTAGCGTATGATCATCGCCGTGGACGGTCCCGCCGCCAGCGGCAAGGGCACCGTCGCCCGCGCCCTGGCAAAACATTATCGCCTGCCGCACCTAGATACCGGCCTGCTGTACCGCGCGGTCGCGGAGAATGTGCATCGCCTCGACCTCGACCCGACCAAGGAGGCCGATGCGGTCGCAGCGAGTAATTTCGACGACAGCCTGCTCGACGACCCCGTGCTGCGCAGCGACGAGGCGGGGCAACGCGCCTCGATCGTCTCGGCGCACCCGCTGATCCGTGCAGCATTGCTGCAACGCCAGCGCAAGTTCGCGCACCAGGAAGGCGGCGCGGTCCTCGACGGACGTGATATCGGCACGGTGATCGCGCCCGAAGCCGACGCCAAATTGTTCGTCAAGGCGACGCCTCAGATCCGCGCGCGGCGCCGCCATGCCGAGCTCAAAGCACAAGGCAGCACGCTCAGCTTCGACAAGGTCCTGGCCGACATCCGCGCGCGCGATCAGCGCGACATGGGTCGAGACGCGGCGCCGCTGGTGATGGCGGCCGATGCCGGCATCCTCGACACCAGCTTCCTGTCGATCGAGGCCGCGGTGAAGCGCGCGATCGAACTGGTCGAGCGGCAATTGCGGCTGAAGGCGGCGAACGGGTAACTCGACCAACGTAGCAGAATAGTTGCGCGCGGCCATCTTACGCCCAAGCCGAGCGATCCGAATGCTGGACGCTGGGGAGATGAGTTTTTCACGCGAAGGCGCGAAGGCGCTAAGATTTTTTATGCGCGCAGAGGCGCAGAGGGCGCTGAGATGATTCGCCGGCTGCGCCAGCAACCTTTCAATGCTTGCGCCCAAGGAAGCCAGCGCGCTGTCGCGCGCAATCCCTCTGCGATCTCTGCGCCTCTGCGCGAACTCTTTTCCTTCGCGCCTTTGCGCCTTCGCGTGAACAAATTCTGCCTGACCTCCGTCCATGCGAGCCCACCGAGAATCCGAGGCGGAACTGTCATATAAAGAATTCTTTATATCTCGCTTGACCCGGGGCGTTCGCGGCGGGATAAGGCCCTTGTCGAGGTTCTTCGGACGGGTTCGCCCGCGCCGAAGCTAAGACGGGAAGCCGGTGCGGTCCTTCGGGGTCAAGGCCGGCGCTGCCCCCGCAACTGTAAGCGGCGAGCGGCGGTCGACGAGTGTCACTGGGGGCGTCCAATCCCCTGGGAAGGCCGGACCGACGTGTTGACCCGTGAGCCAGGAGACCTGCCTCCGACGCGATAACGTCCACCGGCGGGGTGTCCGGGCTGGCCGCTTGCATCCTGCGGTCGGCCCCGTGTCGTCCGTGCGTGCTCGTGTCTGGTCCCTACCCAGCCTTTCATCGGGGTATGAAGACCATGACCGTCACTGTTGCTACTCTCGGATTCCCGCGCATCGGGCCGCGCCGCGAATTGAAATTCGCGCTCGAGAAATTCTGGTCGGGCCAGTCGTCCGAAAGCGAGTTGCTCGAAGCCGCCGCCGGACTGCGCACCGCCGCCTGGGCGCGGCAAAGGGCGCTCGGCGCCGACTGGCTGCCGTCGAACGACTTCTCGCTCTACGACCATGTGCTCGACACCAGCCTGATGCTGGGCGCGATCCCTGAGCGCTATGGCAAGGCGGCGGGCGATTCCGATCTCGCCACCTATTTCGCGATGGCGCGGGGCACGACGGGTGACGACGCCGATTGCGGGCACGGGCACGGCAGCCTGACCGCGTGCGAGATGACCAAATGGTTCGACACCAATTACCATTATATGGTCCCCGAACTGGTCGCCGGGCAGAAACTGGCATTGAGCTCGGCCAAGATCGTCGACGAATATCGCGAGGCCAAGGCGCAGGGGTTCGAGACGCGTCCCGTCCTGCTCGGCCCGGTCACCTGGCTGAGCCTCGCCAAGGGACGTGGGGTCGATCCGTTCGACTATCTTGACGAGGTGCTGGGGCTCTACACCGCCATATTGACCCAGCTTGGCCAGGCCGGCGCCGACTGGGTGCAGATCGACGAACCGGTGCTGGTGCTCGACCTGAGCGAGCGCCAGCGCAACGCGATCACTCGCTCTTATGCCAAGTTGCCGCGCGCGGGCGTGAAGCTGATGCTCGCGACCTATTTCGGCGGGCTCGAGGACAATCTCGACCTCGCGATCCATTTGCCGGTGGCCGGGCTGCATATCGATCTGGTTCGCGCGCCGCAGCAGCTCGACGCGGTGCTGGCCAAGGCGCCCAAGTCGCTGCTGCTCTCGCTCGGCGTGATCGATGGGCGCAACGTGTGGCGCGCCGATCTCGCCGCGCTGCTCGATCGGCTCGAGCCGATCGCCGCGAAGCGCGATATCGTGCTCGCGCCGTCATGCTCGCTGCTGCACTCGCCGGTCGACCTGGCGCTGGAACGCAAGATCGATCCGGAAATCGCGCAATGGCTCGCCTTCGCGGTGCAGAAGGTGGGGGAACTCGCGACCCTGAAGCGTGCGCTCAATGAAGGCCGGGGCAGCGTCGCCGACGACCTGGCCGCGTCGAGCGCGGCGGCGGCGGCGCGCAAGACCTCGCCGCGGATCCATGATGACGCGGTGGCGGCGCGGCTCGCGGCGATCACGCCGGCCGATCGCGAGCGGCGATCTCCCTACCCTGTCCGCGCCACAGCACAGGCGGATGCGCTTGCCCTCCCCGCTTTCCCGACCACCACGATCGGCTCGTTCCCGCAGACCGCCGAGGTGCGCCGCGCGCGTGCCGATCATAATCGCGGGACGCTCGACGCCGTGGCCTATGAACAGTTCCTCCGCGAGGAAACCGAGCGTGCGGTTCGCTGGCAGGAGGACGCCGGGCTCGACATGCTCGTCCATGGCGAATTCGAGCGCAACGACATGGTGCAATATTTCGGCGAGCAATTGTCGGGCTTCGCCTTCACCGTGAGCGGCTGGGTGCAATCCTATGGCTCGCGCTGCGTGCGTCCGCCGATCCTGTTCGGCGACGTGTCGCGGCCCAGGGCGATGACGGTCGAATGGTGGCAATATGCGCAGAGCCTGACCGACAAACCGATGAAGGGCATGCTGACGGGACCGGTGACGATCCTCAACTGGTCGTTCGTCCGCGACGACCAGCCGCGCGAGGCATCGTGCCGCCAGATCGCGCTGGCGATCCGCGACGAAGTGGTCGATTTGGAGAAAGCTGGCGCCAAGGCGATCCAGATCGACGAGGCGGCGTTGCGCGAAGGCCTGCCGCTGCGCCGGCGCGACTGGCAGCCCTATCTCGACTGGGCGGTCGATTGCTTCCGGCTCTCGGCGGCAGGCGTGGCCGATGCGACGCAGATCCACACGCATATGTGCTATTCGGAGTTCAACGACATCCTGCCGTCGATCGGCGCGATGGACACCGACGTGATCTCGATCGAGACCGCGCGCTCGCAGATGGAGCTGCTCGAAGGGTTCGCGCGCTATCGCTATCCGAGCGCGATCGGACCCGGCGTCTATGACATCCACGCGCCGCGCGTGCCGACGGTCGAGGAGATGGTCGCGCTGATGCGGCTGGCGCAGGACCACCTCCGCCCCGAGCAATTGTGGGTGAACCCCGATTGCGGGCTGAAGACGCGCAAATGGGAGGAAGTGAAGCCGGCGATCGACGCGATGGTCGCCGCCGCCCGCGAATTGCGCGTCCGCGTGGCGGAGCCGGCCTGATGTCGGGTGTCGTCCGCCTCATCGACATGGTGTTCCCGGGCGACACCAACCACCATGGCACGCTGTTCGGCGGGGTGGCGCTCGCGCACATGGACAAGGTGGCGTTCCTCGCCGCCTCGCGCCATGGCCGGGCGCCCTTCGTCACCGCCGCCTCCGAACGGATCGACTTCGCCGCACCGGCGCTGAAGGGCGAGCTGATCGAGGCGACGGGGCGGATCACCCGCGCCGGCACGCGATCGGTCGATGTCGAGATCGAGCTGACCGCCGAGGCGCTGCTGAGCGGCGAGCGACGGCTCTGCACGCGCGGGCTGTTCACCCTGGTCGCGGCCAAGGGACCCGAAACGCGCCTGCCGCTGCCGCCGCTCGACCGCATGGCAGCCGAACCGGAGGATGATGGCCGGCTGCACATGGCCGATATGGTGTTCCCGCCGCAGACCAATCACTATGGCACCTTGTTCGGTGGCGATGCGCTGAGGATGCTGGGCAAGGCTGCCTTCATCGCCTCGACCCGCCACGCCCGCGCGGTGATGGTAATGGCGGCATCCGATCGGATCGACTTCCGCTCGCCGGTGCGCGAGGGCGAGATGGTCGAGCTGATCGCGCGGGTGATGATGAGCGGCAGGAGTTCGGTGCGCGTCGGGGTCGAGCTCTGGGCCGAAAACCTGCTGAGCGGCGATCGCCGCCGCGCCGCGACCGCCGAGTTCGTGATGGTCGCGGTCGATCCTGCCGGGCGCCCCGCACCGATCGGCTGACAAGCTTGCCTCCGCGCCCTGGAATCGCTATGAGCCCGCCCGTCCGGCGAGCAGGTTCTCGCGGAGGAAGGCGCGGAGGCACACTCTAGCGCCCTTTTCGCATTTTAGCGTTGAGCCCGTCCTCCGCAGCTCCTGCCCAGCGGATGCCGCGTCGGCGTTCGGCCGCCGTGGCGTTTTGGCCAAGACCACCGGAGACAACCGGTTGGCCGGAAACAGTTGATTAGGAATAATATTTTTATGGCCACTACGGCAAACCCGACACGCGACGATTTCGCGAAACTGCTCGAACTGACTCTCGGCGATGCCGACGGCTTCGAGGGCCGCGTGGTGCACGGCACCGTGACCGGCATCGAAAACGACATGGCCGTCATCGACGTCGGTCTGAAGAGCGAAGGCCGCGTGCCGCTGCGTGAATTCGCCGCGCCGGGCCAGAAGGCCGACCTCAAGGTTGGCGACGAAGTCGAAGTGTTCGTCGACCGCGTCGAGAATGCCAATGGCGAAGCGATGCTGTCGCGCGACCGCGCGCGCCGCGAAGCCGCCTGGGACAAGCTCGAAGCCGAATTCGTTCAGTCGGCCCGCGTCGAGGGCGTCATCTTCGGCCGCGTCAAGGGTGGCTTCACCGTCGACCTCGACGGCGCCGTGGCGTTCCTGCCCGGCTCGCAGGTCGATATCCGTCCGGTCCGCGACGTCCAGCCGCTGATGGACATTCCGCAGCCCTTCCAGATCCTGAAGATGGACCGCAAGCGCGGTAACATCGTCGTGTCGCGTCGCGCGGTGCTCGAGGAAACCCGCGCCGAGCAGCGTTCGGGCCTCATCCAGAGCCTGGCCGAGGGTCAGATCATCGACGGCGTGGTCAAGAACATCACCGATTACGGTGCGTTCGTCGACCTGGGCGGCATCGACGGCCTGCTGCACGTTACCGACCTCAGCTACAAGCGCGTCCAGCACCCGAGCGAGGTCCTGAACATCGGCGACACCGTCAAGGTTCAGATCATCCGCATCAACAAGGACACGCAGCGCATCTCGCTCGGCATGAAGCAGCTCGAGAGCGATCCGTGGGACGGCGCCGCCGCCAAGTACCATGTCGGTGCCAAGATGACCGGCCGCGTGACCAACATCACCGAGTACGGCGCGTTCGTCGAGCTCGAAGCGGGCATCGAAGGCCTGGTCCACGTCTCCGAGATGAGCTGGACCAAGAAGAACGTCCATCCGGGCAAGATCGTCTCGACCTCGCAGGAAGTCGAAGTCGTCGTGCTCGAGGTCGACGAGGACAAGCGTCGCATCTCGCTGGGTCTCAAGCAGGCCCAGGCCAATCCGTGGGAAGCGTTCGCCGCTGCCCATCCGGTCGGCTCGACGGTCGAAGGCGAAGTCAAGAACGCCACCGAATTCGGCCTGTTCATCGGCCTCGACAACGATGTCGACGGCATGGTCCACATGTCGGACATCGCCTGGGGTATTTCGGGCGAGGACGCGCTCAACCTGCACCGCAAGGGTGAGATGGTGACCGCGATCGTGCTCGACATCGACGCCGAGAAGGAGCGCATCTCGCTCGGCATGAAGCAGCTCGAGCGTGGCGGCCCGTCGGCCGCGGTCGTCTCGGGCGCCGGCGACAAGCTCAACAAGAACTCGGTCGTCACCGTGTCGGTTCTCGAAGTCCGCGACGCGGGCCTCGAGGTTCAGGTCGGCGAGGATGGCGCCACCGGCTTCATCAAGCGCACCGATCTCGGCCGCGACCGCGACGAGCAGCGTCCGGAGCGTTTCCAGGTCGGTCAGAAGTTCGACGCCATGGTCACCGGCTTCGACCGTTCGAAGAAGCCGACCTTCTCGGTCAAGGCGATGCAGATCGCCGAAGAGAAGCAGGCCGTCGCACAATATGGTTCGTCCGATTCGGGCGCATCGCTCGGCGACATCCTGGGCGAAGCGCTCAAGGCCCGCGACACCAAGAAGTAAGCTCAGAATGGGTAGCGTCCTGAAGACGCTACCCTTTTTGTTACACTTTGACTGTCGAATCGGTCCTATTGCGTTCGACGTATTTTCTTTATGATATATGTCGGTGGGGGCCCTTTTTCCGTGAGGGGGAAATTCTCGGAAGACGGGTAGTCGATGGAGAAGACCGGGACGTGCCCCGGTGGTCCTTCGACTTTGGGGAGACCGTGTTCGTATGATCCGTTCGGAATTGATTCAAAAGTTAGCAGAAGCCAATCCAGACCTTGCGCTCCGCGACGTCGAAGCGATCGTGACAACGTTCTTCGATGAGATTTCGCGGCGTTTGGCGGCCGATGGCCGCGTCGAACTGAGGGGTTTCGGCGCTTTTTCAACGCGTGCGCGCGGTGCGCGCACTGGTCGCAACCCGCGGACGGGCGAGGTAGTGGAAGTCGACGCCAAGCGCGTTCCCTATTTCAAGCCCGGCAAGGAAATGCGCGTCCGGCTCAACGTTTCCTGAGCCAAGGTGGCCTGGTTCAAGCGAAAGCAAAGCGCCGCTTGAACCAGGACTCGCCGAAGGCCAGCCGGCAGGCGCGCGGCGCCTGACCGACATCGCGCGATTTACGCGCGTGACGGCCCCTTCTCTTTCAACTCCCGGCTTGACCAGGACGCGCGCCTGCGCGACCTGTGCCGTCACGCGGACGTGGCGAAATTGGTAGACGCACGGGACTTAAAATCCCTCGCCCTATGGGTGTGCGGGTTCGAGTCCCGCCGTCCGCACCAGCATCATGATATGATTGGATGTTGCTTTAGTCATGGCGGGCCGTGGCCAAAATGAAGTCCAATCTTCGCTCATCGGCAGACAGCCACTAGGCTAGGGCCACAGGAGCGAGGGCTAACCACCTATATATCCTGTCGCCCACGGTGGCGCGGCCGGCGTCGCGGAAAAGAAAATAGGTCTATCGCGGCAACGGGCCCGCCGGACTGACGGTCATTCGCGGAAGACGGCGGGGGTTCCCGGCTTTATCATGAGCGCCAGGCGTGCGACGTCCCAATTGGTCAGGCGGATGCAGCCGTGACTTTCCGCGCGGCCGATCGTGCTCGGCTCCGCGGTGCCGTGGATGCCGTAATGGGGGATGTTGAGATCCAGCCAGGCTACCCCGACCGGTCCGTTCGGCCCAGGCGGGAGGGTGGCTTTTGCCTGGCCGGGCTTGGCGTCCCAGAAAAGGGCTGGGTTGTAGCGAAAGGGCGGGTTGTAGCTGAACGCCTGCACTTTCCACGCCCCGATCGGCAGCGGATCATGCTCGCTCCCCATGGTCGCCTGAAATTGCGCGACAAGCTTGCCCTTGGCGTCGAGGACACGCAGCAACTGCTCCGATTTGTCGACCACGATAGATGCGCCCTGCGGCTGATTGGCATCGACATTGAGGCTGTTGAGTGTTGCGCGCCACGTCGCGGGCAGCTTCGCGCTATAGGCCCTGGACGTCGGGAGTGCGTTCGGAAACACGACCGGCGTTCCGGGCGCCAGCCTCGTCTGCGGACTGTTCAGCGCGAGCAGCACCTGCGGCGTGGTGTGGAACATCTCGGCGAGCTTTTCCATCGGCGAACGATAACCCAAAGCGGGCAATGCCGCTTGCCGCATCGGATCCGTCGGCAGCGGGTCGACATAGGGACCCGCAAGCGCGTCGGCGGTAAGACGCAAGGTTTTCGTTGCCCGCCATCCCGCATAGGTCTGCAGGACCGCCAGCGTCGCGCGATCGACGTGGCCGGTCCGGGGCAGGCCGCGGGACTCCTGGAATCCGCGCAGCGCGGCGGATAGCGATTTGCCCGGCTTCCCATCGAGAACACCAGGCGAGAAGCCCAGATGATCAAGGATCACCTGAACGTGGAGCAGGCCGAGATTGACCTTGGGCGCCTGCGCTGCCTGCATCGGCGTGGCCGCGGCACCAGAGAGACATTGGGGGGCGACCGCGAAACAGGCGGCGGCAAACGCAGTTTTTCGGATCAATTCAAGCTCCCGTGAAGGCACCCATCCCCAACGATGCTGGGTCGACTTGTGTCCGGCGCCTCTTCTCCGAGGCAAGTCCCCGCTGGCCCGAAGGCACTCCCGGTCGCGAGGAGCGAATCTTAGCTTCCAGGAGGGCTGCAAGCTGCCCCGCACGTCAGCAAAGGACGCAACGCTGCCATCGACAAACCCGAGCTTGCGCATCCGAATTGCTCATGGGCTTATCCGTGTTATCAAGAAGCGGGGAAACGGGGGGAGATAGAGGATGGCGACTTTTGTCCTGGTGCATGGCGCCTGGCACGGCAGTTGGTGTTGGGCACGGGTAAGGCGGGCTCTCCTCGACCAGGGACATCAGGTGTTTACGCCGACGCTCTCAGGCGTGGCGGAACGAAGCCACGTGCTGTCGCGCGACATCGACCTCCAGCGGCACGTGGATGATGTCGCCAACCTGATCCGTTGGGAGGAACTCGATTCCGTGATCCTCTGCGGGCACTCCTATGGCGGATGCGTGGTCAGCGGCGTCGCGGACGTGCTGCCGGATCGGATCGCTGCCCTGGTCTATCTGGACGCCTTCCTGCTGGACGATGGCGAATGTCTCCATGACCTTCTCCCCGCCGAACAGCGGGAGATGCAACTCAGTCTCGCGAATGAATTTGGGGAAGGCTGGCGCGTGCCGCCGATTCCGGCCGCGATCTTCAACGTCAATGCGCAGGATCGCGATTGGGTGGACCGGCAGTGCACGCCCCAACCGCTGGCAACCTTTCAGCAGCCAATCCGGCTGAATGATGGGCTGTCGCAAATTTCGCGGAACCATTTCATCTATGCGTCGGATTGGGAGGGGACACCGTTCACCACCTCTTATGATCGCGCGAAGGCTCGTGGCTGGATGACGAGCGAGATCGCGTGCGGCCACGACGTCATGCTCGACCGCCCCGAGGCGCTCACGTCGGAGTTGATTGGTATCGCGAGCGTTGCCGACTGACCGTGATGACCTGAAACACGCCCCTCGAAGCCGCAGCTGCGAACAAACACAACACCTAGCTGTCGATCATCACACCCGCATAGGCCTCGTTCTCGAGCGCCATGCCCGCCCCCATCGCCACGCTCGTCAAGGGATCTTCGGCGATGATGACCGGCACACCCGTCGCCTCGGCCAGCGCATCGCTGATGCCGGCCAACAGCGACCCGCCCCCCGTCATGACGATACCGTGCTCATGGATGTCGGCCGCAAGTTCGGGCTCGGTGGCGGCGAGGGTGCGCAACACGGTCTCGACCACCTGATCGACGAGGTCGCTCAGCGGCGCAGCGATGTCCGCCTGGCAGATGTCGATCTCGCGCGGCACGCCGTTGACCTGGTCGCGGCCGCGTACGGGCATGACGAGACCGCGCCCGTCCTCCGGCATGCGCGCAATGCCGATCTCCAGCTTGATCCGCTCCGCGGTCGTCTCGCCAATGACCAGATTGTGGTTGCGCCGAATGCTCGACGCGATGGCATCGTCCATCTTGTCGCCGCCGACGCGGGCCGACGCGTGATGCACGAGGTTGCCGAGCGAGAGCACCGCAACCTCGGTCGTGCCGCCGCCGATGTCGACGATCATCGTCCCGATCGGCTCGTTGATCGACAGTCCCGCACCGATCGCCGCCGCCATCGGCTCCTCGATCAGGCGAACCCTGCGCGCGCCGGCATTGGTTCCGGCTTGCCGTATCGCCCGCCGCTCGACCTGGGTAGCACCCGAGGGAATGCAGACCAGGATATCCGGCCGACGCGGGAGCCGCGAGGGGCCGCCATGCGCCTTGTCGATAAACGCCTTGATCATCTGCTCGGCGATATCGACATCGGCGATGACGCCGTCGCGCATCGGGCGCACGGTCGAGGTGCCCTGCGGCGTCCGCCCGATCATCAGTTTGGCTTCCATTCCGAAGGCCCGCAATCGGGGCAAGCCCTGGATCAACTCGATCGCGACGACCGATGGTTCGTTGAGCACGATGCCCCGCCCCCGCAGGTAAACGATGGTGTTCACCGTGCCGAGGTCGATTGCCATGTCGTTGGACGTCGTAGAAAAAAAGCGGGGTACGCGCATCATTACTCGATCTCAGGAGGTGCGAGAACATCCCCGCATCATTGTCTGGCGTTCAGCTCGTCATACAGGGCGACCGCCGGTCGACGTCCTCAATGACCTTTAGTTGCCCATTAAGCCACCGCTGAGTTGCATCGTGCATCGGCTTGCCGGCACGCCCTGTCGCGCAACGTGGCGCGCTCGATGAGCCAGACCGCGCCGCACGCCCGCGCCCGCCGCAGCCGAAGGCGCGTCATCCACTGCTCGGCAACGTCCCACGGTATCGTCCGGTCCAAATCAGGTCTCCCGGAACCTATATGGGAGGCGCGACGCCAAATGCGACGAATCGTAAGGGTCCGATGGCGATCGGGTCTGTGGGACTGCTGAAGGATGCGCGTTACGGCGCTATGGCCCCTTCGAAATGCCAACCGAGATGGAGGTGAGAATGGCTCGCGAGGATTTTGACCCGGCCAGCGTTCAGCCGGACGGACGTCCGGCGTCACGAGCAACGTTGTTCGATCCCAGTCGAGAAGGACCGTGGAGAGGATCGGTTGCCGGGCTGGACCTCGACGGGCCGATCACGGTGCTTGCTTATGGAACCGACGAGCTCGGCGTTGGTCCGCGCCTTCATGTCCATCCGTACGACGAGACATTCATCGTGATACAAGGCCGCGCCCGCTTCTTCGTGGGCGACGCCGTGCTTGACGCATCCGCCGGAGAGGTCGTGCTCGGTCCGGCGGGTGTACCCCACAAGTTCGAGAATCTGGGGCCGGGCCGCCTCCAGACGATCGACATCCATCACTCGCCGCAATGGATTCAGACCGATCTGGAGTAAGCCGGCATCGAGTTGCGTGCGGGCGTTCGCGCCGGCCGCTTTTGGCATCATGCGGATCTGCTCAGGCCAAAGCGGAACTCGGGGTGGGCACTGCCCACCCCGAAGCGCCTTACATGCCGTCGAGGCCCTTGCTGACCATGATATTCACCGCGACGCGGCGGTTCTGTGCCTTGCCGCTGGCGGTGTCGTTGGGGGCGGCCGGGTCCGCTTCGGACATTCCGGTCGGGGTCAGCATGCGATAGGGCTTCCAGTGGCATGCCTGCTGCAGATAATTGACGACGCGGCTGGCGCGCTTCTCGCTGAGCGTCTGGTTCAGTTCCTGGCTTCCGGTGGAGTCGGTGTAGCCGACGACGAGGAGCAAAGCGTTGTTCATCCCTTCGGCTTGCTGTGCCGCGGCGCAGAGATCGGCCTTCGCCTGCGGGGACAGGACCGCCTTGCCGGTATCGAAGGTCACGTTCGTCGTGCCCTTGACGTTATACTGATCGATATCGGCCACGCGGCCGCGCAGCGCCTCCGTAGCCGCGGCCTGTTCGCCGAACCGCTGGTCAGTGCCGTTACGGATCATCGACGCGGTCTTGAGATCCTTGGTCTTGAGCGCGATCTGGTTCGCCACCAGGCCGCCGCCCCATTGCACGGTCTTGATGTTGACCGGCAGGCCGTTGAGCAGTTGGTCCGCGGCAAGCTTATTGCTGCGGATGCCCAGCAGGCCGCCCTTGGACTTGATCCGGGTTCCATCGCTGATCAAGACCACCGTCTTGGTTCCGCCCGCGGTCGTCACCTGCATCTTCTGGTCATTGCGCGCCGAAATGAAGCCTTCGACATCCGGACCGTCCGGCATTCCGGACAGATCGGCGGGCACGGCGCCGTTCACGGTGATGTCCGGGTTGGCCGGCGCGGCGGCCGGTGCCGGCGCCGCATCCTGCGGGGTCTGCTGCGCATGCACACCAGCCGACATCGTGCCGGTAAGCAGGGCGAGCATGAAAAGCATTTTGGGGTTTTTGGAAATAGCAGTCATCGAATTGCTCCTTGAAATCTGACCAGCCGGGCTTTCGTGGTCGCACTCATTGTCCGGCCGTCCTCTCCGTGTTGCCCATCGGGCAGTTTGAACACACCACACCAGCTCCCCTCGGGATGTGCGGCGCGTAGCCGTACGCGAACATCAGGGACTTGCTGGGTGTTCGGCCCAACCTTTCGCTCACATGAACGCCGCGGGTGTTGCTGGTGGTTGCAGGGATAATTGGAGCGCATTGCGCGGCGAGCCGATGAAATCGCGCGGCGCAGAAGCTCAATAGTTAACGCTCGGCCGTCGACCGCGATTGCGGGAAGAGCGGGCGGCGACAGTCGAATGCCGGCTTTCATGGTAAATCACCGACACGCCCAACGAACGAAATCGGGGCGCGAAGCTATGGCTGCAGAGCAATTGCGGCCATCGACTGTTTTGGCCGATTGCATGACCAAATCGGAAGACCGGAGGGGCTTCCAGCAACTGTAAAATGATAAAGAACTTGAAGGCGTTATGCCTGGGAGCTCTGCGCTCCTTTCCTGGCGGGTTTCGGGTCCCGTCGTCCGCACCATGGCGCCACGCCGCGGAGTTTGGCACAACGCACCCATGACCGTGCAACGCCGCATCCCTGCCCTGCTCCTCCTGCTGCTCGCGTCGTGCAATCCGCGCCCCGACACCGGGCCGGTCGTGGTGAGCGCGATCGGCGGGCGGCCGTCCTATCCCGACGTCAACAAGCGTCCCGCCGACACCACGCAGCGCCTGCTGCTCGACTCTACCGCGCAGGGCCTGGTCCGCTTCGACGCGACCGGCCAGATCGAACCGGGACTCGCCGAGCGCTGGATCGTGATCGATCAGGGTCGCACCTATATCTTCCGCCTGCGCGAAGCCGAATGGAGCGACGGCGGCAAGGTCACCGCGGCGGATGTCGCGATCATCCTGAAACGCGCCATCGCACCGCCCTCGCGCAATCCGCTCAAGCCGTTCCTGACCGCGATCGAAGACATCGTGTCGATGACCGACCAGGTGATCGAGGTGCGGCTCAGCCGGCCGCGCCCGGATCTGCTCAAGCTGTTCGCGCAGCCCGAACTGGCAGTCCGGCACGAGAATCCGCCAGGCGGGAGCGGACCGTTCCGGGTTTCCGCGACCGCCGCCAATTCGGTGATGCTGCGCCCCGCCTTCGACCCCGCGCGATCACCCGACGACGAGGTCAGCGAGCCCGGCCCCGAGCAGAATGTCCAGCTGATCGGCGAAAACGCCGCACGCGCGCTGCTGCGCTTCGTGCACAAGGATTCTGACCTCGTGGTCGGCGGGTCGGCCAGCGACTGGCCATTGGTCACGATGACCAAGGTCGCGCCGGCGAACATTCGGCTGGACCCCGCCGCCGGCATGTTCGGGCTGGCAATCGTCAAGCGCGACGGCTTCCTTGCCTCGGCCGCCGGGCGCGCCGCGATCGCCGAGGCGATCGATCGCCCGGCATTGATCGCCGCCTTCACGCCCGATTGGGGACAACCGGTCGAACGCCTGTTGCCCGACAAGCTCGATTCGGCGAGCGCGCCCTCGGTCTCGGCCTGGGCGACGCTCACGCCCGACGCTCGCCTCGCCGATGCCCGTCAGCAGGTCGCCACGTATCGCCTCGCCAATCCGGGAGAGATCAGCCTGCGGATGGCCCTGCCCGCCACGCCGGGCGGTAATGTATTGTGGGGCCAGATCGGCGCGCGATTGGCGACGATCGGCATTCGGCCGATCCGCGTCGCGATGAATGCCGAGGCGGACCTGCGATTGGTCGACGAGGTCGCGCCCTATGACAGCGCGCGCTGGTATCTCGCGACCGCTTGCGTGCTGTGCAGCGACGATGCGCAAACCGCGCTGACCGCCGCGCGCGATGCCCCGACCATGGCGGAGCGCGCCACGCACATCGCCGAAGCGGACGCGGCGTTGGCTGCCGATGTCGCCTTCATCCCGATCGCAACCCCGTTGCGCTGGTCGCTCGTGTCGCTGCGGCTGCAGCAATGGCAGGGGAACCCGCGCGCTTGGCACCCGTTGAATCGACTACGGAACGACACCAACTAGATCGGACCATGGCCAACACAACCCGTATCCCGCGTCCCGATATCAGCCAGATCGTCCCGATGGGGCGTGATCCCGCCTCGGTGCGCAAGCGTATCGAGGGGATGGAGCATCTGCTCGAAGGATTGATCAAGATCCCCGGCACCAACCAGAAACTGGGGCTGGACGTGATCCTAGACCTGATCCCCGGTATCGGCGACCTGGTCGGCGCGGCCCTCGGATCGTACATGGTGTGGGAAGCGCGCAATCTCGGCATGTCGAAAGCGCAGATGGCGCGGATGTTCGGCAATGTCGGCGTCGACTTCGCGCTGGGGCTGATCCCCTGGGTCGGCGCGGTGCCCGACTTCTTCTTCCGGTCGAACAGCCGCAATCTGAAGATCATCCGCAAGCATCTCGACAAGCATCACCCGTCGACCGCGGTGGTCGAGGGCTAAAGTTGAATCGTCACCCCGGCCTTGTGCCGGGGTCCAACTCTCCCCCACGGAATTCAGCCGACGTTGCACGTTGGATGCCGGAACAAGTCCGGCATGACGGACTAAGCTGAGCGCGAACGATACTAACGCTAGCGTGGACGTTGCGGTCTAGCGCCGGCCGCGCCAGATCTTGAGGCGCGCGTTGCCGGGAAGCCCGCCCGTATTGGGCTTGCAACGCTCATAAGCGAAGCGCCGATCGAGACACAGCCATAGCTCGTCGAGCCAGCCGCTCTTCGCGGTCACGCGGATCGCGCTCGCGGGGATGCCCGGGTTGGACGCGGCGAATGCCGCCGCGAACTGGCCGACGGTCAGCGGCCGCCGCGACAGCGCGTCCATGTCGGGATAGCGGAGCCTGGCATACATCGCGCTCGATCGCGCGAAATAGGCAGCCGGGGTAGTCCCCATGCAGGTGCCGTGCTTGGCCCATTCGTGCTGGATCAATTGCGCCGACGGGGTCGAACACAGCATTCCCTTGATTACCGCCGGCGGCACGAGATCGGTTGTCGTGCAATATTGCGGCCAGTCCTTGCCGACGCCATCGGGCCACAGGCCGTGAAGCGTGAAGCCGAACCGGTTGCCGCTGCCGCACTGGAAGCGCGCCGAGGGCGTGAACCCGCCGTTGCGGCAGAATTGCGGTCCCCAGGTGATCGCCAGCGTATAGCCGCCAATCGGCAGCACGCGCTGCGGCTGGTCGGCGGTCGGCAATTCCGGGTTGGGCCGCGGCGGATTGGCGCTCGGGGTGCAGACCAATGCCTGGGCATTGGCGATCCCGGGCAACGCGGCAAGCATCGCCGCGACGAACGACAGACGCAGCATCATGCCGACGCTCCGAACCAGGCCGACGCGTCCCGTCGGAACAGACAGACAACCGCCAGCGTGGTCAATATCAGCGACACCACCGACAGGCCGAGCGGTATCGCCGATTGTGGCCCGCTAACGGTGAGCGAGAAGACGAACCCGATCAAGCCGAGCACGTAGAGGATGGCGATCGCCCAACGTGCGATATTGCTGCGCGCCCGCGCGGCGAAATACCACAGCAACAGCCACAAGCTGAAGGTGAACACGGTGAGGAGCGCGGGGAACCAGGGGCCCAGCATCTGCTTGACCTGCATCGTCTGCGGGTTGGTATTGGTCTCCGCCCAGGTCATGGCAGTATTCACCGCCTCCACCAGCACCGATCCCAAATAGAACAACTCGAATAGCCGGATCGACTTCGGTCTTACCATGGAAATCCCCCTAAACCCCTGATATCTTTATAATGGTCAGCCGATCGCGGCGAAATCAAGACCGATATCCGCCGCCGGCGCCGACTGGGTCAGCCGACCGACGCTGATATAGGTCACGCCGGTTTCCGCGATCGCGCGGATTGTGTCGAGCCGCACCCCGCCCGATGCCTCGGTCGGCACGCGCCCGCCGACCAGGGTCACCGCCCCGCGCAGGGTTGGCACGTCCATATTATCGAGCAGCAGATGCGTCGCGCCTGCCGCGAGCGCCGGTTCGATCTGGTCGACACGATCGACCTCGACGATGATCCGTTTGATCCCCGCCGCGACGGCACGGCGCACCGCCTCGGCAACCGAACCGGCCACCGCGACATGATTGTCCTTGATCATCGCGGCATCCCACAGGCCCATGCGATGGTTGGTCGCCCCGCCCATCCGTGTGGCGTATTTCTCGAGCAGCCTGAGCCCGGGAATGGTCTTGCGGGTATCGAGCAGGATGGCGCCGGTCCCGGCGATCTTGTCGACATAAGCGCGCGTCATCGTGGCGATGCCCGACAGATGCTGAATGGTATTGAGCGCCGAGCGTTCGGCGGTGAGCATCGCGCGGCCCATGCCTTCGAGGCGCATCAGGTCGGTACCGGCGGCGACCCGCTGGCCATCGGAGACCAGCCGCTCGATCGCCACGCCGGGGTCGAGCGCACGAAAGAAGGCGTCGGCGATCGGCAGGCCGGCGACGACGATCGCGTCGCGGCTGTCCATCACGCCGGTGAAGCGCGCTTCGGCCGGGATGACAGCTTCGGAGGTGATGTCCCCACCATCGCCCAGATCCTCGGCGAGCGTGGCGCGAACGAAAGCGGAGAGGTCGAAACCGGGCAGGTCGAACATGGCCATGCTGGTAGCGCGCCGCGATCGGGCGCGCGACCCCATAATGATCAGAAGGTCGCTGCCGAGACTGCCGAGACCGCCGGCATCGCATCATTCTGACGTCTCTTTCCGATAATGGCGAACCGCGCGTTGATCCATTTCCGCGCCGGGGTCTCGACCAGGAACAGGATGGCGATCGAGAGCGCGAGATCGATCGGATATTGCAGCATGAGCAGCGACCGGCCGCTGGCGATCGCGCGCAGGGCGAAATTGACCGGTTCGTGGATGATGTAGAGGGCATAGCTCGCCGCCCCCAACAGCATGAACGCGCGCGTGTTCATCAATCGCGTGAACGGCGCGCGCGGCGCGTTGACCAGCCCCAGGATGACCAGGGTCGCGAGGATGACGGCGCAAGCGGCTTGCAAGCCGAACGAATCGCGGCCGAGCACGATGACGAACACCAACAACGAAAGCTCGGGCGGAATCGGCAGCGCCCGAATGCCGCGGCGCGCCTGCCATTCGGCCAGCAACATGCCGGCGAAGAATTCGGGCAGGCGCAGCACCGGCAGCGGAAGGTAGTTCATCCAGGGGAAACGCTGCATCTCCGTCGGCGGGTCGACGCTGCCGGTGACGATGGCGAACAGCGCCACCATGGCGACGCCGGCGAACAGCAGGTATCGCGGCGCGCGTTCAACGAGACCGCACAGCAGCGGAAAGCACAGATAGAAGAAGAATTCGACCGACAGCATCCACGCCGGTGGATTCCAATTCTGCCATTCCCAGGTGTTGCCGAGCGTCGCCCAGCACTGAACCAGCACGAATTGCGGCAGGGCACCCCATGCCACCACTGCATAGGCAGGCGCCATCAGCAACACGCCGATCAGGTAAACGGGATAGATCCGCGCGACTCGCGAGACGCCATAGCCCCGCCACGCCCCGTTCTCACTCAGTCGCCCGCGATACAGCGTCTGCAGGATGAAACCGGAGAGCACGAAGAAGAAGCCCAGCGCCATCTGGGCGTGCAGGGCGGAATTGGCGAGTATTTTGGGCGCCCAGGGCTGAGAGGAAAGCCAGTTCGCGCCCGAATGATGGAAGACCGTCGCCCCGACCGCGATGAACCTGATTCCCACCAGCGGCCGCAATACGGCCGTGCGCGCTTCCCGATCATCCACTCGTGGTTCCCCCCGGCCCCGACTAGCGTCACTCCGTGCAGCGTGCATCGATCCAGGTCAATCGGCTCGCGCGGAAGTTGAATTTACCGCCAAAAACCTTTGTTGCCGGGCATATTCCGCGCAAGATCGCATTAGGCCGGGGAGCGGCCGAGCCAGTCGCGAGAGGGAGAGAGACCGAGATGACCGCCTATATCGCCCTGCTTCGTGCGGTGAATGTCGGGGGGACCGGCAAGCTGCCGATGACCGAATTGGCGGCGATGTGCGAAGCGGCCGGGTTCGACAAGGTGAAGACCTATATCGCCAGCGGCAACGTCGTCTTCACCTCGAGCAAGAGCGAAGCGGCGGTGAAGGCCGCGCTCGAACAGGCGATGCAGGCTTATGCCGGCAAACCGGTCGGCGTGATGGTGCGCACCGCCGCCGAAATGGCCGCGGTGCGCGACGCCAATCCGTTCGCGGATGCGCCGGGCAACCGCGTCGTCGCCACTTTCCTGGACGAGGCGCCGCCCAAGGACGCGATCGCCCAGGCGAGCAACATCAACGGCGAGGAAATGGCGCTCGGCAAGCGCGAGATTTACATCCGCTACACCGATCACGGCATGGCGGATTCGAAGCTCAAAATCCCGGCCGCCAGGACCGGCACCGCGCGCAACATGAACACGGTCGCAAAGCTGGCGGAGATGGCCAGCAATCTTTAGACACCCTCTCAATAACAGAGGGGATCATCATGCGCCGCACCGCTTTCCTGCTGCTTGCCGCTACCGCGACGCTCGGCGCTTCAGTGCCGGCCGCGACGCCCGCCATATCCAAGGCGGTCAGCGCCAATGCGCAATTCGCGGCGCTGTCGAAACGCTATGTCGACAGCCTGGCGCGCTTCTCGCCGGTCAGCGGGACGCAACTCGGCGATCATCGCTTCGACGACAAGTTGTCCGACATCACCGCGCGCGGTCGCGGCAACCAGGTGGCGTTCGACCAGGCGATGCTGGGCAACATGGCCCGGATCGATTTCAAGGCGCTGAGCCGGGACAACCAGGTCGACTTCCTGCTGCTCAAGAATGCGCTCGATTACGAGCTTTGGGATATCCAAATGCTCAAGAGCTGGTCGTGGAACGCGCAGAATTACAACGATGCCGCGGCCGGCGCGCTCTACACGCTCGCCGCGCGCGACTTCGCGCCCTGGCCGAGGCGCCTCAAGGCGGCGACCGCGCGAATGGAGGCGCTCCCCGCCTTCCTGCTCGAAACCCGACGCCAGCTCGTCGCGGCGAAAGTGCCGCAAATCTATGCCAGCACGGTCGCGAAGCAGAATTCGGGAATCGTCGAGATCGCCGAGGGAATGCTTGCCCCGCACGCCAGCGAGCTTGCGCCCGCCGACAAGGCGCGGTTCGATGCCGCGCTGGGCAAATTGAAAGCCGCGGTGGCCGATCAACAGGTCTGGCTCGACAAAACGTTGGTGCCGGCGGCCAAGGGCGATTTTCGTCTGGGAGCAAAGCTTTACGACCAGAAGATGAAGTTCGCGCTGATGTCGACGATGACGCGGCCCGAGCTCAAGGCCAAGGCGACCATGGCCGCCGCGGCGATCCGCGCCGAGATGTATCGGCTGGCGCAACAGGTGCTCGAGGGCAAGGCGAACGCCCCCGCCCTCCCCGCCAGTCCATCCGGCGACCAGCAGCAAAAGGCGATCGAAGCCGCGCTCGACCTGACCTATGCGCAGCGTCCGGCGCGCGACGGGGTCGAAGCTGCGGCCAAGGCGACCTTGGCCAGCGCGAGCGATTTCGTCCGCGCCCGGCAGCTGGTCACGATGCCGACCGCGCCGGTCAAGATCATCACCATGCCCAAGTTCCAGCAGGGCAATTCGGTCGCCTATTGCGACTCCCCCGGTCCGCTCGACAAAGGTCAGGATACGTTCTTCGCGATCTCGCCGATCCCGGACGATTGGAGCGACGCGCAGGCGACCTCGTTCCTGCGCGAATATAACAGCTATATGATCCACGACCTCAGCATCCATGAGGCGATGCCGGGGCATTGGCTGCAGATCGATCACTCGAACCAGGACAAATCGGTGCTGCGCGCGGTGCTGTCGTCGGGGCCGTTCGTCGAAGGCTGGGCCGTCTATGCCGAGGGGATGATGGCCGATCAGAATTATCTGAACGGCGATCCCTTGTTCAAGCTGACCGTGCTCAAGATGCGTCTCAGGTCGATCACCAACACCCTGCTCGACATCGGTATCCAGACCGAAGGCATGACGCGCGACCAGGCGATGGAGCTGATGATGAAGGGCGCGTTTCAGCAAGAGCGCGAAGCCGCGGGCAAATGGGTCCGCGCGCAACTCTCCTCGACCCAGCTTCTCAGCTATTTCTCGGGCTATGAGGAGCATATGGCGATGCGCGAGGAAGCCAGGCGCCGCTGGGGCGCGAAGTTCGACCTCAAGACCTATAACGACGCGGTCCTCGCCCACGGCTCGCCGCCGGGGCGGTTCGTGCGGGAATTGGTGTTCAACCTGCCGATCGAGTGAAGGGACCAAAATTCGCGGAACAGATAGAACGGCCTCTTGCTACATGGTCGAACAGGCGTAGGCGATCCGTCCGCGACCAGAACAGCTTGTAAATGTAGCCAAGGCGATTGGAGTCGCGATCGATCCGGCGCGTCGTTTCGATCATGCCTTCAATCCATCCTGAATCGCGATGTTCCGCCTCGGACTTTTCTGCGCCCAGTATAGCGGTCCTGACCACTATTTCGTCGCGGCGCGATTCAGAGGTTGCCGCCCGCGCCTTGGCCGCCGCGTCCTGCCAGCACCAGACAGCGCTATCGAGCACCGCCGGGCGAAGGTTGGCGCTCAGGAAACTATGGCTGTCGTTCACCGCACCAGCAATGGCTGCACCCGCCGCGAGCAGTACCGCTACGCCGCCGCCCACCATCCACAACGACCTCCTCATCGCCGCAACTCCCTCCCCTCATGCGCTGAGCGCAACTTGTACAAAGCGACAGGGTCCGACAAGCTCGCGCGCAGCGGAGGGCGATCATGGCGAGAAAGATTGACGGCGGCGATGCGCTCCAGCTCGGGCTGGTCCAGCTGCAGATGGCGATGGTCGCGAGCGGCGAGCGCGCGGTGATCGTGCTCGAGGGGCGCGATGCGGCGGGCAAGGACGGGACGATCAAGGCGATCACCGAGCATCTGTCGGTGCGCAACACGCGCGTCGTGGCACTGCCCAAGCCGAGCGACCGCGAGCGCACGCAATGGTACTTCCAGCGCTATGTCGCGCATTTGCCGGCGGCCGGCGAACTCGTGATCTTCAACCGCAGCTGGTACAATCGCGCGGGCGTCGAAGTGGTCAACGGCTTCTCGACGCCCGAGGAACAGGCGCAATTCCTGAAAGACGTGCCCGGGTTCGAGCGGATGCTGGTCGAGAGCGGCATCCGCCTGATCAAACTGTGGCTCGATATCTCGAAAGACGAACAGGCGAAGCGCCTCGACGATCGCCGCACCGATCCGCTGAAGGCGCTCAAGACGTCTCCGCTGGATGCGGTCGCGCAGACGAAATGGGATGACTATACCGAGGCGCGCGACACGATGTTGGCGGCGACCCATACGGCGGTCGCGCCCTGGACCTGCGTCCGAGCGAACGGGAAGAAGAAGGCGCACAAGGCGGTGATCCGGCATTTGTTGCGGGCGCTTGGGACGGCGGAGGCGGAGAAGGATGTCGGCGCACCGGACGCGAAGGTGCTGTTCGTCTATGAAGAGGCGGCGGTGAGAGACGGACGGCTTGAAAGGTGATGCTATCCAGTCGGCGTCTTTGTGGTGTTTGCCATTGCTCGCTGCACTTGGTGGCTGCGAAGGACGACATCCACCACAACCATCAACTCAGCCAGGCATGATCGTAGGCACCTACGCGAAGGACTGCCCAACAGCGCCGTCCGCCTGGCGAAGATCCGGCAAGCTAGCCGACCCAATAATGATGAACGTTATCAGGGTGGATACAGCGGGCAACGCCAGCTGGAACGGAAGCCCCGCTACGATCGAGATTCTTCGCGGCTATCTGCACGAAGTCGACGCCGCGCCCGCCAGCAAACTCATATTCATTGCGAAGGGCGACGCGCAATGCCGCGACGTGCAGGCAATTCGACGTATAATGTCGAAGTCCGCGACCTGCCGCGGCCAGGGCGAATGTGCTGAGGGTGAGAAGAACCTGCCTCCGCCAGTATTCTGAGGGCACATGCGCAGCGGACCTGCTCGGCAAGCAGACAGGAAGCGTCGCATTCCCGCGTCAACCGGCTAGGTCAGACCAAAATCGGATGTGGCGATAGGCGGAATCTTCCAGCGACGACCAGCTGCCGAATTCGTTCCGGAAGTAGTGCTCAAGATTCGCCCCGTAGTGAATGATATCGGTCTGATAGATCGAGAAAACCGGGTTCCCCGGTTCATTCGGTTCTGCGGGAAGATAGCGATGCGAGACGAGCGGGATCAGCTTGGGCGCTTTGCCAACCTCGACCGTTGCGATCTCCCGGCGCTCCTCTTCCACCTCCGAACGCGATCCCCATTCGGATAACCAGAAGCCATTCTGCTCTATGTCGAAAAGGATGCCTTCGAGCGGCCAAGCAAGCATCTCTCGAATTTTCTCGTGATCGATTCGCCAATCGTAACCCTCGGCCGGACGCCGATCACGCAACAGATCGACGAGATCGGACGGAAAGATCAGATCAAATTCTTCCTGGGCGCGGTCGAGCTCCTCTCTCGAATATCCCGCCGTCCACACATCAATCCCCCGTCACCTTCGCCGGCCCGAGATCGCCCATCCCGACCGTCGCCGAGGCCATGCTGAGCATCGCGTCGAGGCTCTTCTTGGCCTTGAGGCGCAGCTCTTCGTCCATCTCGATCCGCGGCTCGAGGTCGCGGAGCGCGACGTAGAGTTTCTCCATCGTATTGAGCGCCATGTAGGGGCAGATGTTGCAATTGCAGTTCCCGTCCGCGCCGGGCGCGCCG
Source organism: Sphingomonas mali NBRC 15500 (assembly GCF_001598415.1). GTDB lineage: Bacteria > Pseudomonadota > Alphaproteobacteria > Sphingomonadales > Sphingomonadaceae > Sphingomonas > Sphingomonas mali. Next base: position 341,226 of record NZ_BCYX01000002.1, read on the forward strand.
ATGAAGGTTTTGTTCGGCAGCGCCTTTTCCATCTGGTGAATGATATGCGGCTCGGTCGCGACGATCAGCGTGTCGCCTTCGAATTCCTGCGCATATTTCAGGATGCCGCTGGTCGAGCCGACATAATCGGCATGATCGAGGATCACCGCCGGGCATTCGGGGTGCGCCGCGACCGGGGCGCCAGGATGCTGTGCCTTGAGCTTGAGCAACTCAGTCTCGCTGAACGCCTCATGCACGATGCACACGCCCGGCCAGACGATCAGGTCGCGACCGGTCTTGCGCGCGAGATAGCCGCCCAGGTTGCGGTCGGGGCCGAAGATGATCTTCTGGTCCTTGGGGATCTGGCTGAGGATCTTTTCCGCCGACGAGCTGGTGACGATAACGTCGCTGAGCGCCTTCACCGCCGCCGAGCAATTGATATAGGTCAGCGCGATCGCGTCGGGATGCTGCGCGCGGAACGCCGCAAATTGTTCGGGCGGACAGCTGTCCTCCAGGCTGCACCCGGCATTCATGTCGGGCAGCACGACGATCTTTTCGGGCGACAGGATCTTCGCCGTCTCGGCCATGAAGCGCACGCCGCAAAAGGCGATGACGTCGGCGTCGGTCGCCTGTGCCTTGCGGCTCAGGTCGAGGCTGTCGCCGACGAAATCGGCGATGTCTTGGATTTCGGGCTTTTGGTAATAATGCGCCAGAATGACGGCGTTGCGCTCCTTGCGCAGCCGATTGATCTCGGCGCGCAAATCGAGGCCCGTGAGGTTGGTGCGCTGTTCCATGATGTGCTCCGCCAAGTGTCGGCGCCCACATGGCCCCGCGCGGGGGGCGGATCAACCCATCAGGTAATGTGTCAGGCTCAGCATTGGCGGCGAAAAGGCGATCGGGCGCATCAACGCCACCGATAAGGTGATCGCGCCGAATCCCCAGAAATAGGCCGGGTGAACCTTGCCGCGCGTGCGCAGGTCATAGATCATCGCCACCGCGACATAGACCAGCACCACTGCCCAGATGCCCCACAGGATCCACGTGCCCATCAACGGCAGCGGCAACAGGCGGCCAACGCCGGGCGTCATCACCTGGATCGCTCCGCACAGCATGAGCCGGCGATGCCAATCGGTCCTGCCGCGCATCGCGACGCCCGCCAGGGTCAGTCCGGCGAAGGTCAGCACGGTCAGCCAGTCCATGATCAGGAAGACGTTGGGCTCGAAGAACGGCGGAATGCGGTGGTGGATCGCCGTCAGCGTATTCACGCTGAGCCCTACCAGCACCATCCAGCCGACATAGAATGCGGCAATGCGGCCGAGCCGGCGGTGGCGCATCGTTTCCCCGCGCCAGATCAGGAAGTTCTGTGTCAGGTAGATGCCGATCCAGCCCATGAAGGTCACGCCATGGACATGCACCCACCATGGCGACGCGAAAGTCGAGCGGCCCATGGCGAGCTGGAGCGAAAAGCCGCTGACAACGGTCGCCGCAATCACCAGCGCCATGACGAAGAAGAACAGCCGCTCCCGCACCAAGGGATGCATCTGGGTATCCGCTGCAGTCGCCATGATCTTCCCCTCCCGGATTTCCGCCTCGAATGCTTCTCAAACTCCGGCGGTCAGCCGCCGGGCAGTGGCGGATAGGCGAAGGGCGGCAATGCCGCGCCCGGGGAGCCTGCGGTGATCCATGCGTGCAGCTCGCCGGCGATCGGCGACGAGCCGAGCAGATCGACCGCGATCCGCACGACCACGAGCGCGCCGATTCCCCACAACCACGCGCGATGCAGCTCGCCGGTGCGCCGCCAATCCACGGCGGCGGCGACCAGCGGGATGAACAGGATCGATGCGGTTTCGACGAGCGGCGCATGCGGCATGACCAGCGGCATCGGCAGGATGCGGCCGAAGCCCGGCCCCATCAGGCCCGCCATCGCGCAGAATTGCAATCTCTTGTGCCAGTCGGTCCGCCGCCGCAGCATGATCGCGGTGGTGGCCATGCCCGCAAAGGCATAGACCGTCATCGGCGCCATCACGGTGAAATAGGCCGGCGTGAAGAACGGCGCGGTGTGACCCCGGCGCAGCGACAGATACACGACCATCGTCCCGACCACGACCATCAGCGGAATCCACGCCGCCGCGATCCATCCCAACCGCTTGTGCAGGGCGATATTGCCGCTCGTCGCGAGCAATGTCTGGGTCAAATAGAGCATGGCCCAGCCGAAAAAGGTCAGCGCATGGGCATGCACGTAGAGCGGGGCGCCGAAGCTGGACCGGCCGGCGGCAAGCTGCATCGAGAAGCCGGTGACAAGCACCAACACCATCGCAATGCCACCCCATAAGAACACGCGATCCTCTCGAGCGAAGACAGTTCCGGACCCCGGTGGTGCCACAGTTGCCATTTTAATCGTCCCCCGACGTAAATCAGCAAGGGGACAATAACCGTTTCGACGCGATTCGCAAATAACTCAAATAAATCTACTAAATGCGCAAATAAGCATCTTTTATCTTTGGTTATACTTCACGCCATCGAGCGGCTTCGACATGTCCCAGATCTCGTCGTTCTGCCCTTCGCCGGCGAACCGCACGCGTACCGTTGCGTCGATCCCGGCGGCCTTGAGCGGCAGCGCGAAGCTCTGTTCGACCGCGCGCCTGGTGGCGTCGCGCGCCAGCTTCATCGGCTCGGGTTGGAGCGCCTGGCTGGTCAGCTCCTTCTGCGCCGCTCCGCGGTTGGCGTCATCGAGCTGGGTACCGACATCGGTGAAGGTGCCGAGCACGCCATTGTGGCCATAGCTCTTGATCGCGTTGATGTTGATGCGCGGCGCCGACGGCATCGGTTGCGGCAGCGTCACGCCCAGCGTCTTGCTCTTGGCGTCCCACACCACATCGCGCTGGCGCAATTTGCTGAGATCGACCTCGTAATCGACCGCGCCCGGCATGATCAGCGTACGCTCGGTCGACAGGCCGAAGCGCGACTGGGTCGAGGTGACGACCGCGACATAGCTCGCCTGGAACGCCGAGAGCTTGTTCTGCTCGCGCAGCCCCTGGATGCTGCCGGTGGCGATGGTGACGGGATCGGGATCGACCCGCGCCTTGATATACGATTGCACGACCCACAATCCGCCCGCGAAGAACAAGGCGATCAGCGCCAGCGCGCCACCGAACTTGATCAGGAAGCGGGTCGCCGTGCCGTCGCGCGTATGCTTCACGCTTTCCGCCATATGTCCCCCTCTTCGATCACGATGTGGCGGTCGCGCAGATCGTACAAATGGGCCAGGACCGACCGTTCGGCGGCCGGAAACAGGCGCGGATCGATGCCGACATACATTTTCGCCACCATCGCCGGGATCGTCCGGGGCTCGGCGTCGAGCAAGCGTAATATCTGCCCCTCGCGTTGCTTGCGGTGACCGATCAGCCCGCGCACCAGGCGCTGCGGCTTGTCGACCGGATCGCCATGCGCCGGATAATAGATGCGATCGTCGCGCGCCTGCAGCTTCATGAGGCTGTCCATATAGGCCGCCATATCGCCATCGGGCGGCGAGACGATGGTGGTCGACCAGCCCATCACGTGATCGCCGGTGAACAGTGCCTTGGTCTCAGGAAGCGCGAAGGCGAGATGGTTCGAGGTGTGCCCCGGCGTTGCGATCGCGGTTAGCGTCCAGTCGCTGCCCGACACGCTCTCACCTTCCGCCATCACCGCGTCGGGTGCGTAATTCATGTCGAAACTGGCATCGGCACGCGGACCGAGATCCTCGATCGCCAGCGGCGCGCAGCCGACGATCGGGGCCCCGGTCCGCGCCTTCAGCGGCACCGCGCCGGGACTGTGATCGCGATGCGTATGGGTAATGACGATGGCGGTGACCGGCCGGCCGCCGATCGCGCGGACCAGCGCATCGATATGCCGGGGATCGTCGGGGCCTGGATCGATCACCGCGAGATCGGCGGTGCCGACCAGGTGAGTCTGGGTGCCGGTATGCGTAAAATGGGACGGGTTGTCCGCGAGAACCCGCGTCACCAGCGGTTCGAGGACCTGCGGTACGCCGGGCTTCTGCTCATCCATGCCTGTCGAGATGGCGGCTCGCGCAAGGCTTGGCAAGGCTGAGGGTTTGTATTCACTAGCGGTCAGATGGTTGGTTGGGCGGCGGTGGTGCTGTGCGCCGACAACGCGACCTAACCTGCGCGCCCCTCTCCCGCTTGCGGGAGAGGGAGGGGCCCGCCGCGAAAGCGGTGGGAGGGTGAGGGTCTTCTTCCTTTTTCTATCTCGGCATACGCCTGGAAGAAGAAAGAAGACCCTCACCCAACCTCTCCCGCTTGCGGGAGAGGGCAAAGCAATCAATCCGGATTGGCCAGGTCGGCTTCCATCTCCCTGATCGACTCATCGATGCTGTCGAGTGCGTCGCGCTTCGCCTCGGCAGCCATCCGCTCGTCACCGGCTACTCGTTCGCGGGCGCGGTGCAGGCCTTCCAGAGCGTGGGTATAGGCCATGCGCTGGATGTCCTTGGACTTCTCCATGGTGGCCTTGCTCATCGTGACGACGCGCGCGATGCGGTCGTTGCAGATGATGATGATCCGCTTGTCGCCGCGCATCTTGTTGACGACCATGTTGCGATCGTCGCCCGACGATCCGGTGCCGCAATTGCTATTCCGCACGTCCGGAACGTTGATCGGACCGACCCAATCCTCGGTCATCATCTTGCCGTCCTTGTTGACGCGGACGATCTTGAAACGCTTGCCCATCTTCTTACCGTCCTTGCCGTCGCTGTCCTCAGTGACGGTCATGGCATCGTCAGGCGCCGCCGGCATCTCCGCGCGGGCTGGCGGGGCCGGCGGCGGCGGTAGGGGCGCACCTTCGGGTTCGGCCGGGGGCGCCGGCGGAACCGACTGCAGCCGGGCGGCGACCCGCGCATCGATCGCCGCGATGTCGATGCCGGTGGCTTTCTCGACCCCGGCGCGCACGGTGGCGGCGGCGGGCGTGCCGCTGGCGGTGACGGCGAGGCCGCCGATCATCAGCGCCGCGACGGCGGTGCCGCCCAGCGTCAGTCGAAGCCGTGAACGGCGTCCGGTGGTAAGCATCCTCAAACGTCCTTTCAGATCTTGTATGGTGTGGAGGTGGCAGGCCGCCGACACCGCGCCGCCATGCGCCGCCTTGACGATCGCACAGGCATAAGTGTGACGGTCGATCGCCGAGCGGCCGGCCAGCACCAGCGCGTCATTGGCCATTTCCTGATCGGCACGGAACGCACGGAAAGCGCGCCAGGCCAGCGGGTTGAACCAGTGGAGCGCAAGTACCGCCAGCGCGACCCAATTGGCGATCAGGTCGCCGCGCTGGTGGTGGCCAAGCTCATGCAACAGCGCCAGTTCGCGCTCGTCGGCATCGTAGCGCTCGGCGAAATCGCGCGGAAAGGCGACGTAGCGGCGGAAGATGCCAAAGGCGAGCGGTCCCGACGCCGCCAATGTCTCGATCACTTCGATGTCGCCGGCGCGCTCGGTGGAAACGCTCTGGTCGATCATCCGGCGACAGAAGCGCCAATGCCCGAGCCCGTGCCAGATCAGGAATGCCGCCGCGCCCACGCCCCACAGCACGGCCAAAGCCGCGCCAAGCGAGGAGTAGAGCGACGCGGGCGCGGCGGCCGAGCCTCCGAGCGGCTCGATGACGTAGATGGTGACGGTCTGGCTCGCCCGGTTGAGCAATTGCGGCGCCGCGCTGTGCAGTTGCGGCAAAGGCGGCAACAACAGCCGGACCGCGGGAAGCGCCCAAAGCGCATAGGCGATTCCGGGCCCGAACTGACGACGGACCGGCGCGCGGATGACGAGCACCACCGCCATCAGCAGCGTGGAGGCGAGCAGCGCCTCGATCGCCCAGGCGATCACGCCTTGAGCTCCTTCAGGATCGCCTCGATCTCGGCAATGTCCTGCGCGGTCAATTGGTCGCGATCGGCGAGATGCGCGACGAGCGGGGTCAGCTTGCCGCCGAACAGGCGATCGATCAGCCGCTGCGATTCACCCGCGACATAATCCTCGCGCTCGACGAGCGGGCGATAGAGATAGCGCCGCCCCTCTTCCTCATGCGCGATCGCATTCTTGGCGAGCAGGCGGCCGAGCAAGGTCTTGACGGTATTGGCGCTCCAGCCGCGTTCGGCGGGGACGCGTTCGGCAACGTCCTGTGCCGTCAGCGGGCTTTCCTCCCACAGCACTTCCATCACCGCATGTTCGGCATCACTGATGCGTTCGGCCACGACTCGCTCCTCGCTATGACTACGGATGTAATCACACCGATTACGGCTGTAGTCAATAGCGGAGGACGAGGCTCACCCTATCCCGTCATGCCGGGCCCGTCCCGGCATCCAACGGGCAACAACGGCTTGATTCCGTTGTGGAGGATTGGGCCCCGGAACAAGTTCGGGGTGACAGTGATGAGCGGGAAACCGTCGAGATTTCTTACAAGCGGCACAAGGGCCAGAGGGTTATTAACCATCGAACGCCGCGGAAACCCTTGCCTGGCACGGACTGGCATGCCCCCTGCACAGTATCGCGTGCCCGAGCGGTTTCCCGCTTCAGCAGGGCGGACCGGTCGCTCCCCCGATCTTGCACCGGTCCGCCCTCACCCGGCTTCCCGCAGATCAGACTTTCAGCGCGATCACTCAGCAGCGAGCGGTTGCGGCTCCCGGACTCCGCCAAACCACCCGCTTTTGCCGGAGGTCGCCCGCGCAGCGGCTTGCGCCATCGCCTTGGGATAGATGTCGCCGAGCAAACGGTCGAAGGTGCGTTTCCAGCTGAAGTTGGTTTCGACGTGATGGCGCGCCTCGATACCGATCGCTTGATGATCGTCGCGCCAGATCTTGAGCACGTTCGCGGCCATCGCCATTGTGTCGTCGACCGGGCCCAACAGACCGAGGCTTGGGGGCACGCGGTCCGGCATCGCGCCCGACGCCACGCCGACGACCGGGAGCGCGCAAGCCTGCGCCTCGAGCACCGAGATGCCGAACGTTTCGTCCGCCATCGCGGAGACATAGACATCCGACGAGGCCAGCGCGCGGGCAAGCTCGGCCCGGTTCTTTTCGAACCCGGGGAAAGCGATCGGCAATCCCTTCGCCTGGGCCTTGAGCCGGTCCATCAGCTTGCCGTCGCCGATCATCACCATCGCGGCGTCGAGGTCGCGGGGCAATTGCTTGAACATGGCGACCAAACGGTCGGCGCGCTTCTCGTTATCGACGCGGCCGGCATAGACGAGCAAGGGACCGCGGAAGTCGAAACCGAGTTCATTGCGAAATGCCGGGTCGCGCTTGGCGGGCGAGAACATGTCGATATCGACACCCAGCGGCAACACGTCGGTCCGCCTGATCCTGCGTTGCGCCAGCACCTGTCTGGCGTCCTCGCTCAACGTATAGACCCAGTCGAACTCGCGATAGGTGAGTTCGGCATAGCCATAGCTCAGCCATTGCAGCCCGCGACCGATCGTCTCGCCAAACTTGTCGCGGCCGACGCGATAGACATGCGCATTTGGAAAGTCGGTGCGATAGCCGGCGACCAACGTCGTTTCCGGGAATTTCCGGCGATGGTTGATCGCGGTCCAGGGCAGAACCCAGGGACATAGCGACTCGATCACGTCGGGCCGATATTTCGCCAGGATGTCGCGGACCACACCGGTGCGCAGGATGAACCGGTAATTGGGGCTGCCATGCACGGGCGGCGCACCAACTTCCGCGAAGATGTGACGGCCATTGACCGTGATCTTGTCTTCTGGCCCCGGCACGATCTGAAGCAGATGGTGCGGGGTATGGGTCAGTACATAGTCGCGCTTTTCACGCAGATAGGTACTGATGCCGCCACCGCCCGAAGGCGCGTAGCTTTGAGTCAAATCGCATAGGATCAGCGGCGCACCGCTCTCTCCTGCGCGGCGCGGGGGGTCGCCTTGCAGCAGCATGTATTATTCCCTTTTTTCGCGTGCCGGTCAGGCGGCGGGAGTAGCTCCTTGTTCGGAGAGCAATTGCGACAGCTCCCCGCTCTCGTACATTTCCATCATGATGTCCGACCCGCCGACGAATTCGCCCTTCACATAGAGTTGGGGAATGGTCGGCCAGTCGCTGAACGCCTTGATCCCCTGACGGACTTCCTGATCCTGGAGCACGTCGACGCTGTCGAACTCGACTCCGAGATGCTGAAGAATCGCCACAGCGCGGCTCGAAAAGCCACATTGCGGGAATAAGGGGCTGCCTTTCATGAATAGCAGTACGTCAGAACGCTGTACCAGTTCCGCAATACGCGCCTGTGCGGCGTCGGTCATCGTCTTCACTCCTTCATTCGGCGGCGGTCGTGAGCTGGAGCGCATGGAGCACACCGCCCATCCGTCCGCCCAACGCGGCATAAACCGCCTGATGCTGCTTCACGCGTGACAGTCCGCTGAACGACTTGCTCACCACCCGTGCAGAATAATGGTCGCCATCGCCGGCCAGGTCGGTGATCTCGACCCGCGCGTCAGGAATGCCCGCAACGATCAACGCCCGTATGTCATCGGCCGCCATCGGCATCTTATTTGGATTCCATCAGCTGCCGGCGCGCTTCGACCATATGATCCTCGATCGCCTTGCGGACGTCGGCTTCCTCGATCTCGACTCCGGCGGCGGTCAGGTCGCCGAACAATTTGCGCACGACGTCCTCGTCACCGGCTTCCTCGAAATCGGCCTGGACGACCGCCTTGGAATAAGCGTCGGCTTCTTCGGGGGTCAGTTTCATCAGCCCCGCGGCCCATTGGCCGAGCAGCTTGTTGCGTCGGGCGATCACGCGGAACGCCATCTCTTCATCGCGCGCGAACTTGGTTTCGAAAGCGCGTTCGCGGTCGTCGAAGGTGGTCATGTTTACTCCCTGGCGTTCGTTACGCCTTGGGAGATAGGATTGCGCAACGACGATGGGAAGGGGTGTATATATTCCTCCTCATCCCAGATCGGACGAGCTAGTCGGCCACCTTGACCACCAGCTTCCCGATCGCTCCGCGCGCCGCCATCTTGGCGATGGCGTCGCCGCCGCGTTCGAACGGGAAGACCTCGGTCACACGCGGCGCGATGCTGCCATCCTTCCACAAGCGGAACAGGCGATCGACATGGGCACGATTGGCCTGGGGATCGCGCGCGGCGAAGGCGCCCCAGAAGACGCCGCAGACGTCGCAGCTCTTGAGCAAGGTCAGGTTGAGCGGCAATTTGGGGATGCCGGCGGGGAAACCGACGACCAGATAGCGCCCTTCCCAACCGATCGAGCGCAAGGCCGGCTCGGCATAATCGCCACCGACCGGATCGTAGATGACGTCAGCGCCGCCGGCGCCCAGCACCGCCTTGAACTGGTCGGCCAGCGCCTTCGACTGATCCTTGTCGAACGGCGCACGGCCATAAATAACGACATCGTCGGCACCAGCGTCGCGGCACGCCTGCGCCTTTTCCTCGGACGACACTGCCGCCACGACGCGTGCGCCGAACGCCTTGCCGAGTTCGACCGCGGCCAGTCCGACGCCACCCGCGGCGCCCAGCACCAACAGGGTCTGGCCTTCCTTGAGATGACCGCGGTCGAGCAGCGCATGGATGCTGGTGGCATAGGTCAGGAGCAGCGAGGCTCCTTCCTCGAAACTGCGTTCGGCGGGTAGCGCGTAAAGCGACGCGGCCGGAACCGCGATCTTCTCCACCAGGCCACCCGCGCCCGTCGTGCACAAGACGCGGTCACCCGGCTTAAAGTCGGTCACACCCTCGCCGACGCTCTCGACCACGCCCGATATCTCGCTGCCCGGCGCGAACGGGCGCGGCGGCTTCATCTGGTATTTGTCCTCGATGATCAGGACGTCGGGATAATTGATGCTGCAGGCCTTGACGGCGACCACCACCTGGCCCGGCCCCGCTACGGGATCGGGCAGGTCGTCCATTATTAGCGTTTCAGGTCCGCCCGGCGCTTTCGACAGCAAGGCCCGCATAGTCTCTCTCCCGGCTGAGCCACGGCCGTTCTGACGAGACCGCGGATTCGTATTTCGAAATCGCGGTATCCCTTGCCAGCGTCAATCCCACCTCGTCCAGCCCTTCCATCAGGCACTGGCGTCGAAAAGGGTCGATGGAGAATTCGAAGCGGTCCTGGAACGGCGTGGTGACCGTCATGGTCTCCAGGTCGACGGTCACTTCGTCGGTCTTCGCGACCTCGACCAGTCGGTCGATCGCATCCTGGGGCAGGACGACGGGAACGATCCCGTTCTTGACCGCGTTGCCCGAGAAGATGTCCGAATAGCTCGGCGCGATGATCGCCTGAATACCCATGTCCATCAGTGCCCAGGCGGCGTGTTCGCGGCTCGAGCCGCAACCGAAATTGTCCCCAGCGATCAGGATCGGAGCGCCGGCATAGCGCGGATCGTCGAAGATGTTATCGGGGTTGGCACGAACCGTTTCGAACGCGCCCTTGCCCAGGCCGGCGCGGCTGATCGTCTTCAACCAGTGCGCCGGGATGATCACATCGGTATCGATGTTCTTCGCACCCCAGGGATAAGCGCGGCCTTCAACCTTACGGACTGGAGTCACTTATTCGGCTTTTCGCTTGGCTTTTCAGGAAGAGCAGGCATCGCCATGGCGGCATAAGCGGCAATGCCGCTCAGGATCGAACCGGCGACCAGCAGAACGAGTACGCGTTTCATTGGCGATCCCCCATCAACTCGCGGACGTCGGTCAATCGGCCCGTTACCGCCGCCGCCGCCGCCATTGCCGGGGATAATAAATGTGTTCGCGCGCCCGGCCCCTGCCTTCCTACGAAATTACGATTCGAGGTGGAAGCGCATCTTTGACCAGCCGGTACTTTATCGGGGTTCATTGCCAGGCACATCGAGCATCCGGGCTCACGCCATTCGAATCCGGCGGAAATGAAGATGCTGTCCAGCCCCTCCGCCTCGGCCTGACGCTTGACCAGCCCCGAGCCTGGCACGACCAGGGCGCGGACGCCGTCGGCGACGTGGCGGCCGTTCGCCACCGACGCGGCCGCGCGCAGATCCTCGATCCGGCTGTTGGTGCAGCTGCCGATGAAGACCTGATCGACCCCGACGTCCTGCATCGCGGTGCCAGGGGTCAGGCCCATGTAATCGAGCGACTTTTGCGCCGCGACGCGCTTCGAGGGATCCGCGAAACTGTCGGGATCGGGCACGCGTCCGGTGATCGGGACCACGTCTTCGGGACTGGTGCCCCAGGTCAATGACGGCGCGATGTCGCTCGCCGACAGGCGGACGGTCGCGTCGTAGACCGCCTGGGCATCGGACGGCAGCGTCCGCCACCAGGCCACCGCCTTTTCCCATTCCTCGCCCGCCGGGGCCATCGGCCGCCCCTTGAGATAGGCGAAGGTCGTGTCGTCCGGGGCAATCAGGCCGGCGCGTGCGCCGCCTTCGATCGACATGTTGGCGACTGTCAGCCGCCCCTCAACCGACAGGTTGCGGATCGTGTCGCCGGTATATTCGATGACATAGCCGGTGCCGCCGGCCGCGCCGATCCGCCCGATGATCGCCAGCACGACGTCCTTGGCCGACACGCCAAAGCCGAGATTGCCGTCGACACGCACTTCCATCGTCTTCGATTGCTGGAGCAACAGCGTCTGGGTGGCGAGGACATGCTCGACCTCGCTGGTGCCGATGCCGAAGGCCAGCGCGCCCAGCGCGCCATGCGCCGAGGTATGGCTGTCGCCGCAGACGAGCGTCGTGCCGGGCAAGGTGAAGCCCTGTTCGGGACCGACGACATGGACGATGCCCTGCGCCGCAGCGAGTGCGTCGATATAGGGCACGCCGAATTCGGCGACGTTGTGGCGCAACGTCTCGAGCTGGTTGGCGCTTTCGGGATCGGCGATCGGGATCGCGTGACCGGCGGCATCGACGCGCGGAGTCGTCGGCAGATTATGGTCGGGAACCGCTAGCGTAAGATCGGGCCGGCGCACGGCACGCCCGGCGGCGCGGAGTCCCTCGAACGCCTGCGGGCTGGTGACTTCGTGGACCAAATGGCGGTCGATATAGATCAGGTACGTGCCGTCGTCGCGGCGTTCGACGACGTGGGCGTTCCAGATTTTCTCATACAGGGTCTGTGGGCGGGCGGTCATGGCGGCGGCTTACTCGCTCCGCGCCCAATCGCAAGCAACAAAGGAAAACTGTTTGCCGGTCAGATTGGAAGAAACGGTGAGGCGACTGGGTTTTTCCGCCCCCTCTCCTCGACGGCATCACTCCTTGGGCGAGACATAGGCGGCGTCGTGCTCGAACGGAAATTGGTCGCCCGCTCGCATCGCGGAGAGGATTGCCGCGAAGTCGGTCGCGCAGCGGAAGCCGAGGCCGCGTTCGAGCGCGCTGGCGTCGTAGACGCGGCCGATACTGGCCGGCAGCGACCATCCGCGTGCAGCGAACAACTCGGCGGCATCGGGAAACAGCCGCGCGATCACCGCTCGTGCGTCGCGCTTCAGTTCGACGACATCGTCGCGCGAAAACGGCGTGGGTGCCGAGGCGATATAGGTCGCAAAACCGATCGCCGGGGCGCGATCGAGCGCGGCGATATGCGCGCGCGCACAATCCTCGACCGTCAGGCGGCGATTGAGAAATTCGTTGGCCTTCATATTCTCGCCCGACAGGTCGCGATGCGTGTCGTCATCCTCGGGGAAAAAGCGCGACGTACGCAGGACGATGATCGGCAGGCGGGTTTCGGCATGCACCAGGCGGCACAATTCCTCCGCCGCGCGCTTGGTCACCCCATAGATGTTGCGGGGGCTGAGCGGTCCGCTGGTTTCGTCGAGCCACACCGCATGATCGGAAGTCTCGTCGCGAATATCCTGGGTGATCATCAGAGATGTCGTCGAGGTGAAGACGAACCGATCGGCACCCGCCGCGATCGCGCACTCGAGCAGGTTCAACGTCCCCGTCACGTTGACGTCGATGAACGCCTGGCGCGGGTAGCGCACGATATCGGGCTTGTGCAGCGCCGCGCCGTGGATCACGCCCTCGATCCCATGGCTGAACATCACGCGTTCGACCAAGGCACGATCGGCCACGCTGCCGACGACGCGCGTGTCGGGACCGGGCGCGACGTCCATTCCAACGACCTGATGACCGGCGGCGCGCAGCATCGGCGCGAGATAACGGCCCAGCCAACCGGTCGATCCCGTCAGCAATATCCGCATTCGCTATCCGGCCTCCGCCTTCGTTATTCCGATTTCATGCGGGAGCCTGGCGATCTTGCCTGCCTGCTCGCGCCATGCGTCACGCCGTGGCCAGCGCGTCGTATTTTGCCGTCGTCTTGGCCGCCACTTCATCCGCAGTGACGCCCGGCGCGATCTCGATCAGCCGGAACGGCGATTGATGATCGGGGCGCTGGAACACGGCTAGGTCGGTGATGATCATGTCGACCACGTTCTTGCCGGTCAGCGGCAGGGTGCAGGCCGGGATGAACTTGGGATCGCCGTTCTTGCTGGTATGCTCCATCACGACGATGATCTTCTTGACGCCGGCGACCAAATCCATCGCCCCGCCCATGCCCTTGATCATCTTCCCCGGGATCATCCAATTGGCGATGTCGCCATTCTCCGCGACTTCCATCGCGCCCAGCACGGTCAGGTCGATATGCCCGCCGCGGATCATCGCGAAACTGTCGGCCGAGGAGAAATAGACCGATTGCGGCAATTCGCTGATCGTCTGCTTGCCGGCGTTGATCAGGTCGGGATCTTCCTCCCCGGCATAGGGAAACGGGCCGATCCCGAGCATGCCGTTTTCCGACTGCAACGTCACCTCGACGCCGGCCGGAATATGGTTCGCGACCAGGGTCGGAATGCCGATGCCGAGGTTCACATAATAACCGTCGCGCAGTTCCTTGGCGGCGCGGGCGGCCATGTCGTCACGAGTCCAGGCCATCAATCTTCCTTTCTGGCAACCACCACGGGGGGCGGCAAAGCATCGTCTTCGGAGGGCGCGCCGCGCTCGGCATCGAGCCCCATCCAGATCCGTTCGAACGCCTGATCCTCGGACACACCGATGGCCTTGGCATAAGTCGACGCGGCATTGCGGATGACGTCGACCATCGCGATACCGAACAATGCCGGGTCGGCGCCCAGCGGGCGCGGGTTGACGAAGCACAAGGTGCCGCCGTCCTTTGACCAGACGCGCAGGAATTCGCGGCTGTCGCCGAGCGTTTCGGCAAAGGGAACGAGGTCGATCGGGACCGGCTTCTCGGTCATTTCTTCACCGGCGGAGAAGTGGAAGTCCCGGCGGACACAGGTGACGGTGCCGGTAGCGGAGTGGCCGCGATCGGCTGCGCACCGGGATCGGTCCAGCGCCGGTCCTTGGGGAAGACGTCGTCGATATCGCCCTTGAGCGCGGTGCCATACACAGGGTTCGGCAGCACGAACCAGCCGTGGCCCCACAACATCCTGAGCTTGGGCGAATTGGTCTGCGCGCGACGTTGCGCGGGCGTCATGCCGGATGCGTTGAACAAATCGGTGAAATCACCGAGTTGGTCGCCGACCATCGCGATCACGCAATATTTGGCAGAAATCGCCCAGCGCCGGGCGTCCTTGCCGCTGCCACCGGTCGCGTCGTCGCCCTTCAGCCACAGATTTTGCCAGTGAACCACGGGGCCCAGGCCGGCCAGGGTGAGCGCATCGATCGTCGCCGAGGCGTTGGCCGACGAGCGGTTGGAGTTGAACACCACCTCGATCCCGCTCGCACGCGCCGCCCGCACCGCGTCGAGCACGCCCGGAACCGGGTCGACCGCGGTCACCCCGCTCGCTTCCCAGCGGTCCCAGCGTTTCTGGTCATAAGCGCCGCTGCGCTGGCTATCATCGGCTTCGTAGCCGAGGTTCAGCAGCGCCGTCTCGTCGATATCGAGTACGACAGCGGGGCGCTGCCTGGGGCCGCATTTGAGGAATTTGGGTGCGTCCAGCGTCGCGTCTGGTGCGAGCACGACCGACGAAATGGGATGGCCGACCGCGAAATCGCCGCCGCGCGCGACCAGGAAGTCGGTCAGCGAAAGATAGGCCTGGATCGACACCGCCGAGGCTTCGCCCGAGCCGTAGAGATATTGCATGCCGGGCGGCACGCTGCCCGGCGGGGGTGCCGCCGGCGTGGTCGGGGCAGCGGAAGGAATTGCGTCGGCCGCCGGGATTCCGGCCGGCGTGGACTGCGCGCTGGCGGCTGCGAGCGCCGGCGGGGTCGCCGACGGCAGATCCTCGTCCTTCTTGCCGAAGAACTGCTTCTTGCCGATCGCTCCCGCCGCGAGCACCGGCACGGCGGCGGCGACGCACCCGCTGTTCGCGGTGCTGCCGACGAGCAGCATCAATAGCGCCAAGCGCCCCTTGGTCACGCCGCAACCCGCTCGCGCACGGTGCGGAATTCGATCTTCTTGTCGTAGGGGCTGCCGACGATCAGGCGGTTCACATAGATGCCCGGCAAATGGACCTGATCGGGATCGAAGCTGCCTACGGGCACGATTTCCTCGACTTCGGCGACGCAGACCTTGCCCGCGGTCGCCATCGGCTGGTTGAAATTGCGCGCGGTCTTGCGGAAGATGAGGTTGCCCGCCTCGTCGGCCTTCCATCCCTTGATGATCGACAGATCGGCACGGATGCCGCGTTCGAGGATATAATCCTCGCCGTCGAACGTCTTCACTTCCTTGCCCTCGGCGACCTGGGTGCCGACCCCGGTCTTGGTGTAGAAGCCGGGAATGCCTGCCCCACCCGCGCGGCAACGTTCGGCGAGCGTGCCCTGGGGGCAGAACTCGACCTCGAGCTCGCCCGCCAGATACTGACGTTCGAATTCCTTGTTCTCGCCGACATAGGAACTGATCATCTTCTTGACCTGGCGCGTGCGGAGCAGCTTGCCGAGCCCTTCCCCGTCGATGCCGGCATTGTTGCTGGCGATCGTCAGATCCTTGGTGCCGGCGTCGCGGATCGCGTCGATCAGGCGCTCGGGAATGCCGCACAGGCCGAACCCGCCGGCACAGATCGTCATACCGTCGAACAACACGCCGTCGAGCGCCGAGGCGGCATCGGAATAAAGCTTACGGGCCATGCGGACTCCTTGGGTGATGCGCGCCGAATAGATGGCAGCGCGGTAAGGAGCAAGCGGGGCCACCGACTTTGCGGCCGGGCCGGACTCACTGTTCGCATGTGCGGCAAAATAGCGGCAGCCGCTCTTCGCGGCCGCCCAAATCCCGCCACGAACCGTGTCCAAAGCGCGACGAACCGGGGGGGTCGCAAGCCCCCCGGTTTTTTGTTTAGTCAGGAGTTTTCATGCGTTTCCTTATCGCGTCCGCCCTGTTGGCCAGTGCCGCCATCGCTACCCCTGCCCTCGCGCAGGATGCCCCCGCTTCCGCCCCCGAGGGCAAGGAATTTCAGGGTTTCAAGATCCTCGCCGTGACCGGCATCGACCATGTCACCAGCTCGATCGATAACGAGACCGGCCTCTCCTATGGCGGCGTCATCGGCTACGATTATCAGGCCGGCAAGGCCGTGTTCGGCGTCGAAGGCGAAATCGACGGTTCGACCGCCAAGGATTGCGTCAGCAATGCCATCGCCGCGGGTGACCGCCTTTGCGTCAAGGCCGGCCGCGATCTCTATGCCGGCGTGCGCGCTGGTGTCGTCGTCGGCAACAAGGCGCTGCTCTACGTCAAGGGCGGTTATGCCAATGGCCGCGTCAACGCCACCTACACGGCCGGCGGGACCACCACCAAGGATGGCACCAATTCGGATGGCTGGCGCGTCGGCACCGGTGTCGAACTGCCCGTGGCCAAGAACATGCTCGTCCGCGCCGAATATCGCTACACCAACTATTCGGACACCGACCTGGCCCGTCACCAGGGCCTGATCGGCTTCGGCGTGAAGTTCTGATCTAACGATCAACCAAACGGACAGCAGGGGCCGCGCGGGGAAACCCGCGCGGCCTTTTTCGTTTCGGCTTCAGCGAAGCCGAAACGGTCGCGTCTCTCAGACCTGCGTGCCGAACAGGTGACCGATAGCGGCGGTGACCGCCATCGCGAGCGCGCCCCAGAACACGACGCGTATTGCCCCGCGTATCTGGTTCGCACCACCGGCATGAGCCCCGATCGCCCCGGTCACGGCGAGAAGGACGAGCGTGACGGCCATCACGGCCACGACCAGCGAGCGGCCGCCGAACAGCAATGTCATCAGCACCGGGACGATCGCGCCGATAGCGAAACTGCCGGCGGAGGCCAACGCGGCCTGGACCGGCCGCGCGGCAAGATCCTCGCTGATCCCGAGCTCGTCTCGCAGATGCGCGCCCAGCGCGTCATGCGCCATCAGCTGATCGGCGACCTGAAGCGACAAATCATGGTCGAGCCCGCGCTGGCGATAGATCGCGGCGAGCTCCTGGCGTTCGGCTTCGGGTTCGTCGGACAGTTCCAAGGTTTCGCGCGCGATGTCGGCGCGTTCGGTATCGGCCTGGCTGCTGACCGAAACATATTCGCCCGCCGCCATCGACAAGGCACCAGCGGCGAGCCCCGAAATCCCGGTCAGCAACAAGGTGGCGCGGTCGGCATTGGCGGCCGCGACGCCGACGATCAGGCTGGCGGTCGACAGAATGCCGTCGTTGGCGCCAAGCACGGCCGCGCGCAGCCAGCCGATGCGCTGGACCAGATGTCGTTCACGGTGTCGTCGGATCGCCATTCGTCGCCTTCGTAAATAATTTCCGGCCCGGAACAATACGTGCTTTCACGAACGGTCGTCAGCGCAGCGCCTCGCTTTCGAGGCCGAGCGCAGTTTCGAGATCGGCCAGGGCCTGCGCACTGGTCGAGACCTTGATCGCCGCCATGCCGAGCGCCGCGGCGGGTTTGCAGTTGATCCCGAGATCGTCGAGATAGACGCACTGGTCGGGCGCCACGCCCAGGGCATCGCAAGCCAGGCGATAGATTGCCGGATCGGGCTTGCGAATGCCGACCCTGGAGCTTTCGACGACATGGTCGAACCGCGCCATGATCGCCGCGATCGCCTCCGCCTTTTCCGCGGTCGACGACATCTGGGCGCCATGCCCGGCGGGAACGTTGTTGGTGATGCAGGCGATGCGATAGCCGTTCGCCTTCAGCCAATCGAGCGCCGCGACCATGTCCGGGCGAATGTCGCCCGACAGCAGCGCGAGCACGTCACGCCCGGGAAGGTCGTGGCCAAAGGCACGCGCCTCTTCCGCGAACAGCGAGTCGAACCGCGCGGCGTCGATCTCCGCGCGCTCGAACAAGGCCCAGGCATTGCCGTCCGGATTGGTCGAGTTGATCCGGCGGACGACATTGTGCGGCAGGCCGCGTTCGGCCTCCATCCGGTTGAACGCTTCGAACGGCGAGGAAGTGATCACCCCGCCGAAATCGAAGATCACGGTGTCGCGCGTCATGGTTCGATGAGCAGACCAACGCGTGGATCGACCTTGCCGGCGACCGCATCGCGATAGGCGGCCAGCGCGGCCTCGGCGCCCGAGCGGCGATCGATCGCGGTCAACCGTTTGGCGGTCGGCATGAAGTCGAGCCACGCTTCTTCGCTTTGCCGGCGCAAGCCATGGGCGCCCCAGTCCTTCGACCGCTTCTTCATCCTTCCCGGGGCGAAGAAACCGATCGGGCGAGGCCCGGGCAGCGGGGCACTGCCGCGCTCGGCATCCCAATGCGTGATACCGACGATCATATCGACCGCCAGCGCATCGCCGAAGCGTTCGTGCACCGCACGCGTCGCCGCCGGATTGCCGGCGAAGTCGACCAACGCGACTTTCCCCTGGGCCTCGATGGCGTCGATCGCGCCATAATCGACGACCTGATCGTACAATCCGGTATCGGCGGTGAAGCCGGCGCTGCGTGCCGAAGCGAGCGCGACCAGCCGGGGCCCATGTCCGCGCGCCTTCATCACATGCGCAAAGGCCAAAGCAGTCTTGCTCGACGCTCCGCTGACGATCACGGTGCCGGCATCGAAATCGTCTTCGTCCTCGAACTGGTCGGCGATCAGCCAGCCGGTCAGGAACAGCGGGCGATAGATCGGCCACCAGTCGTGATCCGCCTCACGATAATCGCCCAGCGCTTTGAGCCGCGAATATTGATTATAGGCCCCGGGCAACGACGCGCGACGCGGGGTCGCCTCGGTAAAGCCGGTGCCGCGGATTTGCTCGGCCGCGAGCACGGCATGGCTGGCAAGCGGCCAATAGCCATAAAAGCGGTCGCCCACGGAGAGCCCCTCGGCCGCCGACCGCGTCACCGTCGCGAACCCCCAGACCGGCAGCCGGCCCGGCTCATCGCGCTCGGAGAAAAAGTCCCAATAGCCTGCGTCCGGCCCGAGGAACGGCGTCTTCTGGCCCAAGGCGGCATAAGTGATATTGTTGGCGGTCAGCGCGACGAGATCGATCGCGAATTCGGCCTCGCCCGGCGCCGGCGCGCGCTCCGGCAAGTCGACGATGTCCGCCTGCGCGATGTCGTCGCGCGCGATCTCGAGTTGCCAGCGGCCCATGATGTTCTCCTGCGTCAAACCGACATGGGTCCGCGACGGGGTATGTCGCCCCGCACACTCGAATCCGCAACCTTCAATCCCGCCGCCTCCAACGCCGCGCGCTGGTCGGCGCCGCGGGTGGTCAGCATGATCTGTTCGGCAACTACCGATCGTGCGAACAGCGGCGTCGCGGAAACGTGGTCGATCCAGGCGGCGATGCGCGGCCACCGTGCCGCGTCAGGCGTCCAGCCGGCCAGCGCCGCGTTGCGAAAGAAACTGGCGAACGTCAGGTCGATCATCGACAGATCGTCGAACACGAACCCGGCGACGGGCGCCTGGGGCTCGAGCCAGTCCATGATCTCGGGCAAATCGCGGGTGAGGACGGCGGCGACCAGATCCTCATCGGTATCCTGCTTCCACACGCGCGGCTTCACGTTGCGCTGGAAGAACAGCTTCCAGATCATCACGTCGCCCAATCGGCTGTCGGCGAATTCCTCCAGCCAGCGCGCCCGCGCCCGCTGGGCGGGATCGGCCGGGTAGAGCGGCTTCTCGGGATAGCGGTCGTCGAGATATTCGCAGATCACGGTCGAATCGGGGATCACCAGATCACCGTCAATCAGCACCGGGATACGTCTGAGCGGATTGAGCCGGGTGAATTCGTCGCCGCCGAAAAACGGCACGATCGGGTCGATCTCATACTCGACGCCCTTATGATCGAGCGCCAGGAAGACCTTGCGCGCATAAGGCGAGACGTGATTGCCGATGATCCGCAGCATGATGCTTATCCGTTATATTTGAGCTTGAGGCCTGGGCGCGGCCAGCGGAGCTTGGCGAGGCGCCCGGTTCCCGACAGGCAGATATAGGCATCCATCATATCGTCCCCGCCCCAGCAAATGTTGGTGGTGAAGATGTCGTCGGTGGGAACGAACTCGACCAATTCGCCCTGGGGCGAAATCACCGAAATGCCGCATTCGCCGATCGTCGCGACGCAGATGTTGCCGCACGCCTCCACGCCGAGCGAGTCGAAGAACTTGTAGCCCGCGGGGCGATAGAGCGGGATGCCGGGGCCGCCCGGGCCCGCGCTGCCGTCGACCTTGCCCGGCGCGATCACGTTGAACGCCATCAGCCGGCACGTATAAGTTTCCGCCGCATAGAGCCGCTTGCCGTCGGGCGACAGGCCCACGCCGTTGGGGTTCTGGCTCGGGAAAATCACTTCCTCGAGATGGCTGCCGTCGACCTTGCCGTAGAAGATGCCGACGATGTCATGGCAACGCTTCTCGTAATCGACCTTGCCATGATCGGTGAACCAGAAGCCGCCTTCGCCATCGAAAACGATGTCATTGGGGCCGCGCAGCACGCAGCCGAAATCGCCCGATTTGTAGAGCACTTCCACCGCGCCGGTGGCAATGTCGATCCGCTCGATCCGCCCGCCTGAATAATCATGCGCGATGCCATGCGGCGCCAGCATCCCGTTGCTCTCGATATAGTCGAAGCCGCCATTGTTGCAGCAATAGAGCTTGCCGTCAGGGCCGATCGCCAGCCCGTTGGGGCCGCCACCGGGCTCCGCCACTGTTTCCTTGGAGCCGTCGGGGCGGACCCGGGTGATACGCCCCGCCTCGATCTCGACCAGGATGACGCTGCCATCGGCCATCGCTACCGGGCCTTCGGGGAACCGCAATCCGTCGGCGACGATCTCCATGCCCCACTCCCACTCGTCACGGCCGAGCTTCATACCCGGTCTTCGAAACGGTCATGCCGCGTCCCGCGGTCAAAAGGAAGGCGGTTTTGAAGGGAGACAATCGCCGTTCCTAGCCCTCTCCCGCCTGCGGGTGCACCGGGCCGGTCATGCCCCCGGCATGACCTGAACAGCGCGGGGCGCTGTCGCATAACGTTGTTCCGCTCGCATTCGCCGACTGCGGAAAAGGTCCGGCGCGTCGTCGTCCTGACAGATGACCGACAAGGGGTGATGATGAGCGCTGCCGCTTTTGCCGTTGTGATGATGTTGACGTGCACGCCGGGCGGCGTCGACGATCCGGGTTACAGCGTACCAAGCACGACGATCGTCCAGCTCCAGGCGGAAGGGTCGCTCACCCCTGACCAGTCGGCGCCGACACCACCCCCCACCCCCACGGGTAGCGCTCCACAGTCGACCGTGACGCCCTCGCCCCAGCCACCCGCTGCCGACGGCGACATCGTCGTGTCGGGGCGACGCCGCTCGCCAGGCGATCCACTGGCCGCGATCAACGAACAATCGTACGCGGCGACCCAGGCGGTCGATCGCGCGGTCATCGGGCCGGTCGCGCGATCGTTCGAGCACACCGTGCCGAAGCCGGTACGCGACGGACTGCGAAACTTCTTCATCAACCTGCACGAACCGATCGTCTTCGTGAACTACCTCTTGCAACTGAAGCCGGGCAAGGCGGCAGAGACGGCGGGTCGCTTCGTGATCAATTCGACCGTTGGCGTCGCCGGCTTGGTGGACTTCGCAAAACGCCGCCCGATCAACCTGCCCCGGCGCAAGAACAGCTTCGCCGATACCCTTGGCTATTATGGCGTGGGTCCGGGGCCATTCCTGTTCTTGCCGCTGATCGGCCCGACGACACTACGCGATTTGCTTGGTGGTGGCGTCGACCGCATGATGATGCCGCTCTATCTCGGCGCGCCCTTCAACAAGCCCGTGTTCAACGTCGGTACGGGGGGCGTCCACATGCTCGACCGCCGCGCCGAATTCGACGATCAGCTCAACCAGTTACGGGCGGCGCGGAACCCCTATATCGCCACGCGCTCTTATTATCTGTGGCGCCGACAAGCGGAGATCGACGGCCTGCATGGCCGCAAGATCGCGCCCTTCGATCCGGACCCCGACAAGCCGATCATGTCGGCTGCCAAGGCTGCGCCGGCGACCCCGACCGTAGAGCCGGGCACCGCGTCGCCGGTCAAATAAGCGCGCGATCGGCGCGCGCGGTCAGGCCGCCACTCGGTCGCTCGGCGCGCGCAGGGTCGCATAGCGTGCAAAGAGGTCGGCGAAATGCTCGTCCATCTGTCGCGGGCGCTGCCGGATATTGACCGGACTGCGGTCGGCCGCCGCCGCCAGGATCGTGTCGCGCAACGACTGGCCATTGGCCGCCTGATATCGCCGATCGCGACCATCCATCGCATGGTCGGCGGCGCCACCGCGATCGGGTACGATCAACGGCAATCCACTCGCCTTGGCTTCCGCCGCGACCATGCAGAATGTCTCGGCCTCGCAGCCGTGGACGAGCGCATCCGCGCTCGCCATGATCGTGGCCAGCTGCGCACGGTCCTTCACCGGCTGGCCGACCACGATGTGGGGCGATCCTCCCGCCCGAGCAATGAGGCGATCGACGTGGCGCCCCTCGCCGATCAGGGCCAGCCCGACCGGAGCGTGGACGCCGGCCGCGATCACCGCGTCGATCACCATGCTCCAGCGCTTTTCCGGAGAATATCGCCCGACGCCGAGCAGCAAGGTCGACTCGAGTCCGAGCCCGCACCGCGCCAACAGTTCTTCGCGCAGGAGCGGATCGCGACGGTCGGGCGAAAAGATGCCGGGTTCGACGCCCATGGGAATCGTCGCAACCTTGGCCAGGCCGCCGCCGCGCAGACGCCGCGTCAGATTGTCGCTCGCCGTCACGACGAGGTCGAACGCCCGATCGAGCCGCCGCAGATGCCGCCAATAGCGATCGAACCCGCGATCGATCGTGCCGATACTCGCCACGGTGCCAAACCACCGATAGGCGTAGGCCGACAGCGGATCGGCGTGCATGACGAGCGATCGCACCGCATCGCCGCGCCACCGCGCGACCATCGAGGCGCTGCTCCACGGCGAAGACGCCTCGACCACATCCGGGCGCCAGGCGTCGAGCGCGCGGTGCAGCGACGCTTCGTCACCGAAATAGCGATATCGGCGATCGAGCGCGAACGTCGGCGCCTTGATCGTTGCGAGCAACGCGCCGGGCGCGCGCTCGACGATCGCGTCATCGGCGCCGGGCGCGAGGACGATCATCTCGTGCCCCAGCGCGCTCGCCACCTTCAGCTTGCGCTCGACATAGGTACGAACACCCCCGCCATGGGGAGTGTAAAAGGCGCAGACATCGACGATCCTCATGCCACACAGACGACGCCTCGCCGCGCAACCGCAGTCCCCGGCAAAACCTTGTCGGAATAGCCCGCATCGGGCATGGCCACGCTCCGTCCAAGGAGCGCCTCATTTCGTCCTCGTCATCCGGTCTGATCCAGCTGTTCGGAGAGTTGCGCGGCGAACTCCTGCGCTTTCTGGCGGCCCGCACCGGCGATCGCGTCGAGGCCGAGGATTTGGTCCAGGAACTATGGCTGCGGATCCAGGCCGCCGATCCGGGGCCGATCGGCAATGGCCGCGCCTATCTTTACCGTGTCGCCCAGAACCTAGTGCTCGATCGCGTCCGCGAACGCCGCCGTCGCGAGCGGCGCGACAGCGACTGGGCCGACAGCCAGACGATCAAGGTCGCCGGCGAAGCCGCCGATGCGCGCCCCAGCGCCGCGGATAACATCATCGAGCGCGAGGAAGCGGCGGCGCTCGCCGCGGCTATCGCGGCGTTGCCGGAAGGCGCCGGCCGCGCCTTTCGCCTGCACAAGCTGGACGGGCTGTCGCATGCGGAGGTGGCGGCGCGGCTCGGCATCAGCCGCAGCGGGGTGGAAAAACACATCGCCGTGGCAATGGCGCATCTTCGTCGCGCCTTGAAGGACTGAGGTATGGCAACAGCGCGGCGTCTTTCGATCGGACAGGGACGACGGACCGGCAACGGCCCGTCGCGGCACGAACGATGAACGACGAGATTATGGAGGCGGCCGCGCTATGGCATCAAGCGCAAGCGCACGACGATATGGATTGGGACGGCTTCACGGCGTGGCTGGAGGCAGACCCGCGCCATCGCGAGTCCTATGACGAGATCGCGTTGCTCGACGAGCGCATCGACACCGCCCGCGGCGCCGTCTCCGCCAGCCTGCCGGCAAATGACGACGCAATCGACGATGCCAGTTCCGACGCACCGCCGCCGGCTCGTCGCCCCTATCTTGCCTGGGGCGGGATCGCCGCCGCGTTGTTGGTCGCGCTGACCGCCGGAGGCTGGTGGGTGAATGGCCCGTCGGCACCGGCGACAAACAGGTATGTCGCCGCCACCGGACAGACACGAACCGTCGCTATCGCCGATGGCGCGACCGCTACCCTGTCCGGCGGCTCGCGGCTGGACATCGCCAGCGGCGCGCCGGTGAAGCTCGCCGGCTCGGCCTATTTCGATGTGCGCCACGATCCGGCGCGTCCGCTGACCGTCACCATATCCGGATATGAAGTGCGCGACGTCGGCACCCGGTTCGACATCAACAGCGACGGCAAGACCATCCGCGTCGCGGTCGCCGAGGGAACCGTGTCGGTGTCGGCGCCGGGCGCGTCGTCCGCAACCGAGGTCACCGGCGGTCACGCCGTCATCGGCGACGTCGCGCGCGGCACGATCGCGCTGGTGACGGCAGCGCCCGCGTCGGTCGGGGCCTGGCGCAACGGCCGCTTCATCTACGATCAGGTTCCGCTGTCGTTGGTCGCCGCGGACATCACCCGATATACCGGCCGCCCCGTTTCGGTGGATAACGGAGTCGCGCAGCGGCGTTTCTCGGGCGTATTGGCGCCCGGCGACCGCGAATCGATGGTCGCATCGGTCCGGCAGCTGGCCGGCGTGAGCGCACGAAGGGAGGGCGATGCGATATTGCTGGGCGGCGGCACTAGCGACTAGCGTCTTATTGTCGACCAATCCGGCCGCAGCCCGCGACGCCGCCGCTTCCATCGCCATCCCGCCCGGCAACCTGACCGATGCGCTGGCGTCGCTGGCAGCGCAGACCGGCGTGTCGTTCGGCTATGACGCGACGCTACCGACGCTCCGCGTCCGCGGGGTCAACGGTCGCATGTCCCCACACGAAGCGGTCGACAAACTGCTACGCGACACTCCGATCAAGGCGGTCAGGATCGGTCCGATGGCGTTTCGGCTGGTCCGCCGTCAGCATCCGCCCCACGCGCCTTCCGCCGGGCCGGCGCTGGTCATGGAGTCACCGTCTTCGCCGCAACCCGACATCATCATCACCGGCCGCAAACTGCCCGAAATGCTGTCGCGCGTGCCGGCGCCGATCGCGGTATACGTGCCCGATTCCACGACGCCGGCCGGGGCCGAGAGCGGCCAGCGCGACGTTGCCCGTTCGGTCGACGGCCTGATCGTCGCCGGGCGCGACGAAGGAAGCGACCGCACCTTTATTCGCGGCCTGGCGGACAGCCCGTTCAACGGGTTCAGCCAGACGACGGTCAGCGTCCAGGTCGACGATGGTCGCATCACCTACGATGCTCCCGAACCCGCCCTGCGACTGGTCGACGTGGCGCGCGTGGAAGTGCTGAAAGGACCGCAAGGGCCATTGTACGGCACCGGCGCGCTGGGGGGCGTGTATCGCATCGTCACCAATCGCCCGATCCTGGGCGACGTGTCGGGCGCCACCGCTTTTTCGCTGAACGCCTTGTCCGACGGCGGCCCGGGCGGATCGGCGGAAGGTGTCCTCAATTTGCCGCTGGTGACCGACGCGGCCGCGGTACGACTGGTCGGCTATGCGGCGCTCGGTGGCGGTTGGATCGACGACCGGCCCGCGCCGAACGACGCCAATCAGAAAGTCCTGGCCGGCGGGCGCGCCTCGTTGCGCATCGCGCCGGCATCGGGCTGGTCGATCGACCTGACCGGAGCGATCCAGCATCGCGCTTCGCGCGACAGCCAATATGTCTATCGCGCGGGAGAGGATCTGGCACGGCCCGCCGCGATACGCGAACCCAGCGCCACCGACTTCAAGCTCGCGCAACTTCGCGCCGAGGGGCCGATCGGTCGCCTGCGGCTGGTCGTCGCCACCAGCCAGACCTGGCAGGAACAGAACGACCTTTTCGACCTGTCGTTCGCGCCCGACGTGCTCGGGATCCCGGACGCCGTCGCGTGGCGCGACCGCCGTTCCTATCGCGTGTTCGACCAGGAAATCCGCCTGGTATCGGCTCCCGGGGATCGTTTCGCCTGGACCGCCGGGCTGTCCTATCTCGCGGCATCGACCAGGGCATCGGGCGACGCTCAAGTCGGGCCGACCAGCTGGACACCCTATTTCACCCTGCACCGCCGCGCGACCGAAGCGGCCGCCTTCGCGGACGGATCGTTGCCGATCGGCGGCCGCCTGACCTTGGCAGGCGGCTTTCGCGTGTTCCGCTCGTCGGCTGAGGACGAACGGACCGAACCCTCCGCGCCCACCGCCAGCGCGCGCGGCCTGACCGGCTTCACCCCCAATCTATCGCTATCCTATGATCTTGGCGCCACCGGGATGGTCTATGCGCGCATCGCCACGGCGTTCCGGCCGGGGGGCCTCGACCCGGGTAATGCCCGCACCGGACGGTATCAGGCCGACGAGGTCCGCAACCTCGACATTGGCACGCGGCTGAAGCTGGCGGGCGATCGCTTGTCGCTCGATACCGCGCTCTATTTTGCGCAATGGCGCGACATGCAGTCCGACTATCTCGAAGCGAACGGGCTGATCGCGACACGCAATGCCGGCGACGCGGTCGTCGCCGGCCTGGAAGCCTCGCTCGACTGGCGTCCCGGGGCATCGTGGCGGCTCAGCGCCGGAATGACCGTGCAGCGTGCCCGTCTCCACACGGCCCCCGACGGCACCCGGCTGCCCGACGACCGGCGCCTGCCGATGACTCCCGACATTGCCTATCGCCTGACCGTCGAACGCTCGGTCCGATGGAAGGGAATCGAGGTGCGTCCCTATGCGGGCGTCAATTTCACCGGCAGCACACGACTGAGCTTCGACGACGGGCTCGACCGGCGCATGGATGGCTATGCGGTCCTCCGCGCCGGGGTGACGACGACACTGTCGCCGCTGACCGTGCGCATCGATATCGACAACCTGCTCGACACACGTGCCGACACGTTCGCGTACGGCAATCCTTTCTCCGTGCGAGCGCTGCCCCAATACACGCCGCTTCGTCCGCGCATCTTCTCGATCACTCTGTCGCGCGATTTTTGATCATTTTCTCGGCGGTGGACTGAGGTGCGACCGTCGAGCGGCGTCGTTGCATCGAAACCAATGGCTGCCGCTAGCGCGGTGGCTCGATCGACAAGGGCCGCCCATTGCCATCGACCTATCTACCCGTTGCCCGCGGCACCGCCGACCTACCCCATGTCCAGGACCTGACCGACCTTCTGAGCAGGCCGAATTTGCGCGAGCGTGTGGGCGCCCTGGTCGGCCTCGCGGTGACGATCGGCATTCTGGTGTGCGTCGCCGCGGCAGTCGGACGGCTGCGCCTTGGCGAATTGCTCGACAACCTCCCGACGACAGCCGGATTCTGGGCATTGCTGGCCGCCGCCTATCTGCTCGCGCCGACTCTGGAATGGGTCATCCTGCGACGCTTGTGGAGGCTGCCGACGGCCGGGCTGGTGCCGCTGCTGCGCAAGCAAGTCGCGAACGAATTGCTGCTCGGTTATTCGGGCGATGCCCAATTCTATTTCTGGGCGCGCGGCGCGATGCCGGCGGAGGTGGCACCGTTCGCGACACTGCGCGACATGTCGATCCTTTCGGCGCTGGCCGGCAATCTGGCAACGTTGATCCTGATGGCGATGGCCTATCCGACGCTCAACCGCCTGGCGAGCGGACCATTGCTTCAAGGAGCCGTCCTGGCGACACTCGTCGTCGTCGTGAGCTCGCTCGGCATATTCGCCGCGCGCCACGCCTTCTTCACTTTTTCGCTGTCGCGGCGCGCAATCGCCATGATCTTCCTCAGCCACATAGCGCGGATCGCCGCGATGCTCGTCCTGAACGCGCTGTTGTGGGCGGCGCTGATTCCAGGCGCGACTCTGGGGATCCTGCTTGTCCTGGGCACGATCCGGATGATGCTGTCGCGCGTACCGCTGATCCCCGGTAAGGACGTGCTGCTCGCCGGAGGTGCGGTGGCGCTGATGGGAAGCGACGCGAAGATCGCGGTCGCGCTGGCGACGATCGCCGGGCTGATGATTGCGCTGCACGCGTTGGTCGGTCTCGCGACCGGCGTGCATGACGTCGCACGACGATATCGCCGATGACTGCGATCGCGGCGGTCGCGCCGTCGTCGGGGCCTCTTCCCAGCGCGCCTTGAAGCTCGATCCAGGCAAGAGGCCGCGATCTGCCACGGCATCCCCCTTCCGACCCGACCGATCGATTGCAAGAAAGGGCCGCGCCTTGCGGCACGACCCTTCTTTTCGGCTATCGGGAGCACCGATCGGTGACGATCAGATGTCGTCACCCAGCGCGCCCTTGATCTTGCCCACGACCTGTTGAGCCTTGCCCTTCAGTTCCTGGCCGGCGCCTTCGGCTTCCAATTGGTCGTCCTTGCGCGTGCGATTGGGGTCGTCGGCATCGCCGGCCATTGCCTGCTTCACCTTGCCCACCGCCTCGTTGACATTGCCTTTGATCTTGTCGGTCAGCTCACCCATCGGCTCGTTCCTTTCCGTTCGCGCCGGCGGGGTGCCGGCGCGTTGAAATTACGGAAATAGAACGGTTTGGCGGGCCCGGAGTTCCTGATACCCTAGGGAGCGACGCGTTTCAGGAAGGCCAGCACCGCTTGCCAATTGTCATCCGCGCCGCCGGGATTCTTGGCGGCGATCAACGTCGACGATCCGTGCACGCCGGCCTTGGGGATGAATTGCTGCCGATCGGTGCTCTTGGTCGCCGACAGGATCGCCTTCGCTTCCTGTTCCTCTTGGAGCGTGTTGGCTGAGGTAACGAATACGGGCACCATCACCTTGGCGGCCGCATTCTCGACCATTTTCTTGTCCTCGAAATATTCGCCCGGCGAGAAAGCAAGCACGCCCTTCACGCTGTCCTGCGCCGATTTGGACGCGGCAACCAGGAACACCAGACTGGCTGAGTAGCTCGATCCCCAGAGCAGGATCGGCTTGCCCTGCGCCTTGTCCTTGGCCCAGGCCAGCGCCGCTTCGAGATCGGGGAGCGCCCCGAGATAGTCGGTCTTGCCCTTATACCCGGCCATCGTCTGGTTGTTGCCATAGAGCCCGCCGCCGACACGCTGGTCGATCGCCAGCGCGGCAAAGCCGGCGCGCTGAAGCTGCGGCGCGATCGAGACATATTCGTCTTTCGACGATCCCGCCTGATGGAATAGCAGGATCAGCGCGCGCGCATTGCTGGCCGGGTAATAGGTGCCATAGACGGTAACGCCGTCGGGTGCGGTCAGCGTCACGGCCTCGGGCGCATGGTCCTTCACCGCCGCGCTTTCGTTGATCAATGCGTCGGCATTGTCGATCTTGGGTTGGGAGTGGCAGGCAGCGAGCGCGACGAGCGCGGTGATTGGCAACAAACGACGCATCGAGCCTCCTTGGATCAGATCAATCCGGCAAGCGGACTGGAGGGGTCGGCATAGCGCCGCTTGCCCATCCGCCCGGCGAGATAGGCCAAACGTCCGCTCTCGACTGCAAGTTTCATCGCACGCGCCATCATCACCGGATCCTTGGCCTCGGCGATCGCGGTGTTCATCAGCACGCCGTCGCAGCCGAGCTCCATCGCCACCGCCGAATCGGACGCGGTGCCGACCCCGGCATCGACCAGCACGGGCACCTTGGCGCCTTCGACGATCAGCCGGATCGTGACCTGGTTCTGGATGCCGAGGCCCGAGCCGATCGGGGCGCCGAGCGGCATGATCGCAACCGCGCCGACATCCTCCAGCCGCTTCGCCGCGATCGGATCGTCGACGCAATAGACCATCGGCTTGAAGCCTTCCTTGGCGAGAATCTCGGTCGCCCGCAGCGTCTCGACCATATCGGGGTAGAGCGTGCGCGCCTCGCCCAGCACCTCGAGCTTGACCAGGTCCCAGCCGCCGGCTTCGCGCGCCAGCCGCAAGGTGCGGATCGCGTCCTCCGCGGTGAAGCAGCCCGCGGTGTTGGGCAGGTAGGTCACCTTTTTCGGGTCGATATAGTCGGTCAGCATCGGCGCCTTGGGGTCGCTGACATTGACGCGTCGCACCGCCACGGTGACGATCTCCGCGCCCGACGCCTCAAGCGCGGCGGCGTTCTGCGCGAAATCCTTATACTTGCCGGTGCCGACGATCAGCCGCGAGCGAAAGGTCTTGCCGGCAACGGTCCAGGTATCTTCGGCGGCAGTCACGGGAGTGGCGATATTCATTGTTTCGTCCTGCTTTCTCGTGTTCCCGCGAAAGCAGGAACCCAGGGCCGGATAGAGAGCGGCCCGTGATATTATCCTGGGCTCCTGCTTCGGCAGGAGCATCGGAACGTCTCAACCACCGCCAACGAAATGGACGATCTCGATCTCGTCGCCATCCTCGACCAGCACCTGGGTCAGGGTCGAGCGCGGTACGACTTCCAGGTTACGCTCTACCGCCACCTTCTCGGGGACCAGCCCGAGCTCCTCGGCAAGCTGCGCGAGCGTGAGCCCGGCAAAGACGCGGCGATGCTCGCCATTGACGTGGATCGAGACGGTTCCGTCGGTGTGCATGGTATTCATGGCAAATCGCGATATAGGGACGCGACCGATAGCGCCACAACCGAAAGGGCAAGGGTGACCGAAACGATCCTGGTGCTGAATGGCCCCAACCTCAATCTGCTCGGGACGCGCGAGCCGGAAATCTACGGGGCCGACACGCTCGACGACATTGCGGAGAGACTGGAGGAGCGCGCACGCGAGCTCGATCTCGAAATCGACATGCGCCAGTCGAATCACGAAGGGCATCTGATCACCTGGATGCATGAAGCACAGGGATCGGACGTCAAGGCGATCCTGCTCAATGCGGGGGCCCTCACGCATACCAGCGTGGCGCTGTACGACGCGATCAAGGGCATCAAGGTGCCCGTCATCGAGGTGCATCTGTCGAATCCGCTAGCGCGCGAAGAATTCCGTCACCAGAGCTTTGTCGGTCGTGCCGCGCGCGGAACCGTTTCCGGGTTCGGCGCACTTTCGTATATGCTTGCGCTTGAAGCCGCCGCCCGACTCTGACAGAGGGCGCGCCTTTGAGTCAGCCTCAACAGGGCGAAGAAGGGTCGAATGGCAGACAATAACAATGACGGGGGCATGCGAGTCGATGTCGAGCTGGTCCGCCAGCTCGCGTCTCTGCTCGACGAAACCAATCTTACCGAGATCGAGGTCGAGGATAACGACCGCCGCATCCGCGTCGCGCGTGAGGTGCACGCCGCGCCGGCGATGAACTATGCGGCACCGGCGGCTGTCGCGGCTCCCGCTGCTCCAGTTGCTCCGGTAGCGGTTGCCGATCCGGCACCCGCCGCAATCAGCGCCAACGCGGTCAAGTCGCCGATGGTCGGCACCGTCTATCTGGCGGCGAATCCGGAAGCGAAGCCGTTCATCGCGGTGGGGCAGAAGGTCGCCGCGGGTGACACGCTGGTGATCATCGAAGCGATGAAGGTGATGAATCCGATCATCGCGACGGCCGCTGGCACCGTGTCGGCGATCCTGATCGAGAACGGCCAGCCGGTCGAGTTCGACCAGGCGCTCGTCGTCGTCGAGTAAGCCAAAAGGCCATGCCCGAAATCAAGAAACTGCTGATCGCCAATCGCGGCGAGATCGCGCTGCGCATTCACCGCGCGTGTCACGAAATGGGGATCAAGACGGTCGCGGTCCATTCGACCGCCGATTCGGACGCGATGCACGTGCGGCTGGCCGACGAGGCGATCTGCATCGGCCCGCCATCGGCGACCGAATCGTATCTCAATATCCCGAACATCATCTCGGCGGCGGAGATCAGCCATGCCGATGCGATCCACCCGGGTTATGGCTTCCTGAGCGAAAATGCGCGCTTCGCCGAGATCGTCGAGGCGCACGGCATCATCTTCGTCGGGCCCAAGCCCGAGCATATCCGCACGATGGGCGACAAGATCGAGGCCAAGCGCACCGCAGGCGCGCTCGGCCTTCCGCTCGTGCCTGGCTCGGACGGCGCGATTAGCGATATCGTCGAAGCCAAGAAGATCGCCGAGGCGGCCGGCTATCCGGTGATCATCAAGGCCGCGTCGGGCGGCGGCGGGCGCGGCATGAAAGTCGTCAACTCGCCCGAAGAGCTCGAGACGCAGATGCAGCAGGCCGGCAGCGAGGCCAAGGCCGCGTTCGGCGACGCCACCGTCTATCTCGAAAAATATCTC
Source organism: Sphingomonas mali NBRC 15500 (assembly GCF_001598415.1). Classification (GTDB taxonomy): domain Bacteria; phylum Pseudomonadota; class Alphaproteobacteria; order Sphingomonadales; family Sphingomonadaceae; genus Sphingomonas; species Sphingomonas mali. Next base: position 373,846 of record NZ_BCYX01000002.1, read on the forward strand.
GGCAATCCGCGGCACATCGAATTCCAGGTGTTCGGTGACGGCAACGGTAACGCCATCCATCTTGGCGAGCGCGACTGCTCGCTGCAGCGCCGCCACCAGAAGGTGCTTGAGGAGGCCCCTTCCCCGGTCATCACGCCCGAAGAGCGTGAGCGGATGGGCGGGATCGTCGCCAAAGCGATGGCCGATATGGGCTATCGCGGCGCCGGCACGATCGAATTCCTGTGGGAAGACGGCGAGTTCTATTTCATCGAGATGAACACGCGTCTGCAGGTCGAGCATCCGGTGACCGAAGCGATCACCGGCCTGGATCTGGTGCGCGAACAGATCCGCGTGGCGGAGGGCCACGGCCTGACATTGCGCCAGGAAGACGTTCAATTCCGCGGCCACGCGATCGAATGCCGCATCAATGCCGAAGATCCGCGCACCTTCGCGCCGTCGCCGGGCCTGGTGAAGCAATACCACGCGCCCGGCGGCATGAACGTCCGGGTCGATAGCGGACTCTATGCCGGCTATCGCGTGCCGCCTTATTACGATTCGATGATCGCCAAGCTGATCGTCTATGGCACGACGCGCCAGGGCGCGATCCGCCGCTTGCGCCGCGCGCTCGAGGAATTCGTGATCGAGGGGATGAAGACCACCATCCCGCTGCACCAGGCGCTGATCGAGGACCCCGAATTCCTGCAGGGGCAGTACACGATCAAGTGGCTCGAGGAGTGGCTCGACAAGCAGGAGGCCTGAGCGGGCGGATCGAACAAGGGGAGAGCGGCGTGAGGAAAGCGATCATCCTGTTGGGCCTGGCCGCAATAGCCGCCGCCCCCGCCTCCCCCGTCAGCTCGCTGGCCGGTCGCTACTCGAAGCATTTCCAGAACGGCATGGTCGACGGGTCGAAATTCTGGTCCGACGATGTCGTCGAGATCGTGCCCGTCGACGCCGCCCACGCTTATTTCCGCGCCGAGCTGGCCTTTTACAACGGCCATAGCTGCTCGATCGCGGGAGTGGCCAAGGCGGTCGGCAACAAACTGGTCTATCGCGAGAAGCAGGCAAGCTATGATGGCGGCCCGACCTGTCGCCTGACGATCACGACCAAGGGCAAGAGCTTGCTGCTCGATGACGGCGACGGCAGCTGCCAGAGCTATTGTGGCGCGCGGGGCTCGCTCAGTGGCTTCGACTTCATCCCGCTCTCGTCAAAGCGGCCGATCGGATACATGGCTCGGCTGAAGGGGTCGAGCCAGTTCAAGCAAGCGATCGCTGACTGGAAAGCCGGCAAAACGGAATGAAAGCCCCTCTCCCGCTTGCGGGAGAGGGAGGGGCCCGCGAAGC
>NZ_BCYX01000003.1 GCF_001598415.1 Sphingomonas mali NBRC 15500
ACAGGTAAACAGCGCCCCGCGCTGTTTAGGTCATGCCGGGGGCATGACCGACCTGATGCGCCCACAAGGGGAGAGGGAATAAGGATCAATCCACAATCGCGATCAGGAATCCGTCCCATTTCTTGACACCGACCGTCTGCACCGCGGTAGCCGTCAAGCGCGGTTCCCGGCCGACTTCGTCGAACAGCCTGCGTGTCCCCCGGATCCGCTCGTCTCCGCTCGCCGCGTCCAACACCCCGCCCTCGCGAATAACGTTGTCGACGACGATCGTCGTGCCCGGCCGGGACATTGCGAGCGCCGCGCGGACATAGGCCGGGTTGTTCTGTTTGTCGGCATCGATGAACACGAAGTCGAACGGGCCTTCGTTCGCCGCGATCATCGCCTGAAGCGAGTCGAGCGCGGGACCGGTACGGATATCGACGCGATCGCTCAGCCCGGCTTTCGCGACGTTGCTGCGCGCGACATCGGCATGATGCGGCTCGATCTCCAGCGAGAGCAGCTTGCCGTCGGCGGGCAAAGCTCGGGCCAGCTCGATCGTCGAATAGCCGCCGAGCGTGCCGATTTCGAGAATGCGTCGCGCGCGCGCCATCCGGGCGAACAGATGGAGCATCCGCCCCTGCGCGGGTGACACGTCGATGTCGGGCAGTCCGCCGGCAGCGTTGGCAGCAAGCGCCGCCGAAAGCGCCGGATCGTCGCCGAGCAGGCGATCGGCGATATAGGTGTCGACCGCGCTCCAGCCCGGATTTTGCTCTCCGACTCGCTCGACCATGGCAATCCTCCCGGCTGAGGCGGCGCTTTGCCGCGCGGCGTCCTTTTCCTCCTCCACCCCGCTGCGTCAACGCGACAATAGTGAAGTCATGGCTTGACTGTTTGTCGCCATATGAATATTGAAGCCGTGACTTCACTAAAGGAGCGAGTCATGCCGGATGGACACGTTACCCACGCCACTTTCGCCATCGAGCGCAGCTACAAAGCGGACCCCGCCAAGGTATTCGAGGCGCTCAGCGACCCCGCCATCAAGCGCCAATGGTATGCGGCGAACGATCAAACCGAGCTCGTCGCCTTCCAGAGCGACTTCCGCCCGGGTGGGGCGCAGCATCTCGGCTACAGATTTGGCGACTCCAGCCCCTTTCCCGGCGTCTCGCTGACCGACGACGGCACTTTCCAGGCGATCGTCCCGGGCAGCCGGATCGTCACTACCAGCATGATGGCGATCGGCGGCGCACCGATGTCGGTATCGCTGACGACGTTCGAGCTTGTCCCCAACGGCGAGGGCACCGATCTGCGCTGCACCAATCAGGTCGCTTTCTTCGAAAACGCCGACGGGCCGGTGATGCGCGAGCATGGCTGGCGCGTGCTGCTCGACAAATTGGGTGAGGTCATCGAAGGCTGAGCGGGTGACGCCCGATCTCGACCGACTGTTCCAGGCACTGGGGGACCCGACGCGGCGCGCGATCGTAGATCGCCTCGCCGAAAGCCCCACATCGGTCTCACGGCTTGCCGAGCCGCTGGGCGTCACCGTGACCGCGATTGCTCAGCACCTGCAGGTGCTCGAGCAATGCGGGGTGGTGCGCACCGAAAAGGTCGGGCGCGTGCGGACGGCGTCGCTGGTGCCCGACGGCCTGACGCCGGTCGAACGCTGGGCGCGCGACCGGCGGTCGATGCTGGAAAAACGGCTCGATCGTCTCGCCGAGATCCTTGGCGAGGAAGGTTAGGGTCCTAGGCCGCGACTTTGTCGACCGACGCGTCGTAAATCTCGTCGATCGCCTCAGCCAGCGCGCGGTCGAATTCCTCGTCGCTCATCTGGTGGCGCAAATCCTCGAGCAGGGCGCGGCTGAAGCTCGCGATAATGCCCTGGTTTTTCGCCAGTTCGGCGCATGCCTCGGTGCGGTTGAACCCGCCCGACAGCGCGACGACATGGAGCACGCGCGGATGCTCGACCAGCGGCAGGAACAGGCCCGGCTTGGCCGGCAGCGACAGTTTGAGCATCACCTTGTCGTCGCCTGGCATCGCGTCGAGCGCCTTGAGGATCTCGTCGAGCAGGATCGCATCGGCCTCGGCACGTTCCGGGCTCTTGATGTTCACTTCGGGCTCGATGATCGGCATCAGACCATGGCTCAGCACTTGCCGCGCGATCTCGAATTGCTGCGCGACGATCGCGGCGATGCCCTCGCGATTGGCGAGATTGACGACCGACCGCTCCTTGGTGCCGAACATGCCGAGCCCGCGCGCGCGGTCGAGCAACGCGTCGAGGCCGGGCATCGGCTTCATCAGTTGGACGCCATTGGCCTCGGCCTCCAGTCCCTTGTCGATCTTGATGAACGGAACGACGCCACGATCGTGCAGCGCCTGGGGCACCGGCTGACCGTTCGCCTGGCCGTCCATGGTGCGCTCGAACAGGATCGCCGCGATCACCTTGCCGCTGGCGAAGGCCGGCGCGGTGATGATCCGCACGCGCATCTGGTGGATCAGGTCGAACATCTCTTCGTCGCTCGACCAGGCGCCTTCCTCGATGCCATAGCCCTTGAGCGCCTTGGGGGTCGACCCACCGCTCTGATCGAGCGCGGCGATGAAGCCATGTCCGGCGGCAATCTTGGCGGTCATTTCGGCGGTCTGCATGGTCGTTTCCCGTCTGTGCATACGTATGTGTGGCGGCTGTTAGACAGCGTCCGGCGGGTCCGCAATGGGGCCACGATTCGTGTAACCGGTTAGAATGATCGCAACCGCGAAGGCCATCTTCAATCGCCCAAGCGCGATTGTCTCCTTTTTTGGAAGCTTCCTACCGGTTGACCTGCAGTTGCAACGGGATCACCCTGATACAGGGCAACATTATCGGGGGGCGTCGTGGGTATCTTCGGAAAGATAATCAGGGGCGTGGTCGCAGGCGCCGTACTCGCGTCGGCGACGGTCGGAATGCCGGTCGCGGCGGGCGACAAGGTGACGATCGGTCAGCCAGCGCCCGATTTCACCCTGACTCTGGTCGACGGCACCAAGATCACCCGTGATCAATTGCGCGGGCAGGTCGTCATCCTCAATTTCTGGGCAACGTGGTGCGTGCCGTGCCGGGCCGAGCTGCCGACGCTCGATACCTATTACGCGATGCGCAAGGATGCGGGGTTACGCGTCTTCGCGGTAACGACCGAAGATTCGCTGCAACCCTATCAGCTCAAGACTCTCTTCAAGGTCATGCACATTTCGCCGGTCAGGAAGATCAAGGGGCCGTACGACACGATCGGCAATGCTGTGCCGACCAACATCATCATCGGCCGCGACGGTCGCATCCGCTATGCCAAGGCCGCCGCGTTCGATCTCGACAGCCTGAATGCGATCCTCGTGCCGCTGCTGCGCGAACCGATGCCCGCGAACTGATGGCGTTGGTCCGGCTCATGTGCGCACTGAGCGCTGCTGTGGCGCTGAGCATTCCGGCAGTCGCGAGCGCACCCGGATTACCTGGTCCAATGACCTTGACCAGCGGGCAAAAGATCAAGCTGGAAGACCTGCGCGGACGCGTCGTCGTGATCAATTATTGGGCCAGTTGGTGCGTGCCGTGCCGCACCGAAATCCCGTTGCTCGCGCGCTACTACCGGGCCCATTTGTCGCGAGGACTGGTGGTGATCGGCATTTCGGTCGACGCGGGACCGAACGGTAAGGGACAGGCCACCGCGTCGACCATTCCCTATCCCCAGGCAAGCCAGGTCGGCGGCGCGGACATCGCGCTGACCGCGGTACCAATGAGTTATGTGATCGATCGCCACGGCCGTGTCCGCTACGCGAAGGCGGCTGCTTTTACGCCGCGGAGCCTCGACGCCGTGGTCCGACCGCTACTTGCCGAGCGTTAGGAGCTTAATGCCTTAACTCCCGGAAGTTCCTTGCCTTCCATCCATTCAAGGAAGGCGCCACCGGCGGTCGACACGAACGTCATGTCATCCGCGACGCCTGCCTGGTTGAGCGCGGCGACGGTATCGCCGCCACCCGCCACCGACACCAGCGAACCTTCGCGGGTCAGCGCAGCGACCGTCTTCGCCAGGGCCATCGTCGCGACATCGAACGGCGGCGTCTCGAACGCGCCAAGCGGACCGTTCCAGACCAGCGTGCGGCAATTCTTGAGCACGTCGGCCAGCGCCTCGCTCGCGGCCGGCCCGATGTCGAGGATCATCTCGTCGGGCGCGACTTCATGGACATTGACCGTGCGCGTTGCCGGGTTCGGCTTGAATTCCTTCGCGACAACGACATCGTAGGGCAGATGGATCGTGCAGCCGGCAGCGTCGGCGGCATCGAAAATCTCTTCCGCCGTGCCGGTCAGATCGTGCTCGGCCAGGCTTTTGCCGACATCGACCCCACGCGCGGCGAGGAAGGTATTGGCCATGCCGCCGCCGATGATCAGGTGATCGACCCTGCTGACCAGATGCTTGAGCACGTCGAGCTTGCTCGACACCTTGGCACCGCCGACCACCGCCGCGACGGGATGCTCGGGCGCGCCCAGCGCCTTGTCGAGCGCGTCGAGCTCGGCCTCCATCTGCCGCCCCGCGAATGACGGCAGGCGATGCGCCAGCCCTTCGGTCGAGGCATGCGCGCGGTGCGCGGCCGAGAAGGCATCGTTGACATACAGGTCGCCGAGCGCGGCCAGCCGCTCGATTGTCTCGGGCGCGTTCTTCTCTTCGCCCGGATCGAACCGCGTATTCTCCAGGATCGCGACGTCGCCGTCCTTCAGCGTCGCGATCGCCTCGGCCGCGCCCTCATCGTCGATGAAGCGTACAGGACGGCCGAGCACGTGTTCGAAGGGGCGCGTAACGAGCGCCAGGCTCATCTCGGGGTTACGTTGCCCCTTGGGGCGCCCGAAATGCGCCAGGATCAGGACTTTGGCGCCCTTGTCGGCGAGTTCGGCGACGGTCGGCACCGCGGCACGCAGCCGGGTGTCGTCGGTGACTTGGCCATCGGCCATCGGCACGTTGAGATCCTCACGGACCAGCACCCGCTTGCCCGCGATGTCGCCCATGTCATCGAGCGTTTTGAAGTTGCGTGCCATGTCACACTCCTGTCGGCAAACTCCCCTCCCGCATGCGGGAGGGGTTGGGGGAGGGTCTGTTGGGCTGGGCGTCGCCCCTCAACTCGGAACGACACGCCCTCCCCTAACCCCTCCCGTGAACGGGAGGGGAAGTGGGCTTAGATCAACGCGGCCATCGCCTTCGCCGTGTCGACCATGCGGTTGGAGAAGCCCCATTCATTGTCGTACCAGCTGAGGACGCGAACCAGCTTGCCTTCGAGCACCGCGGTTTCGAGGCTGTCGACGGTCGACGAAGCCGGCGAACCCATCAGGTCGATCGAGACGAGCGGCTCGTCGGTATAATCGAGCACGCCCTTGAGCTTGCCTTCCGACGCTGCCTTGAGCGCCGCGTTGATCTCTTCCTTGGTCACGTCGCGCTTCGGCGTGAAGGTCAGGTCGATCAACGACACGTCGGGAACCGGCACGCGGATCGCCGATCCGTCGAGCCTGCCCTTGAGCTCGGGCAGCACCTCGGCGACCGCACGCGCGGCACCCGTGGTGGTCGGGATCATCGACATGCCAGCCGCCCGCGCGCGGCGCAGGTCGGAATGGATCTGATCGAGGATCTTCTGATCGTTGGTATAAGCGTGGACCGTGGTCATCAGGCCGCGCTCGATGCCGAATTCGTCGTTCAGCACCTTGGCGACCGGCGCCAGGCAATTGGTCGTGCACGACGCGTTCGACACGATGTTGTGATCCGCGGTCAGCTTGTCGTGGTTGACGCCATAGACGACGGTCAGGTCGACATTCTTGCCCGGGGCCGAGATCAGCACCTTCTTGGCGCCGGCATCGATATGTTTCTGGCAAGCGTCACGGTCGGTGAAGAAGCCGGTGCATTCGAGCACCAGATCGACGCCCAGTTCCTTGTGCGGCAGGTTCGCCGGATCGCGCTCTGCGGTGACGCGGATGCGCTTGCCGTCGATCACCATGTCCTGGCCTTCGGCATGGACCTCGCCGGGCCATTTGCCATGGACCGAGTCGCGCTTGAACAGCCAGGCATTGGCCTTGGCATCGCCGAGATCGTTGATCGCCACCAGGTCGAGACCGGTATCGCCTTGCGCGAGCATCGCGCGCGCTACCAGACGCCCAATCCGTCCGAACCCGTTGATCGCTACCTTCACCGCCATGTTGTTTCGCTCCTCGAGCTGCTGATGCCGGCACGCGCGAATGGGGCCGGTCGGTCGCGGCTGCCTTTGGGGATGCTGACGCGGCGCGTCAACCGTCAGGGGCGGTATTTGCACCGTACCGGCCACATTGCCAGGCGATCGTGACGGGGCAGCGAGGGCCGGGCGGCTCGATCGGTTGTCCGTCGCAATGGCCGCGGCGGCGAGTCCGAGACCTTTGCGCGGCGAAACGATCTTGTCGCGCCCCCTCGCCGTGCTATCTCCCCCCGATGGCAGACGCTTCCCCGACCGATCGGATCGACGCCGCGCTCGCCCGCATCGAACGCGCCGTCGCGGCGCGCGACAGGAGCGCGCAGGACCTGAAGACACGACACGAATCGCTGCGCGCGCGCGTCGGCGAGGCGATCGCCGCGCTCGATGCCCTGGGGGCGCGGAATGGCTGAGGTCACGCTGACGATCGGCGATCGTCGTCACAACGTCGCTTGCCGCGATGGTGAGGAAGCCCAGCTTCGCCGATTGGGAGAAATGCTTGACCAGCGTTGGGCGATGGCCAACCGCGCGTCGGGCGGCCTCAACGCCGAACGCACCATGCTGCTGATCGCGCTGATGCTCGCCGACAATCTCGATCAGGCGGAGAACCGTCCCTCGGCGGACGGCGGTCCGAGTCCCGCTTTTCTCAACCGCCTCGCCGATCGTCTGGAAGCGCTTGCCGAGACCCTTGAGAAACCGGCACCGAGCGCCTAGATTCATGAGTGGCGGGTACTGCCCGATACGAGCCTTTATTATCCCTGAGGCTATTCATCATCCAAGGGGGCTGTCCCTGCCCGGACCCTGGTCCGACGTATATGGTCCCCACCTGACGTACCGTGCGTCAGAGGATAACCCGGCAAACGGTCTACGGTGGTCCCGCCACTCCACCGAAACATGAAGAGCAAACAGGCATTGCGAGCGCGCCTCCGCGCCGCACGCGACGCGTTCGTCGCAGGCAAGCCCTTGCCGATCGCGGTGCCCGACGCCTTCCGTGCGCGGCTCGACCGCGGCCTGACCGTTACGTCCTATGTCCCGATCGGCAGCGAAGCCGACCCCTCGCCGCTCGCGCGCGCCGCGGTCGAGGCGGGATGCGTGCTCGCCCTCCCCCATGTCACGGTGCTCAGCGAACCGATGCGCTTCCTTGCCTGGGAGACGGAAGCGGCCCTCGAAGCCGGCCCGTTCGGCCTCAGCCAGCCCTCGGCGCTCGCCGCCGAATTGCGCCCCGACATCATCCTGACCCCGATGCTAGCGTTCGACGCGAAGCTCGATCGACTCGGCCAGGGAGCAGGCTATTATGACGGTGCCTTCGCGCGCTTCCCCGACGCCTGGCGCGTCGGCGTCGCCTGGAGCGTCCAGCAGGTCGAAGACTTGCCGGTCGATCCCTGGGATATGGCGCTCCACGCCGTCGTTACCGAACAAGGATGGATTACACGATGAACCCGCCGCCGACACCGCGCTGGCAAAAGCCGGTGGGTATGCTCGCCATCCTGGCGTTGATTGCGATCTGGTGCATCGCCGTGGTCAGCCTGTCGCCCTGGGTCGGACGCTGGCCGGCGGTCGCGCAATTGCTGTTCTACGTCGTGACCGGGATAGTCTGGCTGTGGCTGCTACCGATGCGCCGCATGTTGCGCTGGATGGAAACCGGGCGCTGGCGCTGACGTCTGCAACGATCATTCGTCTGGAGAAGTCCACGCCGAAAATGGCGCGAGTGACGGGGCTCGAACCCGCGACCTCCGGCGTGACAGGCCGGCGCTCTAACCAACTGAGCTACACCCGCTTGGAAGCGTGAGGCGCGGCCACTAAGCGAGCCGCCCCCCAGTGTCAACAGCGGTCAAATCAGTTTTGTCGCACGCCCCAGCGGCCGCGCTTGCGCTCGCTGACCAGCGTGCCGTGCTCGAACAGGAAACCGGCAATGTCGGGCTTGCCCGCTGCGCCGATCACCGTCTGCATGATGATCAGCAGCGGCACTGCAAGCAACGCGCCCGGCGTGCCCCACACCCAGCTCCAGAAACTCAGCGAGATCAGGATCAGCACCGGGCTGATCGTCAGGCGATGCCCGACGATGAACGGCGTCACCGCATTGGCTTCGAGCAGGTGACAGCCGATCATGATGCCGGCGGGCATTAGCGCCACCCAGATATCGGGGAAGGTCATCAGTCCGCCGACCGCGAGCAGCAAGGCGGCGACGATCGGCCCGAAATAGGGAATATAGTTGAGCAGGGTGACGATGCCGCCCCACATCAGCGGATAGGGCATGCCGATCAGCCATAAGGCGCCCGACACGATCAGCCCCAGCACGATGTTGATCGCGGTGATCGTGCCCAGATAAGCGGAGACGTCGTCAACCACGTCCTGGATCACCCGCGCCGTCGCCATCGCCCCGCCGAAGCTCGCGCGGCTGGTGATCGTCCGGCGCCGCGTCCGCGTCCAGCCGGCCAGGAAGAAGAACACCACCAGCACCCCGAAAAATATCTGCACCAAAGCGGTCGGCGCCGACGTGGCGATGAGATCGAGCAGCGAACTCGGTGGCGATACCGGGGTCGCGGTCCGCACCTTGGGGATGGTGGCGATATGCGCCGCCGCCTTGTTGATATATTTTTCGAGGCTCGCATAGAGATCGAGCACGGGCGCCAGATTGGCCTGGATACGATCGATCCGCTCGGGCAGGCGGCGGAAGAATTCGATCGCCGGGACGACGATCGCCGCCAGCGCCACATTCGCCGCGGCCAGGAACGTCAGCACGCAGATTAGCGCCGCCAGCCAGGACGGCAGCCGCCGCCGCTCGAGCCATTCGAGCACGGGGATGAGCGCGATCGAGATGACCAGGGCGATGGTGATCGGCAGGAAGAATTCGGCGCCGGCCTTGAGCGCGAACGGCAGGCCGATCACCAGTCCGACACCGGCAATCAGCGTCAACGCGGCGAGCAGGCGATCGCGCCGCGGATCGATCACCGGCGGCGGACCATCCTCGGCCGATGCGGTCGGCGGCGTATTGTCGGGCGCGGTTGGCGCGACCGCGGCCGCACCGCCCACCGTTGCCGCCAGATTCGCCCCCGTTCCGCTCTCACCACTCGTCATATCGCTTCCGTAGCGCCATTGGCGGGCAAAGTAATCCCGGCTAGCTTCGCAAAATGGGCGACAAACTGCTGGTCATCGACGAAGGCACCACTTCCACCCGGGCGATGCTGTTCGCGCCAGACGGCACATGCCTGGGCAGCGAATCGGCTTCGCTGACGCAGCATTACCCCGCCCCCGGGCTGGTCGAGCACGATGCCGCCGAAATCTGGGATCGGACCCTCGCCTGCGCCCGGAAAATGGTCGAGCTTGCGGGCGGAGCCGAGGCGGTGGCCGCGATCGGCATCACCAACCAGCGCGAGACGGTGGTGTTCTGGGACAAGCAGACCGGCGAACCGCTGGCGCCCGCGATCGTCTGGCAGGACCGGCGCACGGCGTCATGGTGCCGCGAGCTCAAGGAGGCCGGGCACGAGCCGACCGTGCAGGCGCGAACCGGATTATTGCTCGACCCCTATTTCTCGGGATCCAAGATCGGCTGGGCGATGGCCAATTGGCCGCAGTTGAAGGCGGCGGGCGGCCGGCTCGCGGTCGGCACGATCGATTCCTGGCTGGTGTGGAAATTGACCGCGGCCGAGAATGGGGGCGGGCTGCACATCACCGACGCGACCAATGCCAGTCGCACCGCGCTGATGGCGATCGGCAGTGGGCATTGGGACGACGGCCTGATCGAGCTGTTCGACGCACCGCGTCACGCGCTTCCAGAAATCGTCGATTGCGCGGGCAATTATGGCACTACCAGCCTGTTCGGCGCGCCGATTTCGATTTGCGGCATGGCCGGAGATCAGCAGGCAGCGACGATCGGTCAGGCTTGCCTGACGCCGGGCGACACCAAGGCGACGTTCGGCACCGGCGCCTTCGTGCTGACGCAATATGGCGCGCACCAGCCGACATCGAAGAACCGGCTGCTGGCGACAGTGGCGTGGCAACTCGGTGGCCGGCGCGCTTATGCACTCGAAGGATCGGTGTTCGTCGCCGGCAGCCTGGTCCAGTGGCTGCGCGATTCGCTCAAGCTGATCGCGGCCGCCGACGAAACCGAGGCACTGGCGCGGTCGGTCGCGGACAATGCCGGGGTCTATCTGGTTCCGGCGCTGTCGGGCCTGGGCGCTCCATGGTGGGAAGCCGAGGCGCGCGGCTGCATGTCGGGGCTTAGTTTCACCGCCACCCGCGCGCACATCGTCCGCGCCGCGTTGGAGGCGATGGCCCACCAGGCGAACGACCTGAAGACCGCCTTCGCGGCCGACGGCGCCGACTGGACGACACTCAGGATCGATGGTGGCATGGTCGCCAACGACTGGATCGCGCAGGATCTCGCCGACATGCTCGAGGTTGCGGTGGAGCGGCCGGTCTTCGCCGAAACCACGGCGCTCGGCGCGGCGATGCTGGCCGGCGTCGGCATCGGCTTGTTCAAGGACCTGAAGGCGGCGTCGGCCATGCGCGGCAAGATCGACGCCTTCCATTCCGGCCTGGCCGCCGACGCCCGGCAGGCCCGGCTCGATGGCTGGGCATCGGCGGTCAAATCGGTGATCGCCGCCGCGCACTGACGCCACGGCTGATCGGGCGTTTACGGCGTGCGAGTGTGGTTGTCGAAATAGAGGTAATCGGGCTGGAATTCGCCGGTCGAGGCAAGGCGATCGAAATCCATCATCGTGACGATGCGATCCGATACCTCGACCATGGCCGCCTCGCGCAGCACGCGTAACGTTCGATTGACGTGAACCGAGGTCAGTCCGCATGCCTCGCCCAAATCCTGCTGGGTCAGTGGCCAGGCGAAGCTGTTATCCTCGACCAGCCCGACCGCATCGAGCCGCGAATAGGTTTCGCACAACATGTGCGCGACGCGGCCCACGGCGTCGAGCCGCCCCAGCCGGAAAATCCATTCGCGATGCATGGCGGCATCCAGCAAGGTCGAGAACCACAGCACGCGTCCCAGATGCGGCAAGCGCTCGATGATCTGGGTCAGCTTATCGTGCGGCGCATAGGCGACGGTGCATTCGCTCAAGGTCGCGATGTCATGGTCGAGCCGTTGCAGCGGATAACCGTGCAGATCGACGAAATCGCCCGGCGTCTGAATGCTGACCAGCTGCCGGTGGCCGTCGGCGCCGTCCATATAGCGGCACATGAAGCCCGAAATGAGGAAGGTCGACCGCGTGACGACATCGCCGCGGCTCGTCACCACCTTGCGCCGCGGCAGCGTCACCGGCGCGGTCAGGACGCTCTCGATTGCGTCTTTTTCCTCATCGGTCAGTTCGCGGCGTCGGCGGCCCTGCAGGAAATTGTCGGTCAGCATGTCGATCTTCAAGCCCCTTCGCCAGCGTAACGATCTTGTTCGCTTCTTGGTTTCCTTAGCAGGAAACGCCATAGCGACACGATGAAGACGATTGGCCTTATCGGCGGCATGAGTTGGGAGAGCTCGGCGCAATATTATGCGATCATCAATCGCGCGGTGCGTGAGCGTCTCGGTGGCGCACACTCTGCCGAAACGCTTCTATACTCGGTCGATTTCGGCGAAATCGAGCGGCTTCAGCATGATGGCGACTGGCCTTCGCTCACGGCGCGAATGGTGGATGCCGCCGGTCGCCTGGAGGCAGGTGGCGCGGATTTCGTCCTGATCTGCAGCAACACGATGCATTTGATGGCGGATGACGTCGCGGCGGCGATCGGCGTGCCGCTGCTTCATGTGGTCGATCCAACCGCGTCGGCGATCACCAAAGCGGGGCTGAAGCGAGTCGGGCTGCTCGGTACCGCCTTCACCATGGAAAAAGCCTTTTATCGCGATCGCCTCGATGCCGCCGGGCTCGAGACAGTGATTCCCGACGCCGCCGATCGGCGCGAGGTTCATCGCGTGATCTACGAGGAATTGGTCGCCGGCAAAATCGAGGCAGCGTCGCGCGCAGCCTATCGTGAGGTCATCGCGCGGCTGGTCGAGCGCGGCGCGGAGGCGATCGTGCTGGGCTGCACCGAAATCATGCTGCTGGTGGATCAGACGGACAGCGCAGTGCCGCTGTTCGACACGACCAGCCTTCACGCGTTGGCGGCGGTCGACCTGGCGCTCGGCTGATCCGCGCAGCCGCCCCAGGTCTGGCCACCGCCTACCCGGCTATTTCCGTGCCGCTACCGCCTCCATCCGCTGGTTGGACGCCAGCGCACGGTCGCTGATCGACCACAAGGAATCGACGCCGATCTTGCCGTTAAGGATCGCGTTGTTGAGCGCGAAAATGTCGAGCGCGCTCGGACCGCCGGGCGCTTCATATTCGGTGCTCGACGCGGGCCATGCCGCTCGGTGATGGCAATTCATGCAATTGGTCTTGATCGGGTGATCGGCGGCGAGTTCGATATAGGGGTTGAATGCCACCGGCCATTGGTTGCTGCCCGAGCTAGCGGGGATGCCATAGGTCGCCGCCATCAGATAATTGCGCCACGGTCCCGGCGCATCGACCGGCGACAGGTTCGGCCGGTCAGCGGCATAGGGGCTCATGCCGGGCGAATCGTTCCACCACACCGATTGGAACGTCCAGGCGGGCTGTTCCTTGGTCATGATGTGCATCGCGATCAGGATCAGATAGTCGCCCTGCTGGAACATCCGGCCATAAGCATAATAAGCCGAAGCATCGAGGATCGCGCGATCGCATTGCGCCATCTTTGAGAGATCGGGTTTGTAATTGTAGAAGCGGTCGACGCCGACCACGCGTGGTTTCGCATAGGTGTTGGGCCCGAGCGGCTTGCCGTTCATCGTCACGCCGTGGAGGAAGCTTACCGAGGACGGGATGACCTGCGCCGCCGGTGTGGTGGTGACCGCCACCGCTTTCGGCCATTTCTTCTGGATCTCGAAGCCGGCATAGACACCGTCGTCCGATGCCGGGTCATTCCAGATCGGCAGCGCGGTGAACTGGCCCGCCGCCACCGGCCACATCATCGGCTTGAGGACGATCGAACCGTCGGGCATCGCCGCCATCTGCTTGGCCTGGTTGGGTGGCGGGATCAGGCCGTTCAGCGTCGACTGCAGATAGAGCTTGTTGCTGCGAATCCAGTCGAAGGCGGGCTGGTTGTAGATCACCCCCGCCACCATCACGTCGCCGTTATTCTGCAAGGTCGGGCCGTTCGCCAAAGCGTAATCGGCGGGCGTCGATCCCTGCAGGCACGGCGTGCCCTTGTAGCGGTCGACCACCGGCTGCGGCACGGCATAGGTCGGCGAGACGGGGAAGTTGATCGGGTCTGCGCCAGCGCTCGATCCGTTGTTGAGCTTGAACTTGCGCATCGGAACCGTCGCGACCGCCGGCTCGGTCTTGGCGAGTTTGGCCGTCACCGAGGCGTCAGGTGCGAATGCCTGGGTTTCGGTGCACCAGCTTTGCCAGATCGGCTTGCCGCCGACCATCGTGTTGAGCGCGGCCCAGACGTTCCAGCCGTGCTGGCGCGTGCGCGCGACGTTGCCGGTTGTCACCCAGCTTTCGACCGTGGCGGCCTTTTGCGGATAGTCGAACCCGGACGGGATATTCTGCGGCGTCGGGCAAGCGGCGTTGGCGATGCCCGGCGCCGGCGCGGTCGCGGACGTCTTCATCGTACATGCGGCGGCGAAGGTCAGTATCGCGCCGATCAATACGACCGACTGGAATGGGCGGCGAACAGCGAAGCGCATCATGGCATCCCCCCGTATTTATGGGAGATTATTACGCCTTCGGTCGCCGGCAAGCCAGCAAGGAAGCCACCATTCCGGACGGATTCATTGGCTGGTCTCGGTGCTGACTCTACCATTTGGGGGTGGGGTCGTCGGGCGCCTATAGACTGCGTGCATCGAACTCCAGCGGGCCGCGATTGACTTGCGGCGCCCGACATCGCTTGATGGAGGGGACGAGCTGGGGAGCACGATGACCATTATCACGGCGCCTCGGGTCACCGCTTCCCAAGTCGTAGGCGTTACGCTCGGCAACGCACTCGAATTCTACGATTTCCTGATCTTCACCTTCTTTGCGGTCGAGATCGGCCATACCTTCTTCCCCGCGACCGACCCGCAATCGAGCTTGCTTGCTGCGCTGGCCACGTTTGGCGCGGGGTTCCTGACACGCCCGCTCGGCGGACTGGTGATCGGCGTGCTCGGCGATCGGCTGGGGCGGCGACCGATGATGCTGTTGTCGTTCGCGCTGATCGGCGTCGCCAGCCTCGGGGTCGCGCTGACACCTTCTTACGCCGCTATCGGCATCGCCGCGCCGTTGCTCGTGCTGTTCTGGCGCCTGGTCCAGGGATTCGCGCTGGGCGGAGAGGTCGGCCCGAGCACGGCGTTCCTGGCGGAAGCGGCGCCGCCGCATCGCCGCGGCCTGTACGTCTCGATGCAAATGTTCGGGCAGAATGTCGCTGTGCTGGTTGCCGGATTGATCGGGCTCGCGCTGGCGCAAGTGATGGATGATGCCGCGCTTGCAAGCTGGGGCTGGCGGATCGCGCTGGCGCTCGGCGTCGGTGTCGTGCCGATCGGTCTTGTCCTCCGGCGGACCTTGCCGGAAACACTGCCCAGCGACGCGCCCGCGATCCCGGCGCCGCCGCTCCGCGACTATCGCCGCACCGCGATCATCGCGTTCCTGGCACTGCTGTCGGGGACGATCATGACCTATGTCACCAACTTCCTGACCACCTTCGCCAAGACGACGCTGCATTTGCCGTCGGACACCGCCTTCTGGGCGACGATTGCGGTGGGAATCGGCGGCACGATCGGCGCGCCGCTCGGCGGCTGGCTGGCCGATCGCTACGGCCGGCGTCCGGCGATGATCCTGCCGACCCTGTTCGTCTGCCTGATCACCCTGCCCGCTTTCTGGCTGCTGACAGTCGCGCCGGGCAAAGCGAGCCTGTTCCTCGTGGGATGTGGATTGCGTCTCTCCATCGGCATCGCCTTGAGCGCGGTGCTGGTCCATATCACCGAGGATTTTCCGGCGCGCATCCGGTCCGGGGCGCTCGCGATCGTCTATGCGCTAGCGATCTCGATCTTCGGCGGATCGACCCAGTTCGTCGTGGCATGGCTGACGGGCGTTACCGGCAGTCCGTTGGCGCCTGCCTGGTATATGGCGGCGGCGGCAGTGCTGGGGTTCGTGGCGCTCTGTTTTGCGCGCGAGACGGCGCCGGGGCGCGCATCACCGAGGAATTAAGACGCCTCCGGCGTCACCCCGGCCTTGTGCCGGGGTCCACTCCTCCCCAAGCCCAACGGCTAGAGGCTCGGTGGATGCCGGCACAAGGCCGGCATGACGAGGGAGAGGATGCCGCTTAGGCCGCCTCGCTTGCCCGATCCTCGAACAACCCTTTCAGATCCTTCTTGAGGATCTTGCCATTGGCGTTGCGCGGCAGAGTCTCATGGACGAAACGGATCGCCACCGGCACCTTGAAAGCCGCGAGCCGCTCGCGCACCCAGGCCTGCAATTCCGCCTCGGTCGCGGACGTGCCGGGCGCGAGATGGACGACGGCCGCCGGCTCCTCGCCCAACGTCCGATGCGGAATGCCGATGACCGCGGCGTCGGTCACCGCGGGATGTTCGTAGAGCGCGTTCTCGACTTCGGACGAATAGATATTCTCGCCGCCGCGGATAACCATGTCCTTGGCGCGATCGACGATGAACAGGAATCCCTCCTCATCGAGCCGGGCGAGATCGCCGGTGCGCACCCAGCCGTCGACAAAGGTCTCCGCGCTTGCTTCGGGCTTGTTCCAATAGCCCTTCACGATCATCGGCCCGCGCGCCCACAATTCGCCCACCTCACCGGCCGGCAGCACCGTGACGCCGTCCTCGGCACGGATTTCGAGATCGGCGGTCGCCACCGGCGGGCCGGCGCTGGTGGGGCGATTGAGATAATCCTCGCTCGCATGATGCGTGACCGTCGCCATCGTCTCGGTCATGCCCCAGCCATTGCCGGGCAAGGCGCCGAATTCCTCGTAGATCTTCTTGACCAGTTCGGGAGCGGATGGCGCACCGCCATAGGCGATGACTTCGAGCGACGAGAGGTCGTATTTGTGGCGGTCGGGATGCTCGATCAGTTGCCAGGCGATCGTCGGCACGCCGCCGGTCATGTTGACCTTTTCGCGCTCGATGATCTCCATTGCCTTCGTCGTATCCCATTTACGCATGAAGATGGTCGTGCTGCCGCTGGCCATCGTTCCCATCAGCCCGGCCGAGCAGGCCGTGACGTGGAACATCGGGATCACCGTCAGGCTGGTGCGCGGAGTCGGGTCCGGAATCGGCTCACCACGGCGAACGAAGCTGCGGGCGGCCGAGAAGCCACCCGACATGATGTTGGTGACGAGGTTGCGGTGCGTGCCCAACGCGCCTTTGGGGTTGCCGGTCGTGCCGCTGGTGTAGAAGATCGTCGCGTCGTCATCGCTGTCGATCTCGACCCGCGGCCGATCGTCCGCCGGCAGGTCCGCCCAGCTTTTCGGCCCGCCGATAATGTCTTCGAGCGCGGTTGCGCCCACGACAGGCGCGGGCGACCGCATGACGATCAGGTGCTCCACGTTCGGCAACGCCGCCAGATGCGGCCTGAGTCGTTCATAGCGTTCGGCGTCGACCAGCAGCACTTTGGCGCCCGAATCATTGACGCCATATTCGAGCTCGGCGCCGGTCCACCACGCGTTGAGCGGCACCGCGATGGCGCCCAGCGTCGCGATCGCGAAGAAGATTACCGGCCATTCGGGCAGGTTGCGCGTGGCAAAGGCAACGCGGTCGCCCTTGCCGACGCCCATATTCTGGAAAGCACGAGCGAGCGCGGCCGTCGCCCGATAATTCGCCTCATAACTGACGCGTTCGTCCTCGAGGATCGTGAACAGCCGGTCGCCATGCGTGCGCGACAGATCGAGCAGGACGCCCAGATCGTGCGGCGCATATTTCCATATCCGAGTCGGCACGCCGCGAATCTCGATCGTTTCCATCTCGAACTTGGTACCCGGCGCGGTCAGCGCGGCGGTCGCCTCCTTCAGCGAAACCTTGGGCCAGGCGGGATCGAGGGCGATAACGGGTTCGGGTGCGCCATTCATTGACAAGGATCCGCTCTCCAGCTTCGGCTTTCACAGGTCTTGGCCTGCGCGATTTCGCAACGTTAGAGTTGATTCGAGCGCCGCTCAAGGCAATAGAGAGTCGGAATTTGAAATAGGGGTATGGAAGAGCGATGCTGATGAAAGCGCCCGAAAAGCATGGTTTCGACGCCGCGCGCCTCAACCGTATTCCGGCATTCCTGAAGGAACGGTACCTCGATTCGGGCAAATTGCCGAACGCCCAGATACTGATCAGCCGCGATGGCGAGATCGTCCATTTTTCGAGCCAGGGCGCCGCGAGCGAAGGCTCCGACAAGGCGATCGACGAGGGTTCGATCTTCCGCATCGCCAGCATGACCAAGCCGATCACCTCGGTCGGCTTCATGATGCTGGTCGAGGACGGCAAGGTCGCGGTCGACACACCCGTCCATCACATACTGCCCGAGTTCAAGGGGATCGGCGTCTATAATGGCGGCGGCGGCGGCGTCCCGTTCCTGCCGGTGACGCCGACGGCGGAGCCGATGCGGATGCTCGACCTGCTGCGCCACACGTCGGGGCTGACCTACGGTTTCCAGAATCGCACCAACGTCGATGCCGCGTATCGCGAGGGAAAGATCGATAATTGGCATGGCGGTAACGACCTCGACGGCTTTGTCGCGGCATTGGGCAAGCTTCCGCTCGAATTCTCACCCGGCACGGCGTGGAATTATTCGGTGTCGACCGACGTGCTCGGCGCGGTGATCCAGCGCGTGTCGGGCATGCCGCTCGACCAATATTTTGCCGAGAAGATCTTCAAGCCGCTCAAGATGGACGATACCGGCTTCGTCGTCCCCGACGGCAAGGTCGACCGACTGACCGATTGCTATACCTTCGTCGCCGGAAAGGGTCGCGTCATGTACGACCGGGCGGGCGAAAGCGCCTGGCGGCGCCAGCCCAAATTGCTCTCGGGCGGCGGCGGGCTGGTGTCGACCGCGCTCGACTATCATCGCTTCTGCCAGATGTGCGCCAATGGCGGCGAACTCGACGGCGCCCGCCTGTTGGGGCGCAAGACGCTCGACCTGATGACGATGAACCATTTGCCGGGCAAATCGGACTTGTCGACTCTGTCGCGCTCGCTGTTCAGCGAGACCCAGAATGCCGGGACCGGCTTCGGCCTGGGCTTCGCGGTTACCGAGGACGTCGCCAAGACGATGATCCCGGGATCGGCGGGCGAATATTATTGGGGCGGGATGTTCTCGACCGCCTTCTTCATCGATCCGGTCGAGCGGCTGCACATGGTGTTCATGACCCAGCTCAGCCCGTCCGGCCTGTATCCGATCCGCCGCGAACTCAAGACGCTGATCTACTCGTCTTTGACGTGACTCCCGTCGCCCCGGCGGAGGCCGGGGCCGCCGGCCGCATCGCCGGCATGGGCTAGAATATAGCGGCCCCGGCCTCCGCCGGGGCGACGATTTCCAGGAGAGAATGATGTCCGATACGCCCGCCTCCCCGATCCGCACCGAGCGCCATGGCGACGTGCTGGTGATCATCTCGAACAACCCGCCGGTCAATGCGCTGGGCGCGGCGGTGCGCGAAGGGCTCGAAGCGGGGATCAAGCAGGCCGAGGGCGATGCGACGATCAAGTCGGTGGTGATCCGTTGCGACGGCCGAACCTTCTTCGCCGGCGCCGACATCACCGAATTCGGCAAGCCGATGAAGGGGCCGGGCCTGGGCGCGGTGATCGATATGATCGAGGCGCTCGACAAGCCGGTGGTCGCGGCGATCCACGGCACAGCGCTTGGCGGCGGCTGCGAGGTTACGCTCGGCTGTCACTATCGTATCGCGGTACCGTCGGCGAAGATCGGAACCCCCGAGGTCAAGCTCGGCCTGTTGCCGGGCGCCGGCGGGACGCAGCGCATCCCGCGCATCGCGGGGGTCAAGCTCGCGCTCGAAATGACCGCGATCGGCGATCCGATCGCGGCCAAGAAGGCGCAGGAAGCCGGTCTGATCGATCGCCTCGCGAGTGAGGACAGCCTGGAGGCGGACGCGATCGCCTTCGCCAACGAGATCGCCGACAAGCGCCCCCTGCCCCGCGCATCGGAAAAGACCGCGACGGCCGATCCCGAAGCGGTCGAGGCGTTCAAGAAAGCCAACGCGCGCAAGTTCCGCGGCTTTGACGCGCCGACGGCGAATATCCGCTGCGTCGAGGCCTCGACTCACGGCACCTTCGCAGAGGGCATTGCGGTCGAGCGCGAGGAATTCATGAAGCTGATGATGGGCACGCAATCCGCTGCCCAGCGCTACATGTTCTTCGCCGAACGTCAGGCGGCCAAGGTCGATGGCATCCCGTCCGACGTGCAACTGCGCCTGATCAAGAAGGTCGGCGTGGTCGGCGCCGGCACGATGGGCGGCGGCATCAGCATGAACTTCCTGACCGCCGGCATCCCGGTGACGATCGTCGAGACCGCACAGGAAGCACTCGATCGCGGCGTCGGGGTGATCCGCAAGAATTACGAGAATTCCGCCAAGCGGGGCCGCTTCACGATGGAGAAGGTCGAGGCGATGATGGGTCTGCTAACCCCCACGCTCAGCCTCGACGACCTCAAGGATTGCGACCTCGTCATCGAGGCGATCTACGAGAATATGGACGTCAAGAAGGAGCTGTTCGGCAAGCTCGACAAGATCGTCAAACCCGGCGCGATCCTGGCCTCGAACACGTCCTACCTCAATGTCGACGAGATCGCCTCGGCGACCGGCCGTCCGCAGGACGTGCTGGGCATGCACTTCTTCTCGCCGGCCAACGTGATGAAGCTGCTCGAAGTCGTGCGCGGCGCCAAGACCGCGCCCGACGTGCTGGCGACGGTGATGGCGCTGGCCAAGCCGATCGGCAAGGTCGCGGTCGTCTCCGGCGTCTGCCCCGGCTTCATCGGCAACCGCATGCTCTCTGCACGCAACGCGCCCGCCAACGCGATGCTGATGCAGGGCGCGCGGCCCGAACAGATCGACAAGGCGCTGGTCGATTTCGGCTTCCCGATGGGCGTGTTCCAGATGGGCGACCTCGCCGGCGTCGATATCGGCTGGCATCGCGATCCGACCAAGCAGGATACGATCCGCGACGTGCTGTGCGCGCGCGGCCGTTGGGGCCAGAAGACCGGCAAGGGCTGGTACGATTATGACGAGAACCGCAACCCCACCCCCTCGCCCGAAGTCGCCGAGATCATCGAGGATTTCCGCAGCCGGTCCAACCAGCCGAAGAGGGATTTCACCGACGAGGATATCATCGCCGCGACCATCTATCCGATGGTCAATGAGGGCGCGAAGATCCTCGACGAAGGCATGGCGCAGCGCGCGTCGGATATCGATGTCGTGTGGATCTACGGTTACGGCTGGCCGGTCTATCGCGGCGGCCCGATGTTCTGGGGCAATACCGTCGGGCTCGACAAGGTCGTGGCGGGTCTCGAGAAGAATGGTGTCGAGGTCTCACCGCTGCTGAAGGCGAAGGCCGAGGCAGGCGAGAAGTTCTGAGCCACAACGCCCTCTCCCTGCCGGGGAGAGGGCAGACGAGCGCGGCGCCAGCCACGCGACGTCGGGAGAGGGGCAGTCGGAGAGCGCAGTGAGTCACACTGCCCCTCTCCCCAACCCTCTCCCCGCTGGGGAGAGGGAGTTATGGAAGTCCTGGACCGCGTGACCGAAAAATCGGCGATCGAAACCGCCAAGGCGATCCGCTCCGGCGAGACCACCGCTTTGCTCGAATGCGAAGCGGCGATCGCCCGGATCGAGGCGCGTGACGGGGCGATCAACGCGGTCGTCGTACGCGATTTCGACCGCGCCAGGCATCAGGCGCATGAGATGGATCAACGGCTCGCCGCAGGCGAACGCGCGCCGCTGCTGGGCGTGCCGATGACCGTCAAGGAGAGCTTCGATCTCGACGGACTCAAGACCACCTGGGGCCTGGAAGCGGCGCGCGACTTCGTAGCGAGCGGTGACGCTGTGGCGGTCAAGCGCCTCAAGGCCGCCGGCGCGGTGATCCTGGGCAAGACCAATGTGCCGCCGCTGCTGGCTGATCTTCAAGCCGACAATCCGATCTATGGCCGGACGAACAACCCGCACAGTCACGATCGGGTCGCGGGCGGATCGTCGGGTGGCGCCGCCGCTGCTCTTGCCGCAGGTATGGTGCCGCTCGAGCTCGGCAGCGATATCGGCGGTTCGATCCGGGTGCCGGCGGCGTTCAACGGCGTCTGGGGGCACAAGCCCACCTTCGGCGCGCTGAGCCGCGATGGTCACTACTTTCCCGGCACCGACGGTGCGCCGGGCGAATTGTCGGTGATCGGTCCGATGGCGCGCAACCCCGACGACCTCGAACTCGCGCTCGACATCCTGGCCGACCACCCGCTCAAACAGGCGGATAACCGTCCCGCGAGCGACTATCGCGTGCTGGTCCTGAACTCGCACCCTCTTGCCAAGGTCGCCGCGCCGATCGCCGATGCGCTCGACCGGCTGGCGGACGCGCTCCACGATCTCGGCGTCTCGGTCGACAGGCGCAGCGACCTGATCCCCGATCTCGAGGCGCAGCAGCGCGCCTATATGAAGATGCTCAACATCACGATCGCGCGCGGTGTGCCGCAGGACGGATCGGCGCCGACGACCTTGGTCGAATGGTTCGAGCTGCGTGATGAACAGGCGCGCAACAAGCGTGCCTGGAACCGCCTGTTCGCGAGCTACGACGCGGTGATCGCGCCGACTCTGGGCGTCACCGCCTTCCCGCACGATCCGACGCCGCTGCCCAAGCGCGTGCTCGACATTGACGGCGAGCAGACGCCGTTCGGGCGGCAATTCGCTTTCCCTGGTCTCGCCACTTTCCCGATGCTGCCGGCGACCAGCTTTCCGATCGGAATCGATCCCGACGGCATGCCGATCGGCGTGCAGGCGATCGCCGCCACCTATCTCGACCACAAGGCGATCGCGGTCGCCCGGCTGGCGCATGGAGCAATGCAATGAATGATGATCTTGAAACCTTCCGCGCCGAAACGCGCGCCTGGCTCGAAGCGAACTGCCCGGCGGAGATGCGTGAGCCGGTGCGGTCCGACGCCGATGTCGTCTGGGGCGGTCGCGACCAGTCGAAGATGACGCCGGCGCAGAAACAATGGATGGACGCGATGGGTGCGAAGGGCTGGACCGTGCCCGATTGGCCCAAGGAATATGGCGGTGGCGGACTGTCGCCGGCCGAGACCAAGATCCTGCGCGAGGAAATGGCGCGGCTCAAATGCCGCAATCCGCTCAACTCGTTCGGTATCTCGATGCTCGGGCCGGCGTTGCTCAAATACGGCACCGAGGCGCAGAAGATCGAGCATCTGACCAAGATTGCACGCGGCGAGATCCGCTGGTGCCAGGGCTATTCCGAGCCCGGCGCCGGATCGGACCTGGCCAGCCTGCAGACCTCGGCGGAAGACAAAGGCGATCACTATCTGGTCAACGGCCAGAAGGTCTGGACCAGCTACGCCAATTACGCCGACTGGATCTTCTGCCTGGTGCGTACCGACAAAACGGTCAAGCAAGGCGGGATCAGCTTCCTGCTGTTCGACATGGCGACGCCGGGCGTGTCGACCAAGCCGATCCTGCTGATCTCGGGCTATTCGCCGTTCTGCGAAACCTTCTTCGACAATGTGAAGGTCCCGAAGGAAAACCTTGTTCACGAAGTGAATAAGGGTTGGGACGTCGCCAAATATCTGCTCGGCCACGAACGCGAGATGATCAGCGGCATGGGATTGGGATCAAGCGGCGGCAACCCGCTGGTCGACGGCGCCAAGCGGACCGTCGGCCTGACCGAGGACGGCACCCTCGCCGATCCGGTGCTGCGTGCGCAAATGGCGCTGTTCGAGGTGCGCGCCAAGGCGTTCACCGCGATGTCCGAGAAGTTCATCGACGAATTGAAGGCCGGCAAGGCGCACCCTGCCCAGCCGTCGATGATGAAATATTACGGCACCGAGCTGAACAAGTCGCGCCATGAGCTGATGATGGCGGCGGGCGGATCCGACGCACTCGAATGGGAAAGCCAGGAGTCGAATAACGGCGCCGCGCCACGCGCCTGGCTGCGCACCAAGGCCAATTCGATCGAAGGCGGCACCAGCGAGGTGCAGCTCAACATCATCTCGAAGCGGATTTTGGATTTGCCGGACAGATGACCAAAAGCCCTCTCCCGCTCGCGGGAGAGGGTTGGGTGAGGGTCTTCTTTCTTCTTGGTTCAGAGCCGCTCCGAAGAAGAAAAGAAGACCCTCACCGCTGCGACTAGGCTCGCTTCGCTCACCAAGTCTCGCTCCTCTCCCGCAAGCGGGAGAGGGATCAGGAGTAAAGAATGCCTCTCTACCTCAACGACGAACAATCCATGCTCGCGGACACCGCGAAGGACTTCGTGCGCGAACATGCCCCGGTCAAACATCTCCGCGAGCTGCGCGACAGCAACAACGCCGACGGGTTCAGCCGCGATCTGTGGAAGGCGTTCGCGGAGATGGGCTTCACCGGCATCCTGATCGGCGAGGACCAGGGCGGGCTCGCGCTCGGCCATGTCGAGGCGGGCGTGGTGCTGGAAGAAATCGGACGCAACCTGTCGCCCTCGCCGTTCCTCGCCACCGCCGTCGCCGCGGTCGAGGCGCTCAAGGGCAGCGCGCTCGCCGACAAATTCTACCCCGGCATCCTGGCCGGCGAGACCGTCGCCGCGCTGGCGATCGACGAGCAGGCCAAGTTTCGCGACAGCGTCGGCATGAAAGCCGAACGGTCGGGCAACGGTTTCCGCCTGTCGGGCAAGAAGCAGTTCGTGACCCACGGCCATGTCGCCGACCTGATCATCGTCGCCGCGCGCACCGCAGGCTCGGATGCCGACGAGAATGGCGTGACATTGTTCGCGGTCGACAAGGGCGCCGCCGGCCTGACCGCGACGCCCGAGCGGCTGGCGGATTCGAGCATCGCCGCGCGGCTCGACTTCGACAATGTCGAGGTCACCGCCGATGCGGTGATTGGCGAGATCGACGCGGGGCGCGACCCCCTAAACCGTCTGCTCCGTGCCGGCCGCACGGGCGCCTCGGCCGAGATGCTCGGGGTCGGCGCGGGCGCGATGGACATGACGGTCGATTACCTCAAGCAACGCAAGCAGTTCGGCGTCGTAATCGGCACGTTCCAGGCGCTCCAGCACCGCGCCGCGCATCTCTATTCAGAAATGGAAGTGGCGCGCGCCGCCACGCTCCGCGCGCAGCAGATGCTCGACAACGGGGCTGATCGTGCGGACGAAGCTGTGTCGGTCGCCAAGGCGCAGACCGGGCTGGCCTCGATGCTGGCGGTGCAGGAAGGCGTGCAGATGCACGGCGGCATTGGCATGACCGACGAATATGACATCGGCTTCTACATGAAGCGTCAGCGCGTGCTGGCGGAAATGTTCGGCGACGCCAACTTCCATGCGGATAAATTGGCGCGGGCGGCCGGTTACTAATCGCCCGTGTTCCTGCGAAAGCAGGAACCAGGGCCGACAGCGTTGCCGCCTGTAACACTCGGCTCCTGCTTTCGCAGGAGCACTGCTAAAGAGAAGTCATGGCCGAAGAAGATCCACAACGCCCCAAGCGCACGCCCGAAGAACTCGTCGAGGGCCTCGTCGCCCTACTCGACGTTGAGGAGCTCGATGCCGATCTCTATCGCGGCATGAAGCTCCCCGGTGGCCAGGGCCGCGTGTTCGGCGGCCAGGTAATCGGCCAGGCGCTGCAGGCTGCGCAGCGATCGGCGGAAGGCAAGGACGCGCATTCGCTCCACGCTTATTTCATGCGCGCCGGCGACGACGCGCTGCCGATCATCTATCGCGTGGTGCGCGACTTCGACGGCAAGAGTTTCGCGACCCGGCGCGTGATCGCGACGCAGAACGGCCAGCCGATCCTCAACATGGCGGCATCGTTCCAGGTAGCCGAGGACGGGCTGCATCATCAGGACGCGTTCCCCAGCGACATCCCGCCGCCCGAGGAGCTGAAATCCGAGAGCGAATTACGCGTCGAGGCGGCACAACACATGCCCGAGGAACATCGCGCGCGTTTCCTGCGCTGGGCGAGCCCGGTCGACGTTCGCCCGCTCTACCCGCGCAACTGGTTCTCCCCCGCCGCGCGCGAGCCGATCAACTATACGTGGATCCGCGCCCTCGCTCCGCTCGGCGACGATCCCGCGATGCACCGCGCGATCCTGGCCTATGCGAGCGACATGGGGCTGATGTCGACGAGCATGATGCCGCACGGCGTGAACTGGATGACGCCCGGAATGCAGACCGCCAGCCTGGATCACGCCATGTGGTTCCACGAGGCGTTCCGCGCCGACGAATGGATGCTCTATGCGATGGACAGCCCCTGGGCCGGCCATGGCCGAGGCATGAACCGCGGCAGCATCTTCACTCGCGACGGCCGTCTGGTCGCGAGCGTCGCACAGGAAGGTCTGATCCGGAAGCGCGAGCCCCGCGCCTGACGTCAGAGCGGCGTGCCCTCGTCGGCGTCGTAGAGCTTGAGGTCGCGGTCGTGCAGCCCGAGATCGGCGCCGGCCGCGCGCCATTCGGCCATGTGTGCCGACGCGCCATGCGCCTTGAGCGCTTCGCGATCGCGCCAGCGCTCGACGACATGGATCAGCGTGGGGTCAAGCACATCCTGGCCATAGGCATAGGTGAAGCAGCCATCTTCGGCGCGGCTCGCGGCAACCATCTTCTCCATCGCCGACCGCGCGCGGTCGAGACCGCCCGTCGGCAACCGCACCGTGCCCATGATCAACAGCATTGGCTTCTCCTTCTCCTCAGACGGCGGGCTTGCCGAATTCCTGACGGGTGACGGGATGGCTCGACGACAGGCCGCCATCGACCGCCCAGGCCTGGCCGTTGACGTAGCTGGCGTCGTCGCTGGCCAGGAACAAGGCGACGCGGGCGATCTCCTCGGGCACGCCGGCACGCTTGAGCGGGTTGAGGCGGCCAACCTTGTCCATCTTGTCATTGGCGCGGGCATATTCGAACACGCGCGCGGTCATGCCGGTTTCGATCAAGCCGGGACAGATCGCGTTGACACGGACGTTGGTGCCGGTGAGCTGCTGCGCGGCGGTGGTAACGAGATTGATGACGCCGGCCTTGGACGCCGAATAGGCCGGGCCGCCTGCCCCCGAGCGGATGCCGGCGACCGACGCAGTGCAGACGATCGCGCCCTTTCCGCGCTTGATGATCTCGGGCGCGCCGTGCTTGATCGCCAGGAACGGGCCGATCAGGTTGACCCGCAAAACTTCGGTCCACAGCTCGACGCTGCTGTCGAGAATGCCGGTGATCCCGCCCGAAATACCGGCATTGGCGTAGATGATGTCGAGCCCGCCATGTTCGGAGACCGCGAGCGCCACGGTGCGTTCGACATCGCCCTCGTCGCCGGCGTCCATCTGGATCGCCTTGGCGGTGCCGCCTGCCTTGAGGATCGCCTCGACCGTATCGTGTACCGCCTCCGTCTTGTCGGCAGCGATGACGCTACCGCCTTCCGCCGCGAAGAGGCTCGCCGAGGCGCGGCCGATGCCCGACCCGGCCCCGGTGACGATGATCGATTTGCCGGTAAAACGTGCCATCTTTTCTACTCCGTCATGCCGGCCTTGTGCCGGCATCCACCGGGCATCCTGGCACGGACCTTGAGCCTCTTGTTCCGCGCTCGAGGCACGGTGGACCCCGGGACAAGCCCGGGGTGACGATTGGTCAAATGGTGACCCCGCCATCCATCACGATCGTCTGGCCCGTAGTGAACGCCGCAGCCTTCGACGCCAGGAACACCACACCGCCCGCGATATCCTCCGGCTCTCCGATACGGCGCAGCGGCACCGAGTTGTTCGCCGCCTTCTGCCGCTCCGGATTCTCCCACAGCGCCCGCGCGAAGTCGGTCTTCACCAGGCCCGGCGCGATGCAATTCACCCTGACATTGTCCGGCCCATATTCGTGCGCCAAGTTGCGCGCGAGTTGCATGTCGGCCGCCTTGGAGATGCAATAGGCGCCGATCGCGGTCGACCCGCGCAGGCCGCCGATCGACGAGATGATGATGATCGCGCCGTCCTTGCGCGCGCGCATCTCGGGCACGACCATCGAGATCAGCCAGTGGTTGGAGACGATATTGTTGTCGAGGATCTTGCGGAACTGCTCGTCGCTGATGTCCGCCTGCGGCCCGTAATAGGGGTTCGACGCTGCGTTGCAGACCAGGATGTCGATCTTGCCGAATGCCCGGCGACTCTCGTCGACCAGATGCTGCAAGCCTTGCTTGTCGGAGATGTTCGCGGCCACCGCGATCGCCGTGCCGTCGCCATATTTAGCGTTGATCTCGGCGGCGACTTCATCGCAGGCGTCCTGCTTGCGGCTCGATACGACGACCTTCGCGCCATGCTCGGCAAGTTCGAAGACGCTCGCCTTGCCGATCCCACGCGACGATCCGGTGACGACGGCGACCTTTCCGGTCAGGTCGAATAGCGACATCTTTCTCTCCCAATCGTCATCCCAGCGAAAGCTGGGATCTCGTGCCGAAATGCGCCGCCGCTTGAGACCCCAGCTTGCGCTGGGGTGACGGCCTGTCCCTATGCTCCCGCCTTCTGCGCGAAGTCCCACGCCGCATCCGCCAGCCGATACACTCCCGCCGCCGACTTCTCGGCCTGTGCCGACGACGCTGTTCCTTCGACGATGCGCTTCTTGATGCCCTGGACGATCCCGGTCAGGCGGAACAGATTATAGGCGAAATACCAGTTGAGGTCCGGCACGCCGTCGCGCCCGGTGGCCGCGCAATAGCGTTCGACCATGTCCTCCAGCGTCGGAATGCCGCTGTCGCCGCCGGCCTTGCCCATCACGCCCGAGCGGCCCTCGGGCGCGGTCACCCAGCTCATCAGGAAATAGCTGAAATCGGCGAGTGGATCGCCGAGCGTCGACAGCTCCCAGTCAAGCAGCGCGATGACGCGCGGCTCGGTGGCGTGAAAGATCATGTTGTCGATGCGGTAGTCGCCATGGACGATCGAGGTGCGCGTCTGCGGCGGGATGGTATGCGGGAGATACTCGATCAGCTTCTCGACCGCGGGCATATGCTCGGTCTCGGCCATGCGATATTGCTTGGTCCAGCGGCCGACCTGGCGCTCGAAATAATTGCCCGGCTTGCCGTAATCGCCCAGGCCCGCTTTCTCGTGATCGGTGTTGTGCAGCGCCGCCAGCGTATCGCACATCGCGTTATAGACACCGGTGCGCTCCTCGGGCGTGTAATCCGGCATCGTGCCGTCCCAGATGTTGCGCCCGTTGGCGAACCCCATGACGTAGAAATCGGTGCCGATCACCTGGGGGTCGGTGCACAGACCATAAGGCCGCGCGACCGGAAAGCCGGTCGGGTACAGTCCGGCGATCACGCGATATTCGCGATCGACCGCATGCGCCGAGGGCAGCAGATTGCCGAACGGCTTGCGACGCAGCACGTATTCGCCGGATTTCGCTTCCAGCTTGTAGGTCGGGTTGGACTGCCCGCCGGCGAACTTGCTGTACGCGAGCGGTCCTTCGAACCCTTCGACATTCGCCTCCATCCACACGGTCAGCCTGGCGAGATCGAGGCGGTCCTTCTCCGCCACCTCGATCGTCTTGGGTGCGTCGTCGGGATGTGCGCTCATCGGCCGGTCCTTATCCGAACGTGATCACCGAGCGCGCGGCATCGCCCTTGCGCAATTCGTCGAACGCGTCGTTGATCCGCTCGATCGGCATGCGATCGGCGATGATCGTGTCGAGGTCGAGCAGCCCGCGCATATAGAAATCGACCAGCCGCGGAATGTCGACCGGAAAGCGATTGCCACCCATCAATGCGCCCTGCAGCTTCTTGCTGCCGAGCAGGTCGAGCGCGGACAGGCCGACCTGGCTACCGAGCGGCATCATGCCCAGGATCGTCGCGGTGCCGCCCCGCCGCAGCACCTTGACCGCGGTCTGCGCCGACGCCTCTCGACCGACCGCTTCGATTGCGTGATGCACGCCGCCCTTGGTCAGCTCGACCACTTCGGGAATGGTGTTTTCCGCCATCGCGTCGAAGCTGTGGGTAGCGCCGAGCTTTTCGGCCAAAGCGCGCTTCTCCGGCACCGGGTCGAGCGCGATGATCTTGCCCGCGCCGGCGATCTTCGCGGCATTGACCGCGGCCAGGCCGATACCGCCGCAGCCGACCACGCACACCGTTTCGCCGGGCGTGACCGGGCTGGCGTTGAACACCGCACCCGCACCCGTCGTCACCGCGCAACCGAGCAAGGCGGCGCGGTCGAGCGGCATGTCTGGGTCGATCGCGACACAGGCATGCTCATGGACCAGCATCATCTCGGCATAGGCCGACAAATTGAGCATCTGATGCACCGGATCGCCGTTCAGGCTCAGCCGCGGCGCGGCGTCACGGGCACGTTTCGTGTCGTTGCTGATGCATAGCGACATGCGCCCGGTAACGCAGAATTCGCAATGGCCGCAAAAGGCCGACAGGCAAGTGACGACGGCGTCGCCGACCTTGACCGTGCGAACCTCGTCCCCGACTGCCTCGACGATCCCGGCGGCTTCGTGGCCAGGGATCGCCGGCAGCGGCGTGGGATAGGCGCCATCGACGAAGTGCAGATCCGACCGGCACACGCCGCACGCGACCGTGCGGATCAGCACCTCGTGCGGCCCGGGCTTGTCGATCGTCACGTCACAGATTTCGAGCGGCTTTTTCGCTTCGAACAACACGGCTGCTTTCAAGTCCTACTCCCTCAGTGGTCAACAGACCCTCACCCTTCCCACCGCCTTCGGCGGCGGGCCCCTTCCCTCTCCCGCATGCGGGAGAGGGAGGGAGGCGCGAAGCGCCGGAAGGGTGAGGGTCTTTTTTCGTTAACGCGAAACTCCGATGTCGCCGCTCGACATCACATCCGCCTTGTAATCGGCATATTTGCCGAACTCGTTGCGGGCGATCGCGCGGTTGTGGACTTCGTCCGGACCGTCGGCGAAGCGCAAAGTCCGCATTGCTGCCCATTGATGCGCCAGCGGGAAGTCGTCCGACACGCCGCCGCCGCCATGCGCCTGGATGGCGTCGTCGAGGATCTGCAGCGCCATGTTTGGCGCCTGAACCTTGATCATCGCGATCTCGAGCTGAGCGGACTTGTTGCCGGCCTTGTCCATCATGTCCGCGGCCTTGAGGCACAACAGGCGCGTCATCTCGATATCGATGCGGGCGCGCGCGATACGCTGCTCCCAGATCGAATGGTCGGCGATGCGCTTGCCGAACGCGACGCGGCTGAGCAGGCGCTTGGCCATCGCCTCGATCCCCGTCTCGGCGACACCGATCGTGCGCATGCAATGGTGAATGCGGCCCGGCCCGAGCCGACCCTGCGCGATCTCGAAACCACGCCCCTCGCCAAGCAGCAGGTTGTCGACCGGCACGCGGACATTCTCGAGCAACACCTGGCCATGGCCGTGCGGGGCGTGATCATACCCGTAAACCGAAAGCATCCGCTCGATCTTGACGCCCGGTGCGTCGAGCGGAACCAGAATCTGGCTCTGCTGGGCGTGGCGCTTGGCGTCGGGATTGGTCTTGCCCATCACGATCGCCACGGCGCAGCGCGGATCGCCGACGCCCGACGACCACCATTTACGGCCGTTGATGACATAATGGTCGCCATCGCGGACCATCGAGGTTTCGATATTGGTGGCGTCCGACGATGCGACCGCCGGTTCGGTCATCAGGAAGGCGGAGCGAATCTTGCCTTCCATCAACGGCCGCAACCACCGCTCTTTCTGCTCCAGCGTGCCGTAACGGTGAAAGACTTCCATGTTGCCGGTGTCCGGCGCCGAGCAGTTAAAGCATTCCGAAGCCCAGCCGATCTTGCCCATTTCCTCGGCGCACAGAGCATATTCGAGATTGGAAAGTTGCGTTCCTTCGAATTCGAAACTGTCGTCGACATGGGTCTGGCCCGAATGCGGCGGCATGAAGAAGTTCCACAGGCCCTGCGCCTTGGCGATCTCCTTCACGTCCTCGATCACCTGGATCACCTTCCAGCGCTCGCCCTCATGCGATTGCTTGTGATACTCGGCGTTGCGGGGTGCGATCTCCTTGTCGATAAAGGCCCGTACGCGGTCCCGGAAATAGGTTTCCCGATCGCTCAGCGTGAAGTCCATGATGCTTCTCTCCTATGGCTGTCGCGACTCCGACTAAACCGTACCGTGTTTTCGGTAAAGCCGTTGAATCCTCTTTTTGCCGGCGGGCTCGAACAACGAAAAGCGAAATGCCGCTGCGGAATCCGTTGGCCCCGTGTGACGGAAATGTTAAGCAGGACGGATGGGGCAAACCGACACCGCAGAACTGGACGAGGTTACGGGAACGAAACGTTTCAGAGCGAAACGTAATGCGATCCTGGCCGCCGCTTCCGAAGCGATAAACGAGCAGAGCGCGAAGGGCATGACCTTCGCCGATGTTGCGCGCCGCGTGGGGCTCAACACAACCAGCGTGACCTATTATTTCAAGCGCAAGGAAGATCTCGCCCAGGCGTGTTTCGAACACACGCTCGAAACCTTGGGAGAGATGCTCGACACCGCCCAGATGGAGGCGACACCGGAGGCGCGGGTCGCGCGCTATCTATCGCTCAACATGGAGCGGTTCGCTCGCATCCGCGAGGACGAGGAACGCGCACTGGCGACGCTTAGCGATTTGCGCGCGATGGAAGACCCGATGCTCGGCCGGCTGATGGCCGCCTGGCGCGAGATTTTCCGCAAGACCCGCGCACTGTGGGGCGAAGAGCCGGAGAGCCGCAAGCTCAAGGATCTCTACGGCGCGCGCGCGCATGTGTTGCTCGAGAACACGTTCTGGATCCCCGCCTGGATCGCGCGCTACGACCTCGACCAGTTCGACCGGGTCGAGGCGCGGCTGATGGACATGTTCCGCCACGGCATCGCGGTCGAGGGCGCGGCATGGGAGCCCGCGATCCTCGATATCGAGCATGAGGAAGCCGAACCCGGGCGCGAGGCGTTCCTGCGTGCGGCGACGCGGCTGATCAACGAACTCGGTTATCGCGGCGCCTCGGTGCAGCGCATCGCGTCGGAGCTCAACGTCACCAAGGGCAGCTTCTACCACCATCTCGACGCCAAGGACGATCTGGTCATCGAATGCTACAAGCGCAGCTTCGACACGATCACCGAGACGATCCAGGTCGGTGAGAACAGCAGTGGCGATTGGTGGCACCGGCTGTCGAGCATCATCGCGACGTTGCTCGACGTCCAGTTCTCCGAACGGGGGCCTCTATTGCGGACCACCGCGCTGACCGGCCTGCCGCGCCATGTCCGCCAGGCGATGATCGACCGCTCCAACCGCATCGCACGGCGCTATGCCGGCATGCTGTCCGACGGCGCGGCGGAAGGGTCGGTCCGTCCGGTCGATGCATTGATCGTCAGCCAGTCGCTGATGGCGCTGCAGAACGCCGCGTTCGACATGCGCAAATGGGCATCGACCATGCCGCGCGATCGCGCGGTGGCGATGTACGCCTCCACCCTCGCCTTCGGCATGTTCGACGACCGCGCGGCGGAGGGCTGAACAGCCCGTCAACGCTCAGGCAAAAACCGTGTCCGGCGCCGCTTTGCGCTCGATCGCCCTGCGCTTGAGCAGCACGCCCGCGCGCCAATAATGGAAGATCGCCCAGGGGGTGATCGCAGCGAAGACGAACATCGAATAGCGCAGCGACTCGGGGCCATAAGTCGGCTTGAGCGCATCGCTGAGCATGCCGACCAGAAATGGCCCCAGCCCCAGACCGATCATGTTGTTGACCAATAACGTGATCGCGGCCCATGTCGCGCGCAGCCGGACCGGTGCTTCCGACTGGATCAGCGCGAAGGTCACGCCGAGATAGGCGGTCGAAAACAGGATCGACAGGAAATAGGCCCCGACCCCGAAGGTCGGGTTGGTCGCGGTATAGACGCACAGGGTCAGCGGCAGCCCGATCGTCTTGAAGACCGCCACCATGAACGACTGGCTGTATTGCCCGTAGCGCCGCGTCAGTCGGTCGGCGATCCGTCCGCTGGCGATGGCCGCGACAGCGACGATGATCGCGCCGGCGGGTGCCACCTTGAGCGCGATGTCGAGCTTCGTGAAGCCGAACGACCGCTGCATGAAACTGGGTCCGAACGCCGTCAGGCCGTAACCGATCATCGACGTCAGCGTGAAACCGGCGACGAGATGGAGCGCGGCGCGGTTGGCGAACAATGTGGTGAAGCCGTCGGTCAGCGACGGCCTGGCCGTGTCCATCGCGATCTGCGCATCGGACAGACCTCGCTTGGGCTCGGGCACGACGGCCCAGATGATCCCCGCCAGCAACAATCCCGGCAGGCCAATCACATACATCGCGACGCGCCAGCCGTAATAAGTCGCGACCACCCCGCCGATGATCGTGCCGAACGCTGCCCCCAGTCCAACGCCGAGCGAATAGATCGACATCGCCGATGCCCGTTTGTCCGGCGGATAGAGGTCGGCAATGATCGAATGGCTCGGCGGGCTCGACCCCGCCTCGCCGATGCCGACGCCGATGCGCGCGCCAAGCAACTGCCAGAAATTGCCGGCGAGCCCGCCCAGCGCGGTGAACGCGCTCCAGATTGCCAGTGCGCCGGCGATGATCCGCACGCGATTGCCGCGATCGGCGAGCCAGGCGACGGGAATCCCCAATCCGGCATAGAAGATCGCGAACGCCATCCCGCCCAGGATGCCCATCTGGGCGTCGGAAAGATGCAGATCCCTGATGATATCCTCGTTGAGGATCGCGAGGATCTGCCGGTCCATATAGCTGAAGAAATAGGCGAAGGTCAGGAGCAGCAGCGTCAGCGCGCGGCGTTTCGGCACGAACGTCGCCTCTACTTCGGGAAGATGCGTGGGGGAGGACACGGGAGGGGGCGACCTTTCTGTTTATCTAAAAGAACGGCCCCGCCGCGCTGGTCTGGCGCGGCGGGGCCGAGGAGAGAAGGCTCAGTCGGTCAAGGTCAGAACTTGGTCGACAGGCCGAGCTTGAACATCCGGCCGTAGGGATTCCCGACGAACGGTTCGTAATTGTAATCCTCGCGCGCGAAAGGCGGCTGCGCGTCGAAGATGTTGAACACCGTGCCGGTCAGGACGATGTTCTTCCACGGCAGCTTGACCTGGACGTTGAGGTCCGCCGAGATGAAGTCGTTGAGATCGGCGCCGGTCAGGATGCTCGCGGCGTTGGGCGTCAGCCCAGAGTCGACGCAAGCGCCGGTCGCTCCCTGTTTGAGGCCTAGCGCGCAGTTGGGCGCGAACGGCCCAGTCCTGGTATCGTAACGCTGGTCGTGCAGCCCGTCGGTGTAGTTGACCGTCAACCGGGCATCGACCGGACCAGCGCCCAGATCGAGATACGCCTGCCCCTTCCATTTCGGCACCGGATACAATGTCGATTGATAGTTGAGCAGCCCGACGCCGTCGAACGCGTCCTGAACCTTCGTTCCCGCCACGATGATCGCGCTGATCCGGTTGTGCAGCGTCCGCGTGGCGTCCGCGCCGACGCCGAAACGAATGGCGGAGCCGAGGAACTGGTTCGACCGGTAGTTGACGCTGAAGTCGAGCCCGTCGTTACGTTGGGTCGCGCCGTTCTGGTACATCGTCTTGACGCGCGCGATGTTCGCGACCGTCGTTGTCCCGGTGCACGCGCCGGTCGAAAAGGTGAACCGCGCAGCAAGACCCGCATTGGTGGCACATGTGTTGGGCAACCCAGTCGGGAACAATGTCGCGACCATCGCGCTCAGCGGATCGCTGACGATTACGTCGCTGAGATTATAGCGGAAATAGTCGACACTGGCGTTGAAACCGCCGAACTTCAGCAGAATGCCGGCCGAGTAGTTTTCGGAGCTTTCGGGTTTGAGCGCCGGGTTGCCGTAGACGTCGACCGGCTTGAACGTCGTGCCGATCAGCTGGAGCGCGGTCACGAAATTGTTGGTGATGTTCGCCAGCGTCGGCCCGCGGAACGTCGTTCCGTATCCCCCGCGGATGGCGAGCCAGTCGGTGACCTGCCACCGCGCGCGGACCTGGGGATCGACGGTCGAACCGACCGAGCCACCATAGTCCTCATATCGTACGGCTGCCTGGATGTTGAAGCTGTCGAACACCGGCAGCTGCAATTCGGTGAACACGGCCTTGACGCCGCCCTTCAGGAAGCTGTCGCGATTCGTACCCAGGAACGCCAGCGCGCCGGTCGCGGGACTGGGCGTTACGCCCGAGGTCGGGGCGCAGGCGGCCGGATTCGTGTTGCCGGTGATCGGTGTGTCGCGGCAGGGATTGACCGCAAGGTTGTTGTTCGCGGCATATTTGGTGTCGAACCAATTGTAGCGATATTGCACACCGACGCCGAACTGGATGTCGCCGCCCGGCAGCTTGATGCCGGTCGAGCCGCTGATATTGCCGTCGAGCACGAACAATTGCGAATCGACCGCGGTCGACGACCGTACGAAGAACCAATCGGTCAGCGCCTTCGTATTGGCCAAAGCGGCATTGCCTTGCGGGTTGGTCGTACCGTTGATCGCGCCGGCGGTTACCGCGTTGCCGAACGGATTGAGCCACATGCAGCCGTTCGCGCCGGGCACGTTGCCGGTGCAATTCGGTCCGCCCAATCCGCGCAACGCGAGTTGGATGCGGTCACCGAATGAGTCGTAGCCGTCGATGTAACGATAATATTGGTGATAGGTCGCCGACAGGCTGTAATCGAGCTTCGGGGCGAGTTTGCCGCTGAATTCGGCCGTGAAGCGGATCGATTCCGACTTGCGCATGCCGCGGGCCGAACCGGTCTCACTCGAATCCCCCAGCGTAGAGGGATTGCCGCCGGCCATGTACGGACGGAATAGTAGCAGCGGGAAGACGGCTCCGCTTGCGGGCAATGGATTGCCCGTCACCGGGTTGATGAAAAGCGACGGGTTGGCGGCCTTGTAGGCGATGAACCCTGGATTGTTCGCCGGCACGTAGAAGCCGATCCCGAGACTGCTGTTCGCTACCGAACCGCCCAGCGACACCGTCGAGGGCAACTGCGTGAGCAGATAGGACGGCGAGGTCAGATAGTGCGGGACCGTCGTGCGCCCATACAGCGCGGTGACCTCGAATTTGTGGCTGCCGCCGAGATCGACCTCGACATCGGTGAAGGCGGTAATGCGCTTCTCGAGATCTACCAGGGTGTCAAACCCGGTATATTGAGTCGAGCAACGGCCGTTCGCGCCGAGATATCCGCCCAAGGGAACGCAGCTCGTATCGGCCACGACGCCCGTATAGGGGGTAACGACACCAGGGGTTGCACTCGGGCCAACCAGCAGGAAGTTGGCTGGGTTACCACCGCCGGTCCAGCCGCCCTGCGGATTGTTGAGATAGGGTTGAACCGCGAAAGCGCGGTCGCGCGCGAGCAATTGACCGCGCTTGTTGAAGCCGACCGCGGCAAGCATCCGGAAGCCGTTGCCGACATGGCCGTAGCTCAGCGACGCGTCGATATCGCCGTCGGTATCCTTGACCCAACGATAGGCGGCCGAGGCGCGAAACCCTTCCTGGTCGGTGCGCGTGATGAAATTGACCACGCCGGCGACCGCGTCCGATCCGTAGGTCGCCGCCGCACCATCCTTGAGCACTTCGATACGGCCGATCGCCGCGGACGGAATCAGGTTGATATCGACTGCTGGGACGCCGTTGCCGGCGGTGACCAGGCGCCGATTGTTGAGCAACACCAGGGTCCGTTGCGGCGACAGGCCGCGGAGGTTGGCGGTGGCGATGCCTTCCGCACCTTGCGAACGGCTGTCGAACTGGTTCGAGTCGCCGAGCACCGCGCTCGATGTCGGCAGTGCCTTGAGCAATTCGACAGCGGAAGGTGATCCCTGCTTCTGGAGTTCATCGGCGCCGATGACGTTGACCGGCAGCGCCGCATCCTCAGGCGTCCCCCTGATGATCGAGCCGGTGACGATGATGTCCGGCGTGCTGCCGGTGTCTTGCGGATCCGCGGCCGGCGCCGATTGGGCAGCCGCCGATGATGCCGCGCATACCGCAAATACGGAAATCGCGCAGGCGCAAAGCAACCTTGTCTTGGTCATGTGCCTCTCCCCAAATGGGTTGGAGCACCTTGATCGGCTCCATACCCATTACTCGAATAGGCACTATGGGTGACGCTACGTCAAGCTTTAGTCGCGTTGCAAATCGCTATGTATTCCTAGTTCAACGCGGAATAGGCACGAGCCCACGATTCCGGAACCCGACAAACCGGACTCCGGAAAACATGGCCAGAAAGAAGCTAAATTCAGTAGCCGCCGAGCCGCGCGAACCGGTCGCGGAGGTAAGCGGTGTTTCCCCATACCGCTTCCAGCACGCGCATCCGCTTAAGGTAGAAGCCGGCATCATATTCGTCGGTCATGCCGATCCCGCCATGAAGCTGGATCATCTCGCGGCTCATCGCGTGGCCGACCTCGTTCGCCTTGGTCTTGGCGAGCAAGGCCGCCTGGCGGGTGTCGCCGCCGGCGTCGATCGCCGCGAGCCCCGCCTCGACCGCCGAGCGCATCAGTTCGATATCGCTGAACAGGCCGGCCATGCGGTGCTGCAACGCCTGGAAGGTCGACAGGACCTGGTCGAACTGGCGGCGCTGCTTGAGATAATCGAGCGTCGTCTCGAACGCCTGCTGCGCCATGCCAAGCATCTCGGCCGAGGCGACGACGCGCGCGCGGTCGAGCACCTGATCGAGCAACGTGTCGCCGCCGTTCGCGAGCTTGTCCGCTTCGGCGGCATCGAACGTCAGGTCGGCGTGGCTGCGGAAATCGGTGAGATGACGCCGCGACCGCGATACGCCGGCCTGATTGCCATCGACCAGATAAAGCCCGTCCGTCGCCGCGACGACGAACAGGCCCGCGCTGTCACCCTCGGCCACGAACGCCTTGGTCCCGCTGAGCTTGCCGCCGGCAACTTGGGTCTTGATATTCTCTGGGTCGTGCCGCGGCCCTTCGTCGAGCGCGAAGGTCGCGACGAGCTCGCCGCTGGCGATCTTGGGCAGCCACGCTTCCTTTTGCGCGTCGCTGCCGCCAAGCACGATCGCCGATGCCGCCACCGCGCTTGCCGATAGCGGGCTCGCGGTCAGCGTGCGGCCGAGTTCCTCGATTACCAGACCGAGGCTCAGCCAGCCGAAATCGGAGCCACCCTGGGCTTCGGGGATGACGATCCCCGCCCAGCCCATCTGCGCCATCTCGTTATAGACATTAGGGTCGTAACCTGTCGCTGTGTCGGCATCGCGCACCTTACGCCACGCGGTCACCGGGCTTTCGTTGCGAGTCCATTCGCGCGCCATGTCGCGCAGCATCGTCTGTTCTTCGTTGAGGACGGCCATTTTTCTACCTCGTCGCCCCGGCGGAGGCCGGGGCCGCTAGATTGTTGGGGCTGCGCTTTACTACGCAGCGGCCCCGGCCTGCGCCGGGGCGACGGATTTCACTGATGATCCAGCATCCCCAGGATGCGTTTGGCGATCACGTTGTTTTGGATTTCGGTCGAGCCGCCATAGATCGTCGTCGCCTTGCCGAAGAGCCAGGCGCGGACGCCGTGCAATTCGGATTCGGTGAAGCCCTCGCCTTCCCAGCCCAGGCCCTGCAGCCCCTGAATCTCGATCGTCAGCTCGGCGCGTTCCTGCCCCAGCTTGGTGCCGATCGTCTTGAGGATCGACGACACTTCGGACACGCCGCCCTTTGCCTTGGATTCGGCCTGGATACGCATTGCGGTCAGCAGGAAGGCGCGCCAGTCCATTTCGAACTTGGCGATCCGCGCGCGCAAATCCGGGTCGGCGATCCGTCCTTCGGCATCGGTGCCGACATATTTCTTGGCGACGTCTGGCAGGCCCGGACCGCTCGGCATGAGCCGCGACCCGCCGCCCGACAAATTGGTCCGCTCGTGCTGGAGCAGGCGCTTGCCGATCGTCCAGCCCTGCCCTTCCTCGCCGACCAGGTTTTCCTTCGGCACCTTCACGTCGGTGAAGAAGGTCTCGCAGAAGGGCGACATCCCGCTGATCATCTTGATCGGCTTCACCTCGACACCGGGCGCGGTCATATCGATCAGCAGGAAGCTGATACCTTTGTGCTTTTCCGTTTTGTCGGTGCGGACGAGACAGAAGCATTTGTCCGCCCACTGGCCGCCCGAGGTCCAGGTCTTCTGGCCGTTGACGACATAATGATCGCCTTTGTCCTCGGCGAAGGTCTGCAGATTGGCGAGGTCCGAGCCGGCATTGGGCTCGGAATAGCCCTGACACCAGCGTATTTCGCCCTTGGCGATCGCCGGGATGTGCTCGCGCTTCTGTGCCTCATTGCCATATTCGAGCAGGGTCGGGCCGAACATCATCACGCCCATGCCGCCGATCGGGTTCCAGGCGTCAACGCGCGCCATCTCGTCCGCGAGCACCCTGGCCTCGGCGCGGCTGAGCCCGCCACCGCCATATTCCTTCGGCCAGGTCGGAACGCCCCACCCCTTTTCGCCCATCGCCTTGCGCCAGGCGGTCATTTCGGGCGTCTCCTGAGTCGGCCCCTCGACACTGGCGAGGGCATTGCCCTTGCCCTTGAGCGACGCCGGGAAATTGGCGGCGAGCCAGTCGCGCACTTCGGCACGGAAATTCTCGAGCGCGTCGGACGGACGATCGAGTTCGGCGGCGGATGCCATTCAAACCTCTCCTCTTCACCGAATCTGAATATCGGGTATGGTCCGGAGATGACACATTCCAAGCCGGCGGGAAAGCCCCTGACGATGCGGGTCCGCGAAGCGCTCGATGCCGTAGCGGAACCGGCGCGGGCGCCGGCGATGCAGGCCTATATGAAATCGGCGATGCCCTATCTCGGCGTCGCGAGCGTGCCGCGACGTGTCGCGCTGAAGTCGGTCTTCGCCGGTATCGATTGGCCCGACAGCCTCGCGTGGCAAGCGGACGTGCTCGCCTTGTGGCGCGGCGCCACCCATCGCGAGGAGCGTTATGCGGCGATCGACCTCACCGCCGTGAAGGCCGCAAGACGGTTTCAGCGGATCGACGTTTTGCCGATGTACGAGGAGATGATCGTCACCGGCGCGTGGTGGGACTATGTCGACGAAATCGCTGGGCACCGGTTATGGACGTTGCTGCAGAACGACCGTGCCACGATGCGCGAGGCGATGCTGGCCTGGTCGACCGACACGGATATGTGGAAGCGGAGAAGCTCGATCCTCTGCCAATTGCCCGCCAAGCGCGAGACAGATCTCGATCTGCTTTACGCCTGTATCGAACCGTCGATCGGATCGGCCGAATTCTTCCTGCGCAAGGCAATCGGCTGGGCGCTGCGCCAATATGCCTGGACAGATCCGGATGAAGTCGCACGTTATGTCGCTGCGAGCGAGGATCGGCTGAGCGGCCTGAGCAAACGCGAAGCGCTCAAGAATAGTGGCAAGCGGAGAGGCGGATGACGACAATCACCGGTGGATGTCTGTGCGGGCAATTGCGCTATGAAGCACGGGGCGAAGCGGACGGCATGGGTTTTTGCTATTGCGCCGACTGCCGCAAGGCATCGGGGTCGGGCTTCATTCCGTTCATGGGCTTTGCCGCCAGCGCGCTGACGATCACGGGACGCACGCATCAATTCCATTCCCCGGCGATGCGCGGCGGCAGTGCCACACGCAATTCGTGCCCTGAGTGCGGCGGGCTGGTGTTCGGCGGCATCCATGGCGTGCATGACAGCCACACCATCTATGCCGGTTCGCTCGACGACCCGGCGCACTTCAAACCGACGCTGGCGATCTTCGTCCGCGACAAACCCGATTGGGTCGCCATGCCTGAGGGGTTGGCCGTGTTCGAAACGATGCCGGGTTGAGGCGATCGACCTCCTAATCTCCCCTCCCTGCAAGGGAGGGGATAAAGGGGTGGGTGTAGCGACGGGCGAGGCTCGATGCCTCGTCCGTTGCTGTTTTGGCAATCGATCAATGAGTCTTTGTAAGCGCGCAGACGCGCGCACCCACCCCCAGCCCCTCCCTGCAAGCAGGGAGGGGAGTGCATAAGACCGCAGGATTTGACTCTTAAATAGCTATCTGGCTATATAGCTATATGGCTATCGAATCACACCCTCTCGACGCGACCTTTGCCGCGCTCAGCGATCCCACTCGTCGCGCGATCCTTGCCCGGCTGGCGCTGGGCGAAGCGACGGTGTCCGAGCTCATGCAGCCCTTCGCGCTCAGCCAGCCGACCATCTCGAAGCATCTCAAAGTGCTCGAACATGCCGGGCTGATCGAGGGCGGGCGCGACGCGCAACGCCGGCCGCGGCGGTTGCGCGCGGAAGCGATGAAGGATGCCGCCGACTGGATCGAGCGGTTCCGGGACCAATGGGACCGCCGTTTCGACAATCTCGACCGCCACCTCGCCGCCACCAAGAAGGAGACTTGAATGCCTGCCCCAGCTATCGCCGCCAACGCGCCGGGTTTCACGATCGACCGTGCCGCTCACGCCCTTCGCTTCGTCCGTGACGTCGCCGCGTCGCCCGACGCCGTGTTCACGGCCTGGACCACGCCCGAGAGCATGCGCCTCTGGTGGGACGCCGGCGGCGAGCCGCTCTCGCGCTGTGAGATCGACCTGCGCATCGGCGG
Organism: Sphingomonas mali NBRC 15500; assembly: GCF_001598415.1. Classification (GTDB taxonomy): domain Bacteria; phylum Pseudomonadota; class Alphaproteobacteria; order Sphingomonadales; family Sphingomonadaceae; genus Sphingomonas; species Sphingomonas mali. The sequence goes on from NZ_BCYX01000003.1 coordinate 41,871, forward strand.
CGAGTTCCTATTCGTCTCGCCCAGCCATGCGCATATGGCGTTCACCGGAACCTATCGGCGGATCGAACCGCCGCACCTGCTCGAGTTCGAGGCGATGGATGCGATCGGTCGCGTGATGCTCGCCGATCATGACGGCGGCACGCGGATGACGGTGGAAATCGTCTGCCGCTCGGACGAGCATCTCGACAACTATATCAGGCTCGGCGTCGCCAACGGCACGAGCCAGACCCTCGACAATCTCGTCGCCCATCTCGGCTGATCCCCGGCCGCGCCGCCCCTTGCCTCCGGGGGCGGCGCCTTGTTTTGCGATGTTGGAACAAGTCGGGCAGAACACGCCGAACAAGTCGCTGAATTGCCGGGTCCGCACGGTTCGGGCATTGCGGCTCGATAATATCGCCGGGAGGAATTGATGCGCTTCGACAATCGCGCCGTGCCAATCGCACTCGCGGCGGTGCTGATTGATACGATCGGGTTCGGGATCGTCATGCCGGTCTTCCCCAAGCTGATCACTCAGCTCGGCCATATCGACCTGGAGCAGGCCACGCGTGTCGCGGGCTATATGCTCGTGGTTTTCTCGGTGATGCAATTCTTCGCCGGACCGGTGCTCGGCAATCTGTCCGACCGCTTCGGGCGGCGGCCGATATTGCTGACCTCGATGCTATGCTTCGGGATGGATTATGCGTTGATGGCCTGGGCGCCGACGCTCGGCTGGCTGTTCCTGGGTCGTGCGATCGCCGGCGCGGCGGGTGCGGTCTATGGCCCGGCCGGATCGGTCATCGCCGACGTCACGCCGCCCGAAAAGCGCAGCGCGACCTTCGGGCTGATCGGCGCGGCATTCGGCATCGGCTTCATCCTCGGCCCGGCGCTTGGCGGCCTGCTCTCGAGCTTCGGGCCGCGCGCTCCGTTCGTCGCGGCCGCCGCGCTGGCGCTGCTCAACGCCGCGACGATGTTCCTGTTCATGCCGGAAACGTTGAAGCCTGAGAATCGTCGTCCGTTCCATCTGCGCGACGCGCATATCGTCGGCGCTTTCCGTCCCCTGTTCCACGCCGGAAATGCCGCGCCGCTGCTGCTCGCCTGGTTCATCTGGCAGCTCGCGCACATGGTCTATCCGTCGACCTGGTCATTCTGGGCGACGATGCGCTTCGGCTGGGATGCGCGCGCGATCGGCTGGAGCCTGGCCTTCGTCGGCTTCATCATGGCGTGCGTGCAGGCCGGCCTGACCGGCCCGGTGATCAGGCGCATCGGTGAGCGCAAGGCGATGGTCGTGGGGATGTGCTCCGCCGGAACCGCCTTTTACCTGTTCGCCTTCGCCACCGCCGGCTGGCAGGCTTACCTGCTGATGGCGGTCAGCGCGTTCCAGGGCTTCGTCTTCCCGGCGTTCAACGGCCTGTTATCGCGCATGGTCGATGCGACGCGTCAGGGGCAATTGCAGGGCGGGATCGGCAGCATGGGCAGCGTGTCGTCGATCGTGGGACCGCTCGTTCTGACCCAGGCCCTGGCCGCGGGCGATCATCACGGATTTACCGGCGCGAATTTCCTGGTCGCGGCGTTGCTGGTGACGATCGCGCTAGGCATCATCCTCTGGAAAGTGCTCGATCGCGTGCCGGCGGCGGCACCGGTTGCGGTTGCCGAAGGCTGAGCCTTACGTCAGGCGGCTATTGCTCCCTTCCCGGCCGCCGCGTCAGCGCGACGTCGAGGTGACCGCCGGCGTCGAGCAACGTCACCTCCCCGGTGATCGCGCGGGCGATGGGATCGAGCAATTGCACGATCGGTCCGGCGATATCATCGGGTCCGGCGGCGAATCCCATCGGCACGCGGCTGGCGATATTCTGGTTGAGCCGCTCGAACCCTTCCGCGCCCAGCCTCTTCTCGAACCAGCCGGTGCCGACATAACCCGGGGCAACCGCGTTGACCCGGATGTGCGGCGCCAACACGCGCGCCAGGCTCTTGGTCAAGGTGATCAGCGCGCCTTTCGACGCAGCATAGGCGACCGACGATCCCATCCCGAACACGCCCGCGACGCTGGCGACGTTGACCACCGCCGACGCATCCTGGTCGCGCATCGCCGGCGCGCAGGCGCGCACCATCTGAAACGCGGCGACGGTATTGAGCCGATAGATGTCGACGAAGTCCTCGGCATCGAGCGCGTCGAGGTCCTCATGATTGGCGAACTTGGTCCGCCCGGCATTGTTGACTAGGAAGTCGATCCGCCCGAACGCGTCGAGCGCGGCCTGCGCCAGCGCGCGACATGCGGCATCCTCGACGATATCGGCCTGCACCGCGATCGCGCCATTGCCGACCTCGGCCGCCACCGCCTCCGCATCTTCCCGGCTGGACGCGTAATTGACCACGCAGCGCACGCCTCGCGCCGCCAGCATCCTTACGGTCGATGCGCCGATGCCCGTCCCGCCGCCGGTGACGATCGCGACGCGGCCGTCCATCCCGGTGTTCATGCCGCCGCACTCGGGCGTGCGGACACGCGGTCGTACCAGGCTCTCAGCGCCGTCGCGTCCTCGGGCATGTCCACGCCGATGAACTTGCCGAAATCGATCGTCGTCTGCAGCACGATATCGGCCATCGAATATCCTCTTCCGTCGAGAAACTGACGCTCGGTCAGCGCCGTGTCGAACTCGCGCATCACCGTGTCGATCCGCGGACGGTTGCTCTCGCCGAATTCGGTATATTGCTTGGGCACGACGCGCGCGGTGAAGGGATGCGTGTGCACCCACACCATCGCGATCGGGTTCATCAGGCGAAGTTCGACGCGGCGGGTCCACATGTCGACCTCAGCCTGCCCCTGGGCGCCCACGCCGAACAAGGGCGGTTCGGGATTGAGCGCCTCGAAATAGCGGCAGATCGACACGCTCTCGGTGATGACGGTGCCGTCATCCAGCCTCAGGCACGGCACCTGCCCGAGCGGATTGACCGCGCGATACGCCTCGCCCTTGTGCTCGCCTTTCGGGATCGACACCTTTTCGCTCGGAACGGTCAGCCCTTTTTCGGCGAGATAGATTCGCACGCGCCGCGGGTTGGGCGCGGGATTGACCGCATCGTAGAACAGCATCGACTCCCCCTTGATTCCATTTTTCGAATATCGCGTATGGCATTTCGTGGCGGCTTCGCCTAGCGACTCACGGCAAGTTTGAGGAGAGATCATGAGCGCTGACGCCTTGCTCACCAGTGACTTCGCTGCCCTGCCCGACATTATTCGCGACCATGCCGAGGAACGCGGCGGCAAGACCGCCGTAGCCGACGGCGAGGGCAGCTACAGCTATACCGAACTCGACGCGATGATGGACCGCGTCGCGGCCGCGCTGCAGCGTGACGGCGTCGACCAGGGTCAGTCGGTGGCGATCATCTCCGCCTCGTCGATCGCTTATGCGGCAGTGTTCCTGGGAACGTTGCGTGCCGGCTGTGTCGCGGCGCCACTGGCGCCCTCCTCGACGCCGGAGGCGCTTGCCGCGATGATCGCCGATTGCGGCGCGCCGATCGTCTTCCTCGATGGCGACAACCAGGCGGCGATCGCGCAGCAGCCAATCGCCGCGAAACAGATTCGTCTCGACACCACCGAGTTCGAGGCGTGGCTGGCACCACCGGGCAGCAAGCCCCGCCCAGTGACGATCGACCCCGTCGATGGCTTCAACATCATCTATTCGTCGGGCACCACCGGCACGCCCAAGGGGATCGTCCAGTCGCACCGCATGCGCTGGTCGCATATCGGCCGCAACTCCGCGGGCGGCTACGGCGAGGCGGTGACAATGAATTCCACCCCGCTCTATTCCAATACGACGTTGGTCAGTTTCCTTCCCACGTTGGGTTGGGGAGGCACCGTCGTGCTGATGAAGAAGTTCGACGCGCGCCGCTTTCTCGAGCTTGCCGAAAAGTTTCGCGTGACACACGCGATGCTGGTGCCGGTCCAATATCAGCGGATCATGGCCGTTCCCGACTTCGACACGTTCGATCTGTCGGCATTCCGGCTGAAGACGTCGACCAGCGCCCCCTTCTCCGCCACGCTCAAAGCCGACATTCTCAAGCGCTGGCCCGGCCGCCTGATCGAATTCTACGGAATGACCGAGGGTGGCGCCTCGACGGGACTCGATTGCACCGAATATCCCGACAAGCTGCACACCGTCGGGCAGCCGCTGCCAGGCCATGATATGCGGCTGATCGACGATGACGGGAACGAGGTCGCGCAAGGCGAAACCGGGGAAGTCGTCGGCCGCTCACCGGCGATGATGACCGGCTATCACGGCCGCAAGCAGGCGACCGCCGACGCCGAATGGTACGACAAGGAGGGCAATCGCTTCATCCGCCACGGCGATATCGGCCGGTTCGACGAAGACGGTTTCCTGATCCTGATGGACCGCAAGAAGGACCTGATCATCTCGGGCGGGTTCAATATCTACCCGGTCGATATCGAAGCGGTGCTCAAACAGCACCCTGCGGTCGTAGAATGCACCGTGATCGGCGTACCGTCGGAAAAGTGGGGCGAGACGCCGGTCGGATTCTACGTCCCCAATAGCGGCGTCGATGCCTCGGCCGACGAGATCATGGCGTGGACCAATAACCAGCTCGGCAAGACGCAGCGCCTGTCGGCACTCCATCCGATCGACGAATTGCCACGGAGCGCGATCGGAAAGGTGCTCAAGCGCGAATTGCGCGATCGCCTGACAGCGCAGCCGGCATAATCACAAGAACAAGGGGAATTCATGCCGGGTTTGAAGCAGATCATCGATGCCCTCGAACCGATCGAGGGCGGCTGGCGGGGCAGCATCCCCGACACCTGGCTGCAGGGACGGACGAGCTATGGCGGCCTGTCGGCAGCGCTCGCGCTTCATGCGGCGCAACAGTCGGACACCGACCTGCCGCCGCTGCGATCCGCGCTGGTCGCGTTCATCGGCCCGTTGTCCGGCGAGATCGTGATCCGCGCGAGCCGCCTGCGCCGTGGCCGTAACGCCGCCTTCATCCAAGCCGATGTCGAGAGCGAGGCCGGGCTCGGGCTGCGCGCGACATTCGTGTTCATGAGCGCGGTCGAGTCCAAGCTGGATCATCAGGTCGGCACCGCACCGGCCTTTCCACGCCCGCAAGCCGGCGACACGACCTTCAAAGGCAATTCAGCGGTATCCTTCGCGCAGAATTTCGAACTGCTCGACCGGCGCGATGCGACGGTGGGGCCGGCCGAATGGTTGCGCTGGGTACGATTGAACGAGCGCGACGGAATCGATCCGATGGTGGAGCTGATCGCGGTGGCCGATTGCCTGCCGCCCGCCGCGCTCAAGCTGATCGGCGGACCGGCGCCGTGCAGCTCGATGACCTGGCAACTCAACCTGCTCGGCGCGCAGCCGCGAACGACCGACGGATGGTGGCTGCTCAGGACCAACGCCGATTATGCCAAGGCCGGAAGCTCGAGCCAGGAAATGATGATCTGGAATGCCGATGGCAAGCCCATCGCCGAGCAGATGCAGAGCGTCGCTATCTTCGCCTGACGCGAAGGCTTTCCCTTGTAGTGCGACAATTTGCGACAATTTCGTCGTGGACTGACATGCCCGGGCGACACAGAGGAACCACAAGTCCTTGGATGGCGGGGAATGACCCTTCGCCCGATCGAGGACAACGGGATGAATCGAGTGTTTCTTGCCGCGGCGCTCGCGAGCGCAAGCTTCATGGCGGTAGCCTTGGTCGGGCCGACCGCGGCGCAGACCGCCCCGGCCGCCCGAGGCGATGCCAATGGCGACGGCGTGCTTTCGCGCGACGAGGCAATGGCTCAGGCCGATGCGCGGTTCGATCGCCTGGATGCCAACAAGGACGGCAAGCTGACGCCCGACGAGATGCAGCCGCGCCGGCCGATGAGCGGAACCGCGCCGGCGGCGTCTGCCCCACCGCCGGCTGACGGCGCATCCCCACCGCCGCCCCCGCCCGGACCGGGCGGTCGCGGCTTTGGCGGGCGAATGTTCGCCCGGCTGGATACCAACGGCGACGGGGTGATCGACCGCGAGGAGTATCGCGCACAGGCCGCGCAGCGTTTCGACCGCATGGACACCAACAAGGACGGCAAGGTCGACGCGGCCGAGCGCCAGGCGGCGCGCGACGCAATGGAACAGATGCGCGGTCGACGCGGCAACGGCGGAGACATGCCGCCGCCGCCCGCGCCAGCGGACAAGCCCGGGCAGTAATCCCCATATGCCCTGGCTGCCGGGCGGGTGCCCCTCCTCACCCGCCCGGCCCTCCTTTTAGAATTCGAGGGGTTTTCAGGGGGCCGATAGATGCTAAGCGACGTGCCGATGGGCGGCACTCCCCATATTCTGCTGGTTGATGACGAGCGCTCGATCCGCGAGCCGCTGGCGCAATATCTGACCAAGCAGGGCTTTCGCGTCACCCAGGCGGGCGATGCCGAAAGCGCGCGTACCCGGATGGCGGCCTATGCCATCGATCTGATCATTCTCGATATCATGATGCCAGGCGAGGACGGGCTGAGCCTGTGCCGCCATATCCGCGCGACCGGCGATATCCCGGTCATCCTGCTGACCGCCAAGAGCGAGGAGACCGACCGCATCGTCGGGCTCGAAATGGGTGCCGACGATTATGTCGTCAAACCCTTCTCCCCCCGCGAACTGGCAACCCGCACCCGCGTCATCCTCCGCCGCGCCGCCGGCAGCGGCGCGCGTCAGCACGCACCTGAAAGCGGATCCTATGCCTTCGCCGGCTGGGTGTTGAAGTCCGGCGAACGCGCGTTGGTCGACCGCGAAGGCGTGTCGGTACCCTTGTCGACCGGCGAATATAATCTGCTGCTGGCGCTGGTATTGCGCCCGCGCCAGGTGCTCACGCGCGACCAGTTGCTCGACCTGACCCAGGGCCGCGAGGCGATGGCGTTCGATCGCGCGATCGATAACCAGGTCAGCCGACTGCGACGCAAGATCGAGCCCGATCCCAAGAACCCCACCGTCATCAAGACGGTTTGGGGCGGTGGCTACACGCTCGCTGCCGAAGTCACGCGCCTGTGAGATTATGGCCGCGCAACCTGCCCGGCCAGATGGCGGTACTGGTCGCCATTGCCTTGTTCGTGGCCCAGGCGGTCAACTTCGGGCTGAGCCTGCGGGATCGGCAGGCGTTCCGGCTCGAACAGACGGTTGGGCCGGTCGCGGCACGGATCGTCGACGCATCGCAGGGTCCCCGCAACCGGCATGACCGGCCGCTCGACATCGCGCCCGCTCCCCCGGTCGGCGACGAGACGCCCTGGGACCGGTTCCGCTCGCGCCCCTGGCCGTCCAATCCGATCGAGGGAGGGCTGCGGCGACGACCAGATATCGAGGAAGCGCTACGCACGCGACTCAACGAGGCCGGCGTCCCCGTCGGCCAGGTTGTGACGGGAATCCGCCCGCTGCGCTCCGACGACCCGCGTTTCGGCAAGATGTCGCGCGTCCGGGCGCAGCGCTATCGCTTCGTCCAGCACGAGTTGTTGATCGCCGTCGAGCAACCCAAGGTCGGCTGGTGGGCGGCCTCGATTCCCTGGCAGGATTCGGAATGGCCGTTCCTGTCGCGGCTGATCGGCCAGACATTGGTGCTCTACGCGATCGTCTTGCTGCCGGTGCTGCTGGCGACGCGACGCATCGCCCAGCCGCTGAGGTCGCTGGCCAACGCGGCGCAGCGTTTCCATCCCGGTGAAGCGGACGGTCCGATCACCGAAAGCGGCCCACACGACGTCCGCACGCTGATCACCGCGTTCAACGACCTCCGCACGCGGGTGAGTGCGATGCTCGAGGAAAAGGACCGCATGCTGGGCGCGATTGGGCACGATTTGCGCACGCCGCTGGCGGCGCTTCGCGTCCGCATCGAATCGGTCGAGGATGACGACGACCGCGCACGCATGGCGGACACGATCGACGAGATGAACCGCACGCTCGACGACATATTGTCGTTGGCGCGGCTCGGGCGGCCGAGCGAACAGGCGACCGAAGTCGACCTCGCCGCTTTGGTCGATGCGGTGGTCGAGGATTTCCGCGACCTCGGCATGCCGGTCGAGTTCGCCGAGGTCGAACGGCTGACGATGCATTTGCGGCCGTCGCTGATGCGCCGCGCGATCCGCAATTTGATCGAGAATGCGGTCAAATATGGCGGCGGCGCGGAAGTGTTCCTTCGGTCCGACGTCAAGGCAGTCGAGATCATAGTGTGCGACGAGGGCCCGGGCATCCCGTCCGACCGCATCGCCGAGGTGTTCGAGGCGTTCACGCGGATCGAGGGATCGCGCAACAAGGAAACCGGTGGAATCGGCCTCGGCCTGGCGCTGGCGCGGGCAATCGTACGCGAAGCGCGCGGCGATATCCGGCTGGAGAACCGCCCGGAAGGCGGGCTGGCCGCAACGATCACGCTGCCACGTTAGGCTCCGCGCTCGTCCTCACCCGCAGCATCGCCAACGCCGCCAGCACCAGCACCACCGCGCCGCACGCCATCGTCCAGACCGGCTCGGTCGGAAAGAAGGTGCGGATAATCGCCCCCATCACGGTCGCGACCAGCAGCTGCGGCACCACGATAAAGAAGTTGAAGATGCCCATATAGATACCGAGCTTGTGCTGCGGCAGCACGCCGGCCAAAATGACGTAGGGCATCGTCAGGATCGACGCCCAGGTGAAGCCGATCCCGACCATCGGCAACAGCAACATCCACTGGTCGCGAATGACCAATAGCGACGCGAAGCTGACGGCGCCAATCAACAGGCACAGCATATGGGTCTTTTGCGCCCCGATCCGCTTCGCCATCACCGGCAACACGAACGCGGCCAGTGCGGCGACGCCGTTATAGACCGAGAACAGCACCCCGACCCAGTCGGCGCCGTCATTATAGGCCTTGCCCGTGGTGTCGGTCGACTGGAACACGTACTGCGCCACCACCGGAGTGGTGTAGATCCACATGATGAACAGCGCGACCCAGGAGAAGAACTGGACCAGCGCCAGCCGCTTCATCTGATCGGGCATGCGCGCCATATCACTCATGATCTGGACCAGCGCGTTTCTGCCCCCGTTACGGGCCATCGCCGCGGCGACGAGCGCCAGTACGCCGAACGCGGCCAACGCCCCGCCCAGCACGTAAAGGTCGCGCTCGAGCGCGAACCACCGCACGATGCCGATCACCACCAAACCGCCAAGCAGCCACCAAAGGCCGCCATGGAGCGCGGCGGGATGGCCGTCATGGCCAAAGACGTCGGTGTCGCCAAAACCGCGCATCTGGTCGGGCGAATATTCGCGTACCGTCAGCACTGTCCACATTACGGCGGCGAAGATCGCGATCGCACCGAGATAGAAAGCGTAATGTACCGAATCGGGGACGCCACCCGATGGTGCGACATTGCTCACCCCCAACTTGGCCATGGCGAACGGCGCCAGGCTGCCGAGCACTGCGCCCGCCCCGATGAAGGCGGTCTGGAAGGCATAACCTGTCGTGCGTTGCGACGGCGCGACCATGTCGCCGACAAAGGCGCGAAACGGCTCCATCGAGACGTTGATCGATGCGTCCAGCATCCACAGCAACAGCGCGGCCGCCAGCAGCGCCGAGGCGTTGGGCATACCGATCAGCGCCAGCGCCGCCAGCGTCGCACCGGCCAGGAAATAGGGTCGGCGGCGCCCAAACCGTCCCCAGGTGCGGTCGCTGAAATGGCCAATGATCGGTTGGACGAGTAATCCGGTGACCGGCCCGGCAATCCATAGCAGCGCCAGACTGCCGACATCGCTGCCCAGCGACTGGAAGATCCGGCTGATGTTCGCGTTCTGCAGCCCGAACGCGATCTGGATGCCGAAAAAGCCGAACGAAATATTCCACAGCCCGCGCCAGGTCTGGCGCGGTTTCTCCACCGGAAGTCCGCTCATGCCCTGGACGCCGTCGAGCGCCGAACGACCAATCGCGGCGGCAGCATCGCCGCCTCGACCGGCTGCGCGCGGATCTGACGCAACAGCGTATCGACCAACGCGGCCCCGGCCTTGGCATAATCCTGCGCGATCGTGGTCAGCGGCGGATGCGACAGGCTGGCCGCCGGAATATCGTCGAACCCGACGATCGACACATCGCCGGGCACGTCGAGCCCTGCTTCCTCGAACGCGCGCATCGCGCCGATCGCGATCAGGTCGCTGCCCGCGAAGACCGCATCGAAGCGCACACCGCGCCGCAGCAATTCGATCGCAGCCTCGTACCCCGACGCTTCCGTGGTGATCGCATCGACCTGCAGCGATGGATCAGGGTCGATCCCTGCTTCGAGCATCGCCGAACAAATGCCGCGATAGCGATCGGCGAGTTCGGGCGAATGGCTCGACACCTGCCCCAGGAACGCGATCCGACGGCAGCCCAGCCCGATTAAGTGCGCACCAGCGTCGCGCCCGCCGCGCACATTGTCGCAACCGATCGTCGTTCCCGGCTGGCCTGTCTGGACTGATCCCCAGCGCACGAAATGCGTGCCCTGCGCCTCGAGTTGTTCGAGCCGCGCGCGATACGTCTCGTAATCCCCATAACCGAGCAGGATAATGCCATCGGCCTTGTGGCTGTCCTCATAATCGACATGCCAGTTCGACGAGAGCTGCTGGAACGAGGTGAGCAGATCATAACCGCGCAGCGCGCAGGTTCGCGCGATCGATCCGAGCATGGAGAGGAAGAACGGGTTGATCAGCGAATCGTCAGGCGTCGGGTCCTCGAAGAACAATAGCGCCAACGTATTGGTGTGGCGGCTGCGGAGGGACGAGGCGTTCTTGTCGACCTTGTAGTTGAGTTGCGCCGCGATCGCTTCGATCCGCTTGCGCGTCGCCTCGCTGACGGTCGGGTCGCCACGCAGCGCGCGCGACACGGTCGGTTGGGATACGCCGGCGCGTTGGGCGATATCGAACGACGTCGGTTTGTCGGTTAGCATTGCCCGACGGCTTCTCCCGCTGCCGGCCGTCGTTTGCGGCCGATTGGGCGCGAGTGTAGCGGGCAGCGCGGCGGCGCGATAGGGCCCGCGCGCGTAAAGAGTGTCCGGCAAATCATCCCTCCCCAGCCGCCCTTTTGTCGCGGGGCGATCGATGGAGACTAGGCGCGCGGCTCACCCGCCGGAACGCGATCACATACGTATTCAACGGGTACGGCCCGGCGAGCGTGGCACAATGTCCACACAAAAAGGAGGACAGGATGCTGAAATCGATCGCACTCGCGCTGCTGGCGGGACTGACGCTGACGCCCGCGACGGCGGCAGCCGGTCCTGCCGATCCTTACGCGCCCAAGCCGTACGTGACGCTGAAGCATCCCGCTTGGTCGAAGGATGCGGTCCTCTATCAGATCAATACCCGCCAGTTCACGCCCGAAGGCACGTTCCGTGCCGCGGAGAAGCAATTGCCTCGGCTGAAGGCGCTCGGCGTCGACATCCTCTGGCTGATGCCGATCCATCCGATCGGCGTGCAGAACCGCAAGGGCGGCCTCGGCAGCCCATATTCGGTCAGGGATTATTACGGCGTGAACCCCGAATTCGGGACGCTCACCGACCTCAAGTCGTTCGTCGCGACCGCCCATCGGCTGGGCATGCACGTCATTCTCGACTGGGTCGCCAATCACACTGCCTGGGACAATCCGATCCATGCGGCGCATCCCGATTGGTACGAGCATGACTGGAAAGGCGCCAATCGCCCCACGCCGTGGTGGGACTGGTCCGACATCATCGACCTCGATTATTCGAAGCCCGGCCTGCGCCGCTACATGACCGACGCGATGACCTATTGGGTGCGCACCGCCGGCGTGGATGGGTTCCGCTGCGACGTCGCCGGCTATGTCCCGCTCGATTTCTGGGAGACTGCGCGGCGCCAGCTCGACAGCATCAAGCCGGTCTTCATGCTGGCCGAGTTCGACCAGCGCGATGTCCACCGCAAGGCGTTCGACGCGAGCTACGCGTGGAAATGGAACAACGCGATGGCGGACATCGCCGCAGGCAAGGCCGATGTCGGCGCGCTGTTCGGTTATTATTCGGAAACGGAGAGCGCGTGGCCAGCCGAGGCTATGCGCATGGTCTATACCGAGAATCACGACCAGAATGCTTGGGAGGGCACCGAATTCGAACGCTTCGGCAAGGAGTTGCCTAGCGCAATCGCGCTGTCGTTCGTCGGCGAAGGTATCCCGCTGATCTACAATGGCCAGGAGGCGGGCAATCCCAAACGGCTCAAATTCTTCGAGCGCGATCCGATCGAATGGCGCGACCACCCCAATAACGATCTGTTCCGCCGCCTGATCGCGTTCCGCAAGGCGCATCCGGCACTGTCGAATGCACCCTGGGGCGCCCCGATGACTCCGGTCGTCAACAGCGTCCCATCCAAGGTGCTGTCGTTCGTGCGTCAGAAGAACGGCGACAAGGTGCTGGCGTTGTTCAATCTGTCGGGCGAGACCCAGGCCGTAAGCTTTACCGACGGGCCGAGCGACGGACGCTACCTCGATTTCGCCGACGGTTCGCCAGTGACCGTGACACGATCGACCAGCATCGAATTGGCCCCGTGGAGCTATCGCATCCTTGCCGGAAGGACACGCTGACCCGGCGATGCAACCGGGCAACACCGCCGACTGCATAATCCTGAATACGTATGTGGCCAACTTGGCCGGTTACCGACCGCAACATAAGCGCAGCACATCCGAACGCGCCGTGTCGGTCGCGTCGATGCCGCAAGCCAAACATGGCGTGGCCGCAAGGGGAGGAATTGATGACTACTTACCGTTCGAACCGTCGTGTCCAGCTCGCGCAGCGCGTGAGTGGCATCGCGCTTGCCGGCGCGCTGGCGATGGTCGCCTCGCCAGCCTCGGCGCAGGATGCGCCTGCCGCGCCCGTCCCACAAACCGATGATCAAAGTGCAGCGGCAGGACCCGATATCCAGGTCACCGGTATCCGCGCCTCGCTCGAATCGTCGGCGCGTACCAAGCGCAATTCCACGCTGATCGTCGATTCCGTCTCGGCCGAGGACATCGGCAAGCTTCCCGACGTTTCGATCGCCGATTCGCTCGCCCGACTGCCCGGCGTCACCGCCCAGCGGCTCGAAGGCCGCGACCAGCGCCTGTCCATCCGCGGCATGGGCCCCGACTTCAGCACCACGCTGCTGAACGGCCGTGAGCAGGTCACCGTCGGCGACAATCGCGGCGTCGAATACGACCAATATCCGTCGGAATTCTTCAAGAACGTCAACGTCTACAAGAGCGCCGACGCGTCGCTGGTCGCGGCTGGCATCGCCGGCACGGTCGATCTGCGCATGCTCCGGCCGCTCGCGTCGAAGAACGCGTTCGTCATCTCGGCGCGCGGCCAGATGAACGGCATCAAGTCGCTCAATCCGGACTCGGCGCGTTTCGGCTATCGCGGATCGGCGACCTATGTCGGCAAGTTCGCCAACGACACGTTGGGAATCGCGCTGGGCGTATCGGCCAGTTCGACGCCGTCGCAGGACGAGCGCTACAATGCCTGGGGCTATGCCACCGACAATAACGGCAATCTGATCCTCGGCGGCGCCAAACCCTATGTCCAGTCGAACGTACTGAAGCGTTATGGCGGCGTCGCGACGATCGAATATCAGCCGAGCGACAATTTCCATTCGACGTTCGACGCGCTCTATTCGAACTTCAAGGAAACCCAGAAGCTCCGCGGCATCGAATTCCCGTTGTGGTGGGGCGCCGGCACGTCGGCCACCAACATTACCACGGTCAACGGCTTCGACACGGCAGCGACCTACAGCAACGTCGTCGGCGTCCAGCGCAACGACTATAACCGCCGGACCGCTGACAATTATTCGTTCGGCTGGAACAACGAGATCAAGCTGAACGACAGCCTGCGCCTGACGGTCGACGCGAGCTGGTCGCGCGCCAAGCGCACCGACTTCCTGCTCGAAACCTATACGGGCACCGGCTATAACCGTTCGGGCGCGACCGACACGGTCCGTATCGAGCAACAGAAGAACGGCACGTTCACCATCGTGCCGACGCTCAACTATGCCGATCCTTCGCTGTTCAAGCTGACCGACCCCCAGGGTTGGGGCTATAACGGCACTCAGACGGTGGTCCAGGCGGGCTTTCTCAATCGCCCCAGCTTCACCGACGATATGAAGTCGCTGCGTGCCGATTTGGCCGGTGAGTTCTCAAATAGCGTGATCAAGAGCTGGCAGGTCGGCGCGAATTTCAGCCGGCGCAAGAAAATCAGCGCCTATACCTCGTACTTCCTGTGCCCGAAGGGCGCGGGCACCAACTGCACCGTGGCGAGCGGCACGCCGACCTCCGCGCCCGTCCCGTCGGACGCGCTGATCGGGGAGAATGTGTCGCTGGGTTATCTGGGCGTTCCCCAGATGCTCACGCTTGATCCGCTCTATCTCTACAACAACTCGTTCGCCTCCTTCTATGACAACCGCCCAGGTTCGCTGGTGCGCGACAACGACGTCATCGAGAACGTTTGGACCGGCTACGCCAAGCTGAACATCGACGGTATCGTCGGCGGCAAGGCATTGAAGGGCTCGATCGGCGTGCAGGTCGTGCATACCAACCAGAGCTCCGACGGCACGATTTCGAACTTCTCGAACGGCGTCGTCACCATCGTCCCGGTAAGCGGCAAAGTCAGCTATACCAACGTCCTACCCAGTGCGACCATGTCGCTCGAAATCATGCCGGCGACCTATATCAAGCTGGGTGCCGCCCAGACGATGGTGCGGCCGCGCCTCGACCAGGAGCGGATCAACCAGGAGTTCACCGTCACGCCGACCAATATCGGCAACCCGGTCGCCCTCAACAGCCCGTTCAGTTCCAACGGCGGCAATGTCGCGCTGCGCCCCTATCAGTCGACCAACATCGATCTGTCGGTCGAAAAGTATTTCGCCGGCGGCGGCTATGTTGCTGTCGCGGGCTATTTCAAGCACCTGACCAAGTTCGTCGATCCGAACAACTCGCTGCCGTTCGACTTCACCGGGGCTCTCGGGCAATTGACCCCTGCCGATCGCGCTATCGTTGTGGCGAACGGTTGGACGACAGGCCTGTCGAGTTCGCCTGACAATACCGGGCGCGGCGAGATCCTCGGCATGGAAGCAACGCTGTCACTGCCGTTCAAGAACCTGACCAGCGCGCTCGACGGTTTCGGCTTCTTCGGCAGCGCATCGTACAATTACAGCAGCATCAAATATGGCAGCAATCCGACCCAGCCGATCACCCTGCCCGGCCTGTCGGATTGGGTCGGCAGCGCGGAACTCTATTTCGAGAAATGGGGCTTCCAGGCCCGGGCCAGCTATCGGTACCGGTCGACCTTCCTCGGCGAAGTCGCCGGCCTGTCGGCCGCTCCGACCTATCGCCAAGCCAAAGCGGAAGGGATTCTGGATGCCCAGATCGGCTATGAATTCCAGTCCGGCGCGCTGAAGGGCTTCTCGATCCTCGCGCAGGCCAAGAACCTGACCGATCGACCGTTCGTGACCTATCAGAACAACGATCCGCGCCAAGTGATCGACTATCAGCGTTACGGCCGCGATTATTATCTCGGTATCACGTACAAGTTCTAAGGCTTGTCGGGGGCCGGGGTCTTAGGCCCCGCCCCCGGCGCGACAGTTCTCGATCCGGGATCACAGCGTGCAGCAGGACCAGCCAGTCACGATCGTGATCGCAGGCGGCGGCACCGCTGGTTGGATGACCGCGGCCGCCCTGGCGCGCTTTCTGGATCGCAATTTTCGTATTTGCCTGGTCGAATCCGACGACATCGGAACGGTCGGGGTCGGCGAAGCGACGATTCCGCAGATTCTGCTCTACAACAACGCGCTCGGCCTGGATGAAGATGCTTTCGTCAGGTCGACGCAGGGCACGTTCAAGCTGGGCATCGAATTCGTCGACTGGATGCGTCCTGGCCACCGCTACATGCACGCGTTCGGCGCCGTGGGGCGCGACGTCGGTCTTATCACGTTCCAGCATTATTGGCTCCGCGCGCGCCGTCTCGGATTGGCGAAGGCGCTCGACGCCTATTCCCTGAACGAAATCGCCGCACGCGCTGGCAGAATGCACCGTGGCGGCCCGATCACCGGCAACGCAATTCCAGCGATGCCTTACGCCTATCACTTCGACGCTGGCCTCTATGCCGCTCTTCTTCGCCAATTGGCCGAGGCGGGTGGTGTCGATCGCGTCGAAGGAAGGATCGTCAAAGTCGATCGGCACGGCGAAGATGGCGACGTCGCGGCAATTCAGCTCGCCTCCGGTGAGCGCATCACGGGCGACCTGTTCATCGACTGCAGCGGATTTCGGGGGCTGCTTATCGAACAGGAGCTCAAGACCGGTTTCGAGGATTGGAGTCATTGGCTTCCCTGCGATCGAGCGCTTGCCGTACCGAGCGAGCGCGCGGCGGACTTCACCCCCTATACACGTGCGTCTGCGCGGCCGGCGGGATGGCAATGGCGCATCCCGCTGCAGCATCGCACGGGCAATGGCCATGTATATTGCAGCGATTTCATGAGCGATGACGAGGCGACAGCGACCTTGCTCGCCGGGCTGGATGGCGCCGCGCTCGCCGAGCCGCGTGCGTTACGCTTCATTGCAGGCAAGCGTCGTCTGGCGTGGAATCGCAACGTCGTCGCGATCGGCCTGTCTTCGGGTTTTCTGGAGCCCCTGGAGTCAACCAGCATCCATCTGATCCAGTCGGCCATTTCGCGGTTGCTGAAACTACTGCCCGGGCGCGAGATTCGCGAGGCGGACCGCGTCGAATATAACCGCCAGACCGATTTCGAGATCGAGCGCATTCGCGATTTCATCGTCCTCCATTATTATGCCAATGGTCGCGACGAGCCTTTCTGGCAGATGCGCCGCCAAATCGCGCCGCCGGACAGCCTGCACGCAAAGATCGAGCTTTATCGCGCGAATGGGCACATCTTTCGTGAAAACGAAGAATTGTTCACCGAAGCTGGCTGGCTCCAGGTCTTTGCCGGTCAGGGCGTCGAACCTGCCGGCTATCATCCGCTCGCGGACGCCATCTCCAAGGCCGACCT
Organism: Sphingomonas mali NBRC 15500; assembly: GCF_001598415.1. Classification (GTDB taxonomy): domain Bacteria; phylum Pseudomonadota; class Alphaproteobacteria; order Sphingomonadales; family Sphingomonadaceae; genus Sphingomonas; species Sphingomonas mali. The sequence goes on from NZ_BCYX01000003.1 coordinate 58,844, forward strand.
GACCGAATATCTGGGCGCTATCGAAGAACTCTACGCGCGCGAAGCAAGCCGCATGCCCAGCCATGTCGATTTCATCGCGCAGCATTGCGCCGCCCCTCCCCGGAGCATAACCGCATGAAGAATGCCGCACGCCTGGCTCTTGCCTTGTCGATGCCCCTCGTCATGGCACAGCCCGCGACCGCGAAGCCCGGTCGCGCCGCCGCTTCCGGCCCGGCGCCGGTCGCAGCCGCTCCCTCGTCCTACCGCGATCGCCTGCCCGAGGACGAAGTGATCTATTTCGTCCTGCCCGACCGGTTCGAGAATGGCGATCCGAAGAACGACACCGGCGGCCTGAACGGCGATCGGCTCGTCACCGGGTTCGATCCGACCGCCAAGGGCTTCTATCACGGCGGTGACCTCAAGGGCTTGCTCAAACGGATCGACTATATCCGGGCGCTGGGCGCGACCGCGATCTGGGTCGGGCCGATCTTCAAGAACAAACCGGTCCAGGGACCCAAGGGTAACGAGTCCGCCGGCTATCATGGCTATTGGATCACCGATTTCACTCGGGTCGATCCGCATTTCGGCACCAATGCCGACTTCAAGACCCTGGTCGACGCCGCGCATGCGCGCGGGATGAAGGTCTATATGGACATCATCGCCAACCACACCGCGGACGTGATCAAATATCGCGAGTGCGAGGCGGACAAGCCCTGCGCCTATCGCGGCCGTGCCGACTATCCGTACACGCGCAAGGGCGGCGTGAACGGCCCCGCGATCAACCCCGGTTTTCTCGGCGACGGCATCGCCACGCCGGAGAATTTCTCCAGGCTGACCGATCCTAACTGGGCCTATACGCCTTACCTCCCCAAGGGCGAGGAGAAGGCCAAGGTCCCCGCCTGGCTCAACGATCCGATCTATTACCACAATCGCGGCGATTCGACCTTCTCGACCGAGGATTCCCAGCTCGGCGATTTCTCCGGTCTCGACGATCTGATGACCGAAAATCCGCGCGTGATCGCGGGCATGATCGACATTTTCGGCAAGTGGATCGACGATTTCGGGATCGACGGCTACCGCATCGATACCGCGCAGCATGTCGACCCGGCCTTCTGGCAGGCGTTCGTCCCGGCGATGCTCGCGCGGGCCAAGGCGAAGGGCATCTCCAACTTCCATATCTTCGGGGAAGTCTTCACCGGCGACCTCGACGTCGCTCGTCTCGCGGCGCACACGCGGGTCGACAAGCTTCCCGCCGTGCTCGACTTCGCCTTCGAGCGCGCGGTGGCCGATACGGTCGCCCGCGGCGCCCCGACGAGCGAGCTGTTCCACATGTTCTTCGGCGACCCCGCTTATGCGAATGGCGAGGCCACCGCGCGGACGCTGCCGACGTTCCTCGGCAACCACGATATGGGCCGCTTCTCGATGTTCGTGAAAGCCGGCATGCCCCAGGCGAGCGACGACGAGGTGCTGAAGCGCGTCATCCTCGGCCATGCGATGCTGCTGACGCTGCGCGGCGTGCCAACGATCTATTATGGCGACGAACAGGGCTTCGTCAGCAAGGGCAACGACCAGTTGGCGCGCGAGGACATGTTCGGCAGCAAGGTCGCGGTGTACAACGATACCAAGCTGCTCGGCACGACCAAGACCACCGCCACGCCCAGCTTCGGCACCGACAATCCGATCTTCAAGGCGATCGCCGAGCTTGCCCGCATCCGCACCAGCCATCGCGCACTGACTCGCGGACGCCAGGTGCCGCGCGCCTGGGGCGACAAGCCGGGCCTGTTCGCGGTGTCGCGGTTCGACCCCGACACCGGCAAGGAAGTGCTGATTGCGTTCAACACCTCGACCGCGCCGCTCACCGCCAACGTGCTGGTCGACGACGCCTCCACCGCTTTCACCGCGCTGCATGGCGCGTGCGAAGCCAAAGTCGCAGCGCCGGGTAGCCTGAAGGTCAGCCTCGCTCCTCTCGACTTCATCATTTGCGAGGCCCAGTGAACGACGCCGCCCGCCTGCCCTCCGTCCAGACCACTCGCGAATGGTGGCGCGGGGCGGCGATCTATCAGATCTATCCGCGCAGCTTCGCCGACACCAACGGCGACGGCATCGGCGACTTGCCCGGCATCACCGCGCATCTCGACCATGTCGCGAGCCTGGGCGTCGATGCGATCTGGCTGTCGCCCTTCTTCACCTCGCCGATGCTCGATTTCGGCTATGACGTGTCGGATTATTGCGACGTCGATCCGATCTTCGGCACGCTAGCGGACTTCGACGCGTTAGTGGCGCGCGCCCACGAGCTCGGGCTCAAGGTGCTGATCGATCAGGTCTATTCGCACAGCAGCGACCGCCACCCCTGGTTCCTGGAAAGTCGCGCCGATCGCACCAATCCCAAGGCGGACTGGTATGTCTGGGCCGACGCCCGGCCCGATGGTTCGCCGCCCAACAACTGGCAGTCGGTATTCGGTGGCCCCGCCTGGACGTGGAGCGCGCCGCGGCGGCAATATTACATGCACAATTTCCTGCCCGAGCAGCCGCAGCTCCATATGCATTTGCCGGCGGTGCAAGAGGCGATGCTCGACGTCGCGAAATTCTGGCTCGACCGCGGCGTCGACGGTTTCCGCATCGATGCAATCAACTTTTCGATGCACGATCCCGCCTTGACCGACAACCCGCCGGCACCTCCGGGGCCGCGCACGCGGTCGTTCGATTTCCAACTGCACATCCACAACCAGAGCCAGCCGGAAATCCCGACATTCCTCGAGCGTCTGCGCGCCCTGCTCGACCGCTACGGCGCGACCTTCACCGTGGCGGAGGTCGGCGGTCCGAGCCCGGAGGCCGAAATGCACGCCTTCACGCAAGGCGATCGCCGGCTCAATTCGGCGTACGGCTTCAATTTCCTCTACGCCGAGAAGCTGACGCCGGGCCTGGTCCGCGACGCGCTTGCGCAATGGCCCGATGCGCCCGGCACCGGCTGGCCGAGCTGGGCGTTCGAGAATCACGACGCTCCCCGCGCCATTTCGCGCTGGGCCGGTCCCGCGCATCGCGACGCCTTCGCGCGGATGAAGCTCATGCTGCTCGTCTCGCTGCGGGGAAATATCTTCCTCTATAATGGCGAGGAACTCGGCCTGACCCAGGTCGACATCCCGTTCGAAGCGCTGCGCGACCCCGAAGCGATCGCCAATTGGCCGCTGACCCTGTCGCGCGATGGTGCGCGCACGCCGATGCCCTGGCGGGCGGATGCCAACGACCATGCCGGGTTCAGCTCGGGCGCGCCCTGGTTGCCGATCGGCGCCGATCATCTCGGGCTGGCGGTCGATCGCCAGAACCAGGATCCGGATTCGTTGCTCAACCTGACGCGGCACCTGCTCGCATTCCGCCACGCGAGCGACGCGCTGATGCGCGGCGATGCGCGGGTGATAGAGGCAAGCGAAACGATCCTGGCGATCGAGCGATCGACGGCGGACGAGTCCATGCTGTGCGTGTTCAACATGTCGCCCGAACCCGTCGAATGGCGCCCGGCCCAGCCCGATAGCTGGCGCACGGAGCAAACCGTCGGCCAAGTGATCGACTGGCGGTTCGGCAGCTATGCGGCGATGATCGCGCGCCGGATATAAGCGAGCCGGGGCGACCGATCGCGTCACACCCAATAGCGAGACGAGGAGCAATCGCTTCGAGGCCCAAAAGTGGCCCTTGGCTTCCTCGTCCTATCGCGGTCGCTCGCTTGGCACGATTTTCGGCGGCGATCGACTCCCGGCATGCGCGATCATCGAAGAACGCGGACTGTCTCATAAAAAGGGCGCTTCATGCTCAAAATAAAGGGAAATAGGTGATTAACGACATCCGGTCGTGGACAGCCAAAGCGCGGAAGAGTAGATTTCCGGAATATTCCCAAAATAATAATTCGGTCGCACAGCGAATTTTGGCAGAAGGATAACGCCCTTTCTGCTGAAGGAAGGAGTGTGATTGAATCTGCCTCGCCGATGACGCGACTCGTCGGGTAATTGCCGCTCCTCTGGAGTAGAGCTCCCGCGATATAATGACATAATAAAGACATATCCGTTGCGGACCCTGGTCTCGCAACCACGATGCCGTCCGTCTTTTGTCATTAAATGTTTCGTTGGCGCGATAATACGAAGTTTCCGAGTCGCCAAACAATTATAACTGAATCGTGATGACGCATTTCGTCTGACGAATTGCGATGGATCGTCTGCGTCACTTTAAATCATCAACAAATAATGTGTCAGGAGAAAGTTATGCCTCAGATAACGTTAGCCGAACGGCTAAAGAGCTTTAACCTGGACCTGGGCACGGCGAACCCCGCCGATATCGACGTTCCGGCCAATCAGGAACTGGTGCTCGATGCCTCCAACACCAAGTTCAAGGCGAACCTGAAATATCTGGAGCCGAAGAGCCTCGATGACGTGAAGAAGTGGCTCGGCAATCCGGACGAAGCGCTCGCCAAACCGACCGTCGGTGTCCGGACGATCGCCTCGGCGCTCAGTATCGCCCCATCGCGCGCCGTGGCGACGTCGATGCTGCCGTCCGCCATCATCCCGGTCCAGCCCAGCTATACGCAGGCGGAATCGGACGATCTCCACTTGCTGGCGAGCGCCTATGTCTACGGCCACAGCTCCAGCGTCGATGTTAAGCAGAAGCCCGCGCTCGACTCGTGGATCGCGAACCTGAAGGTCAGGATCCCGGTGTTCGTGTTCAACAACATCAACGTGGCCGCGGGCGCCACGCTGCACGTCAATATCAGCGCGCTCTTCGCCAACTACATCACGGTCGAGAATACCGGCCGGATCAAGCTGCGCGGCGGCAGCAAGACCTCGATCCACGCCGCGGGGTTCACCGGCAAGGGGCGTCAGATCGTGCTTCACCCGGGCGACGTGATCCGCCGTCCGCACTGACGCGAACGACCTCTAAAATCTCATTTTCTGCGGGAAGGATTTGAAATGGCGTATAATATTTTCATCAACGGCGACAATGGCGCGCCCGGCAGCAACGGGACGCCGGGCCATGACGGCGGCACCGGCGCCGAAGGCCAGAATGCAGTGTGCCACTGGGACGGCGATGACGCTGGCAAGCCTGGCGGCCCGGGCAATGGCGGTACCAACGGCTCGAACGGCACCAACGGCTTTGCCGGCCAGGATGGCGGTTCGCTGACCGTTTCGGTCACCGAGTTCATCACTGGCTTCAACGTCAATGGCCGTGGCGGCAATGGCGGCAATGGCGGTTCCGGCGGCAGTGGAGGTGCGGGCGGCGCCGGGGGGCCGGGCGGCAACGGCAAGGGCTGCGAGGACGACCAGGACGGCGGCATCGGCGGCGATGGCGGCAATGGCGGTCGTGGCGGCGACGGCGGTCGTGGCGGCAATGGCGGCAACGTCGTGATCAGATATTCGGCCGGCATCCCGACCCCCGAATATACCGCCGATATGGGCGGCGGCCAGGGCGGTACCGGCGGCACTGCCGGCGGCGGTGGCGCGCCCGGCCCGGGTGGACGTCGCGGCGGCGACAGCAATGCCAACGCGCAAGGGCATCCGGGAACGCCGGGGGCGACCGGCATGAACGGCGCGAATGGCGATCTGGGGACCGCCATCCTGTACCAGGTACCCTGAGCCAAAGCGGACGAGCGATCGGGATGGCATCGGCCGTCCCGATCGCCGCCGAAATCGATCATGTCCGATCCGATCATCCTCTTCGCGACCTCGCTCCGGCTGTGCCTTGGCCTGTTGTTCGTCACGTCGGGCGCGTCGAAGCTGTTGCGCCAATCCTCGATCCGTCACGTGATCGCGCAATATCGGCTGTTGCCTCACGATGGGGTTGCGCCGGCCGCTCTTGGACTGGCGATCGGTGAGATCGGCGTCGGACTCTTGCTGATACTGTCGTTCCTGCCGCCGCTCGCCGCTCCGGCAATCGTATCGGCGGCGGCGCTGCTGTGCCTGTTCAGCGCGGCGGTCGCGTCGGCGCTGCTGCGGGGGATCGTCGTTCCCTGCGGATGCTCGCTGATCTTGAACGGCCATGTCATGACCTGGGCGACCTTCGCCCGCAACCAGGCGTTGCTGGCGTTGCTGCTGGCCGATCGCCTGATCCAGTCAGGAGCGGTTTCGTGACGGCATTGGCACCCTCTTCCCTTCCCTGCCACGATCCGCTCGCCGGCTTCATCCGAAGCGCCGCCTTTCTCTGCGGCGCCGCAGAGGAAAGGATCGACCGCCTTTGTGCTCGGATCGGGGTCCCGCATGACCCCGCCGGCTGGCGATCGACGCTCAACAATGACGGTTCGCCGATTCAGATTTGCCTTGGCCTTCGCCCTGGCACCGCAAGGGCGAATGTACGCCTCATCGCCGACCCGCATTTGGGCGGACGAGATGCTCTGTCACGCAGCAGCCAATCCCGAGAGGCGCTGGCGCAACTCGCCGAATGGCTTACGCCCGACATGGCTAGTCTGTGCACGTCCGTACTGGAGCATATGACCCCGTCGGGACGCGGCATTCCCTATCTGCGCGACGGCGGCGACGCCTGGCTGGCGGCAGGGATCGACGGACGCGGCGTGGCGATCTACGCAACCGCGCGGTGGGGCGATCCGGCGTCACGCTGGGCGCGCGCCTTGGCGTGGCTGGCCGACCTCTCTCCCGCTGCGGCACAAGCGGCCGCGACGCTGACGACACTCGCCGACCATAGCGCTTTGATCAGCGTGGGTGTGGAGGGCAGCACCGCGGGCGACGCGCGGGCGAAATTCTACTGGCGGCCCAATGGATCGGCGCCGCTGTCCGGGCTGGGCGTTTCGCTGCTGATGCACGAAGCACTCCCGGCGTTCCTATCGGATGCGACCGAGGGGATGGCGACCCCGGTCTCGGCGATCGTCGGCAGCGTCGGCGTGAGTGTCGCGACCGGCTCGCTCGCCGACGTCAAGCTCGACCTGTGCGGCCATTGCGTGCCACGTAGCCGGACCGATTGGGCGCAGCGGATCGAGCGTTATGCTGACCGTCATGGGCTGACAGCGCCGCCCGTCATCGCGCTGGAGCCCGACGCTCCGATCGAGATCGCCTTTGTCGGCCTGGGCATCGACCGCGATTTGCGGCCGCGCCTCAACGTCTATCTCAAACCCATGGTCCGTGGAGGTCACCAGTGAGCGTTCCTGCCTCCGCCATCGCGATGATCACGTTCAACGACGTGCCAATGATCAACACGAGCCTCAAATATGAGTTGCTAGGCGTGCTCGCGGTCGAGAACCATCGGCAATATTGTTTGCGCCACGGCTATGATTTCATTTCGGAGGTGCCGATCGCACGCGACCGCCCGGCCTGCTGGGCAAAGATTCCGGCGATCCTGGCCGCGTTCGAGGATCATGAATGGGTGTTATGGGCGGACAGCGACACGCTGATCTTCGACCACCGGCCGCTCGACCGGTTCCTCGACACCGCGCATGACATGATCGTGCAGTCCCATGACGCGTTCTTCCGCCTGATCGGCGTGCCGATCGAGCGTGGCATGGCGCGGATGCCGATCAATACCGGTGTGTTCCTGATGCATCGGTCGGCATGGTCGCGCGGTTTTCTGGAGCGGGCCTATGCGCAGACCGGGTTCGTATCGCACGGCGCCGTCTGGGACGGGATCGGCGAGCAGGAAGCGATGATCGCGGTGCTCAACGAAACGCCCTCGGACCGCGCGCGGATCGGCCATGTCGACGGCCTTCAGAACCACCCCTTGCTCTACCGGCCGGGCGACATGTTCGTCCATTTCTATGGCAATCACGCCCGCCACCGCATCCCTTCCGATCAATCCGCCGAGATTGTGTCGCGGTGGCGGGAGGCAGTAATGCACGGCCGTCCACTGCCCCACGACATCGCCCGCTTCCACTGGTGCTGCATCCAGAATGCCAGCCCCGACGAGCCGATCATGCGCGGCGACCTCGATCATTTCCTCTACCGGCCGGAAGACATTGTCGGCGCGGCCACCGAACCTGCGATGGAGTGTTGACATGCCTCAAGCCGCAATCCAGCCGACCTCGACCTATCGGGAGCGCGTACCGGCGCTGTATGGCCCCTCCTATGCCAGCGATTACCCGGGACTGTACCTGACTGCCTGGCCCGCCAAGCATGCGTTGAACCTCGAGGTGCTCGACGGGTTGCTCGCCCAGTTCGGGCCGGACCCGCGATGGATCGACATCGCCTGTGGCCAGGGATGGCATTTCTCGCAATTTCACGGACGAGCCCGCATGACCGGTCTCGACCTTAGCCAGGCGCAACTGGCGCGCGCTCGCGCGGCCACGCCCGACGCCGACTTCATCTGCGGCGACATGGCGGAAACGCAATTCGCCCCGGCCTCGTTCGACCTCCTGACGAATTTCTGGGGCGGCTATTGCTATCTCGCCGACCGCGAGGCGATCGCCGCTTTGTGGCGTCGAGTCCTCGGTTGGATCGCCCCCGGCGGGGCATTGTATGTCGAATTGCTGCTTGCCGAGGACCTCGCGAGCTTCAACCGCTCCGGCTTCGCGGGGAAGACCGGCTTCTCGGTCATGTCACGGGGCTCCGATTTCATGGAATGGGCCTATGAAGACAGCGCCGGCCTGCACATCATGACCAGTCCACCGCTCTCCGAAGCGCTCGACATCTTCGGGCCGGCCTTTCGCAGCGTGGACGTTCGTCACGACGGCCGATTCATGACTCACGTCGTCGCGCAGGGCCGGCTGGGCGACACTATTATAGCTTGAAGATGGTGCGGGCGGTGGGAATCGAACCCACACTCCTCTCGGAACCGGATTTTGAGCCAAGGAATCTGGGGTACGACGGTTCTCGCCAGACTACGACTGACTAAGATAAACATCTGTATATCAAAGTTTTTTCGAGTGCTATCGTTTTCTGGCGTTGGATCAACTACGCCCGACTTTTCCGCCGCTTGGCTCCTATTTGGCTCCTAGAATCCGGCGAATCCTTGGGCATTTTCGAGACGATCGATGCCCGTTCACAAGCTCACTAAAAAGGTGGTCGAAAGCGCAGACCCACTGAGTCGCGACTACGAACTGCGAGACAAAGCGACGCCCGGCTTTCTGTGCAAAGTCGCGCGATCAGGCCGCAAGGTCTTCATGGTGCAGTATCGCACCCTGGGCGGTGAGCGGCGAAAACCCGCGATCGGACTCTATGGCGAACTGACCGTCGAGCAAGCTCGCGCCATCGCCCAGAAATGGCTGGCCGAGGTCCGCGAGGGCAAGGATCCGTCGCTCGAGAAACAGAAGAAGCGCCTCAATCCAACCATCAGGGAATTGTGCGAGGAATTCATCGAACGGCACTCGATTCCCCACAACAAGCCGAACACGGTCAAGCGCAACCGCTCCCTAATCAAGAATCACATCATCCCGGCGCTCGGGAAATACAAAGTCGCGGAGGTCACGCGAGTCGACGTGGCCAATGCGCACAGCGATCGTGCGGCGTCTCCCTGCTCCGCCAACCACGTCCTCTCGCTGCTCAAGAAGATGTTCAATTGCGCGGAGCTTTGGGGTCACCGCGCCGAGGGCACCAACCCTTGCCGTCTCATTCCGAAATTTCCGGACGGCAAGCGCACCCGGCTGATCAAGAATCCCGAACTGGTCAGGCTCTACGCCTATCTCGACCGCGCGGACGCGTTCGGCCTCGAGCACCCGACCTACACGCTGGCGATCCGGCTACAATTCGCGTTCGCAGCCCGGATGTCGGAAATCATCAACCTCGAATGGGATTGGATCGACTTTGACGAGCGTCGGCTGGTCTGGCCCGACAGCAAGAACGGCGCAATGTCGAAGCCGCTCAGCGAGGAAGCCTATCAGTTGCTACGCAAGGCCCCGCGTTTTCTCGACTGCCCCTATGTCGTGCCGGCAATCACCAAGCCTTCTCGCCCCATGAGCAAGCACAGCTATTGGGAAGCCTGGAAGCGCATCCTCGCTGCTTGCGGCATCGCCCATCTCGGCACGCACGGCATCCGTCATCGCGCCGCCACGGATATCGCCAATTCCGGCATTCCCTTGAAGGTCGGGATGACGCTGACCGCCCATAAGACGGTCGCGATGTTTATGCGATACGTTCACGTCGAGGATGAGCAGGTGCGCGCGGCGGCAGAAATCGTCAGCAATCGCCGGGCTGCCATCGTGAACGCGAATGAGACAGCACCCACCCCTGCTCCGGTGCCGCTCGGGGCCATCGCCGCTGGTGGACCAGTCGTCTCCGCGCACCCCCTGCGGCGCCAACCCGATGTTGTGTGGAGAGCGGCCAATGATCGGTGACTCTGTGACCGGCGGTATCGTGTTCGGCGCTTCGGTCGACCCGTTGCCGCTCGTCGACCCGACGGTTGCAGCGGTGCGCTTGGGGCTGAAGCGGCATACGCTCGCTTGCTATCGAAACCTGGGCGATGGGCCGGCTTATTATAGATTCGGGCGCGCGATCCGTTACGCGCCGACTGACCTCGATGCCTGGTCGGCGCGATCAGTGGTAATCGGCGCACTCCCGATGCGGCCGAACGAAGATCTGTTACTGATCGATACGATAGCTGCCGCCCGGTTTCTCACTATTTCGATAGACTATCTGAAATATCATCGCGTCGTCGGTGGCGGTCCGCGATATCGGCGTTACGCAAGGCGGGTCTATTACGCGATCAGGGACTTGCGAACATGGGCCGAAGCGCAGCGCGTATCGTGACTAGAAAATGCTTTTTTAGGATGGTGCGGGCGGTCGGGCTCGAACCGACACTTCCATTACAGAAACTGGATTTTGAGTCCAGCGCGTCTACCAATTTCACCACGCCCGCAAGGATCGTAATCCTAGCCCGTCGGCTGATTCCTGCTAACGGGAAAGCGCCCTTAGTCCGGGCTGGTTCCCGAAGAAAGGGGTATTTTAGCCTCTGAACAGCCCGCAGCCTTGGTTTTGGATGTCTGGTTCTACCCCCGAACTAGCGCCCCTCCCCCCGCCATCGCGGATCGGACGTAGAATCGCAAAGCCTGCGCCCCGCCCAATCCTCGAGATCAACGCGTTTGTAGAAGACGCGCCTTCCCAATTTGTAAAATGGCGGGCCACCGCCAATGACCCTGTATTTCTCTAGCGTGCGCGGCGACAATCGCAGGAAGCTCGCCGCTTCGTCGTTCGAAAAGAATGGTGTGATCGACCCTCCGCCCGCCGCAACGGGCGTCGTGCCGTCACTCCGCGCCTCATCGTTACCGGTCATCTCTGCCGGCCCTCAGGGCCTCACGCGCCTTCGCGAATCCTCGGTCGCCAGCGAGAAATTGAATCAGCATCGCGGGGATCAGGTCGCTGACCGATTCCTCCTGTCCGTAGGTGCTACGATACACGACCGCGTAATCGTCCAATGCCGCCTTGAGGTCTGGCGGAATAGCGATCGCCAGTTTGATCGGCGTCCGATCCGGCAGCTTCCCAAGCCTGAGCTCCGCCATTTTAGCGCCCTCCTTCACGCCATGGTGCAAGCACAAGATCCTTGTGCACCACCAGCCGCACCGGCGATCCCGGCCGGATCGTGATGGTCGGCTGGATATTGAGATTGCGCATGGTGATCTGGTCGCCAACGCGACCGACATTGTCCTGGGTCGAGCGCCGGAAGGCCTCGACTAGATCGCTGTCGCCCGAAAATGCGAGCTCGGAACTGACGCCGAGCAGTGTCGACAGGGCCACCCCCTTGATCAGCTGCCAGGTATGGAAGTCGACTTGAGCACGTGCCGAGGCCTTTAGCCCCGCAGGGCCTGGACATAGCGCCGGCCACCCGGCCTTGTTTCATCTGGCCAGTTCGATTTTCGTGGAGGTCCCGCGCGGTCACTAAGCAATGCTCCATCTCTTTCGAACGCCGGAACAAACCCATGCGAGACCTCGACATTGAGATTTGAACAGGCTTGTCGCCGTTACATCTCGCCTTCTACGCGCAAGAACGGGACGGTCGCCGTCAGTGCGGCCATCGCGGCTGCGAAAACCAGCATGGCGGGTTTAAGACCGCCCGCCACAGCGCCGATCGCGACCAGCGCCAGCGGCGCGAGCAGTGTCGCAAGAAAATAAGCGGTCATCCAAAGCCCGACCCCAAGACCGCGCGTCTGGAAATTGAGCGAGCGGTTCACTGCCGCAAGCAGCCACGCCAGATAGAAGCCGCTGGCGAGACCGGTGACCCCACCCCCGGCAAGAGTGCCGGCAAACGAGGATGCCTGCGCGAGCACGACGAAGCCGACCGCGGAGAGAAGAAAGGCCATGCCAAGTTGCGTCCGCCGCGGTCGCGCCGCCGAAAACGAATAGAAACCCGCGCCGATCGCGATGCCGCAGCTGTTCACAGCTGCGCCCATTCCCTTGAGGGCGGAGGCGCGGGTGCCGACCGCTTCGATCAGATAGCCCAGGTCGACCGACACGAGGTTCATGCAGCCGCCGGCGATGAACGTCATCGCGCAGATCGGGAGGATCGCTCGCCACGGCATCGGCTCGCGGCCGTTCGCGATCAGGTCCGGGCGAGCGACTTGGGCCGGCTCCCAGACGAACAAGAGCGTTGGCAGCAACAGGAGCAAGGCAACGAAATAGGCGAAGAACGGCACGCGCCACCCCGCTTCGCCGAGCAGTCCGCCGACGATCAGGAACAAGACGGCGGAAACAGACGTGTAGATCACCTGATAGGCGAGATAACGATCGCGGCGCCGCGGCTCGAAATAATCTCCGATCAGCATCGTCGATACGGTCATCAGCACCGCCTCCGCGACGCCAACCCCAAGGCGGGAAATGATGATCGCCGACAAGGAGGACAGCCAGAGCGGCGCCGTGGCCGTGACGAAGTAGAAGATCAGCGCGGCGACGAGGGCATTGCGGCGACCGATCCGCGCGGCAAGTCGTCCCGACCAAGGCGAGACCAGCACGATCATGAGCGCCGGCGCCGTCAGCACCAGCGGAACGAGATAGGCAACCCCGTGAACCGAGGCGAAGGCACGCTGCATGTCTGGGAGCACAGGCGCGATGACGAGCATGCCGAGGATCGGCAAGCAGGCAATCGCGAGGAGCAGATGGGCGAGCGCCGCGCGTGCCGGACGTCCGCGGCTGTCCGTCGCGGGGGCGTGCCCGGCGTCCGGCGCGGCAATCGCGCCGGTCACCGCCATGGTTGGGCTCCCGTCAGGCACGCGCCACGGCGCAGGCGTAGTGGGAAGCCTGTCACGCTTCGTTCGCGAAGCGATTCTCGATGAACCCGAGACCATCGACGGTGACGCGGACCACATCGCCCGCCTTCATGAAGCGGTTTTCGGCGATACCGACGCCGGCGGGCGTACCGGTCGCCAGCACATCCCCCGGCTCCAATGTCATCACCTGGGTCAGATAGGCGATCTGATCATAGATGTCGTAGATCATGTCGCTGGTCGATGAGCGTTGCCGCTCCTCGCCATTGAGCGTCAGCGACAAGGTCAGCGCGTGCGGATCATCGACCTCGTCGGCCGTGGTGATCCACGGGCCAATCGGGCCATGCGTGTCGAACGACTTGCCCAATGTGTAGGTCGGCGAGCGGAACTGCCAGTCTCGCGCTGTCACGTCGTTGCAAACCAGATATCCGGCGATCACCGATCGCGCATCATCGCGCGAGACGTGGCGACAGCGCTTGCCGATCACCACGCCCAACTCCGCTTCATAGTCCACCATGTCCGGCGCCGCGCGCGGCACGTCGATCGTGGCGAACGGACCGGTGATGCAGGTGACCTGCTTGTTGAACCACAGCTGGCTCGTCGGAATAGGGATCCCCGCGGCCGCGGCTTCGTCGGCATGCGCCTGGTAATTCATGCCGATCGCAAGGAATTTACGCGGGTCGGAGATGGGCGCCTCGAGCGTGACGTCCGATAACGCAAACGTCGGGCCTTCCGCCGCCGCGATCGCGTCGCGCAACGTGTCGTAATTCTCCAGCAGCGCGCGCATCGAGCCGCCGCAGGAGTGCGTGACGTCACTCAAGTCGACGACCGTGTCACCGACGACCTTTCCCAGGCGCGACTGGCCCGCAACGGTGAATGTGGCGAGCTTCATCGCCTCTCCCTTTCTCAAATCAATTAACCGAAATGTCTGGGTTGACTAATTCGTTCAAACATGACTGTCTAGTACAAACCTGGAGAGGATCGATATGACCGCAACCCCACAGCGCCGGCCGGCGCGAGGCAATCGCCAGCGCGAGCGTACGCGCACGGCTCTCCTTTCCGCCGGCCAGACATTGTTCGCGACTCGCCCTGTCGAGAGCGTCACGGTGGACGACATCGTCGACGCCGCTGAGGTAGCGAAGGGCAGCTTCTACAATCATTTCAACGACAAGGACGCCTTTGCCGCAGCCATTTACGAGCTGGTCCAAGGTGACGTGGAATTCCACATCTTCTCGGCCAATCGTGATGTCGTCGACGCGCCGACGAGGATTGCTCGCGCCTTATGCACGGTCCTGCGATATGCCCGCGCCCATCCCGAGCGGCTGATGGCGATGCTGAGCATGGCCGAACGGCGCACCACCTCCGCGTCGCCGCTAAACGCCGGTGTCAGCGCCGATATTCAGGACGGCCTCAAGCAGCAACGGCTGTCGGGTGTCGATCTTGAAACCGGCGTGCTGACCGTCATCACGATGGTGAATGCGACGGTTCGGCACGCAATGTCGGGAGAGACCGCGACGCCGCCGGCCGCCCTCGCCGCGGCGATGGGAGCAGCGCTGCTGCGCGCGCTTGGGGTCGATCCTCGCGAGGCCGACATGCTTGGCCGCGACGCCGCGGCCGCCGTGTTCGAGCACCAATGATGACCAGCATCGCCAAGGCGCACGACGTCGCCTACGTCCGGTTTCGCGCGCCCGATCTCTCCAAGATGCATTCTTTCCTGCTCGATTTCGGCATGCGCGACGCCGAAATCGAAACGGATCGTCTCTTCATGCGAGGCTTCGGCGCATCGCCTTTCGTCCATGCGACCGAAATAGCGGACACGCCTGGCTTTGCCGGTTTCGGCATCCGGCTGCCTGATCTTGACGCGTTAAGGCGAGTCGCGGCGCACGATGGCATTGAGATTCATCCGCTCGACGCGCCGGGCGGCGGCATGGTCGCTCGTTTGACCGATCCGGATGGCTTCACGGTCGAGGCCGTAGCCGGTCAGACGCCGGCTCAGCCAGTGGCGTTGCCGGACCGCGCGCCCTGGAACGAGGGCGGCGCCTACCCGCGCCGTAACGACTTCCGCCGGGCGGAACGGGGGCCCTCGCACGTCCAGCGTTTGGGACATGTCGTGCTCGGCGTGTCGAACTTTCGGCGATCCGAACAATGGTACAAGCAGCGGTTCGGCCTGGTAACGTCCGATGAGATACAGCCGCAGCCCGGCGTCGCGATCGGCGCCTTCATGCGGTGCGACCGCGGCGATCAGCCGTGCGACCACCACACGATCTTCCTGCTCGAACGGCCGGCCCCGCCGGGATACATGCACGCCGCGTTCGAGGTCGCCGATCTTGACGACCTGATGGTTGGACACGAGCATCTCAAGCACGCCGGGCACACCCATTATTGGGGTATCGGCAGGCATTTCCTCGGCAGTCAGATATTCGATTACTGGCGCGACCCTTGGGGCAATGAAATCGAGCATTGGACCGATGGCGATCAGTTGGTCGCCGCGGATGGCGGTGGGATTGGCCACATTCCCGAACTGATGGGCGTTCAGTGGGGCATGCCCATGCCGCCGCTTCCCGGCGGAGAGCCCGCATGAGCCGCAACCATGACTATGATCTGCTGGTCGTAGGCCTTGGACCGGTCGGCGACGCACTGACCGCCTTGGCTAGCCTGCGCGGCTTGTCGGTGCTGGCAATCGACAAGTCGCCAACCCCGTTTCCGCTACCGCGCGCGGCAGTGTTCGATCATGAGATCATGCGCATCTTCCAGGAGATCGGCGTCGCTGGCCGCATTCTCCCTCTGTGCCGAGTCCCCGATCGCTATCAATTCCGTACCGCGTCAGGCGATCTGCTGCTCGATTTTCCGGTGAAGCCGCTCGGCGCTTTCGGTTGGGCCGAAACCTACGCCCTGCACCAGCCGGCTGTCGAAGCGGTATTGCGCGAGCGCCTCGCCGAGCTGGGCGCCACGATCGAACTCGGCACGACCTTCGAAGAACTGGAGCAGGATGGCGACGGCGTCACCGCGACGCTCTTGCGCGATGGCGAGCGGCGGAGCGTTCGCGCGCGCTACCTGGTCGGATGCGATGGTTCGTGGAGCCCGGTTCGGGAAGCGCTCGGGATCAAGCTCGACGATTACCGGTTCGACGAGCCCTGGCTCGTGCTGGACACGATCTTCGACGAGCCGGGAGATCTGCCGATCGTCTGCCAGCAGATTTGCGACCCGCAACGTCCTGTCACCTACATGGCGATGAGCGGCAAACGGTTTCGTTGGGAATTCATGCTGAAGCCCGGCGAAGTGCCTGAGACGATGCTTGCCGATGCCACGATCCGCGACTTGGTCGCGCCGTGGAATTGCGCGGACCGCATGCAGGTCGAACGCAAGGCGATCTACCGTTTCCACGGCCTCGTTGCGGAGAAGTGGCGTGACGGGCGTGTCCTCCTGGCTGGCGATGCCGCGCACCAGATGCCGCCGTTCGCCGGTCAGGGCATGTGTTCCGGTATCCGCGACGCCGCCAATCTGGCCTGGAAGCTCGCGGCGGTTGTGCTGGGCGGCGCGCGGGAGTCGATCCTCGATACGTATCAGGTCGAGCGCGAACCGCACGTGCGCGCGATCATCGAAACGGCGATCGCGATGGGCAAGGTCGTGTGCATGTTGGATCCCGATGCCGCCGCACAGCGCGATCGCGATATGCTGGCACGCAAGGCCGCAGGCGCACAGGATGTCTCGGTAGCCTATCCCGACCTTCATGGTGGCGGCCTGATCTCGCAAACGCCGCAGGCGGGCGCGCTGCTTCCGCAGCCTCAAGCGCCGAACGGTCAGCGGTTCGACACGCTGTTGAACGGAGCGCCCGCCTTGCTCGGCCGCCATTTGCCCGCCGAGACCGAGCTAGACGTGCAATTGCTCGATCTCGAGAGCGTACCCCTGGCCCCCTTTCGTTCGGCGTTCGATCGCTGGCTGGACGAAATCAATGCGGACGCCGTGCTGATCCGGCCCGACCGTCACGTCTTCGCAACCGGCCGGGCGGACGAAATCTTGAACCTTTGGAGTGCCGCGATCGGCCAGCCGATCGCGGCTTGATTCTACCCGCCGAAGAGCGGGCAATTGGGAGGGAACATGCGACAAGGACTTCTTGGCGGTGCGGCGATCTTTGCCTTCATGGCAGCCTTGCCCGCTTATGGGCAGGACGCGCCTACGGGCGCCACTGAGACCACGACGGCCGCGCCAAGCGACGGCATCGCCGACATCGTTGTCACCGCGCAGCGGCGTGAGGAGAACCCCCAGCGCACGGCGCTCGCGGTCACCGCGATCGATGGCGCTGCGCTTGCCGATGCCGGAGTGGCGCAGCCGCAGGACCTGTCGAAGCTCGTACCAGCGCTCAAACTGTCGACCAGCGGGGCCGGCAATGTCCAGGTGACCATCCGCGGGGTCGGTAACTTCGCCGGCAATCCTTATGCAGAGGCGGCGGTCGCGATGAACCTGGATGGCGTCTACATCGCGCGTGCAAGCGGACCCAATGGTCTGTTTTACGACCTGGCGCGCGTCGAGGTTCTCAAGGGGCCGCAGGGTACGATCTATGGCCGCAACGCCACGGCAGGCGCGATCAACATCATTACGCGCAAGCCTGACGATCAATTGTCTGCCGAAGGTCAGCTGACCGTCGGCAATTACAATCTCGTGCGCGGGGAGTTGGCGCTGAATACGCCGCTGGGCAGCGACGCGGCGCTTCGCGTGTCGGGCGTCCTGACCCGCCGGGACGGCTATTTGAGCGATGGCTATCTCGACGACAAGAGCGAGGCCGTTCGCGGACAGCTGAAGGTGAAGCCGACCGGCCGATTTTCGGTCCTCCTCTCGGCTGATTACGCTCATATCGGCGGCAAGGGCGGTGGCGGCGTGATTTCACCGTTCCTCAACCCCGATCATCCATATCTCGGTGCGTCCAAAGACGGTTCGAACGCGATTCTGACCGGCGCCTCGCTCGCGATCACCGGCGGCGCCAATCCCGATCTTCTGCCGAAATTCCTAGACGACGGCTTCACCAGGCTCAAGAATTGGGGCGCCTCGGCAACCGTGGATTGGGACTTGGGCGGCGCCACGCTGACCGTCATACCTTCCTATCGCCGTAACATCGCCGATTACCTGCATTATGCCGCCGGCTTCCCGGTCAGCGCGCACGAAGATTCGCGTGCGACATCTCTGGAAACACGTCTCGCTTCCAGCGGAAAAGGACCGCTCAAATGGCTGATCGGCGGCTACTTTTTCAACGAGGATCTCGATTTCGATCTGTTCGCCAATCAGGGGGTATCGTTCAATCGGACGATTCCGGTCCTCAACACGCGGAGCTACGCAGCTTTCGGACAGCTGACCTACGCGATCGCCAACGGCTTTCGCCTGACGGGCGGCCTGCGCTACACCGACGAACACAAGACGCAGACCGGGCTGAACGGCGGCCCTCCCCCTCCCGTGCCGGCAGGCTTCCCCGGTCCCGCAAACACCTTCTACCAGATCGCCTGCGCGCCTTACGATGCGGCGACCGGCACCTGCTACGCCGCGCTCGACGGCAACCTCAAGCAGGATAAACTGACGTGGAAGGCGGGCGCGGAGTTCGACGCGGGGCCGCGCTCGCTGGTCTATGCCAACGTGGCGACGGGGTTCAAGGCTGGCGGCTTCTTCGGTTCGCTCGCGCCCAACACGTACCGGCCCGAGACGCTGACCGCCTATACGCTCGGATCGAAGAACCGCTTTGCCGACAACAAGGTCCAGCTCAATCTCGAGGCCTTTTATTGGCGATACAAGAACAAGCAGGTTACGCACCTGGGGCCGATCCTGCCAGGCGGTTTCAACCTCATCACCGAAAATGCCGGCAGCGCCGACATTTACGGCGCCGAACTCGAGTTGCTCTGGCAACCGAGCTCCAACGATCGATTGAGCGCGACCGCTCAGTATCTCCATGCCAAGTACGGCAGCTTCCTCTATCGTCAGACGACGGTAACCGGCCCGCCCGTGACCGCATGCCCGACGACCCCGGTGGCAGGCTCGCCTGCAGTAACGGTCGATTGCTCGGGGCGTCCGCTGTCGCAGTCCCCGGAATGGACGCTCAGCGCTTCCTACACCCACAGCATCGATCTTGCCCGAGGAGGACGGATCGACCTGCAGGTCGGTACGCAGATCCAAAGCGCCTATTGGGCCGGAGACGAATATCTGCCTGGCGAACGGCAGCGCGCCTCGATGGTCTCGAACGCCAGCCTGACCTGGCGCGCGCCGAACAACCGGTTCAGCGCCAGCGCATTCGTCGACAACATCGAGAATCGGGCGGTCATGTCGAGCTCGTTTGCTCAGCCCGTGATCGGCGTTCCGATCGTCGTCCTGCGTCCGCCGCGGACATTCGGCGTCCGGCTCGGTTTCGATTTCCGCTGATCAAGGGAGACAATGTCCGTGACTTTCGTACCCAATCCCGGCTCGCGCTACCGGATGCCCGTCATGTTCGGCCCGGCGCCAGGGCCGCGGCAGCATCCCGATGGCCGCATGTGGACGGCCGAGGAAGCCGGGCGAATGAATGCGCAATGGCTCAATGTCGGTTACCGGACCGACCCGGCCAAGCTCGAAAAGCTGTTGCCGCCCGGCTTCAGTCTGCGCGGTGAGCCTATCGTCTCGGTCAGCTGCGCCTGGTTCAACAACCTCTATTGGCTCGCCGGGCGCGGCTACGGCATCCTTTCCGTCGATTTCCCGGTAACCTATCAGGGCAAGATCGAGCGGATAGACGGCGTTTTGTGTCCGGTAATCTGGGAAGGCTCACCCGACGCAATCATGACGGGACGCGAGGAACTCGGCTTTCCCAAGATGTTCGCGCGCTTCAGCGAGATCGACTGGGACGAACAGGCGGGGCGCGCGCAATGCGATGCCGCCTGGTTCGACCACACCTTCTTCGACATCGAATTGTCGGAACTTGTCGAGGAAGCCAACCCGCGCAAGGCGCTCCCCGGATCGAACGGCGGCGCGCAGATGTATTACAAATATATGCCGCGAACGAGTCCAGGCGGACGTGAGGGCGCCGATCTGGCCTATGTCACGACGGCCGCCGCACCCGCGAACAGCGGCGGTTCGGTTTCGAACGTCAATTTCGACGAGTTCGAGTTCCGCCGCTGGACCGGCAAGGGAAGGCTCGCCTGGCATCGCGCGACATTCGAGCAACTTCCCCTCTCCTTCCACGTCGTGAACGGAATGGCCGACCTCGATATCCTCGAGATCACCGGCGCTGAGTTGGTGCAGTTCTCGGGACCCGGCATCGGCATCGCGATGAACACCCAGCGCATCGTCGAACCGGCGTGATCGCGAAAGGAAAAGCATGATGATCGAACTCGACGCCCAGAATCTGGCGCGCGCGGTCCGCGCTGGCCGGCCGACGAGCTCCGATCGCCTCGATCCGGTGACCGGAGCCGCAGCGTCTAACGCCTCGGCGGCCATCGTGACGTCGGTCGAACAAGCGGTCGTTCGGGCAGGCGAGGCATTCGCTCAGTGGTCGCAGCTCTGCCCCACCGCGCGTCGAGGCCTGTTGATGGAGGCAGCCGACTCTCTGGAGGCAAAGGCCGACCAGCTTGTCGAGGCAATGATGGGAGGGATCGGCGCAACTGAGGAATGGGCACGCGCCAATCTTGCGTTCGCCGTGAGGATAGTCCGTGAGGCGGCGATGCTCACGACCCAGATCGCGGGCGAAATGCCGCCCTCCAGCAAACCCGCCTCATCAGCCTTACCGTCCTCGAGCGCCCGATCGCCGTCGGAGGGGGCGTGATGTCGCTGGACGAGATTCGGATCGCTGCTAAGCGTCTTCGCGGGCTGCAGCAGAAAGCTTCAGCCACAGTCGCTGCCCAAGGCAAGGACTGGCAGCGCGAGCTGGTGGCGATACGCCGCGAGATCGCCAGCGGAGTCGCCGAACTGTCGGCAACGGCAAGACGTTGGTCGCCGCCTGGCGAGGACGCCCATGAGCAAGCGGACCTCGTCGAGAGCGTGAACGCCGTCCGCCGGGCACTGGCGATGCATCAGGCATCGTGGCCGGCGGTATCGCTCAAACCTCTGGATCCCGATTTTAAGGCGTCGGTTGCCCAAGTTCGGGAAGCTTATGACGCCCTGTTCGCACAGCTCGACGCGCTGGAAGGCAGAGTGGCGAGGACGGATTTGAGGGGGCGCCGCCCATGAAAATCGCCTTCCTCGAAACAATGCCCGCCGAGAAACGGATCTGCGCCCGGCATCTCGTTGGCGGCACCCACCAATGATCCGGCCGGTGAATATCGCCATCGACCGGTCGCGCGACAGTCACCGCCCGCTCCACTGCGGGTTGAATGCATTCGATAATCGGAAAAGGTGAGTGATGGAGATCAAGACTCAGGTGGCGATTGTTGGAGCTGGCCCTTCAGGGTTGCTGCTCGGTCATTTGCTGTGCGCGGCCGGAATAGGTTGCATTGTCGTCGAGCGTCAGTCTCCTGATCATGTCCTTGGTCGCATTCGCGCCGGCGTGCTCGAAACCGTCACCACCGACCTGATGCGTGAGCTCGGGATCGATCAACGTCTCAACGCGGAGGGCATGGTAGAGGGTGGCTTCAATCTTGCCACCCATGACGACGTGATCCGCATCGACATCGAGGCACTGACGGGGCGCCATGTCATCGTCTACGGCCAGACCGAAATCACGCGCGATCTGATGGAGGCCGCACCGGACCGCGGCCTCGCCGTCATTTACGAGGCTGCCAATGTTGCGCTTCATGGAATCGAGTCGCGTCACCCCTGGGTGACGTATGAGAAAGGCGGCAAGGTAGAACGGATCGACGCCGGATTCATCGTCGGCTGCGACGGCTTTCACGGCGCCGCGCGCAGGGCAATCCCGGCAGGGGCAGCGCGCGAATTCGAGCGGATCTATCCGTTTGGCTGGCTCGGCATCCTCGCCGACGTGCCGCCGTGCCATCCCGAGCTGATCTACGCCAACGGCGATCGCGGTTTCGCGCTCGCCTCGATGCGATCGCCGACGCGCAGCCGTTACTACATCCAGGTGCCGCTGACCGATACGCTGGACGATTGGCCGGAAGAGCGGCTGTGGGACGAGCTCGAAATGCGCTTCAATCCGCTCAGCGAACATGGTGTGACGCGCGGCCCAGCGCTCGAAATGTCGATCGCTCCGTTGCGTTCCTACGTGTTCGAGACGATGCGCCACGGCCGTCTTTTCCTAGCAGGCGACGCGGCCCACATAGTACCCCCCACGGGCGCGAAAGGCCTCAACCTCGCGGCTTCCGACGTTGCATATCTTTCGGAGGCGCTGATCGGATATTTCCGGACAGGCGATGAAGTGGCGCTCGACAATTATACGCCAAGGGCGCTGGCGCGAATTTGGAAGGCTGAACGGTTCAGCTGGTTCCTAACGAAGCTGATGCACCGTTTCCCGGAGGACGGCGCGTTCGAGCACCGCATGCAAACCGCCGAACTCGAATATGTCGCAAGTTCGCGAGCGATGCAGACAGCGATTGCCGAGAACTATGTAGGATTGCCGCTCTAGCGGCGGAGCAAACCGATCGCAGACGCTGACGACATGCAACTTGACGTTCCACTTCCGCCAGCCGCATGCCGGCGGTCACCGGAATGCGATCGGCTCGGCGGCGGCAAACCGGCCAGGCATGCGGTTCGTCTCGCACGACGGCCATTAGGGGTTCCCGGCCGGATTCCTAAGCGAGCGCGAACCGCGACGTTCCTGCCAAGATGAACGGTAGTGCGTGCGACAGCCACCGTTCGATCTCACAGCGACCGCGCCTTGCCTAGAACGGATAGCGGACGGGCTGACCGCCGATCGTCATCCACTGCCATTCGGTGAACTCGTCGAGATTCGTAGTGCTGCCAAAGCGCGAGCCGTTGCCCGACGCGCCCGACCCGCCAAACGGGATACCGGCCATGTCGTGGATCGTTTGGTCGTTGATATGGACCAGGCCCGAGCGAATCTGCTGGGCGACCCGCAAGCCGCGCTCCAGGGATCCGGTTTGAACCGCCCCCGACAACCCATATTCGGTGTCGTTGGCGACCCGAATTGCCTCCTCCTCGTCGGCAACGACGATCACCGGTGCGACCGGGCCGAATATCTCCAACTCATAGGCGGGCATGCCGCTTGTCACCTTCGCCAGGACGGTCGGCTGGTAGAATAGTCCGTCATAGGTACCGCCCGCGGCCAGCTCCGCACCGGCAGCAACGGAATCACCGACGATCTTGTGCACGCGCTCGATCTGCCTGGAGTTGATAATCGGACCAATCGCAACCTCCGCGCGATAGGGGTCGCCGACCGGCAAGGCCTTCGCCTTGCGCGCGAGCAATTCGATATAGTCGTCGGCGATCTTGCGATGCACGATGTGGCGACCGCTCGCCATGCAGATCTGCCCCTGATGCAGGAATGAACCCCAGGCACCCGCCGAGGCGGCGGCATCGAGATCCGCGTCGTCGAGCACGATGAACGGGCTCTTGCCGCCAAGCTCGAGCGCCACCTTCTTCAGGTTGCGCCCGGCAAGTTCGCCGACCCGTCGCCCGACCGCGGTCGACCCGGTGAAGGTGATCATCCGTACTCCGGGCGCCTCCACGAGTGCCTCGCCGACGTCGGCGCCGCCGTTCACGACAGAGAAAACGCCCTTGGGCACGCCCGCCAGCTCGAACACACGCGCCAGCACGGCGCCGCCCGAAATTGGCGTCTGCGGATCGGGCTTGAGGATGACGGCATTCCCCAGCGCGATCGCCGGGGCGACCGAGCGCATGGCGAGCAGCATCGGGAAGTTCCACGGCGCGATCACGCCGACCACCCCTATCGGCACGCGTCGCGCGAGGCTGAGGCGCGCCGGATTGGGGCTCGGCAGCAGCTCGCCTTCCGGTTGGATCAGAAGCGCCGCCGAATGATAGCATTCGTCGATCGTTCCCTGGATCTCCACCTCGCCCTTGCCACGGACGCCGCCCGTCTCGCGAACGATCAGGTCGACGATCTCTTGCCGATCGTCCTCCAGCAGCTGCGCGGCCTTGCGCATCACGGCGGCGCGCTGGTCCGCCGTCCACGAGGCCCATTCGCGCTGTCCCTGGCGTGCGCGGTCGACCGTATAGGCCATATCGGCCGGCTCGGAAGCGCCGACCTCGCCGAGCGTGGCGCCGGTCGCCGGCTCGCGCACGATCAGCGTATGCTTGGCTTCCCGCCAGTCGCCATCGAAGATTTGGCCCCGCCAGACAGCATCGCCGAGCAGGACGGAATGAAAGACAGCCTCGTCGACGTCCGCTTCAGTGTTGGCGCTCGGCATTACCGTCTCTCCTACCTTGATGGCCCACGCCGTGGGCTTCGCTGTTCCGATTTACCCGGCGATTGCCCGGCTAAACCAGCGGGAGGATTAGGTCGCTTGGCACGCGCCAGGCCGCTCAACTGCGGCGGGTGCCGACCCGGTCGAGGTCGTAGACCATCGCCATCGGCCCGATGTCCGGTAAAGGCGGGCCGGCGCCGGCCGCATCGATCGCGGCGAATAGCGGGGCGAAATAGCCGCGGATCCGTGCGCCATCGAGATCCGCCGACAGGCTGTACATCGGCCGTTCGGCCACCGCGTGCTCAAGCCGCGCACCGAGCTCAATCGGGTCCTCGCCAACGGCATGGAAGACGATGCTTGTTCGCACCGGAGAGGAGCCCAACTCGGCCCGAAGTGCCTCCGCCATACCGAGCAACGCGCGCAGCAGAACCGATCGCGCCGACGGCGGGCCGTCAGATAGCAGCGCCGACGACGGGAGCAGAAAAACGATCGAGCCGCGGTCGCCGCTCGCACGCAACTTCCGGGCTGCGCCAGTCGCGAAAGCAAATGCCCGCCGCAGCGGCGCGAGCACCTCACTTGTCCAGTCGGCTCCGTCGATCGCGACGGGATCGCCCGTGCCGACGGCCAGCAAATAAGTGTTGGATGGGACCGGCATCGCCTCGATCTGCGCGCGCACCGCGGCAATGCCGGCGTCCGCTTCGGCCGCGAAATAGTCGGGTTGCGGTCCCAGGAACGGCGCGTCCGCGCCCAAAGCGAGCACAAGCGGACCGCCCATCACGCGCCCACCGATGCGAGAAGCGCGTTGTATCTGGCGGCCAGTGTCGGCCGGACCGCGCTATCGGTGAACACATAGGGCGCGTCGGCCGCAATCGCCGCGCGGACCATTTCGCCCACTTCCAACGGGGACCGGCCGTGCGACAGGATTCCCCGGGCAAAGGCTTCGGCCTCCTCCAACATGCGCTCGTCCGGGACAGATTTTGCCGCAAAAGCCTCGGGCCGCATCCGAACATGGTCGAAAATGTTGGTGTTGACCGCCGCCGGGCAAAGAACCGAGGCGCTGACGCTCGTGCCGGCCAGCGCGCGGCGTAGCTCTTCCATGAGCGCCACCACGCCAAATTTAGCCGACGAGTAGATGCCGCCATCGTTGGCGACGATCAGCCCGCCCATCGACGAGGTCGCGATCACATGCCCCGGTTCGCCGTGCGCGAGCATATGCGGCAACAGCGCGTCCACACCATTGGTCACGCCGGCGAGATTGACAATGGTCGACCACATCCAATCCGCCTCATCGCTGTCGATCATCGATCCGAGCAGGCCGACGCCCGCATTGAGACACAAGATATGGAGCCGGCCGTAGCGTTCCTCGACAGTCTCACGCGCCCGTTGCCAATCGTCGCGATTGCCGACGTCGAGAGAAAGGAACAGCGCGCGATCCCCCGCCTCGGCGAGCGCTGCGCGGGCGGTCTCGAGATGATCGGCCCGGACGTCCGCGACAATGACGTGCAGCCCAGCGTCGAGCAGCACCCGCGCGATGCCGAGACCAATGCCACTGGCGCCTCCCGTCACGAGTGCGGTCTTGCCGGGATGAACGGGATGACTCACGATCGATCTTTCCAGTCGTAGGACGCTGCTGTCGCGTCATTCTGCCGTGCCAGGCTGACGGAAACGAGTGGTGGTGATCCGCTGGCCACGCTGAAAGCGACGTCAGGCTTCGGCCTGGGTCCGCGCGCGCTCCGCCAATCGTGCGGAGGCTTCCATGAGCATCGTGCCGACACGCTCCGCCTCCGTGTCGTCATAGGCCGTACTCGCGCCGGCAATGTTGAGGCTCGCAACGACCGCACCGCTGTCCTGCCGGACGGGCACCGAAACATGGATGACCCCAAGATCGGGATCGTCGCGGCCGATTGCAAAGCCGAGATCCCGGATCGCACGCATGCGCCGCTTTATGAGAAGCCAGTCAGCCTCTTCATTGCCGCTTTTTTGAAACATCGCGCGGACCGCGCGCACTTCCATGAACGCGAGCATGGACAGCGCCGGGGCGCCGCTGAACAGCGGTGCGAGCCGACCACGATCGAAGGTTCCAGCAGCGAACGGCTCGGCGTCAAGCCGATGCTCGTGAACGGTCATCACATGGTTGCGGTGGATTCGGCTGATGAAGATCAAGCCCGGTCCGCGAACGTGGCGCGCCAAGTCGAGGATCGTCGGTTCGGCAGCGCGCAGCAGCGGATCCGACAGCCGCAACTGACGATCATAGCGGACGATCCCCGGGCCAAGCAGGTAGCGGCCGGGCCGGATGCTGAAGATCAGGCCCACTGCCGTGAGGCTGCGGAAATAGCGGTATACGGTGCTGCCCGACTGCCCAAGCGCAGCTGCGGCCTCGTCGACGGTCCATTCGGGCCGTTCGGGAGTAAACAGGTCCATGACCGACAGCGTCTTGTCGGAACTCGTTTCGTGCCGACCGTCGCGAGCGGGTGCGTTGCTCACGCGAACCAACCATCCGCATCTGTGACTGAAAGCATCACGTCCGCCTCACCAGCCGATCGGCGTGCCCAAGGGCAGGAATTCGCGAATTTCATCAACAATCCGCAACTCCTCGTCCACCACCTTGAACACGCCGAGCATATACATCGCGCCGGCATCGGGTCGAGGGTGGTCGGGAATCGGATGGAAATCCACCGCGACGAAACTCGCGGCTATACCCAGCTCGATATCGAGTACTGGATAGCGCCGCTCGCGCGCCTTGGGCCGAGCAGCACGGGTATCGTTCAGCGCTGACGCACAGCTATGGACCTTGCCGTCCGGTGACAGGAGGGTGCGCAACGTATTGGTCGTCTTCGCGCCATTGTCATATTTGTCGCAGCGATAGTTGAACCGCGGGATAAATCCGTCGCTCTGCTCAAGCCCCTCCCAATAGCGGTCGGCTGCGTCGCGCAGCCCCGCCCGATCGGTGCGGCGATGCGGTGGCACCACCGCCCCGTAGATGATGTCGGGCTTCAGCAGTTGCTCGACGTCCGCGAAATGACCTTTCGCGTCGGTGCTGATGATGGCCTCGGCTTCGGTGAGTGCGCCGTCGCTGTAGCGCAACCGCTGAGCGAAGGGCCGCGGCTGTCCGCCAACAAAGGCGACACCCATGCACACGACCTGGCCGGTTTCGGAATCGGCGAACGACTGGATGCCGCCGAAGCGCACGCCCAACCCCCAAAGTCCCTCACCCGGCAGTATCGTCGCGGCATTCTCCGTGTAGCGGAAGCCGGGCGCGCAGGAGAGCGCCGTCGGGTCGCTTGCCGCCACCGCCGCCAGATAGTCATCCATCCGGCCAATCAACGTCTCTCGGTCCATCAGGCGATCCCCACTGGCGACAGACCGAAATGCGTTCGGCCATAATTGATTGCGGCGCTGTCGGATTGGTGCGCCAGATGCCCGCGCAACACGCCGATGTTGCGCCAGTATCGGCCGATCATCGCGTCGCGCTTGGAGGCCGACGAACCGGCAGTGCGAAAGATGATGTCGACCGCCTCGTGCGCCAGGTGAATAGCCTGGAGGATCACCAATCCCATCCGCCGCGCATCGTCCTCATCGCACGCGTCGCCGGTCGCCGCGGTACGCTGCGCCGCCGCCATATAATCGCTCGCCGCCTGCAAGACTGCCGCCTTGGCGGTATCGATGAGCGCGCGGCAGCGGCCATAGTTCAGCTGGTATTCGGCCAATTCCACCCGCGGCGCGCCGGTTGGCCCTGTCGCCTTGCGGACGCGGAAACTCTCCTCATAAAGGTCGAGCGCGCCTTCCGCCGCGCCAACCACGACCGCGGCGGATTCGGTCAGGATGAACGGCCTGGCCGGGCCGTGGAACAACGGCGCGTCGGCATAGGCCTCGGCCGGAAGCGACAGCCCGATCGGCGGATAGGGTTTGGCGCGGCACGCCGGCACGAACACGTCCTCCATGACCACCTGGTCGGAACCCGTCCCCTGCATCCCGATCACCTCCCAGTTGCGTACGATCTGATAGTCGTTGCGGTCGAATAGCCCCATGCGCATGGCCGGCGCGCCTGGAGCCGGATCGTCGACGAGGAAGGCGAGCAGGATATGCGTCGCATGCGCGCAGCCCGAAGCATAGTCCCAGGCACCACTCACCCGATAGCCGCCGGGTACCGACCGCCCTCGCCCTTGCGGCGCCGCGACCTCGGGCGCGCGAAACTCACCCTTGGCGCCATAAGCCTGTTGCTGCGCCTCCAGCGGGAAGGTCGCGAGCTGGTGGACGTGACCCAATACCAAGGAGAGCACCCACCCTGTCTCCGGGCAGCCACGCGCGATCGCAGTGACGAGGCGAACATAGGTCGGAAGGTCGAAGCCGTATCCGCCGAACATGCGCGGCTGGATCACACGGTAGAATCCCGCATCGATCAATGCGCGGTTCGTTTCCGCCGAGATGTTACCGGCCGCCTCCGCGGCTGCCTGCCGTTCGCGCAACGCGTCCCGCATCGCATCTGCCCGGGCGAGCATTTCCTCTGGCGTGAGGTCGGGTTCGGGTGGAGCAATCGGCGTCAGCCCGTCAAATGGCTTTTCCGCCGTTGCGGCCGCGGTCGTCATCAACTTCCCCCTCTCATCACGCCCGTGCGGTCAAGGCAGCGAGCGCGCGCTCGGCCTCCGCCGTTTGTTGCCGCCGCGCCTGTTCGAGCATCAGCCGGCCCGGATCGATCGATTGCGGCGGCGGGCAGGCGGCCAGGATTGTCTCGAAATGCGCGGCGAGTTCGTCGCGGAATTCGGCGTGCGAGAGGATATAGCCGCGGTTGGCGATGATCCCCTCCACCACCGCTTCACCGACCTCACGCGCAGGCATCCCTGCGTCCGCCGGCATCTCCACCGGGCCGCCTTCGGGCGCCGAGAGGGGCACGTCGGTGTGGAATTGCGGCTGACGGTTCTCTGCTGACTGCAACATACGACTCTGCGTGAGCCCGGGAAACAGCACCGACACCCCGATGCCGCGCGGCGCAAGCGTCAGGCGCAGCGAATCGCTCATGCCGCGCACCGCATATTTGGATGCCGCGTAGATGTAGTTATTGGCTGTCGGCAGCAGCCCCGCCATCGAGGAAGTGGTGACGATATGCCCATCGCCTCGCTCGAGCATCATCGGCAGGAACGACATCACGCCGTTGACCGCGCCGCCCAGATTGACCGAAAGCACCCAATCCCAATCTTCGTAACGCATCACGTCCACTGACGGATTGGCGCCGACGCCCGCATTATTGACGAGGATATCGCAGCGGCCGAAGCGATCGAGGGTTCGCTGCGCCGCTGCTGCCATCGCCGCACGATCGATGACGTCGACGACCAAAGTCTCGACCTCGCGGGTCGAACTGAGCTGGTCGCGCGCCGCCCGCAAATGATCCTCGCGCAGATCGGCGAGCATCACCTTCACCCCGCGGTCGAGCAGCGCCTGGGCGATGCCCAGGCCGATGCCGCTCGCCCCGCCGGTGACGAACGCCACCCTGCCGGACAGATCGCGCATAGTCGTCGTCCCTCCAATCGTGCCGGAGTTCGTGGCTCAGGCGGCTGCCAGCGTCCGCGCGGTGGGCTCGAAACTACTCTCCGACGGCCAGCTCTTGAGCTCGGGCAAGCATTTTTCGGCGAACAAGCGCATGTTACGCTCCGCTTCGGCGCGCGGCATGCCGCCAAAGTGAAAGTGCGGGAAGAAGCCCTGAAGGCTCACCTCGTTGTTCACGCGCTCGAGGATATGCAGGATCTCGGTGGGATTTCCGGCGGGCATCACCGCGCCCATCTTGTCCGCCATCTCGTCGATCTTGTCCGGCGCGATGCGCATGTTCTTGTAAAATTCATTACCCTTGGCGTTGCCGAAATCCTCTTCGGCCATGCCGTAATTGCGTACCGCGCCGTGAAAATTGACGCGGTGATATTGCGCCGACAGCGTCTTCGCGCGCTCGCTGCTCTCATCGACGAAGATGGTCCCGGACAGGAGCGGCGCCGGCGCCTTGCGCGTCGGCTGCTTCTCTGCCCAGACCTGGTGGTACGTGTCGAAATCGACGCCCAAATTCGCGCGCGGTTCGGGATTGATGATGAGCACGCCCATGCCGAGCTCGGCGACGGTGCGCACCGATTCAGGCGAGCCGGCGGAGCCGAAGATGCGCCCCTCGAAGCTCTTATACGTGCGGGGACGCAGTTCGCGACGTGGCTGCTGGGTGATCTCACCGCCTTCGATCACGCCGGTTTCCAGTGCGGCGATAATGAGTTCGGCGTGCTCGCGGAACAGCTGACGCGTCTGATTGATGTCGACCCGAAGGCCTTCATATTCCATCTTGCCGAGGCCGCGGCCAAAGCCGAGCAGCAGCCGCCCTTCGGTCACGTTATCGAGCCAGAGCGCCTGCTCGGCGACGCGCACGGGATCGTTCCAAGGAAGGACAATCACCTGGGTCCCGAGCTTCACCCGCTTGGTCTTCCCGGCGAGATAAGCCAGCGACTGCAACGGCGACGGCGAAATCGAATAATCGGAGAAATGGTGCTCCGTCACCCAGATCGAGTCGAACCCGAAATCCTCCGCCTCGACCGCCATCCGCAGATCTTCCTGGAGGAACACCCTGTCGTTGAGGCTGGGGCCACTCTGATGCTGGAAACCTGTCGCATAACCCACATGCATCGTCCGTCTCCTATCTGGATGCGAGGTGTTTCACTCGCCAATCATAAACGTCATATATTACCTATATATGATAATCAATGTTCTTTCTGTGCGAAAGCGGGCCGGCCCACCGAACGCGAGGAAATCTTCATGGTCTCGGTCCGCGCGTGCTGCGCTCGGACGGCGGCACGCACGTCATTGGCGCGCAGCGCGCCGAGCAGCGGACAGCTGAGCCGGAGGTATTCGCGATTCAGGTCGCGCAGGCGATGGGGGTCTCGCGGCATCCGCGCGGTCGGGTAGGCGCGCAAGCTCTGCACCACGAGGTGCAGCAACGGGTTTGCGCATGTTCTTACGATCGCTTCCTCGACCTCGAACACGCAGCCAAGGGCGATATCCGAATCATCGTCGTCGAGTGCCTGAGCGAGCTGGTCGAGCGCCTCTTCGATCGCCGCGCAATCGGGCTCCTCCGCCCGCGCTGCCGCTAGGGCCACGATCTCCGCATTTAGCCGCTCGAAAACCAGCATCACCGCGTCGGGCAGGATGTCGGTGCTCGCGAACAGGCACGAAACGAGACGCGCCACCGCGCCGGCACGCGGCGATTTGCTGATCAGTCCGCGTCCACGACCGCAATTGGCTTCGGCCGCGCCCGCGCTTTCGAGGATCCGGACCGCTTGGCGGAACGAGTCACGATCGACGCCCAAGCGGAAGCAAAGGTCTTCTTCCGAACCCAAGCGGTGACCGTGCCGCCATTCTTCGACCGAGCATTCGCGGAGCAACAGCGCGGCGATTTGACCGGCACGGGAGCGCCGCAGCGCTTCGGGGGCAAGGAGGATCGAGGAAGCGTGCTCCTTCCCTGCCCCGTCGTCCAAATGCTCGCCGACGACAGCCAGAACATCTTCAAAGAAGTCGATCGCCCGGCTCGCTTGCCGCTCGACCTCGGGCGCCGCCGCCCCGCCGGTACGATCGGCCCGCGCACGCGCCAGCGCATCCGCCGTGTCGCGAAGCTGAACCTTGGTAATATCGTGGAAGGCAGCGAAACCGACGACGAACCCCGCGGTGCGCGCGGGATCGACAGGCGTTACGCGTAGCCCCCCATTCGGACCCGGCACCATCCGCGCGGTGCCGCGGACTTCCAGGATCCGCATCGCTTCGCGGATCACGGCCCGGCCGACACCGAAGCTTTCCGCCAGCGCCTGCTCGGAACCGCAGGCTAGGCCTTGCGGCCAGTCGCGCGCGATCAAATTCTCCTCGATGAGCCGAGCGACGCGGCAAGCGCCTTTCTCTCCCGCGGGCTGCCATTCGCCGATCACGTCCGCCAACAGGCTAGCCGCCTCTGGCGCGGCCGGCGGTGCGATCACTGTGGTCGCCTGGCGTTTTGCCAATGCAGACATCTTCCTCTCCGATCGACCGAAAGATGCTACAATAATCGTTTAATGACAATACGCGTCGTTTATCGTGATGCTGCGGCACCGCATCAACTTCATTTTGCCAGGCTCATGCTTGCGCCAGGCACTCACCGAGAAAGGCGTGGATGCGGTCGACCGCCAGCCGTGCCGAGGGATGCGGCGTCTCGATAAAGGCGTGGTCCGCGCCCGGATAGAGCGCCAGTTCGGCGCGATTGCCCGCCGCGAGCCAGCGGCAATACATGAACATCGAGTCATCGAGCATGGCGTCGAGCGTGCCGACCGTGAACAGCGCCGGCGGCAAGTCGCACAGGTCGGCGTAGAGCGGCGACACGTCCGGATCGCGGCGCCGATCCCCATCGGGGGCGTAGGCGTCGGCGATCCGAGCGATGTCGCGGCCTTTCAGTACGCCGGTTTCGGCGAGGCGCTGACTTGGCGTCATCGCGCTATCATACACGCCGAAGCTCAGCGCCGCCCCGACAAACCGCCCCGATAAGCCACGTGCCCGCAGCCGCACCAACGTAGCGACCGCCAGCAGCGCGCCGGCGGATTCGCCCATGACGAGGAGCAGGTCCGCGCCGAACCGCTCTGCAGCATGCTCGACCAGCCACAGCGCAGCCCTCTCGCAATCGTCCCAGGCTGCAGGATAGGGATGCTCGGGCGCGAGACGATATTCGACGCTGACACAGGTCACGCCCAGGCTGGTCGCGGCGTGCGTCAGTGCAGGATCTTGGTTGGCGGCCCCTCCCAGCAGGAAGCCGCCGCCATGGATATGGAGCAGCACCGCGCGCGGCGCCGGATGCGGCACGACGTGCAGCGACACCGTCTCCCCGATCGCTATGTCATAGGCGTTCGGCGCCGGCGGGGCCCCCGGCATGAAGCCGCCGCTCCTCGCCGCCGCGATACCCAAATCCCACAGGCCGGGAAGGTGGCCGAAGCGCTCGGCTTGTGCCGCGAGGAACGCGCGCACCTCAGCCGGAACCGCGTCCGGTGCAAACAAATCCATATCCATGCTGCTCGACCTAGAAGAGATTTTTCGTTGATACGGATCGTGCACTCGGGGCGATCCGCCTTGCGTTCAGAAGCGCACCGTCATCACACCGCCGAACGTGCGTGGGTCGGATTGCGTGCCGGTCGCCTGAAGGGGGACCATCGATTGCAGATTGAGATATGTCTTGTACCGCTCGTTGGTCACGTTGCGGACATAGCCGGTCACCGAGATACGGTCGTTTGGTGCCGCCCAGGTCAGGCTCAGATTGCCGAGAAAGAAGGCATGCTGGCGAACATAGGGTAGCGCGCCCTGGGCCGCGAGCGCCGGCGAGGTCGAGCTTGCGTCATAAGCGGACCGCCAGATGCCTTCGGCGCGGAAATCGAGGGTCGAGCCGCCAAAGCGGAAAACATGGTCGTAGGACGCCGTCGCGCTCGCCGGCGCAAATCCCCACAGCTTGCGCTCAGCCACGGCATTGGCGAAGCCGGCCGGCAAATCGTGGAAGCGCGAGCCGATATAGCTGAAGTTCAGCCCCAGCCGGTCGTCCGGCGTCGCCTGGAAAAGCGCCTCGGCCTCGACGCCCGTCATCCGCAAGGGAACGTTGAACAAGACCGCCGAACCCGGATTGGCCGGGTCGAGCAGGATGCTCGCCTGGTAGCCGGCATAGTCATAGTGGAAGACACCGAGATTGATTTGCAGCCGGCGATCGAAAAAGCGGTTCTTGCTGCCCAGCTCGAACGCGGTCAGTTGCTCGGAATTATACGGATAGACGACGGGTTGGTTACCGGCACCGGTGCCGATCTGTACGTCGCCGGGAAGGAAGCCCGTCGACACCGATGCGTAAAGCAGGCTGGTCGGCGACAGGTCATATTCGAGGCGCGCCTTGTAGGTCACATTCTCGAACTTGCGGCGCCCGGCGTCGCCGCTCACGGCGATGCTGGTGAGCGCCTCGGGCAACCCGGCCGAAGGTGAATCGGGCGGCGCGATGGTGCAGCCGGTGATGAAGCCGAGCGGCGTGTTGCAAAACACGTTGAGGTTCGACGTATACGTCTCCTGCGTGCGTACGATGGTCTTGTCGTAGCGCAGGCCGCCCGTCAGGCGCAGGCCCTTCGCCAGCGGTATCGTGGCTTCGGCGAACACGCCGATGTCACGGGTACGGCGTGCGGTATCGGCTTCGAACAGCAGGCCTTTCGATTCCTGCCAGATATTGCGGTTACTGTTACGTATGTCGTTGGAATAATAGAATAGACCGGTCTGCCACTGGATGCGGGCGCCCGAGTCCGAGCGCAAGCGCAATTCGTGGGTGATGAAAATGTCGTGCGGCGTTCGCACCAACGAATTCAACGCGCCGCCGCCGGGTCCGACCACAACGACCTTGGCGTCCTGATCCCAGGTTCGGTAGGACGGCAGATAGGTCAGCCGCACGCCGCCGAGGTTCCAATTGAGTTCGCCCCAGACCTGGCGATATTTGGTATCGGCGGAGCCAACCGCGAACGGCTGATACTCGATATGGTCGGGTTGCGTCAGGACACCGGCGATGCCGCCATTATAGAGTCGCTTGTCCTGAAAGGCGGCGC
Source organism: Sphingomonas mali NBRC 15500 (assembly GCF_001598415.1). GTDB lineage: Bacteria > Pseudomonadota > Alphaproteobacteria > Sphingomonadales > Sphingomonadaceae > Sphingomonas > Sphingomonas mali. The sequence continues at coordinate 93,811 of NZ_BCYX01000003.1, forward strand.
CTATCAGCAGCGACACATCTTCATTGGGTTGGAAGAGCAGCTTCGCCCTGCCCTCGGTCACGCGGCTCCGCCCGAATCCCGTTTCCACGTCGACACCATCGCGCTGGTAACGATTGCCCGAGATACGCAGCGCCAACTTGTCGCTGACGATCGGCACGTTCAGCGCGCCGGAAACGTGCAACAAATCGTAGCTGCCGTATTCGGCGGTCGCGTCACCGCCGAACCTGGTCAGATCGGGGTTGCGGGTGTGAATGGCGACCAGCCCGGCGGTGGCGCTGCGGCCATATAGGGTCCCTTGCGGCCCGCGCAGCACCTCCACCCGGTCGATATCGAAGTTGCCGCCGATGCCGCTATAAACGTCATCGACGTACAGCGCCGTCGCGGGAATGCCGGAGAGCGTGACGCCCGCGGGCCCGCCGTTGGACGCGACGCCACGAATGGTGATGCCGGATGCCGGGCTGTCGCTTCCGGTCGGCTCGTTGGTGGCGCCTTCGGACTCGCCGCCGGACACGTTGGGCACGGTTTCGAGAATGTTGCGCAGCGTGAACTTGCCGCGAGCGAGGAGATCGTCGCCGTTTTGCACCGTGATCGAGGCGGCAGTCTTCTGTGCGTCATTCGGACGGCGCTCGGCCGTGACGATAATATCCTCGAGCCCCGTTTTCTGGTCGCTCGCGGGCGCCGGCTGACTGGTCGTCTCGCTTCGGGGGGCGTTGGTGGCGTCCTGAGCGACGGCAGGGGCCGCAAATAAGGCAAGCGCGATGACCGCCACTGACGCGCCGCACGCGCACCACGCCCGATTGCTCCGATTGACTGCCTGTATTGTCACCATCACTCCCCTCCTTGTCCTCGCAGTGCGCGTGATGCTGCGGAGAGGACCTCGCTCGAGGTCGCATCGCCATGGCACCTCGCCTGCGTTGTTCGCCGTGATCGAGCAGAAGCGGTATCGAAACCAGTGGCGATGATTCCGGAGCCCGTTGTCTGGCCGTGACGACGGCTCTTTACTCCGCCACGTCGAACGGCTGCCGCCGGACAATATTGAGGCCATAGGCTTCGAGACCGACAAGTTGCGGGTGATGCGAACTCGTCAGGAGCGCGATGTCGTGGACGCCGAGGTCGGCGAGAATCTGCGCGCCCACCCCATAAGATCGCCGATCGAGGTCGGGATCATCGTGCGGAGCCGTATGCAGGCTGGTGCCGCTGGCGCTGCGCGGTACGATGAGGACGATCAGACCCGATCCGGCGCGGGCGATCTGCTCCATCGCCTGGGGGATCGCGCGTACCCTTTTGCCCGCTTCGCCGAGCAGGTCGGACAAGAGCGACGCCGAGTGCATCCTCACGAGCGTCTCCCTGCCAGGATCGACATTGCCCTTTTGCAGCACGAAATTATCGGTCCCATCGTACCGATTACGATAGGTCAGGAGCCGCCACTCGCCGCCATAGGTCGACTGGAACGGCGTGCTGGAAACGCAGTCGACTACGCGATCGAAGCGGCGGCGATAAGCGATCAGGTCACGGATCGTGCCGATCTTGAGGCCGTGCTCGCCGGCAAAGGCAACGAGCTGCGCGAGCCGTGCCATCGTGCCGTCATCGTTCATGACCTCGCAGATCACGCCTGACGGATTGAGACCGGCCAGGCGCGATACATCGACCGCCGCTTCGGTGTGCCCGGCGCGCACCAGTACGCCGCCGTCGCGCGCCGCCAGCGGGAACACGTGACCAGGCGAAACGATTTCCTCGCGACCCTTGCCGGAATCGATCGCGACCGCAATCGTGCGCGCCCGATCGCCGGCGGAGATGCCGGTCGTGATGCCGTCGCGCGCCTCGATCGAAACGGTGAACGCCGTCTCATGCCGCGTACCGTTGTTGCGGCTCATCGGTTCGAGTCCGAGCTGGTCGACGCGCGCCTTCGTCAACGCCAGGCAGATCAGACCGCGCCCATGGCGCGCCATGAAGTTGATCTTCTCCGGTGTCGCCATTTGCGCCGGAATGACGAGATCGCCCTCGTTCTCGCGATCTTCGTCATCGACCAGGATGAACATGCGGCCGTTCTTGGCTTCCTCGATGATCTCCTCGGGCATGGCGATCTGCGCCGACCGGTCGCGCATCGACCGCCGAGGCCTCGTGAGGTCAAGCCCGGCCTCTTCGCACAGCGGCTCCTCGGACGGCATCACGAAACCGCGATCGGCACCGCGCCGTGATAGGCGCCGCGCAGAAAGATCAGTGGCTCGCCGCTTTCGGCGGACTGCAGATCGAGTACTTCTCCCACCGCGAGGAAGTGATCGCCGATATCGACGACATCGTGGATGCGGCAGTCGATCCACGCGACGGCGCCATCGATCAATGGCAGGCCGGCCGGGCTCTCACCATGAACCAGGTCGCCATATTTGTCGTCGGCCCTAGTCGCGAAACGGCGGCATAGATCGGTCTGGTCGGCCGCGAGGACATTCACGCAGAACCGTCCGGTCTCCGCAATCTTGCGCCAGGTGGTCGATCCCTTGTCGGGAAAGAAGCCGACCAGCGCCGGTTGCAGCGAGATTGCGGTGAAGGAGCCGACCGCCAGTCCCAGGCGTACGCCGTTACTTTCCGAGGTTACGACGCAGACACCGGTCGGATAGGCACCCAGCACCTGACGGAAGCGAGCAGGATCGATTATCCGTCGGTCGAGAACCGCGGAAACGCACTCGTCCATCAGCCCTGCCCCCTTTTTTCAGCCTGTACAGGGTTCGTCAGCAGGCCGACCTGCGGAATATCCACTTCCACGAGATCGCCGACTTGGAGCCAGACCGGCGGCTGCCGCTTGGCCCCGACGCCGCCGGGCGTGCCGGTTACAATGACGTCACCAGTGGAGAGCGCGGTGAACTGCGACAAATAGGCGATGATGGTCGGGATCGGGAAAATCATGTCGGCCGTCGGCTGCGACTGCATCACCCGGCCGTTCACGCGCGTCGTGACGGACAGGAGCGAGGGATCTGGGATCTCGTCAGCCGTTACCAGCCAGGGACCGAACGCTCCCGTTCCCGGAAAATTCTTTCCGGGGGTGAACTGGCGGGTATGCCATTGCCAGTCGCGCACCGATGCGTCGTTGTAACAGCTATACCCTGCGACGTGCTCCAACGCCCTTTCCGCTGGGATCGCGCGGCCGCCCTGGCCGATCACCACCGCCAATTCGCCTTCGTAGTCGAACATCGTCGATACCGCCGGCAAGAGCAGCGGCGCGCCGTGGCCGATCTGGCTATCGGCGAACCGGACAAAGATCGAAGGATGCTCGGTCTTGTCGCGGCCTGTCTCCTGGCGGTGCGTCTCATAATTGTGCCCGACGCAGAAGATCTTACCCGGGTTGGGGATCACCGGGAGCAGCACGGCGTCGGCAAGCGGAATGCGCGCCGCTTGCGAAACGGCGTCGCGTGTCCGCGCCAAGCCGTCGGCTGCCAGCAGCGACTTCAGGTCGCCGCCCAGCACGGCTCCGACGTCGGCAATCTCTTCATCATCGACCACGCCCACGCTGTGGCGACCGTTCACGGCAAGACTGACTAGTTTCATGCAACTTCCCCGGATGATTGGACTGTCAGCTGCGCAGCAGACCGAGTCCCCAGCTGTTCAAGGTTCGCTCTTCGTGCGGCCATCGGCCGACTGGACGCGCGTGCTCGACGAGCTCGAGCTCGGCGGAAATCTCCACCCAATTGCCGTCCGGATCGTGGACAAAAATGAACAGGTTGTTGCCGGGTCCATGCCGTCCCGGCCCCCATTGAAGCGGTATCCGCTCGTCCGCGAGACGGTCCGCCCAGTCGCGGATGCCATTCCAGTCCCGCGTCTCGTAGCAATGATGATCCAGGCGATCTTCCGATGCCAGAAACACCGCAAAGCTGTGGTGCTCCTGGCTGCAACGCAGGAAGGACGTGCGCACGCTGCCATCGTCAGCCAGCACATCGTCGGACAGCGTGAACCCGAGCACATCGCGAAAAAACGCAACGATGCGCGCTGGCGCGCGGCTCGCCACGACCACATGCTGCAGCCGGGCGTCGAGGGTCGTGCCTGCTTCCGCCAAAGGCTCGCCATTGGCTAGGCCGAACGCCAAGCAATTGCCGTCAGGGTCATGCACGATGACGGCATCGCCGAAGAACCGTGTCGGGCCGTCGCGGGCCGGCCACCCGGCGCGACCGATACGCTCTCTCAGGCGGTCGAGCTCGGCGCGATCGGGGAGCATGAACCCGGCCGAAACCAACGATCGTGGCACGCCGGTAACGAGGGCCAGCTGCCGGTCAGGCCCTCGTGCGATGACCGCGTCGCCCTCCTTCGACAAGGCATAGCCCAGTGCACGCCGGTAGAAGTCCCCACTGGCACGCGGATCCGAGCAGCCGAGTTCGAGATAGTGAAGGGTCGCGACGAGGCTATCTGGCGGGCGACCTGAGTGATCCAGGCAAATGGGCATGAAACAGATCCCTCTCCGTACCGATTGGCCTCGAAACTTACAAAATTCCCATATATCCGGAAAATTGATCAGTCAACGAGCAGGCAAATCAGCCAGGCGGCCGCCGCCGGCTTGACGGCGGACGCGTTTCGCGGGGAGCAACCGTCCTTATCTCGATATCGTCGCCAACAATGCCGATCACTTGCTCCAGGCGCCGAGGGCCACCGAGGGCAAGGTAGACGCCGCGATCGCCATCGACGTCGACGCGCCGTTCTTCGTTAGTCGCCGCGAAGGGCTTCGCTGATGGTGGTCCCGGCGGCACGGACGCATCGTTCGAGATGTGTGACGAGTGCTGCGTCCGCGGCCGTTGGCGCGGCGGAAATCACGAGGCTGATGCTGCCAAGGATAGAGGCGTCGTTACCGAAAACAGGTGCCGAAATGCCGAGCGCGCCGGCGTCGAGTTCACCGATGGCGGTGAGAACACCCGCCCGGCGGGCCGCTTGCGCGCGCCGACGAAACTCTTCCCAATCGCCGCCGAGCCCGGCGGCAGCGACCGCCGCAGCCGCGCTCTCATAGAAGCGGCGCAAGGCACGCGGCGGCAGGTTGGCGAGGATGACGCGCGATGCCGAACCACGCGTCAGCGGCATGGGCCGCCCGCGCTCGTAGCTGCTGTCGAGCCCCGGCGAGTGCGGCACATACTGATCCACGCACATCACTTCTCGCCGGTACAGTCGGCAAAGGAGCCCGATTGCCGGCAGTGCGCAGGCGTCGACAAGCTCCTCGAGGACCGGGCGCGCCTGGCGAACGAGAGGATCGACATGGCGCGCGATCCGGTCGAGTTCGAGCGCGGCGGGGCCGATCGTATAGCGGCCCGGCTTGTTTGCCACGAGCAGTCCGGCTTGGGCGAGACTCCGGACATATTGATAAGCGGTGCTCCCTGACAGGCCCAATTCGGCGACGATCGCCTCCACCGTCCATTCGGGGCGCTCCAGGCTGAAAAGGCCCAGCACTGCGAGCACGCGATCCGCAGTCGTCATCTATCCCCGCCTTGCACCGTCCGCGCGACAGGTCGCATTGCCCGATCCGAAATCCAAGGAGATTGTGCGCGTGCTGCGACCTGAGTGCACGCGAGCGGGCTACTACCATGTCAGCTGTGCGTCTCTCGTCTTCCGCAAAGCTTCGAGCTTGGCCGCCTCGGCCCCCCGCGCACCCATGCGATCCCCGGCACAGATCGCGGCGACGACGCGCTTGGTATGTGTCCGATAAGTTTCGACGATAAGATCCGAGGCCAACGGCCAGGCTTCGCCCCGCCAGGTAAGGAACGCCTTCACCCCGTCAATAAACAAGCCAAGCAGACGATTGTAGGCGGCGTGTTGTTGCAGCCGCTCGAACGCCTGGAGCGCGGCGACCGGCAGCGGCGCGCAGAGCTGATCAAGATCATCGCCCATCGCCAGCAATGTTGCCCGGTCCTCAAGGGAGGCGCGGTCGCTCGCGAGCCCGGCAGATTCGATGCGCAGTGCCTCAAACACGCGCTCCCCATCGGCACTCTCGACGCGATGGGCGATCAGGTATGCGCAAAGCAAACGGCTGAGCGGGGCCGTGCTGGGCAGGCGCGTCATCAGCCCACGACCGCGGCCGGGCAGCGCGGTTGCCGTCTCGGCGTCCTCCATCAGCCGTATCGCCTGGCGCACTACGCTCTTATCGACGCCGAACTGGTCCGCCAGGTCGAATTCGTTGCCGATCAGTTCGCCGCGCGCCCATGCATCGGGCGAGATCGTGGTCATAAGCTTGTGGACCAGGAGCATTGCGTGGTGCTGGAAACACGAGGCGTGCGGGGCCAGCGGCGGAACGAAATCTGGCTCCGCGCGGCCGGCATCGACTTGCGCGGTCGCCCCTGCCCACTCCTGCCGCATCCAATCCAATATCGACTCTGAATCGGCGAGCGCGGCGTCGGCGATATCGACCGTCTCGTCGCGCAGTGGCGGCAAGAGATCACCGACCATCCTGGCCAGGATCGTCAACAGGGCGCTGTCGGCCGCGCTGATCAACCCGTCACCGAGCACGCGCAGCGTCGCTCCGCGCAGCGACCGCAGGCATTCTGCCGCGGAGGCGGCGTCGAGATGCCTAAGCGCTGCCGCTTGCAGCGCGATCCATGCGTCGACAACCTGGTTTCGATCGAGGCGTGACACATAAGCATAGCCGGCAAGGCGCGCGGTCAGATCCTCCAGGTCAGGCCTTACGACTTCCAGCCCCCCATTCGGGCCGCGCCGCATGCGGGCGTGATTGCGCGCCTCTAGCAGCCGCACGACCTCGCGCAATACATCACGTCCGACGCCGTAGCGGTTGGCCATCGCCTGCTCGGCGCCAAGGCTCAATCCCTCCGGCCATCCACCTTGCAGGAACTGTTCCTCCAACTGGTCAGCGAGCAGCAGCGGCCGCTTGTTGATCGGTGCGCGCCCGACCACACTGTCGACCAATGCGGCGAGCCGGTCCGGCTTGGCGGGATCCCGATCGGTCATGCGACAGGCGTCTCCGCGACCGGCCCGTTCGCTCGCGTCGGGCGTCCGGCACGGTCGGCAAGCCCAACGCTGATCGTGGAGATGGCAAGCGCTATCGCCGCGCACACGAGCGGCGCACCGTAGCTTCCGCTGATATCGTAGCCGGCGCCGATCAACACCGGGACTACCCCAAGAGCGACCATCGTCATTGCCAGGATCATACCGAAGATTTCCGCCGAGGCACGCAGGCCGAAATAGCGCGTTGTCAGATAGGGCGATAGACCGGTCGTGGCACCGGTGCCGAGACCGATCAGCACCGCCCCCGCAACGAGCACGGGTAGAGCGGTCGTTGCCGCCATCAGCCCCAATCCGGCGATCGGCAGCGCATAAAAGACCTGCAGGGCAAGGATGCCGCGGGCGCGGTCGGCGACATAACCCGCGACGAACGCGCCCGCCATGCCCGCCAAGAACACGGAAGACAAAACGAACGCAGCCGTTTCGCCGGCAACGCCGCGACCGGTCAGCCACGCAACGATATGGACAATGAGCCCGAGAAGGGTTCCGCTGGACAAGCAACTTGCCACCGCAAGCAGCCAGAAGGCAGGGGTGCGGACGGCGTCGCGCGCACTCGCCCCTGGCAACGCGACCGGCCCGTCGGCATGGTCGGTGGAAGGGCGCCGACGCAACATGGCGAGACTCACCGGGACGCCAATTGCGACGACCAGCGCAGCCAGCACACGATAACTGTCGCGCCAACCGAGAGCCACAATCAGGTGCTGCGTTACCGGCGCGACCACCGCTTGCGAGCAAGCTGGGGCAACCGACAACACCACTCCGATGGCGAGCGCGCGATTACGGTCATACCAGGACGATATCAGCCCGACGAAGGCGGGCGGCCCGGCGAACGCAGCGCCCGCGCCCAACGCAAGAGCGCCCGCCCAAAAAGCGATGCCGACGCTCTCGACGATCGAGAAGAGCAGCATCGCCAGCGCCACCAGGACAAGCCCGACGGCGACCGGTTGATGAACGCCTATGCGGTCGACCAGTCGCCCCCCAAACGGCATGAGCACCGCCGCGGCTATAGAGGAGACAGTGATCACCTCCGGAAAAACCGCCCGGCCCCAACCGAGATCGGCCGAAACCGGCTGAAGGAAGACCGGAAAGGAGCCCATGAAGATGGCGGACATGCCCACCGCCATGCACAACGCGCTCGCCACCGTTGCTTGCCATCGGGTCGGTACCGCCACTTATTCTCTCCTCACGGCCCGTTCCACGTCGGGCTCGTCCGTCGTTACGCTCTCAGCGATCCTTCAGCGCGCCATCCCAATGTTCGGCCAGCTTCCCATCCTCGATCCGCCACATGTCGAACCAATAGGTGCGATAGGTTTTGGACGGATCTTCTGGATCGGGCAGGTCACGCGGCAGGATCATCACGATCTTGTCCTGCTCGTGAACGAACATCGGCGGTTCCGGCGCGGGACGCATCTCGGTGCGTGCGCGTTGCGCATAGTCGGACTTGGTGAAAGCGATCACCGGTTCGACGCCCGATTCGATGTTGGGATTGTGCTGAATATATTCCTCGGTCACCAAGGGGCGAACCTCGTCCGAGCGGTTTGGATCGATCAGCAGGCCCATGAATTTCTGTACCAGGTCGATCGCTGCCTGGCGGTCGAGGGGGCTGGTCCGCGTCATTCGCTTATCTCCTTATCAAAACCACTCGGGCACCAATGACCCGTCGATCCAAGTCGCGTGGATACCCAGCCGCATCCGGAGCGGCAGGCTGATCCGTGCCACGGGCCCGGCCGCGAGGTTCAGGCTTTCCACGATCACCAACTCGCTGCGCCGCTCGAGCGGACGGTTGAGCAGCGCGATAAGATAGCCATCTCCTTCCGCGGCATCCACCGACCGCGGTACGAACACCGGGTCCTGCAAGGTCGCCGCCGGGCCGGCGTACCAGTTCGTGCGCGCACCCGTGTGAAGATCGAAATGGCTCAACTGGTTGAACATTACAGGCACCGGACGGCCATTGACGTCTGTAGTCAGCAGCTTGGGATCGAGCGTCGGTACGAACATGTGGCGATACGGCCGGAGGTCGCGCCTTGGATCGATATGGGCGCCCTCCCCTCCGACCGGCGCGAGGACCTCACGATCGGTCAATTCAGTCGAATTGGCATGATAATCGATCCGCCAGCGGACCAGCGCATTGGGCACGCTGCCGGGCGGCGGCGCGTTGCCGTCCGCATCGGCCACGACCGGCGCGAAACCATTCCCTTCTGCCTCCAGAAGATCGAAGACGATCTTGCCGTCTTCCTCATAGGCATTGACGGTGTGGCCGGGAAAAGCCGGCGGCGCGGTGAACCAGCGGATTTCATCGCCACATCCCTTGCGCGGCATCACGCCGAAATATTGCGGCATGTCCGCTTCGTAGATGAAATGCGGACCACCGGCGCGCAGCCGCGCCATGTCGCTGGTAATCGGCATCATCGGAAACAGCACGTAATTGTCTGTCACCGCACAATCGTGGATCATCGCCGATCGGGGCGCCTCGAACCATGCCTCGTGCGCCAAGGCGCCGTCGGCATCGAACACATAATAAGCGACGTCGCGGGTCGTCTCGCCTTTGGCGGCATAACCGAATGCGAACAACTCGCCGGTGCGCGGGTCGATCTTCGGATGGGCAGTAAAGGTCTTGCTGGTGATCGCCCCGTTTGCCGTCCATGCGCCACGCGTGCCGAGCGTATCGGGATCGATCTCATAGGCAAGGCCATCCTCCTTGGCGGAGAACAACCGGCCGGCATGGAAGAAAAGCGCGGTATTCGCGGTGGTCCGGCTTTTGCCCGCGACCGAGGGATCATCGGAGAACGGATCACGGTAATTGCCGAACAGCGAGCGCCGCGCCTCGCGTTCCAGGAGATACCGTTCGGTGCGGACGTAGCGGGTGCGGAAGTCGACATGGCCGTCCTTGAAGCGGAACGCGCGTACCGAGCCGTCGCCACCGGCAGCTATGGTCATCGGATGGATAACCGCGACTTCGGGCGGAAAGACCTGGTCCGGCACCGCCTGCACCAAAAGCCCGTCCAGTTCGGTTGGGACGGTACCTTCGACCACTTCCAGGTCGAACACCTCGCCTTCGAAGCGACAGGGTTCATCGATTCCCTGCGTCATGATCGCCGGGAAAGCCTTCGTCATGTTTCCTGCTCCTAGTTGCGAACCCGCAGTTCTTCTCCGCAGTTCTTCGCCATGACGTTCGGCCAAGCGGGCGCCGGAAACCAGACGGCGGGAATCCTCTTCCTCGTTACCCCCGCGAAGGCAACACACACCGCCCCATAACGCCGTCTGGTTTGCGCTCCAGCCGAAGCGCATTTCCCGGCCATCGCGATAGACGACAACCGATTAGGCGAGGCACAGATGAGCGGCATCGGACCGACCTCCATTCATGAATCCCCCCTCGGCACGCCCGAGGGCCGCGCAATTCGCGACCGAGTCGCGGGTCTCGTTCCCTTGATCCGCGAACACGCGACGGAGGGCGAGAAGATCGGCTGCCTGCCGTTGCCGACGCTGAATGCCCTTGCCGACGCCGGCGTGTTCCGCATTTCGGTACCGATCGAATATGGCGGCTTCGCTTTGGGCGCGCGCGACTTGGTCGAGATTGTCGCCGAGATCGCGCGGGGCGACGGCTCGGCGGCCTGGATCGCAATGATTGGGTCGGGCTTCGCGCGCGTCATGCTGACCTTTCCCGACCAGGCAGTGAAGGAGGTCTATGGCCTTGTTCCCGAATGGAAGGGGCCGGTAGTCGCCAGCGCGTCGCTCTTCTCCGAGAAAATCCAGCGGGCGCGCAAGGTCGATGGCGGCTATATCGTCGAAGCCGGTGGCAAATGGGGTTTCGGCAGCGGCTGCAAGCACGCCGCCTTCGTCGTGGTCGGCGCACAAATCGATGACGACCGTGGCATGGTCTTGCTCGAGCGCGGTCAATACGAGATCGTCGACGACTGGAAAGTGATGGGCCTGTGCGGCTCTTCCAGCAACAGCATCACCGTGGCCGAAGACGTGTTCGTCCCCGAGCACCGGGTCGCCAACCTCGCCAACATGCCCAAGGGGCTGGACGGGCTGCGGAGCCGCTTCGCCGGGCTCGGCTACAAGCTCGATGGCCTCGGGCTGATGCTGATCGTGGCGATGGAAACGATGGCGATCCCGCTCGGGATGGCGCGCGGAGCCTTCGATTGCTTCGTTCAGCAGTGCGAGAAGAAGAAGCCGTTCAACCTGCCCTATGAGACGCTCGCCGCCACGCCGTCGATCGAGGTCGTCGCTGGCAAGACGCGCGCGATGATCAATGCGGCAGAGGCGCTGATCTTCGGCCGCGCGGACTATATCGACCGCAAGGCGCTGGCCGGCGAGCCCTTCACCCCGGCCGAAGAGGCCGAGATCATGATGGATTTCGTCCATGCCGGAAATGCATGCGGTCAGGCGATCGATATGATCCAGATCGCCCTTGGCTCGTTTACCGTCAGCCTTTCCAACCCGATCCAGCGCTACGTCCGCGACACGCGCGTAGCGCTCACCCACGGGTCGACTCGTCTCGATCCGGCCGCGGAGATTAGCGGACGGCTGCTCATGGGGCTCGCACCGCTCGGCGGATTCGCTGCAGCGGTACCGGGAATCGACAAGGCGGCACAGGGCGTCCGCGCGGCCTGACGGCGGCGGTTCGACGATGATCGCAATGGCGGCCGGCGCGTGCTGCCCAACGGAGGTAACACATGGATTTGAGGCTCGACGGCAAGCGCGCGTTGGTGACCGGCAGCAGCTCGGGCATTGGCGAGGCGATCGCCCACTATCTGGCAAAGGAAGGCGCCACCGTAGTCGTTCACGGCCGCAACGCCGAGCGGACGCGCGCCGTGGCGGCTGCGATCAACGATGCCGGAGGAATCAGCCACGCGGTGACCGGCGACTTGACCGATGACGCGTCCGTATCGGCACTCGTTGCCACGATCGAGCGCGAGGTTGGCGGCATCGATATCCTGGTCAACAACGCCGGCGGCCGACCGAAGGGCTTCGCGCGCGACGGCTGGCTGGGCCAAGGATCGGACGCCTGGCTCGATACCTACAAGCTCAATGTGATCGCCACGGTGCGACTGATCGACACCCTGGCGCCGGGCATGATCGAGCGCGGTTGGGGCCGCTGCATCCAGATCGCTAGTGCGGTGGCGCTCCACCAACCGCCCAACTTCCCCGATTATCAAGCGGCCAAAGCGGCGGAGATCAATTTGTCGCGCAGCCTATCGCGCTCGATGGCGGGCACGGGCGTCACCGCCAATTCGATCAGCGCCGGCATCATTCACTCGCCGGGCTCGGAGAACGAGTTGCAAGGCATCGTCCAGGAACTGAAGTTGGCCGAGCGCTGGCAGGATGTCGAGCGCACGCTGGCGCTCGACATCTTCCGCCAGTCTGCGGGCCGGGTGGGCAGAGGTGACGACATTGCCGCGACCGTCGCCTTCCTCGCGAGCCCGGTCGCGGACTTCATCACCGGTACCAACATAGTCGTCGACGGGGGTATTTAGGGTGACGCCGGCAAGCGGTACCGGGCGCGAAGCGCTGGTGTCGCTCGCGCGCTGCTACCTCAGTGCGTTGGTGGACGGGCGGCCCGATGACGTGCCGCTCGCCGCCGGGTATCACGCTACCGAAAATGCACGACCGGTCGCCCCGGGCGAAGGTCTTTGGCAGACGTCGCGCACCATCCCCGGCCATCCGGCAATCCTCTGCGACGAGGCGCGCGGCGAGGTCGTGGTAATTGGTGCGATCCAGACCGAAGGCCTCCAACCGCTCGCCCTGCGGCTGCGTATCCAGGCCGGAGCGATCGCCGAGGCGGAAGCGATCGTCAGCACCAACGCACACGGTTTCTTCGCCGATGTCGACCAATTGGTGAACATGGACTTGATCTACGAGGCGCCGGTCCCGCCCGAGCGCGGTGCGACACGAACAGGCCTGCGAGAGGCCGCCGACCTTTATTGGGTGGCTCTCGGGGAAAGTGACGGGAGCCTGGTCGCCGTCAATCACCGTGCCGACCGCTACGCCAACGGCAAAAAGACCACCAACAATCTCGAGATTCTGCTGTCGCCCGACAAGACCGTCCACACGATTGCCTCGATCATCACCGGGACGCGTCCAGCACGGCCCAAGGTCCGCGAGAAGCGTTTTCCGGTCCAGGACGAGGCACGCGGAGTCACCGTGTCGATCGCGATGGTCGATTTCGCCGACGACCCGCGGAACCCGCGCCCCGACACCGGCTGCTTCTACATCATGAACCTTTTTAAGGTGGTCGATGGCGAGATACGGATGATCGACGCTATCCACCAGATCTTGCCGAGGGGAGCCGCGTCGGGATGGACCGACGCGAGCTGAGCGTCTGCGCATAAGGAGAATGTCCGATGCAGCAATCGATGCGCGACGTCACCGGCAAGGTCGCGTTCGTCACGGGAGGCAGCAGCGGGTTGGGATTGGGCATCGTCCGCACCTTTGTCGAGGCCGGGATGAAGGTCGCCTTTTCCTACCGCACCGCCTCACACCGCGACCGCGCGATGCGCTTGTTGGCGGGCCGTGAGGAGCGCGTGCACCCGATCTGCGTCGATGTTGCCGATCGCCCCGGCATGGCAGCGGCCGCCGAAGAGGTGAAAGCGCACTTCGGCAAGGTTCACATCCTCGTCAACAATGCTGCGGTCGGGCTCATCACCGGGCTAGCGGAGGCGACCTATGACGACTGGGACTGGGCCCGCAGCGTCAACATCGACGGCGTGTTCAATGGCATCTACGCGTTCCTGCCGTTGATCCGCGCACACGGCGAAGGCGGCCATATTGTCAGCGTGTCCTCGATGGGCGGCCTGGTCGCTGCGAAAGCAGGTGTTTATTCGGCCACCAAGTTCGCCGTCGTCGGTATGATGGAGGGGCTTCGCACCGAACTCCGCGAGAGCAATATCGGCGTCTCTGTCTATTGCCCGGGAGGGATCAACAGCAACATTCGCGATTCCAACCGAAACCGGCCGGCACATCTCGGCGACACCCGTTTGCCCGGGCAGGATCTAGTGGATTTCCTCGAGGACCTCCGCCGGCGCGTCCCCGATCCCGAGAGGGATGGCCCCGGCATGGATCCGCTGGAGGCCGGCGCTTGGGTACTGCGCGGCGTGCAGAACAATGACATGTTCATCCTGTCGCATCCGGAGTTCGAACCGGCGGTTCGCGATCGATCGGAGGCACTGCTCGGTTCTTTCCGTATGGACGGCCCGCCGGCGCCACAAGCGCGGCTGGACGAGGAGCGCGATGTGCTGCGGCCGGCAATGTACGTCGAGGAGCGCGATCGCGTCCGATCCAGGACGCCATCTGGCCGCCTCGATATCGCCACGTGAAAAGCGCCGTCTTGTTTCGCCGCCTGGCCAAGCAATGGTGACGATTGCCGCAAGAGCACCAGAATTGGAGGAGGGGACATGACCCGACAATATTTGATGAGCAGCGCCGGCCTTGCCGCGCTCCTGATGTACACGCCTGCCCAGGCCCAGAGCGAGGTACCGGCAAGCAACGCCGCTCCGCCGCAGGCAACGACGGCGGCTGCGCCCACTGACAGCGACCAAGGCGTCCGCGATATCATCGTAACCGCCGAGCGCCGCTCGAACACCACGCAACGTACGCCGGCGACGATCGCTGTCCTCAGCGGCGATGAGCTGCGAGACCGCGGCGTCTCTACGATCGATGACGCGCTTTCCCACGTTTCGGGCGTCTTTGTTCAGGCCAATAACAAGGGCGCCAACATCAACATTCGAGGGGTCGGCACGAGCCTAGATTCGGCGGCCGGGGACCCGGGCGTGAATACCAACATCGATGGCGTCTATATTCGGCAGGCGAGTGCCGTCGTCGGCGGGCTTTACGACCTCGATCGTATCGAGGTGCTAAAGGGGCCGCAGGGCACGCTCTACGGCCGCAATGCCACTGGCGGGGTCGCCAATATCCTGACCGCCGATCCGGGGCACGACTTCGGCTATCGCGGCCAGGTCACAGTCGGTGACTACAGCCTGGTCCGGACCGATGCCGCGATCAATGTGCCCTTGTCGGAAACGTTCGCGATGCGCGCCGCTTTCGGCAGCGAATCGCACACCGGCTACTACGACACCGGCCAGGACGACGCGAAGCGCTTTGGCGGCCGGTTGAAGCTGCTATGGACCCCCAGCAGCGCGGTCCGCATCCTTGTCGGCGGATCCTATGCCCATGACGGTGGCGTCGGCCCGGGGTCGATCGCGGCGTCCGAACCCGAGGGTTCGCGTCATGCGGTAGACGATGGCATCCGCGGCCAACTCAACCAGAAGTTCGTCACCGCCTTCTCGACCGTTCGGGTCGACACCGGCCCCGTGGTGGTGACCTTCATCCCCACCTTTTCCAACTATACCTTCGATTCGAGCGGCAAGTCCTATGGCTTCGTCAACAGCCAGCGGGTTCGCGAGCGCCAGTTCACCTCCGAGCTACGCCTGTCATCCCCCACCGCCTCGCCGGTGCAATGGGTGGCCGGGCTGTATTATTACAACACGAACCTCGCCAATCTCGCGGTGCTGACGAACCAGGGCATCATCAACGACCAACCCGAGCTGAAGACCGAATCCTATGCCGCATTCGCCGATGCCACCGTGCCGGTCACTAAAGGACTGCGCCTGATCGGCGGGGTGCGGTACACCAAGGATCATAAGACGCAGCGCAACACGTTTGTTTCGAGTCCCGCTGGCTCCTCCGGCCCGTTCGGCGGTGTACTCGATTCCGATGCGGTCAACTTCCGCGTTGGCGCGCAATATGACCTTGCACCGTCAGCCCTGCTCTACGCGACCTTCTCGACCGGGTATAAGGCGGGCGGTTTCACCCCCGACGAACCCGGGTTCAACACCTTCAAACCGGAGCGACTCAGCGCGGTCGAGGCCGGCGTGAAGACGCGGCTGTTCGACAACAAACTTCAGTTCAACGTGTCGGGCTTTCACTACAGCTACGACAACTACCAGGTGTCATCGCTCGGCTTCGCCCATTATGGCGGGTTGAGCGCGCTCGTGTTCAACAGCCAAGGCAAGACCACGGTCTATGGTCTGGAGCTGCAGATGAGCTACCGGCCGACTCGAGACGATCAATTCGACCTGACGCTCTCGCCACTCCATTCCCGCTTTGGACGGTTCATCATCCCAGCGACGACGATCCCCACACCAGGGGGGCCAATCGTATTGGCACCCGAGATCGACGTCACGGGCGAGGAAGTCCCTTCCGCCCCCGGCCTGAGCGGTACCGCGTCCTACGAGCATAACTGGCGGTTCGGCGGTGGCCGCCTGGCGGCACGGGCAGATACCTTCTTCTCGACGTCTTACTGGAGCGAGTTCTCGCACGCGGCGTTCAGCCGGCGACCGGGCTATACGAAGACCGATCTCAGCCTGACCTTTTTCGGCAAGAACGATGCCTGGTCGCTTGGCGCGTTTGTGAAGAATGTCGAGAATAGCTGGATTGTCACGCTGAAGGCGAACACCCCGACGGGCGGTGACTTCGCTTTGCAGCCGCCGCGTACTTTTGGCTTCACACTCAGTCTTCGACGATAAGCACGCGCCTTGGCAATGGGGCCGCGACACAAACGATCGTCTATCCAATATCGGGACGCGCCGCATCCCTAGCGGCGAAGCAGTGGTTTGCGTGCGCGCAAACCACTGCTTTTCGAACTTGGCGACGAACGACGCCGGAGTAGCATGACAAGCGGCGAGCGCAACCGGTACGACGCCACCGTGAATTTATGATCGAAAACGCGACCCGCGTAATACCCGTGGCGGTAACCCTCGGTGGGGCTGTGCGGCGGCGAGAAGAAATGCATCCCGGCGACATCTACAGAACGCGCAGCGCCAAGGGCTTTAGCGATCTTGACCCGCGACCGAGGTTATGGGCGGCGGCGACGGAGGCCGGTTCAATTCAGGCTGTGCGACGGCACGTCCTCCCGCTCAAGTTGGGTGATGAACCCAGCACCTTGGCACGAGCTTTTTTTACGGAAAACCGAGCCTCGTGCGTCTCCCTTAGGACAGAAAGTGGAAACTCATGACAAAGGAGCTGCCTTTTCCCGCGACGGGGTCGTTGGAGCGACGTAAGTCCAGCGCAGCGATCACATGGAATCGCGGGCGCGGCGATTCCAAATACCAGCCGCCGGCTTCGCTGCATCGGCGCGTCGGGCACACCGCATGTCGGTGCCCGCTCCTTTGAAATCGCGAGACGTCAAATGAATGAACCCTATCGCGCCAAACGCGCGCACGAAGCCGCACTTAGAAAAGTAGACCGCGAACATATCGCGACGATGCACGTGATAGCCAAGGCATGTCCGCACAGCCTAATGAGAGTGCTTGGCCTCATCGCCCGGCATGGCAGGGTTCCCTTTTTCATTTGCGCCGAGCGACAGCCTCCCGGACAGCATTTTCGTGTCGAGATCGAGGCACTGCCGGACATGGCTGCGACAGCTCTTCTCGAGAAGATTACGGCTGACATGTCGGTCAGGCGAGCGGTCTGGCTGGAATGCGCCAACACGCAGCCGAACCTGGACGCCTGAGCCACTAAAAGGATCAAGACGAGTGAGCCCACCAGAACCGCATGTCGCCAATGCTCCGTCGCCCGGTGCCGCGCCCGACTGGACGATTCCCCAGGATTGGGCACACTACACGGCCGAAGAGCATGCCACCTGGGATACTCTGTTCGCGCGCCAGGCAAAATTGCTGCCCGGCCGCGCGTCCGAAGCCTATCTGCGCGGGCTCGACGTGCTCAAGCTGTCCAAGCCCGGCATCCCCGATTTCGAGGAACTGTCGGAGCGGCTGATGAAGCTCACCGGTTGGCAGGTCGTCGCCGTCCCTGGCCTCGTCCCCGATGACGCGTTCTTCGACCATATGGCCAATCGTCGTTTCGTCGCCGGCAATTTCATCCGCCGTCCCGACCAGCTCGATTATCTCCAGGAGCCCGACGTCTTCCACGACGTGTTCGGCCATGTGCCGATGCTCGCCGACCCGGTATTCGCCGATTATCTGGTCGCCTATGGCCAGGGCGGTCAGCGCGCCCTGGGGCTGGACGCGCTGAAATATCTCGGACGGCTCTATTGGTATTCGGTCGAATTCGGCCTGATCGCCGAGCCCGAGGGCCTGCGCATCTATGGCTCAGGGATCGTGTCGAGCTATGCCGAAAGCCAGTTCGCGCTCGACGACCCCAGCCCCAACCGTATCGGCTTCGACCTCGCGCGGGTGATGCGGACCGAATATCGGATCGACGATTTCCAGCAGAATTATTTCGTCATCCCCAGCTTCGACGAATTGCTCCGCGTGACGGTCGAGACCGACTTCGCGCCGCTTTATGAGCAGCTGAAGGCGCAGCCTGATATCAGGATCGCCGAAATCTTGCCCGACGATGAAGTGCTGACCAACGGCACGCAGGACTATGCCCGCAGTCGTACCGCGATCCAGATTGCCCAAACGTGAGCGTTCGCGTTCAACTGATCAGCAAACCTGAAAAGGATTATCTCCGATCAGCCGTGCAAGAATGACGTGATGCGCTCCGCCATCGGCCCCCAATCGACCGATCTTTCTGCCAACCAGGCGTCGTCATAATAGGTGCACGCATAGCGATCGCCGCTGTCGCACAACAGCGTGACGATACTGCCCTCCTCCCGTGCCGCGACCATTTCATCAGCGATCGCAAGGCAACCCACCATATTGGTTCCGGTCGACCCGCCAACCTGCCGCCCTAACATCCGTGAGACCGCACGCATCGCACCGATCGAGTCGGCGTCGCTAACGGCAATCATCCGATCAATTACACCGCGAACGAAGCTTGGCTCCACACGCGGACGACCGATGCCCTCGATCCGGCTCGAGCAACCTTCGGGAAGCTCGGTAACGGCGGGGTTGGCATAATGACGGTGGAAAACGGAATTCTCGGGATCTGCTACACACAGCCGCGTCGTATGTCGCTGATAGCGGATGTACCGACCGACAGTTGCCGAGGTACCGCCTGTTCCTGCTCCGCAGATGATCCAGGCCGGCACGGGATGCTCCTCATGCGCCATCTGCGCGAAAATGCTCTCGGCGATATTGTTGTTGCCGCGCCAGTCGGTTGCGCGCTCCGCGAAGGTGAACTGGTCGAGATAATGGCCACCCGTTTCCCTCGCTAGCCGGTGCGCGACGTCATAGACGGTACGCGGGTCGTCGACAGAGTGGATCTCTCCGCCATGGAAGCGGATCGCGTCCAGCTTCGGCGCCGCGGTCGCGGAAGGCACGACCGCGATGAACCGCAGTCCGAGCATTTTAGCGAAATACGCCTCACTGACCGCGGTGGAGCCGGACGATGCCTCGATCACGCAAGTGTCTGGACCGATCCACTCATTGCAGAGGGCGTACAGGAAGAGCGAGCGCGCCAGACGGTGTTTCAGGCTGCCGGTCGGGTGGCTACTCTCATCCTTCAGGTACAAGGTGATACCCGGATGGCGCGGCAGCGGCAGGCGAATGAGGTGGGTATCGGCGGACCGATTGAAATCTGCCTCAATCAGTCGAATGGATTCGCTGAGCCAATGACGGTTATTGCTGATCGTCACTGGCCCACCACGCATGGCTCAGCCGCGCGTTCGCGACGCTCGTTTGTCATTTAAAACGTTCCATCTTGCGGTCGTCATGCCGGTTCGAGCCGAAGGGTGAGCGGCTAACCGAGCAGACCGTCAATTTCCCCAACCAGACGGGTGCGGGTGCGTTCGCGCAGAGCAACAGCCTTCCCGTCCTTGACGAGCGTCAGATTCGGAATTCCCTGGACGCCGAACTTTTCCACCAGCAGAGGATTTTCGTCTATGTTGACCTTCACCACTTTCAGATCGTCTCCGTAGACCGATGCCAGGCCCTCGATCGTCGGCAGGAGCGCCATGCACGGTCCACACCACGGCGCCCAAAAATCGATCAGGACGGGCCGCTCGCTCTGCCCGATTTCGATGTCGAAGTTTTCATCTGATACTGGAGTGATGTCTGCGCTCATGTTCTGATCCTCTGTTGTGCGCGAGGAATGAAGCCGTCAGGAATTTCGACGCGTCGGCGCGCCTCTCCGTCGAGCCGGCGACGGATTCTTCAGGCACTGTCGACAAGGGTAAGCACCGTGTTCATCAGGGCACGGATCACCTCATCCTTGCGATCTCGGGCAGCCTCTCGGACAGCCGTCATCCGATCCATCGTCCGCATGATGTGGTCGCTTGAAATGACTCGACTCGACTCGGGGAGCGATTCCAGCGGGTCGAAATCAATATTCCCAGCCTCGTCGCGCGGCGCCGTCGCCATGGCTTTCCAGCCGCGAAGCAGATGCTCGCGATCGATCCGCTCTTCGTCGGTCATGAACGCGGTCTCGAGATACAGGAGCCAGTTGAACAGAAAAGGCTCGAACAGGCCGGCAAATTCCCGCGACACCGATTGAACAGGCCAGGCAATTGCCTCGATGAATGTCGCGACCCGGTAGCTCCAGGGGTCGGTGTCTTTCGCAGTTGCGGTCATGGCCGCGCGTTGAACGCCGCGCCAATCGCCGCGGGTCGTGCTTTGCCCCGCGAGTTCGCGATCCCAAAAGGACAGGATCTGAAATCCCACGCCGCGAAGATCAGCGCCGATGTGCGCCGCCAAGGCGAAATTCGGCTTGAGCAAAAGGTCGAGACAGTGCCTGGCAAAGTGCGGCACGACTAGGCTCAGGTCGACCCCAGGCCGAATTGCATCGAGCCACTCAGTACCGAACACCAATACCGTATCGGATGCGTCGAGCGAGAATCCCCCATCCGGCGCCTCGGATTTCCTCACTCCGGCGGCGATGAGCTGCTCGCACAGCTGCGCCAAATCTGCCGGAATGCCGGTCCGTTGCTCGAATTCACCGCGATCGTGCGTTTCGGCAAGCGCGCCGCTGATCGAATTCGGCTGACCGTCGCTTTTCCAGTTGAGGTTCGCGTCCGGCGCCAACGCGCGAGCGTTCCACAGCACCCGCACCGGCTCGAGCAATTGGCTTTTTACCGCCGGGCTACCGCCGAAGGCTTGAAGGGTCATCTCGCAAGACTCACGGTAGGAGGTCATCGAGTTCGGCGGCTAGCTGCGTGCGGGTCCGGGACGTAAGGCGCGCGATGTGCTCGCCCGCTTTTGTCAGGTACAATTGCGGGATCGACTGGATGTTGAACTTCTCCTTCAATGCCGGATTCTCGTCGATATCAATTTTGACGATCTTGAGACTGTCCGCATACATCGGGGCCAACGCCTCGATCGTCGGCAATAGTGCGCGACACGGCGCGCACCACGGCGCCCAGAAATCGATGAGAACGGGAAGGTCACTGGCCACGACTTCGTTGTCGAAATTGGCCTCATCTACAGCGGTGATGTCGCTCATATTTCACTCGATCAAAATGGGCGGACTGTCGTTAGGCGCCGCTGCCGGGTGCGACGCGAGTTGGCGCCCGATCCGCCGCCTCGAAAGGCAGGAACTAGGCACCGCATGGCGCTAGAAATGCTTTCGCAGCGCCAGGGTGAAGCGCTGCAGTCGTGGATCGGCGAATGACGAATATCCAGTCTGATCGATCCCTGTGGCCACCACGGGCGGCTTCTGGTTGAACAGATTTTGAACACCGACCCGGATATTGGAATGGCCGAGAATCCCGCCCGTCTTGAACTCGTAGCTGACATAGATATCGCTATAATTCTGGCTGGGGATTTTACTCGCGCCCTGCCAAGCCTCTTCCTGGGCGCAGGTAAAGGCGGTCAGGACCGACTGACACACGCGATAACTTCCGTAGAACTGGGTGTTCCACCCCGCGCTCCAGGAACCCTTCTTCCAATCCACGCCCGCGTTCGCGCGCCACTTGAGCGGTCCTTCGAAAAAACCGGCCCGATTGACCGACGGCTGACCCGGCAAGGACGTCAGGCTCAGTTCGATCGTGTGCGTGGCGATGCCGTAGAAGTGCAGGCTTCCGAAGCCGGTATCCTTGATGTCGTAATCGGCCTGCATATCGACGGCACGAAGCCTCGACTTCGACAAGTTGATCGCGGACGTATCCACGGCAGTAATCGGGCCCGGTGTTCCGGGAGCGTCGCCCGGCAGATTGGGGCCGCGAATGATGCGGCCCGGGAACGATGCCTCATTCGCGAGGTAAAAAAAGATCGGAAGATTGAGAACTTCGTCGCTCTTGCGGATCGACGTCAGATCTACTGAAATCCGGAGACCGGAGACGAACCTTGGCGTCAGCACGACGCCAGCCGAGAAGCTGTTCGACTTTTCGGGACGCAGATCGGGATTGCCGCCGGCCAATATCGTCAGCGGGCCGGGGATGAGGGCGTTGCCCCGCGCCGGGTCGCGCAAATTGAGCAGGAAGATAAGGAAATCGCTAAAGACTGCGGGCGTCTCGGCGCGAAGGTTGGCCAGTTTGGGCGGCAGGAAGCCATTCCCCCAGCTCGCGCGGAAGGCGATGTCCTGGCTCGGCGCATATTTGAACCCGAACGTGTAGTTGGTCGAGGAGAGCTTTTTGGTGGTCGCAGCCTCATCGGGGAACGGCCCGGTCGCGCTACCGACGGGAATGGAGGAGCCTGAATACCGCGTATCGTATCGGTCGTGCCGTACCGATCCCATGAGTTCCAGTTCGTGAATGAATGGTACGTCGTTCGACGCGCCGACGATCGGTGCGCGCAGTTCCAGATAAGCCGACTCCACGTTTTGAGCGGCCTTCGGCGTCCAAAAATACATGTCTGGCCCACCGAACGAAGACGAGTTGACCGTCTCGTCGCTCGCCTCGCGACGGCGCTCGAGCAAGGCGGTTGCCGTGAGGTCGCCGCCTGGCAGCTTCACCACCGGCCCGCCCAGCCGCAGTGACGCTGTCTGCAGTGTCGTCCCAGTTGAGCCGGATGAGGAAGATACATCGAAAAGCGATAGAGGGTTTGCGAGCGGGTTGGTCCTGAGATCACTGAACGCCGCGGCTTCGAGCGCCGCCTCGGCTTCGGCTGACGATGGGCCTAAAATAACGTTGCGGGTGCTGCGCTCCTTGTTCCTCAGCCAATCATATTCGAGCGCAGCGCTCCAACGATGGGGCAAGTGAATGATCGCGCCGGCGTTGACGCGCGTATTCTGGACATTCTCGAACTGCTTCAACCCGTTTGGAATGTTGATGAACGCCAGCACTTCTTGCTGGAACGGGTTGGCTGGTGCGCCCGGGGCGATGTCCAGCGTCCACTGGATCGGCGTTAAGTTGACGCTGTTCGACGTATCCCGCGAAAAATCGACGAAAACCTCAACGTTTTTGCCGAATTCATGCCGGATGTCGGCATTGTAGGTAGTAACGTTCGGCGCCGTCCAGATCGGAAGATTCGAGCGGTCATAGATCAGCTTGCCAGCGCGCGCCGCCAGGTCGGCGGGGTTGCCGGAATACTTGTCGGGCACGCTGGTGACGGCGGAATTGAGTGTCGTGCCGCTAGTGAGCACGAGTGGATCGGTCGAGCAGTCGAAACCATCGTTGGTCGAACAGATATTGGGGCCGCCGAGCAATATTGTCGAATTGGTGGGATCGTTGCGAAATTGCAGTTGGGCGCTGCGTCGAAAGAAATCGCGGTCGCTGGATGACAGGCTGCCCGCCCGTGACCGCGAATACGACCCCATGATGCGGGTGCGGCCCTTTTCGAACGTCCAGCCGCCGTTGATCCCGAAATAGCTCTGCCCCGCCTTGAAGTCGAAGGCGTCATTATATCGAGCTTCGAGATCCAGGCCCGAATAATCGCGCTTAAGGATGATGTTGATGACCCCGCCCGTGGCACCGCCGCCATAGATACCGCTCGCCGTCGCCGGCAGCACTTCGATCCGCTCGATCTGCGACATCGAAATGCCATTGATGTTCGGCTGCCCGAACGTGTCGCCGGTCGAGATGCTGGGAAGGCGTCGGCCATCGACAAGAACGAGCGTCTCATCGGTACCCAGCCCGCGCAAATCCAGACGGCCCGTGGCCTGCGTGCCCGCACCAACCTGAGATTGGGTCTGCTGCGTCGCATTCATCGGAAGCCGCGCTTGCAGGAAGTCCTCGACGTTCTGCGCGCCGCTTTGCTGCAGTTGCTGGGAGTCGAAGACGACATAGGGTTGGATGTCGTCCCGGTTACGGCGGATGTCATTGTTGAGCGAGCGCCGCCCGTTGACAAGGATATCGGCGACCCCCTCGACCGAGGCCTGCGGCGGGGTGTCGGCGTCAGCGGCGGGTGGGGCCGCAACAACCGGAGTCGCGGCGCGCAACGCAATCACCCGCCCGTCGTCGCTCGCCACCTCGAGACCGCTACCCTGAAGCAGGATCGCGAGCGCGTCCCGGGGCTCCATTGCCCCCTTGACAGCGGAGGTACGAATGCCTCGCAGCCCGCCCTTTGGCGCCACGATCTGCAGGCCCGCTTGACGCGCGAATTCAGGGATCGCCTTGGCCGCCGGCTCGGAGGGCACGTTGAAAGATTTTGGATCGGCGTGGGCCGCGGGTGCGGCAAGCGAGATACCCAGCGCAACCACACTCGCGCCAAGCCACGGCTTGAACCTCAAAAGCTTCTCGACGGCCATCGTTCTACCCCTTCTTTCGCTATCGCGATTTCCCCTATTCGAGAGGTAGACGCACGGTTGCTCCGTTTCCCCCAATGCCGACGTCATTAAAAGTTCACGTCGCGCCGCTACCGCGCACGTTCGTATCCGACGAGTTTCGATGGGCGCGACCGAAGCGCGTCCGTGGATCGCCGACTTGCTCTGCGCGGTTGGCACAAAGCGCGAGACGCTCGCGGGCCCCAAAGGCGGGGTGTTCCGCTGGGATAGTGCGATCCGCCTCGCAACGATCAAGCCGGTTCAGGGCGAAGCGGCGAAACCGTCGCTACGCCATTCTCGATCAACAAGCGCCGATCGTGATAGGCAGCGACGCTTTCCCTATGCGCGACCGAGATGATCGCGGCGCCGGGCAAGCGCTGGACCAGTGCCTTGTAGAGCTGCTCTTCCAGTTGGGCGTCGAGTGCACTGGTCGCCTCGTCCACGAAGAGGAAATCAGGACGCGCCAGGATCGCCCGTGCCGCGGCTATGCGTTGCTGCTCCCCAGGCGAAAGGATGCGGTTCCACGGCATGAAGTTGTGCAATTGCGGCGCCAGTCGCGCGAGACCGAATGCCTCGAGCAATTCGACATAGTCCGCATCATCGTGGGTATCCGGCGCATCGGGATAGGACATCAGGCTGGCAAGCGTCCCGTCGGGCATATAGTTGCGCTGCGGCAGGAACGCGATCTTGGCGCGCTCGGGGAGCTTTACATCGCCATCTCCGTACGGCCACAGACCCGCGATGCTGCGGAGCAGCGTGCTTTTGCCTGCGCCCGACTTACCCTGCACGAGCAATCGTGAGCCTGGCGCGATTTGAAGATCATCCAGTTCGACCATCGGCTGGCCGTCCGGGTAGGTGACATTGAGGTCACGTACGCCGACGCGCTGGTCAGAGATCGCCTCGACGCGAATACCGCTCTCCAGCGGCATCGACAACAACTCATCGAACAACTGCAGTCGCGCGACGGACGAACGCAAAATCGCCAACTCGCTATATTGCGTCGCGATCGTGCTGATACCCATGTATACAGAAGCGAATGACTGCGCCACGACCTGAATGTCGCCGACCTGCATCTTGCCCTGCAAAACGAAGGGAATGCAGATCAGGGAGGGAAACAGGAACAGAAAGACATCGGGAAGGCCGCTGACAAGCGTAATGCGCATGTTCGCTGTCGTATAAGCACGCCAGTTGATGATGATTAGGTGGAAGGTGTTTGCCAGACGCTTGCGTTCTATCCCGCCAGCCCGCGCGAAGGCTATCGCTTCGCCGTTCCCTCGGATCGCCTGCATCTCGAGACGAAATTGCGCCTCGAGCCGCTGGCGAACGACTTCGGCCCGCGTCAGCAACCGCCCTGCCCAGTGGACGAGCACTGTCATCAGGATCGCTAGCCCGAAAGCCACGTAAACGAGAAACCCGGAAATGGCCTGGGTCGTGCCCAATGCCGGAATGACAACAGGCGGCGACAGGCGCCAGAGCTGCGATGTGTAGAGGAAAACGCTGAACACCGACGCGACGACCGACACGCCGATCAGCGTAACCTTCTCTACATAGGTATAGATATCTTCCTGGATACGCTGTTCGGGATAGTCGATCTGGGTGCGCTGCTCGAGATGGAAAAAACGGTTATCTTGCATCCAGCGATCGACGAGCCTTGTCGTGAGCACCCTGCGCATTCGAATGCGAAGGGCGAGACGTGACCATACGCCGATCACGCCCAGGATGCCCGTTGCCACTGCGTAGGCCAGAAGCTGCCAGACGATTCCTGGGATCACCGCGCCGTTCTTGGCGGCAAGTGCGGTGACGAGAGCCCCGGACCCCACCACCATTTTCATGGTGACCACCATCGTCGCGGTGCTCTGGACGAATTGATATGCAATCAGGAGCGTCCCGAGAACTGGGTCGGCCTTGATGTACCGCCAGATCATGCCGGCGCCATATTTCACATGGAGCCAGACCGTGCCGGGTGGAACCTCCGGCGGCTTCTCCGCCCTTGCTGCGTCTTCCGCGGATGGATCGGTCACATAGGTGTCGGTCATTGCACGTACAGTCTCGGTTGGAGGAAGGCTTTGTGCGGGAAATCAGACGTCCCGGCGCAGGAGAGTGAGGATGGTGTCCATCTGCTCGCGCAGAAAGGGGACCATGAGCGGCCGAGCGCGCTGTTTGGCAGCGTCCATCCGGGACACCGCCTCTGGCTGCTGTGTCGCGAGCATCGCGCGTTTTACCCGAGGAAGGTGATTTAGGATATCTTCGTCCGAGGCGTCTGCAAACCGCGCGTCGCCTCGAGCACGGCTTAGTTCCCGCGCCCCGACGAGGCACTTGATCCAATCAATCTGATCCTGCTCCGGCAGGAACCGCACCGCCAGGACCTGCAAGTACGAATTCAGGAATTTTTGGCAGATCGCTGGAAACTCCACCGCGATGCTGGTCAGCGGCCATGGCAGGGATTCGACGAGTTCCGCGACGGGATATCCCTCGGGATCGCCGCTCGTCTCGGACGCGCGAAGCGCGTTGGCGCGCACGGCCCGCCATTCCTGGCGGGAGACAATTTCGCCGCCCAATTCGCGCGTCCACAGATCGATGATCTCATGCGCAACCGCGCGCACTCCTGACGCGGTCTGAGGTGACAAGGGGAAATCGTCGGACAGGATTTGCGAGAGAAAGGCCGGCATGAAGCGCGTCACCACATCGCTTACGTCGTCATCGACTTCTATCGCGTCCAACCACTCGGTCCCGAACGACCATATCGCATCATCGCCGCGCATGACGAAGCCGAGCGGGGCTTCCGTATCGTCGACAAAGGAGATGCCGGCGTTGATCAGTGTTTCGCACAGAAGCGCGAGTTCGAGCGTTATCCCTGTCCTAGCAACGAATTGTCCCGGATCTTGCGTTTCCGCGATCGTCCCGGCCAGCGACGCAATGGGGTTTTTGGTCGACCATTTCAGAAAGATAAAAGGGGTGATTTGTCGCGCTTCCCACTTTTCGCGAACGCGCTTGAGCGTCTCGGCTCTCAAGGCAGGATCGCCAAGAAACGCTCGAAGTGGCATTGCGAACTCCTGCTGAACACGCGGCAGGGGGCATTGGATATAGTCGCGAAGCGCGCCAGCATGGATCCCCTCCCCCGAAAATGGCTGCTCACGTCACTCCCTTCGCAGAGGGGATTCGCGGGCATGTGACGGAGAGACGCACGGCCTTCACGTTTTCCGCACCCACGCGGTGCGATTTTTTCCAGGAGACGACGCAGCCGCCCGTTTGCGGGTACCTATCGGGACTCCGGCCCCGGCGCTTGCGCCCGGGCCATGTGGATCGAAATCGCGAGTGCTCGGGCAAGCGCGCCCTGACGACGCACATCCGCGGAAAGCCACGTATCGAGTTCGATTTCCTCTTCCGCCGACAAAGCGCGCGCATCGATACGAGCAGCCCAGAGAGCTGCCGCATCGTCAATCCGGGCACTGCTTTCGCGATCGGCCATCTGACCCAGTGATACTTGCATTACGTGGCTTAGACGCACCACGCGATGATATTCCGGAACGGGCAATTGCATCCATAAAGAGGCGAATGCCTTTTGCCATGTGTTTTTCCACCGTGCTTTCCGAAACATTCATGCGTTGGGCAGTGTCGCGCTGAGACAATCCCTCGATGCGCCTGAGCATGAAAACCGTAGCAACCTGCGTCGGAAAACTCGCAACGATCTCGCCGACACGACGCAGTTCGTCTCGATCCGACGCTTTCTGTTCAGGCGATGCATCCTGGCATTCGAAGCGGGACAATTCCACATCCTCGACAGCGCGGATCGATACCACCTGCGCGCGCCTCAGATGGGTGCACATGATGGAGTGCGCCGTTTGCAGGAAATAGGCATATGGATTGCGCACGGCATCGACGCTGTCCAGCGCTGCGAGCTTGGCATAGGCCTCCTGGACGATATCGTCGATCTCGAGGCCCTCGACCCTGCGCCGCGCCAACCACGCGCGAAGACTCGGCTCCAAGGGCAAGATGTGCTCCGCCAGCCACGATGCCCGTTCGTTGTCTACGCGCATCATGGCTCGATCACCCGCGCATATGTCCGGAACTTCAACGCTGCCTTCCCGAGCAGCCGCGCTTGATGACCGTCGTGGGTGACCGCCCGCTCCAGCCGGAGCGCCATCCCGACGGTCTGCTTCAAGCATTGAAGTGGCGCGTTGGTCATCCTTATCCTCGGCGCGAGACCCGCGTCCCGCGGTCCTGCCTCATCGTCTTGGCAGCTACCCCGAAGCGGGCCCGGAACAGATGGGAGAAATGGGAAAGGCTGGAAAAGCCCACCCCGTAAGCGATTTGCGATATGCGGTCGTTGGTTCGCATGAGCTGGTATTGAGCCGTGACCAGCCTGACCTCGTTGAGAAACGCGCTGAAGCTCGTGCCGTGTGCGGCGCAACTCTTGTAGATCGTCCGAACGGAACATTTGAGGCTCGCCGCTGCATCTTGTGCCGAAAGGCCGGGCGTATCGAGGTTGCGAATGATGAACTCGATTATCTCCCCCATGCGCCCCTGCCAGCGCGGCACGGCCTTTTCCCCATCCACGCAAGCGGGCAAGGCGGTGCGCATCAGGTCGACGATCATGGTCAGTCCCTGGGATGCGACAGTGTCGTCACCGGTCTTCAAGTCGAACAGGGTCCGGGCGAGATCGGCGATGATCGGAGCGGCGAAATAGTCCTTGCCGACATGAAGGTCGGGCAGGACCGCGAAACCGTCCAGGAACCGCTGCATCGCCCACCAGGCCGGGAGGGCGATGATCAGCGCATCCAAATTGTCCCCCACCTCAAGGGTCATGGGCTGCCAGGCACGCGCGACCGAGATGTCGCCGGCTGACAAGGTTCGGTTGTGGCCCACCTGACCGACACTCAGCTCGCCCGAGCGCACGAAGATGATGTGCGCACAAAAGCCTGGGCCATCGAATGCGGTTGCTCCTTCCAGGGAGAAGGCGACCGCGCCGGTGGTAAGATGATGGATCGTCGCGATGTCCCGCAAAACGCTGTCAACGTGCCATCCGTCTCCGCCGCGCAATCCGCGAACCGGATTGGCTGGGAAAATCAGGGCGATTTGCGCGGGGGTTGCTGCCATCAGACGTTTGACTGATTGAGCATTCTGCCCCGATTCTGTTCGAACCGGGACGCCGTCCGCGCCGGGAATGATGCCTCGGCGAGTTCGAGAACGCGTCGTTGAATGGCAGCTCTCCACGCTGCCATCTTGGCATTCGTGCGCTCGCGCCTTGCTATCGATCGAACCTTGAGCGCGTTTCTCGCGGGATCCGCCGTCCAGATTTTGTCGGCCTCGGCCAGGAAGTCCTCAATATCGATGCTGTCGATCGACTGCCGCCGCGACAGCGCCTCCATCACCTCTTCGTTGATCTTGTTCATCGCTGTCTCGAAAGCGGCGTTCTCCTCGGCACTGAAGCAATCTTCATCGGAAGCGTCGGCTTCGGCGCTGACCGCCGACGCCCAGGCGGTCATCACGTCGTGAGCGGCACCGGGAGCACGCTCGAGATCCCAAGCGAGCGACATTGCCAGATAAATCGCGGCTGCCATCTTCTCGTTGTCGCCATGAACATTCGCGAGCTTGGCCCGAGCGGCGCGCCACGCCGTCTTGTCGACCGGCGTGTCGATCGACTGCGCCACCAGAGCAATCACGTCTTCGCACGCATCGCGAACCTGCCCATGCTCCACGACCTTCGAACGACCGTAGACCGGGTCGCTCCATGCTAGAAGCAGGGTCTGGCGTGCCAGACTGCCCGTTTCCGCGCCGATGGGGATGGCGTCGAGCAATGCCTCGTAAAAGCGAGCAGCGTCCTCCGCTTCACCGAAGCTTCCGAGCACCGGCAACAATCGCGCCAGAGCCGGGTGGAGACCAAAGTCGTCGGAGACGATTGAGATATCGCCCTCGATCGAAGCGCGAGTGAGCCACGCCGTATAGATCGGGCCCTTGCCGCGAAGGTCGGCGATCAAGGCATGCCGCTTCGCCTCGTCCCCAAAGGCACGGTAGACGCTCATTGACCGGCTCCAGCAAACGGCTCGAGAACCGCTGCGAGCTTCCCGCGCGACACCAGACCTTGGAAGCGCTCAACCGGCTGACCGTCCTTCATGACGATGAACGTCGGAACGCCTTGAACGTCGTAGGTTTTGGCGAGCATCGGCTCCTGATCGATGTCCACCTTGACGAACGCGATCTCGCCCTCGAACTCGCGCGCGGCATCCTCCAGCGCCGGTGCAGACGCCTTGCACGGGCCACACCAGACGGCGTGGAAATCGACCAGAACGGGAATAGCCGACTTAAGGACTTCGGCCTCGAAAGCCTCGGTCGTGACGTTCTTGAGATTGGACATTGGTTTCCCTTGCTCACGCGGCATGGTGCACGACGTCGGATGAGGCTGCGGCGGGTCGCACATCCTCGGCCAAGGCGGCCGCAGCATCCTTATCGATGAGGTAGCGCTCGGCCTCCAACGCGGCCATGCACCCCATTCCGGCCGATACGACGGCCTGGCGGAAATGCTTGTCCTGCACGTCACCGGCGGCGAATACTCCGGGCACGCTGGTCGCTGTCGACCCCGGTGTGACCAGGATGTAGCCCTCCTGGTCCATCGCGAGTTTGTCCTTGAACAGGCTGGTGGCAGGATCATGACCGATCGCGACGAAGAGGCCATCCACGGTGAGCGTGGATTGCTCGCCGGTCACCGGATGATTTAGTTGGATGCCGGTCACCTTGCCGCCATCTCCCAGCACCTCGGCGACTTCGGCGTTCCAGATGGTCTTGATCTTGGGATGAGCGAACAGGCGCGCCTGGTTGGTTTTGTCGGCGCGCAACGTGTCCCGGCGATGGATGAGATAGACGTCGCTGGCGAAATTGGCCAAGTGAAGGGCGTCCTCGACGGCGGTGTTACCCCCGCCGACCACCGCACAAGCTTTGTCCCGGAAGAAATAGCCGTCGCAGGTCGCGCAGGCCGACACCCCTCGACCCCGATATCGGGTTTCACTGGCGAGGCCGAGCCAGCGCGCATTGGCACCGGTCGCGATAATCAAACTGTCCGCGGTGTAGCGGTCGCCCATGTCTCCGGTCGCCTCGAAGGGACGCTTCGACAGATCGACTTCGACGATATAGTCGGAGATGATTTGCGCGCCGACATGGCGCGCATGGTCGCTCATGCGCGCCATGAGATCAGGGCCTTGCACGCTGGCATCCCCCGGCCAGTTTTCGACATCCGTGGTGATCGTCAGCTGGCCGCCCGGTTGCGGTCCTTCGATCAGAACTGGGTCGAGCGCACTTCGCGAGGCATAGATCGCCGCGGTATATCCGGCCGGCCCCGAGCCGATGATGAGCACCCGGCTGTGGCGTGGGGCGGACGGTGTTCGCGCGTTTCGCATCGTCATGCTCCCGCGCCCCCGACCACGACCTGGTCCATGCGGATCGTCGGCTGACCCACGCAGACGGGCACGGTCTGGCCGTTCTTGCCGCAGAAACCGATGCCCAGTTCCAGGTCGTTGCCGATCATCGACATGTGCTTGAGGGCCTCGTTGCCGACGCCGATAAGGGTGGCGCCCTCGATCGGCGCGGTCACCTTGCCATCCTCGATGAGGAAGGCCTGTTCGGCCGAGAAGTTGAATTGGCCCGAGGTGATGTCGACCGTGCCGCCGCTGAACTCCACGGCATAGATCCCGCTCTTGACCGACGCGATAATCTCTTCCGGATCGTACGGCCCGCGCTCCAGAAAGGTGTTGGTCATTCGGGTCATCGGCAGGTCGGCGTAAGATTGGCGACGACCGTTTCCCGTCAGCTTGTCATTCATGATCCGGGCGCTGATCTTGTCCTGCATCAGGCCGACAAGACGGCCGTCCTCGATCAGTACGGTGCGCTGCCCTGCGACCCCTTCATCATCGACGTTCAACGAGCCGCGAGCATCGGGAACGGTGGCGTCGTCGACGACCGTGACGCCGGGGGCGGCGATCCGCTCACCCATCATGCCGTTGAAGACCGATTCCCGTTTGCGGTGGAAATCGCCCTCCAAGCCATGGCCGATGGCCTCGTGCAGGAGAACGCCGGGGAAACCGTTGCCCAGCACAACCGTCATTTCGCCGGCGGGAGACGGGATGGCATCGAGATTCGTGAGCGCCACCGAGGTGGCTTTATGAACCAGCTTTTCCAGGCGGCCTGTGTCGAATTCGCCCAGCGTAAAGCGCCCCCCGCCCCCAGCGGAGCCGGAAGCGCGCCTGGCATTGCCTTCAGCCACAACCGAAAGGCTGATGCGGACCTGCGGGCGGATATCGCCAGCGAGTGTGCCGTCCGTCGCGCCGACCAGGATCGTCGAGTCTTCGACGGCCAGTTGGGCGTTGACCTCGGTGATGCGAGGATCGATCGCACGGGCCAGGTCGTCCAGCTTTCGCAGGAGCGCGACCTTCTCGACCGTGTCCAAGCCGCCGGCCGCTGCCAGCGTCGAATACGCTGGCAGGCCTTGACCGCCCGCCTTGATTTCAACGCCGCGGCCGGTCTCCGCGGCATCTTGACCATGTGACTGCATGGCGCGCGCGGCCGCGGTGACGGCATCGATGGCCTTGGGACTGATATCGCTCGAATAGGCGAAAGCCGTGTTCTCACCGGTGACAGCGCGCGCGCCAACGCCCTGCGAGATACCGAAGGAGGCGCGCGCCACCTTGCCTCGTTCCAACGCCCAGGTGTCGCGTGTGGTCATCTCGAAATAGAGATCGCCATAGTCGCCGCCGCGCGCCCAAAGGTCGGAGAGGCCGTTCTGAAGCTTGTTGGTGTCGAGATCGTTGGCCGCGAGAAGCTGGTCTTGCGCATATGCCAGACGATCGGGAACAGGCAGAGACATCGAGCTCGACTCTTTCGTGGAACGAGTGGTGATCACCGGCCGGCGATCTGCATGTCGGGCAGCAGGATCGAACCGGCCCTGATGCCTCCTGCCCGATGGACGTCGGCGCCGATCGCGGCGATCGACTTGAACATGTCCTGGAGGTTGCCGGCCACCGTAAAACCCTGGACGGGCCCGATGACTTGCCCGTTCGCCACCCAGAAGCCGGCGGCTGCCTGGGAATAGACCCCGGTCGCAGCGTTGGTGGCACCGCCCATGAACCGGGTAAGCCACAGGCCTGTGCCCATCTTGCGCAACATGGCCGCAAGATCATCGGCAGGCTCCGTATGGCTGCTGGCCAGCGAGAGATTGCGCATGCCGCCGGCGTTGCCGGTCGAAACGCGACGAAGCTTGCGCGCCATGCGCGTGTCGAGGAACAGGCCGGTGACGACGCCGTCGCGAACGATATCGCGGCGCGCGCCGGCGACGCCTTCATCATCAAACGTCGTGCTCGCCAGGCCAAAAGGTTCGAACGGATCTTCGCCGAGCGTGACATGCTGGGCAGCGATCACCTGACCAACCGCATCCGGAAGGAACGTCATCCGCTGGAATTGCGAAGAGCCGGTCAGCTGCGTGCACATATTCCGCACAAGGCTCGCGGCGACCGTCGAATCGACCAGCACCGGAACGCGGCGCGTGGCAAGACCCTCGGCACCGAGCATGCCCAATGCCTGCTCGGCGGCGCGGCGCCCGACGTCATCTTCCGATTCCAGACCTCCCAGCTGGCGGTCGACCGACGACCAATTGCCTTGCTTCATCTCGTCGCCGCGCTGGGCGATCGTCTGGCACCAACGGTGCTGGACCGAACTGCTCGCCGTCCGGCAGAATCCCTGGCTCGTCGCGAGCGCGAACCGCGAGTCCTGGCTTGCCGCCCCGGCTTCCGAGACCCGGACGGCATCCTTGGTCGACATCGCTATTACCGCTTGCTCGATGGCCAACGCGGCGCCCGTAAGGCCCTCGGCAGGTTGGTTCGACGGAGCGAACAGCGGGACGTCGGGCGCAGCCCAAGCGAGCGCATCGCGATCGGCCAGGCCTGCCTCCGGATCCGGCTCAAGCTGACGAGCCATGCCGATCGCCTGCTCAACCACACGATCGATCGCGGCGCGGCTGAGCGACTCGCTCGAGGCGACGCCGGTGCGGCCGTTTTCGAATATAGTGATCTGAAGGCTCTGGCTGCCTTCGCGCACGGCATTCTCGACTTTGGCCTTCGCGACGGTGACGCTGATCCCGCCTCCTTCGTGAACCCGAGCGATCGCGCCGCCCGCACCCAGCGCGACACTCTTTTCTATTGCGTAGGTCGCCGCCTTGGCGAGATCTGCCTCGGTCTGCAGGAGATACGTGTCGCCTCTTTCACCGAGGGCCTCGACGGGCCGGGAAAGGCTATTGACGCTCATTCGAGTTCCTTTGAATCCCCGTGCTTCACAGAACGAGGCCGGCACTTCCGGCGCTCTTCGTCGATCACGCATTTATAGGAAGGATTTGCCTGGGCGGTTGCCTGACCGGCCCCAGCTTGTTGCCTGAGAGTGCATTTTGCAGCGGGAGAACGTTACCTCTGGACGCACGAGACCGTGCGGCGCCGGCTTATGGGATCGCCGTCAGGTCGCAGAAATGCATGATTCGCGAGGCACCGCAGCGACAATTTTTTGGGTCGCGCGGTGCCGTTGCGGAAAATCGGTCGGACGCCGCCGAACATATTCTCGCCACTCGTTTAGTTGGTCGCGCTGGCCGTAGGAATCCTTGCTGTAGGTAACCATTGCCCCGCGAGCGACCGACGAATGCGGAGGAGGATCATGCGCCCCGATTATGCACAAACGCGGATTCATCTCTCGCATGCCGAGTTCGCGATGAACTGGAAACGCATTTACCGAAATCGTCGCGGCCTGCCCGAGTCTGCGGGAATTTGATGCCGGCAGGCTGATGCTGGAGGGCGCGCGGTACCGGCAACGCGGCGGGAAATACGGGCGCTCGATGCTTTCGCGGCCCGCTGATTGCCCGCCCGAACTTTGGAGATGAGCATGACAACGGCAAGGCTTTTAAGGGAGGAAGCGCAAACCATCGCGCCGCCGGAGCCGGATCTGACGCCTCATCAAATCGTCGCCCGCGCCGACGGCATGCGGGATAAGTTACGGGTTGCGCAGGCGGCGGCTGAAGCCGCTGGAAACATCTCCGCCGAAACGAATCAGGCGCTGGTCGACGCCGGGTTTTATCGCGTGATCCAACCGCGCGCTTTTGGCGGCTACGGGTTCGATTTGCCAACTTATGTCCGTCTCGTGACGGCCGTGGCTCGAGGGTGCCCCGAAACGGCATGGGTATTGTCGCTCGTGCTAGGCCATGTTCATCAGCTGTCGACTTATCCGCTCCAGGCGCAAGTCGAAGCCTATGGTGACACAGGAGACTTCCGTGCTCCAGAGGTGGCCGCGCCGCAGGGACGCGGGGTTGCGGTCACCGGAGGCTACCGCGTGACCGGCGCGTGGGATTATGCCTCGGGCTCGGCCCACGCCACCCACATCCTGCTCGCTTTCACGATCGACGATGCCGAGCCGGACGGCGCACCGATGCGGATGGGGCTGTTCGACCGCACGGACTATGAGATCGTCCGCAACTGGGACGTAATCGGCATGCAGGGCACCGGCTCCGACCGCGTGACAATGACCGACGTGTTCGTGCCGACGCACCGCGCCAAGCCCTACCCTCCGATGAAATCGGTGCTGCCGCCCGAGATCTATCACGACGAGCCGCTATTTCATGGGCCGGCACGTCCGTTCATCGTCACCGAATCCGCGGCGGTGATCGTGGGTGCGGCCGAAGGCGCGCTGGACCTTTATGAGGAGAGCTTCCGCGTCCGCAAGGCGACTGGGCCGACCGGCGGGCCTCGGCAGGAGCTCGCCGAATATCAGTTCAATTACGGTCGCTGCCGGGCATTGGTCGACACCGCACGCGCGGCGCTGCTCCAGGCCGCGAGCGATTATATGGAATTCGGCCGCCGTACCTGTGCGACGGGCGAGCCCTGCTCGGAGGACGACTGGCGACGCCTGACCCTTGTCATCCTCCAGAGCATCCATCTGGCGCACGAAGCGGTGGATATCATGTTCCGCACGGTCGGTACGTCTGCTTCGAGGAAGGATTCGATGATGGGCCGCTACTGGCGCAATGTCGGCGTCTTGCGTGGTCATTTGGCCCATCAGTCCGACAGCTCGGCAATCAATTATGGCCGCACCCATTTCGGCCAGTCGCCGGTCGGTATCGCCTGATGGAGGGCGCGGCGCTGCTGCCGGATGGACGCGTATCTAGTCGAGCATCGCGGGCGCCACTCTGAGCCTCGCAACGCCACGCTCCGTCTCCAAGAAACGTAGGGGCCGTGCCATCCGCATGGGGTCCGACAGGGTTATTGTTGCAGCTGGTTACCGGTGCTGATTGGGGGCAACGGAAAGGCAAGCGGACGGCACTCCGCGCCCCTTGCTGAAAAGGTCTCACCGCGATGACGATCAGATTCCCAGGAAACGATTTCTCCAATTTCGAGGCGCCGATGCGCGCCGAGATCGACCTGCGCGCCCTGGAGGTCATTCAGGGCGAGGTGCCGCGCCAGCTCGACGGCGGTTTCTTCCGGCTGATCGGCGATCGCAAATGGCCGGCCTTCGTTGAAAACGATATCTTCATGTTGGGCGAAGACGGCATGGCGTCCTGCTTCTATTTCAAGGACGGCATGGTCGACTTCAAGATGAAGTACGTCCGTACCCCTCGCTTTGTGGCCGAAGAGAAAGCCGGTCGTGCGCTGTTCGGCGAGTACCGCAACCCGTTTACCGACGATCCCTCTGTCGAGGGACTGAGCCGCGGCACCGCGAACGTCACCATGCTGGCCCATGGCGGCAAGCTATTCGCGCTGAAGGAGGACAGTCCAGCGATTGAGATGAACCCCTTCACGCTCGAGACAATCGGCGAATACGATTGGAATGAAGTCGTCACTTCGAAGGCGATTACCGCCCATCCCAAGATCGACCCGAAAACGGGCGAGCTGGTATTTTTCGGCTATTGCGCCGCGGGCCCGGCGACCACCGACATCGCCTATTACGAAGCCGATGCAACCGGGAAGATCATTCACGAAACCTGGTTCCACGCGCCGTATACCTGCATGGTCCACGACGTGATGGTGACGGAGAATTTCGTGGTCTTTCCGGTCACGCCGCTCCGCCATGAGCTTGAATGGCTCAAGCGGCACGAGCCGGCCTTCAAATGGGACCCGACCGAACAAGTCTATCTCGGCGTCTTGCCCCGCAAGGGAAAGGGTGAACAGATCCGTTGGTTCAAAGGGCCGACGCAGTGTCACGGGCATACCGCCGGCGCATTCGACGATGGCCGCTATATCTACGCCGACAATACGTTCAGCAAACGGTCCTTCTTTCGGTTCTTCCCGAACGCGGACGGATCCGATTTCGATCCCGCCGACACCATGCCGTACCTCAAGCGCGTCATAATCGACATGGAGAGCAACGGTGACGGCTTCACCGAGCAGCAGCTGTTCGACTATCCGTGCGAGTTGCCGCGCATCGACCCTCGCTTCGAAACGATGCCGTACAGTTTCGTCACGATGAACCTGCTCGACGTTCCCGAGCAAGAGCGGATCGGCCATGGCTTTCAGTGGGTCGCCACCATGGACGTCAACGGCAAAAAACCTGCGCAAATCCGATACGCCGGCCACAATTGCTCGATCGGAGAACCCCAGTTCGTGCCGAAGAACGACACCGCCGCAGAAGGTGAGGGTTACGTCATGACTGTCGTCGGCCGTCATGAGGAGAAGCGCAGCGAGTTGCTCATCCTCGATGCCCAAAACATCAACGGCGAGCCGGTCGCCACCGTCGCGCTGCCCTTCCGACTGCGAAGCACCGGTCATGGTTATTGGTACGGTTCGCGCCAGCTTCGCGGCGAGACCAATGTAATCGGAGCCTGGTAAGATGGGGAATCTGAAGGGCAAGGTCGCGTTGGTCACGGGCGCGAGCCGCGGCATTGGCCGCACCATCGCGGTGCGGCTCGCGGCCGACGGCGCAACAGTTGCGATTCACTATGGCGCCAACGCCGACGCCGCGCGAGAAACGCTGGCGACGATCGAACAGGCAGGCGGCCGCGGCTTTGTGCTGCAGGCGGACTTGAACACGCCCGAGACGTCGATCACTACGATGTTTGCCGATTTCGATCGCGGTCTGGCCGAATGTTCAGGCGAGTCCGGATTGGACATCGTGGTCAACAATGCCGGGCAGATCATGTTCGGTTCCGTCGAAGTGCTCAAGCCATCCGAATTCGACAAGGCGTTCGCGGTCGACGTCAAAGCGCCTTTCTTCATCACCCAGGCCGCTTTGCCACGCCTTCGCAACGGCGGTCGGGTAATCAATATATCCTCTGCCACGTCTCGCTTCGTTAACCCGAACGTCGTCTCCTACGCCATGGCGAAGGGCGCGCTCGAGGTGTTCAGCAAAACCGCCGCTCTTCAACTTGGTGCGCGCGGGATAACCGTCAACGCCGTGGCGCCTGGCCCGACCGGGACCGAGGAATTCCTGCGCATGGCGGAGGGAAATCCGGCGTTCGTCGAGCACGCCAAAGCCCAATCGGCGCTGGGGCGGCTCGGAACGCCGACCGACATTGCCAATATCGTGGCGTTCCTTGCTAGCGATGAGGGCAGCTGGATCACCGGACAGCTGATCGACGCTACCGGTGGCACCTTGCTTGGCTAACGACCTGCCTAAATCAGCTTATGGAGCCGTTCGACTTTCAGGCACTGCGCCGAGGCAGCTTCCTCCGGGTCCTGCCGGAGAATAGCCGCGATCACCTTCAAGGTCTCTGCGCGGTAGATCTCTCCGACCTTCTCACTCTCGGGATCCCGAAGCGACGACGACCATGTTGAGTAGCTTTTGGTACAGCGCAGGAGGATGTCGATGAGCGGCTCATCAAGAATGTCAAACTGACTGTCTTCGGCTTCCTGCATCAGACCAAAGGCAACGCGCGGGCCGGACCGCATCAGGTCGCGCTGTGCAGCCTCCAACCGCATCCGGTCCGTTCCCGTGGCATTGCGCGCAGCGATCGAAACGGCCTCACTGCTCAACAACTGGTACAGGTCCATGGCGTCGCTTGGAGAAACCTTTGCCGATGCAAAGTAACAATTGATCAGCCGGCAAACGGCGGCCGGGTCCGGGATCTGTCTCATCAATCCCTTTCCGCGCCCGGCGGTCGAGACGGCGATTCCTTCGAATTCGAGGACGCGAACGGCCTGCCGGAGCGCGCTCCGGTCAGCCCCATAGCGGTCACACAAATCGAGTTCGGAACCGAGCCGCTGATCCTCGACGATCTCATCGCCCAGGTCCCGCATCAGCAGCCTGAAAACCTGTTCTGCGCGCGAGCGAGCCATCTCGGCTGCCGCTCCACGCTTCACGTATCCCTGCGGCCCACTTTCGGCAAACCGGTCGGTTGCAGCGAGCAGTTCGTCGACAAGCTCAGGGAGCACGGACGTCGATCGGCCTCTTTGCTGCTCCCGCATTCTTGTACGCACCAGCCGAAGGAGGGACCGGCATATATGGCCCTGGAGGGCCGTCCTGCGCAATGATGTGACGTAGCGATGGATTGCCTCGAGCAGGACCGGAACCGTGGGTGCGAGGACGATCAAACCCCCATTCGGGCCACGGCGCATTCTCGCGGTGCCCCGGCTCTCGAGAATGCGCACGCCTTCGCGAACGACAACTTTGCAAACCTGAAAGCGAGCGACCAACTGAGCTTCGGATCCGTAGAGCATGCCGGTCGGCCAGCCTTTGCAGATCAGATCCTCCTCGATCTGGGCAGCGATCTGGCAGGCTGCCTTGTTGTTCGCAGCACCCGCCCCAACGATCGCATCGAACAGCGGATTGGCGATCACAGCGGAGCGCGAAACGAGAAGGGCGGAACGCTGGTCCGACGCCAGCTGCGCGATGCTCACGACATCTCTCCTTAATCAGCGGCGATGTTTTTTACCGTCTGCCGCGATCGTCAAACATTATGCGCGCGTTGCTAGAGAATTCAACGATTGGGGTAGCGCGGAAGGGTAGCGGTGAGCAGCACGGCAAGAAGCAGCGCGCCGACAACAACCGGAATACCGGAGGCATAAGAGCCCCAGGTGTCGCGGAGAAGTCCAAGCACGACCGGCCCAACGCCAAGCGACAGCGTAGTGAGCCCCACCGCAACGCCGAAGATCGTAGATGCGTTCGCCAGGCCGAAGTAGCGGCTGGTGAAGAACGGGAGCAAGCCCGCCACTGCCGCGAAGCCGGCGCCCAGGAGCGCAAAACCAACGACAATCGCCCACTCCTGCGACGTCAGCATGGCCAAGAAGCCCAGCAGAGGAACAGCGAAGACGACCGCGAGCAGACCCGGGCGCGGCAACCGATCGGCGGCAGCGCCGGCGATCAGCGCACTGATCGGACCTACCAGCGAATATAAGGTCAGCGCGAACGTGGCGGTGCCGCCGGAAATGCCCAACTCGACGCCCCATGGGATGAAGTGGCTCGCCACGCCGCTGGCCGAGGCGCAAATGAGCGTGGATGCGGCCATCACTGTCCAGAAGGGGCGGCTGCGGAACGCCGCCATGGGCTTCACGTCGACACCGACCGGACCAGGCATGCCCATCATGTCGGGTGGCGCGACATCGGGCGCTTCGCGCAGGAACAGGAACGACACGGGCAATGCGATGAGAACGATCATTCCGGCGAACGTCAGATATGTTCCGCGCCAGCCCAGATCGACGATGAGCACCCGCGCCAATACGAGCAGTATGGCGGTAAAGATCGCAACGGATCCTCCAAGCACCGCGCTGAGCGCGATGCCGCGGCTGCGGTCGAACCAACCAGATATGACTTTCGCAAGCGCGACCGGGCCGCAGGTCGCCGCGAGCGGTCCCATAAGCGCGGAGACGAGATAGAGCGTCACGACGCTGCCGTTCAGAAAGGACATCCCGACCAGGGTTGCCGCCCAGGCGATCAACCCCGGCAGCAACACCCTGCGAACGCCCATCGTGTCGATGAGCCGCCCCACCGCAGGCCCGGACAACGCGCCGGTCAGGCCGGAGATCAGCATCGCCTGCGGAAAGATCGCCGCGCTCCAGTGGAACTCATTCGACACCGGCTCGAGAAACAACGGGAAGGTACCCATGAATACGGGTGCGAAGCTGAGCCCCATGCAGATCGAGCAGGCGATCGCCACGACCATAGCCTCGCGGCTCATCTCCGTCGCTGCGCGGGCGGCCAGAGGAGGCAGTCCTCCGTCGCGGAG
The DNA here is from genome assembly GCF_001598415.1 of Sphingomonas mali NBRC 15500. Classification (GTDB taxonomy): domain Bacteria; phylum Pseudomonadota; class Alphaproteobacteria; order Sphingomonadales; family Sphingomonadaceae; genus Sphingomonas; species Sphingomonas mali. The sequence goes on from NZ_BCYX01000003.1 coordinate 135,503, forward strand.
CACCGTCTCAATCGCATCACTCATACAATATTCTCTCCCAGTCCGTCGGCGTTTCGGCGGGACAGGACGCGCACCTCTCCCATTTCGCACACCACAAAACGGTTCGAGCGGGTTTAGCGTCGGGAATCCGGTAAACCAGAGGTGACTATTGGCCAGCGCAAGCCTCCGGAGGCGCCGCACGGGAAATCCTGCAGCTGGTTTATGGGCCCCGCCTGTCCGAAGATGGTCTCATGCTGACCGGCTAATCCAGTTGGGCGCCGGTCTCGGATCGCTAGGATACGACGCACGATGGGAGAGAGTGGCGCAAGAGTGATGCTGGCCGCGGCCACCGCTCTATTTGTGGCATCCGTGGCGGCACGCGCCTCCCATCGCGCCAACGATAGGGTCGCCACCAGCGCGCCGACTACAGACAACATCATTCCAGCCGGCGCCGATCGGATCCTGTCCGCCTACGCGACCTTCCCGAATCCGACAGGGACGCTAGCGGTGTTCAACGCCGACGGGCCGGTCGCCACTCGCGGACATCCCTTCTTCGAGCCTCTCGGACGCAACGGGCGTGCCTGCGTCACCTGCCACCAACCCGCGGACGCCATGAGCCTGTCGGTGCGAAGTATCAGGGCGCGTTGGGCGGCCGCAGGCCCGAAGGACAGTCTGTTCGCCGCAGTCGACGGGGCGAATTGTCCAAATCTCCCGGTCGGGCAGCGCTCCTCTCATTCGCTGTTGCTGGACAAGGGACTGTTTCGGATCCCCCTGCCCTGGCCGCCGCGCGATCCCGCCGGCCGCGCGATCTCTCCCGAGTTCGACATCACCGTGGTCAGCGACCCGACCGGCTGCAACACGGACCGCGTCTACGGTCTTAAATCGAGCAATCCGCACATCTCGGTTTTCCGGCGGCCGAGGATGGCCGCGAATATGAAGTATGTCGAACCCGAACGACCGCTCAGCCTGTGGCATATCCGCACGGGCGAGGTGCGGCCTCTCGATCCGGCGACGGGACATCGGCTGGGCGGCAACGTGATGAGCGACGGGCGCGCGCCCACGCTCATCGCCCAGATGGTCGATGCCTCCCGCACGCATATGGCGATGAAGGGGGGGCTGTCTCCAGCGCAGCAGACCCAGGTTCGCAAGTTCCTGTTCCAGGTCTATGCAGCGCAAGTGACCGATCGTGCTGGCGGCCGTCTCGACACCGGCGGCGCGTATCTCGGGCCTCGTGCGCTGCGCGACGGCAAGCCGGCGGTGGTCGGCGCATATTCGGCGCGTCCCATGTTCCCCGAGATCGAGGGCTGGGTGACGCAGCGCATCGCGTCGTCGATCAAATGGATTCCGCTCGTGAAGCTGCCGCCGTTCCCCGCGACCCGTGCAGGCGAGGCGAGCGAAGCCCCGGCGCAGCGGGCTTTCCGCGACTCCGTTGCACGCGGATATCTTTCGTTCATGTATCGGCAGTTCCTGATCCGGAACGTCGCGGACCTGAACGCGTTCATCGGCAATCCGGTCAAGCAGACCTGTGCGGCGTGCCACAATATGGTGCAGACCGGGATGGATGTCGCACCGGGATATCTGGATCTCGGCACCACGACGTACCCAACGGCGACACCCGCGCCTGACCTGCCGTTGTTCCGGATCGATTGCCACAAGGATACGCCGCCGCACCCGTATCTCGGGCGCGAGATTTACACGACCGATCCGGGCCGTGCCCTGATCACCGGCCGGTGCGCAGATGTCGGCAAGGTAGTGATCCAGCAGATGCGAGGGCTTGCCGCGCGGGCGCCCTATTTTGCCGGCGGTTCGGCACAGGATCTGCGCGCTGTGGTCAATTTCTACGATACCCGTTTCCGCATCGGTTACACGCAAGACGAGATCACCGATCTCGTCAATTTCATGGGTGCCTTGTAATGGTCGCACGCAAATGGATGGCCACGCTCGGCGTCGTGATCAGCACCCCTGCGCTTGCCCAGAGTCTGGCGGCGCCCTCCCCTGGCCGCCCGGTCAGCTTTGTCGCTTGTCCGGAATTCCGCAACACGGCACGGCAGTGTTGGCTCGCCGAGTCCGGCGGTAAAACCTATTATATCGGCGCGTTTCGTATCGGCACGCCTCCCCAGCTTCTGCACAAGGTACTGGTCGAAGGGGTGGCCCATGACGACCAGAGCAGCTGCGGTGGGATCAACATCGATCCGGTTCAAATCTCTCCGTTACCAGAGCTGGACTTTTCGTGTGACGCGGTACTGCCGGACAATGGAACAGCGCCACGCGAAGGGTCGCTTTTTGACCTGCCGCCAGAGGTGCTTGCACGCAACGGCGGCGATGTTCCCACCCCGCCCCCGCTGACGAAGAACATGGCTTTCGCGGTTACACTGGACTTCGATCGCACCGTGCTGAACCTGGTCAACCAGGCCAAGGTCGAGTTGATCGCCCGAACGATCATGGCGTCGCCAGTGGCTCGCGTCATTGTCACGGGCCACGCCGGCCAGTCTCGCCTCGACGACGGTTCGGTCATGCGCGAGGCGCCGGAGGTAGCCGCCCGCCGCATGGCAGTGGTTCGTGACGCGCTGATCGCCATTGGTGTCCCGGAAAAAATTGTCGACGGACGGATCGCGGATAGCCTGCCCGAAGGCTCGTCAGTGCTGGGTCCCGAAAGTCGCGAGGTCACCATCGACGTCGTTTTGGCTCGGCCATAACGGTTGCTCTCCAACTGACACGGCCACTTTTCGCGAGGGGCAGCCCTCCATTCCAAGTGAAAGGGCGTGCCTTACGCTTGAGCCGCGATCTGCCGCACGATACGCGTCTCGAGCGACGACGCGTCAGAAGACTAGCCCACGCCGGCCAGGAGGAGCGCCGCCGGTCATGATGCTGATGGCTGCCTGTTCGGCAGCGTCTCTATTTCGCTGGCTTTTCGACGATGCCGATCGACATAGGCCCAAGTCGCGCTTCGTCCCAATGCTCGTCGACTTGGTTGCCGACGAACCGCCACATGTCGAAATGCGTAGTCGTATAGGTCTCGCCCGGCTTGCCGCCGGGCCGCGGCAGCACCATTGCGCTGGCCACCACGACCATGTCGCCCTCGGCGACGACGGCAAACACCGGGATCGTCATCTTGGGCAGCCGGTTCTCGCGAAACAGCGTCTTCACGGCCTCGCGACCGGAGGCGATATTCGGGTTATGCTGGATGTATCGTTTGGTCATGTAGACGTCGACGAGATCGTAGCGATTCTCTTCGAAAATCTTCGTGTAGATGTTGTACACGACCTGCTTGCGCGCATCGATCACGGGATCCGTGCTGTGAAAAAGCGCGGCTCGGTCGGGCGCACCGACAACGGCTTCCTGGGCGGTAACCGGCGTCGCAGCGAGTAAAGCGGCCGTCATAGCCGCAACCATCCACCGTAGCATCATCGTCTCCTTCGACGCGGCGGCCGACGCGGTGTGAACGCGCATGGCCGTCGTCTAAAGTATCTTTGCGCGGAGCCTGGCGAGGCGGATAGGTCCGTATGCGATCGTCGCCTCGCCAACGCCATAAGGCGCCCAGGCCACCGCTCGTCCTATCCCCCTCGCCTGTGTAAGTCCCAGAGCTCCTTAAAAGCGGCGCTTCAGCGTTAGCGACCACTCACGAGGCGGCGCGGGTTGACCCACCGCAGTACTGTTGAGGAATTGAAGGTCGAACGTATTGAACAGATAATATCGATTGAATAGGTTCGTTACCCCTACGATCGCTTCCCATTTGCTGTTTTGTGGACGCAAGCTGATCTGGGCGTTCGCAACCGTATATGCGGGGATGACGTTGAAGGTTTTGTATGGCTGCACCAGGGCCGTATCGCGTGAGTAGAACGAGGCCTGGTGGTTGATGTCGAAACGCGGGGTTATCGTTCCCAAGCCACCGATCACCCAGTCATATTGAATGCCGATGCTCCACTTGCTCTTCGGCGTGAAGACGTGAGGGCTGTCGAGGTTGAGACCGGAGGCGATCGCCGACGGCGAAAGCCTCGTGTATTTGAAATCGAGTGTGCTGAGCGACGCGTCGATGTTCAATCCGGGCAGCGGCTCGAGAAATGCCTCGATCTCGACACCCTTAATATTCGCCCGTCCCGCGTTGATCGGCACGTTCGCCGGGAAGGTTCCCGCCTTCGGGTTGTAGGTGGGAGATGCCGGGTTCTCGTCTTCGGGCAGGTTAGGATTGAAATAGGGTGACGAGGTGTCGATCACGATGTCCTTGTATTTGTTCAGGAACGCCGCGACGTTGACCCGGACACGTCGGTCGAAGAAACTGCTCTTCAGACCGAGCTCATAGGCCTGCAGCGTCTCCGGCTGGAAGACACCCTGCTGGTTGCTGAACAATGGCCGGGCATTGATCCCGCCCCCCCGGAAACCGGTCGACCATTGCCCATAGACCATCACCCCGGGGGTCAGATGATAATCGATCCCCGCTTTGTAATCCCAGTGCGTCCCCTTGAACTTGGAATAGAGCCCGTTGATGCCGACGAGCGAGGCGGGCACCAGTCCGGTGGTGGCGTCGGTGCGTGAGAACAGATAGTCCTTCTGGTCGTCGGTGTAGCGAATGCCGAAGGTCAGGTTCAGCTTGTTGAAGAGGTGCCACTCTACATGGGCGAAGGCCGACTTATTCTCTGAACGAACGGGATCGTTATAAATGAAATCCAGCCCCTGCGACGGAAAATGTGTGCGGCCGCTCTGCCGGGAATAGCCATTGAAATAGAACCCGCCCACCGTCCAATCGACGCTCTTGTTCCAAAAACTACCTGTGAGCCGCAACTCCTGGGTAAATTGATGGTGCCGATTGAAGGTGTAGTTTGTTTGGTAGTCGAGAGGAGACTGGTCGACATCGTCTCCGAATCCGCCGCTATAGGCACGATACGCGGTAATCGACTTCAACGAGAGATCGTCTCCTAGCCGCCAATCGATCGTGCCGGAGACCCCGCCGTCGGTAAAGTCATTATGCGTCGGAACGCAGAATCCCTGCGATGCGGGAACCGTGACGACCCCGCCAGGCGTCGCGTAAATGCCTCCGCTACCGGCACAATAGGTACCGTAACTCGTGTATCGCTTGGTCGTGACGAACCGATTGTCGAACGGCGTCCCGTCGAGGAAGGATACGCCACCGAACGGCGGTGCTGATAGCAAGATGGAGGCGGACGTCTCCGACTGATCGCGCGTGAAGTCGCCGATGATGTTCACTTCGAGGGCATCGCTCGCGATGAAGCGGAGCGCACCCCGCACTCCCTTGAAGTCCTTGCCGCCCTGCGTGCCGAGCTTGCAGCTTTTCTCCAACCGAGCGCTCGCCGCTCCATTGTTTGTTGCACAGGCATAATCGTACCGGGTCAGGTAACCGTCCCGATGTTGGGAACTGCCCGAGATCCGGGCGTAGAGTTTGTCCTCGATAATGGTGAAGTTCGACCCCGCGCGCACATCTATGCGGTTGAACGAGCCGACCGTTCCTTCGACGAAAGCGTCGGGATCGGCCGAGGGTTTCCGTGAGTACAGCTTGACCGAGCCACCGATCGAGTTCTTGCCCGACAGCGTCCCTTGCGGACCACGCAATATCTCCACCCGGTCAAGGTCGAGGAGCTGAAAGGCCGAGCCGAACGTGGTCGCGTAGTAGACGTCGTCGATGTACATCCCGACGCCAGGCTCATAGGCGAAATTCGAGTCGAATTGGCCGATACCGCGAATGTAGGTCTGCGCGGTCGCGCCGCCATGGACCGAGCCGCCTTGGACGATCGTGACATTGGGCGTCTGGGCGGAAACCTGCGTGATGTTGGTCTGGCCACGCGCGTCCAGGAGCGCGCCGCTGACGGCCGTGATCGCGAGAGGCGTGTCCTGCACCCGCGTGCCGCGGAACTGCGCCGTTACGATGATGTCCTGCGGATCGGCCGCCGGGGCAGCGGCCGGCTCAGAAGCGGCGGGCGAGGCACTCGGCGGCTTTGGCGGATCCGATTGCGCCCAGGCGGGGTTCGCGGATACGACGCCAGCGATAAAAAGCGGCAATGCCGCATAGGCGCAGCGGACAGCACAAGTATCCATTGCTTTAAACTTAGCCATTTCTCCCCTCCCTTCAGAGCTTAATCGCCGTCCGTCTATGGATATTCTTGGATTTGAGGCGAATGCCCGACCCAAGACAAAGCTAGACTTGCGGCGCCGTCGCTGCCGCCCGCTTTAGTGCAGGTCGGCATTGAAAAGGCTCTAGAGGTCGGAAATGGCAAAACCAGTGCAATCATCTTCTTCCCACGGAAGAAGGGGTGGCGCCTCGACGTATCAGAAGGGTCATCGCCTACCGAAATGTTGGCGAATCTTAGCTGGACATCCACCGTCACCTGCTGGGTTTTCGACCTAAACAGGCGACCTCCGCTGCGTTACTGAAGACTAGGGTCCGGACTCATAACGATCAGGATGACGGTGGCGGCGATAGCTATGGTCGCCATGAAGGTTTTGATGTTGCGATCGAAGCGCATGGCGACACGGCGCCAGTCCTTGAAGCGGCAGAACATACGTTCGATGATGTTGCGCTGTTTGTAGACGGCGGGATTGCAGTCAAGCTTGACCCTGCGATGGCGCTTGGGCGGGATGACGGCTGTGGTGCCGCGTGTCGTGAACATTACCAGGCGTCAGCAGGACGACGTGCGGGCGGCCCCTGGTATCACAGATGGCGTGGAGCTTGGTGTTCCTGCCGCCACGCGTCTGGCCGATACCATTGGCCAAGCCCCCCCTTTTGCGCCGCCCGCGGTACGGTGAACCTTGATGCAAGAGCTATCTATGAAGAGCCGGTCGGGGGCATTCTCGGCGCCGGCGGGCGCAGCGAAGATACCCTCCCATATCCCGCGCTCGACCCAGCGAACGAAGCGGTTGCACAGCGTCTTCTTCGGGCCATAGACCTGCTCGGGACAATCGCTCCAGCACCCTCCCGACTGCAACGCATGCACAATGCCCGAGAGTACGCGCCGATCATCGACCCGCGGCATCCCGCGTGTCGGTCGGTAACAACGGCGCAATCCGGGACCACTGTGCATCCGAAAACCAGAAGAAATCCGCCATCTTCAACGCCTCCTCAACGGACGCGTTGAATCATCCCTTCGCCGCCTTGGGAATCCCGTTTATAGGTCCGGACCCTAGTTCAGGCGTGAACATCTTCAACAGCTGCGCGGTATCGATCTTCCCGAGTGTGAGGATATCCGCATTCGTCAGGCTGAAGTCGAGCGCTTTACAATCAAGCCCGTCAACGGTCGCTGGCGCATCGGGCGCCTGCGCATGGACCGTACCGGAAAGGCTGACGACCACGGCCAAGCCCAGGTATGGCATGCCGGCCTTCTTCATCTTTGATCCTCCCACGAGCGCCGCCGGGGCGGCACAATCCCCATGTCTCAATCGACGTCGCTCAATGCCCGGTCGGTGCCGCTGGCCGGGTCGGCACCTCCTCCACCAACAACCGAACCGGTCCAAGCAGCCCCGACGGGAGAAGCTTACTGTCGGCAGCATAGGTGGACTGGGGCGCATAGGTGACCGGGGTGGCGCCTGGCTGTTTGTCGCCGATCAGGCGGTTGGGCCAAAGGTTCACGATTTCAACGTCCAGCCTATTCGTTCCGCGCTTGAGGAGCGATGCCAGGTCGAGGCGATAGGGTGCATGCCACAAAGTGGCGACCTCCTTGCCGTTCACCGAAATCGTGGCGACATCGCGTACGGTACCGAGGTCGAGGATTACGCGGCGCCCCTTGCCCAGGTCTTCCCGATCGACGGCGAGCGCGTGGCTGTAGGTGGCCGCACCCGAAAAGTAGCGGATGCGTGGGTCGGCGTTGCTCGACCAGTCGCTCAACCGCGGGAAAGTCGCCGTTGCCGGTGCCCCTCGCCCCGGTTGGAAGCGTACCGACCAAGGCCCGGTAATTTGCCTGGCCGCGATCAGATGCGGGCTCGGCACGTTCTCGCCAGTGGCGCTACCGGGACGGCGAAACACTACAAAGCCCGCCTCAAATGGTGCAAGATTGAGTTCGACCCGCGTCAGGTCTCGGCCGACCCGATAGGTTAGTGGCCTGATCTCGCCCGTCTCGGGAACCCAATAGTCAGCCGCACGTCCCTTTGCGCGGAACCCGACCGTGACCTGACGAGGCTGATCGGACCTGCTCGAGATGTAATAAATGTCGGCATCGTCCGTCCGGCGATGAAGCGACATCAGCGGCACGCCGGAGGGGACCTGAACATCCGGCGCGATCGTCAACGCATCGAGGGCCGGACCAAGCGTCGGGCTTGCGATGATCCGCCCTTTACCGAAATGGCCATTCGCGTCGGCGGCACCCCAAAGGGCGGCAACGGCGGACGCGAATGCCGCCTGGTCGGCCATGCCGAGGGCGGCCTGGGGCCGTTTCGCGACAACCGTCCCCCCCGCATCGACCAGCTCGGCAATCTTGCGCACGACCGGCAATGTCATGTGCGTGACATAATCCGGCACGTACAATACGCGGTAGGCCATCCCGCTGTCGGTGACGATCGATCCGTCGCGCACGCTCATGCGATTGAGGAGCGCGTCCGCGTTCACATAATCATAGCCATAACCGTCGGGCACGGTTCGGTCGGGCTGGTGCTCGAACCGCTGCGTCAGATTCTCTTCCTCGCCGTAAAAGCAGGCGACATCCGCTACATACTGGCCCTGTTGAAGCATCCATGAGGTTCGAGCCAGATAGTCGACCCAGGGCTTCGCACGCTCCGCCCAGGTGTCGTTCCGGTTGAAGAACTGACCGAAGAACGCCATTGCCAGTCCAGGCTTCTTGTCGACGAAGGGCTGCAAGTGGGATTCGTGCAGCAGGATCCGGTTCACACCCTCGGCGAAGATCTGGTCGGCGACGGGCTTCAACATCGCGGGAGAGAAGGCCCAGGGATCGCTGCCGGCCGCCACGGTGAGCGATTCGGCCGCTACCAACTTTTTGCCATAGATATGCGCGGCCGAGGCTGCTTCCCTGAGATCGGCCACGAGACTTGGCTGGCCAGGATCGGTTGCGAAGGGGCGATACCAGAACTCGGCGGTCGGAATGTCGGATTGAGCTTTGGCCGTCAGCCCGTCGCTGATCGCACGCGGCGTGTCGCCCTGGACCTCCGTATAATAGGCCATGCCATTGCGGTGCGCTTCGGCAGCGAGAACGGCATAATGGTTCTGGACCACCAGGTCCTTGAGCGTCTGTCGGAAGTCGAACAGGAAGGCTTCGCTCCGGGCGCTGTTTTCAACCACGCGCCCGGCGAGGACAGGTAAGTAGGGTGTTGGATCGTAGCCGCGCAATCGCTTGAAGTCGGCGAGGATCCCAGGAGTCCAGTTCTGCACGCCCGCTTCCCAACTGTCGGTCAGCAGGGCAGTGACGCCGTTCGGACCCAAGGAAACATGGCTTTTGTCGCGGTAAAGAGCGAATAGCCCGTCAACGTAGCTGCGCACCGCGGCGGCATCGAGCTTGTCCACTTCGAGGCCTGTAGCGGAGGGTTCCGCCGGGCCGTTGACTTGGCCGGTGAGCGACCAGCCGAAGCGGAGGATCGTCCACGAACCCTTTGGCGGTGTCCAATCCAACGTTCCATCCGGCTGCACGCGCGACGTCAGATCTACGACGTCGCTTGTCGGTATACCCGTGTCCGGAGCCGGCAGCGCACGTTGATCGACAATCGACTGGAACCCCGCCTTCGCTTCGAACTGATCCAGGCGAGGGCTGCCCTGAAGCTTCAACAAGCGGAGTCGGATTTCGCTTGGGCGGCTCGGATTGGGAAAGCCGGGGGGAAGGCCGAGCAACGCGCGGCCAGCTGGTGGCCGCGCGAAACGGACGCGAACATAGCGGGCGGAAGTAGCGGGTATGGAGAAAGTCTGCTGCATCGCCGGCTTCTCGGCGCCGCTCGCCGGGACGGAGCGGATGGACCGGAACGCCCGGCCATCATCGCTGGCCAGAAGCTCGACCGCCGGCCAGCCCGAATGACCTGTATCGACCGCCGCGGTGACGGCACGAATGGTTTGAACATGTCCAAGATCGATGTCGATCGCGAGGCCGGGTTCCCCGATGGGCAGATCGACCGACCCGGTGAGGTCGGTCGGAGCCGTAGCGAGCGCGGGAAGCGGCTTTCCGCCGCTGGAATAGGCGCCGCTCAAATCCGCATCGGCGGCCGGCGAGCGAAAAGCGATGGTCGGACCGTCTCCCCGAGCTTTGGCGCCCGCAGCGGTGCCGGTCGCCGGCACCCCCACCGAAAGGAAGGGCCCGGTGATGTCGCCCGGCGTCGGAAGGTTGAGATGAAGGCGCTCTCCACCGGCAACCTGGGTCGTCGACCAGACATATTTTTTCATGGCTTGCTCGGGCTTTACCCACGGCGCGCCAGTCTGACTCCAGCCGGGTGACCCGGCGATCGTTACTTCCATCCCCGCCGCTCGCGCCTGCCGAACCGCTCCACGGTAGATAGCCGACCAGCCATCGCTCATGAACGGCAGAGGACGATCAACCACGGGCTGTTCCAACATGCCTCCCGCGAAAGCGTGCACCCCGCCGATGCCGATACGCTGCATCCATTCGAGATCGAGTTGCGCACCTTCCGCTGTCACGTTGCCGCTCATCCAATGCCACCAGACCTGCGGCTTGGCTGCCTGTGGCGGCGTTCGAAATCCGGCAAGGAGAGCGTCTTTCGCCCCGGAGTCGCTCACTGGCGAGGCAGCGGGCGAGGCGGCAGGTTGCCCGATGGCCGAACCCGTGCTCAGAAGGGCAAGGATTACCCCGTATCGATGCCTTCTGCTCCACCCCATTGATTGCACTCCAATATTATTGTTGCACAGGGGGCACGCCGACAAGCGACACCACCGACTGCCAGGCGCGGTCCCCAGGCGCTCCTCACGATCCGACAGGAACTGGCTCACGGTTTGGCGGAGAAGGCACACTGGGCCTGCCCCCCGCTACGCGGAAAGGCGAAGGCGATTTCAGTGGGCATTTCACCGTTTCACAGTCAGGATGATCGCTCTGAAACGGCAACAGCCCGGCCCCATTGCAGGCATGGTTAGGTACTTTCGCGAATAGAGAGACCGCGGCGAAGAGCATTCAAGACTGCGGCGTTGAAGTATTTGCCTACGCGGGTGTTGGGGCCGATGATATCGAAACCGTGATACGCCCCGGGCACGACGACAAGATCTGTCGGAACACCGGCGTCCACGAGGCGATGCGCATATGCAATATCTTCGTCCACGAACAGGTCGATCGAACCCACACCAATGAAGGTGGGCGGCAGCCCGGCCAGATCCTTGTATCTCGCGGGCACGGCCTGGGCTGGGACGGAACCGGTGCCCGGTCCTTGACCGAGAAATGACTGCCAACCAAATCGATTTTCTGCTTCTTTCCAGACCAGCGTGCCGATGGGAGAAGCAGGATGGTGAGTGACGCCGGTCCGGTCATCGAGCATCGGATAGATCAGCGCCTGATAGGCAAGTTTCACTTCCTTTCGGTCGCGCGCCGTTAGCGCCAACAGCGCGGCATGACCGCCGCCCGCGCTTCCGCCCATGACCGCTATCCGAGCAGGATCGACGCCAAGGTCCTGTGCGTTGGAATGCAGCCACCTTAGAGCCGCATAATTGTCCTCTATGGATCCCTTAAACGTCGTTTCCGGAGCAAGCCGGTAATCGACGGTAACAACCACGCAATCCAACTCGGCGGCTAACGCTTGTACGTCACAAATCCTCCCAACGGCATCGCCCAAGACGAATCCGCCTCCATGCGTGTAGAGAATAGCGGGCCGGTCGCTTCCCGGTCGCGCGTTGACCACATATATCGGCACCATATAACCGTCATAGCTCCGGACGAGGTGCTTGGTGAAGCTGGGCGACGGCAACGCTGGAAGCGTGAAGATTTTCCCCAGGGCTACACGCTGCGCCGCAAGCGTCTGAGCGTTGAGCGGGGGCTGGCCGGCAGATGCCTTCATCATGTCGGCCGCCATTGGTCGGAGCTCTGGATCGACGAAGGCCAGGTTCGCCTCCGCCGAATAGGCCTTTGACCCGAAGAAGCCACACGCGGCCGCGCCGATCATAAGATCACGTCTGCCAATTTTCAGCATTTGCGCTCTCCTGTTGTGGTCATGTTTTTCTGTGAAGCGAACGATGGGCCGCGCCAAACCAGTTGCTTGAACTCGTGGGAAAGCAGCCTACCGCTACCGCGATTTCAGATACCGATCGAAGAAGCTGACGATCATATCCCAGCTTGGCGTTACCGGTTGAGGTATCTCGACCTTGCAGCCGTCTGAGCTGGTCGACCGGATCGTCGCGCCATAGGCAAGGCTCGGGTCGGACATCATCTGATACCAGGTGCCGTGTCCCGCGATCGGCAAGCTCAGGAAGCTGGCGGTATGACACGCCTTGTTGAGCGCTTGGTAGAACATCTCGCCCTGGCCATATGGCACAGCGGAATCCCGTTCGCCGTGGATCACCATGATGGGCGGATCGGCCTTGCTGATGTAGCGGATCGGATTGGCGCGCTCGACGGCGTCGGGGCAGCTATTGAGCGCGCAGCCGATCAGCAGGGATTCGGGCGAGCCTGCTGAGGCGTGGCAGAATGGCGCCGTCAGCGAGGCCGGAGCCTTGGGATCGCAGGGGCGAAGGGCCGCAGGGTCCATCTGCAGAAAATCGGTCGGGGGGTAGAAGGCAATCGCGGCTTGAACCGCGCTGGAAATCCCGGTGACGCCTTCCCCTCCCTCCAGTTCCGGGACATCGCCTGTCACCGCGGCCATGGCCGAAGTCCAGCCGCCCGAGCTTTCACCGATGATGCCGATGTGACCACCGTCCAGACCATATTTTCCGGCGTTCGACCGCAGCCAGCGAATGGCCGCCTTGATGTCATACACTTGGGCAGGGAAGCGCGCCTGGGTCGACGACCGGATCGACACGCCGGCGACCGCATAACCGCGCGGGACCAGAATGGCCGCAAGTCCCTGAGCATCCATCTTCCCGTTGTCGGCCATCCAGGCCGATCCGTGCGTGAAGATCACGACAGGAACCGGCTTACTGCGATCCTTAGGCAGGTAGAGATCAAGCAAATGACCCTGCCCGGTCGCAGCGTCGGACTTGGCGTAGGCGACATCTCGCTCCGTCGGTGCCGGTCCGGGGAGTGGAAGTGGTGGCTTAAACGCGGTGTTTTGGGCGCTCGCCGGCCTGGCGACCATCGCTCCAATGACCGCGGTCAGGATTGCCGCTATCCCAAGGGCCCGGATCTTCTTTCGTGTCATAAGCGGTCAGCCAACATTCCAGATGGGGAGATGGCGGCGCCGCCGAGTTGAGGCTCGGCGGCACCTGAGGGAGCTCAGAACTTGCGGGACACACGGACTCCGTAGGTCCGGCGCGGCCCAAGGTATTCGGCGGAATTAATTAGACCTACGACGTAAGTTTTGTTGGCGAGGTTTCGACCGAATAGTTCAGCCTGCCAGGGCCCGTTTTCATATCGAAGGAATGCATCGAACGTCGTGTATCCCTTCATGAGGAAGTAGTCTGTATCCTGGAAGATCGACGCGAACTGGCTGCTTGTATGCTGAACTTGTACGCGGGGTGTCAGCGTACCCTTGCCGAGCGGAATAGCATAACCGACCGAAGCGTTGAGGGTCAGCTCAGGCGAATATGGATTCGCCTGGCCCGAAAGATTCACCAGGTACGGCCCATAGTCGAAGCAAAGTGGCGGGTTACTCGCCGCTCCCGAGGCACATTGCGGCCCAAGGAATCCGCCTGGCAGGCGATAGGAGGCCACGGCGGTGATGCTACCGACCTTCGACTTGTTGTAAGCCAAGCCAGCGTCGAGCGAGAGAGGCCCGAAGCGAGCCTGCGCGGAAGCTTCGATTCCCCATACCTTCGCATCGCCCACATTTCGAACCGAACTCTGGGTCGTTAACGGATTGAGCACCTGCTGCTGCATGCCGCGATAGTTCATGTAATAAGCGCCAATCTGTGTGCTGACGCGATTGTCCAGAAACCGGCTCTTCCAGCCGATCTCATAATCCATCACCTTCTCGGGTCCGAAGAAGTCATTGGCGCTGTTTACGCCGCCGCCCTTGTAGCCGTTCGCAACGAATGCGTAGAAGAAGTTCGTGGGGCTGGCTTGCCAATTGAGCGAGATTTTGCCTGTTGGCGTATTCTTCTTGTACACTCCTGTGATGGGAAGAGTCAGATTCGCTGCGGGGATGCGTGCGGCCCCCCCGGACGATAGCTTATCGAAGCTCTCGCGTGCACCGATTTGGATCTGCAGAGAATCGGTAAGCTGGTATCCGACCTGCCCGAAGATGCCCATCAACTGTTGAGTTACGGTGCCATCGACGATCAGGTTTGCGCCCGTCCCATCTTGCGTTGCGGGAACGCCGCTCGAGTAGAGGGTAACCCCACCCGGCGTGTGCCGACGGAAGTAACTCGTGCCCACGAGCCAGGTGAACTTGCCGGAGTTCGGCGAAATAATGTTGAACTCCTGGCTAAAGTAGTTGTCGTTTGGTCCGATCACTTGCAAAAAGTACCCGCCACCGGCTGCCCCTGGCGCACCCGAGAAATCGGTGTCGTCTGCCCGAACCTGCTTTAGATGCTGGAAGCCGGAGAGCGAACGGAAAACGATCCCGCTATCGGTGGTGTAACGCATGTCGAGGCTGTATCGGTCGGCATATTCGCGCCAGGTCTCATCGAAGTCATATGCGAGATCATATGGCCCCATCGACGTGCGATTCCCATTGTAAACGCTCGGGCCGTTGTAACCATAATTGTAGAAGCTCGAGGCCGGATCGCACGTGCTGCATGCCGGGCGTGGCCGTCCGGTCAATCCTCCCGGATTACTCGAGTTGAGTTCCGCCTTGAGCACCGCTTCGAAGTTCGAACTGGGACGCCACAACAAGCTGACGCGGATATTGCGGTCTTCAACCCTTCCCGGTTGAGAATTCGGCTCGTTCGTTCCAACGGCAACGTTCGGTCCATAATTGTGGAAAAAGCTATCCCGGCTTTCAACGTTGAACGCAACGCGCGCCGCCAGAACGTCCGAAATCGGCAGGTTGATAGCACCATTGACCCGGCGTTCGTTGTAATTGCCCGCTATGGCTTCGATGTAGCCGCTCACGCCGCCGGTCAGGTCCGGGTTTCGCGAATTGATTTGCAACGAACCCCCGGTGGAGTTCTGGCCAACGATCGTGCCTTGAGGCCCACGCAACACTGTAACATCGGCGATATCGTAGAATGGCGTCAGGAGCAGGATGGCTTCGGGCTGGTAGAGTCCATCGTGGAACACTGCAACGCCGGTCGTAATGGATGGTAAAACCGAGTTGTTGCCGAGGCCGCGCAAGTTCACGTTCTGCGCGATACCGCTCTGGGTAACCGACAGGCCGGGTACCTGGCTGGCAAGATCATTGATGCGAACCACTTGCCGCTCTTGAAGCTGCTGACCGGACACCGCCGAAATCGAGATGGGGACCGTTTGGATATTGGTCGTGCGGCGCTCGGCCGTCACGATGATGTCATCGACCTTCGAGGAATCCGCCGCGGGTGCCGTTTGGTCGGGTGCCGGAGCCGCGGTTGTTTGATCGGGCTGGGCCGTAGCGGCCTTATCAGCGCTCGCGGCAGCGGGGAAAGCAAACAAGGACGTTCCGGCCAATAGGCAGCCGAACGCGGTCATAGTGCGACGATTAATCATATTTCCTCCCCTATTTTATCGGTGATTGCCTGTGAAAAATTGCTGCTGATCCATGCTCGCGGCATGACAGCTGGATCGGAAGCGTGTGCCGCACCGTAGGACTGGCCTCCACGGATTGCCGCGCGATTCGGGACTTGAAATTCCCGGCTGCAGCGAGGCTGCCTTCGCGTTGATCATCAGCTCCTCTCCGTTGTGCGTCTAAATCCTCCCGAACGCCGCGGACCAATGGCTTGGTTGGGAATGCTAGGCGTGGAGGGGCACCGCCTTCCTGCACAATATCAGCGCGCTTCGGCATGGCTCGGCACGATTTCGCCCGAAAGCGCAGCGCGCCGATGAGGCGAACGATCGTGCGTGTCGGTGCTATTTTGAGGGCACGAAACGACTATAAAGCAGGGCAACAATTATCGGGAGGAGGACGGTCGCGCTGCTGCGCCTCCCCTTCCCGTTGTGCCGCGATCACGCTCTTCCGCTATAACCGCATCGACCGTCGCCCCCTCGGGGGCCTAGCGTAGTGCGCTCGCAACGACGTTCGCCTCGCCGTGCTCTATTGAGCGCGGAAGCGGGCTCCAGGGCTTTTGTCCCAATGACCCGGCGGACGCCGATCAGCGGATCGAGCGGCGATAGGCGCCGGGCGTAACCCCCGTCGTCCGTCCGAAGATTCGGGTCAGATGCTCCTGGTGCGTGAAGCCACACCGTACCGCGATCTCGGCGATCGGCAGGTCGCCGCGCAGCAGTTCGCGTGCCCGCTCGACGCGCTGCTCGATGATGTACTGATAGGGCGCCCGTCCGGTCGAGCGCTTGAATTGGCGCGCGAAATGGATCGGGCTCAGGTTGGCGGCACGCGCCAGATCGTCGACGCTGAGCGGCGCCTCCATCTTTTCCGCGACCACCGCCCGGACCCGCGCCATCTGGCTCGGCTGGAGCCCGGTAATGCGCGGCAGCTCGGTCTGGCGTGCGATCGCGTGGTGCCGCACCAGCTGCGCCGCGATCAGACGGGCGACGCTGTCCGCGAAGAGGTCGGACTGCTTTTCCTTCATCATCGTGCAGGCCAGTCGGGCCAGCTGCTCAAGCAGCGGATCATGTTCGCCCATGCGGGGAAGAAATTCCACCGCGTCTATGTCGTCGCGACATAGCTCCCGCACGGCGGCGTCGGTGAGCGCGCGAGACACATAAAGATGCACGGTTTCCAATGGCGCCAGCAGCGCCACGCCGAAGTCGCGCTGAGCGGGAAGGAAAAAAAGGCCGCCGGTGCCGATCCGCGCCTCCCGCCGCTCTCCGCTCAGCTCGCGCCGAATGCGAACGGGGCCGTTCATGTGGACGATGATCAAATGGTGCTCATTGGCCCGAAATGCATCCGCATAGGGGTTTTCGCGCTGATGCGACGCGTAGAAGGACTGCCATTCCAACGAGTCGCTCGATCGCAGGATCTCATGCTCCGAACGCAACAGAATGCCATGAGTGTCGGCAGCGGTGAGGCCACATCCCTCCCCTGTACGCATGTCCCATCCTCTCTCGCTACCGGCCGACCCTTCGGGTTTTAGCATTAAGTGTGGCGAGAAACCGCGCGATTGTACAGGCGTTAGTCGCCCATCTGTGGTCCAGAGCAATGGAAGTCGTTGTCTACGCTCAATCATTTCGTACGGAGAACGTCTCCGTTGAAGGCACCATCGATCGATTGCGCTGATCTTGCCGCCCCCGTCCCTAGAGCTCGTCAGCTCGACAAGCCCAGGTGATGGATTCGATCGGTGTTGAAGTGATACGATATCGCTCCAACGATCGCTGGCTTTATAGCTCGTTTCGCACCGTCGAGTAGCGTCGGCGCGTACCCACCTTCGGGCGTGACCGTGCAAGCCGTGCCGAAGCACGCTGATATTGTGCAGGAAGACGGTGTCCCTCCGCTTCTAGCGTTGCCCCAACCAGCCCACGGGCCAAACGCCTTCGGGAATCGAGCGCGAACCAGCGCTGCGGCAGGCAGAGGAGATCGGCAATGTCGGACGTCATCCGCCGATTCGGCTCTCTTGAGGACTTCGAGGAAGGCGACGTCGAGATCATCAACGACCGTGGACCTTCTTGGTCAGCATTGGACCGCTCCCCGCGGCACCTGACGCGAAACGCTTGCGGACGAGGGTGTGCAGCGGCCAGTGGTCGGTTGCGGCGGCAGAGGAGAACCCGATTGCGCGGCCGCCAGGGACGTTTTTGGGGCCTGCTCGCGACAGCCTCATTGATCCTCGGCGCCACGCCTGTTGGGGCCAAAGGCCCGGTCAGCGACGCCGAGGTAGCAGCACGTGTCGATGCTCTGCTTGCGCGCATGACTCCCGCGGAAAAGGCGGGCCAGATCACGCAGGAGTTCGATTTCAGCACCATGCCCAATGGCGTGAAGCCCGACGCGGCGATCGCCGCGGGCCGGGTGGGGTCGCTGCTTTTCCTGACCGATCCAGCCGAAATCAATCGCCTTCAGAAAATTGCGGTCGAGCAGAGCCGGCTGAAGATCCCCCTGCTGTTTGGCTTTGATGTCATCCATGGGCTTCGCACGATTTTTCCCGTGCCGATCGGCATGGCCGCCTCATGGGATCCGAAGATGGTCCAGTCGGTGCAAACGATCGCCGCGGCCGAGGCAAGATCCGTCGGGGTGCATTGGGCCTTCGCGCCGATGGTCGACATTGCCCGCGATCCGCGTTGGGGTCGGATCGTGGAGGGCGCAGGGGAAGATCCTTATCTTGGCGCGGCGATGGCACGCGCGCAGGTCCTCGGCTTTCAAGGTCCCTATATCGGCAGCGCGGACCATATTATCGCCGGGCCCAAGCATTTCGCCGGCTATGGCGCGGCCCTGGGCGGGCGCGACTATGACCAGGCCGACATCTCCGACGAGCAGCTGTGGAACGTCTACCTGCCGCCGTTCAAGGCCGCGCTGGATGCCGGCGCCGGCAGCATCATGAGCGCCTATATGGCGCTCAACGGCGTGCCCGGGGCGGGCAATCGCTGGCTCCTCACCGATGTCCTTCGCAAGCAATGGGGCTTCAAGGGCATCGTGGTAAGCGACGCCATGGCGGTGCAGTCGCTGGTGACCCATGGATATGCCGCGGAAACGACGGACGCGGGCATTCGAGCCCTCACGGCTGGGCTCGACATGGAAATGAGCATGCCCGGGCAAAGCGCTTTTTCCACCCTGCCCGCGTCATTGGCTGCCGGTAAGATTCAGATGGCCGAGCTTGACCGGGCGGTTCGCCGGATCCTCGAGGCCAAGGTGCGCATGGGCCTGTTTGATAATCCCTATGTGGACGAGAAGAAGGCGGCGGCCATGCTCGCCAGGCCTGAGCATCGCGACGCCGCGCGCGTCGCGGCGGAGCGATCGGCCGTCCTGCTCCGCAATGAGGGCAATTTGCTCCCGCTGAAGCCGAGCGCAATCAAGTCGATCGCCGTCATCGGGCCACTGGCGGACTCCAAGCTCGACACGCTTGGTCCCTGGGTGTTCGACCACCATGTCGGCGAGACCGTAACCATATTGGACGGGATCCGGCACAAGGTTGGGGCCGGCGTCCGGGTGGGATACGCCGCTGGTGTTCAAATGCCCGCGCGGCAAAATCCATCGATCTTCGAGGCGTTCGTTCCGCGACCGCCCAAAGTAGCGATTGACGAGGATGCGGAGATCAAGCGGGCTATGGCGCTCGTCGCCGCATCGGACGTCGCTGTGCTGGTCCTCGGCGAGGATTCACTGATGATCGGTGAAATGGCTTCCCGGTCCAGTTTCGATCTGCCAGGCCGACAGCGGGAATTGTTGAAGGCTGTCGTCGCCACCGGAAAACCGGTCGTATTGCTCTTGATGAACGGTCGGCCGCTCACGATCGGCGCGGCCAAGCCTCAAGCTGTGATGGACATCTGGTACCCCGGTACGCAGGGCGGAAATGCCGTCGCCAACCTGTTGTTCGGCGACGCTGTCCCGGGTGGCAAGCTGCCCTTCACCTGGCCCGCGAGCGCGTCGCAGGTTCCGTTGGTCTATTCTTATTATCTGTCCCACGATCTGCCGAATGCGGCGAAGCGCTACTGGGATACGTCGAATGCGCCGACCTACCCTTTCGGCTACGGCCTTTCCTATTCGACGTTCGCCTTTTCCAATCTGAAACTCGACAAGACCGTCGTCGCGCCCGGCCAACCGCTTTCCGTATCGGTCGATGTCAAGAATACCGGTCAGCGCACCGCCGACGAAGTCGCGCAGCTCTATATCCATCAACGCTTCGGTACGTCTTCCCGGCCGCGACGCGAACTCAAGGGGTTCGAGCGCTTGACGCTCAAGCCCGGCGAAGTCCGCACCGTCAAGTTCATCCTTTCGGCAGCGGATCGCACCTACTGGAGCGCCGCGACCCGCTCCTGGACGGCGGACGAGGCTCCTTTCGACCTTTGGGTTGGCGACAGTTCCGAAGCGACGCTCTCAACCTCGTTTTCCGTTCGGAAATGAGCCGTCGCACGATCCCAGATTGGCGGCCTCGTGGCACGCAGAGGAGATAGACGATGTCCGATGTCATTACCCGGTTCGGTTCTCTCGAGGGCTATGAAAAAGGTGGCGTCGAGATCATCAACGACGATCCGCGCAATTATGTCTTCTCGAACGTCTTCGAGGTCGCCAAGACCAGCGCGCCCTACGAACGCGTCGCCGTCGGCATCAATTTCGAATATGTGATCGAAGCCGCCCGCGCGGAGGGCACCTCGCCCTGGTTCACCAGCGCCCATGACGAGTTCGTCCTGTGCATGGACGGCGAAGTCGACGTGCACCTTATCAAGCTCGCGGTTCCCGAGGATCATGTCGATCCCGAGCAGGACGGAGCGGTGGAACTGCTCAATGCGATGCCGGAGGGCCGCAAGATGGGTCGGCTCGTACTGGGCCGCGGCCATCAGGGCCTCCTGCCTGTCGGCGCGGCCTATCGGTTCCACGCCGACAAGCCGGCGGTCATCCTGCTACAGACGATCGCCGGCGACGTTACCGTCCAGAAATGGGCGAAAATCTGCCAGACCGCGGCCTGATCGCGCCGCGCCTTTTCCCGACTCTTCAGGAGATACGTCCATGGCCATGTCGCTATCGCATGAAGCCCCGAGCGCTTCACACACCAGCACCGCCAGCACCGACACCGAAACGCTGGAGATCAGCAACCAGACCGGCTTCCGCGCCTTTCGCGCCGGCGGCTTCCGCTTTGTGCGGGACGAATATTTCGCGCATCTCTCCTGGCCGGGCGGCACGCACACCATCCCGATCGACGTATTCCTCCGCGCGATGATGCGCGACGTCGCCTGGGGCTTCTTCTACGGCGTGGTGAATTTCGACGCCGTGTTCGGCACGATCAACCATTATGGCGAAGTGACGATGTTCGCCGGGCGTTTCAACGACGCTTATCGCAGCGCCGGCCGGGACTATTCGGAGCGCTTCCAGTCCGCCGCACTGATGGAAACCTTCAAGAAGCTGCTCTCCGACTGGACCGTCGAGGGCTACGATCCCTTCGCGGCGCCAATGGAGACGGGCGTGCCTTGGGGCGTGAAGCAGGGCACGAACGATGCGGCGATCACGCGCCAGCGGGTGACCGCGCATCGTATGGTGGGCCTGCCCGGCGACACGCCGCTGCGCACCGACGAGGCTGGGTTCCCGGTCAACCGCCAGTTCGCCGACGTGCCGCAGGACCAGCCGCTAGTCGAGGCCGAGCCGGGTTTCGAGCATGAAGTGAGTGCCTATAACCTGTTCGCCTACCTTTCCCGCTCGGACGTCACCTGGAACCCCAGCGTCTGCTCGGTGGTGGGAGACAGCCTTTTCTGCCCGACCTCCGAGGAGTTCATCTTGCCGGTCGAGCACGGCAATGATCGCTGCGAGTGGTTCCTCCAGCTGTCCGACGAAATCACCTGGGACGTGAAGGACAAGGAAACCGGAAAACCGCGCGCGCGTGTGCTCGCCCGAGCCGGGGACATCTGCTGCATGCCCGCCGACATCCGCCATCAGGGCTATTCGACCAAGCGGTCGATGCTGCTCGTCTGGGAAAACGGCTCCCCCAAGATCCCTCAAATGATCGCGGACGGCACCGCCCCCGTCACACCGGTGCAGTTCTAAACATGGCGCGGCCCCATCCCCTCCCCTCCTTCCAGACCAAGCTGCTGATCGACGGGGAGTGGTGCGATGGCGCCGAAGGCGGCACGATCTCGGTGGCGAACCCGTTCGATGGCGAGACGCTGGCGGAGGTTGCCATCGCGACCGCCGCCGACGTCGATCGCGCGGTGAAAGCGGCCGAGCGCGCGTTCCCGGCGTGGCGGGCACTGGCGGCGCACGAGCGCGGCAGGCTGCTCCTCAAGCTCGCTGATGCGATCGAGGCGGATACCGCCAATCTCGCCGGGATCGAGGCGCTCGATACGGGCCACCCGATCCGCGACTGCCTCGCGCTGGACGTGCCGCGCACGGTGCTGTGCTTCCGCTATTTCGGAGGCATGGCGGACAAACTGGAAGGCTCAGTCGTACCTGTCGACGCGGGCTTCCTCAATTATGTCGAGCGCGAGCCGATCGGCGTGGTCGGCGCGATCGTTCCGTGGAACTTCCCGCTGATGTTCACCAGCTGGAAGCTCGGACCGGCGCTCGCGGCCGGCAACACCGTCGTGATCAAACCGTCCGAGATCACACCGCTGTCGACGTTGCGGATCGGTGAGTTGATGCAGCAGGTCGGCTTTCCGGCCGGCGTGGTCAACATCGTCACCGGCTATGGCCAGGACGCCGGGCAGCGCATCGCGGAGCACCCCGGCATCGGCAAAGTCGCCTTTACCGGGTCCACCGCGACGGGTCGCCGGATCGTCGAGGCCTCGGCGGCCAACCTCAAGAAGGTGCAGCTGGAGCTGGGCGGCAAGGGACCGAACATCGTGTTTGCGGACGCGAACCTGCCCGCGGCGATCGGCGGATCGGCCTTCGCGATCTTCCACAATCAAGGCCAGGCCTGCATCGCCGGATCACGCCTGATCCTGCACGAGTCGATCGCCGACGCCTTTCTCGAGAAGTTCGTCGCACTCGCCCGTTCGATCCGGCTGGGCGACCCGCTGAACCCGAAGACCGAAATGGGGCCGCTCACCTCGCGATTGCACCAGGAGCGCGTGCTGTCCTTCGTCGACATCGCCCGCGAACAGGGCGGCGACGTGCTGACCGGCGGCCGGGCGCCGACGGACCCGGCACTCGCCGCCGGATGCTTTGTCGAACCCACCATCGTCCGCGCGAAGCCCGATCACCGGGTGGCGCAGGAGGAAGTGTTCGGCCCCTTCGTCACCGTGCTGACCTTTAGCACTGACGAGGAGGCACTGGCGATCGCCAACGGCACCGAATACGGCCTTGGCGCCGGATTGTGGACGCAGGACATCACCCGCGCACACCGCTTCGCCAAACAGCTGCACGCCGGCATGGTGTGGATCAACAGCTACAAGCGCGTACATCCCGCTTCGCCCTTCGGCGGCGTCGGTCGCTCGGGCTATGGTCGCGAGATGGGCTTCGAGGCGATGCGCGAATATACAGTGGCGAAGTCAGTCTGGATCAATGTCGATGCGCAGATCCCGCCTTTCTACCGGCGCTGAACCGGCGGTGCGGAATTTCACCTATCGGGGCCTGCCGACACAGGTCATCTTTGGGCACGGCACGATCGGCGATCTGGGCTCGGTGCTGGAGCAACAGGGCGTGCGCCGCGCCCTGTTGCTCTCCACGCCGCAGCGGGCACAACAGGCGCTGGATGCCACCCGGTCGCTCGGCGACACGATCGTCGCGAGCTTCGCCGGGGCGAGAATGCACACCCCGATCGATGTGACCGCCAGCGCCCAAGCCTTGCTGGAAGCATCGGCGGCGGACGGCGTCATCGCGTTCGGCGGCGGCTCCACCATCGGCCTTGGCAAGGCGCTGGCCGTGCGGACCGGCGTGCGCCACATCGCCATCCCCACCACCTATGCCGGGTCGGAGATGACCCCGATCCTCGGCGAGACCGCCGATGGCCGTAAGACTACGCGCCGTTCGGCCGACATCCTGCCCCACGCGGTACTCTACGACGTCGCGCTGACGCTGAGCCTGCCGACGGCCATTTCGGGCACCAGCGGCATCAACGCGATCGCGCATGCGGTGGAAGGCCTTTATGCCCGCGACGCCAATCCGGTGATGCAGCTGGTCGCACAGGAAGGCATCCGCGCCCTCGCCGACGCGCTTCCCGGCATCGTCGTGAATGGCGCCGATCTCGCGGCGCGCGAGCAGGCGCTGTACGGCGCATGGCTGTGCGGCATGGTGCTCGGCTCGGTCGGAATGGCGCTGCATCACAAGCTCTGCCACACGCTCGGCGGCGGGTTCGACCTCCCGCACGCCGAAACCCATGCGATCGTGTTGCCCCATGCGCTAGCCTACAACGCGCCGGCAATACCCGAGGCGATGGCGATGCTGCGGCAGGCGCTGGGCGATGAGAATCCGGCGCACGCACTCTACACGCTGACCGAACGTGTCGGGGCACCGCGCGCTCTTCGCCTCATCGGCCTGCCGGAGAGCGGCATCGACACGGCGACCGATCAGGTGCTGGAAAACGCTTACTGGAATCCGCGCCCGCTGACACGCGCCGCCCTCCGCGAGCTGATCGCGCGCGCCTGGTCGGGCGAGTCCCCGGCGCCGATAGAAGACACCGCCGCGTGACCGACTCCAGCTTTGCCGCGATCACCCAGTCGGCGATCGACTCCATGGCCAAAGCGCCGAACGCCCGATTGCGGGACGTGCTGTCGGTTGTCCTCCGCCACCTGCACGACGCCATTCGCGAAACACGGCTCACCGCCGCCGAATGGGAAGCCGTGATCGCATTCCTTACCCGCACCGGCGAGACGTGCAGCGCGGAGCGGCAGGAATTCATTCTGTTGTCCGACTTCCTCGGCGTGTCCATGCTGGTCGATGCACTGAACCATGCGAGCGGTAGCGGCGTGAGCGAGTCCACGGTGTTCGGCCCCTTCTATGCCGGCAGGCAGCCCATCCTCCCCGTCGGCACATCAATCCTGAAGCGCGCCGAGAAGGGCGCATCATTGAGGATGCGCGGCACGGTCCGGTCGCAGGATGGGACGCCGACCAGTGGCGCGCTGGTCGAGGTCTGGCAAGCCGCGCCCAACGGCCTGTACGACGTTCAGGATCCGGCACAGCCCGCCGGTCACCTACGCGCGAGCTTCGAAACGGCGGCGGACGGCAGTTTCGCGTTCGAGACGATCCTGCCTGTCAGCTATGCGATCCCGGACGACGGCCCGGTCGGTGACTTGCTGCAGGCGCTCGGCCGGCATCCCAACCGACCGGCGCACATCCATTTCATGATCACCGCCACCGGTTGCCGCCCGCTCGTCACGCACCTGTTCATCGATGGCGATCCTTATCTCGAAAGCGACGCGGTGTTCGGCGTGAAGTCTTCGCTCGTCGTCCGCCCGCAACGACGAGCCGATGGCAGCCTTGCGATCGATTATCCGTTCACTCTGGCCGGTGCTGCCATGGGGCAGGATGGATGACTCCGGCCTCTGGCGAACGCGCCCCAACGCACCGTTGCCCGGAACCCTGCTCGGTCCCTTGGCGGAAATCCCGGCAGGCGGCGCGAAAGAATATCGCTTCGGGCGCGGTCGCAGCGCCTTCGCGATGTTCGTCGTTCGCCTCGCGGGCGGCGAAGCGCGCGCCTATCTCAATCTCTGCCCGCATTTCTCGCTGCCGCTCAACCATGCGCCCGACCAGTTCATCCGCGACGGGCATATCCTATGCATGCAGCATTTCGCTCTATTCCGGGCGGACACCGGCGCCTGCTTTGCCGGTGCCGGCGAGGGCCGATCGCTCATCCCCGTTCCGGTCAGCCTCTCCGACGACGGCCTGCTGGCGATTGGCCGCTAACCCACAAGAATTCTGCGCCCCGCGATGCGCCGCTCAAGCAATCGCGCCGCTGGAGGAACGATGAAGAACAAACTCTACGATAGTCCCGCTGCCGCGCTCGACGGCCTGCTGTTCGATGGAATGACGATCATGTCGGGCGGCTTCGGGCTTTCCGGCAACCCCGAAAGCCTGATCCCGGAAATCCGTGCGAGCGGGGTCTGCGGCCTGACTGTCATCTCCAACAATGCCGGCGCTGATGGGTTCGGCCTGTGGTCGCTGCTCGAGAGCCGGCAAGTGAAGAAAATGATCTCGAGCTATGTCGGCGAGAACAAGCTGTTCGAGCAGCAATATCTCTCGGGCGAGCTGGAGCTGGAACTGAACCCGCAGGGCACGCTGGCGGAGCGCATCCGCGCTGGCGGCGCAGGCATCCCCGCTTTCTACACCAAGACCGGCGTCGGGACGGTGGTTGCGGAAGGCAAACCGGTCGAGACCTTCGATGGCGAGGACTATGTCCGCGAAAACTGGCTGCGCGCCGACCTCTCGATCATCAAGGCCTGGCGCGCCGATCCGGAGGGCAATCTCGTCTTCCGCAAGACCGCGCGCAACTTCAATCCAAACATGGCGACGGCCGGCAAAGTGACGGTGGTCGAGGTAGAGGAGATCGTGGGCGCGGGTACGATCGATCCGGACCAGGTCCATACCCCCGGCATCTATGTCGGTCGCATCGTACGCTCGACGATCAACGAGAAGCGCATTGAAAAGCTGACGACCCGCTGCCGGGAGAATGGATGATGCCCTGGACCCGCGACGAAATGGCGCAGCGCGCCGCCCGCGAACTGCGCGACGGCTATTATGTGAACCTGGGCATCGGCATCCCGACGCTGGTCGCCAACCATGTGCCCGCCGGCATCGACGTGACGCTGCAATCGGAAAACGGCCTGCTCGGCATCGGCCCCTTCCCCTTCGAGGGTGAAGCCGATGCCGACCTGATCAACGCCGGCAAGCAAACCGTCACCACCCTGCCCACCTCGAGCTTCTTCTCTAGCGCGGACAGTTTCGCGATGATCCGCGGCGGCCATATCGACATGGCCGTGCTGGGCGCGATGGAAGTCTCCGAGGCGGGCGACATCGCCAACTGGACGATCCCGGGCAAGATGGTGAAGGGCATGGGCGGCGCGATGGACCTGGTCGCCGGTGTGAAGCGCATCGTGGTGGTGATGGAACACGCCAGCAAGACCGGCGCCTCCAAGATCCTGCCCGCCTGCACGCTGCCGCTCACCGGCCGACGCTGTGTCGACCTGATCGTAACTGATCTATGCGTGCTCGCCTGCGACAAGCCGGGCCTCCGCCTCCTCGAATGCGCGCCAGGCGTGACTACCGATGAAGTTCAGGCGAAGACTGCGGCGCCGGTCATCCTCGCCGATCCTTCATTCTCCATCGCATCGGGCCAGGATCAATGACGCGCCACGCCTTCATCTGCGATGCCATCCGCACGCCGATCGGCAAGTTGAACGGCGCGCTATCCACCGTCCGTGCCGATGACCTGGCCGCAATCCCGCTGCGCACCCTGACCGAGCGCAATCTCCAGGTCGATTGGGATGCGGTCGACGACGTGCTGCTCGGCTGCGCGAACCAGGCCGGCGAGGACAATCGCAACGTCGCGCGGATGGCCGCATTGCTAGCGGGCCTGCCAGAAAAGGTGCCGGGCGCGACTATCAACCGGCTGTGCGGCTCTGGCCTCAACGCGGTCGGCGTGGCCGCGCAGGCAATCCGCGCCGGTGACGCGGACCTGATCATCGCCGGTGGGGTCGAGAGCATGACGCGTGCACCCTATGTGCTGGGCAAGGCGGCGGGTGTCTTCGACCGCGGCCAGAAGATCGAGGATACGACACTCGGCTGGCGCTTCATTAACCCTGTGCTCCGCGCCAGTTACGGTGTGGATACGATGCCGCAGACGGGCGAGAATGTGGCGGACGAGTGGAAGGTTACGCGCGAGGAGCAGGATGCCTTCGCCCTCGCCAGCCAGGAAAAGGCCGCCGCCGCCATCGCCAGCGGCCGGATGGCGGTGGAGATTGTGCCGGTGGCGGTCTCGCAGCCAAAAGGCGAACCGATCCCTTTCACTCGGGACCAACATCCGCGTGCGACCAGCCTCGAGGCGTTGGCGCGGCTCAAGCCGGTCGTCCGGCCGGGCGGTACGGTAACCGCGGGCAATGCGTCAGGGCTCAACGACGGCGCCGCTGCGATGCTGATCGCGAGCGAGACCGCGGCGCGCACGAACGGATTGACACCGCGCGCGCGGGTGCTGGGCATGGCGGCGACGGGCATCGCGCCGCGCATCATGGGCGCGGGACCGATCGAGGCTGCCCACAAACTGTGCCGGATGACCGGCGTCACGCTCGACCAACTCGACGTCATCGAACTCAACGAAGCTTTCGCCAGCCAGGCGATTGCAACGCTGCGGGCGCTGGGCATTCGCCCCGACGATCCCCGCGTCAACCGCAATGGCGGCTCGATCGCGTTGGGCCATCCGCTCGGCATGTCCGGCGCGCGCATCGTGATGACGGCAGTCGAGGAACTGCACCAGAGCCGAGGCCGGTTCGCCATCGTGTTCATGTGCGTCGGCGTCGGGCAAGGCTGCGCATTGATGCTGGAGCGCGTGTGAGGCGCCGAGCAGGAGCGGAGATTAAGAGCTTCGGTTGGGCGATAAAGATCGCAATTCCGCACGCGAACCCGTCTAGTAGTCGAGTTCGAGCGCATACGGTTTGCCGGCAGGAAGACACCGCGACTGAATTCGGCGTAGCGGCAAGCGTTGAGGCGGAATGACGGTGCCGAAAGTGCGCGGGCGATCCGCTGCAGAGGGCTGCCCCTCGTTCACGGCAAGCGATCACTAAATGGGTAAATTGCCGCCGTGTCCGCTCATCATGCCAGTCATCTGGAGATCGAGAGCCAGCGCTGAATGGCAAAGGCGGCGGGCGTGATGCGGCCTTCGCAAGCCGAGCGCCAGGCTGTTGGCGCTCGCCGAACTAAATTCTCTTGGCTCCCATATGGCTCCCAGCAAGAGAATATGGCCGAAACGGGCTATTTTTATGCAACTTAAAATGCTAATATTACTATGAAATTTTTCGTCGCATAGAACGAACGCTTCGTCGCGGAACCCCTTTTTGAGTCCGGCGCGTCTACCAGTTCCACCACGCCCGCGTGTCGACGAGGCTAGGAGGCCACCGATCGACGGTCGCGGGTCTATAAGCGACCGCTTTCGGGATTTCCAGACCGGAGTTGGCTGTTTCTTGATGGCGGTTTCCAGGGCGGATTCGACAGGGAATCGCACCTCCGCTTGGCTGCCGCTGAATTTCCGCCCGCAGTCGCGGCCTAATCTCGGGGCGTGACAAAGGGATTGATCGTACGGATCGTCCCGTCGGCATTGTAGGTAAGCTCGGTCACCTTGACGTTGCGCAGCCAGGTCTTGTCCGAGATCTGGGTGTCCGCATAAAATAGCCACCAGCGACCCTTATACTGAACGATCGAGTGATGTGTCGTCCAGCCCTGCACGGGCAGCAGGACGTTGCCCTTGTAGGTGAAGGGCCCGTAAGGCGACTTCCCCACCGCATAAGCGATGAGATGCGAGCCTCCGGTGGAGTAGCTGAGATAATAGTTCCCACGATATTTGTGCATCCATGAGGCTTCGAAGAAGCGCCGAGTCCCGTCGCCGCTCGTGAGCGGTTTGCCGTACTCGTCGACGATCAGCACCTCACGCGGTTTTTCCGCAAATTCGAGCATGTCCCCGCGAAGCTTCGCCACCTGCGGCATGAAGGCCTGCTCGTTCGGGCCCCGCGGATCGCCGGCGGGGCCGTTCGGATCGTAGACGCCGCCGACATTCTTCTGAAGCTGCCCGCCCGACAGCCCGCCAAAATACATATAACTGCTGCCGTCATCGTCGACGAACACCGCGGGATCGATCGAGAAGCTGCCCTTGATCGGCTGGGGCCGGGCCTTGAACGGTCCGGCCGGCTGCTTCGACGTCGCGACGCCGATGCGGAAGGCCCCGGCGCGGTCCTTGGCCGGGAAATAAAGATAATAGGTTCCGTTGCGATAGGCCGCGTCGGGCGCCCACATCTGCCGCGCCGCCCAGGGTACGTCCGCAATGTCGAGCACATTGCGATGCACCTGCACCGGTCCGTTGGGACGCGTCATGCTCAGCACGACATAGTCGCGCATCTTGAACGCCCCGCCCTCGCTATTCTTGAAGGGCTCGACGTCGGGGAGCGGCGGCCCCTCCTCGGTGTCGTGGCTGGTATAAACATAGAGCTTGCCGTCGAACACGTGAGCCGCGGGATCCGCGGTAAACAGCGAGGTAACGAGCGGCTGGGACAGATATTGCCGCGCCGGGGTCTGAACTTCATCGTTCGCGGGTGCCTGCGCGGCGCCGAGCGCTGCCATGCCCGGGATCGCAAACAGGACGAGAAGTCGATGGGCGTTGCGTGTCATTCTTTCCTCCAACTCGCCGCCAGCCGTTTCGGTCGTCGCCGGGCGACGATTACGGGCACGCGCCAATACGGGCCAAGCACGGTGATTAGCGGGCGACTGGCATCTCACCCCGCTAATATTCACCTCTGCCTTCGCCCCAAGGGTCCGATCGGGTTTTGCTTAGCGCCGGATCCGTTCGAGCCGCATGAGCAGGATATCATTGGTCCGCATGGGCGCCTTGATCGTCAGGGATCCGCTTTTGGGAACAGTGACTGTTACGTCGCGTTCGGCCACGTCCCGGGTCAGCCCTTGCAATTGTTCCAGCTGGGCCGCCGAAAGCTTCTGGGGCATCTTCATATCGATATAGGCCGAATAGGCGTCGTTATGCCGGTAGCCGGTCCGGTAGGTACGCAGGCGATACCGCCCCGGCTGGACATGCACGAAGCGCGCGCTGACCGGCGCGGCGGGGGATGACTCCACCAATCGGGTGTAGAATGGGCGGTTGCTGAGCTTCTGGTCGGGCTGGTGCCAATCCCACACCAGCAAGGTCAGTCCGGACCCATCGACCGCGGCCATGCTGTAGGGATCCTTCACGGATATCTCCTGGCCCCGAAGCGCGTTGAGATACTTGTAGGCAAACCAGGCGGGCTTGCGGACCCCCTCAGGGTTCATCAGCCCGAAGCCTCCCTGAAATGGGGCGGTGGGCGGACCGGGCTCTTCGAACAGGTCGCTGTAGGTCCAGTAGCTCATACCCTGGACCGAACCTTCGACCCCTTTGAGCTTGGTGAGAATATAGGGCGCGCTCACATAGCTGTCGTGCACGGCGTCCCGCGGCGTGTAGCTGGTGCTCCACTCGGTGAAATAAAGCGGCAGATTGGGAAAGCGCGACGCCTGGATTTGCGCCCGCACCCTGCGAACGTCGCCGATGATTGCGTCGGGCGAAGACGAGAGCTTGGTGTCGCCCTTGCCCTCTTCGTCGAGAAAGCCGCCGTCTACGCCGTAAGTATGCGTGGTGACGAAATCGACCGGCACCCGGTTCGCGGCGACATGATCGAGGAATTCGGGCACCCATGCGGCGCCGGCGGTCGATGGCCCCCCGACGCGGAGCGCCGGATCCACCGCCTTCAGCGTACGCGCCGTCACGTCATAAAGCGCGAAATACGCGTCGCGATCCGCCTTTTCCCAGAAACCGTCGAGGTTGGGCTCATTCCAGACCTCGAAATACCAGCTTCGCACCTCTTCGACGCCATAACGCTGCCGAATATGTCGAGCGAACGCGTCGATCAGTTGTGCCCAGGCGTCGAGCCTTGGATGCGACGTGTTGCCCTTCCAATAGAAGATCGAGTTGTCCGAAGTCTTCAGCGCTTCCGGGGTGAAGCCGAGCTCGACGAAGGGCCTGATGTTGCGCGCGAGCAACTTGTCGTAGAGTTCATCGATACGCGTCCAGTCGTAGACGACCTGCCCGTTTCTCACTTGCACCGTCTTGAGCACGTCATGGAAGATCGCGTGGAAGCGGATGTAGCGAAAACCCAATTCGCCCGTCGCCGTCTTGAGCTGAGCCATGCTGTCGTCTCGGATCAGCGTTCCGGGATAATCGGATCCCACGGAAAGATCGAAAAAGCGATCAACCGGAGCCTCTGCCGTCGCCCGATCCACCAACACCACGCGCGGCGCAGGGGCTGCGGACTGCGCGAGCGCCGAAGAGGCGAAGCTCGCAAGGGCCAGCGCTCCACAGAAAAGGACGGGATAACGGCATCTCTTCACGACATTTCTCTCCCAGAGTTATTTTTATCCGCTTCGGCACATTCTGCCGTTCCCGCGCTCGCTCGTACACGCCGATGCGGCCGACATACCTTCTTAGCCAACGCCACGTCCCACCTCATCGGTACCGATAGGCAAAAAGGCGGGCCGGGATATTATCCCCGGCCCCAGGTGGAGGCTCGTCCAAGCTCGTGTAGTTGAGCGCGCCAAGTCGATCTTTCAAATCAACTTTCAGCACTGAATAGGTTTTCAAAAAAATGGCACGAATATCATGTAAGTTTTGATCGAATGACGTCTCGATAAACAATGTAATGTCTAAATATCGTACCGGGAAATTTCATCACCGACCTTGGCATTGACGAGCTGCCGCAGCACCGTTCGCAAGGAGCTATAGCGAAGCGATGCCGGCTATGCGGAAATTGTTCCGGACCGGGAAATTGGCCCGGTAAAACGGCTCGGTTGATGGCAAGCCGGGAAGGAGGCCGTAAGCAAAACGCGAATCAGGGCACCAGCGCGGGCTGTTTTTCGATGGAAGCGCCGCCCACTCTAGATCCTTTGTGGTTGCGGGCTTGGTCGCAAAAGCCGGATTCGACCTATTCGCAGCGCGTTCTAACGCACCGTCCTCGGCGAACATTCATCCGATGCGTGGGCAAATTCGCTAGTTCAGAGCGATTGCCCCAGCATCTCTTCGACCTCGTTCCTGTAACTTCGGCTGAGCATCAGGCGCGTGCCATCCTTCAGCACCACCTCGAACTCGCCATGGGAACGGCGTTCGAGAAAGGCGATCGATCTTAGATTCACGACACTGGATCGATGGATGCGAATGAACCGAAAGGGATCGAGCCGGTTCACAACCGAAGCCAGTCCAGCCCGGTAGAGGAATTCCTCTGCTCCCACGTGCAGTGTCACATACACGCCGGCCGCTTCGATCCAGTCGATATCCTGCGTCATGACGAACTGCGTCGCGTCCCGCTTTTTTACGACCATCCATTCCCAAATCTCGCCCGGCTTCGCACGCTTTGCAGCCAACTTGAGCAGTTCTGGACCAAAGGAATTTGCGTCGCTCGCATTTTCCGCGCGCAGTTCGTCCAACCGTTTTTTTACTCGCGCCATCATCTTCTCGTAGCGAGAGTCGCCGAATGGCTTGAGCAGATAATCGACGGCGTCCGCATCGAACGCCTGAAGTGCGAACCGGTCATAGGCCGTGACGAACACCGTCAGCGGCATGTTTTCGGCGCCCAGGGCGTCGATCACGCCAAAGCCATCCACTCCGGGCATCTGGACGTCGAGGAATACGATGTCTGGGCGCGCGTCCTGGATCAGCGCAACTGCATCGACGCCATTCTTTGCTTCAAGAATTTTGCCGACGCTACGGTCCTTGGTCAGCAGATCCGCCAGGCGCTTACGCGCCGGCGCCTCGTCATCGACGACAAGAGCGGTGATCGGCTCAAGTTGCGATTTCATCCCCTTATCGCCACTTTTCGCTCAGTGGTATGCAAATGGCCACCTCGGTTCCACCACCCGGACGAGGCTGAATCGTCAGGGCTTGTTCGCCCAGGTCCGGATAGAGCACGGCAAGGCGTTCACCCGTCACGCGGATCCCCAGGCCGGCCGAACTCTCCTTTCGCCAATTAGCCGGCAGTCCCACCCCGTCGTCAAGCACCCGGATTTGCAGCTGCCCCGCAGTTCGCCTGGCCAATATATCGATCGCTCCTCCAGACAAACGACCTTCAAGACCATGGCGAATCGCGTTTTCGACCAAGGGCTGGAGCAACATCGAAGGTACCATCGCCGTTAACGCCTCGGGCTCGATGTCGAGTTCGATTTGGATTCTGTCCCCGAAGCGGAATCTCTGGATCGAGATATAATGCTCCAGAAGCGTCAGTTCCTGCGCCAACGGTATCTCCGACCTGTCTTTGCAATCGAGCGAACCCCGAAGCAGCGCGGCCAGATCACCAATCATGTTGCGCGCCAAGACCGGGTCCGCGCCGACCTCGGATGAAATGGCGTTTAGCGTGTTGAAGAGAAAATGCGGCTCGAGGTGAAGGCGCAACGCGTTCAAGCGCCACTCGAGCAGGCTCTTCTCTACGCGACCCAATTCGAGCTGCCCCGTCAAATAGCGGCTATAATATCTGAAGGATTGAAATATGCCCACGGCGGCGCAGTAAGTCTGCCAGCCCCCAAGGAAATAATATACGGCAAACTCGCCGTTTGTTAACGGATTCCACCAGACTTGGGGCACGAAGAGAAGAAGATATCCCGCGAGATACGTATGAACCAGGCTGAAGGGGACGCTCAGGAGAAGAAAGAGCAGGCTGAGGCGGAAGATGTTCTGGTCTTTCGGCACGACCTTCTTGTCAATGAGCAGTAGCGCCGGAGTAAGCAGCGCCCAGGCCCAGGAGTCGATTAACTTCGCCGTGAAGTGGTGCCATGGAAGACCCTTCAGCATATCCGGCAAGGACAGGAATACGCCGACCGCCGTCCAGATCAGGAAGATGAGGATTGCCGGGCGCAGCCATGCGCGCCAAACGCGATGCCAGGCGTCTTCCGCTTGGACGGACGGGACGCGTTGGATGCGTTGTCGCACACCATTCGCCAAGATCGAAGAGTTGGACCGCGCGGAGATCATAACCGGATACGGCCTATACCGCATTCGCGGCCATAAAGCCCATTTACGTGACGTCCGCCGCCGGACGGCACCCGCGGAAACCGGAACACTCTGGCCAGGCGTAGCTGCCGCCCTTGGCGGTCAAACATGGGACACCCCTTCACTCGGCAACGCTCTCCATCTCTAGCCGGAACAACGCCAGGCTGAGCATGTTCGCACCTGACCGAACGAATGTCATGGTCTCTCCTGAAATTCCCGCTGCGACGCAATAAGTATCGGCTGGACGTCGCGAGCCGCTGCGTCAGGTGATTCGACGATTGGGCGTGCCGCAGGTCGCTTTCAAACTGCTTATGGGCGCACAGGCCCCCGACCAAGGCCAGTGGATCGGCATTTGTAGAAAATGTTGTGAAACGGACTCCAACACCGCAACCCGGCTTGGAGGCTAGCGGAACGGACTGGACGCCCCCTCTCATCTGTCATTTTTCGCCAATTTTCGTGGATACCGCCAACCCAATACATGGACGCGGCGGCAAAATTGTGTCGTTGATAAGTAGTGGTGAAGTCACTCCGTCCCATACGGGCCGGAAGAATAGACGAGCCGTTTGGGGAGAGATGATGCCGATCAGAGCACCCCTCCCCTTGCCATTTGAGATGGAGGGTAGAGGAATGATGATTGACCACGAGATGCTCGACACATGCGCTCCAGCGCTCGTGTGTAACCATCTGTGCTCCGCCCACGTCGAAGTCGACCCGCAAGGGCTAGCCTTGAGACAGGCGGCGTCAGTTCTCATGGCCAAAATTGGTAGCGGTACCAATAACAAGCAACCCGACAGCGCGCGATTGAGACGTGTGCTGCGGTCGAGGCCAGCTGGGTTCTGACCCGCAGCCCGTGGGACGGGGAGGAGCATCGCAGCAAACGTCCCGTGATCGGCGCGCACGCGAACAGACAAAGCCAATGAATCTGAGCGCAGCGTACCGCACCAGCAACATTTGCGAATAATATCAACATCTTATGAAGAACATGAATGGGAGGGGAAAATGAAAACACGCAACCTCATGATCGAAGCCAGCGTTTCGGCGCTGATCCTTGCAAGCCTGAGCATGGCTACGCCGGCATGGGCGCAGGATGCGGGAGCAACGAGCTCTGACAATGCCACAGCGGACAAGCCCGCCAAGGCGAAAGATGAGAGCGACGATGTCGCGACCGACATTATCATCACCGCGCGGCGCAAGGCGCTGGCGGATGCAATCTCCATCAAGAAGAACTCGGACACGATCGTCGACTCGGTGACCGCGGACGAAGCGGGCAAACTTCCGGACAATTCGATCACCGAGGTTCTTCAGCGCGTCCCGGGTGTGTCGATCTCGCGTTTCACGGGGGTCAACGGCGGCAACACCGCGTTCCAGATCGAAGGTTCGGGTATTACCGTGCGCGGGCTTCCCTTCAATTCGAGCATGCTCAACGGCCAGCAGCTGTTCAGCGCCAACGGCGCAAGCGCCATTAGCTGGAACGAAGTCACGCCCGAACTGATGGCGGGAGTCGATGTCTACAAGGCGACGCGTACCGACCTCATCGAAGGGGGCGCCTCCGCGATCGATCTGCGCACACATGTGCCGTTCGATTTCAAGGATACGCAGTTCAACGTCACCGTGGGCGGCAGCTACGGCACCCAGGCGAAAAAGGGGTCCCCCCGCATTTCCGCTATGTTCTCCAAGCGGTTCGACACCGGTATCGGCGAAATTGGCATATTGTGGGATGTCGCCTTCAGCCGCCTGTATCCGCAGAGCAGCGATCTGGCGGTTGGCGCGATGTTCGCCCAATATACGCCGACCGCTACGCGTAGCGATAGTCTTGCCTTTGTTCCGAGCTCGGTCAATTGGAGCACTAGCGAGAACAAGCGGGACAGATACGGCGCGTATCAGGCCATTCAGTGGAAGCCGGCGTCAAACCTTACGCTGACCAACACCATATTCTTCTCACAATATATCGAGAATAGCCGGGGAAATAGCGGTAGCGTGGGAGCAAATCCTTCCACTATCTCTACAGTCATGCCTAAGGTTGGCACGCCGGTCCAATATGATCCCAATGGCGCCTTCCAGAAGGGAACCCTCGCAGTCGGATCTACCGGCAATTCGGCGGAGTTCCAGAATACGACCATGCACACCAGCTGGCTGCCCAGCTGGTACCAGATCGATTGCGGCGCGACCTACGGCTCTCCCGTGTCGTCGATACAGTGGGACTGGTCGGCTAATTCCCAAATCGATCCGTCCAATCCGCCCGCCGGTTGGGATGGCAAGATTCTGGCGCAATGCACCCCCCCCAACACCTCACTGAATCCTAGTGGCGGGTCGACGGCATCTCACACCAAGAATTCCACGCTGGATATTTCCCAGAGTTTCGTCTGGACCCCCGGGGACCGGGTGGCGGTGCGTGGCGGGGTGCAATATGTCAGCTCACGCTCGGCCGGTCAGCAATTCTACGTTGGCCTCAATCAGACCAGCCCGCAGGTCAATTCGGTGAATGTCGACCTGACAGGGTCGTTGCCGGTCGTGTCCGGCATACCCACTGCCGGCCTGCTCGATAAGAGCACGGCGTATCTGGCCCAGCTCGGCTATCATGAGCCCAACAATAAGGGGACGATGCTGGCTGGCCATCTCGACCTCGAATACCGGGTAAGCGACAGTGGATTCCTGCGCAGCATCACTGTTGGCGCTCGTGCCGCTAGGCGTACCGAAAACGACAATTTCGTCGGGACCTATTACGCGCCGCTCAGTCAGTCGTGGCTGGCGAAACCATCGGGGCCGGAATGGGCCGCGGCGGGTCCAGGGAATATCCAATTCCTTAACAATCCTCATGTCTCGGCGTCCGATTATCAAGTTGCGAGCTTCAAAAATTTCTTTGGTGGTCAAATAGCGGCTCCGGCGTATCTTTTTGTTCCGAGCGATTCTCTCCTGCAGAGCTATGATTGGTACCATCTGCTCAAGACGTATAATGGCCAGCCCGTCACCATCAACAATGTTCTTTACCCCAACCCTACTAAAGCTCAGTATTTTACGGGTTATATCGATCAGGGTCTGAATAAGACCGATAGCCGGATCATGAACTTCGCCGGCTATGCGGAGGCCAGGTTCGCGCATGACCGTATCGGCTTCATTCCGGCATTCTCGGGTAATATCGGTGTTCGCGTATTCCACGATTCCCTGCGCGCGAATGCTCTGCTGGGAACGCAGGCCGCCTCGAACCTCGCCCTAAGCGAAGCGGACAGCACGGCTTGGATCAACAAACAAAATAACCTGCCGGGCGCACCTGCGGTGTACCCGACACTCTATGGGCTTACTCAATCTTACTTCCCACAGACGCGTGACTATAGCTACACGCGCGTTCTACCGTCGTTCAACATCAAGTTCGACGCGTCCGACAAGTTCAAGATTCGCGGTGCAGCGTCGATCTCGTCTGCTCCGCCCAATCTCAATGACATCCGCCCGGGCGGTTCGATCAACGCCAGGTCGCTCTCTAACTCCGTCACTAACCTGCCAAGCACGCCTTCGATTCTTACTGGCGTTATCGTCAACGGCGGCGGAACGAACCTGAAACCCACCATGATAAAAAGCGAAGACCTGACTTTCGAATACTATCCGTCTGCATCGAGTTTCTTCTACATAGACTTCTTCGCCAAGCAGATTAAGGATGAGCCGCAATTCTATTCATTCGTCATTAACAATGTTCCCACGCCACTGAAGGCTTACGCCAATGGCGAGCCTCCGCCTCCTGTAGGAACGTCGGATGCGAATAACCCGAATATCACGCCGACGAGCCTGAACCTTCCGTGGGTCTTTCTGCAGAACAGGACGTCAACTCAGACGGCCTATATCAGGGGCATCGAGATTGGCGGTCGCAAGTTCTTCGACAAGCTCCCCGGCGTACTTCGCGGGCTGGGTATTGACGCCAACCTGACCTTCATCGACAGCCGCAACCCTGCCCAGCAGGCCAACAGCGTGCTGACCACGCCCCCGGTCGGTGGCCTACTTCCTGGCCTCAATCCGGACGGCTCGGTGCCACAGACCTACCCGAACCTTCCTTACGCCGGATTGTCGAAATGGGCCTACAACATCCAGTTGCTGTACAGCCGCGGCAAGGTCAATTTCCGCCTGGCGTACAACTGGCGCGACAAGGCGTTGCTGTCGACCAACGTCAATCCGCTGTCCTATGCAACGAGCGGTGGCAATCCCTACACGCTCAACACCAGTCCGACGAATTTCGACTCGACCCATTCCTATCCGGTGTACAACATGGTCCCGGCCTACATGGCACCGGCCGGTTATCTGGACATGGGTTTCGACTTTGCGGTGAACCAGAAGATTTCCGTCTCGTTCAACGCGAACAACCTCCTCAACACGGTTTCGCGAACCCTTCAGGAACCGATACCGGGCGTGTTCGAGCCGTACGACTATAACGTCAGCGATCGGCGCTTCGATCTCACCGTGCGGGTGCGCTTGTGACGGTCTGAACAATGACGGGCGCTTCCTGGAGAAGCGCCCGTCCTCTTTTCGAACACAGTGCTGCGGCTGGTTCATGCCCGGTCGCATGTCATAGGCACAGCCGGCTGGCGCGTGTCTTGACCGACATCACACCGCTGCATGCGCCTGAAGCCCATTCGGCAGGCACGGCACCGGGTACGTTCATGGCGAGACAGGGTTTATGAACAGCGGCGATCAACAAGATATCGTCATTCTGGGCGGCGGCGCGGCGGGGTGGATAGCGGCCGCGCTGCTGGCCAAGAAGACGAACCCCCGTCAAACGCGCATCACGCTGGTCGAATCCGAGGAAATCGGCATCATCGGCGTCGGGGAAGCGACGGTCCCGATACTGGCGCAATTGAACACATTGCTCGGCATCGATGAATTCGACTTCATTCGCCGCACCCAGGGCACGTTCAAGCTGGGCATTGAATTCTGCGACTGGGGCGTTGCCGGAAACCGGCATTTCCATGCGTTCAGCGACTATGGCCACGCGGTCGAAGGAGTGCAGACCCATCATTATTGGCTGAGAATGCGCCAATCAGGCGACGACCGTCCGATCGATGATTATTCGTTCGCCTACGCCGTCGCGAAGAACAACAACTTCACCCCAAGCGATCCGCAGAATTCGCGTTATCACCATGCCTATCATTTCGACGCGGCGTTGTACGCCCGCTATCTGCGGGACGTGGCGACCGAACTGGGCGTGCAGCGTATCGAAGGCAAGATGACGCACGTCGACCTGGATAGCGAGACCGGCAATATTGCCGCGATCCATCTTGCCAACGGTATTACGGTATCCGGCGACCTCTTCCTGGATTGCACCGGTTTCGCGTCCGCATTGCTGGGAACGGCGCTGGACACGCCGTTTGTCGACTGGTCGCGCTGGTTGCTTTGCGACAGCGCCATGGCGGTGCCATCCAAACGCACCGGCGCGCCAACGCCCTTTACCCGAGCCACCGCGCACGCCGGGGGCTGGCGTTGGACTATCCCGCTGCAACATCGCAGCGGCAATGGCATGGTCTATAGCTCAGATTTCTGGAGCGACGACGCGGCGCGCGACGCCTTGCTGGGCAGTCTCGACGGCGAACCGCTCGCCGAGCCGCGGTTGTTCCGCTTTACCTCAGGCCACCGCAAGCAGTTCTGGAACCGGAATTGTGTGGGGATCGGTTTCGCCTCCAACTTTCTCGAACCCCTAGAATCAACCGGACTACAGTTGATCGTCATGGGGGTCTTGAAGCTACTCAAATACTTTCCCCAACGGATCATCGATCCCGTTCTGCGCGACGAATATAACCGGATCTCCACCCGCGAGATCGAGCGCATCCGCGACTTCATCATTGCGCACTATTACCTTTCGCGCCGTCCCGAACAATTGTGGTCGGCGTGCCGCGACATAGAGATACCCGACAGCCTTCGGCACAAGCTCGATGTCTGGAACGCAAGCGGACAAATCGCGCTGGGCGATTCTGAATCCTATATGGAGCCGAGTTGGCTCGCCATCCTGCTGGGCAACAGCGTCGTTCCAGCGCGCTACGACGTATCGGCCGATCTCTATCCGTTGGAGCAGATCCGCACGGGGATGGAATTGCGCCGCGAAGAGATCATGCGTTCGGCGCAGGCGGTCACGTCGCACCAGGATTTCATCGATCGTCACTGCAAGGCACCGCAAACGGCGCCCGCCGACTGAGCTGCTGCCCGCCGGTTGGTCACCTTGTCAACGGACCGGCCGGGTTGGTCATTTACCCGCTCGCTCGCAACATTTCTTTCGCGCGGGCACCGACTGTAATTGTTGTGGAGAAATAGCCCAATATGCTGCCGACTGAATGCCGAAGCCTGCGGCTAATCTGCGGGCATTTCGCACCGACAAACGGGATCGTCCGTCACGCGCAGATCTTGCTGCTTTCGCGAGCGAAAGCGGGATCGGGAGCATGTGCCGCCCGCAAGGAATTTTGGGAGCCCAGGACCGCATGAAACACGACTCGATGACCGATCGCCGCAAGTTTCTTCTGGCGGCGGGCGTCAACTTGCTGGCGCTGGGCCTGGCAGGTTGCGGCGGATCAACGGGCGGGGGAGCGGCGGCTTCACCCGCGCCCACTCCTAGCCCGAACCCTACGCCCAGCCCCACCCCCACGGCCTCCACGATGCTGCTGGGGCCGGCGATCGTGGTCGATCAGTTTGGCTATCTTCCCGCCCTCGAGAAGATCGCCGTGATCCGCGATCCGCAAACCGGGTTCGACGCGAGCGATTCCTTTGTCCCCGGTGCGACCTACGAAGTCGTGAACGCCACGACCAATGCCGTCGTCTTTTCGGGGGCACCCGCGGCGTGGAATGGCGGCGCACAGGATATTTCGTCCGGCGACAAGGCCTGGCATTTCGACTTCAGCGATGTGACGGCCGAAGGCTCATATTTCATCCGCGACGCGCAACGCCAGCAAGTCTCCCCCACCTTTGCGATCAGCGCCACAGTCTACGCGCCGGTGCTCAAGGCGGCGGTGCGGTATTTCTTCTACCAGCGATGCGGGCAAGAAAAGACCGCGACCAACGCCGGAGCCGGCTGGGCGGACGGCGCGGCTTTTGTGGCGCCGGGTCAGGACCGGAATGCGCGCCTCTATTCGGCGAAGAACGATCCTTCCACCGAAAGGGATGTGTCGGGCGGCTGGTTCGACGCCGGCGACTGCAACAAATATACGAGCTGGGCCGCCGGCTATGTCGTCGCGCTGCTTCAGGCCTATGCGCAGCGGCCTGGAATCTGGACCGACGACTTCAACATCCCGGAATCAGGCAACGGCATTCCCGACATCGTCGACGAAGCAAAATGGGGGCTCGATTGGCTGCGCCGCATGCAGCTCGCCAACGGCTCGGTCCTGTCAATCGTCGGGGAGGCCGGCGCCAGCCCGCCTTCGTCCGCGACCCAGCCCAGTTATTACGGACCGGCCAACACGTCGGCGACCCTCGCCACCGCCTCGGCCTTCGCCTTTGGCGCCAAGGTGCTCGGCGCCTTTCCCGCTCTTGCCAGCTATGCCGCCGATTTGCGCAGCCGGGCCGAATTGGCGTGGAACTGGGCCGATGCAAATCCCAAGGTGCTGTTCCAGAACAATGATGCTTCGAACGGCTCGGAGGGCCTCGGTGCCGGGCAGCAGGAAACCGACGATTTCGGCCGGCTGATGCTCAAGCTCCAGGCAGCCGTATATCTCTTCGATCTGACCGCCAACCCTGCCTACCGCGCGTTTGTCGACAGCAATTACAACCAGACGCATCTGATCGCGTGGAACAATTACGTGACGCCCTACGAAGGCGATACGCAGCTCGTTTTGCTGCACTATGCGAGCTTGCCCACAGCGACCCCGAATGTCGCCGCCGCGATCAAGAGCGCGTTCGCCAGCGGCATGGAATCGGGTTCGTTCTGGGGCAAGGTCAGCGGCAAGGCCGATCCCTATCGCGCCTATATCACCGACTATATCTGGGGCTCGAATTCCGTGAAGAGCATCTGGGGGAACCTGTTCCTTGACCTAAACCAGTTCGGGCTTGGCACGCATCCGCGCAAGGACGTGGTGAACGCCGCTGCGGGCTATCTTCACTATCTCCACGGCGTGAATCCGTTCGGTAAGGTCTATCTCACCAACATGTACGGCCTCGGCGCTACCAACTCCGTGAACCAGATATTCCATACCTGGTTCGCTGACGGATCGGCCAAGTGGGATGATGCGAAGAAATCGACGTTCGGCCCACCGCCCGGGTTCCTGGTCGGCGGCCCCAATTATGGGCAATGGGATTGGGATTCGCGCTGCCCTCAGATCAGCCCGCTATGCGGTTCCGAACGCCCCCAGCCGCCCTACGGTCAGCCGCCGCAAAAATCATACAAGGATTTCAACGACGGCTGGCCGCTCAATTCCTGGCCGATTGCCGAAGTCTCAAACGGCTATCAGGCAAATTACATCCGCATGTTGTCGAGGTTAGTCTGATGGCTTCGAGGCCAACCAACTCACGGAACGTTCGCCCAAGCCTGTCATCGCCCAGCCGGAATGGTGCGCCGTCGCGGCAAACGGCAACTGCGCTGCTTCGGGCTCTCGCGCTCGTGGCAAAGCTCGCGCTGGCGATGATCCTGTTTTTGCTCGCCGCGACGACACCGGCTGCAGCCGACGAGCAAAGGCTGTCGCAGGGTTGGCTCTTCAGCAGGGGCGACGTCAAAGGCGGCGAAACACCGACGTTAGATGATCGCGGCTGGAAGTCGGTCGTGGTACCGCATGACTGGTCGATCATAGACGGGCGTGGCGGCGCCGGGCCATTCGATCGCGGCGCCACGGCCGGCCAGGATTCCGGCTATCTGCCGGGTGGTATCGGCTGGTATCGGCGCCATCTGAAACTCGACGCATCGGCGATGCGCAAGATCGTTCGGCTCAAATTCGAAGCCGTCTATATGGACGCCACGATCTGGGTGAACGGCCGCCGCGTCGCCGGGCACCATTATGGCTACACCGCGTTCACGGTCGATCTCACCGGCAAGCTGCGGGCCGGCGACAATGTAATCGCTCTGCGCGTCAACCACGCGGATCCGTCGTCGCGTTGGTATGCGGGCTCAGGCATCATCCGGCCGGTCACGCTCCAGATCCTCGATTGCGTCCACATCGATCCGGACTCGGTCTTCGTGACCACGCCCAAGGCGACGCCGGACATGGGCATGGTCGCCATCCGGACGTCCGCGAGCAATTGTGCGGCCCGGGCGCAGTCGGTCGAACTCGTGTCCAAGATAATAGCGGCGAATGGCCGGGTAGTAGCGCAGACCAGTCGGCGCCAAGCTCTAGGAGCAGGGGCGAGCGGCGAATGGGACCAATCGCTCGCGATCCCGCGCCCGGCCTTGTGGTCGCCCGCTTCTCCCAATCTCTACACGCTGGTGCAGGAGACGCGGATAGGCGGCGTCATCACCGACACGCGCCGAACCCGCTTCGGGGTCCGCACCATCACCGCCGATGCGACGAACGGTCTCCGCATCAACGGCCAACGCGTGGTCCTGCGCGGCGGGAACATCCACCACGACAATTACATGCTCGGCGCAGCGGGGTTCCCAGACGCCGACCGTCGCAAGGTCGCGCTGATGAAGGCGGCAGGGTACAACGCCATCCGCAGCGCGCACAATCCGGCGAGCCAGGCCACGCTCGACGCCGCCGACGAATTCGGCATGCTGGTGATCGACGAGGCCTTCGACAGTTGGAACAAGGACA
Organism: Sphingomonas mali NBRC 15500; assembly: GCF_001598415.1. Lineage (GTDB taxonomy): Bacteria > Pseudomonadota > Alphaproteobacteria > Sphingomonadales > Sphingomonadaceae > Sphingomonas > Sphingomonas mali. Next base: position 179,567 of record NZ_BCYX01000003.1, read on the forward strand.
AGCGCGCCCAGGATTATTCCCGTTTCTTCGCTGCGGACTGGTCGCAGGATATCGCCAGCATGGTGGTCAGCGGCCGCAATCACCCGAGCGTGATCTTCTGGAGCATCGGCAACGAAATTCCGGAACAGGGATCGCCGCTAGGCGTCGAAACGGCGCAGAAGCTGGCCGAGCGCGTGCGCGCCCTCGATCCGACCCGGCCAGTGACCCAAGCGGTCAGCATCGATCCGCCCGGTAGCGACAACCAGTTCGCGGCGCTTGATGTGGCCGGATACAATTATCGAGCGCATTTGTTCGCGGGCGATCATCTGAAATTCCCGCAGCGGGTCATGTACACCTCGGAATCGACCTCGCGGGATGCCTTTGAATATTGGCGGCCGGTCGAAACGATGCCCTGGGTGATCGGTGATTTCGTCTGGACTGCCGTCGACTATCTCGGCGAATCCGGCATTGGCTGGATGGGCTATAGCCAGGACTGGCAGAAGCTCGGCCCCTACCCCTGGCATCTCGCTTATAGCGGTGAAATCGACGCGACCGGACGCAAGAGGCCCGCCGCTTATTACCGCGAAGTGCTGTGGAAGACGGGTATCGATCCGATCTCGGCGTTCGTTCGCCAGCCTGAAGGAACCCAGGACCTTCCCGACCGGCACTTCTATCCGATTACGCCACCCCATCTCGATTGGGCGCTCGACGACGTCCATCCGAGCTGGACGTGGCCCGGGCAGGAAGGGAAGCCGCTTGAGGTCGTGGTCTATTCCGAACTTCCAGAAGTGGAGCTGTTGCTCAACGGAGTCAGCCTCGGGCGCAAGCAAACAGGGGTCGAGAGCGAGTTCAAGACCGTGTTCAAGACGCCCTATGCGCCTGGGAGGTTGACGGCCGTCGGTTACGATCATGGACACGCGGTAGCGCGCTGGGAATTGCGCACCGCCGGCACGCCAGCCAGCGCGCGCGTGACTCTCGATCGCCGCCACCTAACCGCCAATGGCGAAGATCTCGCTTACGTGACCGTGGAATTGGTCGATGCCGCCGGAACGCCGGTTTACGACCAGCGCGCCGATCGTGTCGTGTCGGTGCGGGCCGTCGGCGCCGCGACGCTGGCGGGCATCGGTAACGGCAATCCGCAAGACGCGTCGAGCTTCCAGTCGGGCACACGCAAGAGCTTCCACGGACGCGTCGTTGCGGCATTGCGCGCGGGCACCAAAACCGGGCCCGTCCTGATCGACGTCAAAGTCGAGGGATTGCCGACAAAGCGCCTTCAGCTGGAAAGCGTATCGAAATAGACCCAGCCATCGCGGTTCGAGCAACGCATCAGGCAATTACTCTGCCTTGAACGCGAAAAAGTTACGAACCGGACTGACGCTATTCGGGACAGTCCAGCAATCCAGCAAACGGGAATAGCTTGGTAATTTTTCGTATATTTACAGCGATTTCCACCATGGATTTAACACACCCCATTGGACTTGGGCGCGTGCTTGTGTCTTACCGGCCGAACCGGAGTCTGACCGTTGCCAAAATGCAGCCGCGGCGGATCGTGGGAGGAGCCGCGGGTGATTGCACAAGCACTGCCGTTGGGCCGAGCCTTCGCTTGGCTGAGGTATCGGCTAATCAAGGGAGAGAGAATGAACCTGTTTCGCAGCCTCTGCGGCATGCTCCTCTCGCTGTGTCTTGCCCTCCCTGCCTCGGCCGCCGAACTGCCGCGGATCGTTTCCAAAAACGGCCGTCACGCTTTGTACGTCGATGGCGCCCCCTTCCTGATCCTTGGCGGGCAGGCGCACAATTCAAGTAATTATCCGGGCATGTTGCCCGAGGTCTGGCCGACGATTCACGCCATTCACGCCAACACGCTCGAAATTCCGGTCGCCTGGGAACAGATCGAGCCGGTCGAGGGCAAGTTCGACTTTTCCTGGGTCGACGCATTGATTCCGCAGGCCCGCGAGAACCACGTCCGTCTGGTCCTGCTCTGGTTCGGCACCTGGAAGAACACCGGGCCGGCTTATGCGCCCGAATGGGTGAAGGCGGATTCTAAGCGTTTCCCGCACATGCTGACCAAGGATGGCAAGCAGCATTATGTTCATACGCCACTCGGCCGGAATACGCTCGAAGCCGACAAGCGCGCATTCGTGGCCCTGATGCGTCACATCCGCGAGATCGATCCGGATCACACCGTCATCATGGTGCAGCCGGAGAACGAAGTCGGAAGCTACGGCCTCGATCGCGACTATTCGCCCGAAGCCAACCGGTTGTTCGCGGCACCCATCCCCACAGAGCTTGCGCGGCGAACCGGGAAAAGCGGCACTTGGACGCAGGCCTTCGGGAAGACCGCTGCGCGGAACTTCACCGCCTGGTACCTTGCACGCTATATCGACGAAATCGCCGCTGCCGGCCAAGCCGAACTCAACCTGCCGATGTACGTCAATGCTGCGCTCAGCGACGCCTTTAACGACGCCGGGGGCAATAGCGGGCCCGACTGGGCCGTGATCGACATCTGGAAGGCCGCGGCTCCGCATATCGCGATCGAAGCGCCCGACATTTACGAGCGCAACTCGACGGCCGTCAATGCGTATATGGATCACTACGCCCGACCGGATAATCCACTGTTCATTCCCGAGACCGGCAACGACCTGGGATTCGCCCGGTTCTTCTGGCTAGCGCTCGGCAAAGGGGCGATCGGCTGGTCTCCGTTCGGGATGGATCCGACCTATTCCAATTTCCCGCTCGGCGGTCTGAACACGCCCGAGAATCTCGAAGCTGTCTCTTCCAAATTCGCGCTGATGGCGCCGATCGCGCAGGAATGGGCTCGGCTCGCGTACGACCATCCCACGGTCGGTTTCGCGAAGGGTCAGGACGTGTCGGATCAGTCCGCGATTCTCGGCCGCTGGAAGATCACTGCGCAATACGGGCTTTGGGAGTTCGGGGGCCGCGATGCCCCGCCAAATCCCAACAAGGACCGTCCCGTTGGCGGCGCGGCAGTCATCGGGCTAGGTCCCGATGAATTCTTGCTTGCCGGGTCCGACGTGCGCCTCGCTTTCAGCGAAACCGCCCCCGCACCCGATGGCGGTGGACGTTTCATGGTGGTCGAGGAAGGCACGTTCCAGAATGGCCGCTGGCTCATGAAGCGCCGTTGGAACGGCGACCAGGTGGATCACGGCATCAACCTGACGAAGCCGACGCTCCTCAAGGTACGGTTCGGCATCTCTCGCTGATTGGTCGGTTGGCGCCGCAAATCTTCCCACTCAAGGTGGGGTTTGTTCGTGTGGCCGACACGGGTCGCTGATCGAATTTTGGCCAGTCGCGGTAATGAGCCCAAGTCTTTGGAGAGTTTCGATATTCGTATGATTCTCGTTCTCTTTATCCAGACCTCGATAAGGAAGCCTTGGCGGCGCACCGGATCGGCGCGCTCCCGCGAGCCGCGCCGGTCAATATAGTAGCGGCACTGTAACAGCGTGGCGCGGCGTTCGTTAACGCCGGCCTGCGTCGTGCCCGCTAACCCGGCGGGCCATCCGACTGACGACGCACGAGCGTAAAATCCAGAACGATCCGGCGCGATTGGCGCCGCTCGCCCTCGCGCCGAGCGGCAATTTCCGACACGAGAATTTCGACCGCCGCACGCGACATGTCGGCGATCGGCTGATGTACCGTCGTCAATTCGGGCCAGATGGCGGTCGCCAGCGTGGTATCATCGAACCCGCATACGGTGAGTTTACCGGGCACATCCAGTCCGCGACGATGAGCCACCGCGACCGCGGCGGCAGCCATGTCGTCATTGCTGGCAAAGATCGCGCTGGGGGGAACGGGCAGGTCGAGCAGTTTTTCCGCTGCTTCGAGACCCGACCGATAGGAGAATAGCCCCTGGACGATCAGCGCCTCGTCGACCGCGATGCCTTCTTCTACGAGCGCGGCGCGGTATCCATCCAGTCGGCGCGCACTGGCGGTCTGGTCGGGATTGCCGATGATGAATCCGATCCGCTTGTGGCCCAGACCCGCAATCTGACGGGTCATGGCGCGAGCAGCATCGAAATCATCGATGCTGACCGCCGAGACGCCCTCCGCCGGAAGCCCCGAGGCGACGACGACAGCCGTCACCTTTTCCGCAGCGAGCAATGCCAGGAGGGGCTTTGAATCGCAGAGCGGCGGGGGCAGCAGAATGCCGTCGATGCCGCCGGCCATGAGATGCCGCGCCGCAGCCTCCTCGCCGCCAGGATCGCATTTCTCGACGATCAGCTGGATGTCGCTGCGACTTGCCTGATCGAGCGTGCCGACGAGAAATTCGCTGAGATAGGCCGCGCTCGGATTGCTGTAGAGCAGCCCGACGCGGACCTGCCCGCCACCCGCGAGATTTCGCGCAGCGCGGTTGGGCGCATAATTGAGCGCGGCAATCGCCGCGTTGACGGCATCGCGCGCGCGCGGCCGGACATGGCTGGCGCCGTTGATCACGCGCGAAACGGTCATCGGTGAGACGCCCGCGCGCTGCGCGACGTCGGTGATGGTCGGGGCCCCCGCCCCCTGTCGGCGCGATATCCGCTTAATGTGGCCGCTCTCTTCGTTCATCCTGTTCGTCTAGCCCACTGCTTCCCACCACGGCCAGCTGAAATACTGGACAGATTGACGGCGATATCGCGCTATCCACCTTATTGTTAGCGATCCTAACGATCGAACCGCGCCGCAATTCCTTGGCTTGTAATGAATGGGATGTCGATATCCCAGCGACATCCTATGCATGGAGCCGGTGTCGTATTTGCCCGATTGCGTACAATTGCGAGGCCCTAGCGTTCGACGTTATCACGCCGGGGGCAATGATCGAGCTGTCGATACAAATCCGCCACCGCGTCACCGAGCGGATTGCTAGTAGCGCGTAAAATTGGTAGCGCTCTCAATCAATAATTAGCACCGGAGACGAGAGGTTGTCCGAGATCTTGCCGACAGAAACGCAATCCGCACGCGATTCCGCTTTTCGCGCCATCGACCCGTCGCTGGGTGAGGCGATCGAACCGGCCTTCCCCATCGCCGATGCGGCGACGGTGGCGGACACGTGCCGGCGGGCGGACGCGGCATTCGACCTGTTCCGTGAGCTCGACCCCGATGCCCGGGCATCGCTGCTCGAGGCGATCGCGACCGAAATCGAAGCGCTTGGCGACCCGCTGATTCTGCGCGCGATGAGCGAAAGCGGATTGCCCCGTGCGCGGCTGGAAGGCGAGCGTGCCCGGACCACAGGACAATTACGCCTTTTCGCGCGGCTGTTGCGTCAGGGTCGCTGGGCCGGCGTGACAATCGATTCCGCGCAACCCGATCGCGTACCCCTGCCCCGCGCCGATTTACGCCAGCGCCGCATCGCGCTCGGCCCCGTCGCGGTTTTTGGCGCCTCGAACTTCCCGCTCGCCTTTTCGGTTGCCGGCGGGGACACCGCCTCGGCACTCGCAGCAGGGTGCCCGGTGGTGGTGAAAGGGCATCCGGCGCATCCGGGCACGTCGGCTTTGGTCGCCAGGGCGATCCATGCCGCGCTCGACGCGCAGGGCTTGCCCCAAGGCGTGTTCGCGTTGCTACAGGGTCCCGGCACCGATCTCGGTGCGGCACTGGCCGCCGATCCTCATATCAAGGCGGTGGGTTTCACCGGCTCGCGCGCCGGCGGTCTGGCATTGCTCGAAATCGCGCAACACCGGCCCGAGCCAATTCCTGTGTTCGCCGAGATGTCGAGCGTCAATCCGGTTCTTCTATTTCCAGGTGCGCTGGCGGCGCGGGCAGCCGCACTCGGCGCCGCTTATGTCGGTTCGCTGACGCTCGGCGCCGGACAATTCTGCACCAATCCCGGCCTCGTACTGGGAATCGACGGCGCCGATCTCGAGCAGTTCACCACTGCCGCTGCCGAAGCGCTTGCCGGAACACCCTCGCAAACCATGCTCAGCGGCGGCATCCATGCGGCGTACGAGCGCGGCGTCACCGCACTGTCGAGCCATGACGCAGTGGAGCAACTGGCCCAGGGCGTCGCCAGCGAGGGCTGCAATCGCGGTCGCGCCGCGCTGCTGCGGACCGATGCGGCCAGCTTCCTTGCCGATCCCGTCTTGTCGCACGAAGTGTTCGGTGCCGCCTCGCTGATCGTACGTTGTCGCGACATGGCCGAACTTCGGATGGTGATCGAGCGGATCGAGGGCCAGCTGACGATCACATTGCAGATCGACGATTCCGATCTGTCGGATGCGGCCGCGCTCATGCCGCTGCTCGAACGAAAGGCGGGCCGAATCCTGGCCAATGGTTGGCCGACCGGGGTCGAGGTGTCACCCGCGATGGTTCATGGCGGTCCTTTTCCCGCGACGTCGGACTCGCGCACCACGTCGGTGGGCACCGCGGCGATCGAACGTTTCCTGAGACCGGTTTGCTATCAGGATTTGCCCGACGCGCTGCTGCCCAAGCCGGTCAAACACGACAACCCGCTGGCGCTGCCCCGCCTTGTCGACGGCGAGCCGGGCTGAGCGCATCTCCCGTTCCCTCCTCTAGTTTCGCACCACGGGCGGCGCACGAAGCATGGCGGCGCGGCTGCCGACGGCCGCAAGGGTCGCGCCCGGTATTACGATGACCTGGGAGCTCGCCCCGACGGCGACCGATTGGGGCCGGCGCGCCCGAAAAAGTCGAGGCGGTACATGGCGACCGAAATGCCCTATCCGTGGCAGGCGAGTCCGCTGGTAGCCCTATAAGGCATCGCGATCGCCTCCTTGTGGTCCGTCACGCCGCAAGTGGCGGAGCCTGGCAATGTCGGGCGATGAACTCGGCCTGGGTCGGCATCGCGGCGGCAGTCCTGGCGATCACGTCGCGCAGATGGGCCAGAAAATCGCGGGATTCATCGCTGGGCAACGCATCGGCCAGCGGATCCTGGCCGCGCGGCATCTCGTTCTGGCCGAGCAGCACGGCAACCCAACTGTCTTCGGTAAACAAATCGTCCTGCCGCCGAAAAACGCGCGCATTGCCGCGCCATAATTCGAGTTTTTCGGCCAGACTGTCGGGCACGGACATCGTCCGGCAATTTCGCCAGAGCGGCGTGTCGTCGCGCTGGGTGGCATGGTAATGAAGGATGACGAAATCGCGCACTTGTTCATATTCCAGGCGCAACGTGCGGTTATACTCGTCGATCTCGTGCTGCGCGAAACTCCGGTCGGGGAACAAGGCGAGCAGCCGGGCGATACCTGATTGGATCAGATGGATGCTGGTCGATTCGAGTGGTTCGAGGAACCCCGCCGACAGCCCGATCGCGACGCAATTCTTGACCCAGAGTGTCTCGCGCCGCCCGGCCGTGAAACGCAGCCGGCGTGGGTCCGCGGCCAACTGGCCTTCGAGCGTGGCGCGCAGCCGCGCCTCGGCCGCGTCATCCTCAAGATGGGCGCTCGAATAGACATAGCCATTGCCCATTCGGTGTTGGAGCGGAATGCGCCAGCGCCAGCCCGCCGCGTCAGCGGTTGCCCGGGTATAGGGGACCGGAGGCTCAGGGTTGGCGCAGGGCGCGGCGATCGCGCGATCGCACGGAAGCCAATGCTGCCAACTCTCGAATTTCACGTCGAGCGCGTTGCCCAAGATGAGCGAGCGGAAGCCGGAGCAATCGATGAACAACTCGCCCTCGATCCGTCGCCCATCGGCGAGCACCACGCCCGTGACGAAGCCGTTCTCCGGCTCGAGATCGACCTTTTCGATCCGCCCCTCGATCCGCGTCACGCCACTCCGCTCGGCCAGCCCGCGAAGATAATGGGCGTAAAGCCCGGCGTCGAAATGGAAGGCGTAACCCAGCGACGCCAGGACTGACGCGGGATCGCCCGCCGGCCGCGTGAAGCGGCCGCGCAGCGCCGCCTGCACGGCAATGCTGTAATCGCCGATCCTGCCCGCCTCGCGTGCCGAAGCGGCAGTGCGCGTCTGGCGTAGCCAGATGTTGTGGAACTTGATCCCCACCGCATCGCGGCCAAGCCGCCCGAACGGATGGATGTAGCGATCGTCCGGCCGGCCCCAGCCGACGAACTCGATGCCGAGCTTGAAGGTTGCCTGCGTCGCGCGAACGAAATCGTCTTCGTCGATGCCGAGCAAGCGATTGAAGTCGTGCAGTGTGGGAATCGTCGCCTCGCCGACTCCGACCGTGCCGATCTCATCGGACTCGATCAGAGTCACCGCGACGCCGGCGGCCGTCAGCCGCGCCAACGCCGCCGCGGTCATCCAGCCGGCGGTACCACCGCCGACAATGACGACGCGCTTGATCGGCCCTTCGCCGCGCCCGCCGGTCATGCTCGCTTCCCCTGCGGTCCGAACCCGGCGGTCTGCGCATATCGCACGAGTTCGCGGTTGCTCGGCAACGTCCGGATCGCATAATCGGCCTGCCGCTGCACTTCGGCAAAGGCGGCGCGCGCGTCGTCATGATAGCGATAAGCGCCGGCCTTGGCCGACAGATCGGTCTTCCAGCCCATGCCGTACAGGACATATTGCCAGCTCGGCTCGGCGAAGATGTCGACGTTGGCGTCGATATCGATCTCAGTCGGGGGACGAAAACGCCAGCGATCGAGCAGTTCGTGCAGCGAGTCCCGGCTCGTCGAAGGGTCGACATTGTCCCGCCAGAAATCACTGTCCCGGCGCTGGCTGATCGAATAATGCAACTTGATGAAATCGAGCGCACGCTCGTAGCGGCGACGCATGATATGGTTGAACTGGCGCGCCGAAGTTTCGAAATCGCCGCCCCAGGGAAACAGATTGGCGACCATCGCCGCGGCGACTTCCGCAAAGACGATGCCGGTTGCCTCGAGCGGCTCGAAGAACCCGCTCGACAGCCCGATCGCGACGCAGTTTTTCACCCAATTAATTTCGCGGTAGCCGCCCTCGAAGCGAATCTTGCGCGTCTCTAGCCGCTCGCCGGCTGGACCGACATAGTCGCGCAGCACCGCCTCGGCGCGGGCATCGTCGGTATGCGACGAGGAATAAACGTGCCCGATGCCACGGCGCCGGTCGAGCCCGATGTCCCAAATCCATCCCGCTTCCTGCGCGGTCGAGATGGTATAGGAAGCGATCGGCGCGTCTTCGGTCGCATAGGGCACCTGGATCGCCAGCGCGGTATCGCAGAACAGTACGTCCCGGCACGATCGATAGGGGCTGCCCAACGCCTTGCCGATCAGTTCGGCACGAAAGCCGGTGCAATCGATATAGAGATCAGCGGTCAGTACGCCATTGGCGGCGGTGCGGACGCCCGCAATGCCTTGCTCGCCCGTCAACACCTCTTCGACCGTGTCGATCAGATGGGTGACACCATTGGCGATGCCCTGGTCTCGCAGCAATTGCGCGAGCGTTACCGCATCGAAATGGAAGGCATAGTTGAGCGGCGCGACATAGTCCGGATGGGTCGGCAACTTGGGCGCGCGGCGGGCATCCGCGGCCTTTTTCTGCGGTGTGTTGACCTCGTCCCAATTCTCGTCGCCTGCCAGGCCCAGCAGCCAATAAGGCAACAGATCGAGCCCCTCGCGATCCTCGGTGCTCTGGAACGAATGGAGATAGTGATCGTGCCGACCGGTGCCGGGAGCGTGCCGCCAATGGGCGAATTTTGCCCCTTGTTTGAACGTCGCGCCGCACCGGCGGATCATCTCGGCCTCGTCGACGCCGATCGTCGCCAATGTCTTTCGGATCGTCGGGAAGGTGCCCTCCCCCACGCCGAGAATGCCGATCTCCTTCGATTCAACGAGCGTGATCGCAACCGCGCCCGGCAAATCGGCGCCCAGCCTTTTGGCGAGGTACCCCGCGCTCAGCCAGCCGGCGGTACCGCCGCCGACGATGATCACCCGCTTCATCATGTCCCGTCCGCCCGATCGTTTCGGCCGCCAGGTTATGCAACCCGGCGGCCGAAGGCGACACATCAGAATGCGAGGTTGATCCCGGTGCTGATGCGCCGATCGGTCTGGAACCAGCTACGCCCGTACAGCTTGTCGCCGGGATACCCGCCCATCAAGGTGCGCTGCATCGAGTTGGTCAGGTTGGTGCCCTGGATCGAGAAGGAGAAGTTCTCGGTGACCTTGAACCTGGCACCAGCTTCCAACTGGCCGTAATTGGCGCCATAGATCGGCAGCGCGATCTGAACGGGCGTGGAGACGCCCGGCGCGGAAAAGTAATTGTAAGTCGGGTTGGTGCCGTTGCTGTTGGTCGATTGCAGATAACGTGACCGCCAAGAATAGGCGACGCGGAACGAGACCGCCTTGCGCTCGTACAGCAGCACCGCGTTGAAGTTATGCCTGGACAATCCAACCAGCGGAGCGTTGTTGTGAATCCCGCCGTTGATGTCGCGATACAGGTCTCCCGGATTCTTGCTGTCGACGAAGGTGTAATTGCCTTCGAAGCCAAGCCCGCTGAGGACGCCCGGCAGCTTGTCGAAGAAGATGCGTCCGCCGATCTCGAAGCCCTTGACCGTCGCGGCCTTGGGCGAATTGATATAGTCGGTCGCCGCCGCCAGTGCGGTTTCAGTGGTCCCGTCCTGGAAGACGAACGTCACATTTCGCTGCGTCAGCGAATAGACCGGCAGGTTGGTTAAACGCTTATAGAATGGCGCCAGGTGGAAGGAGGTGCCGGGGCGGGGATAATATTCCAACGACAGGTCGAAATTGTTCGACATGGTCGGCTTGAGGAGCGGATTGCCCGTGTCGGCGGTAAAATTGGTGAAGATGTTCGGATCACCGGGATTAGCACCGCCGATCGTCGCCGCGCCGGTCGAGCCTGACGCGCGCAAGGCATTGAACGTCGGCAAGTCCATGGTGATGTTGTATCCGAAGCGGATCTTGGCGTTCGGGGCCAGCGCATAGTCGAAATTGATCGACGGCAGGACGCGCGTGAAGGAAGCCTTGCCGCCACGCGGAACCCCCATATTTACGAGCGTCTGCAGCTGGCCGTTCCGGACGAAGGTCGCGCCGTTCTGCTGAACGAAGCCGCTGCCTTCGTTCTCGATGTGGACGACACGCACGCCGACGTTGCCGGAAAGGCCAAGGCCTTCGGACCCGAACCGCGCGAGCGCATAGCCGGCGTAGGTCTTGGTCTCGTTATCGACCCGATCGAACGGCAGCACGAAACCGATCGGCCGGATGCCCCCGGCGCCCCCATAGCCGGTCTGCGGCAGCGGACCGGATGCCGAGCAGTTGTTGTAGAGATCGCTGCCGGGGGCACCGCAAAAGCCCGCGGGCGGCGAGGCGGTTAGCTGCGCGCGATTGAAGCGGCGGACGAGCTCGTCGGTCGGGAACATCAGGTTCCCCGGTAGTGCCGCTTGGCCGTGGAAGAAATTCTTGAAGACGTGGAGCTCGACGTCGCCCGGAGCGGCGTTGGCATAGGTCAGCTGCGGATCGCCGTTCCAACCGCGGCCCAGCGCCGCCCAATTGTAGCCGTTATTATAGTCGCGCTCGGTCCGCTTGGCCGCACGCCCCCCGATCTTGATCGATTTGAAGAAGCTGTCCTCGAACTTGTATTCGAGATCGAGGCTCGCCGAATCGAGCCGCCCGCTATTGTCCTCCTGGTGCGGCATAGATGCTGCCCAGAAGTAATTGGCTGGATCGTTGAATTTCGCCTGCGAGCCCGCGGGCATGGTGACGAGCGGCAGGTCGCCGCTCAGGTCGAACCCGAACCCACCCGGAAACGCAACGTCACGGAACACGTCCATGCGATCGGAAAGCTGTGCCGAATCGACGCGCTGGAGGGCGCCCTTGATCGACAATGGGCTATTCGTCGGCGACCAGTCGAAGCTCAGCGAATAATCCTTGGTCGTCGTCCTGCTGGCATAGGCGCCCTTGTTGCCGCCGCTCGTCGTTGAACCAGTGGGCAGGAAGCTCGATTGATCGCGATTGAACAGCTCCGGCGTCGAGATCAGCATGTTGTTGCTGTCGAACTTGCTGTTCGTCGGATCGACGGCCATCGACTGCGACGATACGAATGCCCCCCAGTCGCCCGACCGGTTCTTGTAGCGCGACTGGAAGAAGGTGCCGGTGAAGGTCAGCGAATCGGACGGCGCCCACTGCACAGCCCCATAGATGCCGGTGCGGGTACGCTGGAACTGCTCCTCGCCGTAAGTATAGCCACCCGGAATATAATAATCGGCGCCCGAGATGTGCTGACGGTAATAGGGCTCCACCCGGAAAAAGTCCGAGGTCGAGCTAAGGCGACTATATGCGACGTCGCCAAGGATGCCGATCTCGCCGATCGGGGTCGACCAGCGCTTGGTGACCAGGATCGATCCCGACAGATCGCCCTTGCGCGCGAGATCGCCCATGCTGAGGTCGCCGGTTGCGGCGACGTGAAAGCGATCGTCCTTATAATCGAACGGCACTTTGGTGCGCAGGTCGATCTGGCCGCCGGTGCCGCCCTCGATCAGGTCCGCGGTCGATGCCTTGTACACGTCGACCGCCGCCATCATCTCCGGGGTGACATCCCCGAACTGCAGCGAGCGCCCGTTGTTCGCGCTGAAGATCTCGCGCCCATTGAGCCGCGAGGCGACACCGGTCAGACCGCGCACCTGGATGCCCGTTCCCTCGACCGAATAGTGATCGGGGTCGTTCAGCGCACCGAAGCGCACGATGGTGACACCCGACACGCGCTGCAGCACTTCGGTGATCGAGTTGTCCGGCAGTTTGCCGGCGTCATCGGCGACGACCGAGTCGATGATGGTCTCGCTCCGGCGCTTGCGCTCGTCGGCAGCCTGCAACGCCGCCCGGCGACCGGTTACGACGATGTCCTTGCCATCGCCCTTGGCCGCGTCGCCGCCGTCTTGCGCGCTAGGAGCATCCGCCGCCGGCTTCGCATCCTGCGCAAATGCGGGCACGGATAGGCCCACCACCGCGATTGCCATGGCCGACGCGCCGGTGAAAATGATCGGGTTGCGCTTCATCAATTCCCCTCCATTTGGGTTCCGCCGAATGGGACGATTCGCACTCCTGCGACGCCGATTCTGTGCTTCCGTCAGCCTGGCCGCTGCGCTTTCCCGCGCACCGATTGGCCGATCTCGGCGTCTTTGGGACCATATTATGTCAGACAAGTCAACGAAAAAGGGAGCGTTACCAAAACCAATTCCCAGGCGGATGCCAGGTTATACCTGTTCCCTTGGGCCATTGATTTGGTTTGAATCTATTCCTTGCGGACCTGGCGCATTCAAAGCATCGCGGGCCGGTCCGGCGTCCCGGGTGGTGAAAATAGCTCGTGCAATTCGCAGGTCGCACCGCGCAGAAATGACGGCTGCAACCCGACATGATTGGCCAGCTTCCCACTGGCCAATTTCGCTGAACGATCGCGATGCACGCCACGAAATCGCGATGACTCAAGCCGATTCGATCAGGGCCTTCTGGGTGCAAGCAAACGCATCGTCACGTTGGCACAGCGCAGGGTTTCGCCCTGGGCAGATCATGGACCAGGTGATCTTAAGCCACGTCGCGCGCAACCTTGGAAAATTGGAAGGATCGCAACCGTGCGGCGAGGAGCGCCGTGCGACCGACGTCCTGATCGACTACGGTGTGCTGCGTTTTCTCGGGCGGCAAGACCCGCCCCGGCCGACCGGCGGCTTGCCCGGACGTGCGATTTCGTCCGAACAAGCCGCCGCGCCTACTTATTGGAAGGTCTGCGACAAGTTGCCGACGCCGCCCATGGGGTCGGGCCCGAAGCGGTTCGGGCCGCTGGTACCGGGCAGGCACCAGAAGACAAGCAGAACGATCGAAGCAATCAGCGTCAGCAACGAACACAGGCCGCCCAGCATTATCAAGCTGGTATTCTGGTTGGCCGCGCCGGCGAAATTGACGATCCAGCTGAGGATGGCCGGCCCCCAATAGATCATGATCCACCAGCCCGAGCGATCGGTGTCGTGCAGACGACGAATTTGCACCGCTAGCGTCGGGATCAGCAAAGCCAGCCAGACGATGCCCAGAACCACCGCGATGATGCCCATCGAGGCGAACATGCCCATCATTCCGGCGACGCGCGGCGAACCGTCCGCATTCGCTCCCGCCATGCTCAGCGCGCCGGCGCCCATCACCATGATCCCGAAAAAGGCGACCATCCAGATGATGAGAAGCAGCAACATGAACATCCAGAATTCCTGCCGCCGCGACCGGCCGGAAAATTCGGCGTAGCGCTTCAGCGGCAACAACATCCAATCCATGGATTTTCCCCTTCGTTCTGTTTTAGTCTTGTCCCAGCAGAGCGCTTACCGAAAGGTTTGCGCCAGATCGCCGGTGCTGCCCAAGGGATCCGGTCCAAAGCGGTTCGGGCCAGGCGTACCCGGCAGGCAATAAAAGACCAGCAACACGATCGCGCCCACCAGTCCGATGAGCGAGAAGATCCCGCCAACGGCGATCAGGCCGAGATTCTGGCCGGCGGCAGCGCCCAGCATGATGACCAGACCGATAACGTAGGGAATTACCGGCAACAGCAGCCACCAACCCGTCCGATCGGTGTCGTGAAGGCGGCGCATCGCGACCGCGATATTGGGCACCAGCGTCGCCAGCGACCATAACAGCCCAAGAATGCCTATGCTCGAGAACGTCGAAAAGCCGGTGACTCCTCCGGAGGAGAATGACGATGACGAACTCGGCCCCAGCCGAAAGCCCAGAATGCCATCAATGAATCCCAGAACGAGCCCGACGATGAGCGTGAACAGAATCCACATCCAGAATTCCATCCGGCGCGATCGCCCCTGGAAGTCCGCATAGCGCTTCAACGGCATCAACATCCATTCCATCGAACGTCTCCTGTTTGCTATCGTCTCGCGGGAATGCACGCCGGCCAAGCCGATGCTGCGATATCCTCGCCGGTGAACGTCACCGACGGGCGCCCGTCGACCGCAGCAGGTCCTGAAATGCGGCAGATATGCAGCGCCAAATCCGGCGCCTTCCATCCCGTCATCGAGATGCTCCCCCGAGTCGCAGGGGCAGCCTGACGGCTTTGCGGGGGGAATACAACCAAATCCCCTTGGCGCAGTCCCTTAGCTGGACGGTACCCGACGGCGATAGCTCAGCGCTTCGGCGACATGGACCCGCCCGACGTCCGCCGCACCGGCCAGATCGGCGATCGTCCGCGCCACCCTGAGCACGCGCGTATAGCCTCGCGCCGACAGCCGCATCACTTCGGAGGCCTGGGCCAGCAAGGCGCGCCCGGCGTCGTCGGGCGTCGCCACCGCTTCGAGCAGATCGCCATCGGCCTCGGCATTGGTGCGGGCAGTGTCGTCGGCATAACGCCGTGCCTGGACTTGCCGCGCCGCCATCACGCGCCGCGCGACCTCCGCCGATCCTTCGGCCGGCGGAGGCAGAACGAGATCGGCGGCGCTGACCGATTGCACCTCGACGTGCAGGTCGATGCGATCGAGCAGTGGCCCCGACACCTTGGCCTGATAATCGGCGGCGCATCTGGGGGCGCGGGCACAGGCGAGCGACGCATCGCCGAGATGACCGCAGCGACACGGGTTCATCGCCGCGATGAGCTGCACGCGCGCCGGAAAGGTCACATGCGCATTGGCGCGGGCGACGCTGACCGTCCCGGTCTCGAGCGGCTGGCGTAGCGAATCGAGCACGCCGCGCTGGAATTCGGGAAGCTCGTCGAGAAACAGCACGCCGAGATGCGCCATGCTGACTTCGCCAGGCCGCACCTTGAGGCCGCCGCCGACCAACGCCGCCATCGACGCCGAATGATGCGGCGCGCGATAGGGCCTGGCCCGCGTGATCCGCCCGCCGTCAAGCGTCCCGGCGACCGACTGGACCATCGACACTTCGAGCGCCTCCGGCATTATGTAGCAAATGCACCAGCAGATAGATAGATGTAATCGTCCGTAGTGCGTAATGTCACCGTATGACGGATTACATGGTAGAGGGCCTCGTCAAGAAGCGAGCCGAGATCGCGGGCGAGATAGAGCGCCTTCACGTCACCCTTGGCCAGCTTGCCAAAGACCTGGAGCATATAGACGCCACGCTTCACATTCTCGCGCCAGAGATGGCGGTAGAGGCGATCAAGTCCAAGGTGTTCCGCCCGCCCGCCGACTGGTCGAAGCGCGGGGAGATGACGCGGGTTGTTCTGTCGATCCTGCGAACCGCCAGAGCGCCTATGACGACGCGGGAGATCGCAGAGCGCATGGTGGTGGAGCGCGGGCTACAGGCCACCACAGCGGCGCTCAACGCCATGACGCGGCGCGTTGCCTGCGCCCTACGCCGTCAGCGGGAATTGGGGCACGCGCGCTCTACAGAGGGCGAGGCGGGGTTTTGGCAGCTTTGGGAGATTGCGCGGTAGCTGCAACCGCGTCCGGCCACGGGAGGGGTGCGACCGGACGCAGGAGCATGCTCTCGACGTACTGATTATGCGCAAGCGCTTCGCGAGATCAAGCGGTTGCGTCCGGATTGGCGCATTATCCCATTAATCGTTTTTGCCGGTTGCGCCGATCGGCTTCGATGGCGCTTCGGATCGCCGATGCCCCTAACCTACTTGCGGCAACGCAGTCGGCGTTGCCTTGGCGATCTTCTTCTTCAATTCGCTCTGCGCTTAACGCTTCCGCTGCCATCACGTATGACAGTTCGTCAACGTTCATGTGGTCGCGAAGGTTTGTCTTGTCGGGTAAGCCGCGCCGCGCGCGTAGTTCGTAAGACTTCCCGCCGAGTAGCGCCTGATAAACTGCCTCGGTGCATGCCATATAGCCTTTTTCGACTACGCCGTGTTCCTTTAGAACATCGGTATAGCCATTGCGATTGGAGCGAGCCAAGGCTCGCACCCCGGCCCAGTGGTTTGCTTCTACGGATGCCCGCTGCAGAATCTCGTCTGCTAGCGTTGCATCACCCGCCCTAAACCGAAGCCATATCTCGCGGACCTCTATTTCGAGTTTCGGGCTTAGGTAGCCAGCATAGGCGGCAGCAAGGATCGGATGCGCGTATGTCCCCATTACACCACGTCCGCGTCCCGCATGGATCACCGGAGAGTTTGGCTTGCCGTCTTTAAGGTAACCGGCGGTTACCTTTTTCTGGAGTTCGGCTTGGAGTTCGCGCGAAGCTCGATTGCCGCGCCAGTGCTTCGGCGCCTTGGATTCCTTCGCGCCGGACAAGTCGAAGATATCATCCAGACAAAGACGGCCTTCGCCATCCTCGCGAATCGGCTTACCGCGAAGGATGAGCCCGCTTGGTTGGTTGATTAGAGCCATATAAAGAGTTCCTTATGTGCCATGCACGGAACCCTTGACGGCTCCGGGTTTTTACCCCAGAGATCGCTTTACAAATCAAGTGCCGCTAGCCTCCGTGCTGGTGGTTGACGAAAACCCGCCGGTCTAGACCACCGGCGGGTTTTTCGTTGTACGGCGACTCGATGTTCCGACGCAAGCCCCAGAGATTAACAAATGGTGAACATCGGTAGAACGCCCCCTCAGGCGCCGCGCTGCCAATATCCCGCCCACTTCCGCGACACACCCGACGCCATCGCGGCTTCGCCGACCATGTGAGCCTGCGTCCCGTTCGACACACGGCGGTTGTCCTCACGCCACGCCATCTCGCCAGCGTAGGCGTAGAGGTACGGACCTGAGATATGGTGGTGCGTGCCGATCTCGGCGCGACGGAGGCGAGAGAAGAAGCTTTCCGCCATGTTGGTGCAGGCACCGTTGAGCGAATAGGCTTCGCTGTGATTGATGCGGAGCGTTTCGTAGCGGGCGTGCAGAGCATCCCAATGGCTGGCTTCGTCGGCATGAACCACGGCGCCCGCCTCAACGACAGTGGCGACGATCTCCACGCCATCCGCTTCGCTCTTGCCAACAAAGGTGAGCATGTCGCCGTCGCGCTCGCGGACGACCACGACCGACTGGCGCTTGCCCGACTGCACCGCCTTGGTGCGGCGATCGACGCGGTTATCTTTGACGTTGGCAGGCTTCACGTAGCCGCCGAAATAGGCGCCATCGACTTCCACGACGCCGCCAAGGGTCTGGCCAGCATCCTCTAGTGCCATCGCCTCACGCAGCTTGTGCGAGAGAACGAAGGCGGTCTTGTATTGCACGTCCAGATCACGCGCGACCTGGAGGGCGGAAACGCCCTTAGCGCCGTTCACGAAGATGACGATCGCGGCGAGTAGATCCGTGTAGCTGAGCTTGCGGCTGGCGAAGATCGTGCCGCTGGTGACGCTGAATTGGTGATGGCAGGCAACGCACTTGAAGCGACGGCGCGACGTGATGTTGTACGTCTCGACACAGCCGCAACGCGGGCAAACGGCCTCCCCATCGTTCTCCGGCCAACGAAGCTGGCAGAACGTCTCATAAGCCTTGTCCTCGCCCATCTGGAAAACAGCCTTGAGGCTGAGTGAGCGGGCGGCGGCAGAGAGGAGGAAATGTTGCATTGTCATCGTTTCCAGTGCTTATGCACTCTATATGATGACATTGCATACTGTTGTCAACGGCAATCGTATCGTATATGATGACAAATCACATCATAGGAGCGCCGCACTTGGTTCGCGAGAAGGAGTGGGAGGATAAGGTCAAGCGGCTGTTGAAGGCCGAGCTTGCCCGCAAGGGAATGACCTACGCCGATCTGGTCGGAAAGCTGGCAGACATTGGCGTGATGGACTCCGAGCCCAATATCAGGAACAAGATCAGCCGGGGCAAATTCACAGCGGTATTCTTGATCCAATGCCTAGAAGCAATCGGAGTAACGTCGCTTAAACTAGACTAGTCCTTCGCAATTTTTTTCAGCAACGCTGCGGCTTTGGCCAAGCCTTCGGCAACATCTTTTCGCTCTTCATCTGATTTGAATAGCTTCATCGTTTCGTCATATCTGATTACGTTTTCCCCCGCGCTCAATCGCATGCTGTCCCATAGTTCGAGGGATTTACTGTGCAGGCCATCCTCTGAAACCAATTGTATGTCGAGATTTTCGAAGGATAGAGACGGATATGGCGTCCATCCAAAGGTGTCGGGCAATTCGCGACGAAGGCCCTTTGGGATCGGCACATGAAGCCAGAGAGGGCCGTAATATCCCGGTTCTAACGGCGATCCGGTTGTGCAACTCTCTTTCAAAAGAACGCTGAGTTTGACGTATCGGCGCGTGCTGTCTCCGGCCACATATGTGAACTTTATATCTCCGCTAACTACCCCGAAGCGGAATGGGACGGTGCCTAAGTTGATGACCCACAGCATCAATAAGATACTGTCGTCCTCTTCGAAGAATGGCACCATTCGCCCAAGCCATGCCCGCAGTGGGCTCCCGCCTTCGATGGGCGCATCCGGCTTGCGTAATATGTATTTTCGGACGGCCGCAATGATGGCGTCCCAATAGGCGAAGATGAGCGCGCCTACCACGAACCCAAGCGGGAATGACTTTGGGACATACGCCCCGATGGCCCACAGGGTATCCATCAGACGATCCCAATTCGACAGCGTGGTGTCGATCTTTTCTTTCTCCGCCAGTCTCTCGATATTGAGATTCCAGACAGGTTGGACGAAAACTTGCCAAACCGCGTACAGCGCGGCGAGCACCAGTGCGACTGGTCGTTTCTTGTTCCCCATGTAACTTTCATAGCGCTCTTCGTTCCTTTTTAGGAACGGCAAAAGCAGCAATGTAACCATTTCCGATGCAATCGCCCTCGCTAGATGGGGTCAGTGTCATCGCCTTGGTGCATTTGCTACATAATGCCGAGCGCCTCTCCGGCGTCGAGCGGCGGCAGAATGCCCGGCAGGCATGAGGCCATTAGCGATTTGCCCGCGCCGGGCGGGCCGATCATCAGCAGATTGTGCGCGCCGGCGGCGGCGATTTCGAGCGCGCGCTTGGCGGTTTCCTGACCCTTCACTTGCCTGAGGTCGGGGCCGATCCCCGGCTCCTCCGCTTCGCCCGGTCGGGGCGGGCCGATCAGCTGATTACCCTTGAGGTGATTGAGCAACCCAATCAGGTCGGGGGCGGCGATGACGTCGATCGACCCCGCCCAGGCCGCCTCCGCGCCCTGCGCCGCCGGGCAGACCAGCCCCTTCCCTTCGCTCGAGGCATGGAGCGCGGCGAGCAGCACGCCCGGGGAAGCGGCGATTCGCCCGTTCAGCGCCAGTTCGCCCACGACCACCAATTCGCTCAGCGTCTCGGCATCGACCACGCCCATCGCGCCGAGCAGACCAAGCGCGATCGGCAAGTCGAAATGCGTCCCTTCCTTGGGCAGATCGGCGGGCGACAGGTTCACGACGATGCGCTTGGGCGGCAGCGACAGCCCCATCGCCGCGATCGCGCCGCGCACGCGCTCGCGACTTTCCGCCACCGCTTTGTCGGCCAGGCCGACGACGATGAAATTGGGCAGCCCGGCGATCAGCTGCACCTGCACTTCGACCGCGCGGGCTTCCAGTCCGAGATAGGCGACGGTCGAAACGATGGTGGTCATTGATGCTCCCGGATCCTGCTTAGACAAATAAGCCCGGGACGCGCCTCCATATTCAACCGTTCTGGCGCAATCTTCACGCGAACGACATCGCCCCCCTTTTTGGGTCGGGCATGAAGTGGCCCATAGAGCCCCCCCCTCACCAGCCTTTGCACCTTGCCTCGGCCGGATTGCGTTATACGTTGCGCGCCATGGCCCGTATCCTCGTCGTGGAAGATGACGCCGTCACGGCGGAGGCGATCGTGCGAGAGCTTGGCGGTAATGGCCACGAATCGACGACCGTTCGCGATGGCGCAGAAGCCGTCGAACTGGCGATGGCGAAGCCATTCGATGCTATCACGCTCGACCGCATGTTGCCGACGCTGGACGGGCTGGCGGTCGTGGAGCGACTGCGCGACAGCGGCATCTTGACGCCGGTCCTGATGATCTCGGCGCTGAGCGACGTCGACGAGCGGATCGCGGGCCTGCGCGCGGGCGGCGACGACTATCTGACCAAGCCATTCGCTCCCGATGAGATGGTGATGCGCATCGAAGCCCTGCTGCGCCGCGCCGCCGCGTCGGAAAATGCCATTCTGCGGGCAGGCGCGATCGAGATCGACTTGATCCGTCGATCGGTCACGGTCGAGGGCGAACCCGTCCGCCTGCTTCACATGGAGTTCCGGCTGCTCGAATTTCTCGCGCGAAACCTGGGCAAGCCGGTCAGTCGTCGCGTCATCTTCGAGCAGGTGTGGCGCTATCATTTCGATCCGGGCGCCAACCTGATCAACGTCCATATCGCGCGATTGCGCAAGAAGCTCGATCGGCCCGGCCGGCCATCCGCGATCTCGACCTTGAAGGGCGAAGGCTACAGGCTCGATGCTGTCTGAGCGGCTGCGTTTCCGCGACGTCCGATCCACCAGCAGCTTCCGCCTGACGCTGTTGCTCGGCGTGCTCTTCCTGACCGGCGTGATGGTCATGCTCGGGCTCATCTATGTATTGACGGCGCGCGAGCTAACCGCGCGAAACGATCATATTCTCTACGAAAAGGCCCGCAGCCTCGTAGCCACCCCGAGCGATCGACTACCCGCCAGAATCCAGTCGGAAATCGCCAACGACGCGCAGGGATTCAGCTATTTCGCGCTGATCGACAAAAGTGGCGGTCTGGTCGTCGGGAATATCAGCCTCCCTGGAGTTGCCGCCGTCGACCGACCCTTCAACGTCGCCGCCCGTCCGGGGACGCATGGCCCGCTGCGCATTCTCGCCGTGCGTACGCCGCGCCGCGAGATTGTCCTGCTGGGTCGCGACATCAGCCAGATCTACGATCTGCGTCGGCGGATCATGGAGATTTTGATCAGCAGCGGTATCGCAAGCCTGATCGGCATGCTCGCCGTAGCGGTTCTGATCAGCATCGGGCCGCTCAGGCGAGTGCGTGACCTCCAGCGCGCGAGCCAGGCGATCGCCGCCGGCAATCTGGAGACGCGAATGCCGGTTGCCGGGCGCAACGATGAGCTCGATCAGTTCGCCACCACGCTCAACCACATGATCGAAGAGGTCGCCCGGGTTATCGCCCAAGTTAAATCGGCAACCGACGCCATTGCCCACGATCTGCGCACGCCCTTGACCCGGGTACGCGCCCGCCTCCACCAACTGACTACCCAGCCACTGCCGACGGACGAACGGCAGGAAGTGCTGGCCGAAGCCACCGAAGACCTTGACGATCTGCTCGCGCGATTCTCGGCGTTGCTGCGCATTTCGGAACTCGAAGCCAGCGCCCGGCGCTCGGGGCTCGGTGAGGTCGATATCGGCTCGCTCATCGAGGAGATCGCGGAGCTCTACGGCCCACTGGCGGATCACGGCCGAATTGCGTTGGAGGTACGGGCTCCGCTCGAGCTCACGGTTCATGCCGACCGCGAGCTGCTGTTCGAGGCTGTGAGCAATCTGGTCGACAACGCGATCAAATTCGCCAGGACGCGGGTCGAGTTGCGCGCGGTAAGCGCAGACGGCGGCGTTGCCATCGAAGTGGCCGACGACGGTCGCGGTATCGCCGTCATGGATCGCGAAGCGGTCATGCGCCGCTTTCATCGCTTGCCGGATGCGGCGTCTGTGCCCGGCTCGGGCCTTGGTCTCAGCGTGGTGAGCGCGATCATGCACGTCCATGGCTTCAGTCTGGACCTGGCTGATGCCGCCCCGGGATTGCTCGCGCGCATCCGAATGTAGCTGCTGCACTGCGGCACAACATTAAATTCATTTCACTCGCATCGCGCTGCAAAGCGGAGGAAACGGACCGCCGTTCGATTGGTGCGGCGCAGCATTAGACTGCGCCGACTCCGCGATCGTGTTCAGAAGCCCGGGACCGCCGATGCTCCAACTCGTCAAGCTCGCCCTCAGCAAGCCCTATACGTTCGTCGTCCTGGCCATCCTCATCGTGATCGCGGGCGGTCTCGCGGCTTTGCGCACCGCCACCGACGTCTTTCCCGACATCAAGATTCCGGTGATCGCCGCCGTTTGGACCTATCGCGGCTTGCCGCCCGAGGAGATGGCGGGCCGCGTGGTCTATTATTACGAGCGTCAGCTATCGACGACGGTCAACGACATCGACCACATCGAGAGCCAGTCGCTGGCGGGCATCGGGATCGTGAAGATCTACTTCCGTCCCGGCGTCGACATTCGCACCGCGACCGCACAGGTCACCTCGGTTTCCCAGACCGTCCTTAAACAGATGCCTCCTGGGATGACGCCACCACTCATTCTCAACTACAACGCGTCGACGGTGCCGATCCTGCAACTGGCGCTTTCTTCCGGATCGTTGTCCGAACAGAAGATTTTCGATCTCGGACAGAACTTCATCCGGCCGGCACTCGCCTCGGTCCAAGGCGCGGCCATTCCGTCTCCCTATGGCGGCAAGGAACGGCAGATACAGGTCGACCTCGACCCGGCCGCTTTGCAGGCGCGCCACCTGTCGGCCGCCGATGTCGGCCTTGCGCTCGCGGCGCAAAACCAGATCGTCCCCGCCGGCACGACCAAGATCGGCCAGTTCGAATATAACGTGCGATTGAACAACAGCCCGGAAGTGGTCGACCAGCTAAACGACCTGCCGATCAAGACCATCGATGGCGCCACCGTCTATATGCGCGACGTCGCCCATGTCCACGACGGGTCGCCGCCGCAGCGCAACATCGTGCGGGTCAATGGCGCGCGGGCGGTGCTGATGACCGTGCTCAAGAGCGGCTCGGCATCCACCATCGCGATCGTCGACCAGGTCAAGGCGCTGCTCCCGAAGCTCAAGGAGACATTGCCCGCCTCGCTGAAGGTCGACCCGCTGTCCGACCAGTCGCTGTTCGTGAAGTCGGCGATTTCCGGGGTGGTCCGCGAAGGTGGAATCGCGGCGGTGCTGACCTCGCTGATGATCCTTCTGTTCCTCGGCTCGTGGCGCTCGACGGTGATCATCGCCGCCTCGATCCCGCTCGCGATCCTTGCTGCGGTGGCCGCCTTGGCCGCTGCAGGAGAGACACTCAACATCATGACGCTGGGCGGCCTGGCGCTGGCGGTCGGTATCCTGGTCGATGACGCGACGGTGACGATCGAGAACATCAACTGGCACCTCGAACAGGGCAAGTCGGTCCGCGAGGCGATCCTCGACGGCGCCGAGCAGATCGTTCGCCCAGCCTTCGTCTCGCTACTGTGCATCTGCATCGCCTTCCTCCCAATGTTCTTCCTGCCGGGCATCGCGGGGTACCTGTTCGCCCCGATGGCCGAGGCCGTGGTGTTCGCGATGATCGCTTCCTTCGTTCTCTCGCGCACCCTGGTACCGACCATGGGCAATTTCCTGCTGCGCCAGCATGGCGGCCCGCACACCGCCGACGTGATGAAGAGCCACGACGCCAAGGCCGGCCGGCCGGGCACGCGCAACCCGTTGCGCAAATTCCAGCATGGGTTCGAGCGGCGGTTCGAGGCGGTGCGCGGCTATTACGTGTCGGTACTGGATTTCGCCCTGGCCAGGCGCCGGCTTTTCGTGCCCGCTTTCCTGCTGGTCGTGCTGATGTCGTTCGCGCTGATCCCGTTACTGGGCCGCAATTTCTTTCCCTCGGTCGATACCGGTCAGATGAGCCTGCACGTGCGAGCCCCGGTTGGTACCCGGATCGAGGAAACGGCGGCGTTGTTCGACCGGATCGAGGAGCGCATCCGCCAGATCGTTCCGCCTGACCAGCTCGCATCGATCGTCGACAATATCGGCCTGCCGGTCAGCGGTATAAACCGGGCCTATTCCAACACCGGCGGCGTCGGGCCGCAGGATGGCGATATCCTGGTCACCCTGACCAAGGACCATCGACCGACCGCCGACTATGTGAAGGCGCTGCGCTCGACCTTGCCCAATGATTTCGCGGGCTCGACCTTCTCCTTCCTGCCTGCCGACATCATCAGCCAGATCCTGAACTTCGGCGCCCCTGCCCCGATCGATGTCCAGATCGCCGGCCCCGATACCAAGGCAAGCGAAGCTTATGCCCATCTGTTGGTATCGAAGCTGCGCCATATCGCGGGGATCGCCGACGTCCGCCTGCAGCAGGCGAACGACTATCCGGAACTCGGCTTCGACATCGACCGCACCCGCGCCGACCGGGTCGGCATCACCGAGAACGACGTGACACGGAGCCTCTCGGTCAACCTCGCCGGCAGCTTCCAGGTCGCGCCCGCCTTTTGGCTCAACCCGAAGAACGGCGTCTCGTACCCGATCGTCGTACAGGCACCGCAATATCGCGTCGACTCGCTATCCGACGTCGACAATCTGCCGATCACCGGATCGCAGCCCGGGCAGTTCCAGATCCTCGGGGGATTGGGCAAGATGACCCGCGAACCGAGCGCGGCGGTGGTGTCGCATTATGCGGTACAGCCGGTCTATGACGTCTATGCCACGACCCAGGGCCGCGATCTCGGCGCGGTCGCTACCGACATCCAGAAAGTCCTCGACCAGTTGAAGGCGCAGCGACCACACGGCGCGAGCGTCGCACTGCGCGGCCAGGTCGAGACGATGAACACCGCCTTTGCCGGCCTGCTGTTCGGTCTCGCCGGCGCAATCCTGCTCATCTACCTCCTCGTCGTCGTCAATTTCCAATCGTGGATCGATCCGGTCGTCATCATCTCCGCACTGCCTGCGGCGCTCGCCGGGATCGTGTGGATGTTGTTCGCGACCCATACGCCGCTCTCGGTGCCCGCGCTGACCGGTGCGATCATGTGCATGGGCGTCGGCACCGCGAACAGCGTGTTGGTGGTCAGCTTCGCCCGCGAAAGGCTGGCGGCGACGGGCGACGCGCTCAAAGCCGCGGCGGAAGCCGGCGCGACTCGTTTCCGTCCGGTACTGATGACCGCGCTCGCGATGATCATCGGCATGGCCCCGATGGCCCTAGGTCTTGGCGAAGGTGGCGAACAAAATGCCCCACTCGGCCGCGCGGTGATCGGCGGCCTGATCTGCGCGACGATCGCCACGTTGGTGTTCGTCCCCGTGGTGTTCAGCATCGCCCATCGTCGCGATGGGCGCACCGCCGACAGCCCCGAACCAACCCCTGAATACGATGGAGATCTGGCTTATGCCTAGCGAGGAGCAAGTCGAGGAGCCTGCCCCCCGGGGCCCCAAGGGACTCAAGATTGCGGGGATCGTCGCCACGGTAATCGCCGTCGGTACCGTCGCGATGGGCGTGACCGGACGGATGGGCGACACGGCGATCGCGCAGCGCTGGTCCGACGCACGATCGATCCCGGCTGTGCATCTGGTCGGCGTTACGCACGACGCGGCGTCCGCTCCGCTCGCGCTGCCCGCCACAATGGAGGCGTGGAATGCGGCCAAACTCTACGCGCGGGTCGGCGGCTATGTGAAGGCCTGGTACCGCGATATCGGCGCGCACGTCGGCGCGGGCACGCCGCTTGGTCTGATCGACACGCCCGAGCTCGACCAGCAAATCGACCAGGCGCGCGCGGCGCTCGCCAGCGCGGTTGCCGATCAGCGGCTGGCGCGCAGCACCGCCGCGCGCTGGAATGATCTGCTCTCCACCAATTCCGTTTCGCAGCAGGAAGCCGACGAAAAGAACGGTAGCCTCGCTGCAAAGACAGCCTTGGTCGACGCGGCCAAGGCCAATCTCGGCCGATTGCTCGCCCTCAAGAGCTTCGCGACTCTGCGTGCCCCCTTTGCCGGTGTGGTAACGACCCGCGCCGCCGATATCGGCGACCTTGTCGGTCCTGGCGCCACAGCACAGCAGCCGTTGTTCGCGGTCGCCGATGTCGGCCGCATCCGCATCTACGTCAGTGTCCCGCAAGCCTATTCGTCAGCGATCCGCGACGGGCTGTCGGCGACCCTGACCGTACCCGATTATCCCGGCCGCACCTTCCCCGCGCATGTCGTGGGTGATTCCGGCGCGATCGACACACAGTCGGGCACCTTTCAGGTCCAACTGGTCGCCGACAATCCCGGCGAGGTGCTGCGACCCGGCGGCTATGCGCAGGTCCGCTTCGACGTTCCGATCCAGGGCGGTGGCGTGCAGATCCCGTCGAGCGCGCTCGTGTTCCGCGCGCAGGGCACGCAAGTCGCGCTCGTCGATGCCGGCGCACACGTCCGGCTACGCCACGTCACCATCGGTCGCGACCTCGGTCAAACGGTGGAAATCGTCTCGGGACTCCATGCTGGCGATCGCGTGGTCGATAATCCGCCCGATTCGATCAGCGACGGCGAGTTGGTCCGGTTAGAGGGACGCCATGCGTAAGCCGCTCGCCTTGCTGCTGACGGCGGCGATCACGCTCGCTGGTTGTTCGATGGCGCCCGATTACCACGTCCCGGTTACGGTAACCCCACCAGCGTTCAAAGAAGCGGTGCCTTGGGTAGCCGCGACCCCTGGCGACCCGGCATCGGTCGGGCATTGGTGGGCGTTGTACGGCGATCGCCAGCTCGATGGGCTGGAGTCCAGGATCGAGCACGACAATCCTACGCTGGCCGAGGCCCTTGCCCGTTATGACGAAGCACGCGCCAACCTGCGCGTCGACCGGGCTGGCCTGTTCCCGAGCATCGGCTTGTCAGGCGAGGCGACCGCCAACCGCCAATCGGATAACCGTCCGCTGCGGGGCAGCAACCAGCCGGACCTCTATCCGGCCGACACGCTGGGCGGCCAATTTTCTTTCGAACTCGACCTATGGGGTCGAGTCCGCAACAACATCGCCGCAGGGCGCGCCGCGGCGCAGGCCAGCGCTGCTGATCTTGCCGCGATCCGGCTCAGTCTCGAATCTCAGCTGGCCCTGAGTTACATCGCGCTGCGCGGCTACGATGCGCAGGCGTCGCTGCTCAGCGCGACCGTCGAGACCTATCAGAAGGCCGACGACATGACGCAGCGGCGCTTCAAGGGCGGGATAGCCTCGGGCTTGGATATCGGCCGATCCGGGGCGCAACTCGCAGAGGCGAAGGCGCAACTCGCGGACATCGAAGCGGCCCGCGCGCGATGCGAACACGCGATAGCGAGCCTCGTCGGAACGCCGGCGTCGAGCTTTTCGATCGCACCCGCAAACGTCGAGTTCGCGTTGCCGACCGTTCCAATAGGCCTGTCCTCGACACTGCTGCAAAGGCGGCCCGACGTAGCTGCGGCCGAACGCCGGATGGCCGAGGCGAATGCTCAAATCGGCGTCGCGAAGGCTGCCTTTTTCCCGGCGATCGGCCTTGGCGCAGCCGGCGGGTTTCAGAATACCGGGTTGGCCGGACTGCTCGGCGCACCCAATCTGTTTTGGTCGATTGGCCCGGGTGCGGTGTTGAATTTGTTCGAAGGTGGGCGGCGCCACGCGGAGGTCGCCGTGGCGAAGGCACGCTGGGATCAGGCGACGGCGGCGTATCGTCGGCACGTACTGACGGCGTTCCAAGACGTGGAGGACGGTCTTTCGCAACTCCATCACCTTGGCGACGAATCAACCGCAGAGGCGCAGGCAGTGAAAATGGCGGGTCAGGCAGAACAGATTTCGATGAATCGCTATGTCGGCGGCGCGGTGGACTATCTTGACGTCGTCAGCGCGCAGACCACGGCGCTCCGCACCAAGCGCACTGCGCTCGATCTGCGCACGCGCGAATTGCAGGCAAGCGTACGCTTGATCGAGGCGACCGGCGGCGGCTGGGTGGCCGACCGCGGGGTGCTGTGACCGCCGCAACCTCCCAGCGTCATTTTCATCGCTCGCGCCACTATTCGACGGACCCGCCCGGTGCGGGACGATCGCGATGCAATCCTGGCTCGTGTCTTGCGCCGCCAACACAGCAACCCCATCTGCGGCCCGATGCCGAACGCCCTTCACGCGTTGACTTCAGCCGCACTCTCGCTTAAGCGCGCACCCCACAAGGCCGTCCCTGTGGCGGCCCTTTTCAATTTCGACGTACAGGGAATGAACGATGAAGCGGACTTTTCAGCCGAGCAACCTGGTGCGTGCGCGCCGGCACGGCTTCCGCGCGCGGATGGCGACGGTGGGCGGACGCAATGTGATCCGCGCGCGTCGCAATCGCGGCCGCAAGAAGCTGTCGGCGTAACACCCGACCCTGCTTTGCAAGATGATTCGGCCAGCCCGCCTCCTTCGGGAGCGCGGGCTGGTGCCGTTTCCGCAGCCGTGGTGACGTTGACCAAGCGGCGCGATTTCCTGGCGGCCAATGCCGGCAAGCGCGCGCCGATGCCCGCCTTCGTGCTGCTGGTCCGCCGTCGCGACGACCAAGATGCGACGATGCGCGTCGGCTATACGGTCACCAAGAAGATCGGCAACGCCGTCGTTCGCAACCGCATCAAGCGGCGTTTTAGGGCGCTGGCGCACGATGTACTGAGCGTCAGCGGTGTCGCCGGCGCGGATCACGTGCTGATCGGACGCCCCGACGCGCTGACTCGCGACTTCGCGCAACTCAAGGCCGATCTGACCAAAGCGCTGGCAAAGGTTTCGCGATGATCGCGAAAATCCTGATCGCGTTGGTTCGCTTGTGGCAAATCGGCCCGTCGGCAGTGATGCCACCCACCTGTCGCTATCAACCTTCCTGTTCGGCCTATGCAATCACCGCGCTTCGCCGCTATGGCGCGCTGAAGGGCGGGTGGTTGGCAGTGAAGCGCATTGCCCGGTGCCATCCCTGGGGCGGGTACGGGCCCGACCCCGTTCCCTGATTTTTCTGATCGAAGGTTCCTGAGCGCGTGAAGAACGACAATCGCAATTTCATCATGTTCGCGGTGCTCGCGGTACTGCTGCTGTTCGCGTGGCCGCTGGTCATGAACCGGATCATGCCGCCGGCAAACCCGCCCGTCACGAAGATCGAGGGTGGCAAGACCCAGGTCCAGCCCAGCCCTGGCGCACCGACCGCGGCAAGCCCCGGTGCGATTCGCGACATCAAGGCTGTGCTCGGCGAAACCGCGGCGCAACGCGTTCCAATCGACACGCCGACGCTTAAGGGCTCGATCAACCTCAAGGGCGCGCGGATCGATGACCTGCTGCTGACCCAGTATAAAGAAACGATCGACAAGAACTCGCCGCCGATCCG
Source organism: Sphingomonas mali NBRC 15500 (assembly GCF_001598415.1). GTDB lineage: Bacteria > Pseudomonadota > Alphaproteobacteria > Sphingomonadales > Sphingomonadaceae > Sphingomonas > Sphingomonas mali. The sequence goes on from NZ_BCYX01000003.1 coordinate 209,397, forward strand.
GCTGCTGTCGCCGGCGGGAACCGCGGGTGCCTATTTCGCCGAATTCGGCTGGCAGGATACCGGCATCAAGCCGCCGACGCCCGATACCGTCTGGACGGCGAGCGGCAGCGTCCTGGCGCCTGGCAAGCCGGTCACGCTGACCACCACCAACGGCCAGGGCCAGCGTTTCGAAATCGATCTGGCGGTCGACCAGGATTACATGTTCACCGTCCGCCAGACCGTCGCCAACGGCGCGGCCCAGCCGATCAAGGTCGCGCCCTATGGCCTGGTCAATCGTGCCGAAGCGTCGAAGGATCTCGACACCTGGTCGATCCAGGTCGGCCCGATGTCGGTCCATGACGGCAGCGCCCATTACGACGTCAATTGGAAGGACGTCGACAAGGCCGCGCAGAAATTCTCGACCACTGGCGGCTGGCTCGGCTTCACCGACAAATATTGGCTGACCGCGCTGGTTCCCGACCAGGCTGCGAGCTTCGCCGGCGAATTCCAGTCGACCGGCAAGGGCGGCTATCAGGCCGATTATTCGCGCATCGCCAAGGATCTGGCGCCGGGTCAGCGCCTGAGCCAGACGAGCCGCTTCTTCGCCGGGGCGAAGGAAGTGCGCCTGCTCGACCATTATACCGATAAGGCCGGCATCGGCTTGTTCGACTATGCGCTCGATTGGGGCTGGTTCCGTCCCATCGAAAAGCCGATCTTCTATTATCTCGATTGGCTGTTCCGCATGGTCGGCAATTTCGGCGTGGCGATCATGCTGCTGACCGTGACGATCCGCCTGCTGATCTTCCCGATCGCACAACGCCAGTTCGCCTCGATGGCGCAGATGCGCGCTATCCAGCCGAAGATGAAGGCGCTGCAGGAAAAGCATAAGGACGACAAGCAGCGCCAGCAGCAGGAAGTGATGGCGCTGTACAAGGCGGAAGGCGTCAATCCGCTCGCCGGCTGCCTGCCGACCTTCCTCCAGATCCCGATCATGTATTCGCTCTACAAGGTGCTGATGCTGACGATCGAAATGCGGCACCAGCCATTCGTCGCCTGGATCAAGGATCTGTCGGCGCCGGATCCGCTGACGCCGCTCAACCTGTTCGGCATTCTGCACTTCACGCCGCCGCACATGATCGCGATCGGCGTGGTGCCGATCCTGCTCGGCATCTCGATGTGGTTGCAGTTCAAGATGAACCCGCAGCCGATGGACGATGCGCAGAAGCAGGTCTTCGCGCTGATGCCCTGGGTGCTGATGTTCGTGATGGCGCCGTTCGCGGTCGGGCTTCAGGTCTACTGGATCACCAGCAACCTGTTGACCGTGTTGCAGCAGCGTATCCTCTACGCGCGGCACCCTGCCCTCAAGCAAGCGGTGGTCAAATAACGTGAGTGAATTCGACGAGGACGCGATCGAGACGGCGCGCAAGATTTTCGCCGGCCCGGTCGCGTTCCTCAAATCCGCGCCGGCGCTCGAACATCTGCCCGATCCGGTGGTGCCCGAAGTCGCGTTTGCCGGCCGCTCGAACGTCGGCAAATCGTCGCTGCTCAACAAGCTGACCAATCGTAACAGCCTGGCGCGTACCTCGAACACGCCGGGACGGACGCAGGAGCTCAACTTCTTCGACGTGGGCGAACCCCTCGCCTTCCGGCTGGTCGACATGCCCGGCTATGGCTTCGCCAAGGCGCCCAAGGATGTGGTCAGGAAGTGGCGTTATCTAGTCAACGACTTCCTGCGTGGGCGCCAGGCGCTCAAGCGGGCGCTGGTGCTGATCGACGCCCGGCATGGCATCAAGGATGTCGACCGCGAGATCATGGACATGCTCGACAAGGCGGCGGTGAGCTATCGCCTGGTCCTGACCAAGGCCGACAAGATCAAGCCGACCGAGCTCGACAAGGTCGCCGCCGAGACTGCCGAGGAAGCCCGCAAGCGCCCCGCCGCGCATCCCGACATTCTGTCGACCTCCAGCGAAACCGGGCTCGGCATGCCCGAATTGCGCGCCGCAGTGATCGAGGCGCTCGGCTAGCTTTCGTCCGCCCCAGTTCCTAAGGATCGGGAAAACCGATCCGGGGGACCATCCATGAAAAATATCGGCCTTATCGCGGCGCTGGCGCTCGCGTCGTTGCCGGCACTGCCCGCCGCGTCGCGCGACAAAGCGTCGGCGCCGGCGATCGACCGCACGAGGGTCCTCGCGGAGGAAATGCTGCTCGCCGGACCCGGGCTGCGCGGCCGCGGCAGCGCGACCGCCGACGAGGCGATCGCCGCGGGCTATGTCGCCTCGCTTTTCCGCGATTTCGGACTGCACCGCGCGCCGGGGATGGACTCCTATTTACAGACCGCGCCGCTCACTCGCCGCGCCATCGCCGGTCCGCCGACCCTGACCATCGACGGCAAGCCGGTGGCAGGTGTGACACTGTTGGTGACGGGCGGCGGGACCGCTGGCGGCAAAGCGGTGATCGTCTCGCGCCCGGATGGCGAGATCCCTTCGGCCGACGTGATCGTCTATACCGGGCCGGCCAACGATCTGATGACCTTTGCCCGCAAACTGCGCGGCAAGGGGATCAAGCTCGTATTGGCCGCAGAGAGCGACGCCAGCCGCAAGTTTCTCGGCATGATCGGCGGCAAGCCATCACTGCCGACGACGATCGAAGGCACCCCAAGCCGTCGCCCGCCGATGACGGTGGCGACGATTCCCGCCGACACGCTGGCCGGCATCGCGGCAGGCGCCGACGTGTCGATCGATGTGCCGATCTCGACCTCCAAGGCGATCACCACCAACGCGGTCGGTTATCTGCCCGGCACCGATCCCAAGGCGGGCGTGATCCTTTTGTCGGCGCATCTCGATCATCTGGGCGTTCGACCGGACGGCACGGTGATGCCCGGCGCCAATGACGACGCCTCCGGCACGGTCGCAGTGATCGAACTCGCCCGCGCATTCGCCGCAAGGGGGCCGCAGAAGCGCGGTATCCTGTTCGTGGCTTATGGCAGCGAGGAAATCGGCGGCCTCGGCTCGACCTGGTTCGGCGAGCATCCGCCGGTGCCGCTGACCGACCTGGTCGCCAATATCGAGTTCGAGATGATCGGCGCGCAGGATCCCAAGCTTCCCAAGGGATCGTTGATGATGACCGGCTCCGAACGCTCCAACCTGTTCGACATGATGAAGAGCCAGGGCGCGCTGATCGCCGCCGATCCTTATCCCGAGCAGAGCTTCTTCGAGCGATCGGACAATTACTCGCTCGCGCTCAAGGGGATCGTCGCGCACACCTTTTCGGGCTGGGCGGTGGTACCGACCTATCACCAGCCGACCGACACGGTCGAGAATCTCGACATCGACTATATGACCAGCGCGATCCGCTCGCTGGTCGCGCCGATCCGGTTGCTCGCCTCGGGCGGGTTCAAGCCGGAGTGGAAACCCAACGGTCGCCCAAAATCATGAGGGCTTGAACCGATCCCTCCCTGGGCTACATACCGAACAATCGAAAAATACCGGGAGGATTTATGACCGCATCGACCAAGGGCCTCGAACTGCGTTCGCTGGTAACCGACGGCAAGCTCGAATTGTCGCTGGTCGATGCCGAATTGTCGCCTCCGGGTCCGGGCGAGGTGATCATCCGGATCGAGGCCGCTCCGATCAATCCCTCGGATCTCGGCCTGCTCACGGGACCCGCGGACCTCGCCACCCTGCGCCAGGGTGGTACGCCCGATCGCCCGGTGCTGACGGCCGACATCCCCGCACAGCGCATGCCGATCGTGCGAGCGCGCCTCAACGAATCCATGCCCGTCGGCAACGAAGGCGCCGGCACCGTGATCGCGGCCGGTGAAGGCGCCGAGGATTTGATCGGCAAGACCGTCGCGGTGATCGGCGGCGGTATGTACACGCAATATCGCAAGGCGCGGCTGACCGACCTGCTCCCCTTCCCCGACGGCGTCACCGCGCGCGAAGGCGCGTCCGCCTTCGTCAACCCGTTGACCGCGCTGGCGATGGTCGAAACGATGCGCGCCGAAGGCCATACCGCCCTGGTCCACACCGCCGCCGCGTCCAACCTCGGCCAGATGCTCAACCGCATCTGCATCGCCGATGGAGTGAAGCTGGTGAACATCGTGCGATCGGCCGAACAGGCGAAGATTCTGCGCGATATCGGCGCGACGTACATTGTCGATTCGACATCGCCGACCTTCCGCGACGACCTGGTCGACGCGCTCGCCGAAACCGGCGCGACGATCGCGTTCGATGCGATCGGCGGCGGTCCCCTGGCCGGTCAGATCATCGCCGCGATGGAAGTCGCCGCCAACCGCAACGCAACGACTTATAGTCGCTACGGATCGAACACGCACAAGCAGGTCTATATCTATGGCATGCTCGACCTGGGCCCGACGCTGATCGGCCGCGACACCGGCTTTGCCTGGAGCGTCAGCGGGTTTCTGCTGACCCCGTTCCTGATGAAGGCCGGCGCCGAGGTGGTAGGCCGCATGCGCGCCCGCGTTGCCGCCGAGATCCGCACGACCTTCGCCAGCCATTACACCGCCGAAATCTCCCTTGCCGAGGCGCTCGATAAGGACACGCTGCTCGCCTACAGCGCGAAGAAGACCGGTGAGAAGTATCTGATCGTGCCGTCCAGGACAGGATGATCGCCGCGCCGCGCGGGCTAGTTCTCGCCTGCCAGGCGACGACCAAATCGTGCGGTCAGAAAGTCAACGAAGGTGCGCACCTTCGGCGGCGGATGGCGATCGGGATGCAGCAGGACATGCGTCGGGCGGACGTCCGAGGCATAATCCTCGAGAACGGGCACCAGCCCGCCGGTGCGGAGATCCTGGGCCACGAGGACTTCGGGCTGCATGATGATGCCCAGGCCGCTCAACGCGGCCATGCGGAGCGCTTCGCCGCTATTTACCGCCAGCGTCAGGCTGATCGGGACGACCCGTTCGCCATCGGCGCCGACGAGCCGCCACCGCCGACCCGCCACCGGATTGGCAAAGCCGAGACAGGCATGGGACGTCAGTTCATCCGGCGTGACCGGATGACCGTGTTTCTCGAGATAGGACGGCGCGGCGCACAGGATCGAGCGATACGGCGCCAGCGCCCTGGCTTTCATCGTGGAGTCAGCCAACTCGCCGACCCGGACGACGACGTCGATCCCCTCCTCGACCATGTCGCGACGCGCGTCGCTGACGATAAGGTCGATTTCCACCTTGGGGTGGTTGCGAAGATAGTCCTTGAGGACCGGCGCTAGAGCGTGCGCGCCGAACGACACCGGCGTCATCACACGAAGCTGCCCGGCAATTTCGCCTGACGCCGATGCGCCCAGCGCCTCCATGTCGTCGAGGCCGCGTAGAATGTCGCGGCAACGCGCTTGGACGAGTCGGCCGAGTTCAGTCAGGCATTGCCGCCGCGTCGTCCGGTTGAGGAGGCGCCCGCCGAGCCAGCCCTCCAGCGCCCGGATATGCTGGCCTACCATCGTGCCTGATATCCCGAAATCACCTGCGGCAGCGGCGAAGCTCCCGCGCTCCGCCACACGAACGAAGACGGCGATACTGCGAAGGCGATCCAATTAACAACTCCGGCTTCGATCAATTCGAAATTTTTAACTGTTTATCGCGCGTGCCGGTTGGGCGAAACCCTGCGTCATTCAATCCCTCAGGTATCTTGGAGATCGCAGATGCTGAGCAACAAGGAAGCCCATAGCCGGGGCATGATGCTTCTTGAGCAACTCCACGGCGATGGCGCGGCGAAGGCGCTGGTCGACGATATGGCCGGCATCTGCCCCGACTTCGTCGACATGTCGATCGAATGGGCGCTCGGAGGTATCATGGCGCGGCCAGGGCTCGATCTCGTTACGCGCGAACTCGTCGTCATCGCGTCATGCGTGACATTGGGGCATCCGGTTATTCAGCTTCGTGCTCACGCACATGCGGCGCTCGCCGCGGGCGCCAGCCGCGAGCAGATAATTGAAGCGATTCTTCAACTTGTTTTCTATGCTGGCGGCGCGGCCGTCCGGAACGCGCTCGCTGAACTGCGCGACGTGCTGGGGGTGAGCGCGCCTTAGGAAACCGTGACATCGAGCGCGATGCGCGGCCGCCTCGGGATCAATCGCCGTTGATGAAAATCGCCATCATCCACTTGCCGTCGCGCTTTCGAAAGATCGCGCGATAGGCGAGCGGGTTGCGCAGGAAATCGACGCGAACATAGCCTTCCTTGCCCTCGTCGGTCTTCACGTGCGTCCATGCACTGTCCTTCTCGTCGATGACGGTCAGGATGTCCCAGTCGAGCAATGCCACGACCGGGCTGTCGGTATTCGCGCTGGCGCGCAGATTGACCCGCGGCCGGCTGGGCATTGTGGTCGCGAATGTGTCACGCGACTGCGGCAGGCGCGCATACATATAGGGAATGCTCGCCTCGCCCGGATCGAGTGCGCAGCCGAGCGACAATGCCAGATCGAGTTCGGTCCACAGGTTCGATGACGCGGGGTGGGCCAGGTCCCATTCCTTCGCGAACCCCGCTTTGCCCGGGATGCCCGGGTCGAGCGAATATTCGATGTCCGGCGGCGTCAGCGCCAACAGCGCCTTCGCGTCCTTGCGGGCGACGATGTCCTTCAATGTCGTGCGGAACGCGGCGAACGACGCATCCGCGGCGCATTCGTCCCGCGGCGGCAGCTTGTCCGCGTGCGCCGTGGCGGGAAGGGTCATGGCGGCCAGCGCCGCGAGCAGGGCGATCCTCATGCCCCACAAGGCATCATGCGTGGGCATCCGAGTCAATCGCTGCGGCCAGATTCTGTAAGCACATGAAAATGTTCATATAAACGATCATTTCGGACAATTCCCGGCAGCGAAAAGGTGCCACCGCGGCAAGCTCCGGGGGATCGAAATCGCCGATCCAGCATTGAGCAACAAGTCGTAACGGGCGCGATACCGTTAACGGCGAATGTTTGCGGAGATGCAGTTACGATGGGAAATTGTGCAACCGGCGTCGCCGGACTGGATGAAATCCTTGCCGGCGGCCTGGCGAACGGCAGGCTATTTCTTGTCGAAGGCAGCCCCGGCACCGGCAAGACGACCCTCGCCAGCCAGTTTCTCATGGCCGGCGCCGCGAAGGATGAAAAAGTACTCTACATTACCTTGTCCGAAACGGAGGAAGAGTTGCGCGACGGCGCTGCGTCGCATGGCTGGCAGTTTCCGAAGAATTTCGAGATTTTCGAGCTGGTCCCACCCGAGAACCTGCTCAACGACGAACAGCAACAGAGCCTGCTCTATTCTTCCGACCTCGAACTCGGCGAAACAACGAGGCGCATATTCGAGGCGTTCGAACGGGTGAAACCGGCGCGGGTGGTGCTCGACAGCTTGTCCGAAATCCGGCTGCTCGCGCAAAGTTCGCTGCGCTATCGCCGCCAGATCCTCGCGCTGAAACATTATTTTTCGCACAATGACGCGACCGTGCTGATGCTCGACGATCTGACCGCCGATGTCATGGACAAGACCGTGCACAGCGTCGCGCACGCGGTGATCCGCCTGGAAGAACTATCGCCCAATTACGGGCCGGAGCGCCGGCGGATGCGCGTGCTCAAATATCGCGGCCGCCGATATCGCGGAGGATATCACGATTTCGTGATCCAGACGGGCGGCATCCGCGTGTTTCCGCGACTGGTATCCGCCGAACATCGGACGAACTTCAAGCGTGAGACCGTGCCGATCGACAATGACCCCCTCAACGAACTGCTTGGCGGCGGTTTCGAACGCGGGGCGAGCAACCTGATCCTTGGCCCCGCCGGCACCGGCAAATCGCTGCTCACGCTCAGCTTCGTCCAAGCCGCGATCAACCGCGGCGAAAGCGCGGCGATGTTTATTTTCGATGAGGAACTCGGGCTGCTGTTCGAGCGCTCGAAGGGGCTTGGCATCGACCTCCAGGGGATGGTCGATACCGGGCGGTTGGTGATCGAACAGATCGACGCCGCCGAATTGACCCCAGGCGAATTCTCCGAGCGCGTGCGCGTCTGCGTCGAAAAGTACGGCGCCCGCACCGTCGTGATCGACAGCCTCAACGGCTATCAGTCAGCGATGCCCGAGGAGCAGGCACTGATCCTGCACATGCACGAGTTGCTCCAATATCTGAACCGCCAGGGCAGCACGACCTTCCTGACCGTCGCCCAGCACGGGCTGGTCGGCGACATGAAATCGCCGGTCGACGTCACCTACCTCGCCGACACGGTCATCCTGCTGCGCTATTTCGAAGCATTGGGACGGGTCCGGCGCGCCATCTCGATCGTTAAGAAGCGCACGGGCTTCCATGAAGATACGATCAGAGAGTTCATGATCAACCATAAAGGGATTACGCTCGGCGAGCCGCTCACCGGCTTCCAGGGCGTGCTGCGCGGTGTGCCGAGCCTCGTCGGCGACGATGACGCCGGGCTGCTCGACGTGAAGCAGAGGTGATCGTCTCTTGAATCGCACGATTGCCGAAGGCGCCGTTATTTTGGCGCCGCATGGGCGCGACGCGGCCGTAGCAGAAGCGATGCTGCGCGAGGCAGGTCTCGAAGCGGCGGCCTTCCCCGACATTCCCTCGTTCGTTCGCGCGTTGCGCGGCGGAGCGGGCTTCGCGATCGTCACCGAAGAGGCGCTGCGCGGCGCCGACTTGCGCGACCTCGCCGGCTTCCTTGCCGACCAGGCGGAATGGTCCGATTTCCCGTTCATCGTCCTGACCGCGCGCGGCGGCGGGCTCGAACGCAATCCGGGCGCGGTACGATTGCTCGAGATTCTGGGTAACGTCACCTTCCTCGAACGCCCCTTCCATCCGACGACGCTGATCAGCCTCGCCCGCGCGGCCCGGCGTGCGCGATTGCGGCAATATGAGGCGCGGACGCGGCTCGAGGACATCCGCGCGGGCCAGGAGCGGTTGCGCGTCGCGCTGAACGCCGGCGGGCTCGGCGCCTGGACGATGGAGCTCAAGACAAACACGCTGCATGCGTCGCCCGAATGCAAGGCCCATTACGGCCGGCGCGCTGACGAGCCGTTCGACTTCGATCAGCTGATCGCTGCGATCCATCCCGACGATCGCGAGCGGATGCGCGCCACCGCCGAGCGCTCGATGGCAAGCGGCGAGCATTACGATGTCGAATATCGGATCTTATGGCCCGACGGCTCGCTCCATTGGGTTCAGGTCAATGGGCGGCTGGAATATGACGCCCGGGGCAGGATCTCGCAGATGGTCGGCGTGTCGCAAGACATCACGTCGCGCCGCCGCACCGAAAGCCACCAGGCGGCGTTGATCGCGCTGGGCGATGGCCTGCGCCAGATGACCGACCCTGCCGCGATGTCGTTCCTGGCGACGGAGATCCTGGGGTCGACGCTCGGCGTCAGCCGCGCGGGCTATGGCATCATCGATCCGGTGGCGGAAACCATTACGATCGAGCGCGACTGGAACGCTGCCGGGACCGATAGCCTGGCGGGCGTGCTCCATTTTCGCGACTATGGCTCCTATATCGAAGACTTGAAGCGCGGCGAACTGGTCGCAATCGCCGATGCGCGCGAAGACCCGCGCACCGCCGCGACCGCCGCCGCGCTGGAAGCAATCCATGCCCGCGCGGTGCTCAACATGCCGCTGGTCGATCACAACAATTTCGTCGCCTTGCTTTATCTCAACGACAAGGGGCCGCGCGCGTGGATCGCGGAGGACGTCGCGTTCGTCCGCGACGTCGCCGATCGTACGCAGGCGGCAATCGAGCGGCGCCAAGCGGAACTTTCGCTCGCCGCGCTGGCAGAGTCGCTCGAGCAGCAGGTCGAGGAACGGACGCGCGAAAGCGAGGCCGCGCAGGAACAATTGCGCCAGGCACAGAAGATGGAAGCGGTCGGCCAACTGACCGGCGGATTGGCGCACGATTTCAACAATCTCCTCACCGGTATCTCAGGCGGACTCGAACTGATCGAGATGCGCATCAAGCAGGGCCGGACGGCGGAGATCGACAAATATGTCGAAATGGCGCGCAGCGCGACCAAGCGCGCGGCGGCGCTGACGCATCGGCTGCTCGCCTTTTCCCGACGCCAGACGCTCGACCCGAGGCCGACCGACGTCAACCGGCTGATCGCCAATATGGAAGAATTCCTGCGGCGCTCGGTCGGCCCGCAGATCGAGCTCGAAGTGGTCGGCGCGGGAGGATTGTGGACGACCTTGATCGATCCCAATCAGCTCGAAAATGCGCTGCTCAATCTCTGCATCAACGCGCGCGACGCGATGCCCGATGGCGGCCGCATCACGATCGAAACCGCGAACAAGTGGCTCGATCACACAGGCGCGCGCGACCGCGACCTGCCACCCGGCCAATATATTTCGCTGTGCGTGACCGACACCGGCACCGGCATGTCCGCCGAGACGATCGAACGCGCGTTCGATCCCTTCTACACGACCAAGCCGCTCGGCGAGGGAACCGGCCTTGGCCTGTCGATGATCTATGGGTTCGTGCGCCAGTCCGGCGGCCAGGTGCGGATCTATTCCGAGCTCGGCCAAGGGACGACGATGTGCCTGTATTTTCCGCGCGTTCATTCGCGCGAGGATGCGGAGCAGGTATCACCCGATCATGCACCTCCGACACCGTCCGCTGGCAGCGAAACCGTCCTGGTGGTCGACGATGAGCCGGCGATCCGTGCGCTGATTGCCGATGCCCTCGCCGATTTGGGCTATACCGCGATTGAAGCGGGAGACGGAGCGTCCGGACTGGCGATGCTCCAGGCCAATCCGGCGATCCAGTTGCTGGTCACCGATGTCGGCCTGCCCAGGGGGATGAATGGTCGTCAGTTGGCTGACGCTGCACGAGTCGAACGCCCCGATCTCAAGGTGCTGTTCATCACCGGCTATGCCGAAAATGCGGTGATCGGCAACGGCCAGCTCGAACGCGGGATGCACGTGCTGACCAAGCCGTTCGCGATGGACGCGCTGACCGGCAGGATTCGCGAGGTCATCGGCGACTGAGCGACGGCCGATCGGCCGATCGCGCATTCACCCGCTTGCCGCGCCCTACCCGGCTCTCTATCCCCCGGCGCCATGCTCAAGCTCATCATCGGCAACAAAGCCTATTCGAGTTGGTCGCTGCGCGGCTGGCTGGCGTGCAAGCAATCGGGACTGCCGTTCGAGGAAGTCGTCGTGCCACTGTACGACGACGACTGGGACAAGCGCCGCCAGGGCGACGAATTCGCCCCGTCATCGGGCAAGGTGCCGATCCTGTGGGACGGCGACATCGTCGTCTGGGACAGTCTGGCGATCGTCGAATTCCTCAAGGACAAGACTGGCGCCGACAAGTTCTGGCCGAAGGACGATGCCGCGCGGGCGATGGCGCGATCGATGGCGGCGGAGATGCATTCGGGTTTCGCCGCGCTGCGCAACAAGCACGGCATGAACATCCGCCAGGTCTATCCGCCCAAGCGCCCCGACGACGATGTCGTCGCCGAACTGACCCGGTTGATGGAAATCTGGGCGCAAGCCCGCGCGCGGTTCGGCGGCACCGGGCCTTTCCTGTTCGGTGAATTCGGCGCGGCGGACATCATGTACGCGCCCGTCTGTACGCGCATCGTCACCTATCAATTGCCGGTCGCGCGCTTCGCGGCGGCCTATGTCGAGGCGGTGCTGACGCACCCCTTCATGCAGGACTGGATCGCCGGCGCGCAGGAAGAGGAATGGGTGATCGAGAAATTCGAACATCCGGCGACAAACACCTAGGCAGGGCCCTATACGGCATATTTACCCGCGATCGCGATGACGGTGGGGCGATGGATCCGAACCAGGTCAATCTTGTCCGAGACAGTTTCGTCCAGGTCCTGCTCGACTCCGATGCTGCCGCGCGGTTGTTCTACGATCGCCTGTTCCTACTCGCCCCCGACACCCGCCCCTTGTTCCGGAACGACATGACCGAACAAGGCCGACATTTGATCTCGGCCCTGGCCAAGATCGTCACGGGATTGAGCAGCCTGGACGTCATGCTGCCCGGCCTCCGCAAGCTGGCCGAGCGGCATGTCGGTTATGGGGTGGAGGACCGCCATTATGCGGTCGCCGGCGACGCGTTGATGCACATGATTACCGTGCATGGTGGCTCCACGATCGACAGCGCGACGATGCAGGCCTGGAAGAGCGCTTACGCCCTGGTCGCGGATGTCATGATCGCCGCCAGCAACGACTATCGCGACCTCCACGACGCAGCCTGACCGGCCGCACGGTTGCCGATCAGAACAACGTCGTCAGCAAGTAGAACAGCGCGCCGACCGCTGCCGACGCCGGGATCGTGACGATCCAGGCGACGACGACGTCGCCCGCGACACCCCAGCGTACCGCGCTCGCGCGCTTGGCGACACCGGCGCCGATGACGCAGCCGGTGATCGTATGCGTGGTCGACACGGGAATACCGAGCAGCGAGGCGGTGAACACCATGATCGTGCCGCCGGCCGACGCGCTGAATCCCTGATGCTGGGATAATTTGGTGATGCGGCTGCCCATCGTCTCGATGATTTTCCACCCGCCCATCAACGTGCCCAGGCCCATCGCGATATAGCAGCTGATCGCTACCCAATGCGGCACCTCGAACTTGCCGTGCAGATAGCCGGTCGAGAACAGCAGCACGGTGATGATGCCCATCGTCTTCTGCGCGTCGTTGAGACCGTGGCTCAGCGAATAGGTGCCCGACGAGATCAGGTGGAGCACCCGAAAACTGCGCTCGGCGCCGCGATTGCTGGCACGCGAGAACATCCAACTGGTCGCCAGCATGATCAGCATCGACAGGATCATGCCGAGCACCGGCGACAGCACAATCGCGATCAGCGTCTTGTTGAGCCCGTTCCACTGAATGCCGGTCATGCCGGCATGCGCGACGCCCGCTCCGATGATCCCGCCGACCAGGGCGTGGCTCGAGGATGACGGAATGCCCTTCAGCCACGTCACGATGTTCCAGAACATCGCGCCGATCAGCGCGCCGAAAACGACCCCCGGCGTCACCAGGTTCTTGTCGATCAGCCCCTGCCCGATCGTCGACGCGACCTTGTGCAGGCTGGGAAAGGTGATGGTCAGGAAATAGGCGGCGAAATTGAACACGCCGGCAAAGAGCACGGCATGAACCGGCTTCAACAGCCTGGTCGACACCACCGTCGCGATCGAATTGGCCGCGTCGTGCAGGCCGTTCAAAAAGTCGAACGCCAGCGCGACGAGGATCAGGCCGACCAGCAGCGGGAAAGCGAGATCGTTCATCGACTGGGCTCAGGCGTGATCGATGACGATGCCATCGATCTCGTTGGCGACGTCCTCGAATGCGTCAACGATCCGTTCGAGATGCTTGTAGACTTCGCGTGCGACGATGAAGCGCAGCGTGTCGTCGCGGCCATATTCGACGAAGCCGCGTTTCACACCGGCGCGGTGGATGTCGTCGGCATGGCCTTCCATCCGGACCAGTCGCTCGGTCAGCTCGTGAAGGCGGCTGGCGTTGCGGCCGACATCGCGCAGCAGCGGCATCGCCTCCGCGGTCAGCCGCGCGGCATCGACGATGATTGCCGCCATGTCCTTCATTTCCTGTTCGAACTCGCGAACCTCGTACAGATCGATCGCCTGCACCGCGGCCTGCATCTCGTCGATCGCATCGTCCATCGATCCGATCAGGCTGGTGATGGTGCCGCGGTCGAACGGCGTCAGAAAGGTCTCGCGCACCGTCTTGAGCACCGCGCGGGTGATCTCGTCGGCGTCGTTCTCGCGCTCGATCACTTCGCGGATATGATCCGGCGCCGCGCCCGTGCCGTCCTGGAGCAGTCGCGATAGCGCATCGGCGGCGGCGGTGACCGTCAGCGAATGCGCCTCGAACATCTCGAAGAAGTTGCCGCTCTTGGGCAACAGGCGCTGAAACCAGGCGAACATGGGACTGATCCTCGATTTGGTAGCGGCGGCAAAGCCGGTGCGGCGCGCGGCCGCCTTGAATTCGGACGGGCCGAACGAGCGGATGAGATCGCTGAGATCGGGCTCGTCGACCATCGACGCCGCTTCGGGCAGGCTGACCCAGCGCCGTTCGCGTTCGCCCTGTTCCTTCCAGGCCGTCAGCTCGCGATTGACCGCCAGCGGAAAGACATCGACGTCGATCATCAGCGACGCGCCGTTCTTTTGCCGTTTGCGGTAACGATAGGTCCCGAGCGGAGTCGGACAGACGAGCCCCTGCACCCCCGCTTCCTCCTCGGCCTCGATCGCAGCCGCAGCATGAGCGGCCACTCCCGAAGACGGATTGCCCTTGGGAATGACCCAGCGACGGTTTTCGCGCGAGGTGACGAGCAGGATACGGATCGGGGCGTCGCTGGCGGCGCCTTCGGTCCGGTACGGCAAAGCCGCGATCTGGCGAATTGTCAGAACTCCCTCATTGGCGGCCACGCAAGCGACGACCGGCCGATCGTTCCGCTAGCATCCAGTGCGGCTGCGCGCCATCACAAAACCGCCGGACGATCCGCCAATCAGAACCTGCTCCCGTCCTTGCGCCGCTGCTCGCCGACCGCGCCCGCTAGATGCATGTCGATATCGGGATAGTGGCAATCGCTTGCTCCCCGACCGCCGACCGCGATGAACACGCAGTCGCTGTCGGATCGGTTCTGCAACACATGGCCGTTGCCATCGCCCTTCGGGAATGCCGCGACATCCCCCGCGCGCATCGCATGTTCACCGTCGTCGTCGACGAGAATCGCCTCACCCGACAGCATGACGACAAACTCGTCCTCGCCTTCATGCCAATGGCGTTGCGACGACCAGGCGCCGGGCTTGAGCGTCACGTGGCTGAAGCCGAAATCGGTGACGCCGCTGGCCGGCGCGAGTCGGCGGTACCAACGCTCCTTCACGACGCCGGCATATTCGGGTGGATAGCCGGTGGCGTTGCTCTGCGGGATCGCATCCAGATCGAGCTTGGGCATGCCTATTTCCCCTTGGGAGGCTTCGCGGTCAGACATTGTTCGGCGAACGGCATCACGTCGCCGCCCGAAATATCATCGCGGTCGTCGTCGGTCGCGGCTACCTTCGGGAAACGCGTCCTGATCGCCGCGGCCACGGCTTGCGCCCGCGCGACGCGCGCCTCGGTCGGTGTGCGGTCGGGCCCGCCGGCCGCGCTCTTGCTGTCGAGCATCTCGCGCGCCAGGCGGACGGCGTCGTCGAGCCGATCGGCGGCGGCGACGCAATGGCCCGGGCTGATGTCGACGGCCACATTGTCGTCGGCCTCCTGCGGGACGAGTGACGCGGCGGCGAGAAGGAACAGAATAGGCATTGGTGATTCTCCGCACCCCCGTACGCGCGGACCTTTCCCTTCTCGCCGTTGCAAGGCAAGAGGCAGGTCCTGTCCAGTCGGGGAATGCCGTGCCCAACGTCGTCGAACTCACCAAGGCATTGATCGCCGCCGAAAGCGTGACGCCCGCCAGAGGCGAAGTGTTCGACGTCCTTGCCCAGGCGCTTAGCGTGATCGGGTTCGAGATCGACCGCTTCACCGTTGGCGAAGAGCCCGACGGTCCGGTCGAGAACATGATCGCGATCCGCCACGGCAAGGGTTCGCATTTCGCCTTTGCCGGGCATCTCGACGTGGTGCCGCCCGGCGACAGCTGGACGAGCGGCGCATTCGTGCCGGAGGTTCGCGGCGACCTGCTCTACGGCCGCGGCGCGGTCGACATGAAAGGCGCGATCGCCGCCTTTGCAGCGGCGTCCGCGCGGGTCGAGGGGCCGACGCTCAGCCTGCTGATCACCGGAGACGAGGAAGGTCCCGCCATTTACGGCACGCGCGCGATCCTCGACCGAATGGCTGCGCGCGGACTGACGCCCGATTACTGCCTGGTGGGCGAACCGACCTCGACCGCGCGGCTGGGCGACATGATTAAGATCGGGCGGCGCGGGTCGGTCAATATCTGGGTCGACGTGCCGGGACGCCAGGGACATGTCGCCTATCCGCATCTCGCCGACAATCCGATCCCCAAGCTGGTCGCGGCGCTGGCGGCGATCGACGCGATCGAACTCGACCAGGGCAACCACTGGTTCCAGCCGTCGAATATCGAGGTGACCGACGTGACCGTCGGTAACCCGGCGACCAACGTCATCCCTGCCAAGGCATCGGCGCGGATGTCGATCCGGTTCAACGACGAGCAGAATGGCGAAGATCTGGTCGCGTTGATCGAGCGGACGGTGAAGGCGCACGCGCCCGACGCGCATGTGATCGCCCGCATTTCCGGCGAAGCGTTCCTGACCCAGCCGGGCGCGCTGTCGGCCCTGGTCACGCGCGCGATCGAGAAAGTCGCGGGCGTCGTGCCGGCATTGTCCACCACCGGGGGGACGAGCGACGCACGCTTCCTGTCCCAGCTCTGCCCGACGGTCGAATTCGGGCTGGTCAACGCGACGATGCACAAGACCGACGAGGCGGTGGCGATCGCGGACTTGCATGACCTGGTCGACATCTACGCGGAGATCATCACGGCAGTTGGTTGATGAGCCTACGGCTCGTGGCGTCGCGGAATCTGGGCGTGTGGTGCGTATCGGCATGAGCTAGGCTGCCTGCAGATCACTGAATGCAGGACGATTCGTGGCCAGTTCCTCCGTTGCGCCCCTTCTCTCCCCGGTCGGCGAATTGTTGCGCGAATGGCGCGGCGCACGGCGCATGAGCCAACTCGATCTCTCGCTCGATACCGGGATTTCGACGCGACATCTCAGCTGCATCGAAACCGGCAAGGCACGCGCCAGCCGCGAGATGGTGGCGCGCTTGGCCGATGCGCTCGACATGCCGCTGCGTGACCGCAACGCCCTGCTCCGCGCCGCCGGCTATGCCGCGATCCATCCCGAAAGTGCGCTGGCGGCGCCCGCGCTCGACCGCGTCCGCCAGGCGATCGACCTGATCCTGACGCATCAGGAACCCTATCCCGCTTTCGTCATCAGCCGTCATTGGGAAGTGCTGGAGGTCAACCAGGCGGCGATCCGGATGAACAAGCTGCTGCTCGGCGATTGGCAAAGCGCGCACAGCAATTTGATCCACCAATTGTTCGATCCCAACGACTTCCGTCAGGTCATTCTGAACTGGCCGGAGGTCGCGCGGCGCTTCGTCCGGCACCTGCATGACGACCTTGCCGCCAACCCCACAGATCGCCGCTCGCGCGCGCTGCTCGACGCCGCCTTGTCCTATCCGGGCGTGCCGCAGCGTTGGCAGCTTGGCGACGCCGACGATGACGGCGACCCGATCGTCACCTTCACCTTCGCCAGCCCGCGCGGCGAGCTGCGCTTCTTCGAAACGATCACCACTTTCGCCGCGCCGCACGACGTGACGCTCGACGAAATCCGCATCGACTGCACCTTCCCGGCCGACGAACATACCGCCGCGGTGTGCGCCGAACTGGCGCGGAATGGTTAGGCGGGAATCAATCTGACCGGCAGGCCGTCCTTGGGCCGCGGGATCGGGAACATCTGCCAGGCATCGCCGGCGCCCTGGTCGATCTCGATCCGATAGCGTGTCAGCAGGTGTGCGATCAGCAGTTTCATCTGCATCTGCGCGAAATGCAAGCCGAGGCACATATGCGCGCCACCGCCATAGGGCACCCAGGCGAAGCGATGGCGGCCCTTCGACGCCTCGGGCGTGAAGCGCATTGGATCGAATCGCAGCGGATCCGGCCAGATGTCGGCCATGCGGTGCGTCCAGGCGATACCGATTCCGACATTGGTGCCCGCGGGAATGTCGAAGCCGCCGAAACTGAAATCCCTGAGCGCGCGGCGCGGCAGGGACGGTACGGGGGGCATCAGCCGCAGTGCCTCGCGGAAGGCGTAATCGGTCAGGGTCAGACGATCGAGTTGCTCAGTCAGCGGTGTCTGCGCGTCGAGCCCGGCAATCTCTTCGCGCAATCGTTGCTGCCAATCAGGATGGCGCGCGAGCAGCATGACCAGGGTCGTCGCCGACGAGGTGATCGTGTCGTGCGCGGCCATCATCAGGAAATTCATGTGGTCGGCAATCGCGGCAGCCGACAGCTCCTGTCCGTCCTCGTCGGTCGCGCGGCAGAATTGCGAGAAGAAGTCCTCGCCATTGCCGCCCCGCGCGCCGCGCCGCCGCGCCGGGATCTCGCGTTCGAACCAGTCGATCAGATAGGCGCGCGCTTTGACACCCCGCCGCATCATCGTTCCCGGTAGCGGCGAGCGGATCGGCGCGACGCTCGCCTGCACTTCATCGACGAAGGCCTGGTTGATGCGGTCGGCCTCGGTGCCGAGTGATACGCCGAGGAAGCTGGTCGCGGCGAGATCGAGCGTCAGCTTCTTGATCGCGTCATAGAACCGCAGGCTACCGCTCCATTCGCCGATCCGCGAGGCGATGCCAGCATCGAGTTGAGTGGCGTAATGCCGCATCGGCTCAGGCTTGAAGGCGACCGACAGAGTCTTCCGATCGGCGCGATGCTTCTCGAAATCCATCAGCATCAGCCCGCGCGGGAACAGCAGGTTGAGCAACGGTCCCCAGCCCTGTTCGGACGAGAATAAGCGATCGCGGTCGAACAGGACGAGTTCGTTGGCGTCGGGGCCGAGCAACGTCACGCTGGTGCTGCCGAGCGCGCGGTTGCGATAGACCGGGCCGAACCGCTCGAACATCTCGCGCCCAAACTTGACGGGGTCGGCCAGCAGGCGGAGCGAGTTGCCAAGGATCGGCAGGCCATCATCGCCGGGGATATGCGCCAGCGACCCTCCTGGGTTCCGCGGCAACCAATGCGGATTGGCACCGAACGTGTGGGCATAGGCCATAGGCCCTGCTTATCCTAAGCGGACCAGCACCGGCAACCAAACCGGCGGCCGCTGATCAGTCACCTGCTTTGTCTCCGCCGTCGCCGTCGTCCGGATCTTCGCTGGCCGCACGGTCAGACCGTCGCCCTTCCCGCGCAGTGTGGATCAGCAATGCGACGATGCCGCCGATGATCAGGAGATAAAAGATCACTCCACGGTGACCGACTTCGCGAGGTTGCGCGGCTGATCCACGTCGGTCCCCTTCACCACAGCCACATGATAGGCCAGCAACTGTACCGGCACCGCATAGACCAATGGCGCGATCAGCGGGTGGACCTTGGGCATCTCGATCGTCGCCAGGCAGCCGTCGCCTGCTTCGGCCAATCCTTCAGCATCGGAAATCAGCACGATCTTACCGCCACGCGCCTGGCTTTCCTGCATGTTGCTGACGGTCTTTTCGAACAGCGGACCCGACGGCGCGATGACGATGATCGGCACATTCTCGTCGATCAGCGCGATCGGCCCGTGTTTCATTTCACCTGCTGCATAACCTTCGGCATGGATGTAGCTGATTTCCTTTAGTTTCAGCGCCCCTTCCATCGCCAGCGGATAGTCGGGACCGCGGCCGAGATAGAGCACGTCGCGCGCCGGCGCGATAAGGTGCGCCATGCCGGCGATCGCATCGTCATAGGCAAGCGCGGCGTTGAGCGCGGCGGGCGCCTCGATCAGTTGCTTGACCACCGCGACCTCTTCCTCGCGGCTCATCTTGCCTTTGACGACCGCGAGATGCGCGGCGAGCGCAGCCAGCACCGCGAGCTGGCACGTGAACGCCTTGGTTGAGGCGACGCCGATTTCCGGGCCGGCATGCGTCGGGAGCAGCAGATCGGCCTCACGCGCCATCGTGCTGGTCGGCACGTTGACGACGACGGCGATCTTCTGGCCCGCTTTCTTGGCGTGGCGCAGCGCCGCCAGCGTGTCGGCGGTTTCGCCCGACTGGCTGATGAACAGCGCCAGCCCGCCATCCTCGAACACCGGGTCGCGATAGCGGAACTCGCTGGCGACATCGATGTCCACCGGTACGCGCGCGAAGCTCTCGAACCAATATTTGGCGACCAGCCCGGCATAGAAGCTGGTGCCGCACGCTACGATGGTGATGCGCTTCACCGTCGACAGGTCGAAGTCCATCTGGGGCAGCGCCACGGTCTGCTCGACGCCGCGGATGTACGAGCGCAGTGTCTGCGCGACGACGATCGGCTGCTCATGGATTTCCTTGAGCATGAAGTGGCGGTAATTGCCCTTCTCGATCATCGCGCCGGTCGCACCCGACACGGTGATCTCGCGTTCGACCGGATTGTTGTCCGCGTCGAAAATCTGCGCGCCGTCACGGGTGATGACGACCCAGTCGCCCTCATCGAGATAGGCGATACGCTGCGTCAGCCCGGCCAGCGCCAGCGCGTCCGAGCCGAGATAGGTTTCGCCCTCGCCATAGCCGACGACCAGCGGCGACCCGAGCCGCGCGCCGATCAGCAGATCGGCATGTTCACGGAAGGCGATCGCCAGTGCGAAGGCGCCGCGCAACTGTGGCAGGACCTCCTTGACGGCGTCCTGCGGCGACTTCCCAGCCTCGACCTGCTCGCTGACCAGATGCGCGACGACTTCGGTATCAGTTTCGCTCTCGAACACCCGCCCGCGCGCCTGCAGCGCCTCGCGCAGCGGCTTGAAGTTCTCGATGATGCCGTTGTGGACCAGCGCAACTTCCTTCGTCGCGTGCGGATGCGCATTCGACGTGGTCGGCGCGCCGTGGGTGGCCCAGCGCGTGTGCGCGATGCCGGTGGTGCCGGGCGCGGGATCGGCGGCAAGTACCGCCTCCAGATTCTTGAGCTTTCCCTCGGCGCGGCGACGGATCAATTGGCCGTTCTCGACCGTGCAGACGCCAGCCGAATCATAGCCGCGATATTCCATCCGACGCAGTCCTTCGACCAGCCGATCAGCGACCTGTTCCTTGCCAACGATTCCGATGATTCCGCACATGGTTGGGACGCCTTCTTATAAAATGTAGGGAACGCGGATGCCCGGCATGTTGGCCGGGAAATCCTTGGTATTCCGGGTAACGAGGACACGCCCGCGCACCATCGCGCTGGCGAGAATGATGGCATCGGATGATTTGAGGCGCGGACGCTCGCGCCGTAAGGCGGTGGCGCGCGACGCAATCTCGGCATCGACCTCATCCACGCCAAAGCCGGCGAGAAAGGCTTCGGTATCGCGCAACGCCGCGCCCGACCCCTTCGACAGCACTTCCACCAACACCATGCGGCTGATCCAGGGGCGCGCGCCCAGCCCGATCGCCCGGCGAATTTCGGCACGCGCCGGTTCGTATCCGACGAGCACGTCGATCACGATATTGGCGTCGAACGTATAGCCGCTCACTTGGCGACCCCCTTTTTCGCATCAGGGTAGCGTCCGGCGAGCATGTCCAGGTGAATCTGGCGCTGCCGGTCATCCTCGGCATCGAACAGATCGGGAAACTCGGCGCGCACCTCTTCGTAGTCAACGTCCCAGGGACGCGTCGAGGACGCACGTTCGCGCCGCTGCCACTCTACCGCATCGCCAATGTCGTTCCGGTCTTTCCAGGCCCCGAACCCCCGCTCGATCCACTCGGTCCCGTTAGCGGGTTGTGACTGCGCCTTGTAGGTGGCGACCGCGTCGCGGAGCACCGACGCGCGCGATTTGCCCAATTCGGCGGCGCGCTGGTCAAGCCATTTAACGTCCTCGTTGGGAAGATCAGCGAGGATGCGCGTCAGGCGAAGACGATCCATAATGATATACCGATATCATATCATGATATCATGTCAATGATGCGAACCGCTATTTTCCCGCCTTCTTCGCCATCATCATGTCGCGGAAGCGCTTCGCCCAGCCCGGCTTAGTCTGCTGCTCTGGCCGAACGAGGCGGAGCGCGTCGGGTTCCACATCCTTCGTCACCGTCGAGCCCGCGCCGACGATCGCCCCGGCACCGATCGTGACCGGCGCGACCAGCGCCGAGTTGGATCCGACGAACGCGCCCTCCCCGATCACCGTCTTGTACTTGAAGAAGCCGTCGTAATTGCAAGTGATCGTGCCCGCGCCGATATTGGCGCCAGCGCCGATCTCGGCATCACCGAGATAGGTCAGGTGATTGGCCTTGGCGCCCTTGCCCAGCACCGCTTTCTTGACCTCGACGAAATTGCCGACCTTGGATTTCTCGCCCAGCACCGCACCGGGGCGCAGACGGGCATAGGGACCGACCTCGGCACCGGTTCCCACGGTAGCGCCTTCGATATGGCTGAAGCCGCGGATGATCGCGCCGTCGGCAATCGATACGCCGGGGCCGAAAAAGACGTTGGGCTCGATCAGTACGTCACGCCCCACCTGGGTATCGAAGCTGAACCAAACGGTCGCGGGATCGACCAGAGTGGCACCCTCCGCCATGGCGCGGACACGGCGCTTGGCCTGCCAGCTCGCGTCGACGGCGGCGAGCTCGGCCCGGCTGTTCACGCCCGCCACTTCGTCCGCGGCGGTCTCGACCACCACCGCGCCTGGCCCGTCCTTAACCGCCAGTTCGGCGAGGTCGGTGAGATAATATTCGCCGGCGGCATTGTCGTTGGTCACCTGGGCAAGCAACCGGAACAGATCCGCCGAGCGCACCGCCATCAGGCCCGAATTGCACAAAGTCACCGCGCGCTCGTCGGCCGAAGCGTCCTTATACTCGACGATCTTCGCGATGCGGCTATCCTTATCGGCGATGACACGCCCGTAAGCGGCGGCATCGGCGGGGCGGAAGCCGAGCACCACAACACTGGGCTCGCCGTCGCTGTGCAATCGCTCGATCATCCGCGCCATCGTCGCGGTGGAGACCAGGGGCACGTCACCGTAGAGGATCAGCACGTCTCCGTCGAAGCCGGAGAGCGCCGCCTCGGCCTGGCGTACGGCATGGCCGGTACCGAGTTGCTCCGTCTGGATCGCGACCTCGACCCCGAGCGGGGTCACCGCCGCCTCGACCTGTTCGCGACGCGCCCCGGCGACCACCACGACGCGTTCGGGCGCGAGCGCCTGCACGTTGTCGATCAGGTGGAGCAGCATCGGCCTTCCCGCGATCGGGTGAAGCACCTTGTGCAGATCGGACTTCATCCGCGTGCCCATGCCGGCGGCAAGGATGATCGCGGCGATTGGATTGGTCATGGCAGGGGTCTCCGTGCCCCGCGCCCTGCCACGAACATATTGCCATTTCCATAGCGATGCTGGCAGGCGGCGTTGGGATGAATGATTTCCCCTTTGGCCTGGTCGGCTTCGACCTCGACGGCACGTTGGTCGACAGCGTCGCCGACCTGGCGGCGGCAGTAAACCACGGGCTAGCCGAAATCGACCGCGCGCCGCTGACGGTCGACCAGGTTCGGCCGATGATCGGCGGCGGATCGCGCGTGATGCTGCAGCGGGCGCTGCTGGCGACCGGAGGAGACGAGCGGCTCGACGACCTTCTGCCGGGTCTGGTGGATTTCTATGCCGCGCACATCGTCGACCATACACGGCCCTTTGCTGGCGTCGTCGACACGCTCGATAGTCTGGCCGCGCGGGGCGTGACGCTGGCCGTCGTGACCAACAAGCGCGAGCAACTGTCCGTCGCCTTGCTCGATGCGCTCGGCCTTGCCGATCGCTTCGCGTGCATCATCGGCGGCGATACGCCGGGTCTCGCCGCGATGAAGCCGGACCGCGCGCCGATCGACCTCATGCTGCGCAAATGCAGCAGCTCTGGGTTGGCAGCGTTTGTCGGCGACTCGATCTATGACGTGGACGCGGCGCGCGCCGCCGATGTCCCGGTCGCTTTGTTCGCCCCCGACGGCACCGGTATTCCGGGCGCGAACGCGATCTTCGCCGATTATCGCGACTTGCTGCCGACGCTCATGCGCATCGCCGAGCCCCAGCCAGCTATTTGAGCAACGCCGCCGATTCGACGTGATAGCCGATCAGCACCGGCTTCCCGCCGTTCAACCGATAGACGAAGTTCTCGGTTGCCGGTCCGCTCGAATAGACGCTGGCATAGCTCGCCGTAAACGTGTGATCGCCGTTGTTGATATTGTCGTTGAACCCCTGCCGCGAGGTTGACCGGAAGGTGCCGAGCTTGGTGTGGATCTTTTCGATAAAGACAGGAAAATCGACGCCGCCATTCTTCATCTCCGGTCCGGCCGCGGCGGCGATCGCCGCGAACTGACCGTTGTTCAGCTTGGCGTGGAAATCGGCCACCGCGGAATCGGTAACGGACATGTCCTGTCCCATCGAACAGCCCGCCAGCGCCGCCGCAGCGGCCAACACTATCGCAAAACGCATCGTCACCCTCCCGTCCCTATCGCGGTCAGTTTGCCGCAGCGCAGGCGGCGCGACTAGCGTGGATTGCTGGGCCGCCGCGCCCGTTCTTGGTCATCGGCGCGCGCCATCATCAGACGAGCGACCCGATCGGCCGAATCCGCCATGTCGCTCGACCGTTTCGGCAAGGCGGCCTGCGCCGAACGATAGAAGCCCTGGGCATCGGCATAGCTGCCGGCCGCTTCCGCGCACACGCCGAGATTGTAGAGTACAGACGGATGGTTGGGCAGGCGGCCGTTGAGCTCGGCCCATTGCCGGCACGCCGAGGTCACATCGCGGTTGGATAGCTTCACGATTTCCTTGAACTCGCTGCCGATATCCTTGGGCATGCCGTCGCGATCCTCGCGAAAGCGGACCTTGTAGGTTTCCCAGCGCGGCCGCACGTCGAGGCGAATCTTCTGCGCGAGGTCCGTGATCATCGCCGACACCGCTTCCTCGGTGGTGCGCCAAGGCGCCTTGCCCTGGCACCAGCTCGTCTCGTCACGCGACGGCTTGTTGTCGGACCAGACCGGCATGTTGTCGGCGACGCGGAGCAGGCGGACGCTGACGGTCAGATTGATGACGCGGCGGATGCATGGCAGGTCGACCTTGGCGCGCTTGGTGCAAGTGCCGTCCTGCTTGCCGTCCTTCCACTCGACGCAGCGTTCCTCGTTGCCCTGATATTTGCTTTCCTCGACGCCGGTTGTGACGCCACCCGACAGCACACCGTCGGGCCGCCCGGCGGGGACGCCGATCGCCTGCTCCAGCGCCGCTTCGAACTGGCGCCCGTCGCGGCCGTTGAAGCGATCGACCACGACGTTGTCGAGCAGGTCGGCTTCGCGGACATTGGCCGGAAATTTGCCGCGCATCTGCGCGCTTTCCGCCCAGGCCGCGCCGCTACCCGCGCACAACCCGGCGATCGCCAAGGCAATCCACTTTCTGGTCATGATGATCTCCCCCGAATCGCCACTTCATATCATCGCGGTCCGGTGGTCGTCAGCCCGCCTGTTTGCGCCACTTGGTCCAGAGGTGCCGCGCCAGCATCAGCGGCGGCATGCGCAGCCAATGCGAGCGCGCATAGAAGCCGAGCCGGGTGATCGGACGCGTTTGCCGCCCCCAACCGTCACGCGCCGTCAGCCTGCGCAGATAAAGGTCGTCATCGCTTCCCGATCGCGCCCAGCCGTCGGGCAATTGCGTGTCGTACAGCGCATGGGACAGCCGCAGGGCGCGGCGCACCGCCGACGCCAAACCGTGTCGCCGCGCACGCTCGGCCAGGCCGGCAGCGCCGAAGTCGTCGAGCAGACAGTGGATGTCCCACAGATTGCGCATCCCGCCCGACAAGTCTCCATCGGCGAACAAATGCGCGGCGGCGTGGCAGATCATGTCATTGGCGTTGAGTATGCGCAGCCCGTTCGGCAACGTGATGCTGTCGGCGATCAACGCCTCGGCGTCCGGCGTCGGGCGCGCGGTCAGCGGCAGGATCGTGTGGTGCACGTCGATCATGCGGTCTCGCTCGCGATGGATCAGCGGCGGCAATTCGTGCATCCAGCGGCGGTAATAAGCGTCATCATAGGGGTCGGGCTTGACCCATTCCCACCCGGCTCCGAGCAACGCCGCTTCGACACGATCGAGTTCGGCGCGCGGCACCAGGATGTCGAGATCGCCGACGAACCGCCCCTGCCCTGCCGCCAGCCCGGCGGCGATGAACGCGCTGCCCTTGAGCAGGACGACCGGCACGCCGAGATCGCCGAGCGCGCGGCGCGCCATTTCGACTTCCCACAAGGCGACGAGACGACCCTGCGCGCATGACGCCTTGGCGTCGTCGAGGAAGCGCTGCGCCGCCACCGGCTTGGCGATCCCGTCGAGCCGATGGGCAAGCGTCGCGCTCAGCAATTCGGCACGCGCCATGGTCAGCAATGCCTGCCAGCCCGCGCTATCGAGCGTCGCGACCGACGCAGGATCGGCCAGCGCCCGCGCCAGGAGGTGGCCGTCTAGAGCGACGCCCATAATGCCTCGACCTGCGCGATCGCGCTTTCGGTATCGGGATAGTCGATTGCGCGCGCAGGAGTCTCAGCCACCAAGCGCGTCAACGCCGTGAAGCCGCGCTCGGCGAGCGCGACGTAATTGGTCGACGCCTGGGTCAGGCGGACAAATACCTCGCTCGGCGCGACCTCCCGCGTCGCGGCGTCATGTCCGAAGGTGGGAAACAGGATCAACGCCGGCCGCGCGGGCTCGAGCATGGCGGCAACCGATCGCGTATCGGGCACCAGGTGGCGGATTGCTCCCTTCGGCGTTTCGGCGAGCAGCGGCCCGAATGGCCCGCCTGGCACCGCCGCCTCCATCACCGCGATGGCTTCGTTCTTCAGGCTGATCAGGCGCGGAAAAGCGTGGATCAGCCCGGTTTCGGGATCGAGCAGTGCGAATTCGTCGCCCATCAGCCGCCAACCGCGCGCCATCAGCAAGGCAGCGAGCGTCGATTTGCCCGCGCCCGACAGGCCGGTCATCACCAACGCCTTGCCGTCGCGCTCGACCGCAGAGGCATGGAGCAACAGGTAACGACGCTGGCCGAGCGCCATTTGCAGGTTCATCGCCATTTCGGCGGCGAGCAGCCCGTGTTCGAGGCTGAGCGGGGCGGCTTCGGGCAGGACGAAGTCGCCGCCGATCATCACCTTGGGCCGGAAGAAGCGCCGCCATGGCCGATCGGCGAACAGCCGGACGGTGAAGTCGGCGATGCCGTCCCGTGGCTTGGGGTAGCTCGCATAAAGCTGTTCGAGCGCCGCGACCGGTCCGCGCCAGTCCGATCCGACGCGGAATCCGACCGGGCCGATCGCGACCGAGAAATGGTGCCTCATCGCCTTTCGACGAGCCCCGTTTCGACCAGCTCGTCGAGCCGCGCGGCCAGCGCGGCGGGATCGGCGTCAACCAAGTCGTAATCGGCGCGCAATTTCGCCAGCAACGCAGCGGCGTCGAGCGGCGCTTCGGCCAGTGCATCGAGGATCTCGGGTGCAGGTGACGCCATCAAATGCGTCTGCCCCGAAGCGCGATGATAGATGGCGGTAAGCAGATCGACCGGCGCGACGATCAGGCTGTCGGGCGATGCAGCGCGATAAAGGGTCGCCATCTCCTGCGTCCGGCGGCTCAGCCGCGCGGCATCTGCAGCGAGGCAAAGCAGGTGAAGCCGGCGGTGCCGTGCTGCAGGCGGCGGATATAGGCGGTATAAGCGCGGCTCTGTTCATAGGTGGTGCCCGGCAAGGTACCGCCGTTGAGCGCGGTGCGGACGTCCTCCGCCTTGAACGGCTTGGTCGCGCCGGGAAACGCATCTTTGGTGCCGTTGGGCACGAGCGAACCGTCGGCCGCGACGTACATGCCGGCGCGGCCGGGATCGGGCACCGGGATCTCGCAGGTCAGGACAGAGGCGCTGGTCTGCGCGAGCGCAGGGCGGATCGAGATGACCACCGACGCGGTCGCGGCGCCGAGCATCAGCGCGCGGCGGCGCGTCGGATGGGGCTCGTTCGCCTGACGATCGGTCGTGTTCTCGTCCATGGTTGAGACGCCTTTCATATTAGCGCGCGGCTGGCAAGCCGATGAAATGGTTACCGCGCGGGTCGGGACGCGGGCATTGCCGGTGACCGGCACACGCCCTAGGAACCGCCAGGCAATGACGACCCGCTTTGGCCCTCGCTTCATGCTCGGCATGCTCGCCGCTGTGGTGGCGGCAATCGGCGTGTTCGTCCTGTCGGGCGACGTGGCGAGCGCGCTGGTGACACTGGTCGGGGCGATCATCGCCGGTCTGGTGACATTGGGCGTCGACCCCACCCCCGCTGCCCCGGCCGAGCCGGACATCGGCACAGGACCAGCCCCCGCGCGACTGGGCTCGGTGCTCGAGGCGATCGTCGAGCCCGTATTGGTGATCGCAAACGGTCGGGTCGAGGAAGCCAATGGCGCCGCGCGCGACGTGCTAGGCAACCACATCACCGGCCAGGACGTCCGGCTCGCGATCCGCCACCCGGCCGCCGCCGAGCGGCTGACCGCGCCGATCGGCGAGGGATCGTCCGAGGCGATCAACCTTGTCGGCCTGGGCACGCTCGACCAGCGCTGGGAATTGCGCGTGACCGATCTGCCCGACGGGCGTCGGGTCGCGCATCTGATCGACCAGACGCGCAGCTATGCCGCCGAGCGGATGCGGGTCGATTTCGTCGCCAATGCCAGCCACGAACTGCGCACGCCGCTCGCCTCGATCCTCGGCTTCGCCGAGACGCTGGCCGATGGCGCCGGCGAAGACCCGGCGATGCGCGACCGCTTCCTGAAGGTCATGGCCGACGAAGCCCGGCGGATGCAGCGGCTGGTCGAGGACCTGATCTCGCTCAGCCGGATCGAGGCCGAGAAATACCGCCTGCCCGATGCCTCGGTCGATCTCGCCGATCTTGTCTCGGAAGTTCATTCCGAGATGATGGACAGCGCCGATGGACGTGCGGCGGAGATCGTCACCGATATCGCCGCCAACGTGCCCCCGGTCGGCGGCGACCGTGTCCAGTTGAGCCAGGCGCTGCACAATCTGATCGGCAATGCGATGAAATATGGCCGCGCCGGCACCCCCGTAACGGTCAAGCTGTCGCGCGACGCCAGCAACATGGTCCGCTTGTCGGTCGGCGACGAGGGCGACGGCATCCCGCCCGAGCATATTCCACGGCTGACCGAGCGATTCTACCGCGTCGATTCGGGACGCAGCCGCGCGCTGGGCGGCACCGGACTGGGCCTCGCCATCGTCAAGCACATCGTCGAACGCCATCGCGGCAGGCTGGATATCGCGAGCCAGGTGGGGCGCGGCACGGTGGTGACGATCCTGTTGCCGGCTGCATTGTCATCAAAGGGTAACGCGACTGTCACAGAGGGCCCGAAACCGGCGTGATAGCGCGCCGGAATGGGGGCGAGTCGGTCCCCATCAGGAAGGCCCACAATGATTCGCTCGATCGCGCTCGTCGGCGCGGCATCCCTATTGCTGGTTGCGTGTCAGGACCAGGCGGCGATGGCCGGGGCCGGGCGTGATCGGATCAGCGTCGTCGGATCGTCCACCGTCTATCCCTTCACCACCTTGGTCGCCGAACAATTCGTCGCGGCCAATCCCGGCGTGCCGGCACCAGTGATCGAATCGACCGGCACCGGCGGCGGGCTGAACCTCTTTTGCAAGGGACTGGGCGGCCAATATCCCGACATCGCCGACGCCAGCCGCCGGATCAAGGCAAGCGAATACCGGACTTGTGCGGCAAACGGCGCGAGCGAACTGCTCGAAGTCCAGATCGGACTCGACGGCGTCGCCTTCGCCGAAGCCAATGACGGCCCCAAGCTGCAACTGACCCCGGTCGACCTCTACAAGGCGCTGGCGGCCGAACCCGGCGGCCGCCCAAACCGCGCCAAGACCTGGCGCGACGTCAATCCCACGCTGCCGGCGATCACTATCCAGGTCTATGGCCCGCCGTCGACCAGCGGCACGCGCGATGCCGTCGCCGAACTGATCCTGGCACGTGGCTGCGAACAAATGATGCCGGAGATGGCCACGATCCGCGACGCGCGTCCGGACGATTTCGCCAAGACCTGCACCCGGGTGCGCGACGACGGCCCCTATATCGACGCGGGCGAGAACGACAATCTGATCGTCCAAAAACTCCAGGCCAATCCCAACGCGATCGGCATTTTCGGCTATTCGTATCTGGAAGAGAACAAGGATCGGCTGAACGGCGTACCGCTCAACGGCATCGAGCCTACGTACGAGACGATCGCGAGCGGCCGCTATCCGGGCTCTCGGCCGCTATTCCTCTATGTCAAGAAAGCGCATCTGAGCGCGATCCCCAACCTCCGGGCGTTCCTCAACGCTTATACCCAAGCCTGGGCGCCCGACGGGCCGCTGGTTCGCCGCGGGCTGATCTCGGCACCCGCCGACGTGCGCGCGCGCTCGGCGGTGATCGTTCAGCGCCAGACGCTGCTCGATCCGAAGACGTTGAGCTGACATGCCGACGTCCGCCCTCCTTTTCCTGGTCGCGGGACTCGGGCTGATCGCCTGGCTGTCGGGGCGCGTCCGCGCCATCGCGTTCCGCAAGGCGCCGGGGCAGCGCTTTTCGTCGCTACCGCGCCATCACGGCTCGTTCGCCGCGATGTGGACCGTGTTACCGCCCCTGCTCTTCCTCGCAGTCTGGGGAGCGTGCGCCCCTGGTCTGGCGACCAACGGCGTGCTCAAGACGCCGGCAGCGGCGCAGCTTCCACCGCCCGGTTTCGAGCGGGCGGCGATCCTGTCGGAGGCGCGCGCGATCGCCAACGACCATCACCGCACCCCGCTCAACCCGCTCGCGACGCGGCTCGCGCCGGCCTATGCCGTCGAGCAATCGCGCTATGGATGGATCGGCGGCGCCACCGCCTTGTTGCTCGGCATTGCCGGGGGCGCCTTCGCTTTCCTGCGCATCCGCCCCGGCTTCAATGCGCGAACCAGGATCGAGCGAATCGTGATGGCCAGCCTGCTCGCCGCCTCGCTGATCGCGATCCTGACGACGATCGGCATCGTCGCTTCCTTGTTGTTCGAGAGCGCACGCTTCTTCGGCACCGTGCCGATCACCGATTTCCTGTTCGGCCGGCATTGGAGTCCACAGGTCATCGACCCCAGGAATCCCGGCGCGAGCCTGGGCGCGGTGCCGTTATTCTGGGGAACGTTCTTCATCGGCGCGGTCATCGCGATGCTGGTGGCAATCCCGTTCGGCCTGATGAGCGCGATCTACCTGACGCAATATGCTTCACCCCGGTTGCGCGCGTGGATGAAGCCGACGCTCGAGATTCTCGCGGGCGTGCCGACGGTGGTCTATGGCTATTTTGCCGCGCTGGTGGTCGGCCCAGCACTGCGCCAATTGGGCGTCGCCATCGGCATACCCGGCGCGACATCGGAAAGCGCATTGGCGGCAGGCTTGGTGATGGGGGTGATGATCATCCCGTTCGTCTCGTCGATGGCCGATGACGCGATCGCCGCGGTGCCGTCGGCGATGCGCGACGGCAGCCTAGCGATGGGCGCGACGCCGAGCGAAACGATCAGCCGCGTGCTGCTGCCGGCCGCCTTGCCCGGCGTGGTCGGCGGCGTGCTGCTCGCGATCAGCCGCGCGATCGGTGAGACGATGATCGTCGTGATGGCTGCCTCTGGCGCCGCGACGATCAGCCTCAACCCGTTCAATTCAGCGACGACGGTTACCAAGCAGATCGTCGACCTGCTGACCGGCGAAGCGAGCTTCGACAGCCCCAAGACACTGGCCGCGTTCGCGTTGGGCATGACGCTGTTCGTCATCACCCTGCTGCTCAACATCATCGCGCTGACCGTCGTGAAACGGTATCGGGAAGCGTATGAATAGGCCGCTCGGTCCTGGCTCCGTCGAGCGTGTTCCGACCGACTGGAGGACTCCCCAGATGGAACGGCGCGTGCGCCGCCGTTACGCCGCGGAGCGCCGCTTCCGGCTGTTCGGGCTGGCGGCGATTGTGCTCTCGGCCGGCTTCCTGCTGTTCCTGCTCGTGACGATGATGGCGAACGGCGCTCGCGGGTTCGTCACGACCGAAGTCGCCCTGTCGATCGATTTTCCCGCCGCCGGACTCGGCCTGACGCCGGACCGGATCAGAGGACCTGGCGGCGATCTCGCGCTCGCCGGCGCGCAACTCGACGCGGTGGTCGATCGCGCCGCCGCCGCGCAATATGGGGCCATCGGCCCTGCGCTGTTCTCCGACGGAGCCGATACGATCGTCCGTCGTGCGCTCAAGGCCGATCCTCGACTGGCGGTCGGCAGGGTACGATTGTGGCTACCCGCCGCCAGCGACGTCGACACTGCGGCCAAGGCAGACGGAACACCCCTGGCCGAGAAGCGCGCGCAGGTACTGACCGACGCCGGGCAATTGCGCACCGGCTTCAATTGGGGTTTCCTGTCGGGATCGGATTCGACCGATCCGACCGCGGTGGGCATCTGGGGCGCGCTCAAGGGATCGTTGCTGACGATGCTGGTGACGCTGGCACTCGCCTTCCCGATCGGCGTGCTGTCGGCACTCTATCTCGAGGAATACGCCCCGCGGAACCGCTGGACCGACCTGATCGAGGTGTCGATCAACAACCTCGCCGCGGTACCGTCGATCATCTTCGGCCTTCTCGGCCTCGCGGTCTTCCTCAACACGTTCCATCTGCCGCGCTCCGCGGCGTTGGTCGGCGGGCTGACGCTCGCGCTGATGACGATGCCGGTGATCGTCATCGCCAGCCGCAATGCGATCAAGGCGGTGCCGCCGTCGATCCGCGACGCCGCGCTCGCGCTCGGGGCCAGTCCGGTTCAGGTCGTTTTCCACCACGTTTTGCCGCTCGCCCTGCCCGGCATATTGACCGGCACGATCATCGGCATGGCGCGCGCGCTGGGCGAGACCGCGCCACTGCTGATGATCGGCATGCGCGCGTTCATCGCGACGCCGCCGGGCAAGCTGACCGATCCGTCGACGGTGCTGCCGGTCCAGATATTCCTGTGGTCGGACGAAGTCAGCCGCGGCTTCATCGAGAAGACCTCGGCCGCGATCATCGTGCTGCTCGTCTTCCTGCTGGCGATGAACGGCATCGCCATCTACCTCCGCAATCGTTTCGAGACCCGCTGGTGACCGACAAGACCATCCTCAATGATCACAAGATGACCGCGCGCAATGTCAGCGTCTGGTACGGTGCGGTGCAGGCGATCGGCGATGTGTCGATCGACATCGACCAGGACAAGGTGACCGCGTTCATCGGCCCCTCGGGCTGCGGCAAGTCGACTTTTCTGCGCACGCTCAACCGGATGAACGACACGATCGCCTCGGCGCGGGTCGAAGGCGATATCCGGCTGGACGGCGAGGACGTCTATGCGCGCGAGATGGACGTGGTCCAGCTTCGCGCCCGCGTCGGGATGGTGTTCCAGAAGCCCAATCCCTTCCCCAAGTCGATCTACGAGAATGTCGCTTACGGCCCGCGCATCCACGGCCTGGCCTCGTCCAAGGCGGACATGGATCGCATCGTCGAACGCTCGCTGGCGCGCGCCGGCCTGTGGGGCGAGGTTAAGGACCGCCTGTCGGACAGCGGCACCGCTCTGTCGGGCGGCCAGCAACAGCGGTTGTGCATCGCGCGCGCGATCGCGGTCGATCCCGAAGTGATCTTGATGGACGAGCCGTGCTCGGCGCTCGACCCGATCGCTACCGCCAAGATCGAGGAACTGATCCACGAATTGAAGGGCCGCTACGCCATCGTCGTCGTCACGCATAATATGCAGCAAGCCGCGCGCGTGTCGCAGCGCACCGCCTTCTTTCACCTCGGCCAGCTGGTCGAATATGGTCAGACGTCGGACATCTTCACCAACCCGCGCGAAGAGCGGACGCGCGACTACATCACCGGCCGTTATGGCTGAGGAGTTTGAGCGAATGGCAACCGGCCAGGAACATACGGTCAAGGTGTTCGATGACGAGATCGGTCAGCTTCGCGGCCTGATCAGCCAGATGGGCGGTCTTGCCGAGCGCGCGATCCACGATGCGATGAACGCATTGCAGCGGGTCGATCTTGACCTGGCGCAGCAAGTCCGCGCCGCCGACAAGCAGATCGACGTGATCGAGGCCGAGGTGGAGACGCTGGCGGTCCGCATCATCGCGTTGCGCGCGCCGATGGCCAACGACCTGCGCGAAGTCGTTGCTGCCTTGAAGATCGCCGGCGTGATCGAACGGATCGGCGATTATGCCAAGAATATCGCCAAGCGCGTGCCGATGATCGAGAGCGAGCACCGGATCGAGCCTATCTCGGTCCTTCCGGCGATGGGCAAGATGGCCGCCGAAATGGTGCATGACGCGCTCGACGCCTTCGCGGCGCGAGACGCGCGCGCTGCGGTTGACGTCTGCATCCGCGACCAGGCGCTCGACGACTTCTACGACAGCATCTTCCGCATGCTGGTGACCTATATGGTCGAAAATCCCGCGACGATCGGTCAGGTCGCGCACCTGCTGTTCGTCGCCAAGAACCTGGAGAGGATCGGCGACCACGCTACGAACGTCGCCGAGATGATCTATTTCGCCGCTACCGGCACGCAAATGACCGAGCGTGAGCGCGGCAAGTCAGGGGAAATGTAATGGCACGCGCCAAGATGTTGCTGGTTGAAGACGACGCCGCGCTGGCGGAATTGCTGGTCTATCATTTCAAGCGCGAGGATTTCGAGGTCGCGCATACGCCCGACGGCGAGGAGGCGTTGCTGCTCGCCAAGGAAGCCACGCCCGACATCGTCCTGCTCGACTGGATGGTCGAAGGGCTGTCGGGGATCGAGGTCTGCCGGCGTCTCCGCCGCATGCCGGAGACCGCGAACATCCCGATCATCATGCTGACCGCGCGCGGTGAGGAAGAAGATCGCGTCCGAGGGCTCGAAACGGGCGCCGACGATTACGTCACCAAGCCGTTTTCCCCGCGCGAGCTGGTCGCGCGGGTCGGCGCGGTGCTGCGCCGCGTTCGCCCGGCGCTGGCCGGCGAGCAGCTGACCTATGGCGATATCGAGATGGACACGGTGGGGCATAAGGTCCGGCGCAGCGGCGAAGTCGTTCCGCTCGGCCCGACCGAATTCCGCCTGCTCAAGCATTTCCTCGAACATCCGGGCTGGGTGTTCAGCCGCGAGCGCCTGCTCGACGCGGTGTGGGGGCATGACAGCGACATCGAAAGCCGCACCGTCGACGTGCATATCCGGCGCCTGCGCAAAGCGATCAATCGCGGCGACAAGCCCGACGTCATCCGGACCGTGCGATCGGCGGGTTATGCTCTCGATTCGGGGGCGTAAGGAATCGCATCCGAAACGAGGGAGCCAATTTGCGTGCGGCGCGTTTGGGTCGAGTCACGGAAGATCGTGCAGAACCAGGAGAGTCGCATGAAGTTGTTCCTTGCTGCGGCGGCCGCCATGATCGCGATGCCCGCGATCACGCAAAATACGCCCGCGCCGCCACCCGATCCGCAGACCGCCCCGGCGCCTGCACCCGATGCCAGCGCACCGCCTGCCGCGCCGTTGCCCGCTCCGCCAGGACCGCCGGCCGGCCCCGCGAATATGGTCATGGGTCCGCCGACGCCGGTCGTACAGCCGCTCCCGGACGCCGCGGCGCCCGCTACCGGTGCCGATGTGCCGATGTGCACCAAGACCGTCGTCGATCATTGTATGGAACGCTCCAACGCCAGGGGCGAACGCCTGCATTCGACGCCGCGTCCTCACGGTAAATAATGGCTTTTTGCCGCACCGGTCGGGACGGGCTAATGCCCGCCCCGCCGGGAATCGAGTAGACCGTCATGAAAATCATCCTATTCGCCGCCATTGCCACGCTCGCGGTCCCCGCCTTGGCACATGGAGAACCGCAATCGTCGCAAGCACCGGCGACGATGACCACCGACAACACCGCGCCGACGCCGGGCGGCTATGCACCACCGCCCGCACCGCCACCGCCACCAGGTGCCACGGTCGTGTTCAAGGAAGCGCCGGCGCCCGACGTCGCCTTTCCGCCGCCGGCCCCCCTCGCCAATTATCCGGTGTGCAAACGCGGACAGTTCGACCACTGCGTAGAGCGCAACAGTCCCAAATAACCGCATAAGACGGGTCGTAAGCTCCCCTTTCCCGGCGCGGGTCGGCACAACCCGCGCCGGGTTTTTCGTGTTTGCGGTACGGCGGGGTTGCACGACGCGCGCCTTTGGCTAGGAAGCGCTCAAACCATTCAGGGAGCACTTCATGAGCATCCGTTTCGACGACAAGGTCGCAATCGTCACCGGCGCAGGCGGCGGCCTGGGTCGCGAATATGCGCTGGCGCTGGCGGCACGCGGCGCGAAGGTGGTCGTCAACGACCTGGGCGGCGCGCGCGACGGCACCGGTCATTCCGACGCGGCGCTCAAAGTCGTCGAGGAGATCAAGGCCGCGGGCGGCGAGGCGATGTCGAACGGCGGCAGCGTCACCGAATATGAGCAGATGGTCGAGATGGTCGCAAAGGCCAAGGAAGCCTGGGGCGGCGTCCACATCCTGATCAACAATGCCGGTGTGCTGCGCGACAAGAGCTTCGCCAATATGGAGCCGGCCGATTTCAAGTTCGTCGTCGACGTCCACCTCAACGGATCGGCCAATTGCACCAAGGCGGTATGGGCGACGATGCGCGAACAGGCCTATGGGCGCGTCCTCATGACCGCCTCGTCGACCGGGCTGTTCGGCAATTTCGGCCAGGCCAATTACGGCGCCGCCAAGCTCGGCCTCGCCGGGCTGACCAAGACGCTCTACCTCGAAGGCGCGAAGTACAACATCAAGGTCAATACGATCGCGCCGACTGCCGGCACGCGGATGACCGAGGATCTGTTCCCGGCGGAGGCGTTCAAGGCGTTCGCGCCGGAGAAGGTCGCCCCCGCCGCGCTCTATCTGGTCAGCGAGGACGCGCCGACCAACGCGATCGTCGGCGCCGGCGCCGGCGTGTTCCAGGCTGCCTATGTCACGCTGACCCAGGGCAAGCTGCTGACCGGCGACGACCTGTCGCCCGAAGGCGTCGCCGCGCATTGGGCCGAGATCACCGACCGCACCGGTGAGTTAACCCCGCAATCGGGCAACGAGCAATCGATGTCGATCATGAAGAAGCTGACCGGTGGCTGAGTCCTAAAATCCTCCCCGTTTACGGGGAGGGGGACCGCGCGGCGTGAGCCGCGTGGTGGAGGGGGCCCTCCACCGCTGACCTCCTGGCTTGTTGCTCGTTCGTCGCGGGG
>NZ_BCYX01000004.1 GCF_001598415.1 Sphingomonas mali NBRC 15500
GGGGGGGGGGGATTCAGTACGTCGAAACGCAGGCGCTCACGACAGCGGCAAGTGGGATAAGCGCGAACACAAACGGCAACACCTTCACGGTTCAATTCCTGTTCGTTCAACAACCTTGTTCGCTGCTAAAAATGCGTAGCCGGTCACGAAGTTTCCAGAAGATGAACGGAAAAGTTTTTCTTTGGGGCGGGAACATTTTTGATCTGCGCGGCACGCGCATCAAATTTTCGAGGGTGGTGGCTGGGCCGTCGACCTGCTTATTCAACGGCAGAACCAACCCGCCACGGCCCGCCGACTGGCAAACAATTTGACGCTCAGATGGCTGGCCGACGCGGTCGATCCCGACCGCTACGGTTCGGCCAGTACCGAACCGATACTTGATGACCGCGAGCATTGTTTCACACAAATGGTGCGCCTCTTCGACACCAGGAGGCTTTCCCTTGAAAATGCTCGTCACGCTGGCGGTTGCCGCTCTCACGTTCGTCACTCCTTCCTCAAGTCCTGAGCCTCGCGCGTTCAAACTAGTTGATCGCGGCGAACCGACCTTGCTCGTCCGTCATCTCAAGGGGCGAGGACCGGCGATATTGTTCGTTCATGGCGCGACCTTCCCGTCCGCGCTGTCGGTCGCATTCCGGATCGACGGCAAGTCGTGGATGGACGACCTGCACCGGCGAGGCTTCGACGTCTGGGCGTTCGATTTCGCCGGATATGGCGGCAGCGAGCGCGACGCGGCATTCGCCAACGATGATCCCGCCGCCAAGCCCTATGGCGCGGCCGAGGCGGCGGAGCGGCAAATCTCGCGCGTGGTCGGTGCCATCGAGCGTTCGGCGCATCGACGGCATGTGCTGCTCTTGGCGCATTCCTGGGGCACAATCCCGGCCGGCCTATTCGCCGAACACCACCCCGATCAGCTCGCCGGGCTCGTCCTGTTCGGCCCAATCATGCGGCGAGGCTCGGCTCCGACGCCGACGGTACGCGGCGCCGCCACATTGGTGACCGCGCAGGATCAGCTCGATTCGTTCTCCGCGAACACGCCCGCTCACCGGCCCGACATGGACCTGGCGGTCTACGCGCGCTGGATCGCGGCGTACATGGCAACCGATCCGGCCAGCGCCATCCGTACGCCCCCTGCGGTTCGTGTGCCGAACGGTCCCGTGCTCGATATTTTGTCGGCCCGGGCTGGCAGCCTTCCCTACGATCCAGGGAAGATCCGCGTCCCGACGATGATCGTGCGCGGCGATCGCGATGCGGTGACCACTTCCGACGAT
Organism: Sphingomonas mali NBRC 15500; assembly: GCF_001598415.1. GTDB lineage: Bacteria > Pseudomonadota > Alphaproteobacteria > Sphingomonadales > Sphingomonadaceae > Sphingomonas > Sphingomonas mali. Next base: position 1,269 of record NZ_BCYX01000004.1, read on the forward strand.
TTGGCAAACCTGGCACGCGCGCTAACATCGGTGCCCGGCGGGCCTGAGGTTGCGACGCTACCTGGCGGCGGTCATCGGATGCAGCTGGAGCACAGCCGAGCGACGCTATTCGAGGCAGTAGGTCGGTTTTTCGCATCACTCGGCCACCAAAGTTGAGGTTGGGGTGCGCGCGCTCAGATAGCCAGCGCGCGCCCCCCTACTTCCGGCCGAACAGCTTCTCGATATCGCCGTGTGCCAACTTCACCCAGGTCGGGCGGCCGTGGTTGCATTGGCCCGAATGCGGGGTGACTTCCATCTCGCGGAGCAGCGCGTTCATCTCGGCGACCGACAGCACGCGGCCAGCGCGGACCGAGCCGTGGCAGGCCATGGTCGAGGCGACATGGTCTAGCCGTTCCTTGAGGCTCAGCGCCTCGTCGAACGCGGCGAGTTCGTCGGCGAGATCAGTGACGAGCCCGGTGACATCCCCCTGCCCCAGCAACGCCGGCGTCGATCGGACCAGCATCGCGCGTGGGCCGAACCGTTCGAGGTCGAGGCCGAGTTCGGCCAGTTCCCCGATCCGCGCCTCGAGCCGGTCGCAGGCGGGTTCGTCGAGTTCGACCACTTCGGGCAGCAGCAGTGCCTGGGCCGCGACCTTGCCACCGGCAAGCGCGGCGCGCATGCGCTCGAGGACGAGGCGCTCGTGCGCGGCATGCTGATCGACCAGTACCAGCCCGTCCTCGGCTTCCGCCACGATATAGGTCTTGGCCACCTGACCGCGCGCGACGCCGAGTGGATGCGCGACGGTGTCCGGCGGCGGCGCCCAGGCCGGTTCCGCGCGGGCCAAGGGCGGCGGCGCGCTGAAGCTGGGCCGACGCTCGAACACCGCCGAGGGCAAGCGCGACATCGTCAGTGTGTCGCCTTGCGGCTCGTCCCATAAGGTTGGCGTCGGCGCGATCGGCTCGGGCCGCCAGGCGGCAAGCGCCGCTTCGTCGGGCCGCTGCGCGCTGCGATGCCCCGCTTCGTCAAGCGCGCGGCGAAGGCCGCTGACGATCAGCCCGCGGATCATCTGCGGCTCGCGGAAGCGCACCTCGGTCTTGGCGGGGTGAACGTTGACGTCGACCATGTCGGCGGGAAGATCGAGGAACAGGGCGACCACGGGATGGCGATCGCGCGCCAGCATCTCCGCATAGGCGCCGCGCACCGCCCCCGCGAGCAACCGGTCTTTCACTGGCCGGCCGTTGACGAACAGATATTGATGATCGGCAACGCCACGGTTGAAGGTCGGCAGGCCTGCGACGCCGCCCAGCCGCACGCCTTCGCGCTCCAGGTCGATCGCGACACTGTTCTCGATCAGCGCGCGATCGGTCAGCGCGGCGACACGGCCGGGACGATCTTCCGGCGCGTTGGTCGACAGCGCCCGCCTGCCGTCATGCTCGACCGAAAAGGCGATATCGGGCCGTGCCATCGCCAGGCGTCGGACAACATCGAGGCTCGCGCCATATTCGGCGCGCGGGCTACGCAGGAATTTGCGCCGCGCGGGAACGCGGTCGAACAGGCCCTCGACGCGGACGCGCGTGCCGGGCGGAAGAGCGGCGGGCCCCTCCTCCGTCACTGCGCCATTGTCGACCACGCGCCGCCAGCCATCGGCGCCGCGCACCCGGCTTTCGAGCGTCAGCCGCGCGACGCTGGCAATCGATGGTAGCGCCTCGCCGCGAAAGCCCAAGGTGACGACATTTTCGATCGCCTCATCGGGCAGTTTCGACGTTGCGTGGCGTTCGAGTGCGAGCGCCATATCCGCTGCAGTCATGCCGCATCCGTCGTCGACGACCTCGACCAAATCGATCCCGCCGGAGGCCAATTTGACGGCAATTCGGGTCGCCCCCGCGTCGATCGCGTTTTCGACTAATTCCTTCAACGCACTGGCGGGTCTTTCGACCACTTCACCGGCGGCGATACGGTTGACGAGATGCTCTGGAAGGCGGCGTATTGACATGGGTTTGACTCTAGACCAAGCGAGCCCATCCCGCGACCGCAAATGCCAACAAACCGGAGCCCGGATTTGGCTTTGGCGCACGGGATGAAACAACCTGGCGTATGCCGTCACAACGGCCTCGAATTCGGACGGTCACATCGAAATGGTCTTCTCGCGTTTCTTCAAATTCATGTCCCACGACATGGCGATCGATCTGGGGACGGCCAATACCGTCGTCTATCTCCGCGGTCGTGGCGTCGTGCTCAACGAGCCGTCGGTCGTGGCGGTCGAGACGATCAACGGGGTCAAGAAGGTCAAGGCAGTCGGTGACGACGCCAAGCTGATGATGGGCAAGACGCCCGACAGCATCCAGGCTATCCGCCCGCTGCGCGACGGTGTCATCGCCGACATCGACGTCGCCGAGCAGATGATCAAGCACTTCATCCACAAGGTGCATGGCGGGCAACGGCGTTTCATGCGCTGGCCGCAGATCGTGATCTGCGTGCCCTCGGGCTCGACCTCGGTCGAGCGCCGCGCGATCCGCGACGCCGCGTCGAACGCCGGCGCCAGCCAGGTGTGGCTGATCGAGGAACCGATGGCCGCCGCGATCGGCGCCGACATGCCGGTGACCGAACCGATCGGATCGATGGTCGTCGATATCGGCGGCGGCACGACCGAAGTCGCCGTGCTCTCGCTGCGCGGCCTTGCCTACACCACGTCGGTCCGCGTCGGCGGCGACAAGATGGACGAAGCGATCGTCTCCTATGTTCGCCGCAACCACAATCTGCTGATCGGTGAAGCGACCGCGGAACGCATCAAGCAGGAAGTCGGCACCGCCAAGCCGCCTGCGGACGGCATCGGCCTGACGATCCACATCAAGGGTCGCGACCTGGTCAACGGCGTGCCCAAGGAAATCCAGATCAACCAGGGCCAGATCGCCGAGGCGCTGTCCGAGCCGGTCGGGACGATCGTCGAGGGCGTGCGCATCGCGCTCGAGAATACGGCGCCCGAACTCGCCGCCGACATCGTCGACCAGGGCATCGTACTCACCGGCGGCGGCGCGTTGCTGGCGGGTATCGACGAAGTGTTGCGTGACGAAACCGGCCTGCCGGTGACGATCGCCGAGGACCCGCTGACCTGCGTCGCACTGGGGACCGGCCGCGCGCTGGAAGATCCGATGTTCCGCGGTGTGCTGCATAACGCTTGATTGAGTCTCGGGCCTGATCCAAGCCTGAGAGCGTAGGAATCCCGGGGCTTCGGGGTGCGAGGGAAGTGAATGGCGTCGCCACGCAACCGGCGCCCGGGTTATTCGCGGCGGGCGCAATATAGTCTGTTCATCGGCTACGTGATCGCGATCGCGGGCGTGCTCGTCGGCGCGATCCTGTTGCTGATCTCCAAGCTCGACCCACCCGCTTTCTCGGCATTGCGCGCCGGGACGGCGGAGATCACCGCACCGGTCAGCTGGGGCGTCGGCTCGGTCGTGCGCGGGATCGGATCGATCCCGGGATGGATCGGCAGCTATTTCGGCGTGCATGGCGAAAATGCGCGGTTGAAGGAGCAGGTCCAGCACCAGGAGCAAGTGCTGCTGAAGGCGCGCGCGATCGCCTATGAGAATATCCGCCTCAAGAAGCTGCTCAACATGCGCGAGCCGGCAATCGAGGACATCATCAATGCGCGATTGGTGAGTTCGTCGGCGTCGAGCACGCGGCGTTATGCGTTGGTCTATGCCGGCATCGCCCAGGGCGTGCACGCCGGCATGCCGGTGCGCGGACCCGATGGGCTGGTCGGACGGGTGATCGAGGCCGGCCCGGATACCGCGCGCGTGCTGATGATCATCGATCCGGAAAGCGTGATCCCTGTGCGGCGCCTGAAAGACGGTGCGCCGGGTTTCGCCGCCGGGCGCGGCGACGGCTTGCTCGAAGTGCGGCCGATCGCGATGACGACCGGGCAGTTCGCTCCCGGTGACATCCTGGTGACCTCGGGGACCGGCGGCATCTTCCCGCCCAACGTACCGGTCGCCAAGGTCACCGAACGCGGCCGCGACAGCGCGCTGGCGATGCCGCTGGCGCGCCCCGATGCGCTCGATTTCGCCACGGTGATGAAGACCTATTTGCCGCCACCGCCGCCACCGGCGCAGGACACGCGTCCGTGAGTCGGCCGCCGAGCGCGTTCGCTCCCCAAACCTCGCCCACCGGCCAGTGGCTCATTCCCGTCGGGTCGGTGATGGCGGGTTCTTTGGTCACCATTATTCCGTTCATCGCGACCTTTCCCGTGCTGCCGCCATTCGGCCTGATGATCCTGCTCGGCTGGCGCCTGATGCGTCCCGAGGCCTTGCGGGTCTGGGCGCCGATTCCCTTCGGGCTTTTCGACGACTTGGTCAGCGGTCAACCGTTAGGCAGCGCGGTGATGCTGTGGAGCATGGCCTTTCTGGCGATCGACATGCTCGACCAGCGGCTGGTGGCGCGCGATTTCTGGCAGGATTGGGTGCTGGCGACGGGCGCGATCGCCTTTGCGTTGATCGGAGGACGCTTGATCGCCACCGGGATCGAGGCCCATGTTGATACCCTGTTGTTGTTTCAGGTGATTGTGGCGGTGCTGCTCTATCCTTTCGTCGCTCGGTTGGTAGCCTGGCTCGACCGCAAACGGGGCCGCGCGTGAACCGTCCGACTCGCCTGGTCAACGAAGTCCAGCAATCCTACAGCTTCTCGCGTCGCGCGCTCGTATTGGGCGCTGCGCAAGGCGCGGTTGCGGTGGCGCTGGCCAGCCGCATGACCTGGCTCGCGGTGATCGAGAACCAGCGCTACCAGCTGCTGGCGGAAAGCAACCGCGTCAATCTGACGATGATCCCGCCCCGGCGCGGCTGGATCATCGACCGCTACGGCCATCCGATCGCCAACAATCGCACCGATTTCCGCGTCGACATCATTCCCGATCGCTTGCCCAAGGAGCAGACCGATCAGGTCCTGAAACTGCTCCAGCAATTATTGTCCCTGCCCCCCGAGCAGATCGCGCGGATCCAGACCGACCTCAAACGCGCCGCCGGGTTCCAACCGGTGCAGGTCGCGGAAAATCTCGACTGGGATCGGTTCGCGGCGATCCAGGTGCGCCTCCCCGAACTACCCGGCGTGGCGCCAACGCGCGGCTATTCGCGAAGCTATCCGGCAGGACCCGCGGTCGCGCATTTGACCGGTTATGTCGGCGCGGCGTCGGCCGAGCAGTATAAGCAGACGAAGAACCCGCTGTTCATCACGCCAGGCTTCAAGATCGGTAAGGATGGTCTTGAAAAAGCGCTGGAAGAAAAACTGCGCGGTTCGCCCGGCGCCAAGCGGGTAGAAGTCACCGCGCATGGCAAATTGGTGCGCGAACTAGCGACGCGGCAGGACGTGCCGGGTCACAACCAGCGGCTGACGATCGACGCGGGCCTGCAGGAATATGCCGCGCGCCGGCTCGGCACCAATTCGGGCTCGGCGGTGGTCATCGACGTGACCAGCGGGGACCTCCTCGCTTTCGTGTCGATGCCGGCTTACGATCCCAACAGCTTTTCCGACGGCATCAGCCACCTCGAATGGAAGATGCTGTCGGACAACGACCACGTGCCGCTGATGAACAAGGTTCTCCAGGGCCTCTATCCTCCCGGCTCGACGGTCAAGCCGATGAACGGCCTGGCGTTGCTGCGCGCCGGTGTCAGCCCCGACGACCGTATCAGTTGCGGCGGCGCGCTCAGGGTCGGCAACGGCATTTTCCACTGCCACAAAAGATCGGGGCATGGCCCGCTCAACCTCAAGCAGGCCATCATGGCCAGCTGCGACATCTATTTCTACGAGATGGTCCGGCGGCTGGGTTATGATCAGGTCGCGCCCGTCGCGCGGACGTTGGGGCTTGGGCAGAAGTTCGATCTTCCCTTCTCCACCCAGCGCTATGGCACCGTTCCGGACAGCGCCTGGAAGCTGAAGAAATACAAGGCCGAGTGGACCGTCGCCGATTCGCTCAACGCCTCGATCGGCCAGGGCTATGTGCTCGCCAATCCGATCCAGCTGGCGGTGATGGCCTCGCGCATCGCGTCGGGCCGGTCGCTGCAGCCGCGCGTCGTGATGAGCGGCAATGCACCGATCGCCAATCCGCTGCCGCTCAACCCCGAGCACCTCGCCTATATCCGCGACGCGATGTACGGCGTGGTCAATCAGGGCGGTACCGGCGGCCGCGCGCGCCTCAACATTCCCGGCGTCTCGCTCGGCGCCAAGACCGGCACCGCGCAGGTTCGGCGCATCACCATGGCCGAGCGCGCGGGCGGCGTGCGCTCGAATGCCTCGCTGCCGTTCAAGATGCGCGACCACGCTTTGTTCATCTGCTTCGCGCCGGTCGAGAACCCGCGCTATGCCGCTGCGATCGTGCTCGAACATGGCGGTCATACCGTGACCAATCTCGATACGCCGGGCATCGGCCGCGATATCATCACCTATCTGCTCGACCGCGACCGCGCGCTGAAATCCCTGGCCGAGGTCGAACCGACCTGGGGCGGCGACATCGCTACGCGCATGGCCGCCGAGACCGCCGCCTATAAGAGCCAGATCTCGCTGGTGCAGGGCGCGCAGACCGAGACCAACGCCACCGCGGCGCCAACCGACGCCCCCGCAGTCGAGGCAGCGACCGACGCCGCCAATTCATCGGCCGCGGCGATCGCCAATACCGCGCAGCCCGCCGAAGAAGGATCGCGCGAGGCGACCAATGACTAGAGGTTCTTCCGCCAATCTCGGCTTCGTGCCCGAGCCGCTCGCGCAATTGCCGTGGAAAGTGATCCTGCTGGTCCTGGCGATCGGCTGTTTCGACCTCCTCGTGCTCTATTCGGCAGCGGGCGGGCATATCCGCCCCTGGGCATTGTCCCAGGGAGTCCGCTTCTTCGTCCTGCTGGGCGGCGCCATGGCATTGTCGCGCGTTCGAGAGAGCACCTGGAGCTCGATCAGCCTGCCCGTTTACGGGGTCATCATCCTGATGCTGCTGGGCGTCGAGATCCTGGGCAAGGTCGCCGGCGGCGGCCAGCGCTGGCTCGAACTCGGCATCATCCGGCTGCAGCCGTCCGAGCTGATGAAGCCGTTCATCGTGCTCGCCTGCGCACGCTTCTACGAGATGCTTCCCCCTGCCGAGATTCGCAAGTTCGGCGCCATCTGGCCGCCATTGGTCCTGATCGGCATCCCCGCCGCGCTGGTGATGCTTCAGCCCGATCTCGGTACCGCGCTGATGATCACCGCCGGCGGCGTCACGGTCATGTTCCTGGCCGGCATTCCGTTGCGCCTGTTCATCGGCGGCGGGCTGGCCGGCGCGATCCTGGCGCCGATCGCGTTCAACTTCGTGCTCCACGATTACCAGCGCAATCGTATCCTGATCTTCATGGACCCGGAGAGCGATCCGCTCGGCACCGGCTATCATATCAGCCAGTCGAAGATCGCGATCGGATCGGGCGGCATTTTCGGTAAGGGATTCCTGAACGGAACGCAGAGCCATCTCGACTATTTGCCCGAGGGCCATACCGATTTCGCGCTGGCGACGATGATGGAGGAATGGGGACTGGTCGGTGGCGTGCTGCTGGTCATCGCCTGGTTCACGATCATCTGGTGGGCGGTCAACGTCGCCCTCAAGTCCGAAGGCCGCTTCGCGCGCCTGACCGCCGCTGGTCTGGCCACTACTCTGTTCTTCTACGTCTCGATCAACATGGCGATGGTGATGGGCATGGCACCGGTGGTCGGCGTGCCGCTGCCGCTGATCAGCTTCGGCGGATCGTCGCAGCTGACGGTGCTGTTGTGCATCGGCATCCTGATGTCGCTCGACCGCCAGAACCGGCAACAGACCCGCTGGTAGCAGTCAGCGGGCGCCAATTGCGGCGCCGCAAAAAAGGGGTTGCAAAGCGCGCCCGCGATGGTAATTGCGCCCCTCCCCGTCCGGGGAGCCGCTCTTAACAGCGGCAGCCGCAAGCCGGCATGGACGCATAGCTCAGTTGGTAGAGCAGCTGACTCTTAATCAGCGGGTCCTAGGTTCGAGCCCTAGTGCGTCCACCACATTTTCAATGACTAGACGGGCCAGCCAAGGGCGGCTCAACGGCCAGATGCATAAGATTGTCGGCCGCCGCGAAGCTCGGCAATTCCACCCGCCCGCCTAGGGTCCTACTTGGGACACATGTCCGAGATCGGATTTGGTCCCTTGGCTGTCAGAAGACCGAGCCGGTATGGAAGCTGGATGTAATCGGAGGGGTGAACCGACGGGTCGTTACCCTGGAACAGAAACCGAAGCGGCTTGCAGGGGTCAATGACCTGGGTCTGATCCGTCGTGTCCCGGATCAGTTCGCCATGAGAAACGCCCTCCGACCAGATGCCTTCCACGTTGTCGGCCGTCGCAAAGGGATTCTTGGCGGCTGTGCCCAGCGGCACCCAGTTGCCTTCCAAACCTTCGCTTTTCCATATCCGGAAATAACGCCCCTTCGGGCTGATCGCCTCAACGACGGTAAGGTACGTATTGGTTCCCTTTACCCGATAGTGGCTGCTTGCCTCGAACGCGTCCTCTCGGGGCTGGGTGATGACGATGACGGTATTGTGGAAGCCATTCGGGAATTGATCGATCCCCGTCTCCGACCGCATGACATGGCCATCATCATCGGTATTGAAGAGATAGCACTTGGCGTCGTCGCAGATGATGTAGAAATCGAGCCACCCCTTCCCCGCCGGTGGCTTGATGATGTCAGGCGCCGTGGCAAAGAACGGGCGAGCAGGGCCCCAGGACATCGGGTCGTCGATGTCTGTCGTGGTGGAATACATGGGGTCGCCGCCCTGAAATATCAGATACCAGAGCTTTTTCGGCGCAAAGTAGAATACTTCCGGCGCCGCGCGGTACCCAGGGCCTATCGGCGATTTGTCGAGGGGGAATATCGGCGCCGTCGATGCGGACGGCCAATCGGCGAAGCTTGTATAGGCGATGCCCCATCCCTTCGATCCCGCCGTGGTCATGAAGACATGGTATTTTCCGTTCGCAAATACGACGGATGGATCCTTTACCGCGTAAACGGTCTGGGATGGATCAGCTTGCGGTCCGATCAACGGTGCGCTTGATTTCCAATAAAAAGCTCCGTGAGACGGCGCCAGGGATGACGGGGATAAACCGGCAGACGCCCCGCCGTTGACGCATCCGGCCAACATGGCCGCGGCCGCCAGGCTCACCGGACAGAAAGCCAGGGCCTTCATTCCCCGCATGTTTTTCTGGGTTTTCATAGAATGAAAAGCTGGCGCAGGAGCTGGAGTGGGGGCCCGCGTTCCGCTTCCCTCTCCGCACGCAGTCGGGCCGAACGCAACCAGTCCCGACAGCGGCACCCGTCGGTGCGCTCGCCCACAAAATTTCATTTCCTCGTCCCCGGCTCGTCGGCCGACAACGCTTGCGCACTGCCGCCGAGTTCATGACGGGGCTATACGTCATCAAAAATGGCGCTTCGGGAATTGTTTCGGGCCGGAAAATGATGGCTGCGAAATGGACGCGGAGACAGCGAACTGGCTGCAGCGCCGCCTCGTCCGCCCGAATCAAGATTAGTCGAGATATCAGCGGATCCTAGATCCGGATTCTAATATGTCCTACGCTATTTCAAGTACTTAATAGGAATTAAATAGGCTAGGCCGGACCTGGCTAACTCGCAAGGCACATCATAGCCGATTGCTGGTAGCGTTATCAGATTTCCGCTTTGTGATATCGGGGCGCAAAATGAGGGAGAGGCATAATGCGGCTTGGGTCGAAATCGTCCGGACTCGTCATATCCGGGCTGGCGTCATGCCTGGCCTTTACGCTGATAGCATGTGCATCGCCCGCTTCCGCCGTGGATCGGGACGGTCCCCTGGCGCGCGCGTCCAAGGGCATGTCGACCGCGACCTGGACGCCGGATAACGGCGACGGAACGTTCACCAATCCACTGTTCTATGACGAATTTTCAGATCCGGACCTGATCCGCGTCGGCGACTGGTTCTACCTGACCGGCACCACCATGCACGCCATGCCGGGCCTGCCGATCCTGCGCTCAAAAGACTTGGTCAACTGGGAATTCGTCGCCTACGCATTGGACAAGCTCGACATCGGCCCGGCCTACCGGCTGGAGGACGGCCGGAATATCTATGGCCAGGGTATCTGGGCGCCGTCCTTCCGCTACCATAACGGCAAATTCTACATCTTCTCGAACATCAATGGCCAGATGACTCAGATGTTCACAGCGACCGATCCGAAAGGGCCGTGGACGCGCACGCCGATGAAGCGCAGCTTTCACGACCTGTCCGTCCTGTTCGACGACGACGACAAGGCCTATGTCGTCTGGGGTCACCAGGACATGCACCTGGCCCAACTTACCGATGACCTGACCGACATCGTCCCGGGGACCGAGCATGTCCTGTTCACCGCCGATGCCGGGATGGGCGAAGGCGCGCATTTCTACAAGATCGGTGGCAAATACTACATCATCAGCGCCGAATATGCCGGCGGCTTTCGCATGCCGGCGGCGCGGGCAGACCATGTGTTCGGCCCCTATGAGGTCAACCGATCGATCAGTCTGCACGAGGACTTCGGCATGGCGTCAAGCAAGCGCCTGGGTACGCCCAAGCCACCCTTCGAGTTCTGGGGCCCCGACCCCGCCGCCAAACATAGCCTGGCGATGCACCAGGGGGGCATCGTCCAGACGCCCGAGGGCGAATGGTGGGGCTTTTCAATGATGGATTTCAATTCCGTCGGCCGGCTGACGGACTTGTCGCCGATCACCTGGAAGGACGGCTGGCCCTATTTCGGCCTGCCGGGCAATCTGACGCGGACACCGCGGACCTGGGTTAAGCCGAAGACCGCCAGACCGCAGCCGGTGCATGTGCCCTATCGGCGCAGCGATGACTTTTCGGCGCCGCGGCTCCAGCCGATATGGCAGTGGAACCATGTTCCGGTCGACGGCAAGTGGTCGTTGTCGGAACGGCCGGGTTTCCTGCGGCTTCACGCCTTGCCGGCGACCTCATTCTATGACGCGCGCGATACACTGACGCAGCGGGCGATCGGGCCAATGTCGACGCCGACCGTGCTGCTCGATGCGTCGAACCTGAAGCCGGGCGACACGGCCGGCCTGGGGTTGCTCAATTTGCCCTACGCCACGTTGGGCGTCGAAAAGCGCGCCGACGGGCTCGACATCGTCCTCTTTGACCAGCGCCCCGACAAGACAGTGCGGGTGAAGATGACCGGGACGCGCATCTGGCTTCGCGCCGACTGCGATTTTCTCACCGAACGGGCGCGCTTCAGCTACTCGTTCGACGGCGTCACCTTTGCCCCGATCGGCGACGAGGTCGAACTGTTCTACCAAACCTTCACTTTCCAGGGCATTCGCTACGGATTGTTCAGCTACAATAGGACCGGCGCCGAGGGCGGTTTCGCCGATTTCGACAATATCCATGTCTATCAGCCGCATACCCGTGGCCTGATGCGGCCCATTCCCTATGGGCGATCGATCCGGCTGACCTCGTTTCATGCGACGACCGGACTGGCAGCGGGTCCTATGGGCTTGGCTTCGGCTGTCCCGACGCGGTTCGAGGTCGTCGACCGCAAGTTGGGCCGCGTCGCACTGCGATCGGGCCGACTTTATGTCACGGTCAGTGCAGATGGAGCGGTGACGCTTGGGGCCGGCCAATCCGGCACGGTGCAAAACTTCCAATGGATTGAAACGCCGACAGGCGAACTGGTGCTGATGTCGCTGGCTACCAACCGCTTCCTGCGCATCGATCCGCAGACCCGGGATATCCGTGCCGACAGTCCCGGCCCCATGCCCGACGACAGCGACGGCACGCGCTTTTTCTGGTCGGGATAGAGGGGCGCCGGCGAACAACGGCGCAACGGCTGGTGGCGATTCCCAGTCTTTCGATACCACTCCGGCCGCTGAAGGATCCGCAGGGCCGCCCGGTAGACCTCGCGTTTGCACTCTACGCTCCCTAGGCAGCGCCAGCTCCGCGTTTTTGCGCGCGGCGAGGCTCGCCCTCGCGCTCGAGATGGACGCTGAAGAGGCGATGCCTGGTCCGAACGACCGGCATGTCCATGTCCGTTTGGCCAACTTGCGGAGCTTTGTCGGGGCCGCCTAGAGTCGGCGTCGATACGGCACTGGAGAGTTGAGCGTTAATGCTACGATCCAATCCGCAGCGGAATTGGGTCGCTCGGTCACGAGCGGCACTGATGGTTGTCCTGGTTCTGGCAGGCTGCGGCGAAGGAGGCAGCAGCGGCAGCTCCGGCGGAACCCCGGCGCCAACACCCACGCCGAACCCCAGCCCGACACCGACGCCCTCTCCGACACCGACCGTGGCCCTGACCGCCTCGCCCATGACGATCGCGCCCGGCGCGTCGAGTACGCTCAGCTGGACGAGCTCCGCCGGCGCGACAGGCTGCACCGCGAGCGGCGGCGCGCCGTTCGACGGCACCCAGCCCGCGAGCGGGAGCGTCACGGTAAGTCCGGTAGCGACGACCAACTACGTATTGAGCTGCACCTTCGGCTCGGGGCCGATCGCAGGCACAGCTACCGTGACAGTGGCGAGCTCACAACCGCCCGGCGGGGCGGCAGGCGCGTTCGCCAACCCGGACGACGGCAACATTCCCGACCGCGCCCTCCACCCGCTCGCCTTTCCCACCGCGACGGGCTATGGCCGCGCCACAAGTGTTCGCGCGCCCAATGCGGTGGTCTACAAGATCAACACGCTCGACGATGTCGCCAATCCGAACGACGGCAAGATCAGTTATCGCGAATGCGCCCTCGCACTGGCAGTGGCCACGCCCTATGCGATCCCTGCCGGTCGGCCCCGCTATTGCGTGTTCGACGTGGCGGGCGCGATCATTCTGCAATCACCCGCGCGCATCACCATTCCCAAAATCTACATCGCCGGCCAGACCTCCCCGGGCGGCATCGAATTCCGCCTTGGCGCCAAATACAATCCGGTAGACTCGCTGATCGATACACGGCGTGGCGGCGATCATATGATCCTGCGCCATGTCCGGGTGCGGCTGGGCGAACATCCCGGACGACTTTCGGAGAATGGCGATCCGATCCGGCTGCAGGCCACCAGCTTCCAGATCATCGATCATGTATCGAGCATGTTCGGCACCGACGAGAGCCTCGACACCGCCTGCCAGAATTGCACGATCCAATGGTCGATCATCGGCCCCAATATCTGTCTCAATGCCGGGCACACCTCGTCGCTGCATTGCAAGACATTCTTCCTGAAGCCGGCGTCGAATGTGACTATTGCACACAATCTGTCTCAGCATGGCGAGCAGCGCGGCATCAACATCGCGCCGGGCTCCAACCCGCCGACGGTGGGCAATCTCGGCCAGGCCGACATCATCAACAATGTCCTCTACGATTTCATCGCCGAAACGGGACTGATCTCGAACCAATTCGGCAGCGTCTATGCAAATTATGTCGGCAACGCGAACCTGCGCGGTCCGCGCTACAATGCCAGCGACGGCAATTATCTGATCGGCCTCTACACGCCGGGAGGTGCTTCCCCCTTCGGGTTCAACATCTATGCCCGCGACAATGTGACGCCGCGCACTCGCGTCGCCGGTCAGTTCGGATCGACCGTGACCGATCCGTTCGTCAATGCCGCAGGTTTCATCGCGCATGTCGTACCCTCGACGATCTGCGGCGTGACAGCCTCGGGCGCCGCCGATTGTACACGCACCGGACTGAGCGTCATCCAGAACACGGCCTATGCGCTCGCGCCGGGACGGTCTCTGACCTACGATCCGGCACGCATTACTTCACCGGAGCAGGCGCTGCGCGACGTACTTGCATTTTCCGGCGCCGACCGCTGCCGCGACGGTCCGTGTCGTGACAATGTCGACGCCCTCTATGTGGACGATGTCCGCACCTGCGACACGGCGCCCTGGCTGTTCCAGAACGCATGGACCTCGACTGTCGCCCAATCGGGCGGGTGGGCGATCCTGACCCAGGGGCCGGCGAAGCTCGACAGCGACAATGACGGCATGCCCGACGACTGGGAGCGCCGCTTCGTCAACACCAACCCCTATGTCTGGGATGCCAATGACGATGCCGATGGCGACGGCTATCCCAATATCGAGGAATATCTGAACGCGCTGGCGCAGGACGACGTGCGCTATTCCGGCTTCATTGGATCAGGCACGGGGCGCGTGCCTGCCTATAATTGTGGGCGACCGATGTATTAAGGGCGAGCGCCGCGGGCGCAGCCCAACAGTTTGAATTCGGTGGTCACAAATCGCTTTCCCTTCGCTCCGCCGAGCGATTGCTGATCCATCATATGTTCTGGTCGAGGACCTTGCCTCTCTGGTGACCAGCGAACCATCGAGCCATTGCGCTATGGGCGTTGCCGCGCTTCGGTTCGTTCGGACGCACGACCCCTCATGTTGAAGTGGACGCTTGGGCCCCGCGGTAGAAGGCCACAATCTCCTGGGGTGAGACGTTTCGAACCGACCGGCGCCCCAGGAAATACACCCCGCTTGCCGCGTCCGAAGCATAAGAGGAAGGCACGCAGGCGTCGAAGAGTTGGAGCCAGCTGAAGGCGAGTTTGAACATTTTGCCGGCCAGCCGCGAACGGAACAGGGCTCGCGCGAAATAGTCGATCGACCAAGTGAGCTGTGTGCCCGGTCCGCCGCTGCAACCGGAATCGACCAGCTCAAACCGCCGGAATAAGAAGCGGTGTCCGCTTTCGGTGAACCGGGTGAAGTCGTAGGCACCCTCATGCACATGTTGGAGAAACGGCGTCTCGGCATAGACCAGGCCGTCGGGCTTCAGCACGCGCCAGATTTCGTCGACCACCTGCTGCGGGTCGAGGACGTGTTCGAGCACCGCCTGGATCACCACGGCATCGACCGATCGGTCGCGAAGGGGGATGCTGTGCGCGTCGGCTATGAACTGGATGTTTGGCGAGTAATAGATGTCGAAAGCGGCGATCCCCAAGTCGGGATGTTCGTAGAGTGCCGCCATGCCCTGACCTACCGTGCCGCCGCCGATGACGAGCACGAGAGGCGCATGATCGCGCGGCAGCGCGGCGATGAGTCGGTCGATATTGCGGCGCGTGCTTTTCTTCTCCGGCGAGAGGATGCGCTTGACCGCGCGCTTCAGACCCTCCGGCGTGCGGCGCCGAACCGGGCTGTCGACGTTATTCTCGGTGACTTCCCCGACGGACAGGATCGATCGCGCAAAATCGATCAGTACCGGCACACCCTGGACCGCGGAATAGCTACAGCGGTCGTCATCGGCGCAGCGCAGCATGGCACCATCGCCGATCAGCGGGGCGCGGGTGCGCGGGCAGCAGAAAAGTGGCTCGAGCCGATCAATTTCCACCAGCATGTCTGCTCCTGATATGCGCGGCGCGGCTACAGGTGCCTGCGCGCAGCAAGAGCTTAGGGAATTTGGCGGTCCAAAAAATCTACCAGGCGATATACGTCGAAGGGTGGTCTGCTCTACCCCTTTGGGGGAGGACGCCCGCCGCAGTGCGAGGGAGTTATTGCAGCTGGTCGCGGGTGAACAGGATCGCCACTGCTGTGCGATTGTCGACGCCCAACTTCGAATAGATGCTGTGCAGATGAATCTTCACGGTCCCCTCGGACATGGCGAGTCGGGCCGCGGCCTCCTTGTTTGAGAGCCCGTCGGCAATCAGTCGCGCTACCTCCTTCTCGCGTCGCGTCAGCAACTCGAAGGGTGAGATCCGACGCGCTGCGGCCGAGGCTCGGCTGATCGCCGGTTGGACGATGCTCGACGGCAGCCATCTCCGACCCTCAACGACATGGCGCAGACAATCGACCAGGCTCGCGGCGGAGCTCTCCTTGAGCACGATACCATATGCCCCGGCGGCGATGACCTGGATCACCTGCTCGTCGGTGATGCAGCCGGTGAGGATTACCACGCGAACCGGCCATTGCTTGCGCGCGACCTCCTTCAATACGTCGATCCCGTCACGCTCCGGCATCGAGATGTCCAGCACCGCCACGTCGGGCATATGTTCGAGGATCGCGTCGATCGCCTGCTGACCGCTGCCACAGGTGGCGACGATGTCGATATCGGTGTCGGTCGCGATCAAGTCGGCCAATCCGCGCAAGATCAAGGGATGATCGTCGCAGAGCATGAGCGAGGTCATGACGCCGCCCGCTCCAGCGGGATTTCCATGCGGACGCTTAATCCGACGCCCTGCAGCAGGACCGCCATGCTGCCTCCCAGATTCTCGATCCGGTTGCTGAGCGACGCCGGGCGCGGCACGCCGTGCGCATTGCTCCCGGTACCATCATCGCGGATCGTCACTTCGAGCAGCTTGCCTCGGCGCCGAATCGCGATCGTCACTTCCTTGGCACCGCCATGCCGAGCGGCATTTGCGGTCGCTTCCGAGAGCGCAAGGCATAGTTCAGTGGCTATTCGATCACTTACCTCGAGACCGGGCGGGTCGATGCGGATCGCCACCCGGCAATCCCATTGCGAGCCGAGCGGCTCGACGAACATCTGGAGCTGATCCGCAAGACAATGCTTGCGATTCGACCCGGTGCGCGTCTCGGCGACAAAATGTCGAATGCGCGCCTGATGGCTCCGCAACGTATCGCGGATATGAACCAGCGTCTCACTCGCCGGCTGGGCCATCGTGCGCTCGGCGGCACTGAGCTGGAGAACCGCCGCGGTCAGATCCTGGAGCACGCTGTCGTGCAGGTCGCGGGCGAGCCGCACGCGCTCCTCGAGACCGGCTGCCGAGACATATTCGCACACCAGGGAGAACTGCTCGAGCTCCATCGCGATTCGTGACGCCACTATCTGAATGAACAGGGTCACGTCGCGATCGCGGTACGCCGGGTCGATCACAATCACGCTGCCACGATAACGGATCGTGCCGAAACCGGCGGCATAAGCGCAACGCCAATCCGCGCCAGCCAGAGCTCGCAGCATCTCGCGCTGTCCTCCGGTAAGTTCAACCATGGTCACGGGGCCGGGGCTGATCAGTGCCTCATCGGGCAGCACAACATGATCGGCGAAGCAAACGTTCTCGTCGCTCCAGATCGCGGCATGTACGGCAGCCTCGTCCTGATCCCGCCAGAGCACGAGGATGCGATTGGCACCCAGCACTTTCGATGCGTGGCGCAACGACGACGACAGCCAGGGCCGGTCCTCCTCCGGCACGATGTCATGCGGCCAGGAGGCGAGTTCGCGAAGGCGGGCATTGCTGCGGCTGCGATAGTTACCGAAATAGCCCAGCATGATCACCGTCACCCAGCAGAAGACCGATCGCAGGATCAGGAAGTTAAGCTCGGACTCGCCGTCCTCGACATCGGGCACACCGACGAAGATCAGGATCGCCTGCAGCGCCAATGCGGTGGCGATCGTGCCGGTCCATTCCCAGCGGATCGCAGCGGCGATCAGCACGAAGGTATAGAAAACGAAGAAGGGGCTTTCGAGCTCGCCCGTAATGTAGATCAGCACCGCGACGACGAGCACGTCGATCATGACGGTGAGGATGTTGAAGGCGTCCTCGATGCGGGCATGGGGCCGCACGAACAACAGGGCAAACGCATAGACGGCATAGCCGCCAAGGATCCAATAGGCTTTATCGAGCAGGTTGGCGGGCTGGGTCGGGTCTATATAGATTGCAACCGCAGCGAAGACGGCGACGATCAACCGGCCGCCATTGATCAGATGCGCCGGGTTGGTGACATAGGGTTGTAGCGACATCGCCACACCAACGCGTCCGCGCAATTTGGCGAGGCCATTCACGGCAGTGGAACCGGCGCGGGGGCGCTGCCGCCGCGCGAACGGTTACTGGGCCGGGCGCTGGGTACGAGCTCGTCATACAGCGCCATCACCGCTTCCGCATGACGGTCTTCGCCGAAATGGCCCAGCGCGTGGGCCCGTGCGGCCGCGGCCAGCGCGGCATATCGGTTCTTATCGCTCAACAAATCTAGCGCGCCGACGGCCAGCGCGTGGGGGTCCTCGGGCGCGACCAGTACGCCGAGGCGACCCTCCTGCAGCGCTTCGATATTGCCGCCCGAGCGGGATGCCACGATCGGGGTGTCGACTAACATCGATTCGATTAACGTGCGCCCGAACGGTTCGTCGACTGCGGGCACCACCAGCAGATCGCATGCCGCGATCCACTCCGCGCCGGGATAGCGGAAGCCCATCAACCGGATCGCATCGGAGACGCCGTGGCGCTCGGCATGTTTGCGAACCACGGCCTCGTCGATCTCCAGCGGCGTGCCGAACACCAGCCCCTGCACGGGCAGGTTTGGCGCGAGCCGCCGCAGCGCGGCGACTGCCTCGACGAACAACAGGGGCCGCTTGCGCGGGATCAGCACGCCAAAGAATGCGATCAGCCGCGTGTCAGCGCTGCAGCCGAGTTCGCCGAGCAGTGCGGCGTGCATCGTCTGGCGGTCGACGCGGATATCGGTGTCGAATGGACTGTGTATCACCCGCGCGCGCCGAATGCGGGTTCCCGCCTTGCCCAAGGCGAAGGACGAGACCGAGATCACCGCGTCGGCGATGCGCGGCGCGATGAAGCGGAGACCGCGGGCATCGGGAGCGCCGCGATGGTGCCAGACCAGCTTGGCGCCTGCGCGCTTGGCCGGCAGCGCCCAGGTCGCGTGCGTGCGACCGTCATTGGTGTGCACGATGTCCACCGCGCGCTCGCGCAGCAGCCGGGCCAGCATGCCGGACGCCCGGACGATACCGAGGGCGTCGCGCAGGCCGGCGCGCTCGCCGTGTCGCGGCGCGGGCAGCAGGCCGGCGGTGGCGATATCGACGTCGGCGTCACGCATCATCCGCGCAATCTCGCCTTGCGGTTCTTCGACCACCACCAGTGGGTCGAAACGGCTCCGATCGAGGTTGCTCAGCAAACCAAGTACCGAGATATGGCTGCCTCCGATGAGGTCCCCGCAAAAGGGAAAGCAGATTTTCGTCCGGCGCTCCGCCACGAACTGCACCTTTCCTAGCCCTTGCTCTGGCTAGCACTTGTGAACGCCACCGCCGCTGGTTCCCTTGCGGTTGGGCGGGCAATTCGGAGCTACGCCTTAGTGGTGCGAAATCTCGACGGATCAGGCTTGTCCCTCGATCAGTCACCGAGCAGAACAGGAAGCTTCTTCGGAATGCTTGATGGGCCGACGGCAACTCCCGAACTGGGCCGCTGCGGATGTGCTGCTCTTAGATGCCCCCGCGCCATAGACCGGCCCCTCGGCAATGGACTTTAGATAATATGATGCTGGTCAAACGCGCCCAGGCTGTTGGCGCCCTGCAGGATAACTGCCTGATCGGGCACGTGATCGCCGTTGCTATCCCAGAACAACCAGCCATCGGTGGTGCCCGCGACGAAGATCGCCGAGATGCTGGGCGTCATCGCGCCGCGCGCGGCAAGCAGGGCGTCGTCGAAGCTGTTCGTCCCGACAGTCAACTCGCCATAGGCGCTGGCCGAGAACGGTCCGCTGAACACATCGATATCGATTGAATCGGCGGAGGCGTTGAAATCCGTGATCGTGTCGACAAAGCCATTGGTGGCCGCTGTATCGCCAATGGCGAACACGAACACGTCGGCGTCCGCGCCGCCGGTCATCACATCCTTGCCCTTACCACCGATCAGGATGTCCGCCCCGGCCTGGCCAAACAGCGTGTCGTTCGAGGCGCCACCGTCGAGCAGGTCGTTTCCCGCACCGCCATCAAGCGCATCGACGCCGTTGCCACCGCTCAGATTGTCGTCGCCTATATTGCCGAGCAAGGTGTCGTTGCCCTCCCCGCCTTGCAGCGTGTCGTTGCCGGCGCCGCCGTCGATCGTGTCGTTGCCGAGATCGCCGACCAGCAGGTTGGCGCCAGCATTGCCGGTTATGACGTTGTTCAGGGCGTTGCCGTATCCGTTGATGCTGTCGGTGCCGGTCAGCGTTAGCTTTTCGACCTCGTCGGTCAGACGGTAGCTGACAGAGGAATTGACCAGATCCCCGGTGCCGCCACCAGCCAGCTCGACCACAATGTCGTCGTTGGCGGCATTGCCGTCGTCCGACCAGGTATCGACGGTATAGGTGTCGTTTTCCGTGCCGCCTTCCATGCGATCGGCGCCGGCGCCACCGTCCAGCGCGTCGCTGCCCGCACCGCCCAGCAGGCTGTCATTGCCCGCCTCGCCATTCAGGATGTCGGTACCGTCGCCGCCGATCAGCGTGTCCGCACCGTCGCCACCGAGCAGACGATCATTGCCCGCACCCCCGTCGATCAAATTGGCGCCGGCATTGCCGGTGATGATATTGCTGAGAACATTACCCACGCCCGAAATGGCCGCTGTCCCCGCAAGGGTCAGATTCTCGACCTCGGCGGTCAGTTGATAACTGACGGTAGCGATCACCAGATCGGTCCCCGCCCCGGCAGCTTCCACGACCAAATCGTCGTTCCCGGCGAAACCGTCCGCGCTCCAGGTATCGACATAATAAGTGTCGTTGCCGACCCCGCCTTCCATGCGGTCGGCCCCAGCGCCGCCATCGATGATATCGTTGCCGCCCAGACCGTAGATCGTATCGTTGAGTGCCGTCGTCTGCGTTGCCGCCGGCGCGGTCGGCGAGAAGGTGTTGGCCGCGCCGTTGCCAGTCAGCGTCCGGCCAATCTCGTTGACATCGAGCACCTGGACGGCAAGCGCCTGGGTGGTCACGAACGTGCCGTCGGTGGCGGCGACGATCACGTCGTAGATGCCATCGGCACCGGCATCCTTCCGAAACTCGAAATCGGGAGGGTTGATGAAGCTCAACGCCCCGGTGACGCTGTCCAGCACGAAGAACGCGGCGTCGGCGCCGCCGGTGATCGTATAAGTGGGCGTCGTTCCATCGCCGTCGCTCGCGGCGACGGTCGTGACATACGTGCTATTTTCCAGCAGTGACGCGGTGCCGGTGGCGCCGCCGCCGTTCGACAGGATGACCGGGGCGATGTCGTTGACGTTGGTGATCGCGACCGTCAGCGCCTGCGACACCGTCGTGATGCCGTCACTCGCGCCTACCGTCACCGAATAGACATTGTCGGCGCCCATATCGGCCGGCTGCTCAAAGTTCGGTGGGGTGACGAAGCTCAACGCTCCCGTCAGGCTGTCGATCGTGAACAATGCGGCATCGGCGCCCGACAGAATGGAATAGGTCAGCCCCATGCCGTCCGCGTCGGTCGCGGTGATCGTCGTGACCGTCGCGATATTCTCGGCCAGCGCCAGCGAGGCACTCGGCGCCCCGCCGAACGACGTTAGAATGGGCAGATTGTCGTTGGTGTTAGCGACGGTGATCGACAGCGCCTGATGATCGCCATTAGTGCCGTTGCTCGCGGCGACGACGACATCATAGATATGGTTGCCGCCCTGATCGGTCGGCACTTCGAAGTCGGGGGCGACAAGGAAGGAAAGCGCCCCGGTCGCGGCGTCGATGGTGAACTGAGCCGCATCGGCGCCGCCGACGATCCGGAAGGTCAGCGGCAAGCCGGCGGGATCGACGGCCACCATCGTGGTCGCGAGCAGGCCGTTCTCATCGACGGTGACGGCGGCAGTGGCCTGGGCGCCGTTGGAGGTGATCGTCGGCGCCTGGCCGTCCGCGACATCGCTGACGGTCACCGCGAGACGCTGCTGCGCCACGCCGCCGACGCCATCACTGGCGGCGACGATCACGTCATAGATATTGTTGCCGTCGCGATCATAGGCATCCTCGAAATCGGGCGGTGAGACAAACAGGAGCGCTCCGGTCGCCGCGTCGATCTTGAACAATGCGGCATCGTCGCCGCCGGCAATCGCGTAGCTCAGGGTCTGGCCGGCATCGATATCCGTCGCGACCACGGTCGTGACTGCCTGCGGGTCGTTTTCGTTCACCGTGATGGCCGCCTGGGCGCCGCCACCGTTCGAGACGATCACCGGCGGTGTGTCCAGCTGATCGCTGGCAAAGGTGCCGTCGGCAAACTGGAAGAACTCGACATTGCGGACGATGTCCGTCCCATCCGGCGAGCCGGCGCGCTGATCGACGAACGTCAGGCTGCCATCCGCATTGGTCGTGAAGCGATAGTCCGCGCGGTTGCCGGTGAAGACCAGGCGGTCGATTTCCATCCCGCCATCGACCGTATCATCACCGCCGCCGGCCAGGATGATGTCCGCGCCCGCGTCGCCACCCAAATAATCCTTGCCGTCGCCACCGTCGACGAGGTCATTGCCGCTGTCACCATGAAGCTCGTCATTGCCGGCTCGGCCGTAGAGCTGGTCGTCCCCGCTCCCGCCGCTCAATTTGTCGGCACCGGTGTTGTTGAGATCGTCGCCATAGAGGACATCATTGCCCGCGCCGCCGATCAGCGAGTCATTGTCCGCGCCGCCATAGAGCGTGTCGTTGTCGTCGCCGCCGTCCAGCGTGTCGGCTCGGCCGCCGCCGTACAGCGTGTCGTTACCGCGCTGACCGTACAGCGTATCGTAGCTGGAACTGTTGTCGAAGCCGAGATCTTCGCCATACAGCGTATCGTCGCCGTCACCGCCATAGATCGTATCGGCACCCGCGAAGCCGAGGATCAGATCGTTGCCCGCCTCGCCATAGAAGACGTCCGCGCCCGCGCCGCCGACGATCGTGTCGTTACCGTCGCCTGCGTAGATCTTCGTATCCTTGCCATAGGCGACACCGCCCGGGCCATGCGCGGTCAGATCGACAAAATCGTCCCCGCCGTTGAGGTACATGAGCTGAATATCGCGGAAGCCGCCCAGCCCGTCGGCGAACGTGCCATTATTGTAGACGACCGCGTCGTTGTAGTTCGATCCGTAAATTGCGTCGGTACGATCGCCGATGATCACGTCGGTCGAGATGTTCACCAGGGAGCCGAGCAACTGGAAGATGGACCCATCGCTGCGATGAAGCGATGTGTTCCACACGAAACTCGCCAAGGTCGCGTCGGCGCGCAGGTTGTTCGGGTTGGCGTCCTTATTGAACAGGAAGAAGCGATCCACGCCCGTCGTGCCCACGACAGTCGAGCTGCCAAGGGAATTGTAGAAATCTGCCATGAATCTACTCCGACGACGCGCATCGCGCCCGTCGGCAAACTAGTCGCGAGACACTGCGTTTGAACGTGGAATAACGGGTTAGAACTTTGGCCCACCCGCGCCTGCCAGAATCGCCGATCATAGCCATGCGGCTTATGCGGGGACCCCGCGACCGGGGCCGCTTCGGCGACTAGCCGGCCTCCAGTACAGTCGTTCGCAGTCGTTCATCCTCTTTCGAAGTACGCAATAATGGCAGGCGGTGCACCGCGCTGATGAATCTACGACCCAGCGAACGGCCGCATTTTCCGCCGCTGGATCAATTCATGTTGCCGCAAGGGACGCGCCCAGCAGATGACGCGCCTCAGGGGTGATTGCCTTCGACCATTCCTCATGAATCCACAGGCACGTTCTGACGCTGAGATAATCGCCATAACCACCAACGAGACCTCGCCGCACGCGCAACGCTTCGGGATCGGAACGGTCATATCGCTGGCCCGGAAGCCCGGCCTCGATCTCCATCGCGCGCATCTTGCCGATCTCGGCTGCAGCAATCGCCTGTGCGATCAGTGGTGTTGACGGCTCGATGTTCAAGAAATCGATGGCGGTCGAGACCGTTGTTTGCGGATCGCTGCTGAGACTCTCATAGGAAATGACGCGATGGGGAACCTTGCTCAGGTAAGCTGCCCAGCTGTTGTAATGTTTCGCGACCTGGTGAAGGCCGCGGCTCCGATCGCGAACGAACGCGTCGATATCGCCGTGAAAATCGCGCGAGTGACGCGTTGCGTGAAGATAGGAAGAGACCAAGACGTCGCGAACGTCGCGTGTCATGTAGATCGCTGGAACGTCATGCTTTCGAAACAGCCTGGGACGCTCATGCGTAACCGGCAGGAAAGGCACTAGGCCGATCGCCGGACCGCTCATGAATGCCGGCAGCCCCTGATTGGCATCCCAGTCAAGGTTCGGCAGTACGGAAAACATCTGGTGGAGGTTGGGGGCGCAGTCCAAACCGTAGGCGAGCGCGAAATAATAGCTGAGGATGAAGCGGAGCCATGTGCGTCCGGATTTCGGGTAGGATACCAGCACATGGTCAATCGAGCTTAGGACCTTCCGGATGCTCCATCGAAAATAAGCATCCCGGGGTCCGTGGATGATACGCGCCAGGACATGAGTCGGTGCTTGCTGGGCCATGACGTGTTTTAGTTGATTGAAGAGCCCGCGACACGGCGCATTTGACCACGCCCCCTATCCCTTAAGGATGATCGCGGCGGGTACGAGAATCTGATAGACGCGGTTCGCCGCATTCTCGGGTCATGCGACACGCCGGGAGCGGTCCAATCCCGCCTATCTCAATGAGCCCTCTCGACCCTGGGGCCTGCCATCTTCAGCTTTTTGCCAAGCGGCTTCCGAGGCGGACGCGATCACGAGTCCCCGCGACCCGGCTTCGCCCTTCCTGACAAGGGTACATTGCTCCACCGATGGGATGATGGCTATCGGCGCGAGGAGACTGGGACCCTCATCCGATTAGCTCTGCGCTAACCCCGATGCGCATGCCCGCCCGGCGACCCTTTGACGTATGCTCCGACAGCAACATCGATGCACCTCGGTCGTTCCGGGAGGATAAAATGCAAGTTGTACTCCTTGCTGGTGGACTTGGCTCCAGGCTGTCGGAAGAGACCGTAAGTATACCAAAGCCAATGGTCGAGATTTCTGGTCGGCCGATCATCCTGCATGTCATGGATATATATAGCCACTGGGGTCATAGGGATTTTATTGTTGCCTGTGGCTACAAATCATTGATGATGAAGAAGTTTTTTCACGACCTTTATTTCATGGGCAACGATTTTACCGTTGCGGTTCACGACGGCAATGTTGCGCTCCATCCAAGTCGACCGATGGACTGGAATGTCTCGGTCGTCGACACGGGTCAGCACACGATGACGGGCGGCCGCCTGCGGCGCCTCCGCGAATGGCTCGGCAACGAGACGTTCATGGTCACCTATTCGGATGGTGTCGGCAATATCGACATCGAGGCCCTGATCGCTTTCCACCGGTCGCATGGCGGCCTGGCGACGGTGACGGCCGTGCAGCCGCCGGCTCGGTTCGGCAATCTCGAACTGGTCGGCAATCAAGTGGTCGAGTTCACCGAAAAGGTGCTGAAACAAGAGACCTGGATCAACGGCGGCTTCTTCGTCTTCGAACCGGAAGTTCTCGATTATCTCTCGGGCGATGACGAGCCGCTGGAACAAGCGCCGCTCGCCGCCCTCGCCCGCGACGGCGAATTGTTCGCGTACAAACATACCGGCTTCTGGCACCCGATGGATACGGTGCGAGACCGGGATCACCTCAATCAACTGTGTGTATCCGGCGACATCCCCTGGATGCCAAAGCCCCCGTTGGGGGCAGTCGAGCCGCCGCCGCAGGCATTTGCGACCAATGTCTGAAGCGGCGCTGGACGAAAGCCGGTTGGGCCGCGCACTGGCGGGCCGCCACGTCGTGTTGACCGGTCATACCGGCTTCAAGGGTGGCTGGCTGGCGCTTTGGCTCCAGCGACTGGGCGCTGACATAACGGCCGTCGCCCTGCCCCCTGGCGACGGCCAACCCAGCTTGTTCGACGCGATCGACGTCCCGTCGCTGGTACGTCATCGTGTCGCGGACATCCGATCGGCCGAACAGTTCGATGCCGCGGTGGCGGGCCTCGATCCGGATCTCGTGATCCACATGGCGGCACAGTCCCTTGTCCGCCGTTCCTATGCCGATCCGGTCGAGACCTTTCATACCAATGTGGTGGGGACCGCGATCGTGCTCGACACGGCACGGCGCATGCCGAGCCTGCGGGGCGTGCTCGTGGTGACCAGCGACAAATGCTATGCCAATCGGGAATGGCTCTGGGGTTACCGCGAGATCGACCGGCTGGGTGGCGCCGACCCTTATAGTGCGTCCAAGGGATGCACCGAGCTGGTGGTGGATGCCTATCGCCACTCGTTCTTCCGGGAACCGGACGGTCCGATCATTGCCACTGCCCGCGCCGGCAACGTCTTTGGCGGCGGCGACTGGTCGGAGGACCGCCTCGTTCCCGACATCGTCCGCGCCGTAACCGCCGGCCGTCCGATTAAGGTCCGCAACCCCCGAAGCGTTCGGCCCTGGCAGCACGTACTGGAGCCGCTCGCCGGCTATCTCATGTTGGCCGCTGGCATGATCGAGGGGAATCGCGAGCTCGACGGCGCCTGGAACTTCGGGCCCGACAGCGCCGGCGTGGTCGATGTCGAAACCTTGCTCAACGCCTTCCGAGACGCCTGGAAGCCAAGCGTGCTCGAAGCGCATTTCGATCGCAGCGATACGTCCCGCCCCGAAGCCGGCATGCTGAGCCTCGACAGCAGCAAGGCGAAGCTCGAGCTCGGCTGGCGGCCCAGACTGAACATGGCGCAGGCGGTAACGCTGACGACCGATTGGTATCGCGCCCACCTCGCCCGCGCCGACATGCGGGCGTTCAGCGAGCGTCAGATCGACGATTACGTCGCCGGAGCGGAAAGCCCACCGGGCCAGACGATGACAGGGGCACCCACCATCCAGGAGACGGCGAAGCTATGCGCGTGAACTATGGTCAAACAGTCCATGGCGACGACGAGATCGATGCCGTTGTGTCCGTTCTGCGCGGCTCGACCCAGATGGGTGATCGCGTCCGGGAGATGCAGGCAAAAGTCGCCGCGCTGTTTGCCAAGAAGCATGGCATCATGGTGAATTCGGGGTCTTCGGCGAACTATCTGGCGGTCGAGCTGCTTGGCCTGCCACGCGGCAGCGAGGTGATCACCCCAGCCCTCACCTTCGCCACGACGGTCGCGCCGATCGTTCGCAATGGTCTTGTGCCCGCCTTTGTCGATGTGCGCCCCGGCACCTACAATATCGACGAAGACGCGATCGACGCCATGATCACCAGCCGGACGCGGGCCATGATGATCCCCTCGTTGATCGGCAATCTCCCCGACTGGGACCGGATCCGCGAAATTGCGGACCGGCACGGGCTGCTCGTGATCGAGGACAGCGCCGACACGCTGGGTGCCACGCTTCGCGGCACCAGCACCGGGACGAGGTCGGACATAAGCACGACCAGTTTCTACGGCTCGCATGTTATCAATGCGGCGGGCAATGGCGGCATGTTGTGCGTCAATGACGAGGCGATGGCCCGGCGCGGCATCCTGCTGCGATCCTGGGGCCGGAGCTCCTCGCTCTTCGTCGATTCCGAATCTGTGGAACGTCGGTTCGACGTGACCCTGCAGGGCATTCCCTATGACGCCAAATTCGTCTTCGAAGAGCTCGGCTACAATCTCGAGCCGTCCGAAATCGGTGCGGCGTTCGGGCTTGTTCAGCTGACCAAGCTGGAGCGCAACATCGCCGCGCGCGAACGCAATTTCGCGCGGCACATGGCCTTTTTCTCGCGCTACGCGGACTGGTTGACATTGCCGCGGCAATTGCCCGAGGCCCGGACCGGTTGGCTCGCTTTCCCGCTGACGGTCCGTCCCGAGGCGCCGTTCAATCGACGCGATCTCCAGATCTATCTCGAGAAACAGGATATCCAGACGCGGGTCGTCTTCACCGGCAACATCCTGCGCCAACCCGCCATGGCGGGAGTCGAGGCCCGTGTCCGGGACGAAGGCTATCCACAAGCCGATGCCGTCATGAAGGGCGGTATCCTGCTGGCCTGCCACCACGGTCTGGAAGACGCCCAGATCGATCATATCCACGACTGTTTCGACCGGTTTGCAAAAGACCTGGCCGGACAGACCGAACCACTGCGCAATTGCGCCTAGGCTGAAAGGTTGAATGATGGAGCGACTTGAGCACTGCCGCGCCTGTTTGGCGCCGCAGCCCTACCTTTTCCTCGCAATGGGCGATCATCCGCCCGCCAACATGTTCGTCCGTCCGGCCGAGGTCGGCGAGACGCAGCCGGTCTTTTCGCTGAATACCCAGGCTTGCCTGCATTGCGGGCTGATTCAGATAGCGGATCAGATCCCGGCGGATTTCTTCCGGCACTATCTCTATGTCCCGTCGGGCGCGACGACCATGCACCGGCATTTTGGCGAACTGGCCGAGACGCTCAAACAGCACGCCGGGGACGGGCTCATCGTCGATATCGGCTGCAATGACGGCCTGTTGCTTAAAGCCTGCAACGACATCGGCTGCAAGACGCTCGGCATCGATCCTGCCGCAAATCTGGCCGAACTGGCCAATGCCCAAGGCGTGGAGGTGCACGTCGCCTATTTCGATCCACCCACGGCCGCGACGCTGCGCAACGATCGCGGCGCGGCGAAGGTCATCGTCACGACCAACACCTTCAACCATATCGGCGATTTGCACTACTTCATGGCCGGCGTCGTCGATCTGCTCGACGAAGATGGGACGTTCGTGGTCGAGGTACCCTGGGCCAAGGAGCTGCTGGCGCGCAACGAATTCGATACCGTGTACCAGGAACACGTCTCGGAATTCAGCCTGCTTTCAATGGTTCGGCTCGGCGAAGCCTTCGGGCTGGACGTGATCGACGTCCAGAAATTGCCGATCCATGGTGGGTCGATGCGGGTCTTCTTCCGACGCAAGGCGAATGTGACCGCGACGCCGGCGGTGCAGGAGATGCTCAGCGAGGAACTCGAAGCGGGGATGCTGAAAGCGAAGACCTATGACGACTTTGCCGACCGGGTCGAACAGGTCGGCCGCGACCTGATTCACATGCTGGCGGAGTTGAAGGGTCAGGGCCTGAAGATCGCCGGCTATGGCGCACCGGCCAAGGGCAACACCCTGCTCAACTATTTCGGTGTCGGGCCCAATCACCTCGATTTTCTGGTCGATCGCAATCCGCTCAAACAGGGCCTGTTCTCGCCCGGAATGAAGATCGAGGTTCGATCGCCCGAGGCGATCGAGACCGAACGACCCGATATCCTGATGGTGCTGGCCTGGAATTTCCTGGACGAAATTCGAGAGCAGCAAGCCGAGTTCACCTCTCGCGGCGGCCGCTTCCTGGTGCCGTTGCCGCAACCGGTCCTGATGAACTGATCAACGAATGGGGAAGCGCCGGCGATGGCGGAATGTGTTCTGATCACGGGCGGTGCCGGCTTTATCGGATCGAAGGTGGCGGCGGCACATGCCGCCGCCGGCGACGAGGTCCACGTCATCGTCCGGCCGCGCGGCCTGATCAGGTCCAGTCGCATGGCGGCAAATGTCATCGTGGCGCACTTGCATCTCGATGATGTCGAAACGCTGTCGACCTATGTCGAGCAAGCGCGACCGACGATCATCTATCATTTGGCGAGCGACACGGGCCGCGGCACCGGCGGACTCAATCCACTCGACTCACAGATAGTGATTGGCGATCTGCGGAATTTCCTGACCTTGCTCAAGGCGGCCCGGGCGGCGACGCCGAGGATATTGGTAAGAGCCGGCTCGCTGGCGGAATATGGCAACGGCGTCACTCCCTCGCGCGAAAGCCAGCGCGAGCAGCCCTTGTCGGCCTACACCGCCGCGATGGTTGCCGGCGCGCATGTGGCGCGCGCCCTTCAACCGACGCTCCCCTTCGCGGTTCTCACCGCGCGCCTCGCTCTCACTTATGGCGAAGGCCAGTCCGATGCCTTTCTGATTCCGCGGCTCATCCAGCGCTGCCTTGCGGGTGAGCCGTGCGACGTGGAGCACCCCTCCCGGCGGCGTGACTTGATCCATGTGGATGATGTGGTCGATGGCCTTAGAGCGCTTGCCCGGTCCGACCTGCCCGGCGGATCGATCGTCAACCTGTGCAGCGGCATTGCGCCGACGATGGAAAATGTCGCCAGGCGCATCGCCGCGCTCGCCGATGCCGATCCGGCATTGATCAGATATGGCGACGATGCGGAGTCTGAGACGGGAATCACGACGGTTCTCGGCTCACCCGACCTTGCGTCAGCCTTGATGGGGTGGAGCGCGCGGATAGCGCTGGACGAAGGACTTGCGCGCACGGTGGCGAGCGCGAGACAGCCGGTATACGCATGACCGGGGACGGCGATACCCTGGTCTCTGTGCTGGTGCCGGCGCTGAACGAGGCCGCGAACGTGGGCCGCGCTTATGCCGAAATCACGCGCGTATTCGACGGCCTCCCCGGCTACCGGTGCGAGATCATCTTCACCGATAATCACTCGACCGACGCCACCTTCACCCTGTTGAGCGCGATCGCCAGCGTCGATCCTCGGGTCCGCGTCATTCGCTTTGCCCGAAACATCGGATATCAACGATCGTTGCTGGTCGCCTACCAGAACGCGCGGGGCGCATGCTCGGTGCAGATCGATTGCGACCTGCAGGACCCGCCGGATCTGATTCCGCAAATGCTGGCGCGCTGGCGCGAGGGGCATCAGGTCGTTTACGGCATACGGCGCTCGCTGGCCGAGAGCCGGATCAAGGCGGCCCTGCGACGTTGGTTCTATTATGGCATCAATGCCTTGAGCGAAGACGATCTGCCGTTGAATGCCGGCGAGTTCAGGCTGGTCGATGGACGATTGCTCGCCGAACTCCGCACGGTCCAGGACACCAGCCCATATCTGCGCGGGCTCATCAGCTCGATGGGCTTTTCGCAAGTGGGCTTCGAATATGACCGCGGCGCCCGCGTCGCGGGCGAGAGCAAATTTCCGCTCAGCAAGATGCTGGGTCTCGCCGCCGATGGCGTCCTCAACCACTCGCTCGTTCCGCTGCGCGTGGCGTCGGGTGTCGGGTTGGCAGTAGGCGTTACGACAACCCTGCTCATCCTGGGCTACCTCGCCGGGCGGCTGGCCTTCGGGCAACAATGGCCAGCCGGCTTTGCCACGACGACGCTGCTCCTGTTGCTCGGGATCACGCTCAACGCGCTGTTTCTGGGCGTGATCGGCGAATATCTCGGTCGCATCTTCATGCAAGTGAAGGGGCGGCCCATTCCGATCATCGAGGCCCGGCTCAACGACGCGCCGGCGCCGATGTCGCCCCAAAGTCCGAAACCCGAGGCGGCGCCGCGGAGCCGAAAGCAACCGGCGCCGTCGGAAGCGGTGATCGCGTAAACAGAACCATGTCGCGAGCGGCACTGCCGCGCCCCATCCTGATCGGGTGAGCGACATAGCCGTGAGCGACGGCAAAGGCCGATAGCGGTGCATCGAGTGTACCTTCCTGACCCGTCAGAATGGCAGCCGGCGGCGCGCTTTCCAGCATTGCGTCGACCGTCGCCGGAGACGTCAGATGGGCGTAGTGAACTCGTTCTCCGGCCGGTATCCAGGCGCTCGCCCGATAGACGAAGGGCCCCATTGCGAGCGCCGGGTACACCTTGAGCTTGCCCTCAAGCGCATAGACCGGCGACAGGGTCGCCATCGAAGCGCGCTGGCCTCCTCCGTTCGCCAGCTTCGCCATGTCGAGCGCATCGCGATGGACCTGAAATCCCGTCCAGCGTGCGACGTTCACCGCCTTGGGCGCCGTGGACAGCAGGATCGGCGTGCCGATCAACGCCGCCATGACAAGCGCGGCGACCAGGAACGGACGGGCCAGGTTTCGCCCATCGGCATCGAGCGAACCGTGCAGCAATGCGATCAGCATGAGCGCGAACGGAAGCGCGGTGGTGAAATATTGCGGAAATGCCGGCGTCGGCAGGAACGAGATGATTGCCGCGAGCGCGGAGATCGCCAGCAGCAGCATCACCGGCCAGCGTGCCGCTGCGCCGGCCCAGGAGCGAAATTGCCCCCCACGCACCGCCAATGTTGCATAAAAAGCCAGTGCCAGCAGCACGATGAGGTTCGTCGCGCTGAACCACGAGCGCTGCGCCATCAGCATCTTCGCCGCCAGGCCGATCGCCTTGGGATCAAGAGGGTCGGCGTTCGCCCGCCAATAGCCGATCTGGGGGCCGCGATGGAAACTCACGACATGCGCGACAAAGCCCGACGGATCGCGCGCCAGGAAATAGAGCGTCGGCGCCCCGCCGATGATACCTCCAGCCAGGAACGGCAGCGTGAACTGCGTCAGTCGGGCCCGCATCGTCAGGTGCCGCGGCACGAAAATGGCGGCAATGGCGACCGGCGGCAAAAGGATGACGTAATTCGCCTTGAAGCCGACCGCCACGGCCAACAGGAAGCCGGAAAGGGCCGTCAGTCCCGGCGACGGCAATGGCCGCGTGGCCGCTTCGATGAAGGCCAGCAAGCCGAGCAATGCAAACGGCGTGGCGATGAAATTGTTCGTAACCGCCATCCCGGTCGCATCGAGCAGCGCAGGATTGGCGATCAACAGCGCGACCAGAACAGCCGCAACCAGGTCGCTTCGCGCGTGGCGGCGGCCGATGAGCACTAGGGCGGCGATCGCCGCCAGCCACGAGACGAAGATCACCAGCCGCCCGACCAGGACATAATGTTCACCGCCGACCACGGCAAATAGGCCGGACAAAAGAAGCGGCAGGTTCGGCAGATGACTGAATCCCAGATCAGAATACAGCCCGTCGAACGAAAACAGGACCGCGGCGGGAAGGTAGAATTGTTCGTCATGTTGCAAGGGGTAGGTCATGATCCGGACGAACAAGGCAGCCAGAGCGATCGCCACGGCAAACCCGATTAGGCCGGAGCGCGCCGGCCAGAGGATTCCTTTTCGCTCGTTGCTGTCGCCCGATACGAGTTGTGCGTACGTGTCGACTTGCATCGCCCCAATCCTTCTCTCGCGAAGGGGCAGAATAAGTCGATCGGCGCTGTATTCGTCGTGCGCAGGGGGAGTAATCCGTTGTCGAATGCGACGACGACTGTCGCCGCTGCTATCGCCTGGGGGGCTCCGCTGTGGAGCGCCGTGACATCAGGCAACGAGCGAACAGTGCAGACCGCAACAAAGTTCTTTTCCGCCGACCCCGACGGGTTGACCGCGCGCGACGAAGCGCTGTTCTTTGGCGCATTGCGGACCGGCAACGCCACGTTCAAACGGACCGATCAGGCTCGTCTGCGCACCGTCGATGCCGCGCTGATCGAATGCCTCGACCGGGCAAACGCCACCGTCGACACGGCACTCGATCTTGGCATTTCGTCGGGCGTCACCACGGCCGAACTTGCGGCCGCGCTCACGCAATCCGGGCACCGCGTCAGGATGACCGGCACGGATCGCTCGCTTGCCGCGCGGATCGTCGATCTGCCGATGGGGTGTCGCGCGCTGGTCGAACCGACCGGTCATGTCCTGCAATATGAAATATTGGGGCGGGCGATGCGGCCCTGGACGCGCCGTCTCGACTATCTGACCGGCATGGCCCTCGCCCGCACAGTCGTGAACCGAACATTGGCGCCGCTGGCTCGCGCGCAGGCCGTCTCGCGCCAGGCCGGGAATAGTGTCGCCCTTGTCAGCCCGCGGCTGGCGCAATCGGACGCGATGCGGTTGATCGAGGACGATATCACCCTCCGCAATCCCGCCCTGGTCGGCGGCTTCGATCTGATCCGCGCGGCCAACGTCCTCAACCGCCTCCATTTCCAGCCCGGGTCGCTACTGCGCGCTGTCGAGAATACACGCTCCTATCTGCGCGGCCCCGGCGCCTGGCTGCTGGTGCTGCGTACCCATGGCGATACCGACCATCGCGGTACGCTGTTCAGGATGGGCGATGACGGCGTCCTTGCGATCGTGGAACGATGGGGCGGCGGATCCGAGATCGAGGAGTTGTTCCTCGACAAGCGGAGTCAAAGCACCTGACGACCGGCCATCCGCTCATTGTGGGCGTAATTCAGAAACTCGTCGAAATTGGTCCATCCGTCACCGTCACGATCTTCCCAGGGGTCGCTACGAAGCGGGTTGCTTCCATGCGCCATCTCCCAACGATCTGACATGCCGTCGCCGTCGGTATCCTTATAGGCCGCTCCACCGGCGATCGACGGCAATTGGCGATTGGGCCGGCCGATGGCCCCTGTCCGGCTTCGCACCTCGCCGACGATCCGACTATCGACCTGATCGCGAGGGAAAGCCCCGGCGCCGCTCAAGACCGCCTCAAACGCGCTCCTGCCGGGCATAGGCTTCAACGTCAAAGGGCAAACGGGCGAGTTTACCAGCGCTGCGCGGGCCACCGGCGCCATGACGATACCTTTACCGTCGACGATATTATCCTGTACGTAAATGCGCGCGCGCCCGGTGGAGGCCACCAGAGGCCGGTCGATGCCGAAGGCTAGCCGCGGCGTATTCGGACCACGCCGATAGTAATTGCCGACAATGTTGACCGGCGTCCCGCCATAGCTCTCCCAGACTTCGCTGAATTGCACCTGCGCGTTGTACAGGACGTTGTTGACCACCTCGACGCACGAGCCGGGTTTGAAGTTGATATCCGGATTGCGATCGCCATTGTGGGCGCACAGGTTCTTGATGAAGCTCACGCGTTGCGGCGACCGCGGGTCGCTCGACAACAGCGCGCATTTGTCGTGGCGCGGCACGCCTTCGGCAAAGATCGACCACGAAATGGTGATGGCATCATTGTCGGCATAGCCTCCCATATTCTCGTCGCGCGCCCAGGAGCCGCTGACATGGTCGAGAATCACGTTGCGGCTGTTCTCGATGATGAACGCGCTGTCCGCGCGACGCTGTTCGCCCGGGCGATCGAGCCTCACCCGGATATCGCGGACGATCACATCATGCGTGTTCTTGATGACAAAGGGCGTGAACGCCCCCTTCCCGCCGGCATGCGTGATCAGAATCCCTCCGCCGGGCGCGGTCTCTCCGGCTATCGTAATATAGGGATTGTGAATATCCGGGCGCATCGTCGTGTACCGGATAACGCCGCCGACACGAAAGACGCAGACCCTCGGCCCGACCGCGACGATACAGGCGCGCAACGATCCGGGGCCGGCATCGGCCAGCGTCGTCACTGCAATGATGCGACCGCCGCGCCCGCCCTGCGCCATCCGGCCGAAGCCCTCCGCTCCGGGGAACGCAGGGCGCTTGGCGGCGGGTGGCTCCGCAGGCACGGATGTCGCGGAGGCCAGTACAAGCCCGGCCGCCAGATAGCTGACCAGCCGCCAGGTTCCGCGATTGGTGATGTTGGCCATGCGATGTCGCCTTCTCGTCAATAACGGATGCGCACGCCCAGTTCGACGGTCGCACGCGTGAATCGGTCCTGGGCGAGATCGGCGTCGCGCCGTGCGACCCCGACGGCGATGAACGGCGCCAGCACGCGATTCACCAGATAGTGCGCTTCGGCACGCACCTGCAGCGTGCGCTGGCTGCGCGGTACGATCCCGCGATATTGCGTGCCGAGCCAGGAAATCTCCGCTCCGAGCAAGAAGTTGTGTCGCGCTTCCTGATCGACGCGCAGGCTGATCTGGGTGTCGGTCCGATTGGTCGCGCCAGAGCGGACGGTCGCGACGTCGCCGCGCGCGAGGTTCAAGGTCAGCGCGGTTCTGGGCCGCGGCGACCATGTCAGTGCGCCACTGGCGGCAAGGCCAGTGAAACCCGACAGCGCGCGATCGTCCGGGTCGAAGCGGAACACGCCGAACCCGATCCGCCCTCGCAACTTGCTCGTGACATCCCGGCGAACACCGGCCAGCACGCCCAGCGTCGTTGCGTCCCGATTGATGCCATTGTTGTCGACGTTCGTAACGAAATCTCGGCGCGTCGCAAAACCTTCGACGAAAATCGAAATCGGCGCTGACGGCTTCCAGGCGACGTTGACCGAGCCTCGATAGAGCCGCAAATTCCGATCGCGATCGAGCACGTCACGATAGAAGAGCTGTTGAAACCCGCCGTTGAACGTCAATCCGATCTGGGCGCCGCGAAGGCTGTATCCCAGGTCGGCACCCACGATGTTGATGCGCCGTGGCGGCTCGTTCAGATTGCGCCGGGCTTCGGGATCGGCGCGGCTTTCGATCGCGCGATCGAAACGTGTGGAAAAAGACAGGGTTTGCCTGGAACCGGGAACCAGCTCGGCCGATGCCGCAGCACCGAAACTGGCGGCACTCTCACGGCCGATGTTCGTGTATTCGCGGACCTGGGCATAAGCCTCGGCGTGGAGCCGAAGGGTCGACGAATTGCGATCGATTTCAACGCGCGGCCGTACCACCGCAATCAGGTCGCCGCGGGGCTTGGTCGATGTCGCATAGACATTCGAATCGTACAATGTGGACACGTCGACCTCGAGCCTGATCGCGGTCTTTCCGATCAGAATGGGCCGCGGTTCATAGCCCGGTCGGGGCAGATCGAGCGGGGACATCGGCCGCTCCTGACCCCGCGCCGCCGGCACGACGGCGACACCCAAAACCAGATAGGCCAACAATATCGTAAGGCCGCCCGCGCGATGGTCGTCCCGCCGCAGCCTAATGCGGTTCAGAACCATGCTTCCGGCACCAACAGCGTATCTCCGGGTAGAACCCGCGCATCACTGCCGGCGCGAGCGCGGTACGAAACGTTCTTCCGCGTTCGGACGAGTTCCGTATCGCGCTTGTTCGCGCGGAATGTATATCCGCCCGCGATCGAGACGGCGGTCAGTACCGTCATGCCGGGAACATAGGGATACTGACCGGGCCGCTGCACCTCGCCCAGGATGTAGAAGGGCCGAAATTTCTGCACTTGGACGCTGACGCTTGCGCGCGGGGCCAGATCGCGCGTTCGCAAGGCACCGCTGATCGCCTCTTCCAGATCGGCGGTCGACAGCCCCTCGACGTCCATCGATGAAAGCATCGGCAGCGAAATCGTGCCGGCATCGCTGACGGTATAGGCATTGGTGATCTGGTCGAAGCCATAGACGACGATCCGCAATTCGTCGCCCGGCCCGAGATGATATGTCTGATCGGCGACGGACTGCACCGGTGGCAAGTTTGAGACGCTACCGGCGCACGCACCGAGCAATAGGAACGCTGCGGCCAAAACCCGTCGAGACATCGATCGTCCCCCTGATAATCCTCCAAGATACGACGCAGATTACGCGATTTATTGCAGGGCGGGCTGGTCCATTCGGGTCGGTGGAACGTCCAAAAGAGGTATGCCGCGGCGGCGCATTCGCGCTTGGGACGTGAGGAGAAGCGCCGTGGTCGCGAACAGCGGAACGACCCAGCTGCGCGAATACATATGGGGGGCAGCGATCGAGAAAATGAGGAACGAGGTGAAAACAGCCAATCCGAGCCCGGCCGTGAGCCGATCGCGCACGATCATCCGGATCGCCAGCGCGGCAGGAACAAGGATCATCGCGATCCAGCCCAACATCGCCATCAAGCCACCTTCCGCCCAAAGCAGCAGGAAAATGTTGTGCACGGGCGCGTGCGCGCGGCTGACGGCTCGATATTGATCGGCCCCGATTCCGACGACGCTGGTCTCGTCTATGATCGTCCAGGCTTCTTTGACCAGATCCAACCTGCCCGAGTAGGTGCCCGCCTGACTTAGATCCTGATTTTGCAATGCCCCGACGACGCGCTTTTCAAAAGCGGTGGGAAGCGCGACGCCGGACGCGATCAGGGCGCCACCGATCGCGACGAGCGCCACGATCAATCGTATCGACCGGGCGCTCCCGCTGACCAGGAAAAACAATCCGACACTCGCGACCGTGGCCGAAAAACCCGTGAACGAACCGGTAAACAGCAATGCAACGAGCAGGATGGCAAGCGATCCGACGGCATAGACCATGCCGATGTGACGCCGGCGCTGGAGATAGAAAATCAGCGGAACGGTCATCGTAATGACCGCCGCGTTCCAGTTCGCGTCAGCCATGAAGGCACCAAGCCGGTGTTCGCCGGTTATGAACTCGGGGCCAAAGCGCTTTGCCGCCTCATACGAACCGCTCAAGCGGTAATAGACGCTGATACCGAACAATTCCATGACCACGACACCGGCCAAGGCCGCCTTGGCCTGGCGGATCGCCATTTCCCGCGTCACGGCATTCATCAGCATCGGAACCAGCGCGAACGCGAAGGCATATTGCACCGCGACGATAATCCATCGCGTTGGATCCCCATTGACGACACTGCCGATCAGGAGGCCGGTCAGGAGCATGGCCAGCCCGAGAAACCAGATCGGCGTGAAATCGCCCAGCGGCCGAATGGTCATGCGCCGGCTGGCCAGAAAGATCAGCGCCCCTAAACAGAAAAGCACATCGCTGGCCGTAAACAGAATGTCGGACATCACGCGCCAGGTGGTGTAAGGCGCCAGAAATACCGCGGCGAGCAAGACCTTTTCGCCGAGCGCGCCATACGCGCGGCCGGTCGATGGCTGCGCGCCGGCGAGATAAACCGGCATGGCAGGTAATGCCGTCATGGAACCGGACGCGCAGCGTCGCTCCAAGCACTCAAATCCCGATCGAGAATGCGCCCGAGCTGGGCGACATCGTCCGCATAATAGTCGTTCAGTCGCATCCGCAGGTCGCTGCTCAGACGCGGATAGTCGACCGAGCGCGCAAAAATCCGCCGCGTGGCTTCGAACGCCGGATTGCCGCGCAGCGGCGCGACCAGGTTCTTGATCGGTTGCGGCAGGCGTCGCAGCGCCAACGGCACCAGTGGCGCCTCGCTGTCGTTACTGCGCCGCCGCACGCGCTCGGCATCGATCGTCGGCGGCAGCCGCAATACGCCGCACACGTCGGCCAGCACCCGTTCGGGATCCGCGCGAATATCGTCATAGAGAATGATTTTCAGTCGATCGGCGGGAAAGTGATCACGCCACCGGGCAATATGCCGAGCATAGAGTCCGTTTTCCAGGAAGCGCGGAACCGCCGACCTCGTGTCGAGATATCGCTCGACATCGCCGCCGACCTGGCCGCGTCGATAGAGCATGCAATAGTCCGAATAAGCGCGATCGACCGGATTGCGGAGCTGCGCGATCAGCATCGCGTCGGGCAAGAGTGCCGCGGCACGGGCGGGAGCCTCGCTCTCCGCAAGATAGTCGGCGGATTTCTCGCCGATCAACTGGTCGGACCGCGCGTCCGCAAATAATGACGCGTACCAGCTCACGCCACGGTCATAGTCGCGGCTGAAATAATGCGGCTCGGGTCCCGGCATGAAGACGTCGTCGCGGGCGCGCAATTGATCGGCGATCCAGGTCGTCGCCGCCTTCACCGCACCGATGATCAGGAATTGCGGAAGCGGCCGCTGTGTCATGCCTATCCCCGGTTAGTCACTAGCTTTCGACAGGACTGACTCGACGGTTCGCGCCATTCGCTCGACATCGGCGACGTCCAGTGTCTGGTCGCAAGGTAGCATCAGGCTTGTCTCCCCCAGCATCTTCGAAACGGGCAGCCGCGCCAGAGGGGCAGACGAAGTACCGACAAAGGCCTGTTCCCGATAGATTTCAGGGCAAATCCCGCTCCCGGCGGGAATGCCCCTGGCGATCAGCTCGGTCAGGATACGATCACGAGACCATCCCGGCCGAAGGAGATCGGGCCGGACGAAGGCGTAATATTTGTAATAAGCGTGGACGATCGGAGCCGGCGGCAAGACGGTACGGATCGCCGGCGATGCGGCAAGATGACGATTGAGGATCGTTGCATTGCGGTTCCTGTCGGCGACCCACCGATCCAGCTTGCCAAGCTGCTGCAGACCGATTGCCGCTTGCATCTCCGTCATACGGTAGTTGCTGCCGACCGATTTATGGAGCCATCGGAATTGCCCATTGTTGGGTTGCGCCGGTTCCTGTGCAGGCGTCTTGCCGTGGTCCTTGAACGCCCAGGCGCATTGCCAGGCTTCACTGTCGCGAAGAAGCAGCAACCCACCCTCCCCGCCAGTCGATATGATCTTGTCGGTGCAAAAGGAGAAAGCGGCCGCCGCGCCGAAACTGCCGACAGGATGACCATCCCATGTCGCGCCGTGCGCCTGAGCACAGTCCTCAATTACCAAAATTCCGAGGGCATCGGCGAGAGTCATGATCTCGTCCATCGGCGCCGGCCAACCGGCCAGATGCACGACGATGATCGCGCGCGTCCGCGGCGTAAATGCCGCTGCGATCGTGGACGCATTCAGGGTCTGGCTGTCGGGATCGACATCGGCGAAGATCGGCGTGGCACCGACCGTCACCACACAGCTCGCACTAGCGACGAAACTGCGCGCGGGAACGATCACGTCGTCACCCGGCCCCAATCCCAAGGCCCGCAAAGCCAGTTCAAGCGCCAGCGTACCATTGGCGACCGCGATGCCATGGGGGCGCTCGCAACGCGCGGCAAAGGCCGCCTCGAAGGCCCTGCATCGCTCGCCATGATGCAGCGCGTTGACCCGGCCGGAGCGAAGAACCTCGGCAACTTCCGCAATCTCATCCTCGGCATAGGTCGGCCAGCTCGAACGGATCGGCCCTGCCCGGCTTGGCGTCGGCACTACCGCTGCGAGATGCCGCACATTGGGCTCGGCGGAGGTCACCATTTTCGTGCTGCTGGTCGGCAAGCGGGCCTCCTGCTGATTAGCTGAGTTGAGCCACCAGCCGCGGCGGTGCGACCTGGGGTTCCCTGTGACGCCGGGCCGGCTCCGCTTCACGCGACAACAGGGACGAGGCGATGGTGCGGCAGGCTTTGTCGTCCCCGTGGCCGGCGGCTTCTTCGAGCTGGTCGAACGCGCGCTGCAGAATGGTTTGGGGAACGACGTGCGAGACCGCTTCGAAAACGCCCGGCATACCCGACGGAAGCTGCTCTTCCCTGCTGTCGAACAATTCCTCGAAGAGCTTTTCACCCGGGCGGAGCCCGACGATCTCGATCCCGACGTCAAGGTCCGGCTCGAGGCCGGCGAGGCGGATCATGCGCCGCGCGACATCCATCACGCGGACCGGCGCGCCCATGTCCAGCACATAGATCCGACCGCGGTTTTCCTCGTCGAGCAGGCCGCGCGCGGCGCTGTGGAGCACCAATTGGACGGCCTCATGCACCGTCATGAAGAAGCGCTCGATGTCCTTGTGGGTCACGGTCAACGGTCCGCCCCGACTGAGCTGGCGCTGGAATAGCGGGATGAGCGAGCCACTCGACCCCAGCACATTGCCGAACCGGACCGTCATGAATCGCGGCGCGTCATCCAGGTCGGCACCGGCCAGGTCCAAAGCCTGGCAATAGAGTTCGCCCAGGCGCTTGGTCACGCCCATGAAACCGACCGGATTGACCGCCTTGTCGGTCGAAACCTGCACCATCGCGCGCGCACCGTAACGCCTGACCGCGTCGGCCACGTTGCGAGTACCGAGGACGTTCGTCTGCACACCGGCCGTCGGGTGTTTCTCGACCAGCGGCACATGCTTCAGCGCCGCGGCGTGGAACACCAGTTCGGGACGATGCTCCGCAAACACCCGCATCAGTTGCTGGCGCTGCCGGATCGAGCACAGCACCGGCGTGCGCGGCACGCCCGGGTGGTTCTCGCACATCTCGAGGTCGATCTCGTAGAGGTTGAACTCGCACGCATCGAGGAGGATCAGGCGATCGGGCCCGAAGGCGGCGATCTGCCTGACGAGTTCGCGCCCGATCGTGCCGCCGGCCCCCGTCACCAACACGCGGCGTCCGGCGATCGCTGCTTCCACTGCCTTGGTGTCGAGCCCAACCTGGGGCCGGCCGAGCAACTCGGCGATGTCGATGAAGCGCAGATCGAGCTTTTCGCTCGAGGTCGGATTGTAGGCGGTCAGGCCGGGGAGATAGGCGACGTCGAGGTTCAGGCCTTGCGCCTCGGCCGCAATACCGACCGTCGCGCTCCCTCGCAGTTGATCGGGATGGGTCGCGAACAACAGACATTGGGGCCGCTGGTCGGCAGCCTCAAGCCGCTCGACGACCTGGCTCAGCTCACATGTCGAGCCGAGGATCGGGACGCCCCGCACCTGCATCGGCCCACGTGCGCCTACGGTGTCGAGAATGCCGATCGGCTCGAGACCCGTGTCGCCTTCATGTTCGATATAGCGCAGCAGCCGCTCGACGCGGTCGCTGCACCCGACGAGCAGCACCTTGCGCGATCGCGGCAACAGGATCGGTCGTGGCGGATTGACGCTACCGCTCAGATATTCCGCAACGAGCCGACGAAGCACGCGGACGCCACCCATAGCCGTGACCTGGACAAGCCACAGGATCGCGGGGATCGACCGCGGCATCCATGAGAGATGATCGGTCAGGACCAACAGCAGGAGATAAAAGATAATCGCGAGCGTCGTGCCCTTGGCAATCTCCACGACGTCATCAACCGACACAAAGCGCCATAGTCGACGATGGGTTTTCATCGCTCCGAATGTCGCCATCGAGATGACGAGAAACAGCGGCACGGCCATCGGGAATTCCTGGAGAATCTCCCC
Source organism: Sphingomonas mali NBRC 15500 (assembly GCF_001598415.1). GTDB lineage: Bacteria > Pseudomonadota > Alphaproteobacteria > Sphingomonadales > Sphingomonadaceae > Sphingomonas > Sphingomonas mali. Next base: position 43,398 of record NZ_BCYX01000004.1, read on the forward strand.
GGCGCGCTCACTTCCAACGCGGAGGACCAGCGCGATCGCGACACTGGACGAGGATATAAGCGCATCGATCGAACAAGTAACGACGGTATGCCGAGAAGGAATTATCTGAGTAAACCCGGCATGATTTACCATAATAATCTCCACCCGTTGGACGATCTACAATGCAAACAAAGACATAATCACGCTTCGTTGGCATCGCTGATGCGAGGATCGCATATGTTATCTTCCCGCTGATTCCGCACCTTAAGCGCGATAGAATCATAGGGAAGTCGAGCAGACGGTTCTGACCTTTTGGACAACCAATCAGTCGATTCGGGTGGTCCTCCAGCCCAAGATCCCCGCAATGGATTAACTATTGCGTGGTGGAGACACACTCACGCCGATTTTGGGCACGCGGTGGCACTTGCGCATACCCCAAAAGGAGATGACCGGATTAGCAAGCCCGTCGTGACCCATGCCCCGCGTAGATTTCCGCCTTCCGGCTGAGTCCGGGAACGCCAGGGGCACGGTAGGCATGAGCACAACAGCGGTTCCAACGGCCGACGAGCGGGAAGAAGCGGCGCCGAGTCCGGCATCCGAGCCGCGCGGTCCAGCTACCAGCGAAGCGCTCGGCGCTACCGGTCATCCGATCTCGACCGCCGACCAAGCCCGCGAACGAACGGTCATATGTTTCCCGTTCGCCGGCGGCATCATCGGCGGAAGCCATGTTTCCGCTATAGAATTGATCCGCTCGCTCGATCGCACCCGATATGAACCGCTGGTTCTCGTGCATCGCGACGAAGGGCCGCTCAGCGAGTTGCTTCGAGCAAAGGGCATAAACGCCGAGCTCGCCCCGATCGACGCGCTGTCCGGAAGCGGCCTTTCGGCAATGGCGAAGATGCTTCGGCACGGCTCCCGGCTGGTTCGGAGCGCCACCGCGTTCCTGCGCGATCGGCACGTGCAGATCGTCCATACCAATGAAGGTCCGATGCACGCTACCTGGACGCTGCCCGCGCATTTCGCCGGCGCGCGCCATATCTGGCACCACCGCGGCAACCCTCGCGCGACCGGGTTGCGTTATGTAGCGCCATTCCTCGCACACCGGGTGATTTGCGTCTCACGGTTCGCCACCCCGGCGCCCGGTTTTCTCTCCGCGAACCGGAAAAGCTCGGTGGTGTTCAGCCCGTTCGATACAACGAACACCGCCATCGACCGGCAGGCCGCGCGCGCAACCGTGATCGACGCGCTCGATGTTCCCGCGGAGGCGTTGATCCTGACCTTTATCGGCCACTTCGCAAAGCGGAAGCGGCCGCTCGTATTCGTCGACACGATTGCGGCGCTGCGGGAGGCCGATCCGACACGGCCGATCGTCGGGTTGATGTTCGGCGAAGAATTCGAGCCGGGCCAGCAAGCGCTGCTCGAGCAGCGTATCGACCGGTTGGGCCTGAAGAATATTGTACGTCTGATGGGGTTCCGGCACCCGATCGAGTCCTGGCTAGCCGGCAGCGACATGCTGGTCGTGCCGGCAGTCGACGAGCCATTCGGCAGGACCCTGATCGAAGCCATGCTGCTGGGAACGCCCGTCATCGCGGCGGCGTCGGGGGGCAATCTCGAGGCGATCCGGGACTTCGAAACCGGCGTCCTGGTGCCGCCGGATCAACCGTCGGAATTTGCGCGGCAGGTGGGACGGCTGATGGTCGATACGGCGCTCGCCCGGTCGATCGCAGCGCGTGCGCAGACCGAGTCGCGCGCCAGTTTCGGCATCGATCGCCATGTCTGGGCGATCAGCGAGATCTACCGAGAGAGTCTGGCATGACGCCGAAGCCGATCCCCGCCAAGCGTCCGCCGGTCGCTATCGAGCATGTCACGACCAGCCTGGACATGGGCGGGGCGCAGGCGATGCTGGTGAAGCTCATTGAGGCCGGGGCCGGCAACGACCGCAACGATTCAAGCGTGCTGTCGCTGATGCGCCCCGGTGTCATGTTGCCCGCGCTGCGCGGCGCTGGATGCCCGGTCTATTCGCTCGACATGAAGCGAGGGATGGTTGGGCCAGCCGGACTGATCCGGTTGTTGCGCATTACTGCCAGGGTCAATCCCGATGTAATCCAGGGATGGATGTATCATGGCAATCTTGCCGCGAGCGTCGCCGGATTCTTCCAGGGATCGCAGGTGCCGGTCGTCTGGAACGTGCGCCACTCGCTTAGCGACCCAGCACTGGAGACACGGACGACCAGGCGCCTGCTTGCCCTCAGCGCGCGCATGTCGCGCTCCGCCGCCGCGATCATCTACAACTCCCAGGTAGCGGCGCGCGAGCACGAAGCCATCGGTTTTGCCAGCGGTCGCGCGGCCTATATCCCCAACGGCTTCGACTGCGATTACTACAAACCCGATCGGAGCCGGCGGAGCTATTTGCGGAGTGTGTTCGGCATCTCCGACGAGCCCGTTGTCGTTGCCATGATAGCGCGTCTTCATCCCATGAAGGACCACGCCATGCTCGTCGATGCGGTTGCCGAAGCGCGTGGCGCGGGCGCCAATCTGCATTTGCTGATGGTTGGATCGGATCTCGACAAACCCCCGCCTGCGCTCGCGAAGCTCATCGCCGACCGCCTGCCGGCGGAGTGCGTGACACTGGCGGGCCAGCGCACCGACGTCGCGGATTGGCTCCCCGGCGTCGACATTGTCGCGCTGTCGTCGGCATGGGGAGAGGCATTTCCCAACATCCTTGGCGAGGCGATGGCTTGCGGGTTGCCATGCGTGGCAACCGATATTGGCGATTGCGCATCGATCCTGGGCGAGACTGGGCTGACCGTGCCCGCCCGCAGCGTCGACGCGATGGCGGCGGCCCTGGTTCGGATCGCGGCCCTCGGCGAAGCCGGACGGACCAGCATGGGCGCTGCTGCGCGGGAGCGAGTCCTCAGCCAGTTCGAGCTTCGCCAGGTCGCGTTGCAATATCGCCGCCTGTACGCCGCGGTGCTCGACCGCACCTTCGCCCCGACCACGGACTGGGGCGGGTCCGGCATGCGCGGTGCTGGGGCTCGGCCGGCATGAAGGTCGTCATCCTCGCCAGCCTCTCCTATTCGCTGATCAATTTCCGGGGCGCGCTGATCTCCGCCATGGTCGAGGAAGGACATGAGGTCATAGCGTGCGCGCCTGACGATGATCCGGAAACCGCCGCGGCGCTGTCGGCGATCGGCGTGCGATATTGCCAGGTTCCGATGGACCGGACCGGCGTCAACCCATTCCGAGATCTCGCTACGGTGCGCCGCCTGGTCACGCTGATGCGCGTGGAGGCGCCGGACGTTGTTCTGGCCTACACCCAGAAGCCGATCATCTATGGCGGGCTGGCAACCAGGATCGCAGGCGGGCGCGCGCGTTTCCATGCGATGGTAAGCGGCTTGGGTCATGTCTACAGCGACATCCCCGGCCGGCGCCATGCGCTACTGCGCCGCATCGTCTCGCTGCTTTACCGCATCGGCATTGCCCGCGCGTCCTCGGTCATCCTGTTCAATCGCGATGACGAGGCCGAGATGCGCCATCACGGAATCCTGCGGGCGGGTCACCATGTGGTGCAGGTCGCGGGCTCCGGGGTAGACGTCGATCGGTTCAAGCCTGGCCAGCCGATCGGCGGCCCACTCGTTTTTCTGATGGTTGCGCGACTGATGCGCGACAAGGGCCTCGTCGAGTTCGTAGAGGCCGCAAGACTCGTGCGCGCGCGCTTCCCGGAGGCGCGTTTCCGCATCCTCGGGCCGGTCGATCCCAACCCAACGGGCATCACCCTTGCGGAGATCCAGGCTTGGGCTGCGGCGGGTGACGTCGATTATCTTGGCGAAACCCGCGACGTTGCGCCGCACCTCGCCGACGCCAGCGTGTTCGTCCTGCCGACCTATTATCGCGAAGGTCTGCCGCGAACCATTCTCGAAGCAATGGCGTGCGGCAACCCGGTGATCACCACTGACACGCCGGGCTGCAGGGACGCGGTCACGGATCGCTCCGACGGTTTTCTCGTGCCACCCCGTGACGCGCCAGCTCTGGCCGAGGCGATGGTCCGGTTCATTGAAGAGCCGGAACTTGTCGCGTGCATGGGTGCCAACGCGCGCGAGACGGCCTGTCGACGCTTCGATGTCACCAAGGTCAATGCGGACCTTCTCCACGTCATGGGGCTCGACACGGATGGGAACGACGCGGTCCGCGATCGACCGCGCCGCGCGATCGGCGATTTCCCGCTGTTGCAGATGGCGCTCGCCCTGCCGGGCGCGCTGTTGTTGCTCCCGCTGACGATCGTCGTGGCGCTCGTCGTGCTGTCGACATTGGGCACGCCGATCCTGTTCAGACAGCGCCGGGCGGGCGCCGCGGGACGCGGCTTCGACCTGATCAAGTTCCGTACCATGCGGAGCGTCAACGATATCGAGGGGCGACCGCTGCCCGACGCGGCGCGCCTCACCGCCACCAGTCGCGTGCTTCGTCGCACGCGGCTGGACGAATTACCCGGGCTCTGGAACGTCGTTCGTGGGCAAATGAATCTCGTCGGACCGCGACCGCTGCTGCCGGAAACCGTCGACAATATGGGCGCGGCAGGCCGGGCGCGGGGCAAGGTCAAGCCCGGTCTTACGGGATGGGCGCAAGTCAATGGCAATACGCTCCTGAGCGACGCGGACAAGCTCGCACTCGACCTCTGGTACATCGATCATCGCAGCCTGCTGCTCGATCTCGGCATTCTGTGCCGGACGGCGGCGATGCTCGTCGGGGGCGAGCGCATCAACACTCTCAACATCGAGCGGGGCCATGCGAGCATTGCTGATCGGCGCGGTTGAAAGCACGCGGGTCGCGGCCGGCGCGATCTCGCGCGCGCCGGGCTGGACCCTGGCCGCGATCGCAACGCTGCCGCCGGAGCTTGCGCACCGGCATTCGGATTTCGTCGATCTTACCGAACCGGCGGCCGCAGCAAACGCCGCGCTCCTTCACGCGGCCGACATCAACAGCGCCGCCTTCCTGTCCCAAATCGAAACCTTCGCGCCGGACGTGGTCTTCGTGATCGGCTGGTCGCAATTGTGCGGCGAGGCCTTTCGCAAGGCAGCGGGCGGGCGCGTCCTGGGCTATCATCCGGCCGCATTGCCCAGATTGCGCGGCCGGGGCGTCATTCCCTGGACCATCTTGCTCGACGAGAAGATCACGGCCTCGACGCTCTTCTGGATCGACGAAGGAACCGATAGCGGCCCGATCCTGGCGCAGCGATATCTGCATGTCGCGCCCGACGAAACGGCCGGTTCGCTCTACGCCAGACACATGGCGGCACTGGGCGATTTGCTGGCCGAGACACTGCCGCGGCTGCTTGAGGGCGACTGCCCGGGCGAGCGGCAGGACGACCGGTTCGCGACCTGGGCCGCGCGCCGGCGACCCGAAGACGGCAGGATCGACTGGACTCGAACGGCGACGGACGTCGAACGACTGATCCGCGCGGTCGGGCGACCCTATCCGGGCGCCTTTGCCGGCGATGGCGATCGCCGCGTGACGATCTGGTCCGCGCGGCGGGAGGAAGGCGATTGTCGCCACCATGCGCTGCCCGGCCAGGTGATCGGACGCACGGATCAGGGTTTCGTCGTCCGATGCGGCGATGGCACGGCGATCCGCGTTTCAGACTTTACCGCGCCGGGTGGCAAACTGCCTGCGCTGCACAGCATCGTGGGAGCCTGATCGATGGAGGGCTTCCCGCGCAAGGCCGGTCGCATCCTGATCATGGCGCCGCATCCCGACGACGAAGTCTTGGGGTGTGGCGGCACCATGGCGCGCCTCGCCGAGGCCGGCTCCACGGTCGACGTCGCGATCGTCACTACCGGAAAGCCGCCACGATATGATCCGGCCGGCGTCGAACAGCTTCGCGCGGAAACCGCCGCGGCGCATGCGCTGCTTGGCGTTGGAGCCACGCACTATCTCGATCTTCCCGCCGCCGAGCTCGACGGGGTTCCCCATGCCGATCTCAACGCCGCGATCGGCAGGCTGATCGACGCGGTGCGGCCCGACACGATCTTCGTCCCGTTCGTCGGTGATGTCCATCTCGACCACCAATTGGTTTTCCGCTCGACCATGGTCGCCGCGCGACCCCGCCAGGCAACCTATCCGCACACGATCCTCGCCTACGAGACGCTGTCGGAATCAAACTGGTCCGCACCCTATGTCGAGCCGATTTTCGCGCCGACCGTCTATGTCGATATCGAGGCCACGCTGGATCGCAAACTGGCAGCATTCGCTGCCTATCGATCGCAATGTTGCGCCTTTCCAAACGAGCGTTCGCCGGAGGCGATCCGCGCGCTGGCAATGTTGCGCGGCGCAACGGTCCACCGGCGCGCGGCCGAGGCTTTCCTGTTGATCCGGGAGGTAATCTAGACATGCTGACACAAATCGACACGGGGGATATCGCGCTCGACGGCGTGAAGGGGACCGGTGGGCGAAAGCGCCTGACGATGCTCGTCACATCAGCCGGACGGCGCGTCGCCCTGCTGCAGGCCTTTCGCCGCGGCGCAGAACAGCTCGGCGTCGAGCTCGAATTGCTGGCGTGCGACCTGGAGCCCGATCTGAGCGCGGCTTGTCATGTTGCCGATGAGGCATTCGCCGTGCCGCCGGCGACCGACGATGGCTATGTCGATGAGCTTCTGGCGATATGCCGTCGTCGCCACGTCCAGCTCGTCATACCGACGATCGATCCGGATCTCGAGCCACTGGCGAACGCGCATGATCGTTTCAACACGTTGGGCGCTGAGATCGCCGCAAGCGCGCCGGCCGTCATCGACATCGCGCGGGACAAATTGAAAACAGCGGAGTTCCTCGCGGCGCAAGGTGTTCCGACTCCCCGAACCGAAACGCTGGCCGCGGTTCGGGAGAACCCCGGAAGCTGGACCTGGCCGGTGCTCCTGAAGCCGCGCCATGGAAGCTCCGGGCGCGCGGTGTCGATCGTCCAGAGTCCCGCCGATCTTCCACCCGGCGAGGACGAACCGATGATCGTCCAGACGCTGCTGCACGGCGAGGAATGGACCGTCAGCATTTATATCGACAATGCTGGCCGCTTGCGCGCGGTCGTCCCGCATCGCCGGATCAAGATCCGCGCCGGCGAAGTCGAGAAAGGCGTGACGCGCCGGGCGCCGCGCCTCATCGAGATTGGCGAGAAGATCGCCGCCGCCCTTCCCGGCGCACGCGGTGTCCTGTGCTATCAGGCGATGGTCTCGCCCGACGGAGCGGCGAATGTCTTCGAAATCAACGCCCGCTTTGGCGGTGGCTACCCGCTCGCCGACCATGCTGGCGCCGCTTTCGCCCGCTGGCTGATCGAAGCGCGGCTGGGCATGCCCAGCAGCGCCGGCAACGATTGGACCGAAGACGTGGTCATGCTTCGCTACGATGCAGCCATATTCGTCGAACCGTGACCACCGCGGTCGTCCTGGATCTGGATGACACGCTCTATCTGGAGGAGGCGTATGTCCTTAGTGGCATCGCCTGGCTATCCGACTGGCTGGAGCGGGAGACGGGCATTCTGGGCTTTCAGGCCATAGCCGAAACGCTGCGTGAGATAGGAATCCGCGACCGCCTGTTCGATCGCTCCCTGGCCGAGCTCGGCGTCACGCCGGCACCGGCCTTTATCGATCTCCTCGTCGAGAAATACCGGTCGCATCCTCCAATTATCTCGCTCGCCATCGACGCCGAGGCATTTCTGGCCTCCGACCATGGGTTCGCGCTCGCGCTCATCACCGATGGACATGCCGTTGCCCAACGAGCCAAGATTGCCGCGCTGGGTTTGGAACGTTTCGACATCCAACCCATGATTTGCACGGATGAATGGGGGCCGGACTATTGGAAACCGCATCTCCGTGCCTTCGAGGCGGTCGAAGCATATTACCGGGGCGAGTGCGATGCCTTTGTCTATGTTGCAGACAACCCGGCGAAGGACTTTCTTGCCCCCCGCAGGCTGGGCTGGAGGACCATCCAGATCGATCGCCCCGGGGCCGTCCACCCCCGGGTTCCGCCTAGCGTCGAACACCGTGCCGACACGCGCATCCACTCGTTCGATGAGCTCACCCAATCCACGATCGAACACCTTCGCGGCCGGTCGGCAACGCCAGGATAGCATGCGCATCGTTTTCATCCTGGCGGCGTTGGACGCGGGCGGCGCGGAGCGGATCATCGACCTCGTGTCGCGCGCTGCCTTGGCACAGGGTTGGGACGTGACGATCGTCACCTTCGACCGGCCGACTGACCCCGTTTTCCATCGATATGATGCACGCGTTCGGCTTCGACGGCTCGCCCTCCCCATTGCGGCAAAAGGGCCGTCGCGCATCGTCCTGATGATGCGACGCATCTGGGCGTTACGGAAGCTCCTGCGCAAGGAGCGCTTCGACGTCGCCGTGTCGTTCCTGACCAAGGTCAACGTGCTTGCGTTGCTCGCCAGGATCGGCACCGGAACGCCGATGATCGTTTCGGAGCGCAACAACCCGCTCCGACAGCGATCGCATTTCGTCTGGAAATTGTTGCTCGACCGCCTGTATCCCACTGCTGCCGCTATCGTAATGCTGACCGAGCGGAGCAAGATCTGCCTCCCCCGCGCACAGCGTGTCCGGGCATTGGTCATTCCCAATCCCATGCTCGCCCCGCGGGCCGCGCCGCGAATAGTGTCGCCACCCACCCTTGTCGCCGTCGGCCGACTGACCGAGCAAAAGGGCTTCGACATGTTGCTGAACGCCTTCGCCGAAATTGCCGACGAGGTGCCGGACTGGCGATTGAAGATTTTTGGCGAAGGACCGGATCGCGCCGCGCTGGAACGTCAGATCGAGCGTTTGGGCCTAGGCAGCCGCGCCTTTCTGCCCGGCGCGAGCGCTACACCGGGAGACTGGGTAGCTGCCGCCGATGCGTTCGTATTGTCGTCGCGCTACGAAGGCTTTGCGAACGTCCTCGCGGAAGCGATGGGCTCGGGCCTGCCGGTCGCGGCGTTCGATTGCGATTTCGGTCCTGCCGACATGGTCACGGACAATGTCGATGGATTGCTCGTACCGCCCGAAGACACCGCCGCGCTTGCCGCTGCGTTGCGCCGTCTCCTGACCGATGCGGCACTACGCCAGCGCCTTGGTGCCGCCGCGGTGGCCGGGGCGGTCCGTTTCGATGCGCGACAGGTGAATAAAAGCTGGATCGACCTGATAGCGAAATGCGCCGCTACCAAGGACGACGGTGCTCCAGTGACGAGTCGGCGCAGGCGGGTCGGGTGAGGATGGGAAATGGGAGCATCAATCGGCGGGATCTCGCAATAGTGTTCACTTCATGCCGTCGCTCGCCGAAGCCTTCGTCTGTTCAACGCCAATCGAACGGTGTGTGTAAAATCCCCCAAAACGATAGGCATTAGAACGATTTTCTGCCATTAACATCCTTAACAATCAGGCAAAAATCAAAAGTATATTGCAACACTGTCCAATTGGACAAATCAGACATAGATCAAATTTTCCGAGAGCTCTGGGATCGCTTTGGCTTTGTCCCGGATCAAGCTAATCCAGACTAGCTTGTTTGGACAGTGCGCGCCCGATATGATCTATGTTATTGATCTATATCTTCAAATATACATAATAAAACATATGGCCTTTTCCACCCGAATCGGACATAATAGGTCACAACAGGTCCCAAAAGGATCGGCAGCCATGAGGAGGGTCGCGCTTTCTACCTAACTGGGGGTAACTGATATGTTACAAGACATGCACGTTTCCATCTTGGGGAAGAGCGAGATCATCCGCGAAGGCCTGAGGCGAATCCTGATCGATCAGGGTTTCGTCGTGGACGCAGCCGAATCGAACTCGTTTGATTTCGGACCACTGGATTGCGACGTCATCATCGTCGATGCGAACTCGATCGAAGAAGGCATCCAATCCTGCGGGGAATTGCACGAACGCTTCCCAACCAGCCGCATCGTGCTGATGATGGACCAATATAATATCGAGGAAGTAGCCCAGGCTTTCGCGTCTGGCGCCGTCGATGGCTATCTCGTCAAGGCCATATCCTGTGCGCCGCTGGCCGGTGCGCTGCGCCTCATCGCGATGGGAGAGAAAGTCCTACCATCGGAGCTCGCTGAATCGCTCTCTCATTCCATCCCGCAGATAATGTGCAACGGGCGGGAAGCCGGCATCACCGGCCTCCCCTTGTCGAACCGGGAAATTGAGATCCTGCGGTGCCTGCTCAATGGAGACCCCAACAAGATCATCTCGCGTAAGCTGAATATCGCCGATGCGACGGTCAAGGTTCACATCAAGGCGATCCTGCGCAAGTTGCGCGTGCAGAACCGCACCCAGGCAGCGATCTGGGCCGCAAACCGCGGACTCACGTTGCTGACGGTTGCGGATTCAGCGCCGCTCGACGTAGCGACCGCGTAAATAACAGAGCCGATGTCGGTAGCCAGATTACATTGAACGCAATGTGCGCCAATCCCGCACCGACGACTCCTAGTTGCGGCACGGCGGTGAAGAGGACTGCGTAGAACGCAATCGCCGAGGCGATGACGGCCGGCATCATCTTCGCCTGAAGACCCATTGATGCCAGGCCGGGCCGCAATGCGCTGCCCGACAGGAACAATAAAGCGGCGAATGACTGGACGATCAACGGCATCTCGGCATCCTCGAACTTCGAGCCGCCGATAATGCGGATGATCTGATCACCGGCCAACGCCGCGACGCTGACGAACATCAACCCGAATCCGACCGTCAGGACCTCGACTTGCCGTATCGTCCTGGCAAAGGTGGCAAGATCGCGGCGTGCCCATAAACGTGCGAGCTCAGGATACACGACCTGTTGCATCATCGCCCCCGCCTTGGTCGCCGCCAGGGTGAACTTGCGTACCAGTTGGTAGATGCCGGCACCCGCCGGGCCAGCGATCGCGGCGACGGCAAGGAGGTCGATTTCCTGCGTGCTCTTCCGGATCAGGAGCGTCCCGTTGGCGGCCAGGATGAAGCTCCAGATACCCGGAAAGCGAGCCCCGGCATTCGAGATCGGCGCGCCGAGGATCCCGACAAACCCTTGCGCTTTCAGTTCGCGCCACGCCATCCAGCCGAGAATGACGCGTTGCGAACATTGGAGGACGATGCCGAGGAGAAGGAACGACCAAAGCGAGCCGTCCATTGCCCAGATCACCGCGACGCCGGCGAGGCGGACCGCGGCGATGGCCGGTTCGAGCCAGGCCATCCCGGCAAACCGATTGAATAGTCGCAATACGCCGATCGGTGTGGACGAAATGCCGAAGAGCACCGCAATGCAATAGACGCGCGCCATCGTGCTGGTTGCCGAGTCCCAGCCGAGCCAATGCGCGGCTATCGGAATTGCGAGAAATGCCACCGTAGCCGAAAGCGATGCACCGACCAGATCCATGACCACGCCGAGCTTGACCAGCGATCGAAACCGGTTGCGGTCCTGCTTCTCGAGGGCGTCCGCCCCATAACGGATCAGCGCCTGCCAGGTCTCAAGCCTGACGATCTGGTCGACCATCCGGCCGTAACCTTCGATGGTCGCAAGGATGCCGAGAAGCGCGGGGCCCAGCATCTGGGCGCTGAACGCCAAGGTGATCATGCCGAGACCGACCGCGGAGGCATTGCCGCTGGCAAGATGAAAAGCGTTGCGCGCGAACCGGACCAGCGTGCCGTCATGCCCCGAGCGCTTGGTGGTGGCCGCGATCGACTGATCCGGAGGCATTGTGCTCACGACACGTGCCGGGCGCGATCAAATGGCGTCATGATCATGAGTGTCTTCCCGCGCTGCTGACAGGGACATGCCACCACACCGCCAAAACACCGCCTCCGATATCGGGATAATCCGTGAGGGGTAGCATTTCCCATCACGCCTCACCCATCTGGTCCGGTTCGGTCGCATAGTGATGGACCGGAGTCCCCCTGCCCTATCCTTCATTGCCGCTGCGATGCTGATCGCCACGCCCTACAGTTTGGTCGGCTGCGCTGGTCGCGGGATGAGCAGGCGCACCGCTACGGGGATGGACAGCATGAATATGCACGAGACCCTTTTACCGGACCATCGCGGTCCGGAGGCCCGGTTGGAAGGCCCCTCGGTCGGCACCGACTTCCTGCGCGTGCTGAGGCGACGCTACCGCGAACTTCTCGCCACGATGGCCCTGATCCTCGGCATCACGGTGGTTGCCCTGCTCGTTATCGAACCGCGATATCGGGCAACCGCGGTGATGCGCGTCGATACGGACGATCTCGATCTCAGCAGTGACGACGCCGCCGCGCCAACCTCTATCCGCGACCTGGAATTGCGGCGTGCTCACCAGATCGAAACCCAGCTTCAGCTGTTGAACTCGCGATCGGTGGCGCGCCGGGTGGTGCGCGATCTGGCGCTGTATGACGATCCCGAATTCAATCCCACGGCCGGGCAACCCATGCCGACTGCCTCAGTGGCCAAATCGCGCCCAGCCGCCGGGACGAAGCCAAAGCCTCCCGAGGTGCCGCCCCAATTGATCGAAAAAGTCACCGACCGACTGCAATCCGCGGTCAAGGTCGATCAGGATGGCCAGACCAGTTTCATCAACGTCAGCGCCACGTCCGTCAGCCCGGCCAAGGCCGCCCGAATAGCGAACAAGATCACCTCGTCCTACATCGATATCCAGATCACCGAGCGGCGCGCTGCCCAGCGCCGCGTGGCGGAGGCGTTGGGGCGCCGCGTCGAGGAACTGCGTCAGCAGCTTCTCGCCACCAATTGGTCGATCGCGTCCTACCGCCGCAGCCACAACATCGATCCCGGCCCCGGCAGTGATGCCAATTCGGCCCAGATGAGCAGGGCGGCGTCCGAACTCGCCGCCGCTCGTGCCGCGCGTGCCGAAGCAGGCGCCCGCAGCGCCGGCGCGGGTGCGAGCGGGCAATTAATGTCTCCCTTGCTCGCGACGTTGCGGGCGCAGGAGAACGCCACGAACCAGCGCCTCGCCCAATTATTGACCATGTATGGCCACGCCCATCCCGATGTGCAGAAGGCGGAGGCCGAGCTCGAGCAGATCCGCCGTGGCATCGGAGCGGAAACCGGTCGGCTCCGGCAACAGTTCAGCAATGACGCCTCGGCGCAAGGAGCCCGCGTGGGCACGCTGGCAGGCGACCTTGGCAGCATGCGCTCGCAATCGCTCGAGCGTGGCATGCTGAGCGTTCCGCTGGCCGATCTCGAGCGCAACGCGACGGCGACACAAACGGTCTATCTGTCGCTCCTGTCGCGATTGAAGCAAACGCTGCGGCAGAGCGATCTGGTCAAAGCGGATGCCTCCGTCGCTTCCGCGGCATTGTTGCCGACCCAACCCAGCTTCCCGCGCACCATGCCGATGCTGGGGGCAGCGCTTGCCGCGTCGATGATCATTGGCGTTATCGTCGTCCTTATCTCCGAGGCGACCGACAATCATGTCCGCACCGCGACGCAGATTTACGCCCTCACCGGCCTTCCGACCTTCGGGCTGATCCCCGAAGTTCCACGGCGGAACCGCGTACCGGCGCATGTCGCGGTGATCTCGCGACCTTATACGCTCTTTGCCGAAGCCGTCCGAACGATGGAGGGCAAATTGTCGCGACTGCTGCCACAGCCGAGTGGCAATGTTATCGTCGTGACCTCGCCGCTGCCCGACGATGGAAAGACCACCATCGCAATTGCGCTAGCCGCTGCCGCGATAGCGACCTTCCGGACGGCGATCGTCCTAGAATTCGACCTCAGGCGACCAGGTCTCGACGGCCTGATCGACCGGGATGGCGATGAAAAGGACCTGCTCGACTACCTGCGTGGCGAAGCGACGCTCGACGATATCATCGTGTCGAGCTCGACCTCACCCGGCTTGAAGGCGATCTTCGTTCGCAAGCCCTTCGCCGATCCCGGCGCCGTTCTCGCCTCTCCGCAGATCAAGGTCCTGATGGACGAACTTCGCACGCGGTTCGATCAGATCATCGTCAACACGCCGCCTGTCCTCGCGGTCGGCGACGCAAGCTCGGTGGCACGCTTTGCCGACGCCGTGTTGCTGGTTCTGCGCTGGGGCAAGACGACGCCGGATCTCGTGCAGTCGACGCTGATGCAATTCGATGGCGAAGTGACCGGCGTGGTGTTCAACCGCGTCAACTACGCCAAACATGCTCGGCTGGCATGTGGCGACGGTCTGCAATATTATCATAAGTTCAAGACCTATTACGGCTCTGGTTCTGCCGGCAACGGCATATCGCGCGCCTTGGCCGCGCTCCCGATAGGCATTGCCAAGCCATGATCGCCGCACCCCCGTTCTATCCTTTGACGTGGCGTTTGTAGTGCTGATGGCCAACCCGGATCAGCCATCGGACACCGACAATGTAAGAATGCTGCCGCTCCCGGGCCGCCGCGCCAAGCAGCCGCTTTCTCCGGGAGGAACGGGCCCGCCCAAGGCCCGGCTGCTTATCGTCGATCCGCGATCGCTGACGCGGGATTGCCTGGTCGCCGCATTGCAAGACGCGTCCGATGTCGCATCCGCGGTCGCAGTCGCGAATCTCGAGGAAGCCGTCGCCGTCATCGAGACAAACCGCATCGACGCCGTGGTGGTCAATCTCGCAGCGGATCCGTTCAGCGAGGCGGATCTCGGCAACATCGTGACCACATTGGGCGGCCTGGGCGGGATGCGGGTGGTCATCACATTGACCAACTCGATCGCAGCGCCCTATGCGGCAGCCGCGCTTCGGCAAGGCGTCCGCGTGTTTCTTGGCAGCGATACGCCCTTCGATCGAATCATCGAGGCGATCCGCTTCGCCTGCGCAGGCTGGATGGTCTATCCCGCGTTCGATTTCTCGCTTCTCACCACCATCGATGCGGGCATCTTCCCCGCGATGGAACGCGGCAGCGAAACCGCATGCACGCCGCGGCAGCTTCAGGTGCTCGACGGACTCGAACGCGGGTTGACCAACAAGAGCATCGCCCTGGCGCTTGGTATCAGCGAGCGCGCCGTCAAGGCGCACGTCAAGGAATTGATGCGCCGGCTGAAGGCCAATAATCGAACCCAGGTGGTCGCGCTCGCGTCGCACTTCTCGAAAGCTCGCTCGACGACGCCGCCTCCCCGTCCCTGAAAATCACATCACGAAATAATGCCGCGGCAATTGCGAGTATGTCCTTTTGGGCAAGTTGAGCGGCGCCGTTCGCTCAGGGGATGTCATTGGGCGGCCTGCAGCAAGGAGTCCGTGGTCTCGTAATTGGGCCTGCCGACGTCCGCATAAAACAATCCGGCCGTCAGGACACGGCCGGCATCACCAACACCGGCTTGACCACCGACCCTTCGCTGGAGGCGGCGAACGCGCGTTCGATCTCCGCGAAGCGGTAGGTCCGGACGAGCTTTTCCAGCGGCAATTCGCCGGCGCGATAATGATCGATGAGCCGCGGAATGAAGCGGCGTGGGTCGATGCCGCCCTCGACCACCCCGACGACACGCCGGCCGACAGACATGACGGCGGCAGGGTCGATCGAGATCGCTCCGCCGGGCGGATAGGCGCCGACCAGCGCCAGCGTACCACGCGGGGCGAGCAGGTCGATCGCGCGCTCCACCAATGCCGGAACGCCGGTCGTGTCGACGATATGGTCGAACGGGCCCGACAGCCGTTCGATCGCATCAGCCGTTTCCGTCGCGCCGAGATCACGCGCCAGATCGAGGCGCGCCGGATGGAGGTCGAGCACCGCGATCCTGCTCGCGCCGAGAATCCGTGCGGCCATCACCGCGGCCAGCCCGACCGCACCGCCACCGAACACCGCGATCGACTGGCCGGGTTGCAGGCGCAGCGTTTCCATCACCGTGCCGGCACCGGTCTGGATGCCGCAGCCGAGCGGCGCGAGCAACGCGAGCGGCAATGCGGGATCGATCGGCACCACATTGTCGGCATGCGCGAGCGCCGAGGTGGCGAAAGCGGACTGGCCGAAGATATTACCCCCGACGGCCGAGCCATCGCGCCGGATATCGCCCTCGCCCACCGTCCGCGCGCCGAGAAAATTGCGCGGGACGAACTCGTCGCAATAGCCGGGCTGATGGTCGCCACAGGCCGTGCATCGGCCGCAGCTGTGGAAGCTCAGCAGCACGTGATCGCCCGGCGCGATCCCCTCGACCGCCGAGCCCACCGCCTCGACCACCCCCGCCCCTTCATGCCCCAGGACCACCGGAAAGGGGATTGGCAACCCGCCGTCGCGCATCACCATGTCGGTGTGGCAGACCCCGCAGGCATGGATCGCGACCCGCACCTGCTCTGGCCCGGGCGGGTCGATGGTGACAGCGGCGAGGGTGAACTCGCCGCCGGGAGCCTCTACGATCGCGGCCTGTGCTGTCAGTCCCTCCATCGAATCAGAACCGGAAGCCGAACTTGGCATACCATTCGCGCGGCCGGTTATAGGTGCCGAAGAAGACCCCCGCCGACACGTTCGATCCGCCCGAGGTGAGATAGCGGCCATCGGTCAGGTTGGTGCCGCCGACCGTCAGCGTCCAATGGTCGCCAGGCTCGCGATAGGTCAGGCTGGCATTGACCGTGTTGGTAGTCGGCCGGAACAACAGATAGGTGCGCTGTGCGTCGTTCCATGCGCTGGTGGTGTGGCTCCAGTCGGCGAGCAACACCAACGAGCCGCCATTCCCCAGCCTGGTTTCATAACGCGGACTGAGGCTGAGCTGCCATTTCGGCGTCTTCGGCAACGCCGCCCCGACCAGCGTCCCCGCCTGGAATACATTGGCCCCGCCCACCGCCGTCGCGGCGGGGGATACATAGGTGTAATAGGCATCGGTGTAACCGACCGAGCCGTTGATCGTCAGCCCGGTCACGGGTGCGGCGACCATCTCCACTTCGAAGCCCTTGATCCGCGCATTGCCGGCATTGGCGATGGTCGGCGACGTTCCGATCTGGATGTTGAGCTGGATACCCTGATAGTCGGTCGTGTACGCTGCCGCGTTGAGCTGAAGCTTGTGGTCGAACCAGGTCGACTTGACGCCGGCTTCCCAGGTCGTCGCCTTTTCCTCATCGAAGCCCGGCGCGACATTGCCCTGCGGATTGGTCAGGCGCGTGGTCCAGCCGCCGGTCTTGTAGCCCTTCGACCAGCTGCCATAGAGCAGGATGTCCTTGGCGGCATGCAACTGGATGCCGACCTTCGGCGAGAAGTTGGTGAAGGTCTTGCGGTTGACGCCCGGCACATAGACGCGGACCGGATTGTTCGGGTCCGGGAACGACAATCCCTGCTGGCATGTCACCGGCGCCAGCGGGAACGGCCCGTTGGGCGTGATGTTGCCATTGGCGTCGGAACAGCCGAACAACTTGTAGTTGAACCCGTTGAGCTCCTGCTGCCCGCCCTCGAATTGCTTGTTTTCGCGGGTGTAGCGACCGCCCAGGGTGATGCCGATCAGGTCGATCGGGCGGAAATCCACCTGTCCGAAGGCGGCGTAATTCTCGGTCTTGAGCGTGTTGGGGCCGTCGACCTGAACCAGCCCTTCGGCGAAGGTGACGTAATCGTGCAGGTCGCCGGCTTCCTTGAAATAATAGGCGCCAAGCACGTAGTTGAGCTTGTTGTCGAACGCCTTGCCGAGCAGCTGCACTTCCTGGCTGAACTGCCACTGGTTCATCTTGAAGCTGAGCTGGAGAAAATTGAGCGGCGAGCCATCGGCATCGAGGCCGGCATTCCAATGCAAGGCGCGATACGCGGTGATCGACTTGATCGCGACATTCTTCGCCAGGTCGATATCGACGATGCCGGACACGCCCCAGTTCTTCAGGTCGGAATAGCTGTTCCCGGTGGCGTAGCTGCGGTCGGGATCGGCGGTGACGAAGCGGCTGTCCCACGGCAGCCGGTCGTTATTGGGATTGCCGTCGACATTGACGCTGGCGACGCTCGGCAGCTTGAATTGCGGGCTGTATTGGGTGCTCGTCACGCCGCACAGCGCCTGCGCGCCGCGCGCGGCGATCTGCGCCGACGTGGCGCCGATGCAGAAATTGTACAGCCCGGCAAACAGGAAACCGGTCGTGCCGGTCGGATCGAAGGCAGTGCCCGGCAGGTTAGTCGTGCCGGCGAAATTGCCCGGCACGGTTTCGGCCGTTCCCAGTAGCTTGTTCGCCGATGTTCCCTTGTCGCGGCTGTAATCGCCCGACAAAGTCAGCCGGACCGGGCCGCCATTGTCCCATTTGAGCTTGCCGCGCAGGTTGTAATTGTCATTGGCGCCTTCGCGCTGTGCGCTGTCATAGCCCGCGGCGTCGAACGCGGCGAAGGACGGCGAATTGTTCGCGCGCGCATCGGGATAGGAAATACGCTTCAGATAGCCGTCGCGCGTCCGCACCCCGAACGTGAGTGACGAGGATAACCCATCGGCGATCGGAATATCGACCGTGCCACGCGCCTGGAGCAGATTGAAGCTGCCAGTCGTGATGTCGCCGCTGACGCGGAAGGTCTTGCCCGGGTCGTGGGTGACGATCGAGATCGCGCCGCCGATCGTGTTGCGCCCGAACAAGGTTCCCTGCGGCCCCTTCAGGATCTCGACGCGCTCGACATCGGGCAGGTCCTGGTTGGCGCCGACTGTCCGCGCCAGATAGACGCCGTCCAGATAGATGCCGACGCCGGGATCGATGTTGAATGCGAAATCGTCCGAGCCGATGCCGCGGATATAAGCGGACAGTACGGCGGTGGAGCCGGAGAAGGGCGTGCCGGCGTCGAGATTGACGTTGGGCGCGATCGCCGACAGCTGGGAAATGCTGGTGACCGCCCGCTCCTTCAGCGTGTCGGCGGTGAAGGCCGAGATCGCGATCGGCACGTCCTGCACATTCTCGGAACGCTTCTGCGCGGTGACGACGATATCGGGAATGCCGCTATTGGTTTCGACCTGAGGCGGATCCGCCTGGGGTGGCGTCCCGGGCGCCGCTTGCGCATGCGCGAGCGACGGCAGGATGACGGTGGTCCCCAACAGGATGCCGATAATTGACGTGCGCAAAATTGTCCTCCCCTGAACCCGGCCGCTTTGAACGGTCTGATGAAGAGGACTAGCGCACGCCGGCGCCAACGGCTTGGATTGGAGCGAACGGCCGGCATGGACTCACGCGAACCGCGGGGCATTGGCGAAGTCGTGGCGTTCAGCCCGTAATGTCGGGCCAGTACAACCGCTCGGGATTGTCGATCAGCAGCTTGCGCTGCAATTCAGGCGTCGGGGCGATGCGCGGGATCATGTCGACCAGCGCACCGTCGTCGGGGATCGCATCCTGCATGTTGGGGTGCGGCCAGTCGGTGCCCCACAAGGCACGGTCGGGATAGTCGGCCACTAACGGCGCGACCGCCGCCGCGAAATCGTCCCAGGGCGGCCCGGCGGGATCGAGCCGGTCGGGACAGGTCGCCTTGAACCAGATGTCGTCGCGGCTGTCGAGCAACCGCCGGAACGCCCGCATGTCGGCGCCGTCGGGTCCCTGCGAAACATCTGGGCGACCCATATGGTCGATCACCAGCGGAACCGAGATCGCATCGAGAAACGGCCGCAATTCCTCCAGGATATCGGCCTCGAAATAGACCACGACGTGCCAGCCCGCCGGCAGCCGCTGCGCCACATCGAGGAACTTGTCCTTGGGCGCGTCGTCGACCAGCCGCTTGAGGAAATTGAACCGGATGCCGCGAATGCCACCCTGGTGCAGGCGGTCGAGTTCGGCGTCGGCGATTGCCGGGTCGACCACCGCTACTCCCCTCGCCTTGCCCTCCGATCTCATGATCGCATCGAGCGTGGCGGCATTGTCGGTACCATGACAGCTCGCCTGGACGATGACGTTGCGATCGAACCCCAGCCGGTCGCGCAGCGCGAACAGCATGTCCGGGCCGGCATCCTCGGGCAGGTATTTGGCCTTGGCACTGAACGGGAAAAGCGCGGCGGGGCCGAAGACGTGACAATGCGCGTCGATCGCGCCGGGCGGCGGCACGAAGCGCGGCTGCGAAGGCGCTTCGGCCCAGCTGCGGATGCGACCGTCGACGTCGGTACTCATGCGAACACTTCCCCATCCATCAGCTTGCGCGCGGTACGAAGCAGCGCTGCGGTCGCGACCTGGCCAGCGTCGTCGAGCGTCAGCACGCAGCTCATCTCGCCAGTCGGATGCTCGACCGACACCGTCTTGACCGGACCGTCCGGGACGACCGCCACCGCGGCGGCGGGGGACCCCGGAATCAGGCAGGCGGTGGCGACGCTGACCGCGCCGAGCACCCCGATCGTGGCATGCGCGCGATGCGGGATGAAGCTCCTTACCGTCACCGCGCCGCCATGGCCGGGCGGCGCCACCAGCATCATCTTGGGCACCGATTTCTCGGTCACGTCGCCCAGGTTCATCAGTGGCCCGGCCTTCAGCCGGATCGCCTCGATCCGCGCCTTGAGCGCGCTATCGCCGTCGAGCGTCTCGCGATCCTCATAGCCGGTCGCGCCGACCTCGGCAGCGCTGAACACGACGCACGGCATGCCGTTGTCGATCAGCGTGCAGGCAACGCCTTCGATCTCGTCCACTGCGTTGCCGGTCGGCAACAGCGCCCCGCAGGACGATCCCGCGGTGTCGCGGAATTCGAGCGGCACGGGCGCCGCGGTACCCAGCACGCCGTCGATCCGCGCCTCGCCGGCGTAGGTCGGCACGCCGCCTGGCGTCCGCACCGTCGCCACCGCGATCTGCCCGGTATTCTCCATGAAGATCGCGACGCGGGTCTCGTCGCCCGTCGCCGCAACCAGACCGCGCTCGATCGCGAACGGACCGACGCCTGCGAGCATGTTGCCGCAATTCTGGGCGTCGGTGACGATCGCCTGATCGACGAACACCTGGAGGAACAGATAATCGACATCGACGCCGGGACGGCTCGATTTCGCGACAACCGCGACTTTGGAGGTCAAAGGGTCGGCGCCGCCCATGCCGTCGATCTGGCGTGGATCGGGGGATCCCATCACACGCAACAGCAAGGCATCGCGCGCCGCGGGGTCGGCAGGCAGATCGTCGGCAAGGAAGAACCCGCCTTTGGACGTGCCGCCGCGCATCCACATGCAGCGGATGCCGTCACTCATATTTCAGCCCCATCGCCTCGAGCTTGCCGCGCATATCGTAGATATCGAGCCCGAGTTCGCCCGCCGCCAGCCGCTGGCGCTTCGATTCCTCGTTGGCTTCGCGCGCCTGGGCCTTTGTCAGCACTGACGCGGCATCGGCGCGCCGGACCACGCACACGCCGTCATCATCCGCGACGATCACATCGCCCGGCTCGATCGCGGCGCCGGCGCAAACGATCGGCACGTTGACCGATCCCAGGGTCGCCTTGACCGTCCCTTGCGCGAACACCGCCTTGGACCAGACCGGGAAGGCCATCTGCGTCAGATCACGGACGTCGCGCACGCCCGCATCGATCACCAGTCCGCGGCATCCCCGTGCCATCGCCGAGGTCGCCAGCAGATCGCCGAAATAGCCGTCCTCGCACGGACTGGTCGGCGCGAGGACGAGGATGTCCCCCTGCTTGAGTTGCTCGATCGCGACATGGACCATCCAATTATCGCCCGGCGGCGCGGAGATCGTCACCGCCGATCCGGCGATCCGCGCACCGGGCCAGATCGGCCGCAAACGGCTGGCGAGCAGCCCGATCCGGCCCTGCGCCTCGTGCACCGTCGCGACGCCGGCATGCGCCAGACCATCGATTACCGACGCGTCGGCGCGCTCGATAGTGCGAACCACTCGACCAGCCATGTCCACCTCGCTTCGGATATTGTCGTCTCAGCGCTAGAGAAAGCACTTGCTGGGCGACATTCACAATTATCCCGTTGCGATAAGTTTTTGCTATGATCGCGCGCGATGAGCAATCCATTCGACCTCAACATCCGGCATTTGCGGGCGATATCGGCGATCGTCCGCCACGGCAGCATGAGCGCCGCCGCCGACGCGGTGAGCCTGTCGCAGCCGGCACTGACCCAGGGACTCGCCAAGCTGGAACGCCAGCTCGGCGCGGCGTTGTTCGAGCGCCGGCCCGACGGGATGTCGGCGACGCCCGAGGGCCGGCTGGCGAGCGAACGTGTCGATGCGGCGCTCAACCATCTGACCACCGCCACCCGCGCCACCGCGCGCGGCGGGGCACGTAGCTTCGCGCGCCCCGAATTGCTGATGACCGCGACCCAATTGCGCGCGTTCCTCGCCGTGGCCGATGCCGGCAGTTTCGTCGGCGCGGCCGACGCTACAGACCTGTCGCAGCCCGCCATTCACCGCGCAGTACGCGATCTCGAACAGCTCTGCGCCACGCCTCTGGTCGAACGGCGCGGACGCGGCGTCGCGCTGTCGCCATCGGGCACCAAGCTGGCCCGGGGAATCCGGCTCGCGCGGAGTGAACTCGCGGCGCTGATCGCGGAAGTCGCGGCCGAGCCGGAAGGCGGCGGCAGCGTGGTGATCGGTGCGATGCCGCTCTGCCGCGCGTTGATCCTCCCCGCAGCGATCGCGCGGTTCACGCGCGACTACCCCGGGACGATGATCGACGTGGTCGAGGGATCGTGGCGCGAGCTGGTCGATCCGTTGCGTGACGGCGTGCTCGACCTGATGATCGGCGCGCTTCGTCCGACCGCCCCGCCCGATTGCGTGCAAGAACCACTGATGGTCGACCGGCTCGCGGTGATCGGCCGGGCCGGGCATCCACTCGCGCAGGTCGAGCGGCCGTCGCTCGATCAACTGGCCGCCTATCCCTGGATCGTCGGCCAGCCTGGGACGCCGCTTCGCCTGCAATGGGAAGCCTTGTTCGCCGGCCGTCCCCGCCCGCGCGCGCCGATCGAATGCGGATCGGTGATGGTCATTCGCGGCGTGCTCGCCGATGGCGACTTCCTGACCTTGCTGTCGCCCGACCAGGTGGCGCTGGAGGTCGATGGCGGCCTGCTGACGACGATCGGCCCACGGCTGGAACACAGTATTCGGACGATCGGCATCACGACCCGCGACCATTGGCGGCCCACCCTGCCCCAAGCGCGCTTTCTCGAACTGCTTCGTACGATCGTAGCTTGATCCGGACTTCAGGAATTCCGATAGCGATCCCGGCAAACCGATTGGGGCGTCGGCGGCCATACGGGCTAGCCTCAAGCAATGGACGGAGGGATTGCCTTTATCGGATTTGGCGAAGCCGGGCAGGCATTCGCCGACGGGCTCGGCCGGCCGGCCCGCGCCTATGACCGCAAGACCTATGTCGGTCCGACCCGCCGCGCCAAGCTGGACGATTACGACCGGCTCGGCGTGCAGGGCGCGTTGACCAACCAGGCCGCGGTCGAAGGAGCGGAACTGGTCCTGTCGCTGGTGACCGCGGACAAGGCACCCGCGGCAGCGCGCGAAACCGCGCGCGGCATCGGGAAGAACGCGCTCTACTGCGACATGAACTCGGTCGCGCCGCAGACCAAACGCGCGTCGGCCGAAGCGATCGAACAGGCAGGCGCGCATTATGTCGATGTCGCGATCATGGCGCCGGTGCATCCGGCGAAACGCGCCGTTCCATTGTTGGTCAGCGGCCCGGAGGCCGAGCGCGCCGCGCGGGCGCTGACCGCGATCGGCTTCGGCAATGTCCGCGTCGTGGCCGGCGGCGTCGGTACGGCATCGGCGATCAAGATGATCCGGTCGGTGATGGTCAAGGGAATCGAGGCGTTGACCGCCGAATGCGTGTTGGCAGCGGAAGCGGCTGGCGTTCGCGACGAGGTCATCGCCTCGCTCGACGCCAGCTGGCCGGGCGCCGACTGGAGCCGCCGCGCCGATTACAATCTCGATCGGATGATGGTGCACGGCCTGCGCCGCGCGGCCGAGATGGAGGAAGTGGTGCGGACGCTCGACGCACTCGGCACCGGATCGGCGATGAGCCGCGGGACGGTCGAGCGCCAGCGCGCGATCGGGTCGCGCGCTTTGTCCCCCGCCGCCACGCTCGACGCCAAGCTCGCGGCATTGCTCGGCCGATCGAAGGAACAGGCTGCATGACGTTGGTGATCGACTGCCACGGCCATTACACCACGGTGCCCGCCGCCCATAGCGACTGGCGCGAGGCACAGAAGGCCGCGTTCAAGGAGGGCGGGACCCCACCCCCCTACCCCGCCATCTCCGACGACGAGATCCGCGAGAGCCTGGAAGCGAACCAGATCCGGCTGATCCGCGAACGCGGCGCGGATATGACGATCTTTTCGCCCCGCGCCTCCGCGATGGCCCCGCATGTCGGCGACGAGGCGGTCGCGACCACCTGGGCACGGGTCAATAACGATCTGATCAAGCGCTGCGTCGACCTCTATCCGGACGTTTTCGCCGGCGTCTGCATGCTGCCGCAGAATCCGAAAGCCGACCTTGCGGGCTCGATCACGGAACTGCGCCGCTGCGTAGAAGAGCTCGGCTTCATCGGCTGCAACCTTAACCCCGATCCCGGCGGGGGCCATTTCACCGCGCCGCCGCTGACCGATCGCTTCTGGTATCCGTTCTACGAGGCGATGGTCGAACTCGATGTGCCGGCGATGATCCATGTCTCGGGCAGCTGCAATCCCGGCCTGCACGCCACCGGCGCCTATTACATCGCCGCCGACACGATCGCCTTCATGCAGTTGATCGAGGGCGATCTGTTCAAGGACTTCCCGACGCTCCGCTTCATCATCCCGCATGGCGGCGGCGCGGTGCCTTACCATTGGGGGCGCTATCGTGGCCTCGCCGACATGCTCAAGAAGCCCGCGCTTGCCGGGCACGTCATGAACAACGTGTTCTTCGATACCTGCGTCTATCATCAGCCGGGCATCGACCTGCTCGCCAAGGTGATCGACAGCAAGAACATCCTGTTCGGCAGCGAGATGGTCGGCGCCGTGCGCGGGATCGATCCCGAGACCGGCCAATATTTCGACGACACCAAACGCTATGTCGACGCGCTCCCGATCGGTGATGCCGAACGGCATGCAATCTTCGAGGGCAATGCGCGCCGCGTCTTCCCGCGCCTCGACCAGCAATTGAAGGAGAAGGGGCGATGAGCGAGCCCGAGGACATCCATTCGTACCTTGCCGAGTTCGAGGACATTCCCGGTACGCGCGTCTTCACCGCGAAACGCGCGCGCCAGGGCTATCATCTCAACCAGTTCGCGATGAGCCTGATGAAGGCGGAAAATCGCGAGCGCTTCAAGCAGGACGAGCGCGCCTATCTCGACGAATGGCCGTTGTCCGAGGAGCAGAAGGACGCCGTTCTGCGGCGCGACTATAATCACTGCCTGGATCTTGGCGGCAATGTCTATTTCCTGGCCAAGCTGTTCTCGACCGACGGGCTCAGCTTCGCCCAGGCGGTCTCGACCATGACCGACATGAATTTCGAGGATTATACCAAGATGATGGTCGCCGGCGGCCGCTCGCCCGAGGGGCAACGCTCGATCAAGGCCAATCGGGACGTCGCTGGCGTCGAAGACAAGCAAGGGAGCCGCTGACATGGCACGCATCACCGCCGGCGTGGCGTCGAGCCACGTGCCGCTGCTCGGCGTGGCATCCGATTTCGGCAAGGATTCCGACGATTATTTCGCCCCTATCTTCGCCGGCTATGACTGGACCCGGGCGTGGGAAAAGACCGAGCGACCCGACGTCGTGATCCTGGTCTATAACGACCATGCTTCCGCCTTCGACATGAAGATCATCCCGACCTTCGCGATCGGCTGCGGCGAACACTACAAGCCGGCCGACGAAGGCTGGGGCCCGCGCCAGGTGCCCGACGTCGAGGGGCATCCGGACCTCGCCTGGCATATCGCGCAGAGCCTGATCCTCGACGAATTCGACATGACGATCATCAACGAGATGGACGTCGACCATGGCCTGACCGTCCCGCTGACGATGATGTTCGGCAAGCCCGATGCCTGGCCGTGCAAGGTCATCCCTCTCGCGGTCAACGTCGTCACCTATCCGCCGCCCTCGGGCAACCGCTGCTGGGCGCTCGGCGAGGCGATCCGGCGCGCCGTTGAGAGTTTCGACCAGGACCTCAACGTCCAGATCTGGGGTACCGGCGGGATGAGCCACCAGCTTCAGGGTCCGCGCGCGGGGCTGATCAATCCCGAATGGGACAATCGCTTTCTCGACGGGCTGATCGGCGAGAGCGACCATCTGCGCCGCATCCCGCATATCGAATATCTGCGCGAGACCGGGTCCGAAGGAATCGAGATGGTGATGTGGCTGATCATGCGCGGCGCCCTGGGCAAGCGCACCCGGGCGCTGCATCGCCATTATCACGTGCCGTGCAGCAACACCGCGATCGGCCACATCGTGCTGCGGCCCGACAATGGCGAAGGCCTGGATATGACCGGCGGCGATTACGCCGCGGCGCTCGCGGCCGAATAGCCCGCTCCTTCCCCGCGCAGATTTCGATCAGGAGACACGCATTGACGCTTCGTATCGCGCTCGCCGGCGCCGGCGCTTTCGGTGAGAAACATCTGGACGGCCTCGTCAAGATCGACGGGGTCGAAGTGATCTCCCTGGTCGGCCGCCGGCTCGAGCCGACCCAGGCGATCGCCGCCAAATACGGCATCGGTCATGCCACCACCGAACTGGCCGAGGCGCTGGACCAGCCGGGGCTCGATGCGGTCATTCTCTGCACGCCGACCCAGATGCATGCCGCCCAGGCGCTGCAATGCCTCGAGGCGGGCAAGCATGTGCAGGTCGAAATTCCGCTGTGCGACAATCTGGCCGACGGCGAAGCTGTCCTGCGCAAGCAACAGGAGACGGGGCTGGTCGCGATGGTCGGCCATACCCGCCGATTCAATCCCTCGCACCAATATCTCCATCGCAAGATCGCGGCCGGCGAGCTCGCCGTCCAGCAGATGGATGTGCAGACCTATTTCTTCCGCCGCCAGAACATCAACGCCAAGGGCGAAGCGCGGAGCTGGACCGATCATCTGTTGTGGCACCATGCCGCGCACACCGTCGACCTGTTCGCCTATCAGGCGGGGCCGATCGTCCGGGCCAACGCGATCGAGGGACCGATCCATCCCGAGCTGGGCATCGCGATGGACATGTCGATCCAGCTCAAGGCCGAAAGCGGCGCGATCTGCACCTTGTCGCTGAGCTTCAACAATGACGGGCCGCTCGGCACCTTCTTCCGCTATATCTGCGACAACGGCACCTGGATCGCGCGCTACGACGACCTCGTCACCGGTCGGGAAGAGGCGGTCGACGTGAGCAAGGTCGACGTGTCGATGAACGGCATCGAACTCCAGGACCGCGAATTCGTCGCCGCCATCCGCGAAGGCCGCGAACCCAATGCCAGCGTGGCGCAGGTCATGCCCTGCTACCGCATCCTCGACGCGCTCGAAAAGCAGCTCGCCGGCTCGTGAGCACGCGGCGAACGCAGGTCGCGATCATCGGCGGAGGGCCGGCGGGCCTGCTGCTCGGCCATTTGCTGCGGGCCGAGGGGATCGACTGCCTGATCGTCGAGCGCCAGACCCAGGCGCATGTCGAGGGCCGGATTCGCGCTGGCGTGCTGGAGACGCTGACCACCGACCTGATGGCACGGCTCGGTCTCGACGCTGGCCTCAAGGCGCATGGCATGCGCGAGGAAGGGTTCAACCTCGCCGATGGCGAGCATGTGATCCGGATCGACATCAGCAGGCTGACCGGCAAGCATGTCGTCGTCTATGGCCAGACCGAGGTGACACGCGACCTGATCGCGGCCGCGCCAGACCGGCAATTGGAGATCGTGTTCGAGGCGCAGGATGTCGCGATCCACGATCCCGACGGCGCTGCGCCGTCGATCAGCTTTACCAAGCAGGGCGTCGAGCATCGCATCGAGTGCGAGATCATCGCCGGTTGCGACGGCTTTCACGGTCCCTCGCGCAAGGCGATCCCGGCCGGCGAGGACCGCGTTTTCGAGCGCGTCTATCCGTTCGGCTGGCTCGGCATCCTCGCCGACGTCCCGCCCTGCCATCCCGAGCTGATCTATTCGAACAGCGACCGCGGCTTCGCTCTCGCGTCGATGCGCTCGCCGATGCGCAGCCGCTATTACATCCAGGTCCCCTTGAGCGAACGGCTGGAGGATTGGCCGGCGGAGCGGCTATGGGACGAGCTCGAACGGCGCTTCGCCCCGCTTGCCGAGCGTCCGGTGATACGCGGGCCGGCACTCGAAATGTCGATCGCGCCGCTCAGGTCCTATGTCTTCGAGACGATGCGCCACGGCCGCCTGTTCCTGGCCGGCGACGCTGCGCATATCGTCCCGCCGACCGGGGCCAAGGGGTTGAACCTCGCGGCATCCGACGTCGCCTATCTGTCGGACGCGCTGATCGGATATTTTGCCCGCGGCGACGAGCGTGGTTTGCTCGGCTACGAGGCCAGGGCGCTGGCCCGGATCTGGAAGGCCGAACGGTTCAGCTGGTCGCTGACCAAGCTGATGCACCGCTTTCCCGAGGACGGGGCATTCGAACGCCGCATGCAAAAAGCCGAGCTCGACTATCTCGCCGGATCGTCGGCGATGCAGACCGCGATCGCCGAAAATTACGTGGGACTGCCGCTCTAGGACCACCTTCCGGGAACGGCGAGGCAGTGTCGCGTTCTCTCTGAATGTATGCCGAACATACTATTTGGCGTCTTCCAGGCGCAGTTTGAGCAGCATCAGCGCAACGGCGGCGACGAGCGATCCGGCCGCCAGTGCGATCGCGACCCCCGCCAGCGGCAAACCCGCATTGAACAACAGGCCGGCCAGGATCGGCGACAGCGCCGCCCCGCCCCGCCCCACACCGATCGCGAAGCCGGTGCCGGTTGCGCGAACATGGGTCGGGAATGCCCGCGCAAAGATCGTGTAGAGCCCCACCACGGCGCTGTTGGTGAATAGCCCGGACGCGCAGGCGAGCATTGCGAGGCCGGATAGCGAGCGCACGCCCGCGGCGCCGAACAAGGCGACCATTACCGACGATACCAGCAACACGCCGATCGTCATCGGCTTCAACGCGAAACGCTGAGCGAACAGGCCGAAGACCGCCCCACCCACCGCACCGCCGACATTCGCCCAGACCAAAACGCCGGCCGCCTGAGCCGGCGCGTGGCCGAGGTCGACGACGATCTTCGGCGCCCATTTCAGGATGAAGTAGAAGCTGACGATATGCGCGAAATAGGCCAGCGTCAGCAGCAATGTCGTGCTCCGCAGCCCCGGCTTCAGGATGTCGGTCAGCGACGCACGATCTTCGTCCGGCGAGACCGCGGGCAGCGTCTCGACCGGCGCATGCCCCATTCGCGCCAGCGTCGCGTTGACGCGATCGAGCGCGCCCGGCGGCCGCCGCGACATGAGGAACTGGACCGGTTCCGGAACGAGGAACCAGACCAGCGGCACAAAGCACGCGGTGACGATCGCGCCGAATTCGAAGACGGCGCGCCAATCGCTTCCCTTGAGCAATTGGGCGGCGATCGAGCCGCCCAGCACCGCGCCGATCGGATAGCCGATCACCATGATCGCGAGCGAGAGATTGCGGCGGCGGCGGTTGGCGAACTCGGCTGCGACCGCGTTGATCGCCGCGAGCATACCGCCGATGCCGAGTCCGGTTATCACGCGCCAGACCGACAACGTGACGATGTCGTGCGCGGTGGTGACCATGAACATCCCGGCCGCCATCGCCACCAGGCATCCCAGGATCGTCCGCCGCCGCCCGATCCGGTCGGCGACGCCGCCGAGCAGCATCGATCCTACCGCCATGCCGATCAGTTCCATCGACAGCACGACGCCCAGAGCGGCGCGGTCGATTCCCCATTCGGTGGCGATGCCCGGCGCGGCAAAACTGATCGACAGGACGTCGAACCCGTCGAGCGCGTTCAGTCCAACGGTGATCGCCACCGCAGCGATCTGGAGTGCGCCCATTGGCGCCTCATCGATCGTGATACGCGGATCCTGCTGTCCAGCTTTCGACATCATCCCTCCCAAGATATTTGTATGTTAGACAAACCAATAATCAGCCCATTTCGGGCGCATTAGCCGCTTGCCGCGTTCAACCTATGGACGAAGCTAGAACCAATAGGCGATCGCCCGCATCTCGATCGACGCGCGCGGCACCGCGTCGACCGGGCATTGGGAGTCGTCGAACGCGACGTGCGGCACCGAATGCGCGCGATCCGGATCGCTGTCATAGGTTTTGAAGACGATCGCCTCGTCACGCGAAAGATCGGGGAACCAATGCCAGCGATGCGCCGACGAATGCGCGACGACCAGACCCTCGAACGACCAGACGATCTCTCCGTCCTGGTCGAACATCGCGTCAGCCGGCAACAGATCGGCGTCAGCGACGCTGCGCGCGTCACACAAAGCGAGCGGCACATCCTGCGGCGCCGGCGAGATGGCGCGCCAAATATTATAGTGCGCGACACGCCGCGGCGCGGGCGCATCGGCGGGCTGCGACCGCTCGGCGAACTGCCCGGCGGTGGCGTCCGACACGTCGACATGGGCGAACCGTGCAGGCTTCGAATTGTCGAGCGCACCCGATAGTGTCGAACGCTCGGCGAAGCGCAGCACGCCGGTTCCGGTCACGACCACCTCATCCGCCCCCGACACGCGTCGTACCAGATCGACTATCTCCTCCGGGTGGACATGCTGCACTTCGGCTGCGTCGGCAAAGTCGCTTACGGCGCTGCGATGCGGCACCAGAATGAAGCCCTCGCCATCGAGTGTCGTCCCGATATCGCGCGCTGCGCGAATCTCCATCGGGCGCGGATCGAGCACGACAGTGTCGCGGCTCGAATCATTGGCGAAATACCGCATCCGTCCCAGTCCGCGGGCGACATAATTGATTCCGACCTGCATGAGCCTGTCCTCTGAAAAAGCCCGCATCGCCACTCACCGATGCCGCGACATTTTTTGCGCAGCATTAACCGCTTAGCCCGCGTAACTCAGTGACCTACATCATCCGCCCGGAGGCAAAAGAGTGGCGCTTATAGGGGTAGTTCTACTACTCCTTGTCAAGCAATCAATCGTATGTCTTACTGACAATACGTACCCATGAAGGTGCGCACGGGCGACACGCTTTCCGGGAGGGGGAGTGGGGCGACACCGTTTCAGGAGAGGACATACGATGCAGAACCCTATTCGTTCGCACGCCTCATTGGCATTGTTGACCGGCGTTTCCGCGGCAGCATTATTGTGCGCCGCACCAGCCCATGCCCAGGACGCGAACGCGTCGTCGCCGAGCACGGCGCCCGCACCGCAAACAGCGGCACCGCCCGCGCCCGAGGCGCAGGCCCAGAATGACGCCTCGGGCTCGCCCGACATCATCGTCACCGCGCAGTTCCGCAAGGAACGCCTGCAGGACACGCCGCTCGCGATCACCGCGGTGAATGCCGCCCAGCTCGAGGCGAAAAACCAGACCAACCTCGCCCAGATGGCCGATGCGGCGCCCAACGTGTCGCTCAAACCGCAAGGCGCCTCGTTCGGCCCCTCGATTTCCGCCTCGATCCGCGGCGTCGGCCAGAACGACTTCAACCCTGCCTATGAGCCGGGCGTCGGGATCTATATCGACGACGTCTATTATCCGCAGCTGACCGGCGCGGTATTCGACCTGCTCGACGTCGACCGGGTCGAGATCCTGCGCGGCCCGCAAGGCACGCTGTCCGGCCGCAATTCCGAAGGTGGGGCGATCAAGCTTTACTCGAAGATGCCGAATGGCGAGACCAGCGGCTATGTCGAGGCAACCTATGGCTCGCGCAACCGGATCGGCCTGCGCGCCGGGGCCGATTTCAAACTGACCGACACCTTGTTCGGACGCGTTTCCGGTGTGTTCAAGCAACAGGAAGGCTTTGTCGACCGGATCGACTATGGCTGCGCTTTCCCGACCAGCGGGGTACCGGCGACGCAAGCGGCCGGCCATTGCAAGATCGATAAGCTCGGCGGCGTCGGCTATCAGGCGGTGCGCGGTATCCTGCGCTGGGAACCGAGCAGCAAGCTCGATGTGACGGTGATCGGCGACTATACGCATGACGAGCATACGATCGCGGGCGAAGTGCTGCTGGCGGTCCAGACGGTCAACAACGGCAACGTCAACGCGGCGCCGGGCGTGCCGTATGATAGCCGCTTCATCTGCGGGCGCTTCTGCAACTACATCACGGTTGGGCAGCCGGCGGCCACCTGGGCCGGGCCAGTGGCGCCCGGCGTCCCCATGGCGGCGACGCAAGGTAACGACCGCAGCCTGTACGACGGCTGGGGCGTTTCGGGCCAGATCAACTACCGGTTGAGCGACGCCATCTCGCTCACCTCGATCACCGGCTATCGCAAGTTCGACACGCGCTTCGATTCGGACGACGACCTTTCGCCGGCGAATATCGGCTTTGGCCGCAACCGGTTGAAGAACTGGAGCTTGAGCGAGGAATTGCGGCTGAGCGCCAAGCTGGCCAAGGGCATCGATCTGACCGTCGGCGGTTACTACTTCAAGCAGAAGTCGGTCTACGATTCACAGCAGGATCTGCGCTACGTCGTGATCCCGCTGCAATTCCTCCAGCCCGACCCGACCGAGGCCGAGGCCAAGGCGTTCTTCGCGCATCTGTCTTGGGAAGCGTTCCGCGGCTTCACGCTCAGCGGCGGCGTCCGTTATACCGACGAGTCCAAGGACCAGACCTATTACCGCCTGAATTACAACGGCACGGTCAACGCCTTCCTCGATCCGGTCGGCGCGGTTTACGGCGTTGGCTATTCCGGGCCGGACACGCGGGACTATAACGGCAACGGCAACACGAGCGAAATCGTCACCGCGCTGTCGGGACTGACTGCCAAATATAGCGCCAAGCGCTGGGATTATCGGATCGCGGCCGATTACCGCTTCTCGCCCGAGCTGATGGTCTATGCGTCCTTCTCCACCGGCTTCAAGGGAGGCGGCAGCAATCCGCGGCCGTTCAACGCAGGCCAGGTGATCTCCTTCCAGCCGGAAGAGCTGCGCGCCTATGAAGTCGGCTTCAAGAGCGACCTGTTCGACCGCAAGGTCCGCTTCAACGTCGCCGGCTTCATCAACGACTACACCAATATCCAGATCCCGGTGCTTACCTGTCCGACCGCGCCCTGCGCCGCGCGGCTCAATGCCGGGGCAGGCAAGATCAAGGGGTTCGAGGCCGAGTTGTCGCTGTTCCCCGTCCAGGGTTTGGCGATCGACGCGTCGCTCAGCTATCTGTCGTTCAAATATGACGCGAGCAGCCTGAATCCGGCGGCGGCCTATCCGACCAACCCGGGCGGTGTCCTGTCCAGCGATCCGCCGACGGTGCCGCCATGGAAGTTCAGCGCGGGCGCCCAGTACAAGATCGAGATGGGCAGCGCAGGCAGCATCACGCCGCGCGTCGACATGACCTATCAGGACAAGCAATTCACCGGGCCGACCGTCATCGGCACGACGCGGATCCTGAACTTCATTCCCTCTTATACCCTGGTCAACGCACGGCTGACCTGGGCCAATGAGAAGGGAGACCTCAGCGTCTCGCTCGAGGCGCAGAACCTCTTCGACAAATATTATCTGCTGACGATCTTCGATCTGCGCGGCGCCGGCGCCGGCTTCCGCAAGGGTCGGCCGGGGTCGCCGCAGGAATTCGCGGTGACGATCAAGAAGAAGTTCTGAGGCAATCACGAGGCGAGCGCGGCGGGGGTGGTTCGACCGTCCCTGCCGCGTATCGCGAGGAACGAAGCGACATGGCGGAAACACCGAGCGTCACTCTCTATCATTGGGAACCCAACGCCAATTCGGGCAAGCCCATGCTAACCCTGTTCGAAAAGGGCGTGGCGTTCGACAGCCATTATCTCGACTTGCTGAACTTCGACCAGCACAAGCCCGATTATCTCGCGATCAATCCGCTCGGTACGATTCCTGCCATGACCCATGGCGACCTCGTACTGACCGAATCGACCGCGATCATGGAATATGTCGACGAAGCCTTCCCCGGTCCGCGGCTCATGCCCGACTCCCCCGTCGACACTTGGCGCGTGCGTTGGTGGATGAAGTTCATGGACCAATGGCTCGCGCCGAGCTTCTCGATGATCGGCTGGAGCGTGTTCGTCGGCCCTTCGGTGCGCAGCCGCGATCCGGCCGAGCTCGACGCGGCGATCGAGCGTATCCCCCTGCCCGAACGCCGGATCGCCTGGCGCAAGGCGATCAGCGGGGCGTTTTCGGCGGAAGAGATGACTGAATCGCAACGCCGCGTCGCGGTCGGCATCGGCCTGCTGGAACAAGCGCTCGGGCAGCGCGAATGGCTCGCCTCGGACAGCTACAGCCTTGCCGATATCAACGGCTTCAACCTGGCGTACGCGCTGCCTTTGTCGCAGCCGCATTTGTCCAATGACGAACTCACGCCCAATATCATGCGCTGGTTGCGGGCAATCTATGCGCGGCCGGCGACCAAATCGTGCTGGGCACTCGGCCGCACCGACATGGCCAGGCGCGTCACGATCCTGGAGGGGGAACCGGCATGACGATTACCCTTTATCACGGCGAACCCAACGGCCCGTCGCTGACCGTGCTGGCGGCGCTGTTCGAGAAAGGCGCGGACGCCACGCTCGAGCGCATCGATCTCGCCGCGGGCGAACGGCATGGCGCGCGTGTGCCGCACGCGATGGAAGTGGATCATTCGATCGAGGGCGAAGGTCCCGTCCTGGTGGTCGACGGCATCCCGATGGCGGACAGCGTGTTCCTCGCTTGCTATCTCGACGATGTGGGACCTGGGCCGGCGTTGTGTCCGAGCGAGCCCTATGACCGCTGGCGGATGATGACCTGGTGTCGCTACATCGTCGAGCGCGTCGCCCCCGCCGCAGCCTATCTGGGGGTCGCAGCCAATCCCCCCGCTCGCGTGCCGCAAGGCGTGGCGAGCGTCGATCTCGCCGAACGCTGGAGCGATGCCGTGGCGGGGAAGATCGATGATGCCAGGCGCGCCGACAGTCACGACAAGATCGTTCAGGCGGTCGAACGGATCGAGCGCGAATTGAGCGACGGCCGCGACTGGCTGATCGACGCATTCTCGATCGCCGACCTGGAAAGCTATGCCTGGCTCGCGGGGATGACCGAGCTCGTTCCCGAGGCCTTTGCCGACCGCCCGCGCACCGCCGCGTGGCTGGCGCGGGTCATGGCCCGGCCCGCCGTGGCGCGCGCGCTGGCAATGGCGACGAGCGCCGCGCCCGAACACATCTGGGCTCCCGGCCCCGAGATCAATCGCTGGGGTTGATCGCGCGTCGATCGTCATCTCTGGAGGAAGGCACCGAATGGCTTCGGCACTGCAGCGTACCAATCTAATAGCCCTGTTCGCCGCCAGCATGGCGTTGACCGCTGCCGGGTGCAGCCGCGACGCCGGCAGCGATGGCGCGGTGACCAAAGGCGGCGTCGATGCGGCGCGTATTACCGCGGCGGCTCCCGACCAATGGCTCTCGACCGGCCGCACCTATGATGAGCAACGGTTCAGCCCGCTCGACGCGATCAATACCGGCGACGTCGGCAAGCTGGGACTTGCCTGGTCCGCCGACCTCGACACCGCGCGCGGCCAGGAGGCGACGCCGCTGTTCGTCGATGGCACCCTGTACGTCTCGACCGCCTGGAGCATGGTCAAGGCCTATGACGGGCAAACCGGCAAGCTGCTCTGGTCTTATGACCCCGCGGTGCCGCGCGAGACGTTGGTCAAGACCTGTTGCGACGCGGTCAATCGTGGCGTGGCGGCATGGGGCGACAAGGTCTTCGTCGGCACGCTCGACGGCCGGCTGGTCGCGCTCGACCGCGCCACCGGCAAGCCGGTCTGGTCGGTGGTCACGGTCGACCAGAGCAAATCCTACACCATCACCGGCGCGCCGCGCGTGATCGACGGTCTGGTGATTATCGGCAATGGCGGCGCCGAGTTCGGCGCGCGGGGTTATGTCACCGCGTATGACGCGCAGACCGGCGCGCAACGCTGGCGGTTTTATACGGTCCCCGCCCAGCCCGGCACCGAGCAGCAACCCGATTACCTCAACAAGGCCGCCTCGACCTGGTTCGGCGAATGGTGGAAGCAAGGCGGCGGCGGCACTGTCTGGGACTCGATGGCTTACGATCCGGCGCTGGACCTGCTCTATATCGGCGTCGGCAACGGCTCGCCCTGGAACCAGGCCTATCGGTCGGAGGGCAAAGGCGACAATCTCTATCTGTCGTCGATCGTCGCGATCCGGCCCAAGACCGGCGAGTATGTCTGGCATTACCAGACCACGCCGGGCGACAGCTGGGACTTCACCGCGACACAGCACATCATCCTCGCCGACCTCACCATCAACGGTCAGAAGCGCAAGGTGCTGATGCAGGCGCCGAAGAACGGCTTCTTCTACGTGCTCGACCGCACCAACGGCCAGCTCATCTCCGCCAAGAATTTCGTGCCGGTCAATTGGGCAACCGGTATCGACATGAAGACCGGTCGCCCGATCGAAACGCCCGAGGCGCGCTATTACAAGACCGGCAAACCTTTCATCGGCTCGCCCGGTGCCGGTGGCGCGCACAGCTGGCAGCCGATGGCGTTCGATCCCAAGACCGGCCTGGTCTTCATCCCGGCCAATTTGGCCGCTTTCCCCTATTTCCCGGCCAAGGATTGGAAGGCCGCAAAGCTGGGCTTCAACGTCGGCGTCGACATGGGCGCTGCGGCGATGCCCGCCAATCCCCAGATCCGGGCGGCGGCGGCGCAGGCTACCACGGGCGCGCTGATCGCCTGGGATCCGGTCGCGCAGAAAGAACGCTGGCGCATATCCTATAAGGGGCCCTGGAATGGCGGCCTGCTCGCGTCGGGCGGCGGCCTGGTCTTCCAGGGCAATGCGACGGGCGAGTTCGCCGCTTACAGCGCCGCGGACGGTCGCAAATTATGGTCCTTCCCGACCCAGACCGGCGTGATCGCCGCGCCGATCACCTATTCCATCGGCGGCGAGCAATATGTCGCCGTGCTCGCCGGCTGGGGCGGCATCTGGGCGCTGGCTCCCGGCGTGCTGTCGGACAAGAGCGGGCCGAGCCGCAACATCAGCCGCCTGCTGGTGTTCAAACTCAACGGATCGGCGACCTTGCCGGCGGCACCGCCGCTCAACAAGACGCCGCTCGATCCTCCCGCTTCCACCGCGCCTGATGCCGTGATCGCCGCGGGCGGCGAGCGGTTCGGCCGCTATTGCGGCACCTGCCATGGTGACGCCGCGATCGCCGGCAGCCTCGTCCCCGACCTACGCCATAGCGGCGTGCTCAACGACGCGGCGACCTGGCGCCAGATCATCTATGACGGCGCGCTGAAGGACAACGGCATGGTCAGCTTCAAAGCGGTGATGACGCCCGAGGAGATCGAGACCATCCGCGCCTATGTCATCAAGCGAGCCAACCAGGACAAGGCGCTGGAAAAGGCGGCCGGAAAACAGTGAAAAGGCAACGCATACTGTATCCGTGGCATACATTATGCGTTATGCGCCGCCGCACGGAGTCGGTCGTTAGAGACAGGCCGTCGCGCGTCTGAGGAGAGTTCATGCCCATCGATCCCAGCAAGGTCGTCGCTATCGACGTCCACGTCCACGCCGAGGTGTCGTGTCACGACCCCGAGGATCCGGTGATGGCCAAATTCTTCGACGCGGCGTCGGCCTATTTCAAGGCCGACCGCAAGCGCCCGACCATCCCCGAGACGATCGACTATTACCGCGCGCAGAACATCGCCTTCTGCCTATTCACGGTCGATTGCGAGAGCGGCATCGGCGCCAAGCGGATCAGCAATTACGAAATCGCCGAACTGGCCGGGCAGCACGCCGACATCGTCATTCCCTTTGCCTCGATCGATCCGCGCAAGGGCAAATATGGCGCGCGCGAGGCGCGCGACCTGGTTGAGAATTACGGGGTCAAGGGCTTCAAGTTCCACGGCATCATGCAGGACTGCCACCCGGCCGACCGCGTCGCCTATCCGATCTATGAAGTGATCGCCGAATATGGCTTGCCGGCGATCTTCCACACCGGCCATTCGGGCATGGGCACTGGAATGCGCGGCGGCGGGGGCGTTCGCCTGAAATACGGCCAGCCGATGCTGGTCGACGACGTCGCGGTCGATTTCCCCGACATGAAGATCATCCTTGCGCATCCGAGCTGGCCCTGGACCGACGAGAGCCTGTCGATGGCGCTGCACAAGGACAATGTCTTCATCGACCTGAGCGGCTGGTCCCCCAAATATTTCCCCAAACAGGTGATCCAGTACGCCAACACCCAGCTCAAGCATAAGATGATGTTCGGCTCGGACTGGCCGCTTATCCGTCCGGAGAAGTGGATCGACGCGGCCAAGGAAGCAGGGTTCCGCGACGACGTGCTGCCGCTGATCATGAAGGACAATGCGGTGCGCGTGCTCGGCCTGGGATGATCGACGCCGTCGTCCGGATCGTTTCGCCCGACGCCACCAGCCCCGACCGCGCGACGATCGCCGGCACCCTCAACCCGCTCACCCCTTGAAGGCAGATCGATGGCGCTGAAACTCTATCATGCCGAACCGCTGGCCAATTCGTTGAAGTCGATGGCGCCGCTGTTCGAAAAGGGGCTCTCGTTCGAGAGCATCTACGTCAACCTGCACAAGTTCGAGCAGCACGAGCCCTGGTTCCTGGCGATCAATCCCGAGGGCCAGGTCCCCGTGCTCGACCATAACGGGACGATCGTGACGCATTCCACGGTCATCAATGAATATCTCGAGGATGCCTTTCCGGACGCGCCGCCGCTGCGGCCGAACACGCCCGCGGGCAATGCGCGGATGCGTTATTGGAACAAGTTCGTCGACGAGCATGTGATGAATCACGTCTCGATGCATGGCTGGCGTCGCCTGGTGGCCGTAATCACGCGCAAGCTCGCAACGGGAGACTTCGAGCAGTTGATGGCGCGCATCCCCCTGCCCGACCAGCGCCGCAAATGGATGGCGGCGCGCTCGGGTTTTTCCGACCAGCAGCTTGCCGATGCGACCGCGAAGATCGAATATGCGGTGGACAAGGTCGAACGGCAGCTCGCTGATACTCCCTGGCTCGCCGGTGAGAGTTTCACGCTTGCCGACATCAATTTCTATTCGCATTGCGGGATGATGGTCGAACGAATGTTCCCGGAGATGGAGATCGCCAAACGCGCGCCGCGGCTGGTCGAATGGCGCGATCGCGTGACGGCACGTCCCGCGATGCAACAGGCGCTGGCGATGCCGGATCATACCGAACCCGGTTTGCGCACCTGGTCGGGACACGCCCGCTAATGCTGGCGGAGATCATCGACGGACGCGCGCTCGCCCGCAAGGTAGTGGAGGAGGTCAGCGCAGGCATAGCCTCGCTCGATCGCGCGCCGGGGCTCGCCGTCATCCTGGCCGGCGACGATCCGGCCAGCCACGTCTATGTCAACGGCAAGGTGAAGCGCGCGAGGGAAATCGGCTTCAACGCCGAGGTCATCCTGCTCCCGGCCGACACGAGCGAGGATCGCGTGCTCGCCGAGATCGCCGCGCTGAACGCGCGCGACGAGATCGACGGCATCCTCGTCCAATTGCCGCTGCCCGATGGCATCAACACCTTGCGCGTGATGGCCGCGGTCGATCCGACAAAGGACGTCGATGGCCTCCATGCGCTCAATGCCGGCCGGCTGAGCCAGGGGTCGGGCGGTCTGATCCCGTGCACGCCGCTCGGCTGCATGAAGATCATCCGTTCGCTGGTGCCCGACCTCACCGGCAGCCACGCCGTCGTGATCGGCAGCTCGAACATCGTCGGCAAGCCGATGGCGGCGTTGCTGCTCGACGCGCGTGCCACCGTCACCCAGACCCACATCCATACGCGCGATACCCAGTTCATCTGCCGCGGCGCGGACATATTGGTCAGCGCGGTGGGCAAGCCGGGGCTGGTGCGCGGCGACTGGATCAAGCCCCGCGCGATCGTGCTCGACGTGGGAACGACCCGCGTCGCCAAGCCCGAGGGCGGCCACCGCATCGTCGGCGACGTCGCGTTCGAGGAGGCGCTGCACGTAGCAGGTGCGATAACGCCCGTGCCCGGCGGAGTCGGGCCGATGACGATCGCCTGCCTGATGGAAAACACCCTGACCGCCGCCCGCGCGCGCGCAGAAACGCGGCGATCGATCCAGCGATCGGCGGCGCGATCAGTCGCTGAAGAAGTTGAGCTCTAGCAGTACGCCGTCGGGATCGTGGACGAACAGCTGTCGCAGGCCGGCTGCAGGAACGGTATTTGCACGATGGTCGAGCGCCAACGCGGCGATCCGCGCGAGTGTCGCGTCATAACCGGCACAGCGAAGCGCGATGTGGTGCAGCGCACCGGTCGTCCCCGGGGCCATGTCGCGGTCGAAAACCCGCGGCGCGTCCTCGCCGTTGAGGTGCAACACGGCGCGTCCGCCCGCATCGTAGAGCCAGCGCGCCGTTTCATGGGTCAGCGGCGGCGGTGCCGGACGCGTCTCAAGATCCAATAGCCCGCAATAGAAGGCCTCGACGCGGTCGAGATCGCGGGTCACGATATTGAAGTGGTCGAGCGCTTCGACGGTCATCGTCCTCTCCCGAACGTGCCGGCCAGCATCCTCCCAAACCGGGTGCTTCACAAGTACGCAACACGCACCTCCCGTGCACGTTATCCCTGATCTGACGGCACGAGAAAATCGTTTGCCTTACATACAGAATTTC
Source organism: Sphingomonas mali NBRC 15500 (assembly GCF_001598415.1). Lineage (GTDB taxonomy): Bacteria > Pseudomonadota > Alphaproteobacteria > Sphingomonadales > Sphingomonadaceae > Sphingomonas > Sphingomonas mali. The sequence goes on from NZ_BCYX01000004.1 coordinate 83,929, forward strand.
TTATGATCGCCATCGAGCTTTTGCTGCCCGCGAGAGGCGAGCAAGGCATTGCAACAGCGCGACGGCCGTGGCGGCCGAGCGGGAAAACGGGAGTGGATCGATGGCCGACAATCTGGAAACCGCGCTGCAGCGGGCGGGCAATATCGTCGAGATGCTGCGCAATTCGCAGCTCGGCGCCTATGTCTATCCGGTCGTCGCCCCCGAATTCCACAATTGGCGATCGGAACAATGGGCCTGGCAGCATTCGGCGGTGCTGTTCGACCAGTCGCACCATATGGTGAACCTGTATCTGCGCGGCAGGGACGCGCTGAAGCTGCTCACCGACACGATGATCAACTCGCCCAAGGGTTGGGAAGTCGGCAAGGCCAAGCAATATGTGCCGACCACACCTTACGGCCATGTCATCGGCGACGGCATCATCTTCTGGCTGGCGCCGGAGGAATTCTGCTACGTCGGTCGCGCGCCGGCATCGAACTGGCTACGCTATCACGCCGCGACCGGCGACTATGAGGTCGATGTCGAGCTCGACGACCGCTCGCCGATGCGGCCGATGGGAAAGCCGGTCACCCGCTCGGTCTGGCGGTTCCAGATCCAGGGGCCGAGTGCCTGGGCGATCATCGAAAAGCTCAATGGCGGCCCGCTCGAAAAGCTCAAATTCTTCAACATGAGCACCATGACCATCGCCGGCCGCGAGGTGCGCACGCTCCGCCACGGCATGTCCGGCGCACCGGGCCTGGAAATCTGGGGTCCCTATGCCGAGCAGGAAGAGATCAGGGCCGCGATCCTCGACGCGGGCAAGGAATTCGGCATCGTGCCGTGCGGCAGCCGCGCCTATCCGTCGAACACGCTCGAGTCAGGCTGGATTCCCTCCCCGCTGCCCGCCATCTATACCGGCGACAAGCTCAGGGATTATCGCGAGTGGCTGGGTGCCGACAGCTATGAGGCGACTGGTTCGATCGGCGGCAGCTTCGTGTCCGACAAGATCGAGGATTATTATCTCAATCCGTGGGAGCTGGGCTACGGCCCCTTCGTCAAGTTCGACCATGATTTCCACGGCCGCGAGGCACTGGAAGGCCTCGATCCCGCCGCGCAACGCCAGAAAGTGACGCTTGCCTGGCATCCCGAGGACATGGCCAAGATCATGGCATCGCTGTTCGACCCCGATGGCGAGCAGTACAAGTTCTTCGACGTGCCGCTCGCCAATTACGCCTCGTCCAATTACGATCGCGTGGTCGATGCCGACGGTCGGACGATCGGTCTGTCGATGTTCACCGGCTATAGCTACAACGAGAAGCAGGCGCTGAGCCTCGCCACGATCGATCCGTCGGTGCCGGTCGGCAGCGAAGTCCGCGTCGTATGGGGCGAGGAGAATGGCGGCACGCGCAAGACCACCGTCGAGCCGCACAAGCAGATCGAGGTCCGCGCCATCGTCAGCCCAATTCCCTATTCGCGCGTGGCGCGCGAAACCTATCACGAGGGCTGGCGCACCACGCAGTCAGCGTGATCCCCGTCGTCGACAGTTCTCATAGGGACCCGCGATGACGGACTATGTGTTGGTACATGGCGCCTGGGCCGGCGGCTGGACGCTCGCCGGGCTGGCCGACGACCTGAAAGCGCGCGGGCATCGCGTGCTGGTCGCGGCGCTGACCGGGCTCGGCGACCGCGTAGCGGAGCTTTCGCCGGCGATCACCCTGTCGCGCCACGTCGCCGACGTGATCGATCAGGTCGAGGCTGCCGGGTTCGATCGCTTCGTGCTGGTCGGGCACAGTTATGGCGGCATGGTGATCACCGGGGTGGCGACCCATCTGGGCGGTCGGATCGACGCCATCGCCTATATCGACGCTTTCCTGCCGGGTGACGGCCAGTCGCTATGGGACATGACCGGCGAACAGGACCACCAATTCCATATTGACGGGCAACGCGATATGCCGGGCCTCGTCGCGCCCTTGCCGTTCCTGCCGCCAGAGCCTCGCCTGGGACGGCACCCGCTGCTGACATGGCTCGAGCCGGTGCGCTTCACCGGGGAGGAAGCAAAGATCGCGCGGCGCGCTTATGTCTTCGCGGCCAACTGGTCGCCGACGCCGTTCACCCGCTTCTACGACATGGTGAAAGACGATCCGGCCTGGGAAGTGCACCGTGCCGAAGCGAGCCACGACGTGATGACCGACCAGCCGGAGCAATTATGCGAATTGCTGCTCGAACTGGGCCAGCATTCGTCCTGATCGGCAGCGAACCAGGCCGTTGCTTGCACGACCGCGGCCGATCGTCAGAAGGCGAGCGAGCCGCGACGTTCGGCAAAGCGCCACCCCTCTTCCGTCAGGACGAATATGTCCTGAAACCCGCCCACCAGCGGCGGCGCGTCTGCCGCGGTGAACAGCAGCATCGCGCTACTGCCGCGCGCACGCTGCGCGTTCTCGACCGTGACGACGATGTTGGTGCAGATATGGCATGTCACGCGCGGCGGCCGCGCCTGGAACGCCGCGAGGATCGCGTCGCGCCCAACGATCGGCGCGTCGGGTGCGGTCGGCCGGGTCATGAGCCCGTCCCGCGCATAGAGCGCGGCGACCTCTTCCCAACGCGCGGCGTCGTTGAGCTGGGCATAGAGGTTGATCAGTCGCGCGCAGTCCCACTCGATCGCACGCCGGTCCGCGGCGGACATCCCGTCGACACTATCCGCTTCAATGCCTTGGGTCATTACCGCTCATACCTTCCATCGGGTCGGGTCCTCCGCCGACCGGCTTCACGCGTCGGCGCGCCGGCGCTCGCCGCCCGGCACACCATGCGCGACGCGCTTTTCATAGTCGGGATCGTCCTCGGGCCGCGCCAGCGCCATCATCACCCGCATATGGATATCCTCCAGCGTACCGCGGAATTCGGGATATGGCAGGATGTAGAGTTGATCCTGTTCGACACCATCGAGGACGTAGCGCGCCAGCGTCTCCGGCTCCATCCCGACCTCGATCACTTTCTTCAGATGCGCGAACATCGCCGGATCCGCGCCGTAATAGCCGGTGTTCCGCAAATGCTCGGGCCGCGTCAACACCGCTTCATGGATGTTGGTGTTGACCGCGCCGGGGCACAGCATCGAGACGCCGATGCCGTGCTCGGCAAGGTCGAGCGCGAGGCATTCGGACAGGCCGCGGATCGCCATCTTGGTGGTGCAGTAAATTCCCGTGCCCTTGAGCGCGACGAACGCCGACATCGACGCCGTGTTGACGATATGGCCGCCATTGCCGCGCGCGATCATGCGCGGCACGAAGGTCTGGATGCCGTTGATCACGCCGTTGAGATTGACCGACAATTGCCAGTCCCAATCCTCGTACGTCGCCTTTTCCAGCGGCCCGAAGATCGACACGCCGGCGGTATTGAACAGCAATTCGACCGGTCCGAGCCTGGCCTCCACCGCATCGGCCGCGGCCGCATAAGCGGCGCGGTCAGTGATATCGAGCTTGACCGGCATCACCTGGAAATCGGTCTGGTCGAACCAGGCCATCGCCTCGTCGAGATGATCCTGGCGGATATCGGCGATGGCGACCTTGCACCCGGCCTGCGCGAATATCTTGGCCTGGCCGAGCGCGACTCCCGATCCGCCGCCGGTGATGAAGGCTGTGCGCCCCGCGACCCTGGTCATCGTGCCATGTCCTCTTTCTTGCTGTGACGGGCGAGTTCTTCATCGAAAACGGGATTGCCGAGCAGGAAGCCGATCGCCGCCGCGCGTTCGTGGTTGATCGGCTCGTCGGGAAAGGACGCGAGGATCGCGTCGAACCGCTTGCGCATGCCGGCGGCGAATTCGGGATGCGTGAGAATATAGAGGTCGTTGTTGCGGATGCCCGCGAGGACGCGCTCGCCGACCTCGTCGGCCTCCATCCACAACGGCGACACCGGCCGCTTTTCCAGCTCCGCTTCACGGGTCTGATACCCGCTGTCGCTCTTGAACCGGTCGGGACGCAATTCGCCCGACAAGGCAATGTTGCTCTGGACCGGTCCGGGCAGGAAGGCCGAAACCCCGATATTCTCCGACGCCAGCTCGCCGCGGATCGCTTCCGAAAGCCCCAGCACGGCTGCCTTGGCAGCGGTATAGGTCGCCGAAAAGGGTATCGGGATCAGCGCCGATTGCGACGAGGTGGTGACGATCTGCCCGCCTTCGCCATGCGCGCGGATTCGCGGCAGGATAGTGACGAGACCGTTGACGACACCGCCAAAATTGACTCCCATCGCCCAGTCCCAATCGTCGTAGCGGGCATCGACGATCGGCCCCATGATGCCGATCCCGGCATTGCCGATCAGCATATGGATCTTGCCGAACCGAGCCTCTGCCGCATCGGCCGCTCGCGCGAAACCGGCGCGGTCGGTGACGTCCAGCACGACGGTTTCGACCCGCGCGTCATCACCGAGCGACGCCCGTGCCTCCGCCAGCGACTCCGCGCGAATATCGGCGATCACCACATTGGCGCCCGCCCGAACCAGGGCGCGCGCGATGCCGAGCCCGATGCCGTTGGCACCCCCGGTGATAAACGCCGTACGACCGGCCACATCGGCCATGGGGGCAGGCCGCGGCGCGGCCATTGCTTCCGACATCTCACTCTCCTTTTATCGTGCCCGCCGTCGGTCCGGGATGATCGGCATGCCGGTATTTCCCGCCATTTCCCGATCCTCCCGGCCGCGCCGCCACATGGTTGCGGTTTAGCTTGCAGAAGCTGGATAGAACTAGAAGACCGCTGGCTATGCCATTATTGGAGCTAACTGGATAAACCATGGCCCATCGCGAAGAACTATCCCGATTCCTCAAGGCGGCGCGCGCGCGGCTATCGCCGTCCGATGTCGGGCTGCCGTGCGGCACGCGCCGGCGGACGACGGGGTTGCGACGCGAGGAAGTGGCGACGCTCGCGGGGATGAGCGTCACCTGGTACACCTGGTTCGAGCAGGGCCGCGAGGTCCAGCTGTCGGCGCCGATGATCGAGCGGCTCAGTGCGACGTTGCGGCTCGACAAGAACGAGCGCGAATTCCTGTTCGCGCTAGCGCAACACCGTCCTCCCCCGCTGACCGTGATGGCGGACGAGCAAGTGCATCCGGGGACTCAGCATCTGCTCGACAGCCTGTCGATCCCGGCGCTGGTGATCGTCGAGGACTGGACGGTAATCGGCTGGAACCAGCTCGTCGCGCGGGCCTTTCGCGATTACGGCACGCTGCCGCGCGAGAAGCGCAACCTGTTCAAGATCCTCTTGCTCGACGACCGCTATCGCAGCGATCCCGATCACTTCCGCGAAATGGGTCAGCGGCTGACCGCGCGGTTCAAATGGGATTACAGCCGTACCGCGCGACCCGAGGTATTCGACGCCATCATCGAGGAAATGTACGAGCGGTCGGACCTGTTCCGCGAATGCTGGCAGGAGTCCGAAATCCTCGCGCATTTCGAACATACCAATGTCACCGACATGCCGGGCGTGGGCCAGATCATCTTCCGGCACACGTCCTACGCAATCGAGGAAGCGCCGGGACAGCGACTCATCCTGTTCGCACCGAACGATCCCGAGAGCGCCGCTCGCCTCGAGAAACTCGCCGCCAAACGTTGATCAGGTGAAATAGGCGATTGCGCGGAACTCGTAGCTTTCGCGCGTCACCGCGTCGGGGCGGGTGGTATCGTGAAACGCGGTGTGGGGCGCGCGCCATGCCCAATCGTGATCGCTGTCATGGAACTTGATGAAGATCACCTCTTCGGCGGTCATGTCGGGGAAATACCACCAGCGATGCGCCGGGTTGTGGTGGAAGATGGTGGCGGCCGCCATGTCTTCCTCCCCCTCGATCGGCGCATAGAGCGCGTCGCCTTCGGGGATTTCGTCGACATCGACCTTGACGTTGGCGACCGCATCCTCGTCTCCAACGCTGCCCGCTTCGCACAAGGCGAGCGGCCAGTCCTGCGGCGGCGGCGAAAAGGTGCGCCACAGACTGAAGGCGATGAAACGGCTGAAGCTGGCGCCGGGGGCCGCTTTCTCGAACAGTCGCCCGGCGATCCGGTGCGCAGTGGCCGTATTGAAATCGACATGCGCTTCCGCCGCGGGCGGCTGGATGCCCGCGCCCGAAATGACCGGCGAGCGCAATTGCCCGACCATCGGCACGACGAGGTCGCAGCCGGTGAGCGCGCGGGCGACTTCCGCCACTTCGCCGGGATAGTCGACGACCGCTGCGGGATCGCGGAAATCCGTCACCCGGCTGGCATGACGCGCGAGGCAGAAGCCGTGCTGATCGAGCGTGAACGGATCCGGCGCCAGCCGCGCGTTGCGGATCGTCACCGGGTAGGATTGGTAGACGCCAGTGTTGAATTCGCGCCCCGGCGCCCAGAACCGTCGATTGATCCGCGACGTCGGGACGAGATAGTCGATCGTGGTTTCGATCGCCGGTGCCGCCGTGCTGCGATTGAGGAGCGTGGTCATGGCCGGATCCCGCCTTTCCCTGGCTATGAGAGGATATTCTTGCCCTGGCGGACGGTCTTTTCCTCCATTTCGGCGGGCTTGGGCGGTTCGGGTACCAGCAGGCCGCGCTGCACGGCCGGCCGCGCCGCGATCGTGTCGAACCAGCGCTGCAGATGGGGAAGACCGTCGATCGGCACTTGCGCCCAGTCATGGCCCCTGACCCAGGGGAAACAGGCGATGTCGGCGATCGAATAGTCGCCCGCCAGATAGTCGTTGTCGGCCAGCCGTGCGTCCATCACCCCGAACAGCCGCCGGCTTTCGCGCACGTAGCGGTCGATCACCTTCGGCAGCCGATCCTCGAAATAGCGATTGAACACCGTCGCCTGGCCCATCATCGGGCCCAGCCCGGACATCTGCCACATCACCCATTGGATGACGCGGCTGCGTCCCTTCACGTCGGTCGGCAGGAAGCGACCGAACTTCTCGGCGAGATAGATCAGGATCGCGCCGGATTCGAACACCGCGAAATCGCCCTCGTCATGGTCGACCAAGGTCGGGATCCGACCGTTGGGATTGAGCGCGATATACCAATCCTGTTTCTGTTCGAGATTGCTGAGCGAAATCGGCGTGACCTTATAGGGCACTCCGAGTTCCTCGAGCATGATCGCGGCCTTCCAGCCGTTGGGCGTTTCCGACGTCAGCAATTCGAGCATGTTCGCCCCTTTGTCTCTCCTGGCCGGCAAGCCAAGCAGAGCGGCGCCCCGCCCACAAGGTGACCGCTTACGCTATCACTGAGGATGACACCCTGACCGCCCGTCGCGACACAGTCTGGGTAGTAGTGCGACTGATAGAAGAGACGGTCTTCTTGCGGAGTGCCGCAACCATCGCCACCGCTGGTTTCAACGTGCGAAAACGCACGGCCCTGGAGGAGGAGGCGACCCGTGTTGACCCTGTACAGTTTCGGCCCGGCCGCCAACTCGCTCAAGCCGCTGCTCGCCTTGTACGAAAAAGGCCTGCCCTTCACCCCGCGTTTCGTCGACCCCCGCAAGTTCGAGCACCATGAAGAGTGGTTCAAGAAGATCAACCCGCGCGGCCAGGTGCCGGCGCTCGATCATGACGGCCACATCATCACCGAATCGACGGTGATCTGCGAATATCTCGAAGACGCTTTCCCCGATGCGCCGCGGCTGCGACCGACCGACCCGATCAAGATCGCCGAGATGCGCGTGTGGACCAAATGGGTCGACGAATATTTCTGTTGGTGCGTGTCGACGATCGGCTGGGAGCGGATGATCGGCCCGATGGCGCGCGCGCTGTCCGACGCCGAGTTCGAGGAACAGGTGAAGCGCATCCCCGTCCCCGAGCAGCAGGTCAAATGGCGCAACGCGCGCAAGGGTTTTCCCAAGGAACTGCTCGACGAAGAAATGCGCAAGGTGCGCGTGTCGGTCGACAAGTTGGAAAAGCGCCTGGCGGAAAGCGAATGGCTGGCCGGCGACGACTACACGCTGGCCGACATCTGCAACTTCGCGATCGCCAACGGCATGCAGCACGGCTTCGCGGAAATTGTGAATCGCGAGGCGTCACCCCATCTGCTCGCGTGGATCGAGCGGATCAACCAGCGCCCGGCAGTGCGCGAGATGTTCGCGCGATCCCAAAGCGAAATGCCGGCCCGCGCGCCGGCGCCCGCCGCCTGAGGAGATCGAGACCGTCATGAGCTGGAACGACGAACCCCCGGGCGGCGCGCTCAGGATGTACCATATTCCGGGCTGCCCCTTTTCCGAGCGCGTGGAACTGCTGCTCGACCTCAAGGGCCTCGACGGCATCATGGCCGATCACGAGATCGACATTTCCAAGCCGCGTCCCGACTGGCTGCTGAAGAAGACGCGCGGTACGACCGCCCTGCCGGCGCTCGAGCTCGAAAATGGCGAGACGCTGAAAGAGAGCATGGTCATCATGCGCTATTTCGAGGATCGCTTTCCCGAACGGCCCGTCGCGCGCCGCGACCCGTACGAGCATGCAGTCGAGGCGATGCTGTGCGCGACCGACGGCCAATTCACCGGCGTGGGCTATCGCATGATCCTCAATCGCGACCGCGCCAAACGCGACGAGCATGCGGCCGAGGTCGACGCACAATATGCGCGGCTGGATGATTTCCTGCGCCATTACGCACCCGACCGCGATTTCCTGTTCGACGCCTTCGGCTGGGCCGAAGTCGCGTTCGCGCCGATGTTCAAGCGGCTGTGGTTCCTCGACTATTACGAAGCGTATGAGATACCGCAGCAGCTCACCCGCGTGCTGCGTTGGCGCGAAGCGTGCCTGGCGCACCCGGTCGTCCAGCGACACCACAGCCATCGCGAGCTGATGACGCTCTATTACGATTATGCGCAGGGCGGCGGGAATGGACGTATCCCCGACGGGCGCAGCGTCTCCAGCTTCACGCTCGACCCCGCCTGGGACACGCGGCCAATGCCGCCGCGCGACAAATGGGGCACTGCCGCGACCGACGCCGAACTGGGGCTCGTCCCCGCCTGACTTTCGACAAGAGGATTCCTGCCATGAAGAGCTATCCGCAGAACTATATCGACGGCCGCTGGGTCGACAGCAAAGACGGGCGCAAACACACGGTCATCAACCCCGCGACCGAGCAGGCGGCGAGCGAGATCGTCCTCGGCACCGCCGCCGATGTCGATGATGCGGTGAGGGCCGCGCGGCGCGCGTTCGAGAGCTTCTCGCAGACCTCGAAAGAGGAACGCATCGCCCTGCTCCAGCGGATCATCGCCGAATATCAGAAGCGCGTCCCTGACATCGCCGAGGCGATCGCGACCGAGATGGGCTGTCCGATCTCGATCGCGCAGACCGCGCAGGCCGGGTCGGGCCTTGGTCATCTCGGCAACGCGCTGAAGGCGCTGCAGGACTATCACTTTGCCGAGAAGATCGGCGACAACACCGTGGTGCGCGAGCCCATCGGCGTCGTTGCGCTGATCACGCCGTGGAACTGGCCGATGAACCAGATCGTCGCCAAGGTCGGCCCGGCGCTCGCCGCCGGCTGCACGATGATCCTCAAGCCGTCGGAGGAGGCGCCGAGTTCGGCGGCGATCTTCGCCGAGGTGATGGATGCGGCCGGCGTGCCCGCTGGCGTGTTCAACCTAGTCCAGGGGGATGGCGAAGGCGTCGGCACCGCGCTGGCGAAGCATCCCGATATCGACATGGTCAGCTTCACCGGATCGACCCGCGCCGGGATCATGGTCGCCAAGAACGCCGCCGACACGGTCAAGCGCGTCGCGCAGGAACTGGGCGGCAAGTCGCCCAATATCATCCTCGAAGGCACCCCGCTCGATCAGGCGCTGCCGGGCGGCGTCGGCGGCGTGCTGCTCAATTCCGGGCAGAGCTGCGTGGCGCCCACCCGCATGCTGGTGCACAAATCGCAGCACGACGAAGCGGCCGCGAAGGTCGGCGCGATGTTCGCCGCCAAGCGCGTCGGCGACCCGCTCAGCGAAGGCGACCATATCGGCCCCGTCGTCAACCGGCGCCAGTGGGAACGCATCCAGGGCCTGATCCAGCAGGGCATCGACGAAGGCGCGACATTGGTGACCGGCGGCACCGGCCGGCCCGAAGGGTTCGACACCGGCTTCTATGTGAAGCCCACCGTCTTCGCCAACGTCACCCCCGACATGACGATCGCGCGCGAGGAGATTTTCGGCCCCGTCCTTGTCATCATGCCCTATGCCGACGACGCCGACGCGATCCGCATCGCCAACGATACGCCCTACGGCCTGGGCGCCTATATCGCGGGCGATCCGGCGCGCGCGAAGACGATGGTAGGCAAGATTCGCGCCGGCGCGGTGTTCGTCAATGCCGGCGGGCTCGCCTTCGACATGCCGTTCGGCGGCTACAAGCAATCGGGCAACGGCCGCGAATTCGGCAAGTTCGGGCTCGAGGAATTCCTCGAGGTAAAGTCGGTAATCGGCGCGCTCCCGGAGGATGCCGTCGCCGCTTGAGGCATTTACGGGTGCCGGCCAGCATCGGCCAGCCGGCACCCAAGCGGCGGGATTTCCGCCGAGATCTCCGCAACGCCCTCGCTTGCTTCCTGCGTCATCGCTGTTATTGTGCGCCTAGCATACAATAACAGCGAGGGAGAGTCGGGGCATGTTGGCCCGGCATCTGCCCCGCGCAGACTGGGATGACGAAGAATGAGCGAAGACAATGCGCGCGATGTGGTGTCGTATCGGGTCGAGGACCGGATCGCCTGGGTCTATTTCGCGCGACCGGAGAAGCGCAATTGCATGAACCCGGCGCTCAATCGGCGGATGATGGACGTGCTCGACGAGCTCGAATATCGCGACGATGTCGGCGTGCTGGTCCTGGGCGGTGAAGGAACCGCCTGGTCGGCGGGCATGGACCTCAAGGAATATTTCCGCGAGACCGAGGCGCAGGGCCTGCGCGGCGTTCGCCAGTCGCAGCGTGAGAGCTATGGCTGGTTCCGTCGGCTGCGCTGGTTCCAGAAGCCGACCATCGCGATGGTCAACGGCTGGTGCTTCGGCGGCGGCTTCGGCCCGCTTTTCTCGTGCGATCTCGCGATCTGCGCCGACGAAGCGCAATTCGGCCTTAGTGAGATCAACTGGGGCATTCTGCCCGGCGGCGGGGTGACCAAGGTTGTGGTCGACCTGTTGTCGATGCGCGACGCGATGTGGATGACGCTGACCGGCGAGTTGATCGACGGGCGCAAGGCGGCGGAGTGGAAGCTGGTCAATGAAAGCGTGCCGCTCGACCGGCTGGAAACCCGTGTCCGCGAGGTCGCCGAGATGCTGCTCAAGAAGAATCCGGTCGCGCTCAAATTCGCCAAGGACGCGGTACGCCGTGTCGGCTCGATGACCTATGACGAGGCCGAGGATTATCTGGTCCGCATGCAGGAAGCGGCCAATTTTCACGACAAGACCGAAGGCCGCAAGGAAGGCATCCGCCAGTTCATCGACGAGAAGAGCTACAAGCCCGGGCTGGGATCCTACGACCAGGCAAAGACGACCGCTTCCTGAGGCTGACCCCGGGGCGCCTAGATTCACGCGATCTTGGCGCTCCCGCATCGGCGGGAGCCCAGGGTCACCGGCATTGTGCGCCGTGGCCGGCGAGTGAACTTCAGGTCTGGATCAGGGCATCGAGCGCGATCGCGCCGTGGCCGCGCGGATAGACCATGACCGGATTGAGGTCGATTTCACGGATCACCGGAGTCGCGGCCACCACCCTGCCAAGCGCTTCGACAAGTGCCGCCACGGCATCGACGTCCATCGCCGGTTCGCCGCGAAATCCGTCGAGCAGCGGGGCGAGACGCAGGCGCCGCAATTCGGCGACGATAGCGGCGCGATCGAGCCCGGCGGGGAGCAACCTGACGTCGTGCAGCAGTTCGGCACTGACCCCGCCGAACCCGACCAGGATCGTCGCTCCCCAATGCGGGTCGTTGCGCGCGCCGACGATCAGCTCGACGCCGCGCGCCGCCATCGGCTCGACCAGCACGCCATCCAGGTCGAGATCTGGCCGCGCCGCGGCAACCGCGGCCTGCAGCTTCACCCATCCGTCGCGAACCGCTTGTGCGTCGGCCATGCCGACCACCACGCCCCCGGCATCGCTCTTGTGCGGCAGCGCCGCGGCCTGAGCCTTGAGGACGACCGGATAGCCGAGCCGATCGGCGGCGGCGACCGCCTCTTCGGCCGATCCGGCGAGGACGCCCGATGGGAAAGCGATGCCGCGTGCGCCGAGCAAATCCTTGGCGCGATATTCGGGCACCGTCGCACCGGCTGGTGGCAGTCCCGCCAGCGGTACCGCATCGCCCGCCGCAATGGCGGCAATGCCGCCACCGGCCGGCCGCATTCTTGCCAGCGCGCGCAAGGCGCGTTCGGCGGTCGGCAAGTACATCACGCTTTCCGCCCGCAGTGCGGCGATGTCCTCGGCCAGGACGATGCCGCCCTCGTCCACGCCGGCGACGATCACCGGCTTGTCCGGCGGGCTGGCGCGCAACGCGTCGAGCACGGCGCTAAACTTGATGTGCGACGTGCCGGTATCGGTCTGGATCAACGTCACCAGGATCGCCCCGATGCGGTCGTCGGCCGCCAGCGCGGCGATCGTCCGCCCATAGATGCCGGGATCGACCAGCCCTTGCGCGGTCACATCGAGCGGGTTGCTGACCGGCACGAAGTCGGGCAGCGCCGTCCGCAATGCCGGGCTGTCGGCATCGCCGAGCGGCGGCAGGGCGAGCCCGAGCGCCTCGGCCTGATCGAGCATGATCGCCTTGAACGCCCCTGATTCAGCGATGACGCCGAGGCCCTTGGCGACCGGCGAGGCATAGCGCGCGAGCATTTCGACGACGTCGCCCAATTCCTCCAGCGTATCGACCAGGATCACGCCGGCACGTTCGACATGGACGCGCATCACGTCATAATCGCCGGCCATCGCGCCGGTATGCGTCGCCGCGCTCGCCGCGCCTGCCGCGCTGCGTCCGGGATGGAGCAGCACCACCTGCTTGCCAGCGGCGCGCGCGGCCCGTGCCGCCGCCAGGAAGCGCGCGGGCTTGCGGAAATGTTCGACGATCATGCCGACCACCGACGTCGCGGGATCGCCGACGAGATGGTCGAGATAATCCTCGACCCCGCTCGCCGCTTCGTTGCCGGTCGAGATGTAGCAGCTGAGCGGCACATCGCGCGCGATCATCGTCGTCGCCAGCACCGCCGCCATCGCGCCCGACTGCGACACGATGCCGACCCGACGATCGCCATCGACGCGCGGTTCGGGCAGTTCGATGAAGGTGAGCGCGATGCGATCGACGAAATTGACCAGACCGAGGCAATTGGGGCCCTCGACGATCATGTCCGCTTCCGCCGCGATCCGAGCAATTTCCTGCTGGTCGGCAAGGCCTTGCGGCCCATCCTCGGCAAAGCCTGCCGAAAAGACGATCGCCGCGCCGACCCGGCGCGCCGCCAGACCGCGGATCACGTCGAGCACGCCCGCGCGGGGAATCGCGAGCACCGCGACATCGATCCCTTCGGGCAGATCGTCGACCGTTGCGACACAGCGCCGGCCGCCAATCTCCGCGCGCTTCGGATTGACCAGATGGATCTCGCCCTCGAATCCCTGCCGCTCGAGATTGCCCAGCACCGAAGCGCCGAGCGCGCCGGGTTTGTCCGACGCGCCCACGATCGCGACGGAACGCGGCCGCAGCAATCGGTCGAATCGCACGGCCGCGTCCGCGCCGTTCCCCGTGATCTCGTTCTTAGCCATCGTCGCCATCAAAACCCGTCCTCAACCTCGAAATCTTGCGCCCGAACCCAGGCGATGAAGTCGCGAAGCGCCAGCGTCGCATCCTGCGCCGACCGGCGATAGGCTTCCGGACTTTCGCGCGCCCGAACCACCGGCCACGTCGCCTGGTGCAACGACACGACATGCCGGACGCTCGACAGCCGCCGACGCGCATCCGATCTCAGCTCGGGCGGGCACGATTCGCTGTCGAAGAGTGTCCCGGTCGCACCGATCTCCGCCGTCAGGTCGCGGCGCGCAGCGACGATCTCGCGCATGCGATCCTCACGGCCGGCCAGGATTTCCAGATTATTCAATATCGCCTCCAGCCGGCCCGCCGCACCCAGCCAGCCACGACCGCTATCCGGCGATCCTCCGATCGTCATCGGCGCGATTCGCACACGGCAAGACGGGCGGCGTTGCCGTCATGCCATTCCACGTCTCGACACATCCCCGCCCTCTCCGATCTCGCCCGTTTGGAGCGAGCGTTTGCCAGATTGTATCTCAAGCAAACAATTTGGCAAGCTGGGTGCTGTCGTTCAGTCGTCGTCGCGTCGTGCCGTGCGGGGTTTCCGGAGTTTCTTCAGCAAGGCCATCAGCGTCGCTCGCTCGGCGGCGGTCAGGTCCGCGGCCAGGCGACGGTCCGACTCGCGCAATCGATCGAGCATCTCCGCCACCCGCTCCTCGCCGCCGGGCAGCAGGTGCAAGGCATTGGTGCGCAGATCGCGTCCAGGCCGCCGCTCGATCAGGCCGCGATCGACCAGCACATTGACCAGCTTCATCGCGCTCGACCGATTCACGCTCAGCGCCTTGCCGAGCGCGGTCTGGTCGCATCCTGGGTTGGCGCGGATGAGCAGCAACGCGGTCAGTTTCGCCGGCGTCAGGCCATATGGCGCAAGCATCAGCCGCGCATCCTCTATCGCGATCAGATGAGCGAGTTCGATCCGGTACCCCAGCAGTCCGTCGAGATCGCTTCCTTGTTTCATCGGCCGATTACCATCTTGTCAAAATTGTATGCCCGGCGCACAAAGGCCGAAACGGTTTCGCATCTTTTCCCGATTGCGACGCCGATTGCCAGCGCAATGCCGGCAGCCCAACGAGGAGAGTGATGATGGAACGCGATTTCAGGATGCTGATCGATGGCGAACTCGTCGGGGGCGTGACGACGTTCGACGTCATCAATCCGGCAACGGGGTCGAGCTTCGCGCATTGCCCCAAGGCGGATCGCGCGCTGATCGATCGCGCCGTCGCCGCAGCCAAGCGCGCCTTTCCGGCCTGGTCGGCGACTCCCATCGAGCAGCGCGCGGCGTTGGTCGACAAGCTCGCGGACGCGCTCGAGGCGCGAGCGGGCGAATTCGCCAGCCTGCTGACCAGCGAACAGGGCAAGCCGCTCGACCAAGCGATGTTCGAGATGATGGGTAGCATCTTCACCCTGCGTGCGTTCGCCGCCATGCGGGTCGAACCCAAGACGCTGCGCGAAGAGGGCGGCAACACGGTGATCGAGCACCGCACCCCGCTCGGCGTGGTCGCGGCGATCACCCCGTGGAATTTCCCCGTCATCCTCTTGATGAACAAGCTCGGCCCGGCACTCGTCACCGGCAACACGATGGTCGCCAAACCCGCGCCAACCACGCCGCTCACTACCTTGCTGTTCGGTGAGATCTGCCGGGACATCCTGCCCGCGGGCGTGTTCAACACGGTGTGCGACCAGAATGACCTGGGCGAAGTGCTGACCACGCATCCCGACGTCGACAAGGTCGCCTTCACCGGATCGACCGCGACCGGGAAGAAGGTGATGGCCGCGGCGGCGCAGGGCGTGAAGCGTGTCACGCTCGAGCTCGGCGGCAACGACGCGGCGATCGTTCTCGACGACGTCGACCCGCGCCAGGTCGCGCAAAAGGTCTATGGCGGCGCGATGGCCAATGCCGGCCAGATCTGCGTCGCGATCAAGCGCGCTTATGTGCCCGAACCGATGTACGACGAATTCTGCGACGAGCTCGCCCGCCTGGCGCGCGAAGCGGTGGTCGATGACGGCGCCAAGCAGGGCACCCAGGTCGGCCCGATCCAGAACAAGATGCAGTTCGAGAAAGTGAAGGCACTCCTCGACGACGCCAGGCAGCGCGGCACCGTGCTGGCCGGCGGCGAAGCGCTCGACCGCCCCGGCTACTTCATCCCGCCGACGATCGTGCGCGACCTCGACGACGATGCGCCGCTGGTCCGCGAAGAGCAATTCGGTCCAGTGCTGCCGGTGCTCAAATATGACGATATCGACGATGTGATCGCGCGTGCCAACGATTCCGAATACGGCCTGGGCGGCACCGTATGGGGCAAGGATCTGGTGCGCGCGACGGACGTCGCGAAGCGGATCGATTCGGGCACCGTCTGGGTCAACCAGTATCTGGCGATCGACCCCAACATCCCCTTCCGCGGATCGAAACAGTCGGGGCTTGGCGGCGAGCTGGGCGAAGCGGGGCTGCACGAATATACTCAGCCGCACATCATCAACGTCGTAGCGCTTGAGGATGCCTGAAGCAGGGCGACGGTCCGGGTCCGCCGACGTCGCTTCGCATATATGATCTATACACAAACGCGAAATGGCGGCATGGTCGTTCGGTAATCCGAGGAAGAGGACCGCCCATGCCGATCGCGACGACCCATGTCGGTAGCTTGCCGCGCGGGCCCGAACTGACGCCCCTGCTGCTCGCCCGCGACCATGGCGAGCCTTATGATGCGGAAGCGTTCGATACCGTCGTCCAGGCGGCGGTCGACGCGGCGGTGGCGGCGCAGGTCGCGGCCGGCGTCACAATCGTCAGCGACGGCGAGCTCGGCAAGGTCGGCTATTCGACCTACATGATCGAGCGCTTGTCGGGCTTTGGCGGCCATACCGACCGCAAGCCGGCGCTCGATCTCGCACCGCTGCCTGATCTCCGCGCCAAGCTGGCGCACATCATGGGGGCGCAGGAATTCACCCGCGCCTCGTGCATCGGGCCGGTTCGGCTGGTTACCCTCCAGCCGCTGCACGACGACATCCGGCGCTTCCGGACCGCGCTCGACCGGCACGGCAAAGGCACGCGCGCGTTCATGAACGCCGCCTCGCCTGGCTTGATCACGGCGTTCCAGAAGAACGCTCATTACCCGAGTCACGAGGCTTATCTCGCAGACCTCGTCGCGGCGATGCAGCCCGAATATGAAGCGATCGTCGCGGCCGGGTTCGAGTTGCAGCTCGATTGTCCCGACCTCGCCATGTCGCGCCACACCGGCTATCAGGAAATGGACGAGCCGTCCTTCCTCGAGGCGATCGCGGCCAATGTCGACGCGCTCAACGCCGCGACCGCTAATATCGCGCCCGACCGGATGCGGATGCACATTTGCTGGGGCAATTACGAAGGACCGCACGACCACGATATTCCGCTCGAGCGGATCATCGACATCGTGCTGAAGGCCCGGCCGGCGACCATCCTGTTCGAAGCGGCCAATCCGCGTCACGAGCATGAATGGGCGGTCTGGCGCGATGCCGCCATCCCCGACGACAAGCTGCTCGCGCCCGGCCTGATCGACACCTGTTCAAACTATCTCGAACATCCCGAACTGATCGCGCAACGAATCGAACGCTTCGCCGGAATCGTCGGCAAGGATCGCGTGGTGGCGAGCACCGATTGCGGATTCGGTACCTTCGCCGGCTATGGCAAGATCGATCCGATCGTCACCTGGGCCAAGCTGCGCAACCTGCGCGAAGGCGCCGATATCGCCGCCGCCCGGCTCTGACGCGCGGGAGTGGCGGCGGGCGCCGCGATCGGGCAATAGACGGTCATGGCCGACGCTGCATCATCCCCCGTCAAATCGGCGACACGCACCCTCGACATCATCGAATATGTCGTGGCGCGCGACCGCCCCGTCGTCGCCCAGGAGATTGCGGCGGCCCTGGTCATCCCGGTCAGCAGCCTGTCCTATCTGCTCAACACGCTGATCGATCGCGGCTATCTGGCGCGTGCCGGCCGCCGCTACACGGCAGGCCCCGGCCTCGCCCGGCTGCAGGCGCGCGCGCACGGCTTTTCGCTGGCCGAACGTGTCGCGCCGCTGGTCCGCTCGTTGCGCGTCCAGCTCAACGAAACCGCGTCCTTCTTCGTCCGCGTCGGCTGGGAAGTGGAGGCGCTGGTGACCGAAACCAGCGAGCATGCGTTGCGCTATGCCGTCCAGATGGGCACGCGGACTCCGCTCCACGGTTTCGCTGCGGGCAAGGCCATCCTGGCCGCTTTGCCTCAAGCCGAATTCGAAACCTATCTCAGCGAGTCGGAGCGACGGGAATTCTCGCCCGCCACGATCACTGATGCCGATGCCCTGCGCGCCGAGATCGCTGCCATTCGCCGGACGGGCATTGCCCGGACGCGCGAGGAACATACACCAGGCATCCAGGGCATCGGTTGCGCCGTATCAATCGACGGCGAATTGCTCGGGGCGTTCAGCGTCGCGATTCCCTCGGTCCGGTTCGATGCCGAGGTGGAACGCCATGCCGCGGAATTGCTCAAGCGAACGGTGGCCTTGCTCGAAGCCGCCTGACCGCATTCCCGGCGATGCGGAAACATCGCCGGAAATGCCGGACGGACCTTGTCAGGTCAGTTGGTGGGTGCGCCAGCTCTCGGCATAGCTGTCGCGCGCGACCTCGGAATAGGGAACCGGCGCCACGGTCGCCTTGATCTCGGTCTGGACATGGCGCTCGACCGTCGGCTTGCGCGTGCCGCCATCGGGCTCGCCCCATAACAGGGTGACCTCGGTGCCGGGCACGGCGTGATCGGCTTCGACCATCGCCAGCGTCAGCATCCGCCCTTCATTGGCGCTATAGCTGATCCAGGTCGAAATACCGACCTGCTTTCCGTCCTTGAGCACCTGGTCATAGGGGTGCATCGAATAGACGGCGGACGGGAATTCCATATATTTAGCACGATCTCCTCGCGTGAATTGCGAGCTGATCACGCGCATCAGATCCTCATTGTCGAGCGCCAGGGTAACCTTCTTGCGATGCGGCAGACCCGCCATCCGTTCCAGTGCGTCGCGGCCGATGAAATCATGGTCGAATTTGACGAACGGACCATAGCCGAGATCCCATGGCGTCAGATAATAGCCCTCGATCGACTCGGGCACGAAGCTGCCGCCGATCGACGCCTTGCCTTCATAGCTATTGGCCGACAGCCATTCGCGGAAACCGCGCGTCCCCTCACCCGTATAGGTTGCGGGCAAGGGCGACGGAATCCAGCCCGATTCGATCGTGTTCGACGAATAGGTGCGGCCACCGACCAGCGCTAAACCGAACTCCTTGCCGGCGTCGATCAACGCGTTGCGCACGACGTCGTAATCGGCCCAGGGCCCGAACAGCTCGTAGCCCGGCTGCCCCGCCATGCCGTGGCGTAGCGCGCGCACTTCCTTTCCGGCGATCGCGAGCCGCGTCATGTGAAAGAATTTGAGGTCGGGCGGCGTCGCGCCCATCGCCTTTTCCAGCGTTTTCATGGCGTTCGGCCCCTGAAGCTGGAACCGATAGGAACGGCGATTTTCCGGGTCGGGGCGGACCGCGGTACGCTCGTCGCGCGACACCGTGACGTTCCAGTTGCCGGTCGCCGCGTGATACTCGATCCATTCGATCGTCGGCGCGCGGCCGACCAGGTTGAACTTGTTTTCGTCGAGATAGAACAGGATGACATCGCCGATGACATAGCCGTCCGGCGTCACCGGCACGAACTGCTTGGCGCGATCGGGCACGAATCCCTTGAAGCTGTTGACGCCGAGATGGTTGAGCATCGCGAACGCGTCGGGGCCCTCGACCGCCAGGTCGACCATATGGAACGATTGGTTGAACAGCACGCAGGTCTGCGCCCAGGCTTGCTGTTCGCTGCGCCAATTCGAATATTCGGCCGGCACGCCCGGATAGACGTTGGGCCCGCTTTGCTGGTTGCGCAGCAATTCGACGATATCGCCACTGGCATCCAGCAGCTGTTGCAGGGTCTGTTCGGTCATCTCACGCTCCTTCAGGACAATATGATATTGATGATGTGGCGGGCTGTTCGAGCCAGTCCGCGATCGCCGCATTGAGTGCGTCGGGCCGTTCGGCGGGCAGCATGTGCCCCGCCCCGTCGATTACCGCCAAGCGCGCGTCAAGGATGAGCGCGGCAATCGCCTCGTGCTGGGCGGGCGGGCTCCAGCGATCCTCGCTGCCGACCGCGACCAGTGTCGGACAGCCGATAGCCGGCAACAGGCTCTCGACCTCGGGCCGCGACAGCAACGCGGCGATCTGCGCCTCGAAACGCGCCAGGCCGGCGTCGACGCACATTGCGTGAAGCTCTTCGTATAGATCGTCCCGCGGCCGCGACGGCGCGATCATCGGCGGCAGCCAGGCATCGACCAGCGCCACCATGCCGCGCTTCCGCCCAAGATCGCGCAGCGCGTAGCGCTTGGCCGCCTCTCCTTCCCCCGGCAGGTGGACGCCGGTGCTGAGCAATGCCAGCCGATCGACTCGATCGCCCGCGGATCGCACGATTTCCAACGCCACGCGCGCGCCCATCGAATGACCGAGCAGCGCGAAGCGCGCCGGAGCGACGTCGAGCACGCGCCGCGCCATATCCTCCAGCGTGTCGGCATCGCCATAATCGGGCGCCGGCCACGCCTGGGCGAAGGCCCCCGCTTGCGCCGCGAAGATGCGCGAATCACAGATCAGTCCCGGCAGCATCAAGAGCGGGAGAGGTTCGGCGGCAGGCTCATATAACTTCACGGACATGAAGTTTTCATCTATACGAAATATCAAAGTCGCGATAGAGGGTATCGACACGCGGCAGTCGAAACCGCGGAAGAGCGAGAGGGCCTATGGGAATTCCTGTCCTGCACCCCGCCTGGACGCGGCCGGCCAACGGCATGACCGACGGCTATTCGCTCGAAATGACGGCCAAGGACCGCCCCGCTTTGTACGAGGTGGCCAATGCCATCGCGCCCGAAACGCCGGTCGCGATAACGTTCCTGCCCAACGAAACGATGGACGCCCGGATCGAAGCGGCGATCGGCCTGCGCGCGCTCGGCTTCGAGCCGATGCCGCACCTGTCGGCACGTCGGATCGCGTCGCGCGAGGAATTGGCGCAGATGGTGGCGCGGACGACCGCCGAGGCCGGCGTGCGCCGCGTCTTCCTGGTCGCCGGTGACCCGCCGGTTCCTGCCGGACCGTTCGCGGATACGATGTCGCTGATCGACACCGGCCTGTTCGAACAGCACGGCATCCAGGCGATCGGCATCGCCGGTCATCCCGAGGGACACCCGGCGATGGATGAAGCCGCGCGCTGGGAAGCGCTGGCAACCAAGCATGCGGCGATCACCGAACGCGGCATGGCAACGCTGATCGTCACGCAATTCGCCTTCGACGCAGCGCCGATCCTCGCCTGGCTGGCGGAGCTTCGCGCGCGGGGAATCGACTGCCCGGTCCGGATCGGCGTGCCGGGGCCGGCCGGGATCAAGACCTTGCTGCGCTATGCTGCCCACTGCGGAGTCGGCGCGTCGGCAACGGTGATGGCCAAATATGGCATCTCGCTCGGCCGCCTGCTCGGTTCGGCTGGACCCGACCGGCTGGTCGCCGATTTCGAGCGCGGGCTAACGCCGGCGCACGGCGCGGTGCGGCTGCATTTCTACCCCTTTGGCGGGCTCGCCCGAACGGTCGAGTGGATCAACAATTATCGAGCCGGGTCGCGTTGACCGGGCGTCGTTCTTGCGGAGTCTGACGTGAATCCAACCTTCGTCCTGCGGTTGTCCTGCGCCGATCGGCCGGGCCTCGTCGCCAAGGTCGCAACCGTGCTCGCCGATCATGGCGCGAACATCACCGACGCGCAGCAATTCGACGATCCCGCCACCGGCCGCTTCTTCATGCGCGTCGTGTTCGTCGTGACGGGCGGCGGCGGCATTGACGATGTGCGGGCCGCTTTCGCTCCCGTGGGGACGGCGATCGACGCGGATTGGGCGATCCACGATGCCGCCGAGCTCAAACGCGTGCTGCTGATGGTGTCGAAATTCGACCATTGCCTGGGCGACTTGCTCTATCGCCGGCGCATCGGCGAATTGCCGATGGATGTCGTAGCGATCGTCTCCAATCATCCCAAGACCGCGCTCCATACCACGATGATCGGCGACATCCCGTTCCACCATCTGCCGGTGACGAAGGAGAACAAGCCCGAGCAGGAAGCGGCGCTCAAGCGGATCGTCGACGAAACGGGCGCCGAGCTCATCGTGCTCGCCCGCTACATGCAGATTCTGTCCGACGACCTCAGCCGGTTCCTGTCGGGCCGCTGCATCAACATCCATCACAGCTTCCTGCCCGGGTTCAAGGGCGCCAAGCCCTATCACCAGGCTCATGAGCGCGGCGTCAAGATGATCGGCGCCACCGCGCATTACGTCACCGCCGATCTCGACGAGGGACCGATCATCGCCCAGGATGTCGAGCCGATCAGCCATGCCGATACGCCCGACGACCTTGTCCGCAAGGGGCGCGACATCGAACGGCGCGTGCTGGCGGCGGCGGTCGCCTATCACCTCCAGGACCGGGTGTTGCTCAATGGCAACCGCACCGTCGTTTTTCGATAGCGCGCCGCGCGACGCCGCGATGTCGCGGTCGATCCGCGACCTTTATGCGCTCGCCACTCATGTCCGCGTCGACGGCTTGCGGATTTCCGCGCGCATCGGGATCAATCCGGACGAACGCGGGCGGCGGCAACCCTTGCTCGTTTCCGTTGACCTCCAACTCTCGGACAAGGGGGCGGTCGGTTCGCTCGGCCAGTCGGTCGATTATCGCCGGATCGCCGCCGAAGCGGAGGATCTCGGGTCGGACCATATCGAGTTGATCGAGACCTACGCTCTCCTGCTCGGCGAACGCTGCCTCGAACTCGGGCCGGTGGAACGCGCCGAGATCATCGTCGCGAAGCCCGAGGCCCTGCCCGACGGCACCGCCTCGGTCCGGATATCGCTGACGCGCCAGGAGCGGCACGATGGGCAATGACATCGCGGCTTCCGGTAGCCATGGCGAGCCAGCGTGCCGGCAATACCGGCTGCGGCGCTTTTCCTTCCGGTTCGGGATCAATCCCGACGCACAGCGTGTCCTGGCGGATCTTGCACGCCAGCTGACGCTGCAAATCCATGGCGTCGAAAGCTGCGACCTGGCGTTCGACCGCGCGTCCAATCAGTGGGTCGAATATACGATTCGAACCGATCGCTGCCCGGCCGGCGAGGAAATATCGCCCGACGCCGCCAGGGCGCTGCTGGCGCGGCTTCGCGCGCAGGAACTGGGCGAGGACTATCTGGCGCCCTGCCCCTCGGTCGCCAGAACGACGCAAATCGAACCAGCGGCAGAGACGATGTCGGACGAAAAACGAGATCGGTTGGGCGCCGGATGAAGACAGGCATTCCCGTTCGGAAAATTGTATGTAAGACACACAGACGAATCCGACTGCATGCCGGCAGGAACGGGCCGAGCCCGGACTGCGGAAGCGTTCGATAACGATAAGGTATAGCGCAGGGAGAGAGCGGCGATGCGCAACATCGATTATTTCGACAAGCAGGCGCGGCTGCACCCCGACCGTATCCTGCTCATCGCCGGCGACGAGCGCTACACTTATGCCGAGATGGCGACGCTGTCGCAGCGACTGGCCGGCGCGCTGATCGCGGATGGCCTGGAGCGCCAGGAAGCGGTCGCGGTCATGTCGCCCAATCACGGCTCGGTGCTGATCGCGATGCTCGGGCTGTGGCGCGCGGATGCCGCCTGGATTCCGGTCAACACGCGCAACGCGCTCGACGCCAATATCCAATATCTCAACTATGTCCGCGCCAGCTGGCTATTCTATCATTCCAGCTATGCCGCCGACGCTCACGCCGTCGCGCGGCAAGTGCCCACGATCCGGCGCCTGATCTGCCTCGATGCCGAGGAAAGCGGCAATGCCTCCCTCGCCGATTACATGCTGCCGGAGAGTTCGCCACCGGTGCCCGATGGCGGCGATCCGACCGGCAATGGCGAGGATCTGGCCGCCATCATCGCCACCGGCGGAACCACCGGGCCGGCCAAGGGCGTGCGCGTGCTCAACCGTAGCTGGGGCACGATGCTGGAGACGATCGCATATCTGATGCCCGCCGAGGCGCCGGTATTCCTCGCCACCGCGCCGCTGACCCATGCCGCCGGTCCCTTCACCATGGCGGGCATCGCGATGGGCGCGACGGTAGTGGTGCTGTCCGGCTTCGAGGCCGATACCGTGATGGCGGCGATCGGCAAGCACCGCGTGACCCATATGTTCCTTCCGCCGACCGCTCTCTACGCGATGCTCGCCCATCCGCGCGTCGGCGAATTCGATTATTCGAGCATGCGCTATTTCCTGCTCGCCGGATCGCCCGTTTCGCCCGACAAGCTGCGCCAGGCGGTCGGCGTGTTCGGCCCTTGCATGTGCCAGAGCTATGGGCAGACAGAATGTCATCTCGTCGCTACCTGGCTGTCACCCGAGGTCGTTGCGGCGGCCGCGCGCGGCGAACATCCCGAACGGTTGGGAAGCTGCGGCACCGCGACGCTTTCGGTGCGGGTCGAGTTGATGGATGATGATGGCAACATCCTGCCGACCGGCGAAGCGGGCGAGATCGTCGCGCGCGGCGGCATCGTCGGCGGCGGTTATTTCGAGCTGCCCGAGGCGAGTGCTGAGGCCTGGGAGCATGGCTGGCATCATACCGGCGACGTCGGCCGGCGCGACGAGCACGGTTTCTATTATATCGTCGACCGCAAGAAGGACATGATCGTCTCGGGCGGGTTCAACGTCTTCCCGGTCGAGGTCGAGGCGGCGATCATGGAACTGCCCGAGGTGATCGACGCCGCGGTCATCGGCGTACCCGATGAGAAATGGGGCGAAGCTGTGACGGCTTTGGTCGTGCTGTTGCCTGGACGGTCGCTCGATGCAGAGGCGATCCGCGCGCATTGCAAGGCGCAATTGGGCAGCGTGAAGGCTCCCAAGACCGTGCTGTTCCGCGCCGAATTGCCGCGCACACCGGTCGGCAAACCCGACAAGAAGGCGATGCGCGCCGAATTCTGGTCGGACACGGGCCGCAACGTTAATTGATCGGACGGGACGCGGGCACCCTCGAGAGGGCGCATGTCGCTGGCTTGGGATCTATTCTCTAGGCCCGGTCGCGCCAGGCGCTCGGCGTCTCGCCGAAGCGGCGGCGGAAGCACCGGCTGAAAAAGGCGGAATCGGAAAAGCCGATATCGAACGCGATCTGCGTCACCGACCGTCCGTCGCGCCGTCTGAGCGCTTCCGCCGCGCGCTGCAGGCGCTGCTCGGCGATGAAGCCGGTCGGCGTCGCGGCGACATGGCGCGCGAACGCCTTTTGCACCGCGCGTGCGCCCAGACCCGTCATCTCGGCGATTCGCGCCGTGCCCAGATCCGGATCGTGAAGATGTGAGAGAGCGTAATCGACCGGGTCGCGCGACGGCTCGGCCTCTCGCGCGGTGCCACGAAGACATGCCATCCGGGCAAGATCCGCGAGCACGGTATCGACTCCCTGCTCGAGCCGGTCGAGCTTCGCGCGCTCGACCCACAACCCCTCGAGCATCCTGCCGAACAGCGCGACGTGTGGGTCTTGCCCGTCTAGCTTATGCGCGTGCCAGTCGCGCGAGGCCGCTTCGGCGCCCAGCATCGGCGCCGGAACATGGACGACCAGGCAGTCATTCGTGTCGGAAATATCGATCGTATAGGGCGTGGCTTCATCCGCGATGACGATATCCCCTCCCCCCGCGATGGCGACGCGGCCTGCTTGCGTCATCGTCAGCCGGCCGCGGCGCTGAAGGTGGAAAACCAGATTGCGATCGTCGCGGACATCGCGTGCGCGCTCCACGCGGGCGCGGTCGCTGCGCGCATGCGCCACCGCCACATTGCCGATCGACCAGCGCGCCAGGTCCGCGCGAATCCCGGCGGGTACATCGGCGACCATGCCGGGAAAGGTCTCGGCGACCAGCGAACGCCAGAAATCCTGCCGCCGCTCGTGCGGCACCATGCGGGTGGTGAATAGCTCGACCGCGCTCAACAGACTTGCCCTGCCGGCTCGGCAGGCAAGGAAATGCCGCCGGCGCCTGCCGGGCCTCCCTCCGCATCGCGCCACGGCGCGTCGTACAAGCGATCCATCGCCCCTCCCGCTCACCGGTCGCACCGGACGAACAAATATCTTCCCCGGTCTACGCCGGGCTGACGAACAGCATTGTATCCCTATCATACTGTCTGCACAAGCGGAGGGCGCAAGGCAGCGCTCGTGGAGCGCCGGACCCTATTCGTCGCCGCGTGCCGCCTGCCGCGCAGCGCGATAGCCGTCACGCCGCATCTTCTCGAACGCGAGCCGCTGCTGGAACCCGGCGTCCTCCGGATAATCGCGAAACGCCTCCAGCACATCGTCGAACACTTCGCGCAGTTCGTCGCGGAATTCGGGATGCGAGAAGATATAGAAGCGGTTGGCGTGGATCGCCTCGATCACCCGCGCGGCGATCACATCGGGCTCCATGCCGGCCTGATGAAGCTGCTCGAGTCGCCCGACCGCCGTCGCATCCACCGCTTTCGCCCCGGCCTTGAGGTCGTCAGGGCGTATCTCGTCGCTGGCGAAGATGTGGCTCTTCACCAGCCCGGGACACAATACCGAGACACCGATGCCGTGCTTGGCCAGGCTGTAGCGCAGCGATTCGCTCATCCCGCGCACCGCGAACTTGGTGGTGTTGTAGATGCCCGGCTGCGGCCCGCACAGAAAGGCAGCCATCGAGGCGGTGTTGACGACATGCCCCCCGCCACCCCGCGCCTTCATCCGGGGAACGAAGGTCATCACGCCGTTGATCACGCCGTGCAGATTGACCCCCAGCAGCCAGTCCCAATCGTCGTAGGACGAGTCGTCGATCGTCTGGAAGAGGTTCACCCCGGCATTGTTGAATACCAGGCTGACGGGTCCCAGCTCGGCCTCGACCCGATCGGCCGCCGCGGCGAAACCGTCACGCGACGCGACGTCGAGCTGCACGCCGATCACATCCTGATTGTCGAGGGTCGCGAGTGCCGCGTCGATCGCGTCCTGGCGAATGTCGGCCAGCGCGACCTTGCATCCTTCGGCCAGCAATGCCCGCACGAACCCGAGTCCGATGCCATTGGCACCGCCGGTGACGAACGCCGTGCGTCCAGCCAGATCCTGCAATTCGCCTCTCCCATGACCGGCGGAATTTGTTTGCCGCCGCACGCATTTTTGTCTCGCCTTTTGTATCTAACACGTACAATTTGCCAAGCGGAAACGATGGGCCCGCGAGCGGCCCACGTGACGGCGAGAGGAATGCCCATGGCGATCGGGATCGCGACGACCGCGGATATGACGGCGGGTGAACAGGAAGCGGAAGTCGCACCGCATCCTTCGCGCATCTGGCCCTCGACGCCGCGCGCTTATTGGGCGCTGACGGTGATCGTGCTGGCGACGTTCCTGACCTTTTTCGACCAGGTCGTGTTCGGCATGCTGGCGCAGCGGATCAAGACCGATTTCGGCCTGAGCGATGCCCAACTCGGCTTTCTGGGCGGCCCGGCCAGCATCATCTGCTATTTGTTCGTCGGCATCCCGCTAGCGCGGCTCGCCGACATCTATCCGCGCAAATACGTGCTGGCGGGCGGCGTGGCGGTGATCGGATCGATCATCGCGCTGGGTGGCCTGGCGCAGAACTTCTTCCAGTTCGTCGGCTCGCGCGTCTTCCTCGCGGCAGGCGGATCGGCGCATGCGCCGGCCTCCTATTCGCTGCTGGCCGACGCGTTTCCGCCGCGCAAGCTGACCCGAGCCTTCGCGCTGCTGCAGTTCGGCTTTATCGGCGGCACCACTTTGGGCCCGATCGTCGGCGGGATGCTGATCGCGATGACCGCGCATTGGGCGCCGACCCAGTTCGGCGGCCTCCGCATCTTCGCCTGGCAATGGATCATGATCTGGGTCGGCCTGCCCGGCCTGCTCGTCGCCCTGTTGTTCCTGACGG
Organism: Sphingomonas mali NBRC 15500; assembly: GCF_001598415.1. Classification (GTDB taxonomy): domain Bacteria; phylum Pseudomonadota; class Alphaproteobacteria; order Sphingomonadales; family Sphingomonadaceae; genus Sphingomonas; species Sphingomonas mali. The sequence goes on from NZ_BCYX01000004.1 coordinate 111,643, forward strand.
TGAAGGAGCCACCGCGGCTCGCGCCCGCACCGGATGCGCCACAGCCGCCGCGCGAGGCTTCATTCGGCCGGCGCATGCTGACCTTCACCGGGCTCGATGCGATCCGCGCGATCCATGCCCGCGGGCGCGTTTATTATCCGCTGTTCGCCGGACTCGCATTGAGCGCGATCGAGGTGTTCGGGCTTCAGTTCTGGCGAGTACCGTTCATGATCCGCACCTTCGGCTGGGATGAACGCCAGATCGGCGCGGTGATGGGCGGTATGATCCTGATCGCCTCGCTGGCCGGGCTGGTGCTGGGCGGCGTGCTGGTCGAATGGCTGGCCAAGCGCCACAAGGATGCCAATGTGCGCGCCGCGGCGATCCTGTTCGGCGGCGTGACGATCTGTTCGATCCTGTCGCCGCTGATGCCCAACGGCTATCTCTCGCTCGGCGTGATGAGCGTCGGCGCGATGTTCGGCATCGCCGGCGCAGTGCCCCAGAATGCCGCGATCCAGCGCGTCGCGCCCAATGCGATGCGCGGACAGGTCACCGCGATTTACCTGTTCATGTTCACCTTCTTCGGCGCGATGGGCAGCTTCGTTGTCGGCTTGGTGCAGGATTATGTGATCGGAGACGAAGCCCAGCTGTGGAAGACGCTGGTGCTGACCGCGTCGATCCTCCTGCCGATCGCCACCTTGTGCATGGTGAGGGCCATCAAACCTTATCGCGAGGAAGTCGAACGGCTGGAAGCGGCGGGAAGTTGACTCGCTCGCGCGGGCAGCGCACATTGTACGCAAAGCATACAATTAGGAGAGATTGATGTCCGAGGCCGATCGCATCGCGAAGCTCGAAAATGCCGTCGAGCAATTGTCTCGCCGCCTGCTGCAGCGCGAGGACGAGCTCGATATCCGCAAGCTCCAGCACCTCTATGGCTACCTGATCGACAAATGCCTCTACAACGAGACGGTCGACCTGTTCACCAACGATGGCGAAGTGCGGTTCTTCGGCGGCGTGTGGAAGGGCAAGGAAGGCATTCGCCGGCTCTATGTCGAGCGGTTCCAGAAGCGCTTCACGCACGGCAATAACGGGCCGATCGACGGGTTCCTGCTCGATCACCCGCAGCTTCAGGACATTATCGACGTCGAGCCGGACGGGGAGATCGCCTATGGCCGCGCGCGCTCGATGATGCAGGCCGGCCGGCACAAGGATTATGCAGATCCCAGCAACCCGATGATGGGTGCACGCCAATGGTGGGAAGGCGGAATCTACGAGAATACCTATCAGAAGGTCGATGGGGTCTGGCGCATCAAGGTGCTGAATTACCTGCCGCAATGGCATGCCGACTTCGAAACCGGCTGGGCCAATACGCGGCCCGAATATGTCCCCTTCCCGACCCAGACCTTCCCCGCCGATCCGACCGGCCCCGACGAACTGATCGCCGACAGCTGGCTGTGGCCGACGCACAAGCTCGTGCCCTTCCACATGAAGCATCCGGTGACCGGCAAGGAGATCGTCGCCGAGCGCTGGCAGGGCGACATCGACCGCGCACAGGCAAGGACGGCGGAGCCGGCAGTCTAGGATTGTTTCTGGCTCGCTGACGCGGGCCCGAGACTCGACTGCAACCATACAGGACGCCGATGACCTATCCCGACCTTTGCATGGTGATCGACGGCGAGCGCGTCTCGGGCGGCGCGCGGCGGACGCATCGCGTGGTCAATCCGGCCACCGGCGAGACGCTCGCCGAACTGCCGCTGGCCGACGCAGCCGACCTCGACCGTGCGCTCGACGCCGCGGCGCGCGGTTTCCGCCGCTGGCGCAATTCAACCCCGCACGAACGCGCCGCCGTGCTGCAGGGCGCGGCACGGCTGATGCTCGAGCGCCAGGACGAGCTCGCCCGCGTCGCAGTGCTCGAACAGGGCAAGACCCTGGCCGAGGCCAAGGTCGAAGTGCTGATGAATGTCGGCCTGTTCAACTTCTATGCTGGGGAGGTTTTCCGCCTCTATGGGCGGACGCTGGTTCGTCCGGCGGGGCAAAGATCGACGGTCAGCAAGGAGCCGGTCGGGCCGGTCGCGGCGTTCGCGCCATGGAACTTCCCGATCGGCAATCCCGGCCGCAAGCTGGGTGCGCCGATCGCGGCGGGATGTTCGGTGATCCTGAAGGCGGCCGAGGAAACGCCAGCCTCGGCGCTCGGCGTGCTGCAGTGCCTGCTCGACGCCGGCCTGCCCGGTGAGGTGGCGCAGGCAGTGTTCGGCGTCCCCGACGAAGTGTCGCGGCACCTGCTCGGCTCGCCGGTCATCCGCAAGCTGAGCTTCACCGGCTCAACCGCAATCGGCAAGCATCTCGTGAAGCTGGCCGCCGAAGATATGAAGCGCACCACCATGGAGCTGGGCGGCCATGGCCCGGTGCTGGTGTTCGACGACGTCGATGTCGATCAGGTGCTCGATACGATGGTCGCCGCCAAATATCGCAATGCCGGCCAGGTCTGCGTCTCCCCCACCCGCTTCATCGTCCAGGAGGATGTATACGACCGGTTCCGTACCGGCTTCGCCGAACGTGCGGCGCAGATCACCGTCGGCGACGGGCTGGATCCCGCGACCCGGATGGGCCCGATGGCCAATCCGCGCCGCCCCGACGCGATGGAGCGTCTGATCGGCGACGCGACCGCCAGGGGCGCGACTTTGTTGTCGGGGGGCGGACGGATCGGCAATCGCGGCTTCTTCTACCAGCCGAGCGTGCTGTCGGACATCCCGCTCGACGCCGCGATCATGAACGAGGAGCCGTTCGGCCCGGTCGCCGTGATCAACCCGTTCGCGGGCGAGGAAGCGATGATCGAGGAGGCGAACCGCCTCCCCTATGGGCTCGCGGCTTATGCCTGGACGCGCGATTCCGCGCGGCAGCGGCGCCTCGCGCGCGAGATCGAGAGCGGGATGGTCGGCATCAACACGACCATGATCGGCGGTGCCGACGCGCCGTTCGGCGGCGTCAAATGGTCGGGCCATGGCGCCGAGGACGGTCCCGAGGGCGTCGAGGCGTGCCTGGTGACCAAAGCGGTGCACGAGGGCTGACCGGAACACGCCCCTTTTTCTTTTACGCGGTGAACGGAGCGACCAATGACTCATGAGCTACGAACCGGCGGCGACCGCGGCTATCTCCGCATCGCGACCGAAGAGGCCTTCGCCACTCGCGAGCAGATCGACGCCTATCTGCGCATGGTCGGCGACGGCACCGCCGATAAGGGCATGACCTCGCTATGGGGTTTCTACGCACGGTCGCCGTCGGAGCGCGCGATGCTGATCATCGAGCGGCTGCTCGATCTCGGCGAGCGCCGTATCGCCGACATGGACGCGACCGGCATCGACGTCGCGATCCTGTCGCTCACCTCGCCAGGGGTCCAGCCGCTGCTCGACACCGACGAGGCCAAGGCGATGGTGTCGCGCGCCAACGATTATCTCGCCGAACGCTGTGCCGCCTATCCGACGCGGTTCGTCGGCATGACCTCGATCGCGCCGCAGGATCCCGAATGGTCGGCGGCGGAGATCCGGCGCGGCGCGAACGAGCTTGGCTTCAAGGGCGTGATGGTCAACAGCCACACCCACGGCCATTATCTCGATGAGCCGCAATTCGACCCGATCTTCCGCGCGCTCGCCGATACCGGCCAGCCGCTCTACATCCATCCCCAGACCCTGCCGGACGCGATGATCGGCGGGATGATCGAGGCCGGGCTGGATGGCGCGATCTTCGGCTTTGGGGTGGAGACCGGCATGCATCTGCTCCGGCTGATCACCACCGGCATCTTCGATCGCTATCCCGACCTCCAGATCGCGGTCGGCCATGGCGGCGAGGCGATACCTTATTGGCTCTACCGCATCGATTTCATGCACAAGGCAGGCGTCGCCTCGCAGCGGTACGAGCGGCTCAAGCCGCTCAAGAAGGGCATGGTCGCGTGCCTGCGCGAGAATGTGCTGGCGACCACCAGCGGCCTGCCCTTCCCACCCGCGATCAAGCTGATGCTCGAGGTGATGGGCGAGAATCGCGTGATGTACGCGATGGATTACCCCTACGAATATGTCGCCGACGAAGTGCGCGCGCACGACCTGCTCGATATCCCCGACGCTACCAAGAAGAAGCTGATGCAGACCAACGCCGAACGCGTGTTCGGGCTGTGAACACGGGAGCGGGTGCGAGCCGGCCGCTGCCCGGCGCCTGGTACGCGCTGGCGCTGGTCGCCGCGACCCAGGCGATCAGCCTGCTCGACCGCAATATCCTTGCCATCCTGGCGCCGGCGATCAAAGCGGACCTGAAGATCGGCGATGCCGAGATGGGGTTGTTGTACGGCACGGTGTTCGCCCTGTTCTACGCGTTGTTCTCGCTGCCGCTCGGGCGGCTGGCGGATGGCTGGATCCGCACCAGGCTGTTGGCGATCGCCATCCTCTTCTGGTCGCTCGCGACCGGGACGGCGGCGTTCGCCGGCGGCTTCCTGCTGCTGATGCTGTCGCGGTTGGGCGTGGGCATCGGCGAGGCCGCGTCGCAGCCGGCCGGTACCAGCCTGCTCTACGATTATTTCCCGCGCCGGCGCCGCGGGACGGTGATGGCCATCCTCGCCGCGGCGATCGCGATCGGATTGGGCGGGTCGCTGGTGATCGGCGGCGGCGCGGCCGATTGGTGGCACAGGCGTTATCCGACTGGCGGCGCGCCGTTGGGGCTGGCCGGCTGGCAATTCGCCTTTCTCGTCGCGGCCTTGCCGGGACTGCTGATCGCGCCCCTGATGTGGCGCGTGCGCGAGCCCGAGCGCGGCGCGGTCGACGGCATCGCGACGCCGCGCGACCCCAATCCGTTTGGCGCCAGCCTGGGCGTGCTCGGCGCGATCACGCCGGGAATCCACTGGATCGCGCTGGCGCGGCGCCGAGCGACCGGGCGCGACTGGCTGGTCAATGCCGGCATCCTGGTGCTGATCGTGGCCGGCATGGTCGCCGCGATCCACTGGGCCGAAGCCTTTTCGCCCCGGCCGCCGCTGATCCTCGGCGGTGTCGCGATCAGCCCGCACGTACTGCAATGGAGCGTGATCGGCTTCGGCATTTTCGTCATCGCCAATCTGCTCCAGGCGATACGCCGCAGCGACCCGCCGGCCTTCGCGGCGATCGCGACGTCGCCCTCGGTGATCCTTTGCATCGCGGTCGGCGCGCTGCAGGGCGTGGTCAATTATGGCGTGATGGGGTTCACCCCTTCATTCCTGATGAAGACCTATCACCTGTCGCCGGGTGCGACCGGGCTCCAGTTCGGGTTGCTCGCGGCGGCGCTCGGCGTGATCGGGCCGCTGATCGCCGGGCCATTGTCGGACCGGCTGAGCGGCGGCCGGCCGCGCGAGCGGGTATGGGTCACGCTGTTCGCGCTCGGCGTGTCGCCGCTGATCGCTTTCTGGGTTTATCGCGCGCCCTCGGCGGGTGCCTTCTACCTCCGCTTCACCTTCTACAGCCTGGTGCTGACGATGTGGATGCCGCCGCTTTATGCCGTGCTCTACGATCAGGTGCTGCCGCGCATGCGGGGGATCACCTCGAGCATCTATCTGTTCGCGATGACGATCATCGGCCTGGGCATCGGGCCCTATGCCGTCGGATTGGTGAGCGACGCCACGCATGGCGACCTGGCCACCGCGATCCTCTCGGTCAATTGGGTCGCGCCGCCGATCGTCATCATGCTGGTGATCCTCGCGCTGCGCGTCAATCGCGACCAGGCCTCGCTGCTCGACCGAACGCGTGCGGCGGGGGAAAAGGTCTAGCGGCGGGATTTCCGAGGCGCCACGTCGGCGGCTCCCGTGCGTCCGCTTTCGCCGCGCACGGGATCACCTTCGGCTAGGCCGCCTCGGCCAGCCCGATCTCCTCGGCGGTCGCCCAATTGCCGTGCAGGCCGAAGCGCAGCCGGATCGGGATGCGCACTTCGGCGATCGGCCCCTTTTCGATGTCGAGCGCGTCGAACAGCAACAGGTCCGAGCGATGCTCTTCGAGCCGGTTGCAGACCTGGACGATCCAGCCGTCACCTTCCGCGGCACCGGGCCCGCGGGGGATGAAGCAGGGTTCCTGCAGCGACGAAACCGGACCGCACCACCATTTCTGTTCGCGCCCGGTCTCGTGATCGATCAGGCCGAGCGTGTTCATGATCATGCCCCCCGCGCTGCCGCCCTTGAGCTCGACCGGCTTGGCCGGATCGATCACCAGCAGCCAGCCATAGCGATAGGGCAGTCCAGTGCGGCGGTCGTCGATGCGGGGGAATTCGCCCATCATCCCGGTCAGTCGCTCGACGCTTTCGAACGTGTCGGAATTAGATGCCATATCGACCGTCCATCGGGTCAGGAAGCTTGCCGCTTCCATCGGGTTGAACGGTGCGCCGTGGATGTCGGGGAAGAACGGGAACATGTTGTTCTTCGCTTCGGGCGTGTCGAAATGAATCCTGGTTCCGTCCTGGAACGCGTTCATGACATGGCTGGCAAAGCAATTGTCGCGCCTGAACCAGCGTATGTCCTCAGCCGTCGCGTCCGCCCGCCGCGGCAATACGCCGAGATAGACCGGCAAAGTCGTGTCGAAGCCGAAATGCGGCATGCCCTTTTCGAGCCGCTCCCAATTCGAGGTCGAGGGCACGACGTGGAACAGCGCGTAATCGGGCGTGATCGCGAAATCGTGCATCATCGCGTAATAAGGCAGCTCGAACCACAATTCCTGTTTCAGCTCGCCGTCGGGCGACACGACATAATAGGTCATGTCGCGAGTCAGCACGCCCTTGGCGGCATAGCCGAACGCGATCATGTCGCCGGTCGCCGGATCGACCTTGGGATGCGCAGTGAAGGTCTGCCCGGTCATCGCGCCGTTGAACCAGGTGTAACCCTCGGTCTCGAGCGTCGCCGGGTCCATCACCAGCGCGGGACTGTCCTCCTTCAGCGCGTAGAGCTTGCCGCCATAGACGAAAGCATTGGTGTTGGCGGTGCCGCGGATCCGGCCCTTAACGCTGTCGTCGTCGGTCAGCGGATTGCGATAGGCGCCGAACAAGGCATGGCCGGCATCGTGCTCCAACCGCCATTTGTCGGTCTTGGCCCAGCGCTGGCGGAAGTCGACGCGGCCGCCATGGAAGCGGAACATCGTGATCATGCCGTCGCCGTTAAAGGCGATGTCGTCGCCCAGGCGCGGCGCGAATTGGGGATCGGGCTGGACGCGATAGAAAGCGCCGTCGAGCTCGACCGGAACCGCGCCTTTCACGTCGAGATCGGCGATATCCGCCTCGATCCGCGACGGTGTGTTGAAACCGGTGAACGACGGCGTGTCGGGGAAATGCGTCACGGCCGATCCTCTCTCTGTTATCTGCGCCGCATTGTATGCAAGGCAAACATTATTTTCAATCCGCGATGTTGACCTGAACACCCCCGAGGGGCAGGCTGGCGCAATGCTGAGATCGTTTCCCGCCAAAAGCGCCCCCTCGTCGGACGATGGGGACATCGGCGGCATCGACCAGATCGTCGGGTTCCACATCCGCCTGGCCTATGGCGCGGTGTACCGCCATTTCAGCGAGACGTTCAGCGACCTGGGCCTGACCCAGAAACAGGTCTCTGTGCTATGGCTGATCGACGATCATCCGGGCATCGCCCAGGCGGATATCGGCCGGCGGCTGCAGATGGACCGTGCGACCGTGATGGCGATCATCAATCGTTTGCAGAAGCGCGGATTCGTAGTGCGCGGCCCCTCCCCCGACGATCGCCGGCGCCAGACCCTGAAGCTGACCGAAGCCGGCCATGACGGCCTGATCGCGGCGCGCGCGTGCATCCTGGAGCACGAACAATGGCTGAAGAACCGCTTCACGCCGGGCGAGACGGGGATGCTGATCGAGTTGTTGCGGCGGATACACGAGTAAGGGAATGGCTGGGCCCGAGTTTCGGGCCGGCAGATTACTGGGAACGTCCGACTTCCTGATCGCCCACGAAGCTCGGGGTCATCGCGAAACAGGTCCAGACGGGATCGCCCTTCGGATCGACCGACCGCACGACCCAGCTGTTGCACTCCAATAAGGGCCGCATGGTATGCGAGCGCTGGTCAGCCGCGAGGGTGACGGCCGGCGGCGGGCCGGGGTGCCATCGCGCCTTGAGGATCCGGGTACCGACAGTGTCCGCCCCGCCGGGACCGTCCATCGCGACGGCGCATCCGCGCTCACGCCGCAGACCGAGCATCGCGCGGATCGCGGCAATCACGAAGAAGCGAGCACCAACCGCGGCGGCAACCGGATTTCCCGGCAATCCGAAATACAGGCAGCCACTGGGCAAGGTGGCGAAGAGTACCGGCTTGCCGGGGCGCATCGCCACGCCGCGAAAGTGGATCGTCGCGCCCAGCGTCTGCAGCGCGGCGGGCACCTGGTCATGATCGCCGACCGATATCCCACCCGTCGAGATGATCAGGTCCGGCGCGGCGGCAAGGGCCTGCTCTATGCTCGTCACCAACGCCCCGCGCTCGTCGGGCGCCGGCGTGATAAGATGCGGCGCAAGACCGATCTGTTGCGTCATCGCGGCGATCATCGGTCCGTTCGAATCATGGACGAAATGCTCGCCGGTCCCGTTTGTCCGCCGCAATTCATCGCCCGTCGTCAGCACGACCACGCGCGGCAGCCGGATTGCATCGATCCCGGGTACGCCAAAACAGCACAACGCCCCAATGACTTCGGGCGTAACCAACTGGCCACGGGTGGCGACGACATCGCCTTGCCGCGCGTCCTCGCCCCGGCGCCGAATGTTCCTCCCGAGGCCGACCGGCTCGGTCAGCACGACGGCTGAAGGCTCACGAACGACGCGCTCCTTGGCGACCACGGCGTCGAATGGCGCGACGATCGGCGCGCCCGTGCTGATCGCGCAGGCGCCCGGCGCCGACACCAAAGTCGCCGCCGCACCGGCCCGGCTTTCGCCGACCAGGTCCAGACGAACCGGCCTGTCAGACGACGCATCGTCGGCATCGGCGGCCACCACCGCGAATCCGTCCATCGCCGAACAGTCGAACCGCGGATAATCGGCGCGCGCCACGACATCCACGCCGATGATCCGGCCGAGCGCCGCCCCAATTGCCACGGGTTCGACCGGCAGGTGCTGGGCGGCATTCTCGATACAGGTGAGCGCCGCCGGGAAATCGATGCGATTCATTGTCCCGACATACCACGCAGCAGCGCCAGATCGTCGGGCCGATTGACGTTCGGGATAGGCGGCCAGCCGTCGAGCGCCTCGGCGCCAATCTCCTCTGCCCAAGCCCTGACCGCCAGGTTGCCACCGCGGTCGAGATAGTCGCTCAACGCCTCCGCTAAGGCGCAAGGCCACAGTCCGATCACGGGCGTACCGGCGACGAAGCTCGCCACGCTACGCCCGGCGAGGTCGGCGAGCAGGCCGGCGGGAAGCGAGGGCGTGTCGCAAGGGAGCGAGAGGACCGCATCGAAATGGCGATCCCGGGCATGAAGCAGTGCGCCGCACAACCCGCCGAGCGGGCCAAGCCCGGCGGCCGGCCAGTCCGCTATCGAGACATGACCCGGGCTATCGCGTCCGACGATGGCGATGTCGTCGGTGACTGAACGCAATGCCTGGGCCGCATGGTCGAGCAAGGCCATTCCGGACAGCGTCGCGAGCGCCTTGTCGCCGCCGAACCGGCGAGCCTGGCCACCGGCGAGAATGACGCCGAGCAGCCGGGTCACGGTATCGGCTCGAGCAACGCGTCGCTGCGCGCGAGGACGACGAGCCGGAGCCCGGCATCGGCCGCGCGCGCCAAAGCGAGATCGGTCGGCGCCGAAATCGTGACCAGCATCGGACATTGCGCGAGGACTGCTTTTTCGACCAGATCGTAGGAGCAGCGCGACGACAGCAAGGCGAACCCGCCGTCCCAGGTTCGGCCGGATCGCGCCATCGCGCCGATCAGCTTGTCGAAGGCATTGTGGCGGCCGACATCCTCGCGAACCTCGATCACGGCGCCGTCCGCGTCGCACAAGGCGGCGGCATGGACCGCGCCGGTCTGTTCATGAAGCGGCTGGCGGGCACGTAGCCCGGCCAGCGCGGCGAATATCTGGTCGGGCGCGGCACGCGAAACCGTTTTGACCCTGGGTAGCGGCCGGATCGCCTGTTCGAGATTCTCGATGCCGCAAAGCCCGCAGGACGATTCCGACACGCGATGTCGCGCCCGCTCGACCAACGCCTCGGCGCGTGACGGCCCGAGCGACGCGCGGACCACGTCGCCGCTGGGCGCGGTATGAACGTCGATCGCCTCGATCTGGCCGACATGGTCGATCAGCCGCTCGCTCAGCGCGAACCCGACGACAAAATCCTCGATGTCGAGCGGCGTCGCCATCATCACGGCATAGCCGATGCCGTTGAACTCGAGCGCCAGCGGCCGCTCGATGGCCACAGCCCGCTCGACCTCGCCGACGCCCGCGCCGTCGACGGCATGTCGCCGAAAGCGCATGGCGGAGACGCCGGCGGTCGGGAAAGGATCAGATGATGTCCCGGTCAATCGGCCCGTTCCGCAGTCTCGCGGAGCAGCGCAACCGCGTCCCGTGCGGTATCGCTCAGATGCTCCCCACCACCGTCGAGATACGCCACGATCGCCTGACGCATCCGGGGATCCCAGAATTGGCGGAGATGATCCCGGGTCGCCGTCACTGGACGGTCGCGGCACTGGCTGCCGAGTTCGCGCGCGATCTGGTTGGCCATGTAGACGAGGTGGTCGGTGGTCGACATCGCCCGCGCCTCACTCGGCCGCTTCGGGAAGGATGCGGCGCGAGCGTTCGGTTTGCGCCTGATAAGTCTGCTGCCAGTCGCTGGGCCCGTTCGATATCGCCACCTGAACGGCCGTCACCTTGTATTCCGGGCAATTGGTCGCCCAGTCCGAATAGTCGGTGGTGATGACGTTGGCCTGGGTCGCGGGATGATGGAAGGTCGTATAGACTATGCCCGGCGCAACGCGTTCGGTGATCAATGCGCGCAACGTCGTCTCCCCCGCGCGGCTGCGCAGGCTGACCCAGTCGCCGTCCCGGATGCCGCGATTCTCGGCGTCGTGCGGATGAATCTCAAGCCGGTCCTCGGGATGCCAGGCAATATTGTCGGTGCGGCGCGTCTGGGCACCGACATTATACTGGCTGAGGATGCGGCCGGTGGTCAGCAGCAGCGGGAAACGCGGCCCAGTCTTCTCGTCGGTCGGGATATAGTCGGTGACGACGAAATGCCCCTTGCCGCGCACGAATTGGTCGACGTGCATGGTGGGCGTGCCTTCGGACGCGGCCTCGGTCGCCGGCCATTGCATCGATCCCAGCCGGTCGAGCGCCTCATAACTCACCGTGGCAAACGTCGGCGTCAGGGCGGCGATCTCATCCATGATCTCGGACGGATGGGTGTAGGTCCAATCGAGTCCGATCGCATTCGCCACGAGCTGGACGATTTCCCAATCGCCATAGCCATTGAGCGGTGCCATCACCTTGCGCACGCGCTGGATCCGGCGCTCGGCATTGGTGAAGGTGCCGTCCTTTTCGAGAAAGGTCGATCCGGGCAGGAAGACGTGCGCGTAATTGGCGGTTTCGTTGAGGAACAAATCCTGCACCACGACGCATTCCATCGCGGCGAGCCCTGCCGCGACATGGTGCGTGTTCGGGTCCGATTGCAGGATGTCCTCGCCCTGGATGAACAATGCCTTGAACGTACCATCGGTCGCGGCGTCGAGCATGTTGGGAATGCGCAGCCCCGGCTCGGCGTCGAGCGTGACACCCCAGGCGCGTTCGAACATCGCGCGTGTCGCGGCGTCGGAAACGTGACGATAGCCCGAATATTCGTGCGGAAAGCTGCCCATGTCGCACGCGCCCTGGACGTTGTTCTGCCCACGGAGCGGGTTCACGCCAACGCCCTCGCGGCCAATATTGCCGGTCGCCATCGCCAGATTGGCGATCGCCATGACGGTCGACGACCCTTGGCTGTGCTCGGTGACGCCCAGGCCATAATAGATCGCACCATTGCCGCCAGTTGCGAACAGCCGCGCAGCGGCGCGCAGGTCGGCCGCCGGCACGCCGGTCAGCGCCTCGGTCGCTTCGGGCGAGCGCTGGGGCTGCGCGACGAACGCAGCCCAATCCTCGAACTCGCTCCAGTCGCACCGCTCACGGACAAAGGCCTCGTCGGCAAGCCCCTCGGTCACGACGACATGCGCGATCGCGGTCAGCACCGCTACATTGGTGCCCGGACGCAGCGGCAAGTGGTGCGTCGCGGCGACATGCGGCGTGCGAACGAGGTCGATGCGCCGCGGGTCGATCACGATCAGCTTCGCGCCCTCGCGCAACCGCTGCTTCATCCTGCTGGCGAATACCGGATGGCCATCGGTCGGATTGGCGCCGATCACCATGATCACGTCGGCATGGGCGACGCTGTCGAAATCCTGCGTCCCCGCCGACGTTCCGAACGTCGTCTTGAGGCCATAGCCGGTCGGAGAATGGCAGACCCGCGCACAGGTATCGACATTGTTGTTGCCGAACCCCTGGCGGATCAATTTCTGAACCAGGAACGTCTCTTCGTTGGTGCAGCGGCTCGAGGTGATGCCGCCGACGCTGTCCTTGCCGTATTTGGCCTGGATGCGCCGGAACTCGCCGGCGGTATGGGCGATCGCTTCGTCCCAGGACACTTCGCGCCATGGATCCTCGACCGAGGCGCGGATCATCGGCTTCAGGATCCGGTCGCGGTGATTGGCATAGCCCCAGGCGAACCGCCCCTTGACGCAGCTATGCCCGTGATTGGCCTTGCCGTCCTTCCACGGCACCATGCGCACCAGTTGCTCGCCGCGCATTTCAGCCCGGAAAGTGCAGCCGACTCCGCAATAGGCGCAGGTCGTGACGACCGCCTTGTCGGGTGTTCCCTGGGCGATCACCGATTTCTCGATCAGCGCGGAGGTGGGACAGGCCTGTACACAGGCACCGCACGACACGCATTCCGAGGCCAGAAAAGTGTCGTCCTGGCTGGCGGCGACCTTCGAGGCGAAGCCGCTGCCCTCGATCGTCAGGGCAAACGTCCCCTGGATCTCGTCGCAGGCGCGCACGCAGCGCGAGCAGACGATGCATTTGGCGGGATCGAAGGTGAAATAGGGGTTGCTCTCGTCCTTCTCGGCGACGAGGTGGTTGAGGCCCTCATAGCCATAGCGGACGTCGCGCAGGCCGACCGCGCCGGCCTGGTCCTGCAATTCGCAATCGCCATTGGCCGAGCAGGTAAGGCAATCGAGCGGATGGTCGGAGATGTAGAGCTCCATCACCCCCCGCCGCAGCTTGGCCAGCCGATCGGTCTGCGTTCGCACGACCATGCCGTCCGCGACCGGCGTGGTGCACGAGGCCGGATAGCCGGCTCGGCCTTCGATCTCGACCAGGCAGAGGCGGCATGAACCGAACGCTTCGAGCGTGTCGGTCGCGCACAATTTGGGGATGTCGGTGCCGACCAACGCCGCGGCGCGCATGATCGACGTTCCTTCGGGCATCGTCACGTCCTGCCCGTCGATCCTGAGCGTCACCATTGCGGGCGCTGCCGCCGATACCGCCTTGGTGCCGAGATCACGCTCGCCGATCCATGCCATCGTCGCTACTCCGCCGCCGCCGAGGATATGGGTGCGCCCGCACCGAAATCCTGCGGGAAATGATCGAGCGCGCTCAGCACCGGATAGGGTGTGAACCCGCCAAGCGCGCAGAGGGATCCGAATTTCATCGTGTCGCACAAATCGCGCAGCAGCTCGACGTCCTGCCCGGCCGGCCGCGCGCCGCCGGCGACATTGCGCATCTGGGGAAGTCGCTCGACGGCGTCGGCCGCTCGGCGTTCACCGGCGATGAGCCGATCGATCAGCTCGACCCCGCGCGTCGACCCTATCCGGCACGGCGTGCACTTGCCGCAGCTCTCGTGCGCGCAAAATTCCATGGCGAAGCGCGCCATGTGCGCCATGTCGACAGTGTCGTCGAACACCGTGATGCCGGCATGGCCGATCAACCCACCGGCCGCGGCGAACGCTTCATAGTCGAACGGTAAATCGAACATCGACGGTGGGAAATAGGCGCCGAGCGGGCCGCCGACCTGCACCGCCTTGACCGGGCGGCCGCTGTCGGTGCCCCCACCAATATCCATGACCAGCTCGCCCAGCGTGATGCCGAAGCCCACTTCGAACAATCCGCCATTCCTGACATTGCCGGCAAGCTGCACCGGCATGGTGCCGCGCGACCGGCCGAAGCCGATCGCGGCATAGGCATCGCCGCCTTCGCTCAGGATGAACGGCACGGCTGCCAGGCTCAGCACATTGTTGATCACCGTCGGGCGGCCGAACAGCCCGGCGATCGCCGGCAAGGGCGGCTTGGCCCGCACCTCGCCTCTCTTGCCTTCGATCGAGTCGAGCAAGGCGGTCTCCTCGCCGCAGACATAGGCGCCGGCCCCGACTCTGACTTCCAGCGCGAACGGCGCGACGATCGCCGCCGCGCGCGCGATCGCTTCGCGTATCGTGCGGATCGCGAACGGATATTCGGAGCGGATATAGATGTAGCCGCGCTCGGCCCCAACCGCATGGCCGGCGATCGCCATCCCTTCGATCAGGCAGAACGGGTCGCCTTCCATCAGCATGCGGTCGGCGAAGGTGCCGCTGTCGCCCTCGTCGGCATTGCACACGACATATTTGAGAGGCCCTGGCGCGTCATGGACCGTCTGCCATTTGATCCCGGTCGGAAAGCCGGCACCGCCGCGCCCGCGCAGACCGCTCGCCTTGACCGCGTCGATCGCCGCCTGCGGCGACAGCGCGCGTGCAGCCGTCAGTCCGCGCCAGCCGCCATGCGCTTCATAGTCATCCAGACTCAATGGATCGATCACGCCGCACCGGGCGAAGGTAAACCGCTGCTGCCGCGCAAAGAACGGCATGGCGGACACATCGCCGAGCCGCGCGGGATGGCCACCGTCCAGCACCAGGGCCGCATCGGCCGCCGCAACCGGTCCAAATCCCACCCTGCCCTCGGGCGTCTCCACTTCGACCAGCGGCTCCAGCCGAAACAGCCCCCGGCTACCCGTCCGCACGACCTGTGCGCCAGCGTTCGAAAGAGCCTCGGCGACGGCATCGGCGCCGAGCGCGACCGCCGCCATGTCCTTGCTGACATAGACGCGCGTCATCGTGTCAATTCCCCGAGCAGGCGATCGAGCGTCGTCGGATCGATCCGCGACACCGGGACGTCGTCGATCATCGCGTTGGGCCCGGTGGCACAAAGCCCCAGGCAATAGACGGCGTCGAGCGTCACACGTCCATCCACGCTGGTCTCGCCCATCCGCAGGCCCAACCGCTCGGTCGCGATACGCTCGATTGCCGCGGCGCCACGCGCCTGACAACTCTCGGCACGGCACAACCGCACCCGATGCCGGCCGAGAGGCTGGCGGCGGAAATCGTGGTAGAAAGTCACCACGCCGTGAACGTCGGCACGACTGAGGTTGAGCGCCGATGCGATCAGCGGCACCATCAGGTCGTCGATATAGCCGAATTCGTCCTGCAGCGCGTGGAGCATCGGCAACAGCGCGCTCTGTTCGCTGCCGAGATCCTCTGCCAAGCGCGCAACGGCTGCGGCATAGTCGTTCGCATGGATCGCATCGCCGGCGATCAATCTGTCATTCTGTGTTGGACTCACCCGGAGATTAGGAGCCCGAGCCGGCGCCAAGTCAAATCGACAATCTTTGATTTCGATAGAAAATCTCTATCACAGCAGGACCGCCAGCGATCGAGCGGTAGCGAGCGCGGCGCTCGCCAGTGGACCGATCGGCGCGCGGTCGAGCACGATCAGACCGACGCGGCTCGGTGGAAGCGGGTCGTCGAACGGAACGATCCTGGCCCAACCGCCGCCGGGGACGATTTCGGCATAGGTGTCCGGGACGATCGTCGCGAACGGCCCCGCCTCGACCATCGCCAGCAAGGCGACATAGCTGTCGGCGGTCGCCAATGGCCGCACGGCCAACCCCTTACGCGAAAGGTGGTTGTCGAGGATGCGCCGGTTCTGCATGCCTTCGTGGAGCAGGCAGAGCGGGAAGGAAAGCGCCGCGCTCCAGCCGATCCCCGCGCAATCGTCCAGCCTATCGCGGTGACAGAGGAACATCGCCTTTTCCGCATAGAGCGGCGCCGCGAGTACCGAGGTCGGCGGCTCATGATCGAGATAGGTGATCCCCGCATCGAGCTCAAATGCGGCGAGGCCTCGTTCGATCTCGCGCGACGTCAGCGATCGCACGCTCAGCATCAGGTCCGCGTGGGCCGACGCCAGTGCGCGCGCAAATTGCCCGACCATCGGCATTGCCGCGGGAATGACGCCGAGGCGCAGCGTACCGGTCAAAGGCCCGTGTGCCAACTCGGCGGCATGCTCCAGTCCTTCGATCATCGCGATGGCCTGTTGCGCCCATGGCAGCGCCGCGCGCCCCTCGTCGGTCAGGCCGGTAAAGCGCCGATCGCGCTGGATCAGCCGTCGCACTAGTTGTTCCTCCAGCGCGGCGATGCCCGCCGACAGGGTAGGTTGCGACACGTTGCACGCCGCCGCCGCACGGGCGAAATGCCGTTCGCGCGCGACCGCCACGAAATATTCGAGTAGCCTGAGATTCACGCCGTATCGATTTACCTTGCCACGGCGGGTGTCAACCGGCGCGCCATTTCGCGCTCTCCCGCGTCAGGGCTTTCCCCGCCTTGATCGCCCGCTATACCGACCGGCGATGAAGACGCTCGTCGATCCGTCCAATGCGCTTGCGCAGGGACTCGCCACGGTCCGCAGCCAGTTCAAGGTTCCCGCCGCTTTCCCCCCGAACGTGCTCGCCGCCGCCGAAGCGGCCGCGAAACGTGTCCCGACCGAGCATGTCGATCGTACCGCTATGCCGTTCGTTACGCTCGATCCGGCGACCTCGACCGATCTCGATCAGGCATTTGTGATCGAAGCGGCCGGCAGCGATTTGCTGCTGCGCTATGCGATCGCCGATGTCGCCTGGTTCGTCGACGATGGCGATGCCGTCGACCTCGAAGCGTGGACGCGCGGCACGACGCTCTATCTGCCCGACGGCAAGGCCGGGCTTTATCCGCCGGTGCTTGCCGAAGGCGCGGCGAGCCTGTTGCCCGACGGCCCCCGCCCCGCGATCATCTTTTCGGTCGGCGTCGCGCCAGATGGCGCGGTGAAGCTCGACGGCGCCGAGCGCGCGCTGATCCACAGCCGCGGCAAGCTGGCCTATGACAGCGTTCGCGACAGCGACCTGCCGCCCGATTTCGCTGAGCTTGCGCGGCGCATCACGGCGGCGGAGGATGCACGCGGCGCCTCGCGCGTCGACCCGCCCGAACAGGAGGTCGACCAACAAGCCGACGGCAGCTTCGAACTGCAATTCCGCCCGCGGCTGGAAGCCGAAGACCGCAACGCCGCGCTGTCGCTGGCGACCAATCTGGCGGTCGCGGACGCCTTGCAGGCGCACCATACCGGGCTGTTCCGGGTGATGCCCGCACCCGACGCGCATGCCGTCAGCCGCTTGCGCAATACTGCCCGCGCTTTCGGCCTGTCCTGGCCCGCCGACGTCTCGCTCGAAAATTACGAGAATGGCCTCAGCGCCAACGATCCGCGCGAGGCAGCCTTTATGCTGGCGATCCGGCGCGCGGGTGGCGGAGCAGCCTACCAGCCCTATCGCGACGGCGTCGTACCCTGGCACGCGCCGATGGCGGCGACCTATGCCCATGCGACGGCGCCGCTGCGTCGGCTGGCCGATCGCTATGTCGTGCGCGCCGCGCTCGCGATTGCAAACGGCCAGCCGGTCCCGGAGGTCGTCGCGCAGGCCTTCGAGAAGCTGCCGCCGGTGATGGCGCATGCCGACGCGATGGGCGGTCAGATCGACCGCGCGGTTATCGACCTGGCCGAGGCGGCAGCACTCAAGGACCATGTCGGTCAGATGTTCGGCGCCGTCGTGACCGACCTCGACCAGAAGGGCGCGCGGATCCAGCTGAGCGACCTGCCGGTCGTCGCGCGTGTAGACGCGCACGGCGTCGAGCCGGGCGACACCGTTCGCGTCCGGCTAACGGGCGCCGATCCGGAACGCCGCGCGATCACCTTCGTCCGGACCAACTGACCCTATCACGGCTTTGCCGGCCTAAAGAAACCGCAGCGGTGACCCACGGCGCACTACCCCTATGTAGTCGCCCGACAGATAGTGCATTTCCGGCGCACGCGATTAACGTGCGCCCCCGAAAGGTGTTTCGACGCATGGCGACCCGGCCGCTGGCCTCTACTGACGATCTGATCCAACCCGCGACGCTGACGCACCTGCAGCGGCTGGAAGCGGAGAGTATCCATATCCTGCGCGAAGTGGTGGCGGAGGCCGAGCGTCCGGTGATGCTCTATTCGGTCGGCAAGGATAGCGCGGTGATGCTGCATCTGGCGCGCAAGGCCTTCTACCCCGCCCCGCCCCCCTTTCCTTTGCTCCATGTCGATACGACCTGGAAATTCCGCGACATGTACGCGCTGCGCGATCGTGCCGCCCGCGAGGCGGGGATGGAGTTGCTCGTCCATCACAATCCCGATGCGATGGCGCGGGGGATCAATCCGTTCGACCATGGCGCGCTCCACACCGATCTGTGGAAGACCGAGGGGCTGAAGCAGGCGCTCGACCACTATGGCTTCGATGCTGCGTTCGGCGGCGCGCGGCGCGACGAGGAGAAGAGCCGGGCCAAGGAACGCGTCTTCTCGTTTCGCTCGGCCTCGCATCGCTGGGACCCCAAGAACCAGCGTCCCGAGCTCTGGCATCTCTACAACGCGCACAAGGCGAAGGGCGAAAGCATCCGCGTCTTCCCGCTGTCCAACTGGACCGAGCTCGACATCTGGCAGTACATCCATCTGGAGGGGATCGAGATCGTCCCGCTCTATTTCTCGGCGCCGCGTCCGACGGTCGAGCGCGACGGGTTGATCCTGATGGTCGACGACGACCGCTTCCGGCTCAATCCCGGCGAAGTGCCGGTCGAACGCTCGATCCGTTTCCGCACGCTCGGCTGCTACCCGCTGACCGGCGCGGTGGAGAGCGATGCGGCGACCTTGCCGCAGATCATCCAGGAGATGCTGCTGACGACGACGTCCGAACGTCAGGGCCGCGCGATCGACAAGGATGCCGGCGGCGCTGGCATGGAGAAGAAGAAGCAGGAGGGGTACTTCTGATGGCGCGCGTTCTGCAAATCCGCCCCGTTCCGGGGAGGATTTGATGACCACCTCCTACCGCCCCGACGCGCTCATCGCGCAGGATATCGACGAATATCTCGCGCAGCATCAACGCAAGACGCTCCTCCGCTTCATCACCTGCGGTTCGGTCGATGACGGCAAGTCCACGCTGATTGGGCGCTTGCTCTACGACAGCCGGATGATCTTCGACGATCAGCTCGCGCAGCTCGAGGCCGACAGCAAGCGCGTTGGCACGCAGGGGCAAGAGATCGATTTCGCGCTGCTCGTCGACGGGCTCGCCGCCGAGCGCGAACAGGGCATCACGATCGACGTCGCCTATCGCTTCTTCGCGACCGAGAAACGCAAGTTCATCGTCGCCGACACGCCCGGCCACGAGCAATATACGCGCAACATGGTCACCGGTGCGTCGACCGCCGACCTCGCGGTGATCCTGGTCGATGCCCGCAAGGGTGTGCTGACCCAGACGCGGCGTCATTCCTACCTCGCCCATTTGATCGGCATCCGTCACATCGTGCTGGCGGTGAACAAGATGGATCTGGTCGAGTACGATCAGGCCACCTACGACGCGATCGTCGCCGATTATGCCCATTTCGCGACCAGCATCGGCATCGACGAGTTCACGGCGATCCCGATCTCGGGGTTCAAGGGCGACAACATCACCGCTTTGTCGGGCAACACACCCTGGTATGTCGGCCCGACGCTGATCGAGCATCTCGATACGGTCGAGCTGGATGGCGACGCCGACCGCGCCAAGCCGTTCCGCATGGCGGTGCAATGGGTCAATCGCCCCAATCTCGATTTCCGCGGATTTGCCGGGCTGATCTCCGAAGGGACGATCGCGCCGGGCGACGCGGTACGCATCCTGCCGTCAGGCAAGACTACCCGGGTCGATCGTATCGTCACGCTGGATGGCGATCTCGACATCGCGGTCGCCGGCCAGTCGGTCACGCTGACCCTGGCGGACGAGGTAGATTGCTCGCGCGGCGATGTGATCGCTGCCGCCGATGCCCCGCCGCAATCGGCGGATCAATTCGAAGCGACGATCGTGTGGATGGCCGACGAGGAGCTCCTCCCTGGACGCGGTTATTGGCTGAAGCTCGGGACCCAGACCGTCAGCGCGAAAATCCATCAGCCGAAATACCAGATCAACGTCAACACACTCGAACAGATCGCGGTGAAGACGCTCGATCTCAACGCGATCGGCGTCGCCAACCTGGTCACCGACAAGCCGCTGGTGTTCGAGCCCTATGACGATAGCCGCGAACTCGGCGGCTTCATCCTGATCGACAAGCTGACCAACGCGACGGTTGCGGCCGGCATGCTGCACTTCGCGCTGCGCCGGGCGCGCGATGTGCATTGGCAATCGGTCGACATCACGCGGGAAGCGCACGCCCAGCAGAAGGGCCAGGAGCCCAAGGTGCTGTGGTTCACCGGCCTGTCCGGATCAGGCAAGTCAACCATCGCCAATCTCGTCGAAAAGAAGCTCTACGCGCTCGGGCGGCACTCCTATCTGCTCGACGGCGACAATGTCCGCCACGGGCTCAACAAGGATCTGGGCTTCACCGATGCCGACCGCATCGAGAATATCCGCCGGGTCGGCGAAGTGGCGAAGCTGATGACCGACGCCGGGCTGATCGTGCTGACCGCGTTCATCTCGCCGTTCCGCGCCGAACGCGACATGATCCGCTCGATGCTGCCGGAGGGCGATTTCGTCGAGATCTTCGTCGACACGCCGCTCGAAGTCGCCGAAGCGCGCGACATCAAGGGCCTCTACAAGAAGGCCCGCGCCGGAGAGATCCGCAACTTCACCGGCATTTCGAGCCCGTACGAACGCCCCGAACGGCCCGATATCCTGGTCGATACGACGCGCGAAACGCCCGAAGCGGCCGCCGAGCGCATCGTCGAGCATATCATGGGCGTGTGGAGTCCCGACCTGTGAGCTGGACGCAAGCCGACGCCGACTTTGCTGCGGAGATTGCTGCAGCGGCCGGCAAATTGCTGCAGGAAGTCCGGGCGTCGCGCGACTGGGATCCGAAGGAACTCGGCAAGGCCGGCGATGCCGCCGCCAACGAATTGCTGTGCCACGCGATCACCACCGAGCGTCCCGACGACGGGCTGCTGTCCGAAGAGCGCAAATGCGACGGCAGCCGGCTCGGCAAGTCGCGCACCTGGATCATCGATCCGGTCGACGGTACGCGCGAATATGGCGAGGCACGCGACGACTGGGCGGTCCATGTCGCGCTGTGCATCGATGGCCGTCCCGACCTCGGCGTGGTCGCGTTACCCGATGCCGGTCTCGTGCTGCGCTCGGACTCACCCCCTGCCCTGCGGCCGCTTAACGACCCACCGCGCATGGTGATCAGCCGAACGCGCCCCGCGTCCGAGGCGATCGCGGTGGCCGAAGCGATCGGCGCCGAACTGGTGCCGATGGGATCGGCCGGCGCCAAGGCGATGGCTGTCGTCCGAGGACTCGCCGACATCTACCTCCATTCGGGCGGGCAGCACGAATGGGACAATGCCGCACCTGTCGCGGTCGCCCTCGCCGCCGGCCTGCACGCGACGCGGCTCGACGGGTCGCCGTTCGTCTATAATTGCGCCGAGACCTGGGTTCCCGACCTGCTGATCTGCCGCAAGGAATTGGTGGGCGCGGTGACCGAAGCCCTCCGCGCCCACGCAGCGGTGGGCTAGGCCGGCTCAGTCACTTGTTCGGCGCGCGCATTCGCGCCGGTCTCAGCCATTTGCGTCAATTTCTCGTCGGTCGATTTCTCTTCGGCGAGCGTTTCCGCGAGTACAGCGGCGCAATCGTCGCGGCCGAGTTGCTTGGCCCAGGCGATCAACGTGCCATAGCGCGTGATCTCGTAATGTTCGACAGCCTGCGCGGCCGCGATCAGTGCGGCGTCCAGCACCGCCTTGTCGGCCACGTCACCGGCAATCTCATTGGCTTCCTTGATGATCCCGTCGATGGCGGGACAATCGACCTGCTTGGGCTTCTCGCCGTGCATCTCGAACACGCGTTCGAGCCGCGCGATCTGCCCTTCGGTTTCCCGCAGATGCGTTTCAAATCCCTGCTTGAGCTGAGGGTTGCTCGCCTTGTCGATCATCTTGGGCAACGCCTTTGTGATCTGATGTTCGGCGTAATAGATGTCCTGCAGCGTATGGACGAACAGGTCGTCCAGCATCGCGATATCCTTTGAAAACAAGCCCATGGCTACACTCCGACAATAGAGGGGTGTTGGCCGGGATCTGGGGATGAGCGACACCGGCCAACCTGAGCGCACAACGCGGAGGATGACGGCGCGGTTGCCCGCAATCGTCCTAACGTGCGTCAACTGCGGTACGAGGCACCAGCCTATCGAGAACGCCTGACGGCCGGTCCGATCATTCGGCGGCACTGGGCTTTCCGCCTTTGCTGGCAAGATCGTCTCCGGCGATCTCGGGCTCGTTTCCGCCAGCCTGGCACCCTTTGTGCGCGGGTTTTTGTCGAGCGGGACGTGCCGCACGAATTCGGTCGCGAGCAATCCCCGCGAGCAGCTATAGTGCCACTATGACCGTCGACCCGGCCCGCCAGACGCAACGCTTCACGCGCCGCCGCGGCGAGATTCTCGACGTCGCCTCGAACCTGATCAACGTGCACGGCACGCGCGGCATGACGCTGACCGCGGTAGCCAAGGCGCTGGGACTCGATACGTCGAGTGTGACCTATTATTTCAAGCGCAAGGACGTGCTTGCCGCGGCGTGTCTGGAACGCACCTTGCTCCGGCTGCGCGACAGCGCGGCGATGGCGGCGCAAGAGAATGATCCCCGCACGCGCGTCCGCGTTTTCCTGCGCGAGCAGTTCCAGCTGCACCTTCGTCAGCGCCTACCTGGCGCGACGAAACTGGCATTGCTCTCCGACATGCGCGCGCTCGATCCCGACACGCGGGCGCCGCTCGACACGCTCTACTCAGATATGACGCGGCTGGTGCGCGGTTTCTTCGACCTCGGCGACGCGCCCGAGGCGGAATCGCGCCTGCTCATCGCCAGCTCGATCCTGATCCACAATGTGCACTGGTTGCCGGCCTGGCTGCCGCATTATCTCGAACGCGATCTCGATCGGGTGGAAGCCCGGCTGTTCGATATCCTCGACCAGGGGTTGGGTGCCGCAGGCGACTGGCCGGTCGACATCGCTCCGCTCGATCCGCCAGGCGACGGCGATGCGCAAACGCGCTTCCTCCATGCCGCCACCAATCTGATCAACCGCGAAGGCTATGTCGGCGCGAGCGTCGAAAAGATCGCCGCAGAGCTCGGCGTGTCGACCGGCAGCTTCTATCATCATCTCGAGAACAAGGACGATCTGGTCGTCGCCTGTTTCGACCGCAGCTATGCGTTGCTCGATGCCGCCCAGGCGCGCGCCGACGCCGCCGGCAGCGACGAAGGTGAGCGGTTGGCCATCATGGTGTCGAGCCTGGTCGCGCTGCAATTCGCCGCCGA
This sequence comes from Sphingomonas mali NBRC 15500, assembly GCF_001598415.1. Lineage (GTDB taxonomy): Bacteria > Pseudomonadota > Alphaproteobacteria > Sphingomonadales > Sphingomonadaceae > Sphingomonas > Sphingomonas mali. The sequence continues at coordinate 135,304 of NZ_BCYX01000004.1, forward strand.
CAGCCCGTTGCTGCGCACCAGCGCCTATCAGGCGCTGCCGATCGACCTGCGCGAGCAGATGCTGCAGCGGACCGACCGCGTCACGCGACACATTGCCGGCACCATCGCCGATGGCGTCGCCGACGGATCGGTGCGCGCGGTCGATCCGGAGATTGCCGGGCACGCGATCATGGCCGCGATCGACGCTGCCGCATCGCTGCGGCGTTGGGCGGGACAGCGTCCGCTGGGTGACGCCGTTGCGCAATTCTCCGCGGCCTTGCGCTCCGGCATCTTCCAGCTTTAGCTGCCTCGCGAGGAGAAACCGGGTGCCCATCTACGAACTCGACGGGAAAGTCCCGGTCATTGGCAGCGGCGTGTGGGTCGCCCCCGATGCGCATGTCATCGGCGAGGTTGTGCTGGGCGACAATGTCGGCGTGTGGTTCGGCACCGTGATCCGCGGCGACACCTCGCTGATCACGGTCGGCAACGGCAGCAACGTCCAGGACGGAACGATGCTCCACTCCGATTATGGCGTGCCGCTGACGATCGGTGAGGATTGCACGATCGGCCACCATGCCATTCTGCACGGCTGCACGGTCGGAAACCGCGTATTGGTCGGGATGGGAGCGACCCTCCTCAATCTGGCGGTGATCGGTGACGAATGCGTGATCGGCGCCAATGCGCTGGTCACCGAAGGCAAGGTGTTCGAGGCAGGTAGTCTGATCGTCGGGTCACCGGCGCGCACGATCAAGACGCTCGACCCCGACAAGCGGGCGTTCCTGAAGGCGTCAGCGGAGCATTACATCGCCAATGCGCACCGCTTCGCCAAGGGGCTGAAGCGGATCGATTGAGCCGACGCCCGGTCACAAACACCCCGTCACCCCGGCCTTGTGCCGGGGTCCAACCCTCCACAGCGGAATCCAGCCGCTGTTGCACGTTAGATGCCGGGACAAGCCCGGCATGACGATTGGGGCTAGGGGTTTAAGCGCTCAATTCCCCTTCGCCGCCCACTCCGTCACCCCTGCCCGCAGCCGGTCCGCTACGGCCTTGCGCACCGCGATCGTCGCCAACGCACGCTTGGCGCCGCCGCGTGACGCCGCCGGCAGATACTTCTCGGCATAAGCGGTGATCTTGCCAGGCATCGCCGGGTCGTTCGACCCCGCGCCGAGCCTGACGATATAGCCCGCGCGCGTGCTCGCTTCGAGGAAGCCGTTGACCATGTCGGCGTTGGCGACGGCATAGTCGAACGCCAGATCGGGATGACCGCGCGCCACCGCGCCGAGAATCACCGGCTTTTGCTGCGCGGTCAGTACGTCGGTTTTGAGCAGGTCGAGCGCCTTCTGCGCCAGCGCCGGATCACGCGCCGCCCCGAGCAGGCGGACATATTCGTTCTTCACGACCGGGTTGGTCTCCGCCTTGGTCAGCGCGAGCAGCGCGTCCCAATCGGCCGGCGTCGCATTGCTCGCGAAGGTGGCGAGGATCGGCGCGCGGATCGCCGGCGGAATGGCCGAGCTATCGGTGCGGAGCTTGGCGAAATAGGTACGCGCCCGGCTCAGCACGTCGCTCTCACCGGCCGCGCCAAGGCGCCCGACCAGATCCTCGCGCAGATTCGTCACGAGCGGCGATTCGCCTGCCTTGGCCTCGTAGCCGATCGACGCGAGCACCGGACCGAGCCGCTTGATCGTCAGCGCGTTGATCTGGTCGTGGAGCGGACTGCCTTCATAGAGGCCCGACAGCGACCCGAGTTCGCCCGAGACCAGCGACCATTCGAGCGGGCTGGCATCGTTCGGCACCGCGGCAAAGGTCGCCGCCCAGGCCGAGAAATCCTGGTCGCCGGATCGCGCCAACGCGTAATCGTCGCCCAGCGTGCCCAGCCGGTCGGCGAGCGCGAGTTTGGCATAGTCGGCCACCAGCGCCGCGTGTGCGTCGCCACCATAGCGCGCGCGCAAATAGCTGCCCTTGCCGACATTCAGCACCACCGGGCCGCAGCCTGCCACCGTGACATTGGTCGAGGCACCGGTCGCGATCACGCTGGCCGGCTGACCACCAATGGTCCCCACGCGCAACGGCACGCGCCACGTCGTCGCCGCCTTGGACGCGTCATCGAGCCCAAACCGCCCTTGCGCCAGCGTCGCCACGGTCTGGCCATTGACGCACTTGCTCGACGCGAGCGTCACCATCGGCACGCCGCCCTGCAAGGTGAAATCGTGCGCGCTGTCCTTGATCTTGACTCCCGACGCCGCTTCCAGCTCGTCCCACAGCATGTCGGTCGACGTGTTGCCGTATTTGTACTTCGCCATGTAGCGGCGGATGCCGTCACGGAACTTGTCGGGGCCCAGCACCGACTCGATCATCGTGATGACCGCCTGACCCTTCTGATAAGTGATGCCGTCGAACGCCTCGCCGATCTGATCGACGGTTTCGACATGGCGGATGATCGGGTGAGTCGCGCTGGTCGCATCGGTCCCGATCGCACCCTCGCGATCGAACGCCACCGCCGATTCGCGGGCGAACCAATCGGGGTTGAGATCGCCCGAGGTCTTGTTCTCCATCCACGAAGCGAAGCCCTCGTTGAGCCAGAGGTCGTCCCACCAGCTCATCGTGACCAGATCGCCGAACCATTGGTGCGCCATTTCATGCGCGACCACCGCGAAGATGCGCTGCTTGTCGCTCTCGGTCGCGCGCTTCGGGTCGAACAGGAGCTCCGGCTCGAAATAGAAGATCGCTCCCCAATTCTCCATCGCGCCGAAGAATTGCGACGAGCCCGGACCCGCGATCATGTCGAGCTTGGGCAGCGGATAAGGCTGGCCGAAATAGTCGTTATAATAGGTCAGCAGGCGCTTGGCCGAGGCGAGCGCGTAATCGCCCTGGTCCTTCACGCCCTTGCGCGTGATGACGCCGATCTCCGTCTTGCCGGCCATGACTGTCTTGCGTTCCATGTCCCCCATGCCGAGGAACAGGAGGTAGCTCGACATGATCGGGGTCTGCCGAAAGCTGTAGAGCTGGGTACCATCGGGACGGTTGGTCATGGTGGCGGGCATGTTGGAGAAAGCGAGCTGCCCCTTGGGCGCCACCGCGGACAGCTTGAACTTCGCCTTGAAGCTGGGCTCGTCCCACATCGGCGCGAAGCGGCGGGCATCGGGCGCCTCGAACTGCGTCGCGAGCATCCGCGCCTTCGACCCGTCGTCATTGGTATAGTCGATCGCGAAGAAGCCGGCGGCCGATTCGTTGATCTTGCCCGCCCAGGCGAAGGTGATGACATGGTTGCCGAGCTTGGCCGGCGCAGGCAGCGTCAGGGTCAATTGTTGCGCGTCGTTGTCGAGCTTGAACGGCACCGCCTTGCCGTCGATCGTCGCGCGGCTGATCGTCATGTCGGCGGCATTGAGGATGATCGTGCTGGTCGCCTTCTTGACCGTGACGTTGACCGTCTCGGTTCCGGTGAACGTCATCTTCTGCGCGTCCGGATCGACGGTAATGTCGTAGGACACCGGCACGACGTCGGTCGGCAATCGCGCCGCCGCGAGAGCGGGCGTGGACACGGTGGCGAGCAGCAACGCGACGGTAACGGCGATCTTCATGCGATTTTCCTGGACCCGGTGATATGGTGTATTGTTTCGCCATAACGCGGCCGCAGCGAATGGCAAATGGGTCGATTCGGCCCGATCCGCGGATTCCGTACCGTCAATTCGAAAATTTTCCGGCCGTGCTGGACTGTGGTTTCGGTTGCGCTATGAAACCGGCATGAGGACGCCGATATTCGATCGCCTGCGCCTGCCCGTGATCGGGTCGCCGCTGTTCATCATCTCCGGACCCGATTTGGTAATCGCCCAATGCAAGGCGGGAATCGTCGGGTCGTTTCCCGCCTTGAACGCGCGACCGCAGACCCTGCTCGACGAATGGCTGCACCGGATCACCGAGGAGCTTGCGGCCTGGAACCGCGACAATCCCGATCGCCCTGCCGCCCCCTTCGCGGTCAATCAGATCGTTCATAAGTCGAACGACCGGCTGGAAGGCGACCTCGCCATCTGCGCGAAATGGCAAGTGCCGATCACCATCACGTCCCTCGGCGCGCGCGAAGAACTCAACCAAGCGGTACACGCTTGGGGCGGCATCACGCTCCATGACGTCATCGACGACCGTTTCGCACGCAAGGCCATCGAAAAGGGCGCCGACGGCCTGATCGCGGTCGCGGCGGGTGCCGGCGGCCATGCCGGGCGCCTGTCGCCCTTCGCGATCACCCAGGAAATCCGGCAGTGGTTCGATGGCCCGTTGGTCCTGTCGGGCGCCATCGCGACCGGCGGCGCCGTGCTCGCCGCGCAGGCGATGGGTGCCGACCTGGCCTATATCGGCTCGCCTTTCATCGCGACCGACGAAGCCAATGCCGTCGAGGCCTACAAACGGGGCATCGTCGAGAGCAAGGCGGCGGATATCGTCTATTCGAGCCTGTTCACCGGCGTGCACGGCAATTATCTGCGCGCCTCGATCGTCGCGGCGGGAATGGATCCCGACAACCTGCCCGAGGGCGATCTCAGCACGATGAACTTCGGCGGCAATCGCGAAGCCAAGGCCTGGAAGGATATCTGGGGATCGGGCCAGGGCATCGGCGTGATCGACAAGATCGAGTCGGTAGCGGCGCGCGTCGATCGGCTGGAAGCCGAGTATAAGGCAGCGAAGGCGCGCATAGCGGCGCTGTGACGCTCACTTAGTGCGACGGGCGATGACGACCTTTTAGAACGCCATCGCCAGACGGGCCTGCATCCATTGCACAGGGCTGTCGGCAGGTAGCGAGTCGATCTGGGCGCCGTCCAGGCGTGCTACCCGACGATGGAGATCGATACTGGCCGTGATCAACGCGCGCGCATCCGCCGGCATCTGCGCGATCACTCCGCCGTCGGTCACCGGCGCATCGCCCAGACGCCGAGCGGGGTCGAGCGCATCGCGCGGCGACAATTCCCCCGAATCGACCGCGCGCTGGGTCAGCAGCCAGGCGATGACGTGCATCAGCCGCGTCGTCACCTTGAGTGATTCGCACGAGAAGGTGACGCGGCCGAGCGGATCCAGCGCCTCGCGCTCGACCCGCGCGCCCTGGTCGAAATAGCCCCGCGCCTCGTCCGCCAGCACCATCGCCTCGACATAGAGCGAGTCGATCATCTTGCGGTGGATGCGTAGTTCGGTGACTTCCCCTGTCATGCGCAACACGATTGCCACAAATGCCGGTTCCCGCAAGCGGCGAAAGGACCATCGCGTCCCAAATTCGATCAAGCGATGATGTCGGGGATCAATTGGTTCTCCAGCGCGGTAACCTCGTCCTTCAGCAGCAGCTTGCGTTTCTTCAGCCGGGCGATCTGGAGCTGGTCGCTCGACCCCAATACCCGCAACGCCTCGATCGCCGAGTCGAGGTCGCGATGCTCGGTCCTGAGGGCGTCCAGCCGTTTGTGGATCTGCGCTTCGTCCATCGCTCTCCGCGTCCCCAGGCTCCTCGATGACCGATCTGTCGCCAAAACGATGCGCCGCGTCGAATCGAAAGTGAAATCGATGGCGACAAATCGCGCGACTCGTGTTCTATTGGTCCACCCACCTTGATGAAGGAGGCCGCTCCCATGCAGAACTCGCACCTTTCGGCTCTTGAGGCGAAGCATATGGTGCTGGACCGGCAAATCACTGCCGAAAGCCAGCGTCCGGCGCCGGACACCCGCATCCTCGCGAATCTCAAGAAGCAAAAATTGCGAGTGAAGGAAGCAATCGCGGCAATCTAACCGCGCGCGCGACGGTCCCGGGTGCGATGCGCCCGGGTCGTCCCGTCAGAATAGCGGCTTGATCGGCTTGTCCTTGACCGGGCTCGAACTGGCCACGACCGGTTTGCGCGCGGCCTGAGGATCGATCGGGTGATCGAACGCCACGCCGGCGCGGCCCGCCGCGACCCAGGCGATGCGGCCATTTACCCAGCCCACGCCGCGAACCTCTATTTCGACCATCGTACCGATATCGATCGGCCTGGGCACGTCGGCCATCAGCCCGCCGGACGAAAGGTTGCGGACCCGCACCTGCATGGTTTCGCGCGACCCTTCGATGCGAAACCGCGCCACCAGCAACAGGCTATCGCGCGTATCGTTACGCTGCGCCGCCGCGTCTTCGGCGCCGCCATCGGTTAGGGGGTCGTGCGAAATGTGGTCCATATGCCTGCCAAAAACGGGTCCATGCCGCCCGCGAACGCATAGGCCGAAACACTGTCGAAAGCGTTAAACCGCAGGACCAGAAAAAATCGAATCCGGAATGGATCGAATCAATCCTCGCGCGACACCTTCTCGTTGCGCTCGTGGCGCTCCTGCGCCTCGACGGTCATCGTCGCGATCGGCCGCGCCTCGAGTCGGCCGAGCGAGATCGGTTCGCCGGTGACTTCGCAATAGCCGTACTCGCCTTCATCGAGTCGGCGCAGCGCGGCATCGATCTTGGAGATCAGCTTGCGCTGACGATCGCGCGTGCGCAGCTCGATCGACCAGTCGGTCTCGCTCGAGGCGCGATCGGTCAAATCCGCCTCACGCAGCGGCTCGACCTGGAGCTGCGACAAGGTCACTTCCGCTTCCTTGAGGATCGCTTCCTTCCAACGCAGCAGCTTGTCGCGGAAATACTCCTGCTGACGGGGATTCATAAAAGGTTCGTCAGGGCTCGGCCGATAACCATCGCCATCGTTGGCCGGTACGCTGAAACTGGAATCATCCATGCGATTCAAAGCCGTTGCCATCCCCACTCTCCGCTTGGCCCTTGGAACACTGTTCCCGTGCGCCTGTCGGACCCCTAATGACGAGCGGGCCTATAGCGGTGCGGAAGCGGCTCCACAAGCGATTGACGACAGACGAAAGATCGGTCGCGTTCCGGGCACGATAATGCGGGGTCGATGACGACGGGGTGAACCTCGCCTTCATCCCCTGGTCATAGATCGAGACGCCGGATCGGGCGAAGAAGTTAACCCACGTCGTATCACAATGACACGTTAACCATAACCGCACCCCCATCGATCGATATAAAGATCAAATCGGGCGACTATAATTGGTTAACGGAATTGCGCTTAATTCTTTGTTTTGCACTAACGCACTAGCAGCGAAGTAACTGCGAGAATCACCACCGTCTCTGTGGAGACAGCGACGGTTAGAGAGAGAGTAGACGCGATGTCTGTCCGGATGGCGATGGCTAAACTTTGCGCCTGCGCATGTGGTGGCGCCATTATCGGCGGCGGTGCGGTCAAGGTGGCCGACGGTGCCAAGGCTCGACCCGTTTATGCCAAGACGTACAAGCGGCACGTCGTGCGGGCCCGGGTGGCGAGCGCCGCCCGATCACGCGTTCGCAAGGTCGTGACGACAACGACGACTTGCCCCCCCGCGGTGGTGACAGTCGCCGGGGGCACGCCGTTGCCGATGCCGCCTGCATTCACCGGATCGAGCGGCGGCGTGCCGATCGTCGGCGGCAGCGGTGGCGGTTGGGGCGGCGGTAGCGGCGGGTTCTTCGTCGGCGGCTTCGGCGGCAGCGGCGGTGGCAGCGGTGGGATCGCGATCTCGTCGACCTCATCCAGCTCGGGCGGCTCGTCCTCGACCTCGTCCTCGACCGGCGGCTTCTCCTCGGGCAGCACCTCGTCCTCTTCGTCGGGCAATGTGTCCTCGTCATCCTCGGGCAACGTCTCGTCCTCGACTTCGTCGTCGGGCGACGTCTCGTCCTCCTCGTCGACCTCGAGCTCTTCGAATGGATCGTCGTCCTCGACGTCTTCGTCCTCGAACGGATCGAGCTCATCCAACTCATCGGCCAGCTCGGGATCTTCCTCGACGTCGGGCTCCTCGTCGACTTCGTCGTCGAGCTACGGTTCGTCGTCCAAGGGCTGGAGCTCGAACGGCGGCTGGTCGTCGAACGGCGGCTGGAGCTCGACTGGCGGCCACGGCTCGTCGACCGGATCGACCGGCGGCACGCCAGCCCCGGTTCCGGCGCCGCCGATGATCCTGCTCTTTGGCGGTGCCGCGGCCGCGATGGTCGCGCGCAAACGCCTGGCGAACAAGAAAGCCGAGACGATCGCGGCCTAAGCCGCGGATAACGCTTTCTCGATTTCGGAAATTGGATGGCCGGTCAGGTCCTTCGGGATTTCGCCGGCCAATCTGTCGGCGACTTCGACGTGATAATGTTTGCGCAGCTCACCCAGCGTGTGCGGCGGCGCGGCGATGATGAGCGATTCGAACTCGTTGGCGAGCGCCCGTTCCTTCAACATCGCCGCGATGTCGGCGGCGAACCTGTCCTCTTCCAATCGGTGGAAATCGACCTCGCTGACCGTGCTGCGCGGAGACGCCATCATGTTGGCGACGCTCCCCGGGCCGTCAGTCTTCTGCTCGTGATCGGCCGGGTTGATCCGCGCTTCGGCATGCTCGACCACCAGGTTCGGGTGCACGCCGTCGCCTTCGTTTCGCAGAAACAACGCCTTACGCCCATCGGCGACGAGGACCAGAATATCGTGGCGTAGCTGCATGGGGTTTCTCCTCACGGTTTCGGCGGATCAACGCCGCAGCACCGCGCCGGGTTGCGCGTGCCGCCCCGCCTCGTCATAGCCACGCCGTTATGCACGATATCCGCCTGATCCGCGACGACCCTGAAGCTTTCGATGCCGGCCTGGCCCGCCGTGGCCTGTCACCGATGGCGTCGGACCTGCTCGCGCTCGACGAGAAACGCCGGGCGGTGATCACCGAATTGCAGGCCAGCCAGACTCGCCGCAACGAGGCGTCGAAAGCGATCGGCGCGGCCAAGGCCGCCAAAGACGAAGCGACGGCGAGCGCACTGATGGCCGAGGTCGCCACCCTCAAGACGCGCCTGCCCGAATTGGAAGAAGAGGAACGCGCCGCCGAAGCCGCGCTGAACGAGGCGCTGGCCGCGATCCCCAATCTGCCGCTCGCCGACGTGCCGAAAGGCGCCGACGAGGACGATAACGAATTGATGCACGAGCGCGGCATCAAGCCCGATTTCGCGTTCGATATTCGCGAACACGATGCGATCGGCCCGGCGCTCGGGCTGGACTTCGAAACCGGCGTGGCGCTTGCTGGCGCGCGCTTCACGTTGGTGCGCGGCGCTGCAGCGCGGCTCAATCGCGCGCTGGGTCAGTTCGGGCTCGATATCCTCACCAGGCATCATGGCTATGAGGAAGTCGTACCGCCGCTCATGGTACGCAGCGAAGCGATGTTCGGCACCGGGCAATTGCCGAAGTTCGCCGAGGATCTTTTCCAGACCACCGATGGTCGCTGGCTGATCCCCACCTCTGAAGTGTCGTTGACCAACATCGTGCGGGAAAAGATCCTCGCCGCCGACGACCTGCCGCTGCGCTTCACCGCCTTGACCCCCTGCTTCCGCTCCGAGGCGGGCGCCGCGGGACGCGATACGCGCGGGTTCATTCGCCAGCACCAGTTCGAGAAGGCCGAAATGGTCTCGATCGTGCCGCCCGATCAGTCGGAAGCCGAGCATGAGCGGATGACCGCCGCCGCGGAGGACGTGCTGACCCGGCTCGGTCTCCCCTTCCGACGGATGAAGCTCTGTACCGGGGATATGGGCTTTTCCGCCGCGCGCACGTACGACCTCGAAGTCTGGCTGCCGGGCCAGGGCCGCTATCGCGAGATTTCGAGCTGTTCGACCTGCACCGATTTCCAGGCGCGGCGAATGAACGCCCGCTTCCGGGGCGAGGACGGCAAGCCTTCGTTCGTCCACACGCTCAACGGCTCGGGCCTCGTCGTGGGCCGGATGATGGTCGCAATCCTGGAAAATTATCAGCAGGAAGACGGCGCGGTCGCGATCCCCGACGCGCTGCAACCGTATCTAGGTGGGTTGAACCGGCTCGAGCCCAAGGCGTGAGGATCCTCCTCACCAATGATGACGGCTATTACGCGCCCGGTCTTGCCGTGCTCGAACGTCTGGCGCGGTGCTTTTCCGACGACATCACCATCGTGGCCCCAGCCGAGGAGCAATCGGGCAAGGGCCGCTCGCTGACGCTGACCGAGCCTCTGCGCGTCAAGCGTTTCGCCGATAAGCGTTATGCTGTCGGTGGCACGCCGACCGACGCGGTGATGTTCGCGCTGGCCAATGTGATGCGCGACGCCAAGCCCGATCTGATCCTGTCGGGAGTCAATCGTGGCGCCAATCTGGGCGAGGATGTCTTCTATTCGGGCACGATCGGCGCGGCGATGGAAGGCGCGCTTGCCGGCATCCGGTCGATCGCGATCAGCCAGCGCTACGGTGCCGAAGCCCCCGGCCACGACGTCACCTTCGATACCGCCGAAGCCTGGGGCGAGCGCGTGCTGGCGCCGTTGATCGCCGCGCCGGTCGATCCGCGCATCGTCGTCAACGTCAATTTTCCGCCGATCCCGCCCGATGAAGTCAAGGGCGTGCGCGTCGTCCATCAGGGGTTGCGCGATTATGGCCGGGTCAAGGTGATCGAGCGCACCGACCCGCGCGGGTTCGCTTATTACTGGATGGGCCTGGGCCGCGTGGAGCACTCGCCGGCCGTCGATACCGATCTGGAAGCGATCGAAATGGGTTACGTCACCGTCACGCCATTGCAGATGGACCTGACGCATCGCGATTCACTGGCTATGCTGGAGAAAGCGTATCGGTAACGCAGGGGGGGCCCGCGATGCGAATGATCACACTCGTCTTTTTGATATTCGGACTCTCGGGATGCATCCCGCAGACCGATTATGCGCGACCGTCGGACGCCGGTTTGGCGCCCACGGCCGATTATGACTCGTCGCCGCCGCAGGATGAGGCTCCCGCCCCGCCCTCGGCACCGCCAGCCTGGGAGGCGCGGCCGGTCACGCCCGACGCTCGGACGATCGCCGAATCGAGTTATATCGTGCGGCCCGGCGACACATTGCGCGGCGTCGCCGACAAGACCGCATCGGGTTCGGAGATCATCGCCAGGGCGAATGGCATCGAGTCGCCCTTCACCATCCGCGCCGGGCAGCAATTGCGCATTCCGGGCGGCCGTTACCACCTCGTCCGGCCGGGCGAATCGGGCATCGCGATCGCGCGGGCTTATGGCGTCCGCTGGGCCGACATCGTGGCCGCCAACAACCTGATCGAGCCCTATGTGCTGCGGTCGGGTCGTCGTATCCTGATCCCCGGCGGCACGCGACCGCCCCAGACGCTCGCCGAGCGCGCGGCGGCGTTCAAGATCGACCTTGGCGATATCGCGACCGGCGGCGGCGAGCCCGCCATTCCGGATAATGTCAGGCCGGTTCGCCCGGCCACGTCGGTGACGAGAGCCCTGCCCTCGACCGCGGCGGTCGGGGCGCCCTCGCCGCTCAGCGGCCCGTTCCTCTGGCCGGTCGCGAGTGGCCGCGTTGTCAAGCGGTTCGGCGGCGGCGCGAGCGGGGAACGCAATGACGGAATCAAGATCGCGGTGCCGCTGGGCACGCCGATCAGGGCGGCGGCCGATGGCGTGGTGATCTACACCACCGACAGCATCGCCGGGCTCGGCGGATTGGTCATGGTCCGCCATGGCAATGGCTGGACCAGCGTCTACGGCCATGCCAGCCGCGTGATCGTGACGCGCGGACAGGCGGTGAAGCGCGGCCAGACGATCGCGCTGTCGGGCGACACCGGCTTCGCCGACCGGCCGGAAGTGCATTTCGAGCTTCGGCAAGGCCGTACGCCGGTCGACCCCTTGTCGAAGTTGCCGAGTCGCTAGTCGCGATGCTACCCGCGCCGCCATCATGACCGATTACAAATCCGACCTGCTCCGCCTGCTCAGTGAACGCGGCTATATCCATCAGATGACCGACGCGACGGGACTCGACGCGTTGGCGACGAAGCAGGTCGTGCCTGGCTATATCGGTTTCGACGCGACCGCGCCGTCGCTGCATGTCGGCAATCTGGTGTCGATCATGCTGCTGCGCCGACTGCAACAGGCCGGACATAAGCCGATCGTGCTGATGGGTGGCGGGACCAGCAAGGTCGGCGATCCGAGCTTCAAGGATGAAGCGCGCAAGCTGCTGGCCGAGGAGACGATCGCGTCGAACATCGCCTCGATCCGGCGCATCTTCGAACGCTTCCTCACCTTTGGCGACGGCCCCACCGACGCTGTGCTGGTCAACAATGCCGACTGGCTCGACAAGCTCGAATATCTGCCGTTCCTGCGCGACATTGGGCAGTATTTCTCGGTCAACCGGATGCTCAGCTTCGATTCGGTCAAGCTGCGACTCGATCGCGAACAGTCGCTGTCGTTCCTCGAATTCAACTACATGATCCTGCAGGGCTACGATTTCCTCGAACTGTCGCGGCGGCTGGGCTGTCGGCTGCAGATGGGCGGGTCCGACCAATGGGGGAATATCGTCAACGGCGTCGATCTCGCCCGGCGTGCCGACGGTACGGAGGTGTTCGCGGTCACCACGCCGCTGATCACCAACGCCGACGGATCGAAGATGGGCAAGACCGTGTCGGGCGCCGTCTGGCTGCACGAAGACCAATTGCCGCATTACGATTACTGGCAATTCTGGCGGAACACCGACGATCGGGACGTGGGCAAAAGGCTGCGGCTGTTCACCGACTTGCCGCTCGACGAGATCGAACGGCTCGAAAAGCTCGAAGGCGCCGACATCAACCAGGCCAAGATCGTCCTCGCCAATGCCGCGACCGCGATGTGCCGCGGCCCCGAGGCGGCGCAGGCCGCAGCCGAAACCGCGCGCAAGACGTTCGAGGAAGGGTCGGCTGGCGCCGACCTGCCGACGCTCGCGGTGCCCGGCTCGATAGCCCTGATCGATGCGCTGATCGGCCTCGGCTTCTGCGCGTCGAAGGGCGAGTCGCGACGGTTGATCGCCGGCGGCGGCGCACGAGTCGACGGTGAAAAAGTGGCGGACGAGGCGTTCACCATCGTAATGGCGGGAAATCCGGTGCGCGTGTCGGCCGGCAAGAAGCATCACGGTTTGCTCACACCCGCATGAGTATGGCTAACAGGCGTTAAACACGTTCCTTTTCAAGCTTTTCATGCGCTGGTCGTTACTCATTGTGGCGAACGGAAAAGGAATCGATGGGCGCGGCACTGGCCTATAGCGATCAACGCGATGCTCCACGGGATGAGGTTCATTACCGTGCGCGCGCTTTCGGCGGGGATGCCCGGCCGGTATCGATCCTGGTCGTCAACATGTCGGCGCAGGGGCTCATGGCCCGAGTCGACACCGACCGCCCAATCGGCGAACGGCTGCACATCACCCTTCCCGTCGTCGGCGTAGTCGTCGCCGAGGTGCGCTGGTCGCTTGGTGGGCGGATTGGCTGCGAGCTCGACCGGCCGATCGGCATGGCCGAATATTACGAACTGCTCGCGGCGTTGCTGAAGAACGTCCGCTGAGGACGACTGCGGGTCGACAACCGCGGCTCCACATCGATCGTCACTCCGGACTTGTTCCGCGGGCCAAGCCTCCTCAATAGAATTCGGCCGTTGTTGCACATTGGATGCCGGAACGAGTTCGGCATGACGGTTTGAGATTGGGCAACCGATCGTTCACCCCGACCGCAGCAACTGCACCCCTGCATCGCGTTCAAACAGATAGAGCGCCGTCCGTGCCGCCTGACCACGCGGACCATCGAGGCCGCCATCGCGGTCGATCATCAGCCGGGCATCGTCATGCGCGGTCTGCTGGAGCGAGGCGAAATGCTCGGGGGTCGCCAGCCGATAGCCCTGTTCGCCCGATTGCCGCGTGCCGAGCATCTCACCGGCGCCGCGCAATCGCAGATCCTCTTCGGCGATGCGAAAGCCGTCATTCGTCTCGCGCATCAGCGCCAGGCGCGCGCGCGAAGTTTCGCTCAAGCCATTGCCGCGGATCAGCAAACAGATCGATCGCCCCGTCCCGCGCCCGACGCGACCGCGCAACTGGTGCAACTGGGCGAGCCCGAATCGATCGGCATGTTCGATCACGATCAGCGTGGCATTGGGCACGTCGACCCCCACCTCGATCACCGTGGTCGCGACCAGGACGCCGAGATCGCCGCTCGCAAACCGCGCCATCACTGCGTCCTTCTCGGCGGGCTTCATGCGGCCATGGATCAGCCCGACACGATCGCCGAACCGCGCCTGTAGCGATCCCGCTCGCGCCTCGGCGGCGGCAAGGTCCGATTTCTCGCTCTCCTCGACCAACGGACACACCCAATAGGCCTGTCCGCCGCTGTCGAGATGTCGTCCCAACGCCTCGACGATCTCGCCCAGCCGGTCCTCCGACATCACGCGTGTCTCGATCGGCTGGCGTCCCGGCGGCATCTCGTCGAGCCGGCTGACGTCCATCTCGCCATATTGCGCCAGGGTCAGCGTGCGCGGGATCGGTGTCGCGGTCATCGCCAACAAATGGGGTGCGGCGCCCTTCTCCTGCAGCAGCAAACGCTGGGCCACGCCGAAGCGATGCTGTTCGTCGACCACGACCAGCGCGAGGTCGCGATAGGCAACCGCTTCCTGGAAGATAGCGTGGGTGCCGACCAGGATATGGATCGAGCCATCCGCCAATCCCATCAAGGTCGATTCGCGCACCCTGCCCTTGTCGCGTCCGGTCAACACCGCGACATTGACCGGCAGCCCGGCGAGCATGCGCTGCAGCGTATCGTAATGCTGCCGCGCCAGGATCTCGGTCGGCGCCAGGAACGCCCCCTGCGCGCCAGCCTCGACCGCCATCAGCAGCGCCATCGTCGCGACCAGGGTCTTGCCCGAGCCGACATCGCCCTGGAGCAACCGCAGCATCGGCGCCGATTGCGCCAGGTCGCCCTCGATCTCGCGGATCGTCCGCGCCTGCGCATTGGTCGGCGCATAAGGCAGGTTGAGCATGCCACGCAGCCGCCCATCGCCGTTGAGCGGCCGGCCCTTACGCGACCGCGACGATTGCCGCACCAGCATGAAAGCGAGCTGATTGGCGAACAGCTCGTCATAGGCCAGCCGCTCGCGCGCCTTGTGATCGGCGGGATCGGCATGCGCTCGGCCAAGCGCGTCGCGCCAGTCGGGCCATTGGTGCTGCGCCTTGACCCCCGGCTCGATCCATTCGGGCAGATCGGGGGCGCGTTCGATCGCCTGGTGCGCCATCTGCCCCAGGCGGCGCGAGGTCAGCCCTTCGGACAGCGGATAGATCGCCTCGCGCTCGCGGAAGCCCTCGCCGGGCTCAGCGAGGTCGGGATGGACGATCTGCAATTCCTGACCGTACATTTCGAGCTTGCCCGAAATGCGCTTTGGCTCGCCGAGCGGCAACAGCTTCTTCACCCAGCCCGACGACCCACCGAAATAGATCAGGCTGACATAATTGCCCTTCGCGTCCGTGGCGTGGACGCGCATCGGCCCGCGCGGACTGCTGCTGGTGCGGTAATCGACCGGCGTCACGGTGATCGCGATCGTCCGACCGGCATCGGCCATGTCGAGCTCGTCGCGCGGCACGCGATCGATGAACCCGGTCGGCAGATGGAACGCGACATCGACCACACGATGCAGCCCCAGCCGGTCGAGCGGCTTGGCAAGGCCGGGCCCTACGCCCTTGAGCGCGGTCACTTCGGCAAAGAGCGGGTTGAGGATATCGGGGCGCATGATTATCTGCTCCTTCCTAACCCTAGCCGACTGCGCGTCAACGCGCCGCCGGCCAATTGCCGTTGGAGTGTCATGGACCGCGACATCCGCCTCAAGCGCCTGCGCTTCCGCGCCTGGCACCGCGGCACCAAGGAAGCCGACCTGATGATCGGCGGATTCTTCGACGCGCACGGCGCGACGTGGAACGACGCCGAGATCGACTGGTTCGAAACCTTCCTGGAGGAACAGGACGTCGACATCATGGCCTGGGCGATCGGGACGCAGGACGTGCCGGCGCAATGGCAAGGGCCGATGATCGACACGATGAAGCAGCTGAATTTCGTACCGATCGAGAAGTAACAAGAGTTCGCGTCACCCCGGACTTGTTCCGGGGTCCAATGCTCCCCAACGGACGTCGACCGTTGTTGCGCGTTGGATGCCGGGACGAGCCCGGCATGACGACCTAGGAAAGCTATGACCGACCCGCGCAAGATCCTCTCCGCGAAAGCCCCCCTGACCCTCGCCGGCGTCCCGGCGGGGTTCCTGCCGGTATTGCTCGCCGATCTCGCCCGCGCCCAGGTGCCCGGCCGCGTCGTGCTGATCGCGCCGGACGAGGCGGAGATGCGCGCGGTGGCGGCGACCGCCGGCTTCTTCGCGCCCGAGATCGAGATCGTCTCTTATCCGGCGTGGGACTGCCTGCCCTATGACCGCGCCAGCCCGACCTTGCGGGTCATGGCCGAACGCCTGGCCGCACTTCATCGCCTGCAACAGCCGCCCAAGAAGCCGCAACTCGTCGTCACCACCGCCAATGCCGCGACTCAGCGCACGCTCACCCCGTTCCGCATTCGCCAGCTCGTCGCGCGCCTTGCGCCGGGCGAGCGGATCGGCCGCGACAAATTGGCCGTGTTGCTGTCGGCCAATGGCTATGTCCGCACCGACACGGTCCACGACCAGGGCGAGTTCGCTGTACGCGGCGGGCTGGTCGACCTGTTCCCGAGCGGCGAGGAACAGGCGCTGCGGCTCGATTTCTTCGGCGACGAGATCGAGAGCGTCCGCACCTTCGACGCCGCGGACCAGCGCACCACGGGGCGCGTCGATGGCTTCACCTTGCTGCCCGCGTCCGAAGCCTTGCTCGACGAGGAAACGGTCAAGCGCTTCCGCACCCGCTATCGCGAGAAGTTCGGCGCGACCGCGACCGGCGACCCGCTTTACCAGGCGATCAGCGACGGCCGGCGGCTGGCGGGTATGGAGCATTGGCTGCCGATGTTCGAGGAGCGGCTGGAGACGCTGTTCGACCATCTCGGCGACGATGCGCTGGTGATCCGCGAATCGGGAGTCACCGCGGCCGCCGAACAGCGATTCGAGGCAGTGTCGGACTATCACGCCAACCGCCTGAAAGCGCAGTCGAGCGATCCCGGCAGCTATCGTCCGCTCGCGCCAGGGGCGCTGTACCTGCTTCCCGATGAATGGGCGACTCGGCTCGATCAGGCCAAGGTGCACCTCGCCACGCCGTTCCACGAGCCGCCGAGCGACACCGTGCTCGACTTCGAGGTCGACGGCCCACGCGACTTCGCGCCGGAGCGCGCGAGCGGCGTCAACATCTACGAAGCGGTCGTAGAGCATCTCGACAAGCTACGGAAAGACGGCAAGAAACCCATCCTGGCCAGCTATTCCGCAGGGTCGCGCGAGCGCCTCGCCGGGTTGCTCAAAGACCACGAACTGACCGGGCTGACGCTTGTCGACACCTGGCAGGAAGCGCAGGGCGCCGCCGATCGCGGTGTCGCGCTCGTCATCCTGCCGCTCGACCATGGTTTCACCGCGCCCGACATCGCCTTGCTCACCGAGCAGGACATGCTCGGCGACCGCCTTGTCCGCCGCAACCGCCGCAAGAAGTCGGCCGACGCCTTCCTTGCCGAACTCGCGACGCTTACCCCGGGCGATCTCGTCGTCCATGCCGATCATGGCATCGGCCGATACGAGGGCCTGACTCAGATCCCGGTGCAGAAGGCCCCGCACGATTGCGTCGCGCTGACTTATGCCGGCGGAGACAAGCTCTACGTTCCGGTCGAGAATCTCGAAGTCCTGAGCCGCTATGGCGGCGACGAAGGCGGCACGCTCGATCGTCTCGGCGGCGAAGCCTGGCAGCGTCGCAAGTCGCGGATGAAGGAACGCATCCGCGAGATCGCCGGCGAGTTGATCGCGACCGCCGCCCTGCGCGCGTTGCGCCAGGCCGATGTCGCCCAGCCCGATTCATCGGGCTATCCGGCGTTTGTCGACCGCTTCCCCTATCAGGAAACCGACGATCAGGACCGCGCGATCGCCGAATCGCTCGACGACCTCGCATCGGGCAAGCCGATGGACCGGCTGATCGTTGGCGACGTCGGCTTCGGCAAGACCGAGGTCGCGTTGCGCGCCGCCTTCGTTGCGGCGATGGGCGGGATGCAAGTCGCCGTCGTCTGTCCCACCACCCTGCTCGCCCGCCAGCATTACAACAATTTCGCGGCGCGGTTCGAAGGCTTTCCGATCAAGGTCGGACGACTGTCGCGCTTGGTCGGCAGCGCGGAGGCAAAGGCCGTCAAGGAAGGTCTGACCGACGGCACGATCGACGTAGTGATCGGCACCCATGCTATCCTGGCCAAAGGCATCGAATTCAAGCGGCTCGGACTCGTCGTGGTCGATGAGGAACAGCGTTTCGGCGTCACCCACAAAGAACGGCTGAAGGCGCTCAAGACCGACGTTCACGTCCTGACGCTCACCGCGACGCCGATCCCGCGTACGCTCCAGATGGCGATGTCGGGCTTGCGCGAATTGTCGGTGATCCAGACCCCGCCGGTCGATCGCCTGGCGGTCCGCACCTATGTCATGCCCTGGGATCCGGTGGTGCTGCGCGAGGCGTTGTTGCGCGAACATTATCGTGGCGGGCAGAGCTTCTTCGTCACGCCGCGCGTCAAGGATGTGCCCGAGATCGAGGAATTCCTGCGCGAGCACGTCCCCGAGGTGCGCTATGTCGTCGCGCACGGCCAGATGGCGGCGGGTGAAGTCGAGGAGCGGATGTCCGCCTTCTACGACAAGAAGTTCGAGGTCCTGGTGTCGACCACGATCGTCGAAAGCGGGCTCGATATCCCCAGCGCCAACACGATGATCGTTCACCGCGCCGACCGTTTCGGCCTCGCCCAGCTCTATCAGCTGCGCGGGCGCGTCGGGCGGGGCAAGACACGCGCTTATGCCTATCTGACGACGCCGGCCAATCGCGTCATCACCGAAACCGCGGACAAGCGGCTCAAGGTGCTGTCGGATCTCGATACCTTGGGCGCCGGGTTCCAACTCGCCAGCCACGATCTCGATATCCGCGGCGCGGGCAACCTGCTCGGCGACGAGCAATCGGGACATATCCGCGAAGTCGGCTACGAACTCTACCAGTCGATGCTCGAGGAAGCGATCCTCGACGCCCGCGCCGGTGGCCTGGCGCAGCGCCCGCGCGATTTCAGTCCCCAGATCACGGTCGACGCCCCGATCATGATCCCGGAGGAATACGTCCCCGATCTCGACCTGCGCATGGGCCTCTATCGCCGCCTCAACGAGTTGGACGACCAGAACGGCATCGAGGCTTTCGCGGCGGAGATGATCGACCGTTTCGGCCCGCTGCCCGAGCCGACCGCGAATTTGATCAAGCTTATCGAGATCAAGCTCAACGCCAAGAAAGCCTGCGTCGCCAAGATCGATGTCGGCGCCAAGGGCGCGCTGGTCAGCTTCCACGACGACAAGCCACCCAATGTCGACGGCCTGCTGGCTTATGTCGCGCGGCTCAATGGCGTGGCCAAGCTGCGTCCCGACAGCAAGCTGGTGATCGCCCGCGAATGGGGCGATCCCCAGGCGCGGCTCAACGGCGCGCTGCAATTGTCGAAGGGGCTGGCGAAGGCGGCGGGATAGGCCCTTCGCCCTAAATCCCACGCTGACCATCGTCGCCAACGCAATGCGGATCGCCGCGCATTTGCGCGATCGATTGACCTGACAATAAATTGGTCCAAAAAGAATTAATCTTTACTCCCTGGGCGTAATGCCAGGATTCGCGCGTGGGGTAGGAGCGATGGAGAAGACGGTCCGTTTCAAACGCTTGCGGCTCATGACCGCCGCGACCGATGCACTGACGAAAGCCCAGTCGCTCGCCGAGATACTGGAGATATTACGGTCGCGCGCGCGCGCCATCCTGGGCAGTGACGGGGTGACAGTGGCGATGCGCGAGCGCGATCAGGTCCATTATGTCGGAGAGGATTCGATCGCGCCTTTATGGGCCGGGCGGCGCTTTCCGATCGGTTCGTGCATCTCGGGCATGGCGATGACGCAGCGCCGGACGATCGTCATTCCCGACCTCCGCGTCGATCTCCGCGTGCCGCTCGAAGCCTATCTTTCGATCTACTTCATCGGCCTGGCGATGGCCCCGATCGGTGTCGGCAGGCCAGTTGCGGCGGTCGGCGCCTATTGGCGCAGCGGCCGCCCGATCGACGAGGACGCGTTGGTATTGCTCGACATGCTGGCCAAGGGCGCCAGCGCGCAGTTCGAGCGGATCGTCGATCAGCGGATGAAGAGGGCGTCCTGAGGGCCGACAAGTTCGACCTCCTCTTCGCGTTCGAGGTCGATCTCGGCGAATTTCTCGCGGCGCATCGTGAAGATGCCGTGATGGCTCACGATTATCCAAGTGCCTGATATCTCGGTCGCGTCGCTATTGATCTGGCCCGAATAGCGAACCGCGTGTGCCAGTGCACCGCCGTCATATTGCTTTACGAACCGGAGCCCCGATGCGCTTCGAGTGCCGCTGACAAAGGCCCGCCTCACTCCAGTTCCGCCGCTGGTATCGGGCTCGGTGATCGTTCCCGGATCGCGCCGCCATGATCGTCAAGCCGTGCGACGAAGCTATTGGTATCGGCATAGCCCAATGCATCGTAGCGACCGTACCAGACCCCGCCGAGATTCTGCGGATCGTCACTCACCCCGCGACCAGATCGGCAAGCGCCGCGCTGGTCAACGGCTCGGCACACAGGAAGCCCTGATAATATTGGCAGCCTTCCTTGGCGAGCAGGTCGAGTTGTTCGGCGGTTTCGACCCCCTCGGCGATCACCGACAGCCCGAGCGACAACGCCATTTCGATCACGCCGCGCACGACGATGCGGTCGCGCGGCGATCCGCCAATGTCCTGCGCCAGCTTGCGGTCGATCTTGAGATAATCGAGCGGCAGCGCCTTGAGATAGGCCAGGCTCGAATAGCCGGTGCCGAAATCGTCGATCGCCACCCGGCACCCTGCCTGCCTGAGCCCGGTGAGCAAGGACGACGCCACGCCGAGATCGTCGATCAGCCCGCTTTCGGTGATCTCGACGGTCAGGCGTGAGCGCGCGAACCCGGAGGCATCGATACGGTCGAGCAGGATATCGGCAAAGCCGGGCCGCGCGATATCGGCCGCGGTCAGGTTGATCGACAAGCGCAGGCCGGACAGCGCCTCGGGCCAGGCGGCCGCCCGGCTGAGCGCCAACCGCTGGATATGATCGGACAAAGCGAGCCCCAGATCGGCGCGATCGGCCGCCGCGAACAATTGATCGGCACCGATCGCGCCGAAGCGCGGATGCTCCCATCGCGCGAGCGCTTCCACCCCGACGATCTTGTCCGTCGCGATCGCCACTTGCGGCTGGAACAGCACCGCGATCTCGTTGCTTTCGATCGCCCGGCGCAGATCGACCGATAGCGCCTCGGCGATTGCGGGTTCATCGGCGACGCGGATCGTCGCGCCGTCGGATGCGCGCGCATCGTCCAGCGCGTCATTGGCGCGCCGCAACAACGCATCGACCGTCTCGTTCGCGTGCGCCGCGGCTACCCCCAGCCGCGCGCCGACCGCCACCAAGGTGCCGTCGATCGCAAAAGGGCGCGCCAATGCCTCGGCCAATGCCCCCGCCAGCGCTTCCGCGTCCGCCGCTTCCTCTAGCCCAACGAGAAATTCGGGGCCCTTCTGGCGCGCTACGATCTGTCGCTTGCCGAGCGTCGTGCGGGCGACCCCGGCGATCCGCCTGACCGCCGCCCGGATCAACGCATCGCCGGCGGGCCGGCCATAACCGCTATTGACCAGATCGAAGCGGCTGAGCGCGATCAGGATTGCGCTGGCGCGTTCGCCGCGCTGCAGCCGGCGATCGAGCCACGCACGGGCCGCGCCAGCATCGAATGCGCCTTCGATTGCCTCCTCGGTTTCCGCCGCCGCGTCGGGGGCGGTGCCGAGTTCCTCGATCAATCCATGGACCCAGGGATCGCCTGTCGTCGCCTGGACGTGATGAACCAGCCGACCGACCCCCGGATAATCGTGCGCGAAGGCCGTTGCTCCGCCAACGCCGACACGGCGAACGGCCGCTACCGCTGCCGCGCGATCGTCGGGCGGCAGCGCGCGCAGGGCAGTATCGAGTGAGATTTCTTCGCCGAGATCCAGCCGCTTGCCCAAAGCGGGCGTCAAGCGCACCCGGCGCGTGCGGCGATTGTAGCGCCAGCCGAGCAGGTCGACCGCGCGGCCGCGATCCCAATCGCCGGCGATCCGTTCGACGAAGCGCCACGCGAACCGCAGCGCCTGGGCGAATTCGAGCTCGGTGAACGGGCTGGCCAGAAAATGAGTCGCCCCGGCGGCATGGAAATCGCCCAGCGCGGCGACATCGTCACGCGACACCAGCACGAGCAAGGCGCCGCCGCGAACCCGCGCCGCCTCACCGAATGCCCTGGCGACGACAAGCCCCTCGCCAAGCGCCCCGCGAGCATCGAGTACGGCCAATGCCGCGCCACTGCCGAGATACCGCCGAGCCGCGCCGTCGCCGCGCCGGGCTGCCACCACGCGCCAGCCCGCCTCCGCCGCGATCGCCGACAATTCGCCGCGCTGCCTGAACGACAGCAGGAACAGGGAGTTTCCGGTCTGGGGATCGCTGGGGACCATTGCGCGCGGTTCTACGCATGCCCGCAGGACTTCGCCAATCCGCAATCGGCCATTCCTCAATCAGCCAAGGCGCAATCGAACCGCGCACAGCTAATCGGGGTTGCCGCAGGGGGGACGACGCCCTAGCTGTCGAAGCACGATGGCGACCGCCCCCGCCCTGATCGACCGACATGGCCGCACGATCAGCTATCTGCGCGTGTCGGTGACGGATCGCTGCGACTTGCGCTGCCGTTACTGCATGGCCGAGGATATGCGTTTCCTCCCCCGCGATGCATTGCTCGAACTCGACGAGATCGCCGTCATCGCCGAGCGCTTCATCGCGCGCGGCGTAACCAAGATCCGGCTGACCGGCGGAGAACCGCTGGTGCGCCGTGGCGTGATCGACCTTGCCAGGCGGTTGGGACGGCAGGTCGGCCAGGGCCTCGACGAACTGACGCTGACGACCAATGGCACGCGCCTGGCCGACTATGCCGGAGACCTGCGTGCCGCCGGCATCCGCCGTATCAATGTCAGTCTTGACAGCCTCGATCCCGATCGCTTCCGCCACATCACGCGCCATGGCGATCTGTCGCGCGTCCTGGACGGCATTGCCGTCGCCAAGGCGGCGGGAATCGCGATCAAGATCAATATGGTCGCGCTCAAGGACCTCAACCAGGACGAGATTCCGGCAATGCTTGCTTGGTGCGTCGAGCAGGGCCATGATCTCAGCCTGATCGAAACCATGCCGCTGGGTGCGATCGACGAGGATCGCGCCGACCGTTTCGTACCGCTGACAGCGGTGTTCGACGATCTGTCGCGACGGTTCGACCTGATCCGCGACCCGCGTTCGACCGGTGGTCCGGCGCGATATTGGCGCGTCGGCGCAAGTCCCACCCGCTTGGGACTGATCTCCCCCCTTACCGCCAATTTCTGCGACGGCTGCAACCGAGTCCGGCTGACCACAGAGGGGCGGCTCTATGCCTGTCTCGGCCATGACGATCAGGTGGATCTGAAGGCGGCGTTGCGCACCGGCGGCATGGCCGGACTCGATGCCGGGATCGACGAAGCGCTGGCGATCAAGCCGGCGCGCCACGATTTCCGCATCGCCGCCGGCGCCGCGCCCGCGGTCGGGCGGCATATGAGCGTAACCGGCGGATGAAACGCGCGCTGGTCGCGTCGCCGACCCCACCCGCCCAAGCCGCCGCGCGCGAGTTGCGCGATTCGTACGAGTGGGTGCCGGTCGAGCAGGCGGATCTGGTCGTCGCGCTGGGCGGTGACGGCTTCATGCTCCAGACGCTGCATGCGATGCTCGAGCGCCGCGGCGATCCAGTGCCCGTGTTCGGCATGAACCTGGGGACGGTCGGTTTCCTGATGAACGACTGGCGGCGCGAAGGGCTCGATGCGCGGCTCGAGCGCACGCGCCCGTTCCGGGTCACGCCGCTCCAGATGACGGCCCGAACGATCGCGGGCGAGACATTCGTCCACCCGGCCATCAACGAAGTCTCCCTGCTCCGCGAAACGCGCCAGACCGCGAAGCTGGAAGTTACCGTCAACGATCGCGTCGTGATCCCGGAACTGGCCTGTGACGGCATCCTGGCGGCGACGCCTGCGGGGTCGACCGCCTATAATCTATCGGCCAATGGCCCCATCCTGCCCCTCGGGTCGGCGATGATCGCCTTGACCCCGATCTCGGCTTTCCGCCCGCGGCGCTGGCGTGGCGCGATCCTCCCCGAAAAAGCGCGGATCACGCTCAAGGTGCTCGAAGCGGCGAAGCGGCCGGTGTCGGCCGTCGCCGACCAGCATGAGGTGCGCGACGTCGCTCAGGTCGATATCGCGATCGACCGCTCGCGCGAGCTGACTCTGCTGTTCGACCCCGAACATGCGCTCGACGACCGCATCACGATGGAGCAGTTCGTCGGCTGAGGTTTTAACGGGAAATCAGGGGTTGCATCGTTAATGTGCGACGGTATAGACGCGCGCTCCGGTGACGTTCCCTGATAGCTCAGCGGTAGAGCTCTCGACTGTTAATCGAGCGGCCGTAGGTTCGAATCCTACTCAGGGAGCCACCGCGGACTTTTTGGCATTTTGGCCATTTGTCCGCCTTCTGAAGCCTCTTCGTGCGGAAGATTTTCTACAACGATATCAAAGGGCTTGCGGAACGATGCTCTGAGCGTGTGTCCGCTGTAGGAAAAGTTCGAAAGTAGCGTCGAGAGCAGGTGTCTTTTGACCGCCAAATCCGACCGCTCGAACAGCCGTTTCGCGTCCTTTGCCGCCTGTAAAAGCGTCACCCCTTCGTCGAGGTACTCAAGCTGTGAATCCGCGCGCGTTTCGAGCTCCCGGACGATCTTGCGCTCTTCCTCCTGATAGTCGGCATACAGAAGCCTGAAGACGGGATCGTCGACCTTCCCCTCCTGCCGATCGCGATAGAGCTCCTTCATCCGCCGGCGCAGGTCCGTGATTTCAGCTTCCAGGAGCGTCAGGGCGCGATCGTGGTCAGCTTTGACGTCATGGTTCGATTCGCGCAGCGCCCGCGTAAGCCATCCCAGCATCGTCTTATTGAGCGATACCTGCCCGAGGAGGGCAGTGAACTGCTCGATCAACACCTCCTCGCGCACATAGGGCTCAGGGCACTTCTGCTTAGCGTGGCTGCACCGATAGTAGATGTATTTCTGCTTCTTGATGTCCCCGACCAGGAGGCAGCCGCAATGCCCGCAATGGATCAATCCGGAGAACAGGAAGTCCTTCTCGACGCCGGTCGAGCGCTTGGTGTGCCGCCCATCGAGAATCCCCTGCACCCGCTCCCATAGCTCGACCGAGATCAAGGGCTCGTGCGTGCCCTGGTATCGTTTGCCGAGCCACTCGAATTCGCCGGTATAGATACGTGAGCGCAGCATCTTGTTCACCGTCGTTAGGGCGACGGGTTTGAGGCTCTTGCGGTAGACCAACCCAGCGCTGCGGACCTTCTTGCTCACCTCCTTCAGCGAATAGAGGCCGGTTGAATACCATTCGAAAAGATGTGTCACAGCCGGAGCAGCTATGGGGTCGACCTCAATGATCTTTTTGCCGTTGGGACCGACCACATTTCGATAGCCCAGCGGCGCCTGGGTCGGCCAGATGCCCTGCTCCGCCTTCTCGATCATGCCCTTGCGGGCTTCCTCCGACAGATTGTCGATATAGTTCTTCGCCATCAGCACCTTGATGCCGTGCATGAACTTTTCGGATGATCGCGAGTCCTGCGAGAGCACCACGCCTTCCTTGACGAGGTGGACGTCGATATCGAACTCGTCGATCGTGACCCAGTCGCGCAGGTTGCGGTAGAGCCGGTCGGTCTTTTCGACGAGGATGGTATTCACGGTCGGGTGGCGGCGGATGTAGCCGACCATCGCGTTGAACCGGGTCCTGCCGGTCACCTTGGCGGTCTCGACGTCCACATATTCTTCGATGACGCGGATGCTGTTCTCCTCGGCATAGGTGCGCAGCAGCTTGAGCTGGGCATCGATCGAGAAACCTTCGCGATCCTGCTCCTTGGATGAGACGCGCGCATAGATCAGGGCGCGCGGCATATGCATGATGGATGATGGCAGTCGGGATTGTTGGGTCTTCGGCATTGGGCACCTCCGCCCGGCAAGACACCTGACGGTCCAAATACCCTAGGTTTTTCTCATGGGGCGTCGGGAGACGATGAAATGCGGCGCGTGTGCGGCTTCACCTGCCGCTCTCGCGCCAGGAACCGGGCGAAGCCAACCATGTTCTCGATGATCTGACGGGCGTCTTCGTCGCTCAGCGGCGCCTCGTAATATGGCTGCCAGACCTGCTTGGTTTCGTCGAGCAGCGCTCGTGAATAGCGCAGCCTCACAGGAGAGGATTGGACGCTCGCGGCATTCTCCGGCGGCGACGCGTCGGCCCAGGAACGATAGCGACGCCGGCCGCGCTTCATGGTTTGGGATTGCGGCGAATGTCCGAGCGTCGCCGCTGGAATTCGCGGTCGGCGTCGAGGAACGCGGCCAGTATCGCTGGGATAAGCTCGACGAGTGGTTCCTCGCGGCCGTAACTCTCGGCATAGATCGCCGCATAGTCGCCGAGCGCCTGGTGCGTTTCAGGCGGCACCGCGATCGTCAGCTTGATCGGTGTGCGGTCGGGAATCCGGGCAAGTTTCAACTCTGCCATGCCCCTACCCCTCCCGCCACGGCGCGAGCACCAGATCCCGATCGACGAGGAGGCGGACCGGCGCTCCCGGGCGGATCGTGATGGTCGGCTGGATATCGAGATTACGCGCGGTCAAACGATCCCCCGCGCGCGAGACATTTTGCTCGGCAGCTTCCCGAAGCGCCGTCACGAGATCGCCATTGCCGCTGAACTGGAGCTCGCTGCCGACGCCCAGCACGGACGAGAGGACGACACCCTTCAGCAAGGCCCAGGTGTGGAAGTCGACTAGAGACGCTCGCCTACGCTTTTGGCTTTGCGGTTTGGACGCGACGTGGACTGCCCAGCCGTGTCCAATCGAGCGCCGGATGTCCGAGAAAGGGCGATCGGTCTGCCGGGTCGCACCGCGGCACCCGCAGCACGTCATCAGCGCCTTAACGAGCCCTTCGCGACGCCCCGGCGAAAGCCGCGCAGGATTTTCCCTTCGGTACTCACAGCGAGCGTATCGAGATCTACCCGCATGTGCCCGCCGAAGAGCAGATAATAGTATTTCATCTGCTCCGCCCACCAATAGCCGGGACAATTATCGCCCTGCTTCATCGGTCTCGTCGTGATATCGGCAAGTGAGGTGTACCCATAGGCCGCGCGGCTAGTCCGTTTCATCGTGCGATAATGCTCCGCAGCGAGCATAGGATAGCGATCGTTACGGTCGAGCAGCCAGAGGTTTAGGCAGGCGTCGGGAAATTCCGGCCGGAGGCCGGTGCCTCGCGTCAGGGGGCGCCGCTGTCGGACATCGATGATCTCGGGGATCACGTCGAAATTGGACTGCATCTCGACGAACGTCGCGAGATACGCCTCGCCCTCGGCGCGATGGCCAGTTTGGCCAAGTAAGCCCGCATAATAGGCGGCAAGCTCACTCTGCGTGCCGGAGGTCGCTTCACCGGATTCAAAATCGACCATCGGGAACCAGAGCCGGCCGTCATAGCGCTTGGCCTGGTGCGCAAGCTGCTGTGCGCTACATTCCTCGGACCAGCCCTTCATCTCGATATCGCCAAACAGGTCCCACGCGTCCCACAGATATTCGTAAAAACTGTCGGCATAGATATCGATCGAAGCGTTGCGGCTGGTAAACCTGCCGGTCTCTGCATGGATGTTCGCGGCCATCAGGCCGATGGGCGAGCGCAGATCGAGGGCATGTTTCATCGCCCGCTTCGCCGCGCTGTAGTAGCGATCGTCACCGGTTAACCTGCCCAGCAGGCCAAACTCGCTGGTATAGGTGCCGATCTCAGCAAGGTTCGTATCGGGATCACGGACTGCACCGGTCTTCAGGTTCACGTACCGGTATGGAAGACCATGGGGTGAGGCTTCGAAAGCCTTCATCAGCCGATTGGCAAGGTCCTGTGCCCGCTCGAGCAGCATCGGATCGCCACAGGCCAGATGCGCGGAGAGAAGTCCCCCGACCAGGCGGATATTGGTTTCGAAGACTTGGGCATCTCCGTCGATGTCGAAGTCGAGATGGGCCTTGACCCAGTCGACACCCTCCTGGAACTCCTCATCGAGTCCCATGAGCCACAAGGTATCAAGCGCCTCGACGCACGACAGCCCAAGATCATGTCCCTCGATGAAGAAGGAACGGGAAGATCCGGATACCGGATTTATTTCGTCTTTCCCCCACGCCCGCTCGCGGTAGTTGCGCCATGCCCAGCGAAACTCGCTTCGGACATCCGCGGCGAGCGTGCGCCACTCTTCCCCTGGCCGGCTGGAACCCGTCCCGATAGCACCGGAAGGGCCGCTCGCCAGCCCGGCAAAAGCCCCGCCGAGGATCTTGAGGATGGTGCGTCGAGGCAGATCTGCCGAAATCATGGCCGCGCCGGATTTGGCTTGGTCGCAGGCGACGCGGATACCGATCCCGGCGATGCCGGCTGACCGGGCGTCTCGACCGATTGAGCCAGCCGCCTGTCCGCCGTCATCTGCTCGATCAGTCGCCGCGCCTGTTCCAGACGCTCCGGCGTCGGCGGGGGACCAACCTGTCTGACCACCATTGCCGAACCGGCAAGATAGTCAGCCCAGAGCTGGTCAAGCGTCTCGCCGGTAAATTTCTTCCAGCGCCGATCCTTGTATTTTCCGGCCTGTAAAAGATCGAACAGCGCTTTGACGATTCCTTTGTGGCCGTTCGTCTCCAACCAGGAGAGGAAGCGAGCCGTGACCCTGTAGCCCTCGTCATATCGTGTTTTCGGTCCCGGTGCGGGCATACCCCAGTGTGCCCCTGCGTTGTCGATGCCGTAGACCGATCGCGCGTAGTCGGCGCTGCCCTCGATCAACCAGAGCGGCTGGTTGCCGTGACCTCCTTCCTGAATGATATGCATGAGTTCATGGGTCACCAGATCGACGTCTTCTGGATGTTCCTTGAGCCGAATCGGATTGATCATGATCCTGCCGTTCTCGGCAGCGGCGATCCCGGTCCAGGCGGGATCGATCGCGATTTGCACCTTGCGCGGCGCGTCCGGTCGGAAGTCGGCAGCCATCTGCGGATAGACCGCGAAAAACGTCTCGATGATCCGGTCGGCGACGTTCTGATCAGCGGAGCCCGTCAAATCGCGAAAGTCGACCGAGAAAGTGCCTCGGGTGACCACGCTGCTGTTCGCAGCGGCGGCAGGCACCGCAGAGCTTACAGATACTGCCCCAATGAGCAGGGTGGCGCACAGCAGAAGTCTCACGCGGACAAATCCTCCAACGGTGATGGGGAGCGCTGAACAGCGCAAAGCAAATTTGTCGGCCGCTGGCGGCAGGTCGATCCGTGACGGTCAGGGCGCGGGCGGCTGTTGAAATATTGCGGCGAACCAGGGACTGGCCGTCGTCATCTGGACGCGGCGTGGGTCTGCACCCGCGCCGCGCCCGGGCCGGCTCAGAAGCTTTGCTTCAGGCTGACGTAAAAGCTCCGCAGCTTCGGATCTCCATAGAAGCTATAGAGGAAAAGAGAGGACGTATCGACCGGTGGGCGCGTACCAAGCACATTGTTGACCCCCGCCGCCAGCGTCGTCTTCGGGAGGATTTTGTAACTGCCAAACAGGTCATGATAGGTCTGTGCCGAGACGCGTGCCGAGCCCTGCAACGGCTGGAGGCTATGATCCTGGCTCAACCAGTATCCACTGAAATGATGGACGCGCCAGCCCAGGCTCCATTTATCGGCCGAATAGGAGGCCGTTGCATTACCTTTCCAGGAAACGCCACCGGAGCCCGGAAATGCGAAGAACGAAGCGCCGGCAACCCCCAGGAAGTTGTTGAGCGGCTGTGACGGTGACTGCTGCGATTCCAGCGTCAGCTGCCATGTCGCGTTCGCATCGATATGTAGCGCGCCGCCAAACAAGCCGTGGTCATAGCTCGCCGCGAAATCGAGCGAGTCCGAGCGAGCGTAGGACAGGTTGGCCCAGGAGACATCCACATTGGTGATTGCGCCGACCGTGTAGCCCTTCGCTCTGTCGGCATCGGTCAGGGCCGCACGCGTGAACCGCTCCGGATGCGCCGCCAGGAAGTCGTTGAACTGCGGCTGCACGCTTGCCGCAAAGGAAAACAAGATGCTGGACGGCAGAAAATAGGTGTTGTTCTGCGTTATCCGCGTCCAATCGAGCGAGAGCCGAAGCCCCGGCAGGATGTGGGGCGTCACGATCGTGCCGAAAGACCAGCTTTTCGACGTCTGCGGCGCCAGATCGGGGTTTCCTCCGAGTTCGGCGGGAATGAGACGAATCGAGCCGAGAAACGGCGTTCCGATCGCCTCGTTGCCGCGGCGCGGATCGGTGACGTTCACGATCGTCTGGCCCGATTCCCCTGTAAACGGGTTTGTGAGTTGCCCGTCATTCTTGGTGAGGGCGTTAAGGAAGGGGGGCTGGTACCCTGTGGAATAAGACCCGCGGAATGCAAGGTCCTGGAATACCGACCATTTCACTGCGATCACCGGATTCACCGAACCGCTGCGCGTCCGGACGAACTGAATAGGCAACTTTGTCGTCGGATCGACAGCGGGAGGGCATGCGGCGTCGAACTCCGCCGGGAGAAGCGCGCCCGCATGGCTTACGCACTGAATGGCGCTGTTTGCACCGACCTGGATATAGTGGTCATAACGATAGGCGAGCTGCAGCTCGAGTCCACGAAACAACGGGACGTGATTATCCTTGCCGAGAATCGGAAGCCTGACCTCTCCGTAAACGCTGTCGGTGGTCTGGGAACGCTGCGGCGTATAGCCGATCGACGAGAAGCTCAGGTTGTTGGCAATGAACAGGCTATCACCAAGCGATGTCTTATTCTCTTCCACCTGTAGCGTTACGATCGGCTTTCCACCCCATAGCTTCAGCCAAGGCGCGGGCCCGGCAGCCTTGAGCGTATAACTTCGGTTCGACGAGCGCGAAGGCTGCGTCACCGTTCCGAAGGGTGGCTGGAGGAAGTCATAGGGGATCGGATTCTGTAAGACATCCTGCAGGACGTTGATGGTACCGGTCTTCGTAATCCCATCGATCGTCGCCTGAGTCAGGCCCGCCGCAGCGCCAATGCTGCGAAAGCGGCCCCAATTCCAATTGCCGTCGAGATCGGCCTGCCAGTTGAATGGAAGAGCGACGACGACGCCCGCGAGCAGGCGCTTGTTGCTGCTGATGTTCTCGAGGCGTTGAGTCTGCGTCGATGGCACGGAGACCGTGATCGCTTGGGTGAAAGGGTTGCTTGCGGCACCGGCGGCAATCTGGAACTGATCTGGGACCGGACTCGCGATCGTCGGACTGTTGAAGCGCGAATAGTCGAATTCACCATATGCGCTCAGCCACTTGTTGAAGGTCCGCTTCACCGTCAGCGATCCATTCAATTGCTGCGAAGCGTTCAACAGGGTGGCGAGTTTTCCGGCACCGCCGCGCGGCGTGACGGCCCCGGGAGCGAGCGCTTGGTTCTGCTGCCCCGCATTAGCGAGCAACGCACCTGCGCCGTCTTGCCCAACACCGCGAAAGCCTCTGGGAACGAAGGTGACGTTGGACCCGAGGTTCGTCACGCCGTTCACTGCATATTGCGGCTTGAGCACCAGATTGGCCCCGCTCTGGCTGATGACGTTCGGCGTGGCACTGTCGAGCAGCCCGAGTTCGTCGACATAATTGGGATCGTTCTTCAGGATGAAAGCGCGGCCGCGCTGCGCAAAATCACGCTCGCCCGACAGAAGTGAATCGGTCTTTTGCCAAGCGCCCGTGAATGAAATCCGCGTCTTGCCGTGCTCGATCGGAAAACTTCCGCTCAAGGTGAGACGCCTGTCCGCAGCTTTGAAATCGCCGGTGTTGCCGTAATAAGCGTTCGCCTCGATGCCGCGATAATTGCGCCGCATGATGATATTGATCACCCCGCCGACGGCATCGCTGCCGTAAATCCCGGATGCCGAGGAAGCGAGCACTTCGACGCGCTCGATGGCATCGAGCGGGATCCCGTTGATCGACGACTGATCGATGACGCCCGACCCGGTATTGCCCTGCGAATAGCGCCGGCCATCCACCAGGATCAGCGTCGCTCCGCTGCCCAGCCCCCGAAGGTTGATGATGCTCTGGCTCTTGCTGTTACGCTGCTGAAGCGATGTGCTGCCCGAGGTATTCGAGCCTAGATAGTTGCGGAAAAAATCGTCGAGATTGGTCGCCCCCGAACGCTCAATCTGGTCGTGATCGAACACAACATAGGGCTGCGCGTCGTCGCGCGTCCGCTGGATATCGAGATTCAGATTCCAGTTCTTGGTCCCGACGACCAGAATGTCCGGGATCGCCGACTTTCCATCCGGAGTTCTACCCTGCGACGCGTAAATGTCGCGTACCTTGTCCCTGGCTTC
This sequence comes from Sphingomonas mali NBRC 15500, assembly GCF_001598415.1. Taxonomy (GTDB): domain Bacteria; phylum Pseudomonadota; class Alphaproteobacteria; order Sphingomonadales; family Sphingomonadaceae; genus Sphingomonas; species Sphingomonas mali. The sequence goes on from NZ_BCYX01000004.1 coordinate 167,746, forward strand.
GTCGATAGCCGCTTCGCTCGGCGCACGCTGGATCATGATTGCGCCGCTCGGCGCCTTCTCGAACATGAGCCCGGTTTCCGCCAGCAGATGCCGGAGCGCCTCTTCCGGCGTAAAGTTGCCGTGCAGTCGGGCCGACTGCTTGCCGCGGACAAGGTCCTCGGTGAAAATAAGCTGCCTGCCAGACTCCTTACCAAACGCCCGAAGTGCCTGAGAGAGAGATGTCGCTGGAATATCGTAAGTATGGGTCTGAGCGAAGGCGGGCGCACTCACACAGAACAGGCTGGCCGCACAAACCGTGGTGAGCAAGAGAACGCCGTGGGCGCGTGAACGCTTCTTCATCATTTCCCCCTAAAGCGGCCGTTACGGCCTTCCGTCGGGAGACGCGGAGCATTCAGAAATCCTCCACGGATTCGTCACAATTCTTCAGTTTTTCGGCTCGATCGTCGTCGTGCCTCCACTTTCTACTGCCTTCACAGGAAGATAGTGCGTCACGACGTCGACGAATGTCGCCACATCGCCTGCCTTGAACACGCCGCTGATCTTCATCGCGGCAGCGCCTGGCGCAACAACGATCGGTTCGTCACTATATCGCGCGATCCTTTCTGCGACCAAACCCATCGGCTCATCAGAGAAAACCAAGGTTCCCCCTTCCCAGGCCGTCGCATTGTCCAGATTGACCTGCGCGACTGACTGACGCGCCCCGGGCGAGATCACGAGCTGTTGTCCGGGCGTGAGCGACACGGCGGCGCGCGGCTTCGACCGGAAGGCAACCAGCGGTGCCATATCGAGCTTGCGGTCGACGACGACCACCCTGCCCTCGATCAACGTGACCATCGTCTTCCCACCAAGGAGATCCACGTTGAATGCCGTCCCCGTGGCGATGACAGTTCGATCGCCGGCCTGAACCAGAAAAGGCCTCATCAGATCATGCGCGACGTCGAACCGTGCCTGGCCCTTGATCAGTTCCAGCTTCCGCGTATCGCCGGTAAAACGGACCGCGAGTTGCGTGTCCGCGTCGAGCGAGGCTTTTGAGCCGTCCGCCAGGGTGACGACCCGGCGTTCTCCCAGCGCGGTACGATATATCTCCGGCTGCCTGGACCACCACACCCCCCCACCGGAGATCAGGATCAGAAGGCAGGCCGCTACCGCCAGCCACCAGCCGCCTCGCGTGCGCAGCACAGGTCTGCTACGCCTTGCTCGACGGAGCGCGTCGCTTCGAAATCTCAGCAGATCAGGTGAATTCGCATGTTCGCCGAGAAGCAGCCAGTCGGCTTGGACATGGTCCCAGGCGAGCATGTTTCGCGGGTCGGCCGCGAGCCACGCCTCGAAATCGTCATTTGTCTCAAGATCATGCTCCGCGAGGTGCACACGCCACGCGCTGGCCTCCGCCAGGCGTACGACGTCCTCGCGCTGTGGGGTCGCGGTCATCGGCTTTCGCGTTCAAACCGCAGTGCCAGATGCATGGTGACCCGCATGATCTCCTTTTCGACGGTGCTCCGGCTGATACCGTACAGGGAAGCAATGTCGTGCTGTTTCATGTTTTCTAGGCGGAACAAAATGTAAATGTCGCGGGTCCGTTCGTTGAGTTCGCTGAGCGCGCGCACAACCTGTGCGACACTCTCTCTCCCAAGCAAGACGCGCTCGGGGTCGCGATCCTCCAAAAATTCTCCAGCAATTTCATCGACGGGCCCAAAATAGACGTCCGACAAGAGCGCGGTATTGCGGACCTGACCGCGGCGGCCGCGATCGCGAAGCAGGTTGATCGCGATCTGGAAGACGAAACCCTTCGGGTCCACCGGCGATGAGGCATTGCTGGAGTTCAGCAATCGAGAAAAAACCTCCTGCGTCAGATCCTCGGCGTCAGCCCGATCCTTCACCCGGCGCATGAAGAACCGGATGAGCGGAAGGCGAAGCTCGGCATATAGATGTTCGGCGCGACAATCGCCGTCCCGGAATCCCTTCCGCAGCGCCATCACCGCCGCGCCCTGCCTTCCGGCCCGCCAAACGAACGGGGGGCGCAAACCGGCGATCGACCGGCCGGACGATTCGTCCGGCCGAGCGTTGCTCCCAGCATGCCTGGACGGCCGGGCCGGCCATCCCCCCCCCGGACTCCGTGCATTTCTATTTTCCCTCGGCCTGGCCGGTGCCCGATGCCACGCCGGCGGCCATCTGTGACGGTCCGACTTCCGCCTTCCAGGCCGTCTCGTCTCGCAGATATTTCCGCGCGAGCGCCTGAATGTCCGCCGGCGTGATCGCTTCCACGTCCCTAATAAATGTGAGCGTCTGCGGAATATAATCGGGCCGGTCGACGATGAATGTCAGTTGATTGATCCACCAGCTGTTGGTGTTGAGACCGCGTCGGGCCTGCTCGACCATCGGTTCCCGGGCGCGCTTCAACTCGTCCGCGCTGATCGGTTCGCTCCGCAATTTGCTGGCGATGGCATCGACCGCCTTGAAGAATACGGGCAGCTTGTCAGGGGATGTCTGGGCTTGAAGGGCGATCATGCCATAGCCCTTGTAAGTCTCCGAGTAGCTCGACGTGACGCCCGGTGCATAAGCGATCGCGAGGCGCTCGCGGATCTCGTCCAGCGCCCGAAGCTTCAGTACCGCGGCAAGAACCTCGATGCGGCGCGCCTCGGTGCGATCATGGACCACGTCGGTGGTCGGCCAGGCGACATAGCCCAGGCCCTGCTCGGCGAGGCCGTTATGCGTGAACCTTAACGGAACCGGTGTCGGTGCCGGAAAATGTCGCTGATCCGCGCCCGGGGCTGGCTGCGGAGCCAGAGGCCTGGGAGGCAAGGCACCAAATGTGCTCGCGGTGACCGCGATCGCCTTGTCGACCGTCACGTCGCCCACCATGGTAATGTGGATGGGCCCGTTCGCGAGCAATGCCTTCAAGGCAGGCCGTTCCGTATCCATCGACCATGTCGCCAGGGTTGCGGGCGGGACGAATGCCTCGCGCTTGTCGCCACCGGCGAGTAGGGCTTTTGCCTCGAGCGAGAAGGCACCATCCGGTGTGGCGCGCCGCATCGCGAAGGCGGCCGGATAGCCGGCCTTGGCTTGGTCGAACGACTGGGAGCGATAGGCCGGATCAGTGAGATAGGCCGCCAGGACCTGCATTTCGAGCTGCAGGTCCGCGGGCCGCGTGCCGCCGCTCAACAGGAACTTGTCACCAAGGGTGGCCAATCCGGCGCCATAAACATGTCCGGTCAGCGCCCGGCTCATCTCGTCGACCGTCATCCGGCCGAGACCGCCATCGCGCAGACCGCCGACCATGGAAGAACGCGGATCGAACCGATCGGGCGCAAAATTCTGCTCACCGCTTCCCGTCAGGATATTGATCCCGATGGAGTCCTTGGCGAACGTCGTAGGCTTCACGGTGAGCGTGACGCCATTGGCGAAGGTGACAATCGTGGTGCCCAGGTCCGAGATTTCGTGCCTGGACTGCACCATGCCGGCCTTGCCGAAATCGGTGTAGGGCCAGGCGCGTTGGACCGGTGCGGCAGGTTTGGTCACGGCGACTTCGCGCGATGTCCTCAGCGTCTCGGTTACCGCCGCTTCACCGCCATCGATCGCAACTGGCGAGACGATCGTCGCCAGCGGGCCGCCCCCGGTAAAGATCGGCCGCATGGCCTGGCTGACCGTGGAGGGGGTGAGATCCTTCACCACATCTTCGAACAGCGCCAGATCCGTCTGGGGCGACGTGAAGACCTCGTTCTCGTTGACCGAATTCAGCAGCGACGACGTCAGGCCGCGGGTATTGCGCGTCGACGCGCCGTCCACGGCGTTTTTCAGGGCTGTTCGATAAGTCGAAATCTCGCGCTGCAGTTCGGCTTCGGAAACCCCGAATTGCACGAGGCGGCGCTGCTCCTGATCGATCGCCTCAAGGGCCTGTTTCCATTTGCCGGGAATGAACGAGGCGACGAGATTGGCGACACGGACGCTTCGCAGAAGGTTGGCATCGGCTGCATTTGCATTGAGGAACGGCGCCTTGTCTGTTCGGGAAAGCTCCTCCAGGCGACGATTCAGAACAGCCAACCCCAATTGTTCGATCAAATCGTCGCGGCGTTTGGCGACACTGTCCGGCGTCAGGTCGGGCGCCTTGGTCCACGACAGCGAAACCGTGGACGAGACACCTGGCTCGACAAGGATATTGGTCTCCTGGGCATGGACGGCGACCTTTCCGAGATCGGGTTCCGGCCCATCAGCAGCCTTGGGCTGCCAATCGCCGAACACCTTGCGGATCTTGGCCTCCATCGCATCGACATCGAAATCGCCGACCGCCACGACCGTCGCACGCGACGGCCTGTAATAGGCGTTGTAGAATTCGACGAAGCGGTCGCGTGGCGCCGTGTCGATGATCTTCATGTCACCGATCGGGAAGCGATCAGCGACCTTTTGTCCTTTTGCCAGAATGTGAAACTGCTTCTGCGAGACGCGCAAAGACGGCGAATTGCGCAGCCGCTCCTCGCCACGGATCACGCCGCGCTCGTCAACGATATCGTCCTGGTCCATCGTCGCTTCGGACACCTGCTCCCGCAGGACATGCAGGCCGGTATCGATCGTCAGATCGTCGGAGCGCGGCAGTTCGAGCTGATAGAACGTCTGATCGAAACTCGTGGCGGCGTTGAGATCGGCCCCGAAGGCGAGACCCAGCCGTTCGAGGATCGCGATCAAATCATTTTTGGGAATATGCGTCGTTCCATTGAACGCCATATGTTCCATGAAATGGGCGAGCCCGAGTTGATCCTCTTTCTCCATCAACGAGCCGGCGTCGATCCGGATACGCAGCGATGCCTGACCCGGGGGCGTGGCGTTGTGCAGGATGGCGAACCGCATGCCGTTAGGAAGAGTCCCGAACCGTACGGCGCTGTCAGCGGGCACGTCGCTTGCCGCCTGAGCCCATGGCCGGGACGGGGCCTGAGCCGGCGTTTCGATCTGCGCGGCCACGCGCCCAGGCGTAGTGGGCCGGCTCGTTGCCGGGGACATGGCAAGGAAACCGGACGAGGAAACGGTAACCATCAACAGCAGTCGACGCGATAAAGTCATCAAAAAAGCCCTTCTGATCGGCTCGCCCTCTCAATTCGGATCGAGGTGCGCGCAGTCGGGGCAGTCCGCGACCACCCTCCCGTGACGAGAGACGTACGACCGGAATAAATCCTCCACCGCGCGATGAAGAGCGACGCGATGCGTCGTGATTTCGCCAATATCCAGGAAGCTGCCCTCACCTATGAAGACCTCCTTCACTGCCGCGTCACCCGATGGGGCATCGAGTCATGCCAGGGTGAATCCTCCTCATATGTCCGATCCCGAGATGCGAGATTGGAACCGTGGACCGACCTATCCGTGGAACCAGTCGGGAATGCGCCACGGCCCTTCGAGCAGCGCGACACTCCCCCCCCTTCAACAGGCACGGGCTAGCGTCCCGGCACCGTCCAAGGGCATGATTACTTTTGTCGCGCTCCATCCGATGATCGGATGTCCGCCTCTGTGTCCCGGCTGCGCAACATGCGCCTACGCCTTTGACCTTTCGGCGTGGAAGTGACGCCGAACGCCCGACCGAAAGCCGGCGGGCGCAGCCTCAATCCCGCGTCGCCGCCCTAATCAGGTCGGCCAGGACATCCACCTGCCGGATCGTCGGCGGCTCAGCGAGCAAAGCCTCGGCATGGTCCATAAGCGCGGCCGCGATCGGACCGTTCAGATGCGCCGCTCGACCGGTTTCGTCGGCAAAGCTATCGAAGATGCCGAACCGCTCCTCGTCGAAGCGCAACGCGAACCACACTAGGGTTTCGGGCTCGGCGGCGGCCGCCTCGCGTGCGCCTGCGAGGAAAGCAGCCACCTCCCCGCCCTTGCCCGGTCTGGCCTTCAACTCGACGAACAATCCGACACGATTCATACGCTATCTCCTCACCATCACGGTTCCCGCACCGCGGCCAACGCGATGACGACCAACGGGCGGCCATGACTGGCACCGGAACCGACCACGCAGAATACGCGGCACATGTAGTTCGTCCGCGATGTCGTGCCGGTTACATCGCGAGGGCTAGGAAAAGCCTCAGGCAGGAACGCGCTGTAACCACGCCGCCCGTTGCGGCGAAGACACCGTCACTACGGCCTTTTGCCGTCCCTGATAAAGATCGGTCCTCCTCGCCATGTCCCGTTCCTGTGCTTGCCCTTCTCCAGCCGCCGCCCGGCGTATCGGGCGATGAGCGCGCTCAATCCGGTACTCGCCTTCGCAGCCGGCGCCCTCACCATCCTGTCGCCGTGCGTGCTGCCCCTGGTTCCGATCGTCCTGGCGAGCGCGGCCCAGAAACACCGTCTGGCACCGCTCGCGCTGTCCGTCGGTCTCGTGGCATCGTTCACGCTCACCGGGGTCCTGATCGCGGCGCTTGGCGCGACACTTGGCATCGACAGCGACCTGGTACGGCTGGCCGGGGCGGTCCTGCTCATCGTGATCGGCCTCGTGCTCCTGGTGCCGCTTCTGCGTCGGCTCGGCGAGAGGGGGGCGGCACCGATCGCACGGTGGGCGGGCGAGCGTCAGGCGGCCCTCGAGCGGTTCGGTCTGGCAGGCCAGGCCGCGATCGGCGCGCTGCTCGGGCTCGTCTGGAGCCCCTGTGTCGGCCCGACCCTTGGCGCCGCGACCGTGCTCGCCGCCCAAGGGCGTGATCTTGGCGGCGTCCTCTTGGTCATGGCGTCCTTCGGACTCGGCATCGCCTCCGTCCTGCTCGCGCTGGCGCTCAGCGCGCGGACGCTCCTCAACCGCTGGCGCGGCCGTTTGATGGAGGCTGGCGACCGCGGCCGGAAGACACTCGGCGTCCTGGTCCTGCTCGTCGGGCTTATGATCGTCACCGGTGCCGACCATTGGGTCGAAGGCGTCGTCCTCGATACGGCACCGCCCTGGCTGACGAGCATCGCGACCTCCGTATGATCGCGCCAAGCCGAGATTTCCATGCGCATGTGTAACCAAGCGCGCCGACCGCACGAATGGATGGGCGTGTCGCCAACTCCCCGCCCCCATCCGCCACGCCCGGCCGCCGAGATCGTGAGGCTGCACACGACGCCCGCGGACGGGACCGAGGATGAATGGGGGGCGCTGATGGCGGCTGCGCACGCCGGCCATGCCGCCGCGTATCGACGCCTGCTCGACGACCTGCGCAAATGGCTCGGTCGCTTCTATGCCCGCCGCCTGCCCCCGAGCATGGTCGAAGACGCGGTCCAGGATACGCTTGTCGCGATCCATGAGAAGCGCCACACCTATGATCCGCAGCGCCCTTTCAAACCGTGGCTGATGGCGGTCGCGCGTTACAAATGGATCGATCGGCTGCGCGCGATGGGCCGGCATGGCACCGAGGCGTTGCCTGACGACATCGCGGTCGACGACCATGAGAGTAGCGTGACCAGCCAGGTCGTGCTGCAGCATCTCATGGCCGAGCTCAAGCCTGCCCAGGCCGAGGCGATCCGGCTCGTCAAGATCGAAGGCTATTCCGTCGCCGAGGCGTCCGCGCGGACTGGACAGTCGGACTCGCTGATCAAGGTCAACATCCATCGCGGCCTCGCCCGGCTCGCGGCCATCGTCCAGAGTCGGCCCGATGCCGAGTGATCTCCTGATTGACCGGCTGGTCGACGGCCTTCGCCCGACGCGCCGTCCCGCAACGCTGCGTCAGGGCGCGGTGCTTCTGGCGCTGGCGGGCGTCGAGCTGGCCGGCTTCCTGTCGCTCGGCACCCTTCGCCCCGATATCGCCACCGCGGCGGGGCTGTCCGTATTCTGGTGGAAGATGGGCGGCCTCGCGTCGCTGGCGCTCGCCGCCACGACCGTCGCACTACGCTCGTTCGACCCGCTGTCCTCGCCCAGGAGTGAGCTTCGGCGCTGGATGGCGGTGCTCGCCGGCGTGTTCGTGCTTGGCTGGGTCCTTGACGCCGGGAGCCAACCGGGACTGGGGCTCGGCGCGCGGCTGATGTGGCAGATGGGGATCGAGTGCCTGACGGTCATGACGATCCTGTCGACCCCGCTCGTGCTCGCGCTGCTGCTGATGATGCGGCGGGGCGCCCCGACCGACCTCGGCGCGAGCGCGACCGCGGCCGGCGCGGCGGCGGCAACCGCCGGCGCCTTCATCTTCGCCTTCCATTGCCCGAGTGACGACCCCTTCTACATCGTCTTCTGGTACACGCTTGGCTGCGGCGCGATCACGATGCTCTCGCGCGCGCTGCTCCCGCGTCTCGCGCGCTGGTAGCACGACCCTCGCCCCAACAGCCCGGCCAGGGGAACGGCCGCACGGGTCAGCGGCGCTGACCCGTCCTCCGCCGGTTATCTTGCCTTTTTCGCTCCCCTGTCCGCCGTGTAGCAGGCAGGGGATGGCGCATGAAAAACCGCCCGCCGGCACAAGGCCGACGGGCGGTTCGTATGCCTGGTCCGGCCGTCCCGGATCGAACGGCCCGACGCTCAGCCGGCCTTCGGGGTCAGGCTGCCGCCCTGCGCCTTGCAGGCCTTGGCGGAGAGGTCCTTGAAGCCCTGGCCCTTGCAGTCATTCTGGCCCTTGCAGTCGTGCGTGCCCGACTTGCAGTCCGACTCGCCCTTGCACGAATTCACGCCGTAGCAGGGCTGGACCTTGGCCGCCTTGGCGCCGGCCGCATGCGCCGGCGCGGTCGTAGCGAGGCCCGACAGGGCGAGCATGGCGGCGGCGGAGGCGATAGCGGCACCGGTCTTGAAGGTCTTCATGGAAATGCTCCTGAGAAAAGGATGGGTTTTGCCAAGTGGCACGGACCTTTTCGTCAGCCTCTCGCCCCCGGTTACAGCAGGCCGGGAAAACTCTTTTCGATGGTCACCCTGTAACCCGATCGGGCGCTCGAGCGGACCTGCTCTCGTGGTCCGATTTCATCTGCCTCCCGGATCACCGTGCGACGGCCGGCATGCCGGACCGTCGCACGTGAGGTGGAACGTGAAAGGAGATGTCCCATGAGCAACCGTGCAACCACCGCGCTCAGCACCCTGCTGCTCGCCTCGCTTGCCGCCGGCGCCGCCACTGCGGCCCATGCCCAGGCGAGCAAGCCGATGGAAAAATGCTACGGCATCGCCAAGGCCGGCAAGAACGACTGCAAGGCCGGGGCCGGCACGACCTGCGCCGGAACCTCGAAGGTCGATTATCAGAAGGACGCCTGGAAGCTCGTGCCGGCCGGCACCTGCGCCAAGATCAAAACACCCAAGGGCTATGGCTCCCTCACGCCCGGGGCGTGAGAGGCGGCCATGACCATGATGACCGCAGGCCTGGGCTTCAAGCTCGAGCATCTCGACGAGGCGCTGACGGCGCGGGACCCGGGCCTGTGGTTCGAGGTCCATGCCGAGAACTACATGGTGGACGGAGGTCCGCGGCTCAGGGCGCTCCAGGCGCTGGCCGAGCGCTTTCCGCTCTCTCTGCACGGCGTCGGCCTGTCGCTGGCGTCGGTCGAGCCGCCGCCGCACGAGCACCTGCAGCGGCTGCGGCAGCTCGCCGACCTGATCGGCCCGGCGGCGATGTCGGACCATCTGGCCTGGCAGCGATGGGAGGGCGCCCATCACGCAGACTTCCTCCCGTTTCCGCGGACGCGCGAGGCGCTGGACATCACCGCCGGCAATGTCGCACGCGTGCAGGACGCGCTGGGCCGCCCGTTGATGGTCGAGAACCCGTCGCTTTATGTCGACCTGCCGGGCCATGAGCTCGACGAGGCCGACTTCCTGGCGGAACTCACCAGGCGCACCGGCTGCGGCCTGCTCGTCGACGTCAACAACATCTTCGTCAGCGCGTCTAACCTCCGCTTTTCGGCGGAAGCGCGGATCGACGCGATCCCCGGGTCGCTGGTCGGCGAAATCCACCTCGCCGGCCACCGCCCCGACCCTGATCCGGCCAGCGGCCTCCTCATCGACAGTCACGATGCGCCGGTATCCGATCCGGTATGGAGCCTCTACCGCCGGCTGATCGCGCGGATCGGCGCGCGCCCGACCCTGATCGAGCGCGATGACGACATCCCGGCTTTTGCCGAGTTGATGCTCGAGCGCGACCGCGCGCATCGCCTCTTAGACGAGCCGGTCAGCGCCGATGCTTGACGCCCAGTCCTTCCAGCGGGCTTTCGCGGGCCTGCTCGCGGCGCCCGACAAGGCGCCTGACCCGGCGATCCGGCGAGCGCTGACGATCCACCGCAACACCGCGAGCAAGGCGGCGCGTGACGCGCTGCTCGCCAATTATCCGGTCACGGCGGCGCTGGTCGGCGAGGCGCCGTTCGCTGCCTGCGCCGCCTCCTATGTCGAGATGGCGCCCCCGCGCGAGGCGCGGCTGTGCTGCTATGGCGATCGCTTCGCGCCCTTCGTGGAGGCCTGGGTGCCGTTCGCCGAGGCGCCGTATCTCGGCGCCGTGGCGGCGCTCGAACGCCTGGTCACCGAAGCGCTGTTCGCGAAAGACATGGCGACGCTCGACCCGGCGGCGCTGACGGAAGGCATCGATACGGATGCGCGACTGCAGCGCCATCCGGCGACCCGCACCCTGCGAGCGGCAAGCCCGGCCGCGAGCCTGTGGCTCGCCCATCAGTCGGATGCTCATCCGGACGCGCTCGAGACCGTGCATTGGCGACCGGAGATCATCCTCGTCACCCGCCCGGCCGACGCGGTTGAGATCCGGGTGATCGACCAGCCGACATACGCATTCCTCGCCGGTGCGACCCTCGCACGCGCCGCGGGGCATGCCGCCGCGGCCGGCGGCGACGTCGCGACCATCTTCGCCTCCCTCCTCATCGCCGGCGCCTTCGCCGCGCGCGCCTCCCAAGGAGCACGTCCATGAATCCTTATGCTCGCCTGACCGCCCGGCTCGACCGCCTGCCCGGCTCGCTCCTCCTCCTGGTCGCCCGTCTCGGGGCGGCCGGGGTGTTCTTCATGTCGGGTCGGACCAAGGTCGATGGCATACTGCACATCACCGACAGCACCTATACGCTGTTCGAGACGGACTATCGGCTTCCGCTCATCCCGCCGCACCTCGCCGCCCATCTGGCGACCTATCAGGAGCACCTCTTCCCCATCCTCCTCGCGGTCGGTCTGTTCAACCGCGTGGCGGCCCTGGGCCTGCTGGGCATGACCGCGGTGATCGAGATCTTCGTCTATCCCGATGCCTGGCCCACGCATCTGAGCTGGGCCGGCCTGTTGCTGCCGATCATCCTGCGGGGTGGTGGGCGCTTCTCGCTCGACCATCTGCTCGGCCTCGACCCCGCCCATGGGGCAGGAGAGCGAGACTATGCAGCCGACTGAACACTCGAGCACATCGTTCGCAGCGCGGCTGGCGCCCTCTGCTCCTCACCCGACGGCTTCCCTGTCTTGTCCGGAAAGCAGGGGAGCGAGTGGGCATGCCCGACTATGGGGTGGTGATGCTGGCCCGCAGCCCGGCCAGCGGTGCCCTATCATCGAGCAGGACGCCGCCGCCTGCCCCCCGGACGCCGAGTTCCCCGACGAGCGCGGCCAGATCCGGGGCGACGCGCTCGGTGGCGAAACAGGCATAGAGACGGCCAACCGATCCGGTGCCGTTCGCGGCATCGGCCGTGGCTACGAGCCGCTCGGGGGACCAGGTCACCGCATTCCCGCCACTCGCGCGATTGACGTGCCGCAGCGCATTACGGAGCGATCCTTTGCCATTGGTCTCGCGGTAGATGGCGATCTCAACGAGCAGCCAGAAAAGGGCGCCGCCCCAATATAGCCGGCCCCACGCACGCGTTCCGTCCATGCCGACCTCACCGCCGTCGGGCAGGCCCTTGGGTATGCCGTCGACCGCTTCGCGCCACATCTCGGCCGGGGCGAGACGACCGACCAGCGCCCTGGCGATCGGCTCGACATAGGTCGCGTTGCCTTCCTGCAGCCAAAGCGCTCGTCGCGGGAGGTCGGGAAGCGCGATGTGGACCATCTCGTGGACGAGCACCCAGTCGAGGTCGAACGCGGCTCGGTCGGCCTCGGTGCCGACGCGGATCCGTGTCACGGCGCCGCCCTCGCCGAAGGTGGTCGCGTGGCCGACATGGCGGCCAGGCTCGGCGACCACGAGCAGGGCGTGATCGGGCACTGGATAGCGGCCGAAATAGGTGCTGACTGCGCGCGCCGACGCGTGAATCCAGGCCTGGACCAGCGCCCGGTCGAGGCCCGGCGCGCCATCGGCTATCACCAGCCTGATATACCCTCCATCGACCGCCAGCCTCTCCACTGGCTGGCGGTCGAATGCCGCGCGGATATCGTCCAGCGCCTCATAAAGGGGCGCGACCCCGGATGCGCCGAGCGACGCGCCGGCCACGGCCAATGCGCCGACCCCTGCGAGGACGGCGCGGCGATCCGGTCCCGCGCGGCTCACCGCAGCGGGGCGGCCGCAAAGGTCTTGAGCTGGGCAGGATCGGTCACGCCGACGCTGCGGCCGACCTCGCGGTTGCCCTTGAAGGCGATGAGGGTGCTCTGCTGGGTAATGCCCAGAGCCTTTTTCTCGGCTTTCTGATGGTCATAGTCGAGCCGCAGGATCACCAGCTTGCGATAGTCAGGATCGGTCGCGAGCCGGTCGATCGTCGGCGCCTGCGCGCGGCACGTCGGGCACCAGGGTGCAAAGGCGTCGACCAGCACGGGCTGGCCGGCGGCCTGGGCGGCCTTGAGCGCGGCGAGGCTGAATGGTCGCACAGGCTGGGCCTGGACCGGAGCTGCGAGGAACGCGAGCGCGGTGAGCGGCAGGAGGCGGAAAGGAGACATGATGAAGATCCTTGATGAGGCGGCGTTCACGAAGCGGGGGTGCGGCTATTCGGGCGGGTGCCGCGCCCGATTGCGACTCAGCTGAGGCGCGTGACGGCGAGCACCGGTCCGCCCCGCCCGGCCTGGAGAAAGGCGGCGCCGCGCAGGCCCGGGGGCAAAGGCGGCAGCGCGACACTCGTCGACGGCCCGTCCCAATGGCCGATCCGGACGAGCTGACGCACGATGTTCCGATGGGGCAACGTCCGACCGCCATTCTCGCCGGCGCGGATCGCCACCTGGATGGTGCGTGGATCATAGGCGGCGAGCCAGATGTCGGCGCCATGCGCAGGCGCCCTGCCGGCGCCGACGCCAAGCTTGCCGTCCCGGACCGCGAGCACGGGTCCCGCGCCCGGCGCCGCGGCGATCGCCGCTGTCAGTTCGGCACGATCATTGCCGACGATCGTCCGGCGGCCATTGATCCACACCTGCGGTGTCGCGACATTGGCCTGGCGATTATAATGGGCGTAATCCCATTGGCGCTCGGTGAACTGGGGCTTGGCGAAGCTGTCGCGCCACCCGAGATAATCCCAATAGGTGACACCGAACGACAGGGCGACGACGTCCGGCCGGTCGGCGAGCGCATTGAGGTTCGCCTCCGCCGGTGGACAGCTCGAGCACCCCTGGCTTTGATAGAGTTCGACCAGCACGGGCTTGGCTGCGCCGGTCGGGGCCGACGCCGACTGGGCCAATCCGCGGCCGCTCTCGGCCAGTGCCAAGGCACCGGCGATCAGGGCAAGCGACCCGAGAATGAGCGGGGGAGCACGCATCGATCGTCTCCCCGTCAAGCGCCGGTGACCGCGGCCGACACCGCGCCAGCCAGCGAGAACGTACCGATCGCCAGCATGACAAGGAGCGCGCCGCCGGCCCCCAGGAAGGGGAGCGCCGCGGTGAGACCGGAGCCTCTGGGTGAATGGGGCATGGTGGATACCTTCGCGTTAGAGGAAGCCATGCCCGTAGTTCGCCCCGCCCCCGCTCCGGGTTACAGCGCAAGCCGTTGCGCCGTTCACCGGACCCAACCGCTAGGTGCGGTGGCGCATATCGATCTGCAGATCGAAAATGTCCGGCCGTGCATAATGGCCTGCGGTGTCGAGATAGAGGCGGCCCTCCGGCAGCAGCGCAAGGTCGACCTCCGCGGTGAGGTTGGCGGCGTCGCCTGGCTCGGCGATCACGATCAGGCCGGTGTCCGGCCCGACGATCGCGCTCCCGCCAGCTTTGAGCTGGTGTGGGTCCACCGGAATGGCCTCGAGCATCTCGCGCGCAACCCGAGCCTCTATGCCGAGGCTGTCAAAGCCCTCGAGCACGTCCGTCCGCGACAGCACGGTGCCCGCCGCCGCGACGTAGCATTGGCCCTCAAAGGCATAATGCCGGCTGGCCAGGAGATGCAGATCGGTGACCGCCGGCCAGAGCGCGAAATGGATCACCTCCCCGAGTCTGTGCCGCGCCGCCCGGGCGAGCGGCATCCAATGCTCCCAGCAGATCAGCGCGCCCATCGGCCCGTGCGGTGTCTGCCAGGCGCCGAGCGTGCTGCCGTCGGCCGCCGCCCAGATCAGGCGCTCATTATGGGTCGGCATGAGCTTGCGATGCACGTCGCGCTGGCCGTCCGCGCCCAGCCGGACCACGCTGTTGAACAGGCTGGCGGATCGCCGCTCCTGTAGGCCCATGACCACATCGACCGACAGCTCCTGCGCGACCTGCCCGAGGCGGGCGATCTCCGGGCCGTCAAGCTCGGGGCAATTCTCGAACAGCACGCGAAACAGGCGTTCGGCGGGCTTGTGCCCCCAGAGTGCCGCGCCGGGCGCCGCGTCGAGCCATACCGGATAGCCGGGAAGCCATGTCTCCGGGAAGACGATGATCCGCGCACCGTCGCCCGCGGCCTCGCGGATCAGATCCTCCGCGCGCGCGACGCTCGCGGCCAGATTGAGGAAGACCGGCGGGCGCTGCACGATCGTGATCACCATCTTCGACATGCGCTCGTCTCCTGCAAACCCTGTTCGGCGCGGCCATGCCCGCAGTTACAGGCTCACCGCGTTTTTTGAGCGTAACCAAATGCCTTCCGGGCGCGAATAGCAGCCGAGACCCGCGGCGTGGAGGCCCGTCGAGCGAGTGGTCGACGGAGCGTTCGATGAAGACCGAGGTATTGATTTCGCAATTGTCGCAGGATGTGCAGCCGGTTCCCAGGGAAACGCTGCCCCGCTTGCTGCGTGCAGGGCTGGTCGCCGGTGGCGGCGCCGCCCTGTTTTTTGTCCTGGTCGCACCCGCGCTCGGCGTGCGCGCCGATCTCGGCGTGGCGGCGATGACGGCCTCCTTCTGGATCAAGCTTCTCTATACCGTGTCAATCGCCGGCCTGGCCTTCACGGCGCTCGAGCGGTTGAGCCGCCCCGGCGGGCCGGCCTTCTCCTGGATGGGCTTGTTATGGCCCCCGGTCACAGCCCTTGCGGCGATCGCGGCCATGACCTGGCGGCTGCTTCCCGGGGCCGAGGCCGAGACATTCTGGATGGGGTCGAGCTCCTGGCAATGCCTGGTTTTCGTGACGGCCCTGGCAGTACCCGTGTTCGCCGGCCTTGTCTGGGCGCTGTCGCAACTCGCGCCGACCCGGCTGCGTGCAGCGGGCGCCGCTGCCGGGCTCGTTGCCGGGGCGACGAGCGCCAGTGTTTATGCGCTACACTGCGCCGAAACATCGCCTGGGTTCGTCCTGCTCTGGTATTCGCTCGCGCTGGCCGTCGCCGCGCTGTTGGGGGCAGCGCTCGGACCCCGGCTTCTGCGCTGGTGAGCTGCGCCCGGCCAAGATGGATCGCGTCGGCCTTGTAACCGCACCGCCCTTTCCTGCGAACAGGGTTATGTGCCGGGCCTTTCCCCTCCCCCTTGTCCGGGCCCGGCACAACTGAAGGAGTTCCTCGTGCCGCCCAAGACGATCACGCCGTTCCAGGGCTTCGGGCTCGGCCTCCGGATCCCACACTTCCAGCAGTATCTGAGCGAGCCCGTGCCCGTCGATTTCGTTGAGATCATCTCGGAGAACTTCATGGTCGCCGGCGGCCGGCCGCTTCATGTCCTCGACCAGGTCCGCGAGCGCTGGCCCATCGCCATGCACGGCGTGTCCATGTCGATCGGATCCGCTGACGGCGTCCGGGCCGATTATCTCGTTCGCCTGAAGGCGCTCGCCGACCGGGTCCGTCCCTTGTGGATCTCTGATCATTTGAGCTGGTCGCGGCTGGAGCATGTGAACTCGCACGACCTGCTTCCCTTGCCGCTCACCGACGAGGCGCTCGACACGGTCTGCCGCAACATCCTTCACGTGCAGGATGTGCTCGAGCGGCCGCTGGTGCTCGAGAATCCCTCAACCTATCTCACCTTCGTCGATGACCAGATGACCGAATGGGCGTTCCTTGCCGAGATGACGCGGCGCACCGGCTGCTATCTGCTTCTCGACGTCAACAACATCTATGTGAGCGGCGCCAATAACGGCTTCGACCCCTATGACTATCTCGCCGGCGTGCCCGCCGACCGCGTGCGCCAAATCCATCTCGCCGGGCACAGCCAGGGGCGCGACCGATTGATCGACACCCATGACCAGCCCGTATCCGACCCCGTATGGGACCTGTTCGCCCGGATCTACCCTCGGCTCGGGCCGGTGGCGGCGATGATCGAGCGCGACGACAATATCCCGGCACTCGACGCGCTGCTCGAAGAACTCGCCATCGCCCGCCGCATCGCCGCCAACGTGACGGCCGCCGCCGCATGACGCTGGCCGAACTGCAGCGCGGCTTTCTCGACCTTCTGCTCGATCCGTCGCGCGACCCGGGGACCGCATTCGACGCCGATGGCGCGGCCGGGCTCGCCGTCTATCGCAACGCCTATGGCGCGCAGCTGGTCGCCTGCCTCAAGGACAGTTACGAGCGGCTATGGGCCTGGCTCGGCGACGAGCGTTTCGAGGCCGCCGCGTACCATCATGTCGCCGGGCATCCGCCGGCGAGCTGGACCCTGGGCGAGTACGGCATCGGTTTCGCCGAGACGATCGCCGGCCTTTACCCGGACGATCCGGAGGTTGCCGAGATCGCCGCGCTCGACTGGGCGCTGCGGCGGGCGTTCGACGGGCCGGACGCGTCGGTGCTGGATCCGGCCTCGCTTGTAGCGATCGACTGGGACGAGGCCGTGCTGCGCTTCGTGCCTACGCTCGACCTGCTCCCGGTCCATACGAATTGCGGCGCAATCTGGACCGCGATCGCCGGCGGCGAGACGGTGCCGGCCGCCGAGCATCTTCCTCAGCCCGGCTGGATCCGGGTCTGGCGCGTCGGCCTTCAGCCGCATTTCGCGACGATCGAGACCGAGGAGTTGGCCGCGCTGCAGCTCGCCACCTCCGGCATGAGTTTTGCCCGGCTCTGCGACCGCCTGGCCGGAGAGATCGGGGTCGAGGCGGCGGTCGAGAAAGCGGGCCAATATCTGGCCGTCTGGCTGCAGGACCAGATGATCGCCGAAATCGCATGACCATCACCTCGAGGAGAGCAGAACCATGATCCGCTTCTACTTCCACCCCACCCCCAATCCGCTCAAGGTTGCCTTGCTTCTGGAAGAGCTCGGTCTCGATTATGAGGTCGTGCCGGTCGATACGAGCAAGGGCGAGCAGCATCTGCCGTCCTTTCGTGCGGTGAACCCCAATGGCAAGGTGCCCGCGATCGTCGACACCGACGGCCCGGGCGGCGAAACGCGTGTGTTCGATTCCACCGCGATCCTCCTGTACCTCGCCGAGAAGCACGGCGCCTTTCTCGGCGCGGAGGCCGATCGCGGTGAGCTTGTGTCGTGGCTGTTCTTCATCGCGTCGGGGCTCGGCCCTTTCTCGGGGCAGGCGGTGCATTTCCAGCGGATGGCGCCGGCAGGGCTCGATTACGCGGTCAATCGCTATCGCCGCGAAGCGGAGCGGCACTATCAGGTCCTCGAAGATCATCTCGCCGGCCGCGCTTTCCTCGTCGGCGAAACCTACAGCATCGCCGACATGGCGGCCTGGGGATGGATCGAGCGGGCGCGATTCGTCCTGCCGGGCGCCGACGATCCACTCGCCGCCTACCCCAACATCAAGCGCTGGCACGCCGAGGTCAGCGCACGGCCGGCGGTCGAGCGGGCGCGACGCGTGGGTAGCGACCATGCATTCAAGCGCGAGATCGACGAGGAGACCAAGCGAGCCCTTTTCCCCTCCAACTATCCGGCGCAGGCCTGAGGAGGCGTTCATGGAGATCAAAGGCAAACGGATCCTGATCACCGGTGGCTCCAGCGGGATCGGACTGGCGATGGCACACGTCCTCGCCGCGCGCGGCGCACAGCTCTTCCTGACCGGGCGCAGGGCGGACGCAGTCAGGGCTGCGGTCGCCGAGCTCGGCCGGGTCACCACCCACGTCGCCGGCACGGCCGCCGATGTCGGCACCGAGGAGGGCCGTGCCACCACGCTGGCGAGCGCGATCGCTGCGATGGGAGGGCTCGACATCCTCGTCAACAACGCGGGCGCCGTCCGCGCGGGCCGGCTCGAGCACATCGCGGAGGATGAGATCCGGACCATGATCGAGGTCGATCTGGTCGCCCCGATCCTGCTGACGCGCGCGGCGCTGCCTGCGCTGCGCGCCGATGGTGGAGGGATGGTCGTCAATGTCACGTCGGCGATCGCACTCGTCGCCATGCCCTTCTACGCGACCTATGCGGCGGCCAAGGCGGGGCTCGCGAGTTTTGGCGAAGCGCTGCGCCGCGAACTCAAGGGCGAAGGCGTGCATGTGCTGACGGCGTATCCGAGCGGCACCGACACACCGATGATGGCCACGAGCCGGGCTGGTCCCGAGATCGGCTTCTCGCTGGAGCCGGCCGCAGCGGTCGCGGAGGCCATTGTCGACGGCATCGCCGCGGACGCGATCTCGGTGGTGCGAGGCGGTCCCGAGCGTCAAGCGATGATCGGGCTCAACCGTGACGACCCGGCGGCGCTGGACGACCGCTTCCTGGCGATCAAGCCCGCTTTCGAAAAGGGTGTATCCTCCCACCGCGCGCTATGATCCGGCGCCGGGATGCGCCCCGAAGGCCAGGAAGCAGCACTCGTGGGCAACGACATCGGACCGATCGACGGCCTCCTCGGAACACCGAGCGCACCATGACGCCCCTCCTCGGCAAGAACGCTCGTCTTCAGGGTGCCTGGATTGCCTTCGCCGCGCGCTCCTGACAGGGGTGCGCGGCCCGGATGAGGACGGCCGGGCCGCGCAGTGACCGGGAGAAGGAGGGCAAGTCCCGCATCACAGTCGTGATTTCGGTCGGCATCCGCTTCAGGTTACAGGGACGATCAGGAATATTTCGATCGTGGGTGTAACCGCGGCGGTGGCCATGCCGAACTCCGGATGCGAGGAGTGCAGATGCGGGCGGACGAGGATGAGTTGCGCAGCTTGATGATCGGTGGGCTGGACGGCGATGCCGCCGCCCACGCCGCTCTACTGCGCCTGCTCGTGCCGCTGCTGCGCGGCTTCTACCGTCGCAGGGCGCGCGGTGACGACGACGATATTGAGGATCTGGTGCAGGAAACGCTGATGGCGGTGCATGGACGCCGCGCCACCTATGACCGCGACCGCCCGTTCACCGGCTGGCTGTTCGCGATCGCCCGCTACAAGATGATCGATCATTTCCGCCGTAAACGCCGGCTCCAGCCGATCGATGGACTGGAGGACGAGCTCGTCGCGCGCGACTTCGAGGCGCCAATCAGCGCGGAGATGGACGTCGCCGCCTTGCTCGGCACCCTGCCGCCGAAACAGGCGCACGTGATCCGCGCGACGCGGATCGATGGCCTGAGTGTCGCCGAGGCAGCGGCGGCCGCAGGCGGGCTTGGCGAGTCCGATGTGAAGGTCTCGGTCCATCGCGGCCTCAAAGCGCTGATCGCGCGCGTGCAGGGGGAGGTTCGATGACCACGGACGACCTGATCGCGCAGCTCTCGGGCACCGTCGCTCCCGTATCGCGCCGGGCTGTCGGCGAACGTCTCGCCCGGGGCCTTCTCCTGGGCGCGATCGTCTCGGCCGCCGTGATGGCCGCAGGCCTCGGCCTGCGTCCCGATCTCGGCGCGGCTATCCACGGCTCCATCTTCTGGATGAAGGCCGCTTACACGATGTCGCTCGCGGCACTCGCCTTGACCGCGACCCGCCAGCTCGCGCGGCCGGACGCCGGGTCGATCCGCTGGCTATGGCTGGCGACCCTGCCCGTCCTCCTCCTCGCCGTGGTCGGCGTGGCCGACCTGAGCGGCGCGCCGTCGTCCGCCTGGCTCGCACTTTGGCTGGGCAAGAGCTGGCGGATCTGCCCCTGGCTGATCCTCGCCCTTTCCGTGCCGGTGTTTCTCGGCCTGCTCTGGTCGTTCCGCTCGCTGGCACCGACTCGGCTGAGGGCGACGGGCGCCACCGCCGGCCTGGCATCGGGCGCATTCGCTGCCACGATCTATTGCCTGCACTGCCCGGAGGCGTCCGCGATGTTCGTGCTCACCTGGTATTCGCTCGGCATCCTGCTGGCTACGGCGATCGGCGCCCTTCTCGGACCACGCCTGCTGCGCTGGTGATTTTTTTGCGGCGGAACGTAACGTCCGCCGCTCGATCCGCGAACTGGGGAAGCCAATAAGGCTCAACCCCGATCGGAAGACCACGCCGCCCGCCACAATGTCCGTCATGTCCGAGGGATCGGGGCGAGGTCGCCTCGCCCCGCTCTCGTGACGGGGCATGGGCAGCGGCAGTTGTCGCCTGAAGACGGATGACGCTGGCGACACCGGGCGGAGCTTCCCGATTTCCGAAAAAGAGGATCAATGATGACCAATCTCACCTTTCCCACCAGCCCAGCGATCGCTCGCTGGGCGGGAATCCCGCTGCGCCTGATCGTCGGCTATGGCTTCTTCGCGCACGGCCTCGCCAAGCTCGAGAAAGGACCGGACAATTTCGTGCGGATCGTCGAGGCGATCGGCACGCCGATGCCGCATCTGATGGCGTGGCTCACGATCCTCGTGGAGATCGTCGGCGGCCTGTCCGTCCTGGCCGGCGCCTTCGTCGCCTTGTGGAGCATTCCCATGATCGCGGTGCTGCTGGTGGCAATGCTCACCGTCCACATCCAGTTCGGGTTTACGTCGATCAAGCTGATAGCGGTGACGGCGGACGGACCCAAGTTCGGGCCGCCGGGCACGGAGACCGACCTTCTCTATATCGCCTGTATCGCGGCACTCATACTGCTCGGGCCCGGCCCGTTCTCGATCGACCGCTGGATCACCGCGCGCAAAGCAGTCAAGGCCTGAGGTCCCACAGCCGGCGGCGCCTCAGCCGCCGCCGGCCCTGCTACAGGCGGCGGCGCCAAGCCGGGTGTAAGAAGCATGCTGGAGGCATGCGCCGAAGCCTTTAGCCCCTAAGGGCCTGGACATCCGCCTCGGCCACCCGGCCGGCGCGCGAGCCGACACCGCTCAGGGCAGCGGCGTCGGGCATCGGATTCGAGAGCGCTGATTTGCGCCACGTCACGGCGTCGCGCGCCGGGACATTCAGGGGATAGGGCGCCATCAGCGTAACCCTCGAAATTCGGAGGTTGGCCGCCAGTGCGGCCAGCGCCGCGAATTGGCGATCGTGAGCCCCATCCGGTAGACCAGCGCGACATCGCTCGCCGCGCCGCGCAGGTCCCAGTCGGGCGACCAGGCGTCGCATGGCTGGTGGTAACAGCGCCCCGTATAGTCGGCGACCCAGGCATTGCCGGCAGCCCTTCCCCCCTTCACCAGGTCCTGGCCACCGGCCAGGCTCATCAGCAACAGGGTCGGCACGCCGCGCTTGGCGAAGGAAAAATGGTCGGCGCGGTAGAACAGGCCGCGCTGCGGTTCGCTGTCCGGCGTGACCACCCGGCCCTGGCTGGCCGCCGCACGCGTAAGATCGTCCTCGAGGTCGTTCTGCCCGGCGCCCACCAGTACCACGTCGCGCGCGAGCCCGGCGGTCTGCAGGACGTCGAGCGTGAAGTTCGCGACGACCGTGCCGAGCGGCTGGACCGGATGGAGCGCATAGGTCTCCGAGCCCAGCAATCCGCGCTCCTCGGCGGTCCAGGCCGCGAAGATCAGCGAGCGCTCGGGCCGCGGCCCCGCCGCAAAGGTGCGGGCGAGTTCCAGCACACCGGCGACGCCAAGCGCATCGTCGCTGGCACCCGGGCGGATCGTCCGCCCCTGCGCGTCGGGCGCTCCGATCCCGAAGGCGTCCCAATGCGCCGCGAACATCAGGGCTTCGCGCGGGTATTTGCGCCCGTCGAGCCTGGCCAGGACGTTGCGGCTCTCGATCCGCTCGCTGCGCTCAGGGGCATCGATCGTGAAGCGTGCATCGCCGATCGCGACCGGGCGGAAATCCGGGCTGCGCGCCTGCCGCTCGAGCGCGGCCAGATCGAGGCCGGCACGCGAAAACAGGGTCCTGGCGAGATCAGCGCTGATCCAGGATTGCAGCTCGAGCGCCTGCCGCGCCCCCGGCGCGCGCACCACGTCATAGGTGCCCCCGGCGAGATTGCTGGCGACGTTCCAGCCATAGCCGGCAGCGGCCGTATCGTGGATGATGAGCGCGCCGACCGCACCGCGGCGCTCGGCTTCCTCATATTTGTAGGACCAGCGCCCGTAATAGGTCATCGCCCGGCCGCCGAAGCGACCGGCTACAGGCTCGCCGGGTTCCGCTGCGAAATCAGGATCGTTGACCAGGAAGACCGCGATCTTCCCCCGGAGATCGACGCCCTTGTAATCGTCCCAGCCGCGTTCCTTGGCGGCGACGCCATAGCCGACGAACACCATAGGCGCTGCGTCGATCGCCACACGGGTGCCCGGGCGCGCGGTCTTGGGCGCGATTTCCCGGCCCACGGCGAGTGGGAGCACCTGGCCGCCCACAGTGATCGCCAATCTGGAGGGCGTCCCGATCTCGTTGCGGACCAGCGGGACCTTCTGCGTCCAGCCACCTTTCTCGCCGGCGGGTTTCAGCCCGAGCGCCTTGAAGCGCGCGATGATATAGTCGACGCTCCGTTCGCCCGCTGGCGTTCCCGGCGCGCGGCCCGCATAGGCGTCGGACGCCAGGACGCGCGTGATCGCGGAGAGCCGCGCCGGATCGATCGGCGCCCAGGCGTGGCGCGATCGCGCGGCGACCCCGACGGATGATCCCAGCCCCGCCACGGCCAGACCCAGCAATAGCATGTCCCGTCGCATGTGCCGCCCCCAAAAAGGAGCCGCCCCGCGTCTCGAAGGAGGCGGGGCGGCAATCATCAGAATTTGACGTTCACGCCGGCGTAGAAATACCGCCCGATCACATCGTAGACGGCGGATGCCGTGTTGGTGCCGGTCGAGGTCCCGACATAGGGCGTCGGGAACAAGGGCGGCTGTTTGTCGGTGAGGTTCCGCGCCCCGATATAGAAGGCGTACGCCTTGCCCACCGAATAGCGCATCTGAAGATCGGTGTACCAATAAGCGGGTACCGTATTGCCCGCGAAGCTTGCACCGACGACCCGGTAGACCTTGCCGATATAGCGTTCGGTCACCGAGAGATCGAAAGCGCCATTCTTGTAGGTCACATTGGCCGATGCCTTGTCGGAAGGATAATAAGGCTGGCCGCGTAGCAGGATCGGCGGTGCTCCGGCATAGGGGCTCTGCTCGTATCGGATCAGATGGGTGTAATTGACCGTCGCCCCGATCGTGTCGCCGAGCCGGCCACCCAGGACGTTGGCCAGAGAATGGTTGTAGTTCAGCTCGACGTCGATCCCCTCGAGCTTCTGGCTCGCCGCGTTGAGCGGCACCGTGTTGTTCTGGACGATGACGCCGGTCGAGGGGTCGCGGATGACGGTCGAGCAATAGAGCGGGTCATTGGTCGCCGCGCATTGGTTGATCACCGTCTGGGTATCGAGCGTCGTGATCGCCTGATCGATCTTGATCCGGAAATAGTCGGCGGTGAGCGTCAGCCCGGGAAGGAAGCCCGGCTGGATCACCGCACCCGCCGTCAGCGTCCGAGCGAGCTCGGGCTTCAGGTTGGGATTGCCGACGGTGATCTGCTGCACCGGCGTCGGCGATGGCGGCGCGAAGCCTGGGCCAACCCCAGGCTGGGTGGAGCAATAGGCATGGTTTGCGGTCGTTCCGCCGCCCGCGCAGGGATCGATCACATTCGCACGGTTGAGAAGTGCCCCGCTGAACAGATCGAGGATCTGCGGCGCGCGGACGTCCTTCGAATAGACACCCCGCAGTTTCAGCCCACGGAAAGGCTCGTAGGTGCCGCCGAACTTCCAGGCGGTGACGCTCCCGGTGCTCGAATAATCCGCGTAGCGCACCGCCCCTTCGATCTCCAGCTTCCGGATCAGCGGCAGGTCGGCGAGCAGCGGCGCGCTCAGTTCGGCATAGACCTCCTTCACATCGAAGGCGCCGATCGTAGGTTGGCTGAACTGGAGCGAGCTCGTGCCGCGCCGCAGATTGTCGTCGGGCTGATAGGCCGATTTTTCACGGCGATATTCGGCGCCGGCGGCAAAACCGAGCGGCCCGCCCGGGAGGCGAAGCAGATTGCCGGTGATCGATCCCGAGATGACCTGCTGCTCGTTATACGAGTGGATTCGGGCGTCCTGATAGAGGGAGGCACGCTCAGCCGGCGTCAGCGCTTGGCCGGTGAACAGATTGACCGGGATGCAGCCGGTCGCCCGCGCCGCGGCATCGGCGCACATATAGCCGCCAGCGCCGTTGGACACGACGTTGAGCGCGTTGACCATCCGGACGGTGTTATAGCCGTTGAGCATCGTCTCATCGAGCTGGGCACGGCCATATTCGTAATAGGCATTCGCCTTCCAGCTATCGCCGAGGAATGGCAGCTTGGCGTCGATCCCGCCGACGAAGCGATAGAGCTGGCGGCCGTAGGTGATCCGCCGCCCGCCGAATTCGGGCAGATCGCGCGCGACGGAAATCACCGTCTGGCCGGCCGGGATCAGCGCGCGCATGGCGGCCGGGATGAACGGATTGCTGACGGGTATGGTGATCGGCAGGCCGGTCGGACCGCCGATGTTCATCCGGCCCGTCGCGACATAGGTCTGGTCGAGCTGCTGGATCGAATCGTTCTTGGAATAGGTTCCTTCCGCGAACAGCGAGATCGTGTCGCTGACGTCGAAATGGCCGCGCAGATCGGCGAGATAGCGCTTCATCGGCAGCGACATGATGACGAACTTGTTCGGGTTGACGCCATCGCGCGCGGCGTTGACCGTGGCGACCGTCCCATCGGGAAGAACGGTGCGCCGGATGGTCGATCCTGCGATCGTCGTCCCATTGAGGCCGAACACGCCCTGCGCGGTCTGTGCCGACGTATAGGAAGCCGGCCCGAAGACAGCGAGATCGGGTCGCTGCGGATTGGAGACGAGGACACCATCCGCCGAGAAGGGGCGATCCACCGCATCGACCTCATTTGTCTGGTCGTAGCTCAGATCGAGAGTGACATTGCCGCGTCCCCCAGCGAAATTGGTGCCCGCGAGCAACCCCAATTTGGCTTGGCCGCCGTCGCCACGCTGGCTGATGCCCCCCTGGGCGCGGAATTCGACGCCCTGGAAATTACGCTTGAGCACGAAGTTGACGACGCCCGCGACCGCGTCGGACCCATAGACGGCCGACGCGCCGCCGGTGGTCACATCGACACGCTCGATCAGGTCGGTCGGGATGGTGCTGACATCGACCGCCGAGCCGCCTTGCAGGCTCGAGACATAGCGACGGCCATCGACGAGCACGAGGGTGCGATAATTGCCGAGGCCGCGCAGGTCGATCGTGTAGAGGCCGGCGAGGAATTGATCGCGCGGCGCCCCGGAGGCCGAGAAGCGGCTCGAGGCGACCGCCGGAACGGTGGACAGCGCCTCGGCGATGTTGACGGTACCCCGGCTGGCGATCGCATCGCTGGAAACGGTCGTGATCGGGGTCGCCTGGGTCTCGTTGGGACGCTGGATACGCGAACCGGTGACCACGATCTCCTGGGATGCGGGGTCGGCGGCGGCCGGTTCGGGAGCCGCCGGCGGCTCGGCGGGCGGCGGCGCCGTTTGCGCCTGCACCGCGGTCGCGGCGACCAGCGCGATCACCGATGCCGCGACGGCATATCGACGAGTCCGTCCGGCGTGAAATCCCTGTCTCATACTTCCTACCCCTTCGTGGCTTTTTGCACTTTCGTTACAGGCTAGGGATCGCCGCCCAGGTCGCTTGCTCCAGGCAGACACAATCTTTCCGCCCGGGATCGCCCGCGCCTGCTGGGGCGCGGTACGCCAAGCGCGTGTCCGGCCCGGGCAAGCTTCAGCCCCGCGCCGAGGCGACCATGGCTGTGACCGGCGAAGAGCAGCGGCCCGGCCACGCGAGGGAGACGCGATGAGAAGCGATACGACGTCAAACGCCGCCCGGACCCTGTTCGACCATCCCAAGGGCTTAGGCTCGCTGATCATCTCCGAACTCTGGGAACGGTTCGGCTTTTACGGGATGCGGTCGCTGCTCGTCCTCTATCTGATTGACCGCCTGCATATGCCGAGTGGCGACGCCACCACGCTTTATGGCGCCTTCGCGGCCATGGCATTCGGCATGTCGATCCCCGGCGGCATCCTTGCGGACCGGATATTCGGAACCCGCCGCCTAGCCTTTCTAGGCGGCGCGATCGTTCTGCTCGGCCATGGGTTGATGGTGGTTCAGGATGTGGCGGGCAGCGCGACGGCCGAAGACATCGGTTTGCCGCTCGCGCTCGCCTGCATCGCGACCGGCACCGGGCTGTTCAAGCCATCGATCTCGGCTCGGGTGGGCAATCTCTACGCCCGCGATGACCAGCGCCGCGAGGCGGGTTTCTATCTGTTCTATATCGGCATCAACGCCGGTGCCGCGCTGGCACCGCTGATTTGCGGATATCTCGGCCATGCTTATGGATGGCGTTATGGGTTCGCCGCCGCGGGCGCGGCGATGGCTCTTGGCCTCGTCACCATGGCGCTAGCCGGGCGGGCGTCGGACGCCGCGCCGCCTTGCTCGGGCGCAACCTTGCTCGCGGCGACGTTGGCCGTGCCGATTGCTTTGGCCGGGACCGCCTTCCTTCTGCTGCGCAATCCCGACTCGGTCGGCTGGTTGCTGGCGGCCATCCTCCTGGTCGGGCTTGCCGCGCTGTTGCGTCACGTCCGCCATGCCGCTGACGCCGATGAGCGGCGCCGCCTGCTCGTCGCCTTGCTCCTCATCTTCGCAGCCGCGACCTTTTGGAGCCTGCACGAACAAGGCGGCAGCACGCTCAATGTGCTCGCGGCGAAGGCAGTCGACCTTAGATTGGGCTGGGTAACCTTGCAGCCCGCGCAGACCCAATTCTTCAACGCGCTCTTCATCCTGATGGGCGCGCCCTTGTTCGCAATCCTGTGGCGACGCTTGCGGCTGGTCGGCGCCGACCCCGCGCCTCCCTATAAATTCGCGGCCGGCCTGATGCTCGCAGCAGCGGCCTTCGCATTGTTGGCGATGACCACCGCCAACGTCGCGCACGGTGGCAAGCTGTCGCTTCTCTGGCTCGCCCTCGCCTATCTGCTCGAGACCATGGGCGAACTCTGTCTCGCGACGCCTGGGTACGCGACCATGTCGCGGCTCGCACCGGTCAAGGCCTCCGGACTGATCATGGGGCTGTGGCTGTTCAGCCTGTCGGCCGGGAACTATATCGGCGGACGGATCGCCGCCGCCACGTTCACGGGCGGCGCGAATCCGTCACTCCCGGCGACCTATAGCGCGACCTTCCTACAGGTCGCCGGTTATGGCGCGCTGGTCGCGGTATTGTTGCTGATCCTGGCGCCGCGCCTCGGCCGGATCATTGCTACCGCCCGCTAGCTCAGGAGACGATCCCCGCCGCGCACAAGCGCTCGATCTCGGCGCTGTCGATCCCAAGCTCGCCCAGCACCGCCATGGTGTCGGCGCCAGCATCGCGGGTCGCCGAGCGAATGCAGCGCGGGAGGTCAGCAAAGCCGATCGGCGAGGCGACCAGCCATTCCACGCCGTGGCGCGGATGGTCGACGGGAGTCGCCATCGCTAGGTGGCGGACCTGCGGATCGGCAAAGGCTTCCGCGATCGAGTTGATCGGGCCGCAAGGAATGCCGGCGGCGGTCAGCCGTTCGATCCAGTGACGGGCAGGCTCCGCAATGGTGACCTTGGCGATCGCCGCGTTGATCGCCAGTCGCGCCGCGCTGCGTCCGGCGAGCGTCGCCCAGTCCGGCCGCTCGATCCAGTCGGCGCGGGCCATGGCCTCGCAGAAGCGCGGCCAGAGTCGTGGCGAGCTTGCCGCGATGGTGATGTGGCCGTCGCTCGCCGGATAGACGCCGGCGGGAATATGGATGGGGTGATCGTTACCTGCCTGGTCGGGAAGATCGCCCTGCATCAGCCAGCGCGCGGCCTGGAAGTCGAGCATGAAAAGCGCGCCTTCGAGCAGACTGGTCTGGACCCAACGCCCCTCCCCGGTCCGCGCGCGCTCGTGCAGCCCCATCATGATGCCGAGCGCCAGCAGATTGCCCGCCGTCAGATCGGCGATATCGATCCCGACCCGCATCGGCCCGCCGCCCGGCGTCCCCGTGATCGACATGAGCCCGCTCATGCCCTGAGCGATCTGGTCGAGGGCGGGACGGTCGGCATAGGGGCCGGTCTGCCCGAACCCGCTGATGCTGCCATAGACCAACCGCGGATTGATCGCCCGGACGTCCTCCCAGGCAATGCCAAGTCGATGCTTGACCGAGGAACGCATATTCTCGACCAGCACGTCGGCGGTCTCGATCAGCCTCCTGAACAGGGCGAGGCCATCGGGCGCCTTGAGGTCGAGCCTGATCGTCCGCTTGTTGCGATGGAGATTCTGGAAGTCCGGCATATCGCGGTGCTCGTCGCCGTCGCGCGTCACCGGCTCGATCCGGACCACTGCGGCGCCCCAATCGGCCAGATGGCGGACCGCCGTCGGACCGGCACGGGCAAGGGTCAGGTCGAGGACGACAAGGTCCGAGAGCGGGAGGCCGGTCAACGGACGTGTCCGGTGGCTGGGCCGATCGCGCGGCGCGCCGCCTCGAGTGTATTGCTGAGCAGACAGGCAATGGTCATCGGCCCCACTCCACCGGGAACAGGCGTGATCGCGGCGGCATGACCCAGCTCATCGAAGACGGTATCGCCGACCAGGCGGCTGCTTCCGTCCACGGCGGTGATGCGATTGATGCCGACATCGACCACCACTGCACCGGCCTTTACCCAATCGCCCCTGACCAGCGCCGGATGTCCCGCTGCGACCACGACGATGTCGGCGCCGCGCACGATCTCGGGCAGGTCACGAGTGAAGATGTGACAGACCGTGACCGTACATTCGCGCTCGAGCAGCAGCATCGCAACCGGCTTGCCGACGATGTTGGACTTGCCGATGACGACGGCCTTCAAGCCGCGATAGTCGGTGATCACGGTGTCGAGCAGGCGCATGCAGCCGAGGGGCGTGCAGGGAACGAGCCCTCCCGTCCCCGTCGACAGGCGTCCGACATTGACGGGATGAAAGCCATCGACGTCCTTCCGAGGGTCGATCGCGTCGAGCACGCGGGCACTGTCGATATGCGCTGGCAACGGGAGCTGGACGAGAATGCCATGGACCACGGGATCGCGGTTGAGCCGTCCGATCAATCCGAGAAGCTCGCGCTCGCTGGCGTCGGCCGCGAGCCGGTGCTCGATCGAGCGCATGCCGAGCGCCCGGGTCTTGCGCGACTTGCGACCGACATAGACCAGGCTCGCTGGGTCCTCTCCGACCAGCACCACGGCAAGGCCCGGCACATAGCCCTGCTCGCGTGCCAGCCTGCCGACGCCCTCGGCGACGTCGGTTTCGATCCGCGCGGCGATCGCCTTACCGTCGATGAGTTCGGCCATCGCCGCTCAACCCGCGAAGACGACCGTCTTGGTACCGTTTATCAGCACCCGGTCCTCGAGATGGTTGCGCACCGCGCGTGCCAACACCCGCCGCTCAATGTCGCGCCCCTTGCGGATCAGGGCCTGGGGGGAATCGGCATGGCTGATCTGTTCCACGTCCTGGGCGATGATCGGCCCTTCATCCAAGTCGGTGGTCACGTAATGCGCGGTCGCACCGATCATCTTCACGCCGCGTGCATGGGCCTGGTGATACGGTTTGGCGCCTTTGAAGCCGGGCAGGAAGCTGTGATGGATGTTGATGCAGCGCCCAGAGAGGAAAGCGGCGAGGTCGTCGGAGAGGATTTGCATGTAGCGGGCGAGCACGACCAGGTGCGCGCCACTCGCCTCGACGAGCGTTTTTATCCGCGCTTCCTGCTGCGCCTTGGTGTCGCGCGTCACCGGCAGATAGTGGAAGGGGATGTCGCCGAGTTCTCCATAGGTCTCGCGTGGATGGTTGGAGCAGATTCCGACCACGTCCATCGGTAGCTCGCCGATCCGCACCCGGTAGAGCAGGTCGACCAGGCAATGGTCGAATTTCGAGGCGAGCAGCAGCACCTTGCGGCGCTCATCGACGGGACGAAGGCTCCAGGTCATACCGTAATGATCGGCGACACCGACAAAGCTCTGGCTGACCGGCGCGGCATCAATGCCGCCCGGCAGCGTGAACATCACGCGCATGAAGAAGCGGCCGGTCTCGGTGTCCTCGAACTGTGCCGCCTCGACGATGTTCGCCAGATAGCCATAGAGATGAGCGGTCACGCTGGTCACGATACCCGGCCGGTCGGGACAGGACAGGGTCAGGATATAGGCGGGGTCCATATCGCTCTCGTTCAAAAAAGGGGGCGCTCTTCGCAGGTCAGCGGAACGTCCAGCCGCCATCGAGATAGATGGTCGAACCGGTGATGTTGCCGTTATCGAGCAGGAAGGCCGCGGCGCCCGCAGCTTCCGCCACTGTGCCGGGTCGGCCCGTCAGCGTCCGTTCGCGCCATAACGCGACCATCGGGTCACGTATCTCGTCAGGTCTGTTGCGCCATAGCTCGCTGTCGATCATGCCCGGTGAAAGGGTGTTGACGCGGAGCGGCGCCAACTCGCGCGCCAAGGCGCGGCCGAGCCCCTCGATCGCGGCGTTGCAGGCGGCATAAGCAGACGAACCGGTCGGCCGGATCGACGCGGTCCCCGCCATCAGCACGACGCCGGCGTCAGGTGCGAGCGCGGAGAGCGCGGCATGGACGGTCCAATATTGGCCCCAGAATTTCGCGTCGAACAGTGCCTTCACTGCCCCGGCCTCGCCATCGCGGAACATCGGCGTCGAATAACTCGCGCCCGGCGTGAACAGGCCCGCAAGATCGGACAGGCCGTCGAAAAAGGCCTCGCGCGAACTCTCCCGCCCGCTATCCACGACACGAGCCTCGGCGCGATCACCCAGCCGTGCGGCCGCCTCCGCGAGCCGGGCCTGGTCGCGCCCGCCGATCACCACCCTGTCCCCACGCTCGACGAGCAACCGCGCGAGCGCAAAGCCCATGCCCGACGTACCGCCGACAACCGCATAGCGCCGCACCTTGCCCATGAGCGTCTCCCGATTCCGATCAGCGTGCCGCAACCGCGCCCGTGAGCCAGTGCTCGAGGCTCGCGCGATAACTGCGGTAGAAAGCGAGGTCGAAACCCGATCCGTCGGCAGCCTGCCACAACAGGACACCGATATGGGCGATCTGGGTGGCGACCGAGGCAGCGGCACCAAAACGGTCCGGATGGAGGTCGATCGCGACGCCGGCTTGCAGCACCGTGCGCGCACCTGCGCCCGAGAGTCTCACCACGGCATAGCCCGACGACTGGTCGAACAGCGCGGCCCGGCCGTCAAGCGCGCTGGCGAGCGCCTCCGCCCAGCCGTCGCCTGCATCCTCGCTCACCAGGAACCAGCTCCCGGGGCCGGTGCCGATCGCGGCGAGGCGGTGGTCGCCATTGCATCCGGGACCATCGGGCAGATCCAGGCCCAGCGCGGCGCCGATCGCGGCGCGATCAACGCTCTTGCGGGCCTGGATGATCGCGAGGCCGAGTCCGGTCCGCTCGGTGATGGTGACGGTCTCAACCACGGACACGGCTCCCTTCCGGATCGACGAACACGGGGCTGCAGATCTCGACCAATCCTTCGGCGCCGCGCAGCGGGTCGTAGAGACGCAGGCGTTCTCCGATGCGCGTCGGACCGTTGCGGACGAAAGCGATTGCGATCCAGTGCCCGAGGCTCGGCGAGAATGTCGACGAGCTGATCCAGCCCTGGTCATCGGCAGCCCGCGGCGTGCCGAATTCCGGCATGAGATGGGCGCCCGCCGGGAGCCGGTCGGTCGAGCGGACCGGCTTGAGACCGACGAGCGTCGGGCGGTCGGGATCGGCCATGCCGGGCCGCTCGGAGAGCGCGCGTCCGATGAAGTCCTTCTTCTTCGACATCATACGCCCGAGGCCGAGGTCGGCGGCCGAGGTCTGGCCATTGAGCTCCGGGCCGGCCGCATGGCCCTTCTCGATGCGCATGAGCGTCTGCGCCTCGGTGCCATAAGGGACGATGCCATAGGGAAGACCAGCCTCGAACAGCGCTTCCATCAATGCCTTGCCGAGCAGCGCCGGCACGGCGACCTCATAGGCGCGCTCGCCCGAAAAGGAGACGCGGAAGATCCGCGCCGCCTTGCCCTGCCAGCGGAATTCGTGCGCGCCCATGAACGGCAGCGCGCTGTCGTCGAGCGACAGGTCGGAGAAGACCGTCCGAAGCACATCGCGCGAGCGCGGCCCCGCCACCGCGTAGGTCGACCATTGCTCGCTGACCGAGGCGGCCTGGACATCGAGTTCGGGCCAGATCACCTGCCGCGCGAAGTCGATATGCTGCATCACCTTGGCCGCATTGGCGGTGGTCGTCGTCAGATAGAAGCGTTCGGGGCCGAACCGCGTGACCGTGCCGTCGTCGAGCACGATACCGTCCTCGCGCAGCATCACGCCGTAACGGGCCTTGCCGAGCGGCAGCGTCGACATCGTGTTGATATAGAGACGGTCGAGCAGCAGGCCCGCGTCGGGTCCGTGCACCTCGATCTTGCCCAAGGTCGACACGTCGCAAACCCCGACCCCGCTGCGCACCGCGACCGCCTCGCGTCGCACGGTCTCGCTCCAATCGTGCTCGCCAGGCCGGGCGAACCAGCGTGGGCGTCGCCACAAACCCGCATCGACGAAGGTGGCCCCACGCGCGACTGCCCAATCATGTGCGGCAGTGAGACGGACCGGACGGTAATCGGCTTCGCGGTGGTGCCCGGCCAACGCACCGATGGCAACCGGCAGATAGGGCGGTCGCGCCATGATCGTACCGGCCTGCGCGATGCTCTTGCCAGTCGCGGCAGCGAGCAGGGCATGGCCGTTCACCTGGCTGGTCTTCCCCTGATCCGTCGCCATCCCGAGCGTCGTGTAGCGCTTGAGATGCTCGACCGAGACAAAACCCTCCCGCGCTGCCAGACCGATATCGGCGTCAGTGACATCGTGCTGGAAGTCGACGAACGCCTTCGCCTTGCCACCCGGCACATGCCACAGCGGCGCCGCCCCGGTATCCTCCTCGGTGCTTCGCCAGACAGGAGGCGTCGGCGTGGTGCGGCCAAGTGCGGTGACGGCGGCGATACCGGCGTCCGCGCCATCGCGCAGGGCATCGGCAAGGCCGAACCGACCGGCGGCAGCGCCCGCGGCACGCAATCCTGGAGGAGCTCGATCGATCAGGAAGGTCGCGAGCGCATCGGACCAGACCGGCCTTGCCCCGAGATTGCTGGCGATGCCGATCGACGGATTCCAGCCGCCGCTCACACCGAGCAGATCGACCTCGATGCGGCGGGTGCGGCCATCGGCGCGCACGACCGTGATCGCCTTTAGGTTACGACCATGCGTTTCGCGCACCATCGCACCGCCAAGGCAGTCGACCCCGGCCCGCATCAAGGTTTCGGCACCCGCCGGCAGATCCGGCCGCGGATCGATCACCGCGGCGAGATCGACGCCGGCCGCGACGAGGTCGGCAGCGGCCTGCCAGCCGCTATCGGTTGTGGTGAAAATCGCAGCGCGCCGGCCCGGAGCGGCAGCGAAACGGTTCACATAGGTGGAAATGGCCGACGCCATCATCACGCCGGGCCGATCGTTGCCGGCAAAGACCAGCGGCCGCTCGATGGCGCCTGCGGTGAGCACCGCCTGCCGTGCCTCGATCTTCCATAACCGCTGACGGGGCTTTGCGCCGCCAGCGACGGGCTGATCGGCGAGCCGCTCGACCGCGCCATATTCGCAGCCGTCATAGACACCGAAGACCAGCGTGCGCGCCAGCAGCGTCACATTGGGAAGTGCTCGCAACTCTTCTTCCACCGCCCCGGCCCATTCGGGACCGGACTGGCCATCGATCCGCTGCCGTTCGGAAAGAAGCCGCCCCCCGAACCGCGCGTCCTCATTCGCCAGGATGACGCGCAGCCCCGCCCGGCCTGCGACCAATGCTGCCGCGAGCCCCGCCGGACCACCGCCGATCACCAGCAGATCGCAAAAGCCATGCATCCGGTCATAGCTGTCCGGATCGGGGCGTCCGCTCAACGCGCCAAGCCCTGCCGCGCGGCGGATCGCTGGTTCGTAGAGCTTCTCCCAGAAGCTCTTCGGCCACATGAAGGTCTTGTAGTAGAAGCCCGCGACAAAGATCGGCGCAAACAGCTGGTTAACCGACAGGACGTCGAGCGCGAGGCTGGGCCAGCGGTTCTGGCTAACCGCTTCCATGCCCTCGTGGAGCCAAGCCGTCGTTGCACGCGTGTTCGGTTCGGCATAGGCGCCGGCGCCGATCGTCACGATCCCGTTGGGTTCCTCGCCACCGGCAGTGAGCAAGCCGCGTCTGCGGTGATATTTGAACGAGCGGCCAACCAGCCGAACATCGTTCGCCACCAAGGCCGATGCGAGCGTGTCACCCTCGAACCCTTGATAGGCACGGCCATCGAAAGTGAAGCCGAGTGGGCGGCCGCGGTCGATCAGGCCGCCTTTTGCCAACCGGCTCATCGCACGAACTC
The DNA here is from genome assembly GCF_001598415.1 of Sphingomonas mali NBRC 15500. Lineage (GTDB taxonomy): Bacteria > Pseudomonadota > Alphaproteobacteria > Sphingomonadales > Sphingomonadaceae > Sphingomonas > Sphingomonas mali. The sequence goes on from NZ_BCYX01000004.1 coordinate 202,469, forward strand.
CTGCGCGATCGCGGCAGCGCTGATCTCATGGGTCCGGGTGTCGCGCGTCACCACCAGCCAGGCGCGACACCCCGCGGCGTGATACCAATGCTCGCTAATCGGCCCGGCGGGGTTGTCGCGCAGATAGACATAATCATGGAAGGCGGCCACCGGCGCGTCGGCTGCCGGCCGCACGGGCGCGGCATCGCTCCGATACGAGAATTCGCTCGAGTCGCGGTTGCCGCAATAGGGACAGGGAATACGCATCCTCAGGCGTCCTCAATGCAAATTGGGTTGAGGGCCCTGGCCCTTTTCGTCGATGATGCGGCCGGTGGCGAACCGGTCGAGGCGATAGGCTGTCGCCACCTCGTGCGGGCGGTCGGTGGCCAGCAGATGGGCGAAGCACCAGCCCGAGGCGGGGGTCGCCTTGAACCCGCCGTAACACCAGCCGGCATTGACATAGAGGCCGTCGACCGGTGCGCGGTCGATGATCGGCGAACCGTCCATCGACATATCCATGATGCCGCCCCAGCTACGTAGCAGGCGCGCGCGACCGATCATCGGCATGAGCGCCATCGCGCTCTCGCAGGTATCCTCCACGATCGGGAGATTCCCGCGCTGGGCATAGCTGTTATAGCCGTCGACATCGCCGCCGAAGACGAGCCCGCCCTTGTCCGACTGGCTGATGTAGAAATGCGCGGCGCCGAAGGTGATGACGCCAGGAATGACCGGCTTGAGTGCCTCGGAGACGAACGCCTGCAGGACGTGGCTCTCGATCGGGAGTCGGAGCCCGGCCATTCCGGCGACCCTGGACGAGTTGCCCGCGACCGCGATCCCGACCTTCCCCGCGCGAATGGCCCCTCGCGTCGTCTCGACGCCGGTGACAGCACCGCGCGCATCGCGCAGGAAGCCCAACACCTCGCAATTCTGGATGATGTCGACGCCACGCCCCGATGCCGCGCGGGCATAGCCCCAGGCGACCGCGTCGTGCCGCGCCGAACCACCTCGGCGCTGGAGGAGCCCTCCTTCGATCGGAAAGCGCGCGCTATCGAAATTGAGGAACGGTGCCAGTTTGCGCACGGCGTCCCGATCGAGCAGTTCGGCATCCGAACCATGGAGCAGCATGGCATTGCCGCGCCGCGCCGCAGCGTCGCGCTGCGCATCGGAATGGAAGAGGTTGAGCACCCCCCGCTGGCTCATCATGGCGTTGTAGTTGAGGTCCTGCTCAAGCCCCTCCCAGAGCCGGAGCGACCATTCGTAGAAGGGCTCGTTACCCTCGAGCAGATAGTTGGCCCGGACGATCGTCGTATTGCGGCCGACATTGCCGCCGCCGATCCAGCCCTTCTCGATCACGGCGACGTTGGTGATCCCATGGACGCTGGCGAGATAATGCGCCGTCGCAAGACCATGTCCGCCACCGCCGACGATGATGATGTCATACGCCTCGCGCGGCGCGGCATCACGCCAGGCCGGCTGCCATTTCTTGTGCCCTGACAAGGCATTACGCATCAAGCTCGCGATAGAATATCGGGTCATGCTGATTGATGGATCCCCCGCTCGGCAACTGCCTGCGGGTCATAGTGACGGTGAGAATGGTGGCCGTTTGGTCCTGGCGGACGTCGGCGTGGCGTGCGCCGACGTTCTTGCGCGATTCACGCGGCGCCGGATTGGGCGTCCCAGGTCTGCTCGGCGATACGCAGGAAGTTGGTCCCGTAGACCGCGCGGATATCGGCTTCCGAATAGCCCCTGCGCAGCAGCAACTCGGTGATCTCCGGCAACTGGTCGGGACTCATATAGGCGAAGGTGCCCGTATAATGTTGCGCCGGCCATGTCTCGGGCGAGCGCGAATAGGCCCCCGGCTTGAAGGTGTAGTCGATCCCCATGCCGACATGATCGATGCCGACCCGTTCGACGGCCATATCGATCGCGCGCACGAAGCTCTCCGACCTCGCGGCGGGGTCGCCCATGAAGCGACCGACCCCGGTCACGCCAACGAGGCCGCCCCTGGCCGCGACGGCGATCATTTGCCCGTCGGTGATGTTGCGGGGATGATCGGTGTGCGCCTTGGGGTTGGAATGCGAGAAGACCACGGGAAGCGATGAGGCCTCCATGATCTCCATCGTCGTGCGCTCGCCGGTATGAGAGAGGTCGAGCAGAACCCCGAGGCGATTGCATTCGCGGACCAGGTCCCGTCCGAAATCGGTCAGTCCCTGATCGTCATCCTGGCAACCGCCGCCCGCCTCGTTGTTGAGATTGTAGACGAAATGCATCTGCCGCACGCCCATGCGGCGGTAGAGCTGCAGCATCGACAATTGTCCGCCCAGCGCCACCGCTCCTTCAAGGTCGAACGCGATCGCCATCTTCCCGTCGTTTTTGGCGCGCAGGATGTCGGCAGTGTTCTCGACCAGCACGAAACGCTCCGGACGGGCCGCGAACCAGTGACGATAGGCCGCGACGGTCCGGATCGCGAATTCCCAGGGATGGATGTCGAAGCCGACATTGACCGACAGGAAGTCGACGTGATTGCGTTCCCAGATGCGCAATTCGTCGAGCGTCTGGTCGGGCTTGCTGGTGAAGCCGCCATGGGCGTCCCACACCAGGGCATCCTCGAGCAGGGCCCGCGCGCGCGCGGGAATATCGTCGCCATCGTCCCGCAGGCTGGGCGCCGTCTGTGTCTCGGCCATCATTTGCTCCTTCGCTTTGCGGTCAGATCGTTGAGGGTCACGCGGCCTGCCGCGACGGCGCATCCGTCGCCCCATAGTCGCGCATCGCCCCTTCCCGGGTGACGAGGCCCAGCCGGATGTCCTCTTCGATCGCGTCGCGCGACCGGGCGGCGGGGTCGCCATAGCCCGACCCGCCCGATAGCGTGACCTCGACCACGTGATCGGCCTCGGTCAGGATGAGGAGGTTGCCGGTGCCGCAGTCGCGCAATGTCGCGCCCTGTGCATCTAGCACGCGGCCGGCGCCCGGCGCGCCGGGCCGCCCGCCGAACAGGCCTTCCTGTTCGACCGTATCGGGGAAGAACGACACCTGCGTCTCGAGCCCGTCGCCGTGGAGCTTGCGAAAGCGCATGCGCTGGCCGAGGCCACCGCGATATTCGCCGGCACCGCCCGAATCCGCGACATAGTTCTTCTCGAGCACGAGCACCGGCACCCGGGCCTCGAACAGCTCGGTCGACGTGTTGGCCGCCGACGTCGGATAGAGGAGCCCCGATTTGCCGTCGCCATGCGCGGAAGCGCCCTGCCCGCCGCCGGCAAAGAAGATCTCGGCATAGATCTGACCCTGCGCGTCCAGACCATAGAGCCGCGGATTGACGGCCACCCCGGTAAAGGCCTGAACGCCATCGGGAACCGCGCCGGCCAGGGCACGAAACATCGCCGGCGCGATATACCAGCCGGTGCGCGTGCGCTGGCTCACCGGCGCCGGCCGGGTGCAGTTGAGGATCGATCCCTCCGGCGCCTTCACGCGGATCGGACGATAGTCGCCGGCGTTGCCGCGCACGTCCGGCGTGAGCAGGCATTTGAGCGGGTAGGTTGCCTGGGCAGCGGTGTAGTTCAGCGTCGAATTGAATGCGCCCTGCTTGAGCTGCGGTGGTGCGCCTTCGAAGTCCACCTCGATCGTGTCGCCCGATACTTCGAGGCGAACCGGGATGCGCAGCGGCCCGTCGACCGGGTTGGTGTAGGCGTCGGCCTCATAGACACCGTCCGGCAGTCGGCGGATCGCATCCCGCATCGCGCGCTCCGAGCGACCCTGAACGACTGCCGTCAGCGCGCGCAAGTCGGCCATGCCGTAATCCTGCATGAACGCGAGAAGGCGTTTCGCACCGATCTCGTTGGCCGCGAGCAGCGCATGGATATCGCCGATCACCTCGTCGGGATTGCGGACGTTCTCGCCCAGCAACCGGAACAGGGTTTCGTTAGGACGTCCTCCCTCGATGAGCTTCATCGGCGGGATCTGGAACCCCTCCTCGAAGATCTCGCGCGTCGCACGGACATTCTTGGTGCCGCCGATATCGGAGACATGCGCAACGGTCGCCGCGAGACCGACCACGACATCGTCGCGGAACACCGGGGTGACCACGGCAATATCGAACAGGTGCCCGGCGCACAGCCAGGGATCGTTGGTGATCAGGACGTCACCCGGCTTGAGGGTGTGCGACGGATAGACATCGAGCAGCGCCTTGACGCCACGCGGCAATGCCAAGTTGAACAAGGGCATGGCGCGGGGTGAATGGGCGATGGGCTCGCCCTCGGGATCAAGCAGCTCGCAGGCGAAATCCTGTGCGTCCGAGATGACCAGCGAGAAGGCGGTGCGACAGACCGTCGACCACATCTCCTCGGCCACCGTGACCAAGCGGCTCCACATGATTTCGAGCGCAATCGGATCGGCTTCGATCCGCTCCATCGCTTCGGCAAGCGGCATGTCGGCCGTGATCAATGCGCGAGCCGCGCTGCTCGCCGCCACCGTGATCCGAAGGTCGAGGCCCTCGTCGACGGTGAAGCGGTCGCCGGGCGCGATCACGGTGGTCGCCTCGCGCTCCTCGATGATCGCGGGGCCGGCAAAGCTGTCGCCGGCGGCAAGCGCGTAGCGATCGTACACCTCGGTCTCGACATAGCCATCGCCGAAATAGGCAGGCCGACGCCCCTTGGTCTTGTGGCGGATATCGCCCCCGCCCGCCGCGCCGCTCAGCGACAAGGCCGGCGTCGGGCCTATTACGCGAACGCGGAAATTGATCGCTTCGATACGGGCTTCCTCGAACACCGCTGTGTACCGCGCCGAATAGACCCGGGTGAAAGCTGCACGGATAGCCCCGAGGTCAGCCTCGGCGATGATCCCGCCCGGCAGCGGCACTGAGATGTCATGGGTCTGACCGATCAATCGCATGTCGGCTGATCGCTCGACAAGGAGCGCGGCATCCTCGACGCCCGCCTCGTGCAATCGCTGGCGCCCCTCCTTTTCCATCTCGGCCAGAACGGCATTGGCGGCCGCAGCATCGAAGCCCGGCGCGAATTCGATCGGGCGCGAGCGCACCATCTCATAGGAGAGCGGCGCGGTAAGAAAACCGAGCGCCGATGCGGCACCTGAGGCCGGCGGCACGATGACCTCGGTCACGCCGAGCACCCGCGCGACATCGCAGACATGGGCCGGTCCGGCGCCGCCGAACCCGACCATCGCATAATGGCGCGGATCGAGCCCCTTCTCGACAAGATGGACGCGGGCCGCGGCCGCCATGCTTTCGACCACCACCTTGTGGATGCCCCAGGCTGCCTCTGCAGGGGCGAGGCCGAGCGGGGCCGCAAGCGACGCCACCGCGGTCTCGGCGGCATCGCGGTCGAGGGCCATCCGGCCACCCAGGAAGAAGCCGGGATCGTAATAGCCGAGCACAAGGTTTGCGTCGGTGACGGTCGGTTGCGTGCCGCCCAGCCCGTAACAGGCCGGCCCCGGATCCGACGCCGCCGAATGCGGGCCGACCTTGAGCAGCCCGACCTCGTCGATCGCTGCGATCGAGCCGCCGCCCGCTCCAATCTCGATCAGGTCCACGGTCGGCGTCTTGATCGGCAGGCCCGATCCCTTGGCGAAACGATGGACGCGACCGGCCTCGAGCATCGGCGCGATATCGACCCGCCCCGCCCCGATCAGCGCGGCTTTGGCGGTGGTCCCGCCCATGTCGAAGGCGATCACTTCCTGCTTGCCGGCAAGCTGGCCGAACAGGGCGGTGGCGAGCGCGCCGCCGGCCGGCCCGGATTCGAGCAGGCGGATCGGGAAGGCCTTGGCGGTCTCGAGAGACACCAACCCGCCAGCCGAATGCATGAGGTAGAGCGATCCGGCGAACCCCCGGGCGGCGAGCGTGCCCTGCAGCTTGTCCAGATAGCGCGCCATCAACGGCTGGACATAGGCGTTGGCGCAGGTGGTGACCCCACGCTCATATTCGCCGATCTCGGACACGACCTCGCTCGATAGCGACACCGCAAGGTCCGGGAATTCAGCACGCGCGATCTCCCCGATGATCCGCTCGTGCTCGGCATTACGATAGGCATGCAGCAAGACGACCGCGACCGCTTCGGCACCCGCTGCGGCCAGTTCACCAAGGCAGGCCCGCACCGCGTCTCGATCGAGCGGCTGCACGATGGCGCCGTCGCGGTCGATCCGTTCGTCGACCTCGAGCCTGAGATCGCGCGACGCCATCGGCTCGGGAAACCGGAGGAACAGATCATAGATGTCGTACCGCTGCTCCCGCCCCATTTCGAGCGAATCGCGAAAGCCCCGCGTCGTGATCAGGCCGAGCTTGGCCCCCTTGCGCTCGATCACCGCATTGGTGACGAGCGTCGTGCCGTGGACGATCTCGCCGACGTCCTCGAGGCCGATCTCTGCCATCGCCACCAGCTCGCCGAGCCCCGCGAGCGCAGCCTCTGACGGGTCATGCGGGGTGGTCAGCCGCTTGTGCAGACGCACGCTACCCGCGTCGCCGTCGTAGAGCACGAAATCGGTAAAGGTGCCGCCGATGTCGAAACCGATGCGCCAGCGATTGTTCTCGCGGGCGGCGGGGCTGCTGGTCACGAAATCTCTCCTCTGAGAATGGTGCGCCCGTCAGGCGCTGTAGCGGGAGGTTGGGGAATGGTGCGGCCGATCAGGCCGCGCTGCCGATCGATCCTGAAGGCGAGCGAGACGATCATCGCCCCGCTCAAGATCAAGAGGGCGAAGCCGAGATATTGGAGCCAGTCGAGTCCTGTACCCTGGTCGGGGGCCGAGCGGAGCAAGAGCCCGACACCGGCCGGCCCGATCGCATAGGCGATGTTGCCCATGACATAGGACAGGGCATTGAGCCGACCGGTCGGGTCGAGACGCGAGAGCAGGCCGAGCTGATTGGGGAAGCCACCGAGCCAGGCGAAGACGTAGAGCCATGCCGCGACCATGAAGGCGATCGGGTTGCCGGTCCACGTCATCAGGATGGCCACGGCGACCACCTGGAGCGACACGAAGCAGGCGAGCGGGCGGAATGAGCCGAAACGATTGCCGATCACGAGAGAGATGCTGGCACCCGCAAGCCCGAAGAGGTTGGCGCTCCCCAGCACCCGCGTGCGGTCATCGAACGCGAGACCTGCGTGCTCGCCGAACTGCCCCATGAAGGGCCAGAACCCGCCGATGCCGAGATACCAGAGCAGGAAGGCCAGCATCACGAAGGCAGTGAGCGCGACGCCGACGGCCGCAGTTCCTTTCTCCACGCGATGTGCGCCTCGCGGATCCACATCCGGAAACCAGCGCAAGCCAAGCAGCGCGAGCGGTCCGGTGACGGCGAGCGTCAGGAACAGGGCATGCGGACCGAGCAGCGCTTTGGTGTCGGGCAGAAAATAGGCGTTGAGCGATGACAGCAGCAGGTAGCTGACCGTGTAGAAGCCTGTCGCGCGCTGCGGATTGGTCATTGCCGCAACGCCCTGCCCCATCCGGCCAAGGGTGAAGCCATGGCCCAGCCCGGCGACGATCTGCCAGGCGAACAGCGCAGGCGCCGTGTTCGACATCGCCGTCCCGACATCGCCGATAAAGATCGCAGCCAACGCCGCGGCGAGCGGTAGGCGCCCACCCACCAGCGTCGATAGGATGACACCGAGGGTGGCGGCGATCATCTCGACGCTCAGCAGATAGCCAGCGACCGGCGCCGACATGCCGAAATCGTGGACGTAGGTGCCGATGATGATCGCCTTGACCGACGAGATCGCGATCCCGGCGATTCCAACCAGGACGATCGCGAGATAGGCAAGCGCCTGTCGCCGGCCGCCAGGCGCGCTCGTTGCCGTGCCGTGCATCATGATGACCGTCTCCATCGCCAGGGCGACGCTCGACGGCGACGATAGCCCTGGGCATCGAGGTAAGCGAGCCGGCGGGCGTTACCCCGCCCGCCGGTCGCGGGTGCCAGCGGCCGCCCGGGTCGAATCTCGACGACCGCCGCCACCTTGGACATCAGAAGTTGAACCGTACTTCGACGCCGTAGCTGCGCGGATCGGTGGGATAGATCACGCGGTACGGGGTCGTTGCCGATGCCTGGAGCTGCGGCTCCTGGGTGTTGGTCAGGTTCGAGCCCACGAAATAGACGCCGAACTGGGGTTTCTCCACGCCGATGCGCAGGTTGAGATATTGCTTGGCCGGCACGCGCTGCGTGTTGAAGGTGAAGAGATATTGGGCCGAGTGAAAGGAGAAATCTCCGCGGGCATTGAGCGACCAATCGCCCACGAGCGACTGATTGAACTGTGCGCCGATCGCACCGCTCCAGCGCGGCGACTTCGGAGACTCCGTCCCTCCGGCAACTTTGGCATCAAGATATGCGAGATTGCCGTTGAGCGTGAAGCCCGGCAGCACACGGACGGTCGTCTCGAGCTCGGCGCCGTTGATCGTCGTCTTGGGGATGGTGACCGGCACGCGGAACGGCGGCGTATTGGTGGTCGCGGACAATTGCTGGTCCGAATAGTCGATATGGAAGCCGGCCAGATTGACCAGCAGGTGCCGATCGAACCATTCGGTCTTGAGGCCGCCTTCATAATTGGTCGTGTGCTCGGGGATCGCATATTGTCCGGCGTTGAAATAGCCGGCGCGGAAGCCCCGCGAGACGGTCGCATAAACCATCTTGGTGTCGTCGATCCGATAGCTGATCTGCGCCTTTGGCTGGAACGCGCGCGTGTCCTCGCGCTGGGTGTTCTCGAGCGTCCCGGTCGGGCTCGTCACCTGAAGGATTTGCGTGAACGCCGCATCCTTATAGGACGTGTTGCGATAGATCTGGCGGTCGTAGCGCGCGTTCACCGTCAGCTCGAACCGGCCGAACTTGCCGGACAATTGGCCATAGACTCCCCACCAATCGTCCTTCTTACGATTGACGGTGAGATTGGTCGGCACCTGGCCGACCGTACCGGCGACCTGATTGTAGCCGCCCGAGATGCTGTCGACGCTGCGCCAGAAGCCCGACCCGCCAACCATCCAGCTGATCGGTCCGCTGCCGCGCGAGGACAGGCGGAGGTCCTGATAATAGGAGTCGATGTTGTCCGAGCCATATTGGAAGCGCTCGATTACCTGCCCGGTCTTGGCGGCATCGCCAAAGGCTCGGGTATTGCCCAGGCAGATCTCGCCACCAAGGCCATCGGGCGCTGGGAAGCCGGGATTGTTGACGTCGTCATAGCAGGCGCTGCCGAAGCCCGTTTGCCGGGTCTGGCTGTAGGCGGAAATCGACGTCAGCGAGACGCCGCCGATGTCCCAGTTGAGCCGTCCGGAGAACCGGGCGAAGTTGCGTGTCTGCACGCCGGGAACACGGCGGGCGATGACCGGATCGTCGGTGTTGATGACGCTGCTGATGTTGCCGGTGACCGAACCGCGCCCCTGGAAAGCGTATCCACCCTTCTGGTCGTCATAGCTCGCCTTCAGGTCGGCCTCGAAATTAGAAGTCGGGTCGAGGATCAACCGACCCTCGATCTGCTTGCGATTGTGGAAGTCCAGGTGGAGGCCGTTGGTCTGGCTGTCGATGCGGCCGTTATCGTCGCGGAAATTGCCCGAGACGCGGAGCAGGACTTTATCGGGCACCAGCGCGCCGGCGACCGCGGCCTGGGCCTGAAGATCGCTGCCATTGCCGAAATACAGCCTGCCCGAGGTCGTCCAATCGTCGGTCGGGCGCTTGGTGATGACATTGATCGCGCCTGCGATCGCGCCCGAGCCGTAGAGCGCGCTCTGCGGTCCGCGCAGCACTTCGATACGCTCGACGTCGCCGAGCGAGCCCGAGGTGAGCGCGTCGCCGGAATCGTTGGGAACACCATCGACAATGATCGACACCGAGGGGAAACCTCCCTGAGCCGAGCCGATGCCGCGGGTGCGGATGTCGAAATAATTGCCCGAGAAAGCGCCGCCGTTGCGGAAATTCAACCCCGGGGTGAGCCGGGCGACATCGGCGATGGTGCGAACGTTGGCATTGGCGATCATCTGCGCGGGCAATGCGCTGATCGAATCCGGGACCACCTGAAGGCTCTCGCTGCGGCGGCGCGCCGTCACGGTAATATCGGGAATGGCATCCTGCGGCGTCGCCTCCTGGGACGATGCTGCCTGCGGATCGCTGGCCGGCACCGGAGCGGGCGCGCTTTGCGCAAGGACGGGCGTCGCACCGCAGCAGAGCGCCGCGCCTAGCGCAATCTGTGACGCTCGCATCAATGTGGGATTCATGGCTTTCCCCCTGAACGATGTTGTTATGGCATCGTCAGGCTAGGTCGCTCGGAGAGAATGATTTGTCCCCAGCCGACACAAATTTGCAAGATTCGCTCAAGCTCACCGGTCCTGGGCCATGGCTGGAACCGGCCCCCCACGGTCAGGCGCTTCCCCGCTTGCGCCGCAGCCAGGCGAGCCGATGAGCGCTGGGCGGGCTCCCGAACTGTCCGCGATAGGATTTGGAGAAGGTGCTGGCGCTGTTGAAGCCGGTGGCGATCGCGACCTCGGTTAAGGTGAGCGAGGTCTGGAGGACCAATTGGCGTGCACGCTCGAGTCGGAGCTTGAGATAATAAGCGCTGAGCGGCAACCCGACCTGGGCGAGGAAGAGCCGGTCGAGCTGGCGTTCCGACACACCGGCCACCTGTGCCAGTTCGGCGCGTGACAGTGGGTCCTCGAGTGCCGCCTCCATCCGTTCAAGCGCACGAATGAGGCCGGGATGGTTGACCCCCATCCGGATCTGGAACGACAGACGCTGGGGTTTCTGCCCCTCACGGATATCGGTGTGAAGGAACCATTCGCTGACGCCGACGGCGAGCTGTTCGCCATGCACATCCCGAATGATCGCGTGCATCATGTCGAGCGGTGACATGCCTCCCGCCGACGTCATGATCGGGCCATCGATCTCGTAGAGCGAGCGATGCACGTCGACCTCGGGAAATTCCTCGCGGAACGCCGAAGCATAGGCCCAGTGCAGGGTCACCCGCCGCCGCTGTAGCAACCCGGCACGCGCCAGGAGGAAGGCGCCGCCGCCCATCGCGCCCATCCGCGCGCCCCGCGCGGCCTGGCTGCGGAGCCAGGCCAGGACATGGCTGTCGCGGAACTCACCGCCCTCGTCGCTCGCGCAGACGAAGACATAGTCATGGCCGGCCGGGCCAAGTTCGCCATCGCAGCGAATCTCGACAAGATTGGAGGCCGCCGCAGAACCGGCCGCCGGGCTCATATGCTCCCAGCGGTAGAGCTGGCGGCCCGCGATCTGATTGGCGGCACGAAGCGATTCGATGGCAGTCACATACGCCAGCATCGAGAAACCCGGGATCAGCAGGAATGCGACACTCGCAGCCTGAACGTCTTCCTCTACCCGCTGTTCGGATGGCGCGCTGCGATCGTGCCCCTCGTCCATCTCAGTCATCGTCCACGCCTGCACACGATAAATAATGTGTCACGAATCCCCCCGAATTCAATCATCCGTCCCACGCGCTTCCTGGTCGCATCGTCACGCGATGGGACGGCCCCCATCCTCGCGTGCGACGCGCATGGTCCGCTGGATGTCTGCCTGCTGCAAGCGGCAACGCCGACGCTTGGGCAAAGCGGCGTCATTGCAGACGAGGAAAATCATGAACGACGTTCGTACCGATATCGACAGCATGGGGCCCGTGGCCCTCCCCGCAACCGCGCTCTACGGCCCCGGTGCCGCCAGAGCGCGCCAGAATTTCGCCATCTCCGGACGCACCATCGGGGACTTCCCGGCATTCGTTCTCGGCCTTGCGACGGTCAAGGCGGCCTCCGCGCTCGCCAATCGTGACATCGGTCAGATCGCTCCAGATGTCGCCGACGCAATCGTTCGGGCGACCGACGAACTGGCCGCGCAGCGGCTCAACAGCGATCTCGTGGTGGACATGTTCGAAGGGTCTGGCGGGACCTCGATCAACATGAACATCAACGAAGTGCTGGCCAACCGTGCCGCGCAACTCCTCGGCGGAGAGATCGGAATCTATGACCGCGTCCATCCCAATGATCATGTCAATCGCTGCCAGTCGACCAACGATGTGATCCCGAGCGCGATCAAGGTGGGCTGCCGGCAATCGCTCAGCGAGTTGGTTACTGAGCTCGTCGCGCTCGAAGCCGCCTTTGTCGAACGCGCGCAGACCTTCCGGTCGGTGCTGCGGGTCGGCCGCACCTGCCTGCAGGACGCGCAGCCGATGACGCTTGGCCAGTCGTTCGGCGCGCATGCCGTGCTGACGCGACGGTTGGTGGAGGCGTTGCGCGCGCGCGCCGACGAGCTTTTGACATTGCCTATCGGCGCGACCGCGATCGGAACCGGGTTTGGATCCGCGCCGGGCTACAAACGCGCTTTCTTTCATCACTTGTCTCAGCGCACGGGAGACAATTTCGCAAAAGCCGACAACCTGTTCGACGCGCTCGCGAACGCCGATGTCTTCACGCGGCTGTCGGGCGAACTGCGCACAGCAGCGACCTCGATCGCCAAGATCGCGAACGACTTGATCCTGTTGTCCTCCGGACCGGCGGCGGGTTTCGCCGAACTGGCGCTGCCGATGCTCCAGCCGGGATCCTCGATCATGCCCGGGAAGGTGAATCCCGTCGTACCGATGGCTATCTGCCAGTTGGGCTTCACGCTTGCCGGCTATGACGTGGTGATCGCCGCCGCAGCGCAACAGGGCCAACTCGAAATCAATCCCTATGAACCGATCATCGCCTTTCACCTGTTTGAAGGCATGCGGATCCTGACCAACGGGTTGAGGCTGTTCAGAGAGCGTTGCATCACCGGGATCGAGCCGAACATAAGCCGTATGGAGCAGCTCCTCCACCAATCGAGCGCGATCGCGACGGCCTTGTTGCCCAGCATCGGTTATGACGAGACGTCCCACCTCGTACAGCGGGCGGCTGCCGAAGGCCGGACGTTCACCGAGTTGGCCATTGCCGAGGGCCATTTGCGCAAGGAGCAGGTTGACGTATTGATCGGGATGGCGATCAACCCGCACGATTGATCGGCGCGGGCGGCGGACTTCTCGCGGTGCGACCTCGGGCAGGGCATGTCTTTTCCGACGAGCCATCCCCGCAGGTTGCGCGCCCGAGATGGGATTGTCCCATGCGCTTTGCGCATGCTCGATCGGCGATTTTATCATGGCGCCGCTTTTTTTGGCACGGCGCGCGTCGAACCGCCGCGCCGGCACCGTTCGCGCCGCGCATACCCACCACCACGCGGCGGAGACTGGCTCCGGCCATATCTCAACCGACTTGTCCCGACCTGCGTGGCCCGACCTTGAGGACATGACTCGAATATTGCGATATTTCAGGGGGATGCCAGTGCGCCCTGATGCCGCCTCCGCTCGTGTCGCGATCGTATGCCACGAAGCACGACCATCTCAATCCCCTTTCATGCTGCATCGCAGCACTCCCATTCGGGCAAATATGCAATCACAAATCAAACTGCCAATAAAGTAGGCAATTCCGTCGGAACTGCCTACAAAAATGGCAAATGCCGAGGCATGATTTCTACTTAGCAGGTGCACAATCTGAAATCGACCAAAACGGCAACTAATTGCTTTCCGGGCTATGGCTGGCTGGTTACGTTTCCATGACATCGAAGGATGCGCATGATTTGGGGAAACGCCGTGCCCAACAGATCGCCGTACCGATTTATTCGAAACACTATTGCGCTGACCGCGCTTGCCGCATCTTTAGCCAGTTGTGGTCAACAGTCCGATTCCGCGATGATCTCCATCGGTATCGGAACCCAGGACGCGACGACGAACACCGCAATCGCCGGGATCGTGATCCGAAAACTGGGCCTCCTCGAAAAATATCTGCCTCATGACGGCAAATATGCCGGCAAGAAAATTACCGTTTCATGGGAGAACTTCACGTCGGGGCCGCCGATCACCAACGGTATGATCGCCGGCAAGCTCCAACTCGGTGTGATGGGCGACTATCCGCTGATCGTGAACGGTTACACATTTGCCCAGTCGCGCGAAGGACAGTCGCGGCTGATAGCCGTCGCCGCGTATAATCTGGCCGGGTCTGGCAACGGCGTAGTCGTGAACAGCCGCTCGGCTTATTACGCACTGGCCGATCTAAAAGGTCAGGTCGTCAGCGTGCCGTTCGGCTCGGCCGCCCACGGCATGCTGTTGCGCGCGCTCAAACGCAACGGCTTGCCCGCCGACTATCTGCAGGTCGTCAACCAGGCACCCGAGGTTGGTTCCACCAACCTGGAACAACAGAAGATCGGCGGCCATGCAGATTTCGTCCCCTACCCCGAACTGCTGCCGCATCGCGGATTTGCCCGTAAGATCTTCGATGGCGCGCAAATCGGCGTCCCGACATTCCACGGCGTCGTCGTCCGCGACGATTTCGCTAAAGCCTATCCCGAAATCGTCGATGCCTATCTGAAGGCGATGATGGACGCCGCGGACTGGGTACGCGCCGATCCGAAGCGCGCCGCCGAAAAGATCTCGGAATGGACCGGGGTCGATAAGGAAGTGGTCTATATCTATCTCGGGCCCGGCGGCATCATGACGATGGACCCGACGATCAAGCCGCAGTTGGTCGCGGCCGCCCGCGAGGACGTGAAGACCTTGCAGGAGATCGGGAAGGTGACGACCTTCGATGTCGGCGCCTGGCTCGACGACAGCTATTTGCGGAAGGTCTTCGCCGCCCGCGGCCGCTCCTATGAGCAACAGACAGGGACGACGGCCAATTACGAGGTCGGCGGCTACGATCGCTTCTGCAACAAGCCGGTGACCGTGCCGCGCGAGGCCGGCGAGATCTGGCTGACCGGCGGCGCGATCACACCCCATGCGGATACGCGATGCACGATCGATGCCTATAACGCGCTTCGCAAGCGCGGACAGGCGATCGACGTGGCATATGTCTTCGACAAGGTGCGCGGTATCAAGCTCTTCGCCGATCAGGCCTTTTATGCCCAGGCAGCCAATGGTGATCTGGCCGCATTCATGCTGAAGCCCGATGCCGATGCCTTCGCGCGGCGCGTTGGAGGCCAAAGCCTCACCTTCGCCGCCTTGACCACGCAGGGTCAGCCCGGAGCGGGACGATGAAGCCGGCAGGATTGCCTCGCGACTGGCAGGCGGACGTCGTTGTCCTCGCCAATCGCACGCCAGCGGAGCCGCTGACCATCGAGACGCCACCACCCCCTCCACCGGGACCGACCCTCGCTGTGCGCGCGCGCCGCTGGCTCGACCTCAACCGCCAGCGTCTGATCGATACTGTCATCGGTGCGGGCGCGGTGCTCGTGGCTCTCATCGGCTGGCATTTGCTCAGCGCCAACCATGTCGATCTCTATGTGCGTTTCGAGAATGTCCCCTCGCCGGGCCAGGTGCTCGACGCGACGAGCCGTCAGTTCTCGAGCGGCGCGTTCCTGGTCCACGTCCTGGCGAGTTGCCGCCGTATCTTCATCGGGTTCGCGCTCGCCGCGCTCGTTGCGATCCCGACCGGTCTGGTCATGGGCCGGTATCGGCTCGCACGCGCGATCGTCTTTCCGCTAGCCGAGATATTCCGGCCGATACCCGCCATCGCCTGGGTGCCGATCTCCATCATGCTATGGCCGACAAGCGAGGAATCGATCCTGTTCATCACCTTCATCGGGTCTTTCTTCCCGATCCTCGTCAACACGTTGCATGGCGTCGATGCGATCGATCCGGTCCTGGTTCGCGCGGCGCGTTGTCTCGGGGCGGGCGAGATCACCATCTTCAGGGAAGTGTATCTGCAAAGCGCATTGCCACAGATCTTCACCGGCCTGACGGTCGGCATGGGGGTTGCCTGGATTTCGCTGATCGCCGCCGAGATGATCTCGGGCCAATATGGCATCGGCTATTTCACCTGGCAGGCTTATTCGCTGGTCGACTATCCCAATATCGTTCTCGGAATGATCAGCATCGGCGCGCTGGGGCTGTTTTCAAGCGGCCTCATCCGCTTCCTCGGCAAACTCCTCATGCCCTGGAGGGCCGGGCGATGATCGATGATCCGGTATCGATGAGCGTGGATCAGACCCCCACCGAACAGCCGCGAGGCCATATCCGGGTGGAAGGTTTCGGCCTGCGTTATCCGACCCTCGAGGGGGAGGTCGAAGCTGTCCACAATGTCTCGCTCCACGTCCGGCCTGGGGAATTCGTCTCGATCCTCGGTCCCTCGGGATGCGGCAAATCGACCCTCCTCAATGCCCTTGCCGGCTTCCTCACACCGAGCAGCGGATCGGTCACCGTCGATGACGAACCGATCCGCGGGCCCGGTGCCGACCGGGGCATGATCTTCCAGCATTATTCGCTTTTCCCCTGGATGACGGTCCGCCAGAATGTGGAATTCGGCCTCAAGATGAAGGGCAAGGACCGGAGCACGCGCGCGCTCGCTGCGCGCACCCTGCTCGGATTGACGGGCCTTTCGGACTTCGAGGATCAATATCCCGACCGCCTGTCGGGCGGCATGAAGCAGCGTGTCGGCATCGTCCGCGCTCTGGCCACGGGGCCCCGCATCCTCCTCCTCGACGAACCGTTCGGGGCCCTCGATGCGCAGACCCGGTTGATCATGCAGCAGATCCTCACGAACATCTGGCAGCAGCTCAAGATCTCCGTGCTGTTCGTCACCCATGATATCGACGAGGCGATTTTCCTTTCCGACCGGGTCTATGTCATGTCGGCCAAGCCGGGCGGCATCAAGGCGGAGGTCAGGATCGAACTCGATCGTCCGCGCGAACCATCGATAAGCAACACAGCAGAGTTCGTCGCCCTGAGGGCGAGACTCATGCAATTGATACGGGAAGAGAGTCTGAAGGCCTTGGGCGGCGAGCTGAACGCAGACGCGCTCAAGGGAGTATCCATCAATCTAGCTGGACGGGACTTTTCTCAGATCGTCTGACCCCATCGCGGGCGGCCGGTCGCCCGCGAACGTCGGATCGAGGCCCAGGACATGTGCACCGCGCCGGTTCGCGCGCGGCGGACGGCATCTCATGCCGACCGCCGTCCGACCCACCATGCCTGCCCGAAAACGGAAGTTCCGTCCCCTAGGCGACCGACGCCGGACGGCGTCATCACGTCGAGAAAGGGATCGAGATGAGACACTGCATCTTCCTGTTCCTCGCGAGCACCGCCCTGGTGCCGCTCGCCTGCCAGCCCGCTGTTGCGCAAAGCAGTACCAGCGCGCAGGAAAATGCGCTCGAGGCCAAGATCGAGGCCCTCAACGCCCGCATCGCCGCGCTCGAAGCGCAATTGGCCCCGCAGCAGGGCGAACCCTCTCGAGCGCAGCCCCTATCCATTGCCACGAGCTCGGCCGCACCGACCATACCCACCGCCGCCTCCGCACCAGCCGCGAACCGACGGAAGCTCACCGTGAGCTTCAGCGGCTTCTTCGAAGCCGCGACCATCTACCGTTCGCACAATGTGGCCGCCGACATCGCGTCCAACTACGCACGCATCCCGTTTGCCAATGATCGCGCGGCGCACACCGGCGAAATGCGCTTTTCAGGACGGCAGAGCAGGCTTGGCATTCTGGTATCGGGCGATGTCGACACCAAGACGCACGGCTTCATCTTCGGCGACTTCGATCTGCAAGGGGCCGCGGTCAACGCCAATTCGGTGCAGGCGAACGGCTATAACCCAAGGCTGCGGCAACTCTACATCCAGCTCCATCTCGATCGGCCTGGGCTGGATATCATGGCCGGCCAGGCCTGGTCGCTGATCACGCCCAATGCGACCGGCATCGCGTTACGCAGCGAAGTCGTGCCGCCGAGCATCGATGCCCAATTCATCCCAGGCTATGCTTGGGCGCGCCAGCCCCAGATCCGCGTCACCAAACGGATCACGCCGGAACTATGGGGCGCGATCTCTCTTGAAAATCCACAGACCGTGAGCGCGGTGCCGTTCCTGCCGGGTGGTGTGACGCTCAGCAACAGCCAGGCTCCGACCAGCGGCTTCGGCACGAACAGCTATTCCCTGAACAAATATCCCGATGTTATCGGCAAGCTCGCTTGGGATGGCCGACCCCACGGCCGCTCGTTCCATATCGAAGCGATCGCCGTTCTTCGAGCGGCCAACGCGCGCGCTACCGTGACTTCTGCGCCCGGATCACAGGCGCAACTGCTCGGACTGGTTCCCGGCAGCTCGAACACCGTCTCCTGGATGGCCGGTGGCGGCGGCAACCTTTCCGTCCAGCTGATCCCGAAGCGGCTCGACCTCTATGGTTCGCTTCTGTTTGGGAACGGCATTGGCCGGTACGGGACCACGGGAATGCCCGACGTCACCGTGCGGCCGGACGGCCGCCTCGTCGGTCTGCCCGCGACCATGTGGCTCGCCGGAGCGACGCTTCACCTTACGACGCGGTTCGACCTGTATGGGTTCATGGGCAAGGAAACAGTGCGCGGCAGGGTGTTCCGCTCCGCAGCATTGCCATCCGCCGACTTCGGTTATGGCGTCCTCGGCCAGATCGACAATAGTGGCTGCACCATCGAAGGCGGGGCGTGTGCCGCCTTGACCCGCTCGATCGAGCAGGTCGCCTTGGGTGGCTGGTTCAAGGCGTTCAAAGGCGACTTCGGCCGCGTCCAGTTCGGTGTCGAATATTCGACCACATTGCGCAGGACATTTGCCGACGGCGCCGGTGTCGCGCCGCGCGGCGCCCAACAGACCGTCCTCACCAGTATTCGTTACCTGCCGTTCTGATCGTGGCATACCGGCTCCTCCGCCCGGCTCCGATCCCATGCGGCGCACGCCCGTGCGAGCGCTCGCACGGGCATTGCCGTACGGGAAAGAATATGACAGTCTCGCTGCAATGCAGCATAGCGCGCCTGTGATCGCCGGGTCGCGATCCGCCGCCGGGGCTTCGAGCGTGCCTCCCCCGCCCTATGTGCGCGCAGGCATTTCCGACCGCGTGGGCGCGCTCTTGTCGACCCACGACAGCCCGCCGTCAGGTGGCCCACCGCCTCTCCTGATGGGATTGAGCAAGGCCGAGATTGCTCAAGTCGTCGCAAAGGGTATCGAACGCGAGTTCGGCCCGGGATCGATCCTCTTCACGCAAGACAGCGCGAACGATGGCGTCTACCTGATCGCCAGCGGACGCGTCCGGGTCTATTATACCGCCCCATCGGGCCGCGAAATCACCTTGGCGCTCTGGCACGCCGGCAATTTCGTCGGAGGGCCCGAAATCTTCGGCGGCGGTCTCAACGTATGGTCTGGCATGGCGTCGACGCGGGTCAGCGCCCTTCATCTGCCCGGCGCTGCGCTGCGCGAACTCGCGCTTGGGATACCCCATCTTGCCATCGGCATCATCGAGGGACTGACGTTCAAGGGCAAATGCTATTCGGCCATGGCGCAGATGCTCGGCACGCGTTCGGTAACCGAACGGCTGGCGCATATGCTCCTGCATCTGTCCGATCTCTATGGTCTACGGCAGCCCGGCGGGACGCTGATCAGCACGAAATTCACGCATGAGGAAATCGCGCATATGGTCGGAGCAACCCGGCAATGGGTGACGGCCAGCCTCAAGCGCTTCCATGCCCAAGGAATCCTGTCCGTGAAGCGTGGCAATATCACCGTCGTCCGCGCGGACATTCTGGATCGGATTCGCACGGGCGCAGGAAGCTAATCGTCAGCGCGGCCGAGGACATGATGACATCATGATGTTGCTCTGATAGCGTCATCTCCATGACGATAGAACATTCCTCCGCCGTTCCTCTCTATGCCCAGCTCGAAAGCGAGATCACGACCCGCATTCAGAACGGTGACTTTCCGCCAAACAGCAGGCTTCCTTCTGAAGACGAGCTCGTCGAGGAATATAGCGTCAGCCGGACCACTGTGCGCAACGCGGTGCAGAATCTGCTGAAGAAGGGTCTGGTCGAAATCCGCCGTGGCAAGGGCACCTTCGTCACCAGCCCGCGGATCGTACAAGAACTCACCGGGCTTACGGGCTTCGTCGAGGATATGGCGGCACTCGGCCGCAAAGCCTCCGCGAAATGGCTCGATCACGAACTCCTCGCTGCCGATGAGACGGTTGCCGAACAACTCGCCTGTCCGATTGGCACCGAGGTGATGTGCATCCGCCGGATTCGGCTCTCGGACGGCGTGCCGCTGTCGTTTGACATCACCTACCTGCCCTACGAGCTCGGGCGGCAGATCGTCTCGCACGACCTTGAGGTCGAGCCGATCTTCACCCTGCTGGAGACCCGGTACGATACACCGCTCATCGAGGCGGAATATCGACTCCAGGCGATATCAGCGGACCAGGCCATCGCAGACGCGCTGTCGGTGAGCGCCGGCAGTCCGGTCTTCCTCATCGAGCGGACATCCTATTCGCGCGATCACCAGCCGGTCGATTTCGAGCGGCTCTATTACCGTGGTGATCATATCCGCTTCACGACACGCCTCGCGCGTCGCGTTCCCGGCGCGGCCTGACACGGGCCAACCACCGCCCAAAAAGCTGTGGCGCCGACCCGCATCCCGTTCTGACCGGCGCCGGCTCAAAAGGGCCTCACGCATACACATCATTGTCTTTTTCCAGCGCGGGCGCATCCCGCGATCAGCCCGTTTTGGCTTGACGTAACGACATAATGATGTCACTACATCGTTATGGGTTGAGAGCCGTCTAACCCCACTCAATCCAAGAGCAAAACCCGGTTTTGCGACACTGCCCAAGGCATCCCCTTGGGCGGTGGCGGGGAAGCTCAGCCCAAGGATCACGCAACAGAAAGGGATCTCATCGAATGTCAAAGAAACCCAATATCCTGTTCTTCCATGTCGATAATCTCGGCATGGGTGAATTGGGCTGCTACGGCGGCGGCATCCTTCGCGGCGCCGACACGCGGCGGATGGACCAGTTCGCGACGGAAGGGGTGAAGCTCACCCATTATGTCGTCGAACCCCAGTGCACCCCAACGCGCTCCGCGCTCATGACCGGGCGCTTTCCGATCCGTTCGGGCAACCACACGATCGCCTTGGGCGGCAATGGCGGCGGCATCGTCGCCTGGGAGCGCACCATCGCATCAATCCTCGGCGACGCCGGCTATACCAGCGCCATCTACGGCAAATGGCATATCGGTGCCGAAGACGGCCGGTTCCCGACGGATCACGGCTTCGACGAATGGTATGGCCCCTTGCGCACCTATGACGAGTGCATGTGGCTCGAGGATCCCCACTATGTGCCTGAGCGCGACGGCTTTTCGCACATGCATGAAGGGGTCAAGGGCAAAGGCGCCTGGCCGCTGCTCGACGAACAGCTCTGCATGGAGACCAAGAAGACCTGCGACCTGGAATATCAGAAGCGTGCGCTCAAGTTCATGGAAAAAGCGGTCGCCGACGACAAGCCGTTCTACTGCTATTTCAACCATTCACTGATGCATTTCCCGATGCTGCCGCGCGACGAGTTCGTCGGGAAGAGCACCAATGGCGACTGGGGCGACTGCCTCCTCATGCTCGATCACGACTTCGGCGTCCTGCTCGACAAGCTCGACGAGCTCGGCGTCCGCGACAACACGATCGTCGTCATATGCGGCGACAATGGCGCCGAGGATCATCTCGCCGGGCGTGGTACCGGCGGTTTCTTCGACGGCTCCTATTTTAGCTCGGCCGAGGGCGGCATCCGTACGCCGTTAATGATCCGCTGGCCCGACCATATTCCGGCGGGAATCGAGAGCAACGAGATGGTCCATGTCACCGACATGTTCACCACGTTGCTGAGCTTCGCCGGCTGCGAAGCCCCGTCCGACCGCTTGATCGATGGCGTCGACCAGACGGCCTTCTTCCGCGGCGAGCAGGATGTGTCCAATCGCGAATCCTGCATCGTGTGGCTCAAGGACGAACTCCACGCGGTGAAATGGAAGGACTTCAAGATCAACTTCAAGCGCCAGCAACATTTCCACGATCCGGAACTGCCGCTGGGGTTCGCGCGCATCACCCATCTCAAGGAAGACCCCAAGGAACGAGAAGCAGTGAACCAGCGCTATGTCCGCTGGTGGGTGATGCAGCATGCGCATCGCGTCGTGCGGGACTTCGAGGAGAGCGTGAAGCGGGAAGAGCTCATCCCGCCAGGCTCGCCGCTGGATTTCGTGCCGGCATCGCATCCGGCGCAGTGAAGGCGACGGCGCATGTCTTGCCTTGGCAATCATGACGGCGGAGGGAAGGCAACTTCCCTCCGCTCGCCGGCCACTCTGGTCCCTACCGCCGAACAGGTCGACCGCAGCGCGATGATCCTGATCGGCGGCGGCGCGTTCCAGATGGGCTCGGCGACCTTCTACCGCGAGGAGCGGCCGCTCCGTGAAGCGATGGTCGGCGACTTCTGGATCGATCGCGCGCCGGTCACGAACCGGGAGTTCTCACAATTCGTCGCCGCGACCGGCTATGTCTCACTGGCCGAGCGCCAACCCTTGCCCGAACACTATCCGGATGCCGATCCCGCCTTGCTGGTTCCGGGAGCAGCGGTCTTTCGCAAGCCGCCGGGGCCGGTCGGCTTGCGCGATCCGCGTGCCTGGTGGGCTTATGTACCAAATGCGTCGTGGCGCGATCCGCTTGGTGACGGGGCCGGTATCGCCGCCCTTGCTGATCATCCCGTCGTGCAGGTCGCGCACGAAGACGCGTTGGCCTATGCCAATTGGTGCGGAAAAACGCTGCCCGGCGAAGCCGAATGGGAGTTCGCAGCCCGCGGCGGCCTCGACGGCGCGATCTATCCCTGGGGCGACGACCCTCAGCCCGAGGGACGCCACATGGCCAACACCTGGCAAGGCCGGTTTCCTTGGGAAAACCTGGCCGAGGACGGCTATGACCGCACGTCTCCCGTCGGCTCCTTTCCTGCCAATGGCTATGGACTAGTCGATGTCGTCGGCAACGTCTGGGAATGGACGGCCACGCCGTTCGACGACGAGGTCACGGAGCGATCCTGTTGTCAGGCGCCCGATGCTGCCCGACCGGATCGCCGTTTCGTGGTGAAGGGGGGCTCGCACCTTTGTGCTCCCAATTACTGCCTGCGCTACCGCCCCGCCGCCCGCCAGGGTGAAGCGCGGGATACAGCCACGTCACATATCGGATTCCGCTGCATCGCGCGCTGCTGAAGCCGCCCGCAAGGCTTCGTCCCGCACAAGGATCGAATAATGAACACCCTTCCTCCCCCGCGCGCGCCTGCGCCGCAATCGCGCGTGTCCCCTAGCGTCGGCGTGATCCTGCAATCGCCGCGCCTCTTCACGACCGAAGTCCTGGCAGGGGTCGTGACCGCCCTCGCGCTGATCCCCGAGGTGATCTCCTTTTCCTTCATCTCCGGCGTCGATCCCAAGGTCGCGCTGATCTCTTCCGTTGTGCTGTGCTTCGTGATGTCCGTGCTGGGTGGGCGGCCCGCGATGGTTACCGCGGCCGCGGGATCGATCGCATTGGTGATCGGTCCGATGGTGAAGGCCCACGGTGTCGGATACATTCTGCCTACCGTCCTGCTTGCCGGGTCCATCCAGATTCTCTTCGGAGCGACGGGGCTCGCCCGCCTGACCCGGTTCATTCCGCGTTCGGTAATGATCGGCTTCGTTAATGCCCTGGGCATCCTCATCTTCGCGGCCCAAGTGCCGCATGTGCTGGGCGGCTCGCCGGCGGTCTATGCGCTTTTCGCCGCGACCATCGTCATCGTCCTGGCCTTTCCTCGCATCTCGGGCGCGGTGCCGGCACCTCTGGTGGCGATCGTCGCGGTAACCGCAGTCGCAATCCTCTGGCATCTGGATGTACCGAGCGTCGGTGGCGCAGGCTCGATGGCTCCGGGTCTACCCGGGGCCACCGCGCTTCTCGTGCCCTTCGATGCCGCGACGCTCGCCGTCATCTGGCCCTCGGCACTCAGCGTGGCCTTCGTCGGCCTGCTCGAAACCTTGCTGACCGCCAAACTGGTCGACGAATTGACGAACACCCGCTCCGACAAGGGGCGCGAATCCTGGGCGCTCGGCATCGCCAACATCGCCGCGGGTTTCTATGGCGGGATGGCCGGCTGCGCGATGATCGGGCAGACCGTGGTGAACGTGAAGATCGGCGGGGGACGATCACGGGTTTCGACCATGGCGGCAGCGGTCGTTCTGCTGCTTCTCGTCACCGTCCTTGCCGGATTGATGGCGCAAATCCCGATGGTCGCGCTCGCGGCGGTCATGATGATCGTCGCGCTGAAGACCGTGAACTGGCAGAGCATTCGCCCCGCGACCTTGCGACGGATGCCTGTTCCGGAAACGCTCGTGATGTTGGTGAGCGTCGTGGTGACGGTCATGACCGGCAATCTCGCCCTCGGGGTCGTCGCGGGCGTGCTTCTCGCCATGATCCTGTTCGCCCGGCGCGTCGCGCACGTCATCGACGTCGAGCGCATTGCCTCGCCCGATGGCCGCCGCGTGCGTTACTGCGTCCATGGCCCGCTCTTCTTCGGCAGCAGCAACGAGCTTGTCGACCGCTTCGCCTATGCGTCGGATCCGGCGGAGGTCACGATCGACTTCTCCCGGTCGCAAATCTGGGACGCCTCGAGCGTCGCCGCACTCGACGCCGTCAAGACGCGATATCACAGCCGGGGAACCAAGGTCGCTTTTGCCGGGCTCGACCACCGCAGTTCGCAATTCCACCTCAGGCTCAGCGGGCATCTGTGATGGACTTCGGGGGGGAGCGGAATACCCAGGTTACAGAGGGCGAGGACCGGGGCGGGTATTGCGCATCGACATGGCGAACGCCGCCGGACGTTTCGGTGCCCGCGCCCGCCGGTACGCCCTTGCGGCTGCCCAAGCTCAGGGCGCTCGTGCGCACCAAGGAGATTCTTCTCCTGCCGCTCGCGCTCTTGATCGGCGTGGCGACGGGAACCGCGGTGGTCGCGATGAGCCTGGCTGCCCAGGCCGCCCATGCGGTGCTTTACGGCATCCCCCTCGACGTGAGGCTCAGCGCGAGCGCGGCGGTCGATCCCGTCGCGGCGATGGCCGGCCCCGCGGTTGGCGGCCTCCTGCTTGGGCTCATGGAATATTGCCGGCAGCGATGGAAATTGTCCCCGGTCGTGGATCCTGTGGAGGCGAATGCGCTGCGCGGCGGGAAACTGTCGCTCCGCGACAGCCTGATCGTGAGCGGCCAGACGCTCGTCTCGAACGGTGCCGGCGCATCGGTCGGGCTCGAGGCCGGCTACACGCAAATCGGCGCTGGCTTCGCCTCTTGGCTGGGAACCCGGCTCAATCTCCGGCGCAACGACCTTCGGCTGATGGTTGGCTGCGGCACTGCCGCGGCGATCAGCGCGGCTTTCAATGCGCCGCTGACCGGTACCTTCTATGCCTGCGAACTCATCATCGGCACCTATTCGGTCGCCAGCGCAGTGCCCATCCTGGCAGCGGCACTATCGGCCTCCTTTGTCGCCGGCCACCTGGGCGGTCATCCCTATTCGATCGATGCCACCACGCTGAATGGTGACGCGCTGGCGCAGTTGCCGGCGCTTCTCATCCTCGCCCTGATCGCCGGCCTGTTCGGGATCGCGATGATGAGGGCCGTCGCCCGATGCGAAAATCTGCTCGACCGGCTCGCCCTTCCCTTTTGGTGCCGCCCGCTCGCCGGAGGATTGCTGGTCGGCGCGCTCGCAATGGTCACGCCCCAAGTCCTGGCGGCAGGACACGGCGCGATGATTCTCGACCTCGGCCAGAAGATGGGGGCGTCGCTCATCGTCACGATCATCGTGCTGAAAGCCATGGCGTGCATTCTGTCACTTGCCTCGGGTTTTCGCGGTGGCCTCTTTTTCGCCTCGCTCTTCCTTGGTGCATTGCTGGGAAAATGGTTCGCTCTTCAGGTTGGCGCGACACCTCTTGCCACCAGCCTCCCACTCGATCCGCAAACCAGCGCGTTTGCCGGTATGGCGGCGCTGGGCGTGGCAATCGTCGGCGGTCCATTGACGATGACGTTCCTAGTCCTCGAGATCACCCGCAGCTTCGCCGTCACCGCGACCTCGTTGATCGTCAGCGTGATCACCAGTGCGTTCGTGCGCAGCATTTTCGGGCACTCCTTCTCGACCTGGCGTCTCCATCTACGTGGGGAGAGCATCCGCGGCGCCGAGGACATCGGCTGGATCAGAAGTCTGTCCGTCGGCGCCATGATGCGCACCGATGTCGCGCTCGGCGACGGATCGACCACGGTAGCCGCATGTCGCGCCAGTTTCAGGCTCGGCTCGACACCGGCCATCTTTCTGACCGACCGCCAGGATCGCTATATCGGTACGCTGCTGATGCCCGATCTCTTCTCGCCCGATCTCGACGCGCGCGCGCATGCCACGGAGGTCGCCACGCTCTCGCGCTACGCTACGATCTTCTTGCGAGCGGAGATGAATGTGAAAACCGCGATGCAATGCTTCGAAAACGCCGAAGCCGACATTCTTCCGGTCCTCGATGCCGCCGGCGAGGTGATCGGTTTCCTGAACGAGGCCTATGCCAGACGACGGTATATGCAGACCTTCGACCAGGCGCGCGCAAGCGTGACAGCGCTCGCCTGACGTCGAGCCAGTGTCGTTATACTGGGGATAGCCCTTCGCCGACCGCGAGACCGACATGTCGGAGCCCGGATATCAGCAAGGTTGATCGCCCACACAAGAATTGATCATGACACCGCCCCTCGTTGTCGCTGATACTCAAACGCGAAAGATCGAGAGAGGAGCGCCACGTTGACGGACACCCCCAGCCTGTCGCCGCTCTACGGTCGCCGCGCGGTGCTGCAGGGCGCAGCAGCTTTGGCGCCAGCGCTTGCCTCGACAGGCGCCGCCGCGATGCCCCTGGCGGCGGACACGGTCGAGCCGTTCCGCGTCGCGATTCCGGAGCGGGACCTCGCCGATCTGCGCCGCCGCCTGGCCGCCACCCGCTGGCCCGACGATCCCGGCAACGACGACTGGGGCTATGGCACCAACGCGCGCTACCTGCGCGGGCTGGTCGACTATTGGCGCACCGGCTACGACTGGCGGGCGGCGGAGCGGGCGATCAACGCGCTGCCGGCCTATCGGACGCGCATCGATGGCATTCCGATCCACTTCATCCGCGTTCCCGGCAAGGGCCCGAAGCCCGTTCCGATCATCATCACGCATGGCTGGCCATGGACCTTCTGGGACATCGAAAAGGTGATCCGTCCGCTCGCTGATCCGGCGGCGCATGGCGGCGACCCCGGCGACGCGTTCGACGTGATCGTGCCGTCGCTGCCTGGCTATGGGTTCTCCGGGCCCGAGCCCGTGGCCGGCGTCAATTTCTGGCGGACCGCCGACCTCTGGCACAAGCTCATGACCGAGCGGCTGGGCTATCCGCGCTATGCGGCAAGCGGCGGCGACTGGGGAGCACTCGTCTCCTCGCAGCTCGGGCACAAATATGCCGACAGCCTCATCGGGGTGCACCTCATGCATGCGATGCTGCTCGACCAGTTCAACAACGCCCGCCCCTGGGACGTGACCGCGCGCAGCTGGGACACGCTGACCCCGGTTCCCGCCGCGACGATGAAGTTCGTTGCTCATTTCGCGGTGCAGGTGGTCGATCCCCAGTCGCTCGCTTACGCTATGAACGATTCCCCGGTCGGGCTCCTCGCCTGGCTCCTCGAGCGCTGGCGCTCCTGGGGCGATGGCGGCGGCGATCCCGAGCGCGTCTTCACGCGCGAGCATATGATCACCACGGCGATGATCTACTGGCTGACGGGAACGGCGGGTTCATCGATGCGCGCCTATGCCGATGCCGCGCGCTATCCCTGGAAGCCGTCGCACGACCTCAAACCGGTAGTGCAGGCACCGACCGGCATCACCTTCCTCGGCGGCGAGAATCCCCCGGGGGTCACGACCGAGAACCGCGTCGCGGCGTTCAAGGCGGGGCCGCGCGCCGGCTTCTTCAACAGCGTTTTCCTGAACGCTCATCCGACCGGCGGCCATTTCGGTTATTATGAGAACCCGCCAGCGGTCATTTCGGACATCAGGACGATGTTCCGCCGCCTGCCCGCCTGAGCCTGCACAGGCGGTGACCCCTGCCCCTCGGTCTAGACGCCTTCGGTCAACGCCGCATATTCGGCGACCTTGAGCTTGCCGAGCTGCGACATGTGGACCGCGTCGGGACCGTCGGCGATGCGAAGATAGCGGTTGAGCGTGAAGAAGTGGGCGATCGGCGTGTCGTCGCTGACGCCCATGCCGCCATAGACCTGGATCGCACGGTCCGCGACTTCCTGGGCCATCCGCGGTACGACGATCTTGATCGCCGCGATCAGATCGCGTGCCGCGCGGTTGCCGTGCCGGTCCATCTGATCCGCCGCCTTTAGCGTGAGGAGCCGGGCCTGCTCGACCTCGCACCAGGAGCGCGCGATATCCTGCCGCACGCTGCTCTGGTCGGAAAGCTTGACGCCGAACGCAACCCGGCTCTCGGCGCGCCGCGCCATCAGCTCGAGCGCGCGCTGCGCCTGACCGATCGAGCGCATGCAGTGATGGATGCGGCCCGGCCCGAGGCGCCCCTGCGCGATCTCGAACCCGCGTCCCTCTCCCAGGATCATGTTGGCGCGCGGCACCCGGACATCCTCAAGCGCTACTTCGCATTCACCACCCGGCGAATGGTCGCGGCCGAACACCGGCATCGCGCGGACGATGCGGACGCCCGGCGTGTCGCGCGGCACGATGATGGTCGAGTGCTGCTGGTGACGCGGCGCGTCGGGCGTCGAGCGCCCCATGACGAGCAGGACCTCGCAACGCGGGTCGAGGATGTTGGTGATCCACCACTTACGGCCGTTGATGACATAATCGTCGCCGTCCGCGATGATCGTCGTCGCGATGTTGGTCGCATCCGATGACGCCACCTCCGGTTCGGTCATGAGATAGGCGGACCGGATATTGCCCGCCAGCAATGGCTCGAGCCAACGCGCCTGCTGCTCGGGCGTGCCGTACCGCGCGAGCACTTCCATATTCCCGGTGTCGGGCGGCGAGCAGTTGAACACTTCCGATGCCCAGCCGACACGGCCCATCTGTTCGGCGAGAGGCGCATATTCGAGGTTGCTGAGGCCGGCGCTGAACCGGCCGTAATCGCGCGGCAGGAAGAGATTCCACAGCCCCTGCTCGCGCGCCAGCGCCTTCAGGCCTTCAAGCGGCGGCCAGGACCGCCAGCGATTGGCCGGATCGGCATGCCAGTCGTCATGCGCCCGTTCGAGCGGATAGATATGCTCGAGCATGAACGTACGCAGGCGCCCGATCAGCGCGTCGACCTTCTCGCCATGCGTGAAATCCATGGACATTCTTCCCTTGCAGACCGTCGGTATCGGAAGCGAGGGTTACGAGGAGGTCGCTCGCGCACAATTATGAATCCGCGCCCGGGCGCATAACCCTTTGGTCATGGGTCACACTGTCCCACCGTCTATGGCCGCGCCCGATGGAAGGGCTCAAAAATCATCATGACCGATCCACCGGCCGCGAGCCTACGACCTCCCCACAAGATGCCGGGACGCGACAGGGCCCGGCGATGGAGGGCGGCATATGGGCACAGGACATTCCAGCTTGAAAGGCAGGGTTGCGCTGGTGACGGGCGCCTCGGGCGGTGTCGGGCGCTCGCTGGCACTGGCACTGGCGAGCCAGGGCGCGAAGGTCGCCGTCGCCGCACGGCGCTACGAGCAGCTCGAGCAGCTCGCCGCGGAAATCTGCGATGCCGGTGGCGAGGCCCTTGCGGTCGAAATAGATGTCGAGCGCGAGGACTCGGTCGAAGCGGCTTTCGAGATGGCCAATGCCCGGCTTGGACTCGTCGACACGGTCGTCGCCAATGCCGGGATCCTCACGCCGGGACGCGCGACCGATCTCGACATCGCGACCTTCGACAAGGCGATGGCCGTCAATGTCCGAGGCAGCTTCCTTACCGCCCGCGCCGGCGCGCGACGGATGATCGGCAAGGTCGGCGACGACGAACGCGGCCGGGTGATCTTCATCGCCTCGATCGCGGCCCACACCCCGCTGCCAGGCGGAAGCGCCTATTGCGCGAGCAAGGCCGCGATCGCGATGATGGGCAAGGCGCTCGCCAAGGAATGGGCCCGTCACGGCATCACCGTGAACACGCTCTGCCCCGGCTTCATGATGTCGGACATGTCGCGCGACTGGCTGAGTTCGGAGGCGGGCCAGGCCCAGGTCGCCGCCTATCCGCGCCGTCGTTTCATGGCGACCGACGATCTTGCCGGCACCGTGCTCTATCTGGCCTCCGACGCGGCACGGACCGTGACCGGCACCGTCATCACCGTCGACGACGGCCAGACGCTGTGACCGGCCGGTGAGCGGGCTGCCGCCGGCCCTTTCCTTCCAGCCCGACCTGCTCGACGAGGCAGCGCTCACGGCCTGGATGGAGCGGCATGTCGACGGCTTTCGCGGGCCCTTCGAGGCGCGGATGCTCGCCGGCGGCCAGTCCAATCCCACCTTCATGCTGACCACCTCGACGCGGGCCTATGTGCTGCGGCGCAGGCCACCCGGCGACCTGCCTCCCGGCGCACATGCGGTCGATCGGGAGGCCCGCGTCCAGATGGCGTTGGCCCGCCAAGGTTTCCCCGTGCCCCGCATCCATGCGGCATGCGCCGACGACAGCGTCATCGGCTCGCCCTTCTACATCATGGATATGGTCGAGGGCCGGATCTTCCGGGAGTCGACCTTCGCCGAGGCCCCGCCGGAGCAGCGCGCGCCCTGTTTCGACCAAATGAATGCGATGCTCGCGCGGCTCCACGCGATCGATCCGATTGCCGCGGGCCTTGCCGATTTCGGCCGCCCGGGCAGCTATTTCGCCCGCCAGGTCAAGCGCTGGGCCCGGCAATATCACGCCGAGACCGGCGCCGGGCGCATTCCCGACCTCGACTGGCTCGTCGACTGGTTGCCCGGCCATATCCCCGCCGACGACGAGACGGTGATCGTGCATGGCGACTTCCGGGTCGACAACATGATCTTCCACCCGACTGAGCCCAGGGTCGTCGCCGTGCTCGACTGGGAGCTGTCGACGCTGGGCCACCCGCTTGCCGACTTCACCTATCTGCTGATGATGTACCGCTGCCCGCCGGCA
This sequence comes from Sphingomonas mali NBRC 15500, assembly GCF_001598415.1. Classification (GTDB taxonomy): domain Bacteria; phylum Pseudomonadota; class Alphaproteobacteria; order Sphingomonadales; family Sphingomonadaceae; genus Sphingomonas; species Sphingomonas mali. Next base: position 233,403 of record NZ_BCYX01000004.1, read on the forward strand.
TTCGGCGGCGGCATCGCGGACAAGGATCCGCGTGCGCTCGGCCTGCCGGACGAGGACGCCTATGTCGCGGCCTATTGCCGCCGCACCGGCCGTCCGGGCATTCCCGACCTCGACGTCTATATGGCCTACAACCTGTTCCGGCTCGGCGCGATCGTCCATGGCATCAAGGGTCGGGTGCTGCGTGGCAACGCGGTTTCCGCAAATGCCGCACGGCTCGCCGCCGAGCTGCCGGCGATCGCCGCGCTCGCTCGCGCCCAGGCCGAGCGCTGGCAGGCCAACGGGGCGTCGCGATGACTGGGTCAATGGTGCGCGCGCTCCTGGTGCGCGCGCTGACCAGCGACCTTTCCGGGACCGGCCTTGCTATGGTCGAGCGCCCCGTACCGGCACCGGCCTCGGTGACCGTCCGGGTTCGCGCCGCCTCGCTCAACTTTCCCGATCTCCTGATGACCCGTGGCGAATATCAGCTGAAGCCGCCGTTGCCGTTCGTCCCGGGCATGGACTTTGCCGGCGACGTGATGGACGCCGATCCCGCGACCGGCTGGACTCGTGGCGACGCGGTGGCCGGATCGCTGCGCTACGGGGCGCTCGCCCAGGAAGTCGCGGCCGACGCCGCATCGCTTCGGCGCAAGCCTGTCGGCATCTCTTATGCCCAGGCCGCGGCGATCGGCACAACCTATCTCACGGCCTATGTGGCGCTCGTCCGCCTGGCGGCGATCGCCGCCGGCCAGACCCTCCTCGTCCACGGCGCCAGCGGCGGCGTGGGAACCGCTGCGGTCGATCTCGGCACGACCCTCGGGGCAAGGGTCATCGCCGCCTCGGGGTCGCCCGACAAGCTCGCGCGCATCGCCGAGGTCTATGCGCCCTTCGCGACGCTCGACACGTCGCAGCCGTTTCGCGAGGCGGTCCGCGCGCTGAGCGGCGGCGGTGCCGATATCGTGTTCGATCCGGTGGGCGGCGCGATCTTCGACGAGAGCGTTCGTTGCGTCGCGTTCGGCGGCAAACTGCTGGTGGTCGGCTTCGCGTCGGGGCGAATCCCCTCGCTCGCCATGAACATCCCGCTCATCAAGGGTTTCTCGGTGATCGGCGTCAGGGCTGGCGAATATGGCCGGCGCTTCCCCGCGCTGGGCGCGGCGAATCGCGACGCCATCTGGGCGCTGGCGGGCGCCGGCCGGATCAATCCGCTCGTGCACGCCGTCGTTCCGCTGGAACAATGGCGCGAGGCCTTTGCCATGATGAGCGACCGGCGCCTGGTCGGCAAGGTGGTGATCGCGCTTCCCGATTGACGCGCGGACCGCGCGTCAGGCCACGAGCGTGGCAGGCGTGCGGCCCATTTCCCAAGAGGCCTGATCGGGGCCATGGTCCGGGATCATTTCGCCGGTGCGATCTGAGATGCGGTCGAGCTGGGCGAGTATCTGTTCGGCGCACTCTCCATCGCCCAACCGGATCCCGCGGGTGAGCGTCACATAGGCGCGTTCAAAACTGCCGCCGCCCGCGCATAGGATCATGCCGTTCGGCGCCCCTTCGGCGCAGAGCGCGACAACGGCGGGCGACACCCGCTCGGGTCCGAGCAAGGCGAGTTGCTCGCTTTCCATGATGTCGTCGGTCATCCGTGTCGACGCCGAGGGCGACAAGCAGTTCACCCGGATCCCGTGTTTCTCGCCCTCAAGCCTAAGCGTGTTCATTAGGCCGACCAGCGCCATCTTGGCGGCGGCGTAGCTCGATTGACCGAAATTGCCGTAAAGCCCGGACGAGGACGAGGTGAACACGATGCGCCCGTAACCCTGCTGCCGCATCGGCTCCCAGACCGCTTTTGTGCAATGGACCGAGCCCATGAGATGCACCTCGAGCACGGTGCGGAAGTCGTCGAGCTCGGCCTTGGCGAACGTCCGGTCGCGCAGGATGCCCGCATTGTTGACCAGGATATCGACGCGCCCCCAGCGCGCGATCGCGAGATCGACCATCTCGGCAACCTGGTCGACGCTCGAGACGTCGGCGCCGCTGGCGATCGCATCGCCGCCCAATGCCGCGATCTCGTCGGCAACACGCTGGGCCACCGCGTTCGACGGCTCGCGGCCATCGCGCCGGCCGCCAAAATCATTGACCAGGACACGCGCGCCGCGTGCCGCCAGGGCGAGCGCATGGGATCGGCCGAGCCCTCCACCGGCCCCGGTCACGATGGCGACCTTTCCTTCAAGCGAGATGTTCATGCCGATATCCTGTGCTGTCGCAGCGGTACGCGCCGCTGCCATGAAAACGGCGGGCGCGTCCCCCCGGCCGCG